>JAZKFJ010000001.1:0-90477 GCA_040386495.1 Pseudomonadota bacterium
TCTCCTTCCCCCGCGTGCGGGGGAAGGCCGGGCTGGGGGCGCTCGGCGCTCCATGTCGCGCGCCCCCACCTCAATCCTCCCCCGCATGCGGGGGAGGAGGCCACATCACGGCGCCGTCGAACATACGCAGCAGCGTTGACTGAGGGGCATTCGCCCGTCGCCTGCGGTTTTTCGCCAACCGCGTCGTTCCACCCCGCTGCGACCATGGTCGCGAGCGCATTTGATCTGGATCAAGGCGACTCCGGCCCCCGTGACGAAAATGCGCGCATCCCCGATTCGGATGCCGCCATGCAGGCTCTCGCCGCGACCGCTGTCCCACCCTCCGCGCCCCCCGGGCAGGATGCCGATACCTACAACGACAAAGTGGTGCTGCAGTTCGCGGCCATGACCGTCGTGTGGGGTCTTGTCGGCATGCTGGTCGGCGTGCTGATCGCCGCCCAGCTCTACTGGCCGGCGCTCAACTTCGATCTGCCGTGGCTGTCCTTCGGCCGGCTGCGACCGCTGCATACCAATGCGGTGATCTTCGCGTTCGGCGGGTGCGCGCTGATGGCCACCAGCCTGCACGTGGTGCAGCGCACATGCCACGTGAGGCTGATCTCCGACCGTCTGGCGGCATTCGTGTTCTGGGGCTGGCAGGCGGTGATCGTGGCCGCCGCCATCACCCTACCGCTGGGCATCACCCAGGGCAAGGAATACGCCGAACTGGAGTGGCCGATCGATCTGCTGATCGCGGTGGTCTGGGTGGCCTACGCGGTGCTGTTCCTGGGCACCATCGTCAAGCGTCGCGTCCAGCACATCTACGTGGCCAACTGGTTCTACGCGGCCTTCATCATCACCGTGACGCTGCTGCATATCGTCAACAATCTGGCGATCCCGGTCGGCCTGACCAAGTCCTATCCGATCTACAGCGGCGCGGTCGATGCGATGGTGCAGTGGTGGTACGGGCACAACGCGGTGGGCTTTTTCCTGACCGCCGGCTTTCTGGGAATGATGTATTACTTCGTGCCCAAGCAGGCGGGCCGCCCGGTCTATTCCTACCGGCTGTCGATCGTGCATTTCTGGGCGCTGATCGCCATCTACATGTGGGCCGGCCCGCACCATCTGCAGTACACCGCGCTGCCGGACTGGGCGCAGAGCCTGGGCATGGTGTTCTCGCTGATCCTGCTGGCGCCCTCGTGGGGCGGCGCGATCAACGGCGTGATGACGCTGTCCGGCGCGTGGCACAAGCTGCGTACCGATCCGATCCTCAAGTTCCTCATCGTCGCGATCAGTTTTTACATGATGAGCACGTTCGAGGGGCCGATGATGTCGATCAAGACGGTCAACTCGCTCAGCCACTACACCGACTGGACCATCGGCCACGTGCATTCCGGCGCGCTGGGCTGGGTGGCGATGATCTCGATCGGCTCGATCTACGTGCTGATGCCCACCCTGGTCGGCGCGAAGCGGATGTGGTCGCTGCGCCTGATCGACATCCATTTCTGGCTGCACACCCTGGGCGTGGTGTTCTACATCGCGTCGATGTGGATCGCCGGCGTGATGCAGGGCCTGATGTGGCGCGCCACCAACTCCGACGGAACGCTGACCTACAGCTTCGTCGAAGCGCTCAACGCGACCTACCCTTACTACCTCGGCCGGCTGATCGGCGGGCTGCTGGTGATCGTGGGCATGGTGCTGATGGCCATCAACATGATCCGCACTTGGCAGACCGCAGGCGCCCTGGCGCGCCAGCCGGTGAAAGCGCCGCACCTGTCCGAGGCCCGCGCATGAGCCGCACCGCATCCTTCTTCACACCGGGTGTCCCCGCATGAGCCATTCACACGAAAAGATAGAAAAGAACATCGGCCTGATGGCGATCCTGATCGCCGTGGCGGTGTCCTTCGGCGGCCTGGCGCAGATCGTGCCGCTGATGTTCCAGGCCGAAGCCATCGAGCCGCTGCCGGGCGTCGTGCCCTACCCCGCGCTGCAGCTGGCCGGCCGCGACGTCTACATCCGCGAGGGCTGCTACAACTGCCATTCGCAGATGATCCGCACCCTGCGCTTCGAGACCGAACGTTACGGCCACTATTCGCTGGCCGGCGAATCGGTCTACGACCGGCCGTTCCAGTGGGGCAGCAAGCGCACCGGGCCGGATCTGGCGCGCGTGGGCGGGCGTTATTCCGATGATTGGCATCGCGAGCATCTGATCGATCCGCGCGCGGTGGTGCCCGAATCGAACATGCCGCGGTTCCCGTGGCTGGCCGATGCGCGGGTCGACGGCCAACTGGTCAAGCGCAAGATGATCGCGCTGCGGCGTCTGGGCGACCCCTACCGCCAGGCCGACATCGACGGCGCACCGGAGGCCATCGGCGAGCACACCGAGCTCGACGCGCTGGTCGCCTATCTGCAGGCATTGGGGCGCCATGCCCCGAGGGGGAACTGACATGTTGTCCGGAATCATCACGGCACTACTGCTGGCGCTGTTCGTCGGCGGCTGCATCTGGGCCTGGAGCCCGAAACATAAACGCGCATTCGATCAGGCGGCGCGCATTCCGCTGCAGGAAACCGAGACCGCCATCGACACCGAACTTGCGGGCATCCGCCGCAACCGCACGGAGACGCCGCGATGACCGCTGGCTGGACGTGGTACATCGTCGCGCTGGTCGCGCTGAACATCCTGGGCTGCGTGTGGCTGATCTGGTGGACCGGACGCCGCCGTCCGGGCGATCCGGCCCCCACCGACACCAGTCATGTCTGGGACGACGATCTGACCGAATACAACAAGCCGATGCCGCGGTGGTGGATCAACCTGTTCTACATCACCATCGTGTTCGGTCTGGCGTATCTGGCGTGGTTCCCGGGTCTGGGCGGATTCATCGGCGCCGGCAAATGGAGCTCCGGCGGCGAACACCGCACCGAGAAAGCCCTTGAAGACCGCCGCCTCGCCGCGACTTTCGCGCGCTTCGACAAGCAGCCGATCGACGCCATCGCGCGCGATCCGAAAGCCGTCGCGCTGGGCCGTTCGATCTTCGCCAACAACTGCGCGACCTGCCACGGCTCCTCGGCCAGGGGCGCGGTGGGCTATCCCAACCTCACCGACGACCTCTGGCAGTGGGGCGGCACGCCCGACGAGATCCTGACCACGGTGCTGGAAGGGCGCACTGCGGCGATGCCGGGATGGGAAACGGCGTTGACCGGCATCGGCGGCGACAACGGCGTGCTGTCGGCGATGGCCTATACGCGCTCGCTGTCCGAAGGCAGCCATCGCGGCGACTATTTCGCGGCGCAGGGGCAGCCGCTGTTCGAGAGCGTGTGCGCGGCCTGCCACGGCATCGACGGCAAGGGCAACCAGGCGCTGGGCGCGCCGGATCTGACCGACGACTACTGGCTCTACGGCTCCAGCACCGAGGCGATCACCGCCAGCATCGCAAAAGGCCGTCAGGGCATGATGCCGGCGCACCGCGAACTGATCGGCGAAACCCGCGTACGGCTGGCCGCGGCCTATGTCTGGTCGCTGTCGCATCCGGCACCGAAAGCAATTGCGGGCGTCACGCCGGCCGCACCGGCGAACGCAAAGGCGGCGGGCGCGCCATGACCCGCCCGCCGGCCTTCGATCACCCGCCGCGGCCGCTCGTGCAGCGGCTCGGCGCGATCCTCTGGCCGAGCTTCTTCTCGGCCGGCGTCGCCACGATGGTCTGCTTCGCGCATATCGATCCGCTGGCGCTGCGCGACCTGACGTTCCCGGGTCTGGAGATCGGACGCGAAGCCGGCTACACGATCGGCTTCTTCCTGTTCTGGATGGCCACCAGCGCGTCGAGCCTGTTCACGTGGGTGCTGCTGCGGCCGGCGAGCCGCTTCAATCGACCCCGCACCGACGCGACTCCGGGTGGCTGACGTGGACAAGCGCATTCCCGCCGCGCTGGTGGACGACAGCAGCGCACTCTACGTGAGCGAGGCGCGCATCCAGATGCGCGCCGTCGACGGACGCTTCCAGCGTCTGCGCAAACTGGCGGTCTGGGTGCTGCTGGGCATGTTCTACGCCTTCCCGTGGCTGCGCTGGGACGGCCGCCAAGCGGTGCTGTTCGACCTGCCGGCGCGCAAGTTCTACGTGTTCGGGCTGAATTTCTGGCCCCAGGATTTCGTGTTCCTGTCGATGCTGCTGATCATCGCCGGCATGAGCCTGTTCTTCTTCACCGCGCTGGCCGGCCGCCTGTGGTGCGGCTACGCCTGCCCGCAGACGGTGTGGACCGAAGTGTTCGTGTGGATCGAGCAGTGGACCGAAGGCGACCGCAACAGCCGCCTCAAGCTCGACGCCTCGCCGTGGAACCGCCGCAAGCTCATGCGTCGCGGGACGCGGCATGCGCTGTGGATCGTGTTCGCGCTGTGGACCGGCTTCACGTTCGTCGGCTTCTTCACGCCGATCCGCACGCTGGCCGCCGAGGGCCCCATGGGCTGGAGCGGTTGGGAGACCTTCTGGCTGCTGTTCTACGCCATCGCCACTTGGGGCAACGCCGGTTTCCTGCGCGAACAGGTCTGCAAATACATGTGCCCCTACGCGCGCTTCCAGAGTGCGATGTTCGACCGCGACACCCTGATCATCGCCTACGAACCGCTGCGCGGCGAACCGCGCGGCCCGCGCAAGCGCGGTCTGGACAGCGTGCTGGCGCGCGCGCGCGGACTGCTGCCCAAGGCCGTGGCCGACGCCTGGGTAACCCGGGCGATGCAGCCAGAGCCGGCAACCGGCGCGGCACCCGCATCGGCACGGACCCGGCACCCGCTCGAAGACCTCGGCGACTGCATCGATTGCACGCTCTGCGTGCAGGTCTGCCCCACCGGCATCGACATCCGCGATGGGCTGCAATACGAGTGCATCGCCTGCGGCGCCTGCATCGACGCCTGCGACGGCGTGATGGACAAGATCGGTTATCCGCGCGGCCTGATCCGCTACGCCAGCCAGAACGCGGTCGACGGCAAACCGACCCGCGTGCTGCGTCCGCGCATCGTGCTGTACGCCGCGCTGCTGCTGACGCTGCTGGGCGGATTCGCGTGGGGCGTGAGCCATCGGTCGACGCTGATCGCCGAGGTGCTGCGCGATCGCAATGCGCTGTATCGCGAGACCGCGGACAGCGTCGAGAACGATTACCTACTGAAGATCGCCAACAAGACCATGCAGCCGCAGCGCTACCGCATTGCGCTGGTCGCGCCGGACGGCATCGCCCTGCGCGGTACCCCGGTCGAAGTGCGCGCGGACGCGGAAGAGATGGTCTCGATGCCGATCACCGCCGCGTCCGGCGGGCCGGTGACGGGGCGCAGAAACATCCGTTTCATCATCGTGGCCGGCGACGGCACCCGGGTCGAAGTCGACTCGACATTCTTCGGTCCTTCGCCATGAACGCAGTGCAGATTCCAGCTCCGACGCCCCTCACCCCGCCCCCCGCGCCGCACCGGCCGGCATGGCGCGAACCCATGGTCTGGCTGGTGACCGCACTGCCCGCCGCGGTGCTGGTGGCCGGCATCTCGACGCTGGTCATCGCGGTGCGCGCGGGCGGCGACGACGCTCTGCCCGACGACGTGCGCCGCACCGCCCAGATCCAGGTCGCCGATCTGGATCCCGATGCCCGCGCGCAGGCGCTGGGTCTGGCGGTGCTGCTGCGGGTGAATGGCGACGCGCTGGAAGTGCTGCCGGTCACCGGCGCCATCGACCGCACCGCGCCGCTGCGGCTGCGGCTGCGCCACCCGACGGTCGCGGCAGGCGATCGCGACATGACGCTCACGCCGACCGCACGCGGCTGGCGTGCGCCGCACGCCCTGGACGGCGGTCACGACTGGCGCCTGGAGTTGGGCCCGGACGATGCGCAGTGGCGGCTGGTCGGCCGCCTGCCGGCGCGGCAGCGGGCCGCGCGGCTGTCGCCGGCGCTGGCCGACTGACAGCCTCCGAATGATCACTCCCGAATGACGCAGATCGCCACCGGCACCTGTTTCCACTGCGGCGAACCCCTGCCGCGCGTGCCGGCGCGGACCGAACACGCCGACGGGCCGCGCGCCTTCTGTTGCGACGGCTGCGCCACCGCGGCGGCGTGGATCGAGGGCGCCGATCTGGGCGACTACTACCGCCTGCGCAGCGCCGACGCCGCGCGGGTCGATCCCGACGCGCCGGACTTTTCGGTGTGGGATCGCGAAGACGTGCTGCAGGGCCATGCCATCGCCGTCCCCGGCGGCCGCGAGATCACGGTCCTCACCGATGCGATGCGCTGCGGCGCCTGCGCATGGCTGATCGACGGCTTCCTCCGCCGCCAGCCCGGCGTGCTGGACGCCGGGGCGAACGCCGTGACCGGCCGGATCCGCATCGCCTGGGATCCCGCGCGTACGCCGCTGTCGGCGCTGCTGTCGAAGCTCGCGACCCTGGGCTACCGCGCGACGCTGGCCACCGGCCAGGCGCGCGAGCGCGAGCGCCGCAGCGAACAGCGGCGCTGGATCCTTCGCCTGGGCGTCGCCGGCCTGGGCGCCATGCAGGCGATGATGTTCGCCGAAGCCCTGTATCTGGACACCGCCGCGCAGATGCCCATCGCCACCCGCGATGCGTTCCGCTGGCTGGCGTTCCTGGTCTCCACGCCGGTGGTGTTCTTCGCCGGATGGCCGTTCCTGATCGGCATGGCGCGCGAACTGCGCGCGCGTCGAATCGGCATGGACACGCTCATCGCCGGTTCCACCCTGCTCGCTTACTTCGCCAGCCTGGCCGAAACCCTGCGCGGCGGCGTACACGTCTGGTACGACGCCGCGGTGATGTTCGTCTTCCTGCTGCTGGCCGCGCGCATGCTGGAACAGCGCGCGCGCAGCGCCGCGTCGGCGCAGGTCGACGCGCTGTCCCGCGCGCGACCCGCGCTCGCGGTGCGCGAACGGGCGGACGGCATGTGCGAACGGGTGCCGTTCGAGGCGCTGGCGCAGGGCGACGTCGTCCGCGTCGCGGTCGGCGAGGCGGCCCCCGGGGACGGCTGCCTGCTGGACGCGTCCGCCGCATTCGACGAATCGCTGCTTACCGGCGAAGCGGCGCCGGTGCGCAAACAACAGGGCCATGCGGTCTACGCCGGCAGCGTCTGCCGCGATGCCCCGGCGCGGGTGCGGCTCACGCTGACCGGCGCGGGCACGCGACTGTCCGAGCTGGTACGCCTGGTCGAACGCGCGCAGGCCGAGCGCCCGGCGCTGGCGCGTCGCGCCGATGCGGTCGCGACGTGGTTCGCGGCCGCGCTGCTGTGCGCCGCGGCCGTCACCTACGTCGTCTGGCGGATGTACGACCCAACGCGCGCGTTCGAAGTCGCATTGGCGGTGCTGGTGGTGAGCTGCCCCTGCGCGCTGTCGCTGGCGGTGCCCGCGGCGCTGGCCGCCGCGCACGGCACGCTGGCGCGGATGGGCGTGCTGACGCTGCGGCCCGATGCCCTCGACACCCTGGCGCGCGCGGATCGGGTGGTCTTCGACAAGACCGGCACCCTGGGCGACGCGCTGCCGCGTCGCGCCGGCAGCGAATGCTGGGGCGGGCTGGGCGACGATGCGGCGCTGCGGATCGCCGCCGCGCTGGAACGCGACAGCCGGCATCCGCTGGCCCGCGTGTTCGACGATGTGGCCAACGATATGCATGCCCCGGCGAACGACGTGCGCGAGGTCGGCGGCGTCGGCATCGAAGGCAGGGTGGACGGCGTCCGCTGGCGCCTGGGCCGTGGCGATTGGGCCGCGGGACGCACCCACGACGGCGCCCTGTGGCTGGGCGACGGTCTGTTGCCCTCCGCGCGCTTCGCACTGCGCGAAGCGCCGCGCGCGGATGCGCGGGCCGCGGTCGACGCACTGCGCCGGCAGGGCCTGGCGCTGACCCTGTGCAGCGGCGACGCCGCAGCGCCGACGGCCGCCATGGCCGCGCAGGTCGGCATCGACCCGAACGGGATGGACACCCTCCGCGCGGCGCAGTCGCCGGAGGACAAACTCGCGTTCGTGCGTGCCTGTCAGGCGCGCGGCGAATGCGTGGCGATGGTGGGCGACGGCATCAACGACGCGCCGGTGCTGGCCGGCGCGGATGTTTCGCTGGCGCTGGCCGACGGCTCGGCGCTGGCGCAGCACGCCGCCGATGTGGTGCTGGTGGGCGGCGCGCTGCAACGTATTCCCGACGCCATCGCGCTGGCGCGCAGGACGCGCCGGGTGATCCGCCAGAACCTCGCCTGGGCCATCGGCTACAACCTGCTGGCGCTGCCGCTTGCCGCGTGCGGACTGGTCACGCCATGGGCGGCGGCGCTGGGCATGGCCGCGTCCTCGCTGCTGGTGACCGGCAACGCCCTGCGCCTGGCGCGCGTGCCGGCATCGCTGCCACCTGCATCCCTTCCCGTTCCGCCGGCGTTGCCGGCCGGAGTCGCCGCATGAACAGTCTGCTGATCCTGGTGCCGGTGAGTCTGGTGTTGCTGGGGATCGCCATCGGCGCGTTCTGGTGGGCGGTCCGCCAGGGGCAGTTCGACGATCTGGACACCCCGCCGCTGGACATCCTGCGCGACAGCGATCGCCCGGCGCCGCGCCCGCGCGCGCTGCAGGAAGAGGGCGACGATGGCCGCTGACTGGCTGCTGCTGGGCGCCGCGTTCACCAGCGGCCTGATGGGCGGCGCGCACTGCGCCGCGATGTGCGGCGGCATCGCCGCAGGATTCTCCGCCACCGCGGCACGCCCCGGGCTGTCCACCGCGCTGCAGGCCAACGGCGGCCGAATCGCCGGTTACGTGCTGGCCGGCGCGCTGGTCGGCGGTCTGGGCGACGGGCTGCTGACCGTGGCACGCATCGATGGTCTGGTGGTGGCGTCGCGGGCCGCGGTGGGCCTGGTGCTGGTGCTGGCCGCGCTGCGATTGCTCGACACCAAGGGCAAGCTGCGCGCGCTGCCGCGGCCGGCGCTGGCGCTATGGCGGCGGATCCAACCGCTGCAGCGGCGGCTCGGGCCTGCGGACTCGGCGGCCAAGCGCATCGCGCTGGGCATGCTGTGGGCATGGCTGCCGTGCGGGTTGAGCACGACGCTGCTGGCCGCCGCGTGGCTGCAGGCCGATGCCCTGCAGGGCGGGGCCACGATGCTGGCGTTCGGCCTGGGCACGCTGCCGCTGATGGTGTCGCTGACCTGGTCCGGCGCACGCCTCGGAAGCTGGCTACAGCGCCCGGGGATGCGTCATGCCGCAGGCGCATGCGTGCTGATGGCCGGGGTACTCACGCTCGCGGCGCCGTGGCTGATGTCGCATCCCGGGATGGATAGCGCCCTGAAAGCCCTCGGCTGCGGCAGCGCGTTCGCGGCGACCGGCTGAGGTTCCGCGGCCTCAGGAACGCGCGCGCGCCGGCGCCGCGTCCTCGCCGCCGTGCGCCAGCCGTTCGATCGCGCCCGGGTCCACAATCTCGATCCGGCGCCCCTGCACGGCGATCGTGCCGTCCTCCTGCAGCCGAGTGAAGCCGCGGCTGACCGTTTCCAGCGCCAGCCCCAGGAAGTGCGCGATGTCCTCGCGGCTCATCGGCAGCTTGAACACCTGCGCCGAATGCCCGATGCGGGCGTAGCGTTCGCCGATGCCGTGCAGGAACAGCGCAATGCGTTCCACCGCCTGCCGGCGCATCAAAATTTCCACGTGGTCCTGATCGCGGCCCATGCTGCCGCCGATCACCCGCATCAACTGCAAGTGCAGCCCGGGCACCTGCCCAGCGATCTCGCCAAGACGCGCATAAGGCACCTCGCACACCTCCGAATCGCCCAATGCCACCGCCTCGCAGCGGTGGCTGCCGTCGCCCAGCGCATCAAGACCGACGATTTCGCCGGGCAGATGGAAGCCGATCAACTGCGGCTCGCCGCCGGCGCTCACGCCGATCGTCTTGAAGCCGCCGGTGCGCGCGACGTAGATCGAATGCAGCGCATCGCCGGCCCGGAACAGCCGATCGCCCCGCGCCACCGGGCGCCGGTTGCGCACCAGCGCATCGATCAGGATCAGACCCTCGGCGCCGATGCCCGCCGGCAGGCATAGCTGCTGGAGCGAACACTGCCCGCAACTGCGGCGCAATCGGCCCAGATCGAGAACGTTAGGCTCAGTCATGGCCGTGCCCCCGCGCGATCCGTGCTGCGATCCGTATTGCACCCGCTGCCGGCATGACGGTCTCCACGTGGAATCGCCGCGATTATGGCAGCGTTGCCCCCGCAGAGGCGGAAAACGCGCGCCGCAGACGTTTTTGATCCGGGTCAAGGCGACGATCGCCGGCCGCCCTACCCTGCCTGCATGCCCACGCCCCCGATCGATGCAGACCTGTTGCGCCGCCACGACCTGCCCGGCCCGCGCTACACCTCCTATCCCACCGCCCCGCACTTCCACGCGGGTTTCGGCGAAAAGGAGCTGCGCGAGGCCGCTCTGGCCAGCAATGGCGACCCGATCCCGCGTCCGCTGTCGCTGTATGTCCACGTGCCGTTCTGCGCCGATCCGTGCTTCTACTGCGGCTGCAACCGCGTCATCACCCGCGCCGCGCGTTACGTAACCTGTCTGGAACGCGAGATCGCACTGACCGCGCCGCTGTTCGACGACGACCGCGAAGTCGTCCAGCTCCACTTCGGCGGCGGCACCCCGAACTTCCTGTCGCCCGCGCAATTGACCGGCTTGATCGCGACGCTGCAAAGGCGATTCCGGTTCTCGGCGCGCGAGGATCGCGACATCTCCATCGAACTGGACCCGCGCACGGTCGCCGTCGAGAACATCGGCACACTCGCACACGCGGGCTTCAACCGCGCCAGCCTCGGCGTGCAGGACTTCGACCCGGTCGTGCAGGCCGCCGTCAATCGCATCCAGAGCGTGCACGAAACCGGCGCCATCGTGCAGGCCTGCCGCAGCAATGGTTTCCGCTCGATCAATATCGATCTGATCTATGGCTTGCCCAAGCAGACGCCGGAGGGCTTCGGCCGCACGCTGGACACGGTGATCGGGATGCGGCCCGACCGGATCGCGCTGTACGGCTACGCGCATCTGCCGACCATGTTCAAGGCCCAGCAGCGCATCGAAGCCGCCGACCTTCCCGACGCCGAATCGCGGCTGCAACTGCTGTGGCAGGCCATCCAGACGCTGACCGCGGCCGGCTACGAGTACATCGGCATGGATCACTTCGCGCTGCCCGGCGACGCCCTGTCCATCGCCCGGGCGCAGGGTCGCCTGCATCGCAATTTCATGGGCTATACCACGCACGCCGAGAGCGATCTGTTGGGGCTGGGCGTCAGTGCCATCAGCCATATCGGCGATACCTTCAGCCAGAACGCGCGCGACATCGGCGCATGGGAATCTGCGCTGGATGCCGGGCACCTGCCTGTGGCGCGCGGCGTGCGTCTGGACGATGACGATCTGCTGCGCGCCGACATCATCCAGTCGATCATGTGCCAGGGCGAAGTGCGGATCGATGTCATCGCCCGCTGCCATCACATCGATTTCCCGCACTATTTCGCCGATGCCCTGCAGCGCCTGACGCCGCTGGAAGCGGATGGACTGGTGAAGACGGATCCGCAACGCGTTTCGGTCACGTCCCGCGGCAGGCTGCTGCTGCGTCGCATTGCGATGTGCTTCGACCGTTATCTGGATGCGGCATAGGCAGTATGGCTGCGCATGGAGCGGCGCGACCTTTGCATCCGCTAACCGCTCGCTGTAGCGGATCGATACGTACCACACCCCACGGTCGCTGTGATGGGTTCGCCGCGATCGAACCGATCGCAGCCCACTGTGAGCGATACTCGTTCTGGTGCGTGAGCAGCATCCGAACCGCCCGCTCCCGCACTTCCGATGGTTCGTTGATTCAGAAGCACTCCACTGGCGCGGTCGGACTCATGGCGGGCCGATGGCGATAGCGCGTACGCAGTCCCGCGGGCAGGCAAGCGCCTGCCCGCGGGAATTTCGCCGCCACGCGGTTGACATGCGCAGGCTATACAATATGCTCGGCCCGACTCACCAAAATGCCGCCGGCAACCAGCCGAACCACACCATTACCGAAACGGAAGGAACCACATCATGACCGAGGCGATCCAGGAAACCGAGACCACCCAGGAAACCGGAACGACTCCGGAACTTTTCAACCCGTTCACACCGGGGTTTGACGAGAACCCGTACGAGCACTACCGGACGCTGCGCGACACCCACCCGGTGCAGGAGCACCCGATGGGGTTCTGGTTCGTGTCCCAGCATGCCGACGTCTCCACGGTGCTCCGCGACGCCCGACTGTCCGTGGCGGATCACAATCTCGCCGACGGCCCGATGCGCGAGCAGTTCGAGCAACTCATCGGCGACGCACCCGTCAAGCTGGTGACCATGATGGACAGCGACCCGCCGGACCACACCCGACTGCGGTCGTTGGTGGGCAAGGTATTCACGCCGCGCTCGATCGCCGCGCTGGAGCCGATGGTGACCAAACTGGTCGACGAGTCGCTGGACCGCATCGCCGATGCCGGTTCTGTCAACCTGATCGATGCACTCGCATTCCCGCTGCCGTTCGAGACGATCTCGGCGATGCTCGGCATGCCGGAGACAGATCACAAGCGACTGCTCGAGTTGACCGAGACGCTGGTCGTCGCGCTGGAACCCGTCGGCGATCCTGAAGTGATCAAGGCGATCGTCAGGGCCGAGGTCGAACTGTCCGGCATGATGAAAGAGGTCATCGCGTGGAAGCGGAACAACCCGGCAGACGACCTGCTGACCGCGCTCATCCAGGCAGAGCATCACGGTGACTTGCTCACCAACGACGAGCTGGTGGCCCAGGTCCTGCTGCTTTACGTCGCCGGCCACCATACGACCGTCAACCTGATCGGCAACGGTGTCACCGCGCTGCTGCGCCACCCCGATCAACATGCGCTGCTGCGGTCGAACCCGGACCTGATCGGCAACGCCGTCGAAGAGTTCCTCCGCTACGACAGCCCCATCCATCAGACCCGCCGGATCACTCTCGCCCCGTACCAGATCGGTGGCCGTGAGATCCCGGCCGGCGCGATGATGATCGCTTGCCTCGGCGCGGCCAATCGGGACGAGCGGATGTTCGGTCCGGACGCCGACGTACTGCGGCTCGATCGCGAACAGGCCCGCCAGCACGTATCGTTCGGCGCCGGCGCGCACCACTGCCTGGGCTCTGCGCTCGGCCGGCTGGAAGGCCGGGTGGCGATCAGCCGGCTGGTCACGAGGTTCCCCGGACTGGCGTTGTCCGGTCCTGTGGTCTGGAACGGCCGGATCAACCTGCGCGGCGCGACGGATATCCCGGTCAGCGTGTAACCACGTGCCCGACTGGTCGCCAAGGGCGAGGACCTCGTCGACGTCGGGCAACGCCCGCAGTCGACGGGTCCGCATCACTCCACGCCCCGACTTTGCACCGGACAGAATCCGTCAGGTTTCAAGATAGTTGTCGCGTCGCTCGATCCATTATGCCGCTCGTTTCTGTACTCTGTCTGCGCTAGTTCGGGATTGAAATGAACGACCGTGCGCGGGGTTGAGCCGGGTCTTGCCTGTATATCGTCGGGGCTTTGGGCATCGCGCCTGCTCGACAGGTTATGCCTTTGCAATAGCACGGCATTGCCTTAGCTTTCGTGGCGCTCCGCTGGCGTCACGTAGTTCAGACCACTGTGACAATTATGTGTGGTTGTACCGCCGGGCAAAATCGGCAACCTTGCCGCGCCTGCTCCAATGTCTCGAATGGTCGTTCCGGCCATATCGGGCAGTCGTTGGCTGTTCGGCATAGCGATTTCGCGTAAGCGTTGTCGTTGTTGATCCGGGGCCGACTGAACCATGGCACCACCAGCCCGAGACGCTGCATCCGCGCCGACATCAACGAATCTTTCATCGCGCTGCCGTTGTCTGACCGCAACCCGAGCGGAGCATCACCGATGCGTTCGCTCACACAGGCGCGATAAAGCAAGGCTGCTGCCAACTCCACTCAATCCGGCCCTGCATCGGTGAACGCGCGTGCAGCGCCTGCTCCCTTGCGCGCACGTACACCTGCCGGCGGCTCTCGTTCCAAACCCGCTTCCACGCACAGGACCGCATCCTGACGCGCACGCGCCGGGCACAAGGCCGGTTCGGCCTTGTGCCCGGCATGCACGCAACAGGTCGACGGAGCGATCGGTAATACCCTGCCGAGATACGTGCGGGAATCCGCTCAGCGGATGTCGTCAATGAACTCCAGCTTGGCATTGACGAACCGGGGTTCCTTCAAGGTCTTGCGCAACGTGGTCGCGAAGAACTTGTGGCTCTCATCGACAAGGGTCACGTTCAGCAGGAAATACGGAAAGAAGCCGACGCCTGGCAGATCGACGTCCTGAATCAGCGACACTTCCACCTTGCCGTTGGCCTTCGGCGTGTACACCCAGCGGTTGTGCATCCGCTCCACGCGCACCACACCGGGCGTATGCGGCAAGGCGTTCGGGATGGACACCACATCCAGCACGACCTCCTTGGTCTTCTTGTCCTGCTCGAACATTGTGGTGATCAACAGCTCGCGATCGGCGAACGGTCCGGGGAGCTCCACGCGCCACATGTCCTTGTCGTAGCCGCCCAGCACCGGATCGAAGTCCTTGATGCGGGTCATATCCTTGCATCCGGGAATCCATTCTTTGCAAACCTGCAGCGTGTCGCCGACGAAAATATGCTGCGAGGTCAATTGGGTCAAGGTGTAGTCGCCCTCCATCACCGTTCGCGCCTTCATGAGCGGGTCGCCCGGGGCTTTCAACAAGTAGACCTTGATGCCATCCTCGTCCTTGGCGAGTTTCCATTCGGCCGAACCGGAAGCCACCCACGTGAAATGCGCGACGAGCACAGCCATCACGACCAGGCTGAAGGCGAAGTAGAGCCTCTTCCAGAGCGGATCCTTGATTTTCTTGGGCACGGCGGCCTTGTCCGTGGCCGCGCTATTCGATACTTCTGTCATGTTGTCTTCCTGTCGTTGCAATGGGCTGGGTGATGGAACACGAGCGCCGCTCGCGGGGGGCGGCGGTCAGGCCAGAACGCCTTCCGTTTCGGCGGGCGCGTTCCGGGTTTGGGTGAGGATGTCGGCGAGATACTTCGCCAGGCAAAGCAGCGTGAGTGTCGGCGCGACCCGTCCGTTCTCCGGGATGAGCGAGCCGTCGCAGACGTAGAGATCGCGCACGCTGGTTTCGAGTCTCGCGTCGACATCGCTGCCTACACGCAGCGTACCGAGGGCGCCGCCGGAAAACATCGGCGCCTTGAATATGTCGCCGGCACCGGCGCGTTCGAGGATCGCGCGCGCCGCCTGCTCGCCGCGCGCGAGCTTGTCGAAAACCGCGGCATCGAGCGTCTTGTGGTAGCGACCATCGGCGGAGAGGCCGCCGCCGACTTCGTCGTGGGCCATCACCGTGATTCCGAGGTGCTCGGGATACGCGAACATCCGCGCAATTTGCATGTACTGCAGCATGAACATGCGGAACGGCAGCTTGTGGACATTCGCGTCCTTCAGAACGATGCCCTCTTCGAGCGTCATTTCCATCGTGCCGCAGAAACTGTCGACGCCGCGAAGGCCCGGCACGCGCCCGAACAGCGTAAAGCTGGGATCGATGTAATAGCCGCCGGCAGCGACATGCTGCAGCCCGCTGCCGCGCAGCAGCAGCGGCGTCGCCAGCGAGCCAGCGCAGACCACGACCCGCTCCGCCCGGAACTGGACGGTACGGCTGCCGAACGCGCCTTCGCTGAGTCGGCATTCCACGCCGACCGCGCGCCCGTTCTCGATCAATACCCGTTCCGTGAGCGCCCGGCATTTGAGCACCGCACCTTGGCGCACGGCTTCGTCGACGAAGGTCAGCGCCTTCCACTTGGCGTCGTACGAGTAGACACCGCTGCACTTCGACTGGTCGATCAGCATCAGCTTCTTCTTCCAGCCATCGTAACCGGCCGCGATGGCGCCTTCCCGCATCCTGTGCGACTGCGGGCTCATGAGCGCGTCGGGCATCTCGGCGAGCGGAACCTGCAGCCGGATCGCATCGTAGGCGGGCTGCAGGTCGATCCCGACCGCGCGATAGGCATCGATCGGCGGTTCGTCCATCACCGCCAGATACATCGCGCTCGATCCGCCTGCGGCGTGCACCTTGGCGTCCTTGAGCTCCTCGGCTACACGGACCTCGCTGAACATCGACGCGAGCGTCCATACCGTCTCCTTGAGCGGAAAATATTTCCCCCGCTCAAGGATCAGTACCTTTTGCCCACGACCACTGAGTTCGCGCGCGATGACGGCTCCGGCGGTGCCGGAGCCGACCACGATACAGTCGTAGATTTCGCCGTCCCCGGACGAGGTCATGGCTTGAGCGGTGCCTGCAGCGTCCCACTCTTCCCCTGGGCCAGATACTTGCGGTAGAGCTGCATATGACGCTCGCGATAGGCGAAGTCGGTCAGCGAGCGCTGGCTCAGGAACTCTTCGTCGATGTCGACGTTGAGCACGAGGCCCGGATGCTCCCAGGTGGTGAGCCGGCGTTTGGTAAGGTTGTTCATCATGGCATCCGTGACCACCCAGACCTTGCCAAACTGTTTCACATTCAACACCGACAACTGCTTGTAATGCCTGCCGCTACGATCGTAGAGATCTTCCTTCAGCACGAGGAAGCGCTCCTTGTCGACGTAGGACACGATGCGGCCGTAGAAGGAACGCTTGCGGCGGCTGGCCGTCGGGGTCAACTCGATCTTCCAGACCGCGCGGCCGCGATAGGTGTCCTCGCCGAGCATCTTGTACGTGTAATCCCCCACCTTCCTGACGTCCGCGTCTTCGGCCGACAGTTCCGAACCGAACACGGCTCCGCTCTCGCCGCTGTCGGCGACGGACACGATGCGCTTGACCTTGCTCAACACGGGCAGATAGACCCAGAAATCCGAAGCCTTTTCGTCTTCGGCGTATCCCCACGACAACATCGCCGTGTTCTTGTCGCTGATCGGCTGGATGATGACGTCGAGCGCCTTGTATTCGAGCTCGCGCAGTCCCGGGGGTCGACGGGTCTTGCCGAACGACTCGAAGATCACGATGCGCGGCTTCTCGGCGCAGGACAGCTTTCCGCCGCTGACCTTGTAGCGACAGGTCGAGTACTTCATCTGGCGGACCGAAGACGAATAGCTGTGATTCGTCGCATCGTCCACCTTGATCATGATCTCGCGGGCGTTCTGCGCGAGCGATACCGTCGGGGCGGCCAGGAACAGCGCCGCGAGGAAAATACGGTAGGTGGTTTTCATCCAACGGTCTCCTTTTTGAACTTCGGTTTGAATGTCAACAACAGGGCGGGCAGCAGGAACAGGTCGTTGAGCAGACCCATGAAGATCGCCAGCGCGCCGAACTTGCCCAAGTTGGACATGCCCGCCCCGGAGGCGATCGCCATCGTGCCGAAGCCCAGGCCCAGGATCAGCGAGGTGAACACCACGCCCGGTCCAGCTTCGGTCATGGTCCGCCGCAGCGCGGCGTTGACGTCGTTGTCCTTGGCCAGTTGCAGCTGGTAGTTCGAAATGAAGTGGACGGTGTCGTCGACAGAGATGCCGATGACGATCGGCGCGAGCATCATCGTGAAGAAATCAAGGGGAACTCCGGTGATCCCGAGCAACCCCAGGGTGAGCAGCGCAGGGATCAGGTTGGGAATCAACGCGATCAATCCGACCTTGAACGAACCGAACACCAGCAGCAGGATCACGCTCACCGCCACCAGAGCGATACCGAACGTGATGGCCTGATTTTCGGTGATGTACTGGGCCGCCTGCATGGCCAGCGCGAAGATGCCGGTGATGGACACCTCGGTTTTGGGGTATTTCGACTTCAGCTCCGCCATCATCCCGTCGATGTCGACGCGCATCTGTTGAAAGACTTCCTGGTACTCGTACGACCCGTAGCTGTGCAGCGAAATCTTGATGTTCGCCTTGCGGTAGCTGTCGTCGACCAGGCGCTGGCGCTCGCTCGGGTTGGCGTTGTTGAACAGGAACAGCGTCTGCGACAGCGTTTCGCGCGTGTCGGGGATCCGGTCGTATTCCGGTGCGTTGCCGTTGAGTTTCCGGTTGGCGTCCTTCGCCACATAGGCGATGGAGTTGGTCGTCACCACGTACTTCTTGTACTTGCTCTCGAACTTCTTCTGCAGCGCGTCCATCGCCTTCAGCACGTCCGGATCCTGCAGGGCGAAGTCCTCCTTGAAATCGAGGTACAGCACCATGGTGTAGGCGCCCATCATGTGCTCGTCGGCGACCTTCACGCTCTGCGTGAACGTCGAGTCCTCCGGATACTGGTCCAGGATCTGCGTGTCGATCTTCATCTGGGTCGCGCCGTAGATGGAGGCCACGAGCACCAGCAAAAAGGGAATGATGAACGCGACCGGACGCTTCTCGACAAGTGGGACGACCTTGTCCAAGGCCGACCGGAGCGGCGGCAGCACATCCAGGAACCGCTTTTTCTCCGCCGTGGCGACGATCACCTTCTTTTTCGACACCGTCGGCCAGAAGTCGATCAGCAGCGGCAACAGGTAGAAGGTCAGCAGCAAAGCGAACAGGATGCCGAGAGTCGACATGATCGCGAAGTTCTGGATCGGAACGACCGGCGTGATGTTCAGCGCCATCGTGCCGGTCATGTTGGTCAAGCCGGTCAGCAGCAGCGCCACGCCGGCAAATTTGTAGGTGCGGCGCAGTGCATTCTGATGGTCGATGCCGGAGGTACGCAGGTGGGTGTAGCCGGTCAGCGCGTGCACCGAATCGGCGACACCGACCGTGAGGATCAGCAGCAGGATGAGGATCACGAAAGGGTTGAGGGTGAGACCGAGCAATCCGGCGGCGCCAAACGTGAACATCGTGCTGAGGATGACCATCAGCATCGACCACACCACGGCCGAGACGGAACGGAACAGGAAGCACAGCAGTACCGCGATGATCGCGAACGCGGCGACGTAGAGAATGCCCATCTCTTCTCCCATCTTCGCGTCGTGCTCGGCTGCCGCGGTGTTGCCGAGCGCGTAGTAGTCGAACTGCTTGGCGTACTCGGGCTTCTCGAGGATCTTCTTGATCTCTTCGAACAGCTTCACGTAGTCGGCCTGATCGGTGGGCTTGAACTCGACCGGCTTTTCATCGTCCGGCGAGGCGGTCTGATCGAGCGACAGAACCGTTTCATCGCTGATCTCCTCCGCGTCGACCGGGATCGTGCCGAAATCGGTTTCGATATGGATGCCGCCGTACTTGTGATCGCGCGAGAAGAACTGGAGCGGCAGCTGCTTCTCGGCTTCCGCGATCGCCTTGATCTCGGCGAGCGCTTCGGGCGAAGTGGGCACCGTGTCGCCGACAAGCGCCCTGGAAGCCAGCACGTCCCCGTCGACCGTCAGAACCGCAGCGTTCACCAGGGTGTCGACCTTGACGATGTGATCGAGCGCGGATTTCTCGCCTTCCTTCAACCGGGATCTGTAGTTGATCAGATCCTCCTGGATTCCGCGGGCCGCCTCGAGAGAGGCCGGCGAGAAGACGTCGCCATCCTTCGGCTTGTAGACGATATAGACGCCGTCCTCGCTGCCGAACTGCGCGTGGTAGCGATGGAACGCGACCAGCGTCGGGTCTTCCTTGTCGAACCATCCCTCGATGGTCGCGTCCATGCGCAGCTTGCTCATGCCGAAGAAGCTCGCGGCCAGCAAGGCGAGGAAAGCAATGCCGACCAGCAGGCGTCTCTTGCGCAACGCGTCCGGAATGTTTTCGAAGTGCTCGGATAATCGACTTACGATTCGCTCTCTAACGGACATGAATGCAATTCCTGTTGGTCATGGTGAATGCCGGGCGGAGGTTCGACGCCCCTGCAAAGACAGCCTGGTTGGGGATTCGATGCGGCGATGCGTCGCGGGCCCGGCCCGTGCCATCGGTCGCGCCATGCCGGCGGTTCATTTGAAGATTCCTGCGATCACCGCACTGCCATCCTTGCCGACGACGGACAGATGGTCCGCGTCGATATCGATGCAGATCGGGGGCTTGGGCAGGAACTTGTCCCAGCCCAATGCCGGCGACTGGTCGCCGTTGTTTCGCGTCGCGCGTATGATCACCGTTTCGCAGGCTTTCGGCAGCTTTTTCACGCGATAGCTGCGGCAGGCATCCTCGCTGGCCAGCGAAAGCCGGTAAGCGCGCATGAAAAGCTCCTTGGGCATCCAGAATCCGTTGCGCCGGACGAGTTCGAGGAGATATTCGGCGCGCCGGTCCTCGGGTACTCCACGGAATTCTTCGACATCCAGCGGCCACCTGCCGCCGAGCTCGTTGATCAGATCGGTAAATGCCACGGCGATCTCATCCGTGATGGTGCGGACGGTCGACGCCGGGCAGCGGCCATCCACCAGCACCAGGCGCTCGATCGCGACCTTGTTCTTCATCAGTTGGTGCGCCATTTCGAAGGCGACGACCGCGCCATTGGAATAGCCGAGCAGGCTCAGATTGTTGCAGTCCCGCAATGTCGCGAGGGCGGCGATGTTGGTTTCGGCCATCGCTTGTATTGAATCGAGGGGTTCACGCTTGCCATCCAGGCCAACCCCCTGGAACGCGAACATCGGTCGGATGCCGGCCATCGCACGGCTCAAGGTCTGGAGCGACATGACGCTGCCGTCCGACCCCGGAACCGCGAACACCGGCGTTCCAGAGGCTTTGACCTGCATCTTCACGAGAATATTGTCGGAGAACGAGTCCCGGCTCACGAACCATGTTTCGAGATCGTTTTTCGGTACGGTCGTCTGCTGCTGCGGCTGCTTCGCACGCGAGGCGGCCGAGGACGGGACGGATGCGCCGACGACGTGGATGCGATCGATCTTGGGTCGATAGCTTTCGACCAGATGGCGACCGATGCTGCCGATGTCGGGGTAGTTGAACACGATGCTCGGGGAGAGGTTCTCGTCGAGCAGGTCGATGATTTTCTGGATCAACGAGGCCATTCCGATCGAATCGAAGCCCAGATCGATGAAGCTCTGGCCGACGTCGATGTCCGCGCGCGGCATGCGCAGCAGTGCGGAGGTTTCCTGTGCGAGGAACAGCGCGATCTTGTCCTCGGCATCGAGCGCTTCCGCTCGCTCGCCGTCGGCGAGCGTATCGACGAAGCGCCATTCGCGCGCGGCCTCGTTCGCAGCACCGTCATCGTGCTCGCTCTTTGCTTTCTGCGGCCTGGCGACGGTGGGGATTTCCACGCGCGACGGCGCATCGGCGTCGTCGAAATCCAGCCAGTAGCGGTTCTTGGCGAACGGGTACGGCGCAATGTCGACCAGCTGCGGCGGCGCTTGCGCGTTGCGACGACGCGTCAGTACCACCTCGCGCCAATGACGCTCCCAGGGCATGTCGATGCCGCCGACCCACAGCAGCGCGATGTCCTTCAGCATGCCTTCGCGCAGATTTTCGAGCAGCTTGTCCTCGCCGATCTGCGACTTGATCACATCGAAGACGCGTGCGTTTTCGCGCTCCTGCGGGCCGCCGATGAAGATCGGACCGTTGCCGTCCGCCGGCTTGTTGGCGGCCACGAGCTTGGCTGCACGCGCCAAGGCTTCGATCAGTTCCTTGTGGCTGGCGGCGACGATCGCGAGCCGATGCTCCATCGGTACGGTCGCCAGTTGCATGGTGTAGGCCATGTCCTCCAGCATCGGTGCGGATCGGCTGCCGTGAAGGGCCGACGATTCCTGCAGCGAATCGCGGGTCAGCGCCAACGACTCCTGCAGGGATTCGCGCGTCCGTGCCGAGAAGACGAACAACTGGCGGCCGCCCTGCTCCGCGCGCGCGACGCCGTGGTCGGTACGGTATTCCTCGAACAGCAGGTGCACGTTCACGCCGCTGTCGGAGAAGGAGTTCACGCCCGCGCGGATCGGTTCGTCGCCGCGGCGCAGCGTGTCGAACGGCAACGGGTGGTCGGCGATATACAGCGGATGCGCCTTGGATTCGATATCGATGAAGCTGTTGAGCTTCTTTTTGGTGATCGTGGCGGGGAACTGCTTGTGGTACAGCGACAGCGCGACCTTGATCGCGCTGGCCACGCCGCTGGCCGGCTCGACATGGCCGATGTTGCCCTTGATGCTGCCGAGCGCACAATGCTTCTCGCCCGCGGTCGGCGCACCGAATGCGTTCTTGATGCCTTCGAACTCGAAGGAATCGCCCCACTTGGTGGCGTAGCCGTCGACTTCGATGTAGCGGACCGAGTTCGGCGCGATGCCGTGCTTCTCGTAGCATCCGGCGATCAGCTGGGTGATGCCTTCGTGCTTGATCTCGGAGATGAAGCTGGCGCGGCCGCGGTTGTTCTGGTGGGTCGCGACGACCTTGGCGACGATGCGGCGGTTGTCGCGCTCGGCATCGTCCAGCCGCGTGAGCACCAGCAGGCCGACGCCTTCGCCGCGGGTGAAGCCGTTGGCGGCGTCGTCGAACACGCCGCAGCTGCCGTCGGGCGACAGCAGGCCGTAGCGCGCGATCGCCGCGTAGTCGCCTTCGAAGAGATTGAGCGACACGCCGCCGCAGATGGCCACGTCGCACTCGCCCTGCGCCAACGATTGGCAGGCGCGGTGGATCGCAAGCCCGGACGAGGCGCAACTGGCGTTGACCACTTCGCTCGGGCCCTTGAAGTCGTACAGGAACGAGATGCGGTTGGCGAGGTAGTAGATCGGGCTGGACGAGCTGAGCGCCGGAGCGCTCGGGATGCGGTGCAGATTGCGACGCAGGTGATGCTCGTATTCTGCGTATTCATAACCGATGAAAAGTCCCGTGCGCGTACCGCGCAGCATGTCCGCGCGCAGGCCGGCGTTCTGCAGCGCGTGGTAAAGCGCCTGCGTCACCAGGCGTTCCTGCGGGTCGCACAAGCGGGCTTCGTCTTCGCTCAGGCCGAAGAAGGCGGGGTCGAAGCGATCGACCTCTTCGATCAGCGCGCCCCAGCGCGGCGCGGCGTCGACGTCGGCAGCGCCCCAGCGGGTCCCCCTCAGCGGCGCGATCAACGAGCGCTGTTCCATCAGGTTGTGCCACAGCGCTTCCGGTGTATCGGCATCCGCGAAGGTGCAGGCCATGCCGACGACCGCGATCCCGAGGTTGCCGGTCGGCAGCGCGACCGCTTGAACTTCCTGCACTTCGGCGAGCTCGGCGCTGCGCTCGTCGGCGGACAGACCGTAGTAATGCGAAAGTGCGTCGGCGTGGTGCTCCAGCAAATACTCGATCAGCGCCTGCTTCGATGTGAAGCGCTCGCCGTGCAGGTCCAGGCCGTATTCGTCGCGGACGAAGGCCAGCATGCGCCCGAGGCCGCCCGCCCCGTCGGTGCGCGGTTGCCGCTGCACCTCCGCACGGCGGCGCGGGGCAGCGCCCCCTCCGGCTGGTCCCGTCGATGCCTTGGCCGCGGCCGCGGGGGCCGGCTGTGCGACGGCGGCCGGCGATGCCTTTGGCGCCGGCGCGGCCGGGGCCTCGTTCATCGAACCGCCGATGATGCCGGCCAGTTCTCTGATCGAGTTGACCGACGTCAGCTGCGCCGGCGTGATCGACACCTTGAGCTGTTTGCTCAGGTTCGTCATCAACTCGATCGCGATGATCGAATCCATGCCGAAAGAATCGAAGTCGGCGTCGACGTCCAGCCGATCGACCGGGATTTTCAGGGTGGACGCGACCGTTCTCGCGATCGTGTCCAGCAATATCGGTTCCGCCACAGCGCTCATCTCAAGTTCCCTGATTCTTCTGCCAACGCGAGGTCGGCGGCGAGCAGCGCCTTCAGGCGCTCCATTTCGTTACGGGGCGACGCATTGCCGGACTGCGAAGGCGCGAATGCCGTGGCTTCGGGCAGCGGTGCGGCGTCCTGCAGCTGTTCCTCATCGGGTTCGCGGAAGAACCCGCTGCGCTTCAGCATCGACATGCTCACCTTCACGCCGGCGATCACCGCCTCGATGTCGGCGTCGGTGTGGGCCGTGGTCAGGAAGCAGTTGCCCTGGATGTTGGTCTCCACGCCTTCCATGCGCAGCAGGATGAAGAACAGCGCTTCGGTCACGCCCCAGTAGCTGTCGACGAAGCGGAAGCGGAACAACGAACCGAAGGTGTCGATGATCACCGGCAGGCGCTCTTCGCGGAAGAACGCATTCAGCGTGTCGGCCAGCCGCGTGGTTTTTTCGTTGAGGGTGCGCTGGAAGCAGGTGCAGTTATCGCACGACTGCGCGCCATCGCCGCAGCTCTTTTTGATTTCTCCCAGTACGGCCAGAGCGGCGGCGATCTTCAGCGGGTTCTGCGAATGGGTACCAGCCATGCCCGTGCGCTTGGAGCTCGGCATGCTGTCGTCGTCGAACCGCCAGGTGCCGCCATCGATCAGGTCCATGTATTTCGCCGCACCGGCGATGACGCCCGTGGGCAGGCCGCCGCCGGGAACCTTGCCGTAGGTGGCCATGTCGGCCTGGATCCCGAAGCGGCCCTGCGCGCCCTTCGGGCAGACGCGGAAGCCGGTGATCATCTCGTCGAAGATCAGCGGGATGTTCTTCTCGATCGTCAGCTGGCGAAGCGCCTTGAGGAATTCCACCGGCTTCTTGTAAGGATGGCGCGATTGCACCGGCTCGACCAGCACGGTGGCGATCTCGCCGGCGCGCTGCTCGATCGCGTCGAGCGACGCCATGTCGCCGTAGTCCAGCACGATGATCTGGTCGGCGAATTCCTGCAGGATGCCCGGCGCCATCGGGAAGCTGTTGCCGCCGAGATCCCTGGTGGCCGCCACCGCATCCGAGAGGCCGTGATAGGCGCCGTCGAAAAGAACGATCTTCTTGCGGCCGGTCGCCGCGCGCGCGATACGTACCGCGAACATCACCGCCTCGGTGCCCGATTGCGTGAACAGCGCGCGTTCGTGGCCGGTGATCTCGCAGAACAACTTGCAGGCCCGGAAGATCATGTCGGAATAGCCGACCAGCGGGATGCCCTGGTCCAAACTGTGCTTGACCGCGTCGATCAGGAAGGGTGCGCGGTGCCCGAACAGGTTCACGCCCATGTCGCCGGAGATGTCGATGTACCTGTTGCCGTCGGCGTCGTGGACGTAGGCGCCCTCGGCCTTGGTGTAGGTGATCTGGAAGTGGAGCTTCTTCAGATCCTTGATCAGGTGGAAGGCGCGACGCTGGTCGACGAAGTGGGCCTGGTGTTCGAGAACGTTGGCCTTGGACTTCGGCACGAAGCGGTCGTACTTCTCGACGAGATCCGCGATCCAGGCGCGGTGCTCGTCGGTGAGGTCGCGCTGGTCGAGCGTTTTCAGGGCCCGCGCCGCGCCCTTGCCGTCGTGCGCCGGCGCGACGCCGTCCGCACGGCGAACGATCGCCAGCACCTGCAACTGCGACTCCTTGTCCAGCGACTGGAACAGGCGCATGGCGTCCTGTTTGTCGATCTGCTTCGACAGGATTTTCTTCGATACATCTTCAACGGGCATCTGCATGGCGTGGTCCATCTCGCGGTCGCTAGAATTGATATTGATATCGGATGACAAACTGCTTCTGGTCGCGATACGGCCAGGTTCCACTGCGTTCGTCCCGTTCGTCAGGATAGAACAATTCGAAATAGACCGTGGAGTTGTCGTCGATGAGGTAGGAACTGAGGAACTTGTGCTGGAAGCTGGTGTACGGCCTGGTATAAATGCTGAGCCAAATCAGGGTCAGGTCGTCATTGAAGAAGCGGTTGCTGACCGAGCCGACCAACGAATATTCGTTTCGTTCGCGGCCAACGATGCTGTCTTGCCAATCCAGCAACCGGCTCCATGTAACTTCGGCGCTGTAGCTGAGCGCCCGGCCGCCAGGCGAGTAATCGAAGCCGAAGCTCGAGTCGAACTGGTCGCTCTCGACGATCGACAGATCGCTGCTGCCGGCCGGAAGCGCGAAGAACGCGCGCGGCAGTTTCAGCGCCACTTCCGCGCGCAGCAGCAGGTTGTCGATCGCGATATTCGCGGTCAGACCGTACATCTGCAAGCGTTGCTGGCGCACCAGATAATCGTTGTCGATCAGTCGCGCCGCAATCAGACTGATGTCGCTCTTGCCGAACGACCGCTTCCACCGCGCACCGAATTCGTAGGTGCCTGCGTTGTTCCAGTCGTCGTCCGGCGCGTTCCTGTCGAAGGCGCCGGGGATGTCGTACTCGGACCCGCGGTCCGGATATTTGTTGTAACCGGGACGCGGCACGAAGAACGCGGTCCACTGGCCGGAGTCGCCGAAGTGGTCCATGGCGAGCATCGGCTGACCGACGCGAGACTCTTCCAGCGAGACGAAGAAGAACTCGGCGCTGTTGCGGGGACTCACTTCGTCGGTGATCGCGCCACCCTCCGAAACGCCCCACGGCAGGATCTGGTAGCCGAGCCGGAAGCTGGTGTTGCCGAAACTGCTCTGCAGGTAGGCTTCGCGGGTGACCAGTTCACGAAACGGATTCTCGTCCTTGGCCTTGGCGCGGTGGTCGTTGCCCCAGTGCAGATTGAGCTTCGTATCCAGGCGCAGAAACAGATTGCTGGTCAGGGGCTTGGAATATTCCAGCCGGACGGACGACCGATTGTTCACCACGCGCTTCGGCGAGGCGAACTTGTACGAGGTTTCATGCTTGAGGCTGATGCGCAGCGGCTCCAGCCAGGCCGCGAGCTTGCTGTCGTCGACCATGCTGTCGTCGTCCGCCGTGGGCGCGGTCGGATCCTCGCCGTCCCCAGTGGCGGATACCGGCCCGTCGGGCTCCTGACCAACAAGATCGGGATCAAGAAGAGCGGGATCACCAAGATCGGGACCACCAAGATCCGGACCATCCAGCGAAAGCTCGCCATCGGCAGGAGGTGCCGGTGCGCCCTGGGCATTGTCCTGATCGTCGTCCATGTCCGGATCGATGTCGATTTCGAGGGCGTCGAAATCGATGGTCGTGTCGGCGCCCTGCTCCGGCGGCGATCCAGCCGGAGTCTCGTCCCCGCTCGCGGCCGGTGCCGTCGGCGTCGTCTCCGTGGGTGAGTCGAAGAGGACGCCTTCGAGCAAATCGCTGTCCGGATCGGGTGCAGGCCCCGTCTCCGGCGTCTGCGCACACGCGCCGAAGGCCACCCCGAGGGCTAGCAGGGAAATACTCACCGACTGCATCGCCACCGACTTCATCGATCGCGGCTGCAGCAGGTGTGGGAGTTCGCCCGGTTCGCGCGCGCGCGACAATGCGTTCATGTGCTTCCGTTTCACGATGCGATCACCGCTTCACCGCCGTACCCGACCGATGCGTCGTGATCCCGGTAATAGCGGACCTCTTCCGACACCCACAGGTCGTCGAGCGCGCGCTGGGAAATCACCTTGATCAACGCCACCTGATCCATGTCCGAGGCGACGAAGGCTTCCAGCGCCCGCATGGCTTCGTCCGGCTCGATCGAGCCGATCCCCATGCTTTCCATGCGCTTGCGATAGAACGCGTCGGTGACGACGCCGACGCTGCCCCAATAGGCCCAGTTGACGATCTTGACCGGATACGGATGACGTGCGCGCATGGCCTGCGCGAAGCTGTCCTTGAAGGTACAGCCGGCGCAGTAGTTCGACTGGCCGGCGTCGCGGTGGAACGACGCCACCGACGAGAAGAACAGCATGAAATCGAGATCCAGGCCGGCGAAAGCGCGCTCGATGCCGACGCTGACGTCGACCTTGGCCGAGAGACTCTCGCGAAAGACGGCCTCGTCCATCGCGCGCACCGTCTGATCCTTCAGGACCAGCGCGGAATGGACCACGCCGTCGATCCGCGGGAAGCGCTCGCGGATGGCCGCGACTGCCGCCGTCAGCGCCGCCGCATCGGTGGCGTCCGCAGAGACATAGTGCGGACGACGGCCCAGGCCCCCCATCGCGTCCAGCTTCGCTTCGATCGCGGCATCCTGCGGCCGGCGACCGATCCAGATCACCTCGGCGTCGAAGTGCGCGACCATGTGCCGCGTCCAGACTTCGCCGAGCCCGCCGGCGCCGCCGATCACGACGTAGACGCCCTTCTGCCGGTACGCGGCGCGCGGGAACGACAGGCGGCCGACATCGGCGAGTTCCTGGCGGAACCATTCGTCGCGGCGGAACGCCAGGCCCCTGCCCTGCTCGTCCCAGGGCAAGGCGAGGATTTCGCGTGGGTCGAGATCGGCGGTCGATTCGATGTCGAGCAGCCGGAAGCGCCACAGCGGCAGCTCCTTGGCGACGCTGCCGACCATGCCGTGCACGCTGGCATGATGCGGCGACACCGATTCGTCGTCGAAGACCTGCAGCGCGCGGCGGGTGACGACCGTGAACTTGAGTTCGCGCTCGAACCAGTCGAGCCGACTCAGGGACTTGAGGATGCGGAACAACGAGAGCACGCCCGCCTCCTGGCTGGAGACGATCGCGTCGTGGTCGCCGACGTCCGCCTCGGGGGCGAACCACAGCAGATGGTCGAATTCGCCATCGGACAGCAGGCGCTCGATCCGTTCGACCGAATCGCCGGCGACGATCGACTCATGTCGCAGCTCGATAGGCGCCGCACGCAGCCAGGCGGCCAGCGCCTCGTCTCCGCCGAGCAGCAGGCAGCGTTCGCCCGGCGCTGGCGTCACCGCGTCGCGTCCGAAGCGGACCGGATTCCAGATCGGGACCAGCGCGCGCAGGGCAGGCTTGGATGCAGCGATCACGGCCGGCTTCGAGAGCGCGGGCGCAACCCCGACGGCGCGCGTCGACGCGACTGCGGGCGACGCGACTCCGGGCGCGCCGGCAACCGTGCGCGAGATCAGCCCGCGGATGCTCACCCGCGGCAGGCCCTGGTCGTCGAGCAGATCGATATCCAACGACGGCATCCCCGCGATGGGCGCGCCCGGTGAGCGGCGGACCCAGACCCACATATCGTCGGTAGTACCGCCGTGGACCATCATGTCGTCGAAGGCGAACGGCATCACCGCAGCGCCGACTTCGCCATCCAGGCCCGCGAGCAGACAGACCGTGCACTGCATCGCCGCATCCATCATTGCGGGATGTAGGCCGAAGCGCGCGTCCGACGCACCCGGCAACCGCAGGCGAGCGATCACCTCGTCGCCGTCGCTGCGCAGCTCGGCGATACCCTGCATCATCGGCCCATAGCGCAAACCCAGCGCCTCGAAACGCGCGTACAGGGCATCGCAATCGCGGTTCGCGCCCACGATCGCCCGGTTGACCGCGGCGAGGTCCACCGGGTCGGCAGCGGAAGCGTCGGCGCTGCAACGGACCCTTCCGCTGGCATGGGGCGTTTCGCTGCCCCTGCCTTCGGAGAGAATCTCGTATTCGAGCCAGCGTCCGCCATCGTCGTCTTCGCCGTTGTCGTGCAGCACCACCGTCAGCGCGAACGCATCGTCGACCACCACCGGATGGATCCAGGCGTGATCCTGGAAGTCGAGCGTTCGCGTCCGGTCGCCCGGCAACGCCAGCGCCGCGGCGGCGCGGACCATCTCGATATAGGCCACGCCGGGGAGCACGCGGCGTTCGAGCACCACATGGTCGCGCAGGAAGAATTCCTCGCCGTCGAACTCGGACGTGAAGATCAGACCTGTGACATCGGACACGTTGGCATGCAGCAGGGGATGCAGGATCGACGCCGTCGCTGCGGTCGGTTCCGGTCGCGCGATTTCGGGGCGCTCCGGTATCGCAAAGCGTTTTTTCTCGAAGGGATACGTGGGCAGCGCGATGCGCCGCGCTCCCGATCCCGAAAACAAGGCATCCAGCGACACCGACGCCCCGCGGCAATGCAGATCCGCGAGCGCGAGCAGCTTGCTGCGCACGTCTTCGGCAGGCAAACCGCCGAGAATCTGTTGCACGAGGAAATTCGCGAACTCGTCGAGGCCCGGCGTCGCTTTGCCGGAGCGGTCGACGTCGCTGCCGACGAAGCAATCCGGTGCGCGCCGATGCCTGTCCAGGCGCTCGAGCTTGGCGATCAGATCGCCGATATCGTTCACCACCAGCACGCAGCGATTCGCGAACAGACTGCGGCCCGTGGCGAGCGTAAAAGCGATATCGTCGAAATGTTCGCCCTTGCCTGAGTAGAGCCAGGCGATGAGATCGGCGACCTTGCGCCAGAGCGCGGCCTCGGTCTTCGCCGACAACACCACGATGCGCGGCATTGCCGCCGAGCGCAGCGGCAGCGGCCGCTGCGGTGGCTCTTCCAGCACCATGAAGGCATTGGTGCCGCCGATGCCGAGGCAGTTGATCGCGGCACGTCGCGGCGTGGCCGCCTGCGGCCATTCGATCGAATCGGTATTGACGTGGAATGGGCTGTTTTCGAAATCGATCTTGGGATTGGGCGTGGCGAAATTGACGCACGGCGGAATGCGCTGATGTTTCAAGCACAACGCGACTTTTATCAGACTCGCCATGCCGGCGGCGATATCGAGATGGCCGATGTTGTTCTTGACCGATCCGATCGCGCAGAACTGGCGGCGATCGGTCTCGCTGCGGAACAGCCGGCCGAGCGCGAGCGTCTCGATCGGATCGCCCATCGCCGTACCGGTGCCATGCGCCTCGATATAGCCGAGGCTGTCGGCGGACACGCCGGCGTTGTCCAGCGCCGCGCGCATGCAGTCGAGTTGGCCCTCGACCTTGGTGGCCAAAAAACTCATCTTCTGGCCGCCATCGTTGTTGACGGCCGATCCCTTGATCACGGCATGAATGCAATCGCCGTCGGCCAGGGCCTGTTGCAGGGGCTTGAGCAGGACCATGCCGACGCCGCTACCGAATACGACGCCGCGCGCGTCCGCATCGAAGGCGCGGACCTGCCCGTCGGCGGAAAGGATGTTGCCGCTCTCGTACACATAACCCGCCATGTGCGGCGTTCGCACGGCGACCGCGCCGGCCAGGGCCATTTCGCACTCGCCCAAGCGGATGTTCTGGCAGGCCAGATGTACCGCAACCAGCGAGGTCGAGCATGCGGTCTGCACCGCGACGCTGGGACCGCGCAGATTCAGTTTGTAGGACAAGCGCGTCGGAACGAAGTCCTTGTCGTTGCCGACATGCCAACTTCCCCCGGTCTTGCCGACGACATCGTTGTAGTGCTCGGTGCACGACAGCAGATGGCTGGAAACGATACCGCCGGATCCGGCGAATACGCCGACACGGCCGGGCTGGGTGTCGGGTGGATAGCCGGCATCCTCCATGGTCGCCCACGCGCATTCGAGCAACAACCGATGCTGCGGATCCATGATTTCCGCATCGCGCGGCGGAATCCAGAAAAACTCCGCGTCGAAGCAATCGTAGTCCGCGAGCAGCGGCGCTACTTTCACATAATCCGGATCGGCCAGCGCTTTGGCCGATACGCCATTAGCCAACAGTTCTTCGTCAGAAAGTGCGACGATACCGGAGCGGCCGGCGCACAGATTGGTCCAGAATTCATGCGTCGAGGCCGAGCCGGGAAATTTCCCGGCCATTCCGATGATTGCGATGTCGCTGTGCTGCTTTTCCATTCCGAATCCTGCTGCAACGGAAACCACCGGGCCTGCCACGCAACGTGGTCGGCACGGGAACCGATTGCCTCCAAAAAAACGACTTGATCAGCGCTCGTAGGCGGCGCAAAGATCGCCGACCGTACGCAGGCCGGTGATCGGTACATCGCCGCTCGCGAACGGGTCGAAGGAAAACTGCATTTCCAGGATCGCGAGAATGCGGGCCAGATGCAGCGAACGGAATCCGAGATTATCGATGAGCGCGCTGGAATCGGTGATCGTGCCGAGTTGTAGACCTTCCTCTTCGGCAACGCGACGGAGGGTGTCGTAGATGATCTGCTGGTGTTCGTTCATGGTGTTCCTGAAATCGGGGTTGAGCAGAGAGGCCAGCGACGGGGCTGGGCGTTAGGCGGAGAAGCCGCCATCGACCGAGAGGGTTTGTCCGGTGATGGCGCGCGTCGACAGCAGGAAACGGGCGCTGTCGACGATGTCCTGGGTGGTGCACATGGCGCGCATCGGCGTCCGGTTGATGATGCGGGCGCGCTGGGCATCGGTCAGGTGGCCGACCATCTCGCTTTCGAAAAAGCCGGGGGCGATCGCATTGACGGTGACCCCCTGTGGCCCGACTTCGCTCGCGAGGCTGCGCGTGAACCCCAACAGCGCCGCCTTGGTGGCGCTGTAGACCGACAGGCCCTTGTGACCGCGCAGGGCGTTGACCGAGGAAATATTGATGATGCTTCCGTGACGGTTCGCGATCATGGCCTTGAGGCAGGTACGCGTCAGCACGATCACCGACTCCAGATTCAAGGTCAACGCCAGATGGATGTCGCGCTCCGAGGTCATCGTCAGCAAGCCCTCGACGCCGACGCCGGCATTGTTGATCAAAGCATCGATGCGCTTGTAGCGGCGCATGACGTTCATGCCGAAGGCCCTGACCCCGTCGAGGTCGGTTCCCTCGATCGCTTCCCAATGGAAACGCTCGCCGTTCGGATCGGCGGCGCGCAGCTGATCGATGAAGCTGTTGCTGGAACGGCTGAACGTGGCGACGATGTCGCCCGCGTCGAGCCGGTCCTGCACCAATGCCTGGCCCAGTCCGCGGCTGCCGCCGCTGACGATGACTACTTTTTTCTCAGTCGACACTTTCTTGCTCCCTTTTGGCATCGGTGACACCGTCCTGCGCTGCGCGCGCGGGGCGACGAGTTTTCTTGAAACGTGCGCCGAACATGGGCTCTTCGCTGACCTTGACCCCGAACGGCACCTTGTACGCCGGCAGATGCTCGCGACAATGTGCGCGCACGCGGCGCTCCACCTGTGCCGTCGGCTCTGGCGCGATCAGTTGTACCGTCGCGAACACCAGTTGGCCGGTCAGCGCGCTTGCCTTGCCGCTGACGACGACATCGCTGATGTTCTCCACCTGCAGGATCAGGTTCTCGATCTCGCTCGGGTAGACCTTCTCGCCACCGACGTTGATGATCTCCGACTCGCGCCCGAGGATGCGCAGGTAACCATCGCGCTCCTCGACCATGTCGCCGGTGTTGAGCCACCCATCCTCGTCGAAAGGAGATGGCGCATTCAGATAGCCGATCATCGCTGCATCGGTACGGATCCAGAGGATGCCGTCGACGATCCTGGTCTGATGGTGCTCACCACCGACCTTCATCCAGGTCGAGCCTGCGTCTTCCGACCGGGTCGGCAATATGCCGACTTCGGTGAGTCCATACGTCTGTTTGCAGCGCACGCCGGGCAAGGCCTGGTTCAAAGCCTTGAGCGTCGCCAGAGACATCGGCTCGGTGCCGTAGGTGATCAACTCGAGCGACGACAGATCGTAGGCCTGGCGCTGATCCGAGATGAGCAGCATGTTGAGGAAGGTCGGCGTCGTCGGCAGCAGCTGAACGCGCTGCGACTCGATCGCATGACACACCGCGGCGGCTGAGCGATCCGAAACAAACACTGCCATGCCGCCGTTGCACAGCACATGCAACAGCGTGTTGATACCGCCGATATGGTCGAACATCAGGAAAATCAGGGTGCGGTAGGCAGCCCCGGGCTTCTGCAGAACATTCGCGATCAGCCGCGAGAAACGATGCACCGAGGCCTTGTTCTTGCCGGTCGAGCCGGAAGTGAACAGGATCAGCCCGGCTTCCTTGGGTTCGCCTCGCAGGCGATCCAGCAGCGGGTGACTCTGGCCATAGCCGCACTGCGTGTATCCACTGCTGCCGTCGTTCGAAAATTCGAAAACGCCATCGACGCATGCGGTCGCTAGCGCGTCGTCCACTTCGAAGTCGCTGGCGGACAGGAAAGGCACCACGATATTCGCGTTTTCGACCAGCGCGAACAGCAGCCCGATCATGTCGCCGGAGACCTGCCCGCGGAGTGCGATGCATGCGCCCGGGGCGATGCCCGTCGCCTGCAGTTGCTCCCGCCAGTGACAAACCTTCGCGTGCAACTGAGCGTAGTCGAGCGTCGCGCCGTCACAGACGATCGCTGTGCGCTCGGCGTAATCGGCCCAACCGTCGATAAGTGTCGCCAGATTCTGCATTCAACGCTCCATGTTCGAAGACCCGCGACGCGGGTGGATCAGCCGATGTTCGGGTCTGGCATTATCAAGCCGAAGAGCAGTTTGATAGACAGTTCGATAAAACACGTTTTCGAGCCGAGTTTCGCAGGCTCTGTGTGACCGCGCAATCTCCGTGCCGAACGTCATGCCCCCTTCCAGCACGGACCACAGGATCGATGCCTGCGCACCGCGCTTGCGGGCGTGGCGAGGCGCATGACGCCCCACCTTGGGTTGCGAAGATGCGATGCCCATCAGGTCGCGCCCGCCTCGTAGATCGCGTCGAGCGCATCCTCGAATTCGAGGCTCGCCATACGCTGCGCCGTGTGATCGGACGCCTGGGTGCGACCCGGGGCGTAGAGCGATTCGAGCATCGAGGCGAACTCCTCGTCGTGCGCGCGTTCTGCGTCCAGCGTCGCCGGGTAGCCGATCGTCAGGCCCTTGATCTTGATGAGCACGCGACCTTCGGCATCGATCACGTCGATGTCGATCACGGAATGGCCATCGTGGCGGCCAACGCCGCGTGCCGAGCGAACCCAGATCGTACCTTCACGGGCACCGACCGAGGCGAACGCGATGCGTTCCACTGCGACCAGGGTCGTTGCCGACGGCGGGACGCCGCCGGCGGCCAGATGATCGAGACAGGCCAGGTGCGAGAGCGAGAGCAACGCAAGGGTGTGCAGCGCATCACCTGCGGCCGCATCGACTGCGCCACCCGATTCCGGCGGGAGGCGGAACTCGAGCAACTGCTGTCGCTCGCCGCGATGACAGGCGACAACGCCATCCGGCAGGCGGTCGCGGACCATGCCTGTATCGACCAGAGCGCCATAAAAGTGCGCGGCGTCGTGGACTTCGCCCGTGAACATCGTGCGCAGTTGGGACACATCGATGCGGTCCGGACTGTCGCTCGCCTCGTAGTGGCCGACGCCTTGGCACAGCATCGATTCGCCGTCCGCGCCAGCGGTCCTGACGTCGAAGTCGAAGCCGCTGTCGCTGGTCGCGTATAGATCGGCGGAAACGGTGCCGCCCTGCGCGGTGGGCTCGAAGCCCGCCCACGTCAGAGAACGCAATTCGATGCGGGCCTTGTGCCCACGGTCGCCGAAGGATTCCCGCACCGCCAGCCGTACCACTTCGACCGGCAGCAGTTCCGGCAATCCGACCTGCGGCCGCACGCACACGCCGCGCAGCGCTTTTTGCAGGGCGTCCTCGTCGGACACGAAGGACTGTCTGCCGAATACCGAAACATTGCGATGCAGCAGCGGATGCAGGGCGGCCTGGGTGCCCGACTGCGCTTTCTGCGCCTCGGGATTGATGCTGAACCAGTAGCGTTCCCGCGCGAAGGCATAGGTCGGCAGCACGCAGCGGCGCATCTTGAATCCCGCGTACAGCGAGGCCCACGTCGGCTCCTGGCCCATCAGCCAGATGTCCAGCAGTGAGGCGAGATCGCGCTCGCGCAGATGCTGTGCGATGACGTCGGCGGGGATCGTGCCGATGTCCGCCTTGCGGCGGACGCTGGCCAGTTTGACGCCCGCGCCTTCGTCATCGCCCTGCACGAAGCGCTGCAGGCGCTCGATGAGATCCTGCATGGAATCCACGATCAGGCCCATGCGCTCGGACATCGGATCGCGGCCGACCTGCAGGGTGTAGGCGACATCGGCAAGCGTGTCCGCGTCCGTACCGGCGACGAGATGCGCGAGCAGGCGCTCGGCGTTCGCGCGCAGGCGGTCGGCGGTCTTGGCGGACAGCACGATCAGAGAAGGGCCGGTCGGACGCGCGGCAGAGACGGTCGGCGGCTCGATATATTCCTCAAGCACGACATGCACATTCGCGCCGCCGAAACCGAACGAGCTGATGCCGGCGCGGCGCGGGAACGGACGGCCCTGATCGTCGAGCGCGGGTTCCCAGTCCTTGGTCTTCTCCACCGGATAGAACGGCGTGTTGTCGAGGTTGATGTAGGGATTGAGCTTCTCGAAGTGCAGCAGCGCGGGAATCTGCCGGTGCTTGATCGACAGCAGCACCTTGAGGATGCCGGCGATGCCCGCCGCGGTTTCGAGATGGCCGATGTTGGTCTTGGCGGAGGTGAGCCCGATGTGCGGCTTCACGGCCGGCGGGAGTTGATGCTTGCGGTACAGGTCCGAGAACGCCTTCTTCATGGCCTGGACCTCGATCGGATCGCCCAGCCCGGTGCCGGTGCCGTGGCATTCGAGATAACCGACGCTGCGGGGATCGATCTCGGCCTTTTCGTAGGCTTCGACGAGCAGATCGGCCTGCGCGTTCGGGTTCGGCGCGGTCAGCATCGTCGCCTTGCCGCCGTGGTTTTCGGCGGTGGATTTGACGACCGCGTAGATGTGGTCGCCATCGGCGATGGCGTTTTCCAGCGGCTTGATCAGGATCGCACCGGAACCTTCGCCGCGGACGTAGCCATTCGCGCGCGAGTCGAAGGTCTTGCACTTGCCGTCGTCGGCCAGCATGCCCGCCGCGCCGAAGGAGATGTGACCCGCTGGCGTGAGCATGACCTGCACGCCGCCGACGATCGCCATGTCGCAGCTGCCGGTGTGGATCGACTCGATCGCGCGATGCAGGGCGATCAGCGAACTCGAACACGCGGTGTCCAGCGGCGCGCTGGGCCCATGAAGATTGAGCAGGAAGGACACGCGGTTGACCAGAATGGCGTGCGAGGTGCCCGACGCGGAATAGCCGTCGAGTTCCGCCTGGTTCATCGCCATCAGGTCGATGTAATCGCGGGTCGCCGCGCCGACGAACAGACCGGTCTTGGTACCCGACAGATCGGAGACGCGGTGGCCGGAATCCTCGATCGCGCCCCAGACGCTTTCCAGGAAAATGCGCTGCTGCGGATCCATCATTTCCGCTTCGCGCGGCGAGATGCCCCAGAACAGCGGGTCGAACTTGTCGACCTCGCGCATGAAACCGCCCCACTTCGACAGCGTCTTGTTCTTCTCCGCCATCGGATTGCCGTAATACGCTTCCCAATCCCAACGATCCGGCGGAATGAGCGTGACCATGTTGTTCTCGGCCTTGCTCAACTTCTCCCAGTATTCGTCGAGCGTGTCCGCCTGCGGCATCACACCGCTCATCCCGACGATGGCGATCGGCCGCTCGATGAAGCGGCGGCCCGGCGAGAAGCTGCTTGCGCCCGTTCCGCCCGTTGCCCCCGTGGACACCTGAACGTCCGCCACCTTTAGGGTGTTCTTTGACGCGAACGCCGGCTGATCCGGAACCGCCTGGACCGTGCCTGTCGCTGCGGCGCTGACGGCCGCCGACGGCACGCCCACCTGCGCATGCACGCGCAGCATGTTCTCGCGGAAATCCTGGGCGAGATGTTTGGCGATCTCGCGGATGCTGGGATATTCGAAGAACAGGACCGGCGTGATGTCCAGGCCGTACTTGTCGTTGACCATGTTGCTGAACGACGTGAGCCCGATCGAATCGAAGCCCAGGTCCAGCAGGATCGAGTCCAGATCGACATCGTCGGCATCGATCTTGAGGAAATCCATGACGATCTGCGACAGCGCGCCCTGGACCTGGATCGGCAGATCGCCGTCCTCGCCGGCCACCGCTGCCGGCGCAGCCGCAGACGCCGCCACGGCGGCCTTGGGCGCGTCGGCCACGCCGATGCCCCACGCGCGCTCGACCTTGTCCTTCACGCCCTGCATCACCGCCAGATGCGGCAGATCGCTGTTCAGGCCCAGCATCAAAGCCTGGATGCCGACTTCGCGCTGCAGCGGCCGGATGCCGAGATTGCGCTCGAAGAACATCGCGGTCTGCTCGTCCAGCTGCATGCCGCCCTCGGCCCAGATGGACCAGTTGAGGCTGAGCGCCTTGCCGTGCCGCTGTCCGCTGCGCGCGCGCGCATTGCGCTGCGCGGCGAACGCATCCATGAAGTGGTTCGCGAACGAGTAGTCGCTCTGGCCTGCATTACCCGCCAGCGCCGCCAGCGACGAAAACATCGCGAAGAAATCCAGCGGCTCGTCGCGCGTGGCATCGTCCAGCAGCACCGAGCCGCGGATCTTGGGCGCGAACACGGCCGCCATTTCGTCGCGGGTCTTGTTGCGCACATACGCATCGCGCAACACGCCGGCGCTGTGGATGATGCCGTGCAGCCCGCCATAGCGGTCCTTGCACACGCGGACGAGTCTTTCGACATCCTCGCGCTTGGACACGTCGGCCGCTACATACACCACTTCGCCGCCAGCGGCGCGCATGGATTCCAGCGCCGCTTCGGTTTCGGGCTTCAGCGCACCACGACCGCTCAGCACCATCCGCGCCTGGAACTGTTTCGCTAGGTGCTCGGCGAAGATCAGGCCCAGACCGCCCGCGCCGCCGGTGATGAGGTAGACGCCGCGATGCCGGATCGGGGCCGCGTCCTGCATCGGAGCGACGGGTTCGGGGCAGTCGTGGATGCGGCGCAGATAGCGCACACCTTCGCGGTAGCGCACCGCGAGGGCCTTGGTGTCGTCGCGGAATTCCGCTGCGATCGCGGCCACAGACTCGCGGTCGAAGCCGGGTTCGACGCTCGAACCCGCGCCGACGATTTCGACGACCTTGCATGCGAGTTTCGGGGACTCCGCGCGCAGGATCGTCGCGAAGCCCTGGATCGCTTCGTTGTGCGGTTGCGCGACGGGCGGCGTGCTGAAATACAGATACTGCAGGCGGACATCGGCCTCGCATTTCTGGGCGATGACCGATTGGGCCAAGTACAGGAAGGCGTACACGCCGCGATCGAGCGCCCGCATCGCGGCGTCTTCGGCCGACAGACCGTCGGCGTCCATGCCGGGCAGCGCCGACCACGCGAAACACATGTGCAATGTGGCATCGGACTGTTCGCGCAGCGCCGAAAGCAGGGTGTCGAAATCCTCGCGCTTGCCGGCATCGATGCGATAGCGATGGGCGTCGACGCGGGCGAAACCGTCGCCCGGCAACACCGCGATCAGCGTGTCGGTGTCGGCGCCGGAGGCCACCAGCGCGGCGCGGTAGGCGTCGTGGCTCGCGTCGTCCGGCGCGAACAGCACAACCGTCTGCCGCGACGGTTCGCCCGCGTGGATGGAGAGCGGCGACGGCTGCCATTCGGTGCCGTAATACAGGGTGGAAAACTCATCGCCGCCGGCCGATGGCTGGGCCGCCTTCGGTGCAGCGCCGGGCTTCTCGTGCACGTCGAGCAGCGGCACGCCGACCGAATCGCGCACCCGCACCAGCACCTTGCCGTGCTCATCGACGATGAGCACGTTCATTTTCGAAACGTTCGACGATTTCTTGGCGTCGTTCGCATCGGTCACATAGCTGTAGCAGACCGGCGTAAGCGGATGCACGATCTCGACTTCGCCCAGCGAGTAGGGCACGAACATTTCGCCGCCGGCGTCGGCGAGGCGCGCGCCCATCGCGGCCTGGAACGCGGAGTCGACCAGCGAGGGATGCAGCACGAACTCGTCGAAGCGCAGCGCGTCGAGTTCGGGAATCTTCAGTACGCCGAGCACTTCGAAGCTGGACTGCGGGTTGCGATGAACCTCCTGCAGCGCCTGGAAAGTCGGGCCCAGACCCAGGCCGAGGGTCTTGAACTGCGGATAGGCGCGTTCGGCATCGCTGACCTTCTCGCAGCGTCCGCGGACCGCATCGAGGTCGACGAATTCGTCCTCGGCGGCCTCTTCCTGCGCGGTGGCGTACTGCAGCTTGCCTTGGCAGTACAGCTGTTTGCCGCCGCCCTCGCGTTCGCTGAAGACCTCGAACGTCACCATGTCGCCAGCCGGCTTCAGTTCGATGAAGACTTCGTTCGGCACGCTGTTCTGGACCGTCAGCGGGCTGACCCAGAGGATGTTCCTGATCCTGCGGACCTTGCGCCCTGCGGCGATCTCGCCGGCCTTGCGCGCCAGATCGAGATAGGCCACGCCCGGAAGCGTCGGGATATCGGACACCAGATGGTCGTAGATGAAGAATTCGCGATCGGTGAAGACCTTGCGGAACACCTGGCGCTCGAAGGTCGATTCGTTGCTGTCGATCAGCGGATGCAGGGCGCCGGCAGACACGGCCGTCATCGGCCCGATCGTTCCGCCCTCGGCGGGCTCCAGCCAGTGGCGTTTGTCGGCGAACGGATACGTCGGCAGCGAAATGCGCCTGCCCTGCCCGCCGTTCTGCATGCCCTGCCATTCGGACACCAGTCCGTCGATCCACAGCTGCGCCAGCTTCATCGGATCGCGCGATTTCGCGAGCAGATCGACGAACGCTTCCTTTTCCTTGCGGCTGAGCATCTTGGTGATGCCTTCCGCGTTCTTCACGTGGCCGTTGAGAATGTTCTCGTCGCGCGTGCCGGCCAGGAAGGACTGCAGCCTATCGATCAGCCGTTCATGGCTGTCGGCGAGGATGGCGACCCGATGATCGAAGGATTTGCGGCCGAGCTGCAGGGTGAAGGCGATCTCGTCGAGGCTCGGCGCGGAGGCGTCGTCACGGTGCTTCTCGACGAAGGATTTCAGCCGTATCGCGACCTGTCTCAGTTGCTCCTCGTTGCGCGCGGACAGCGGGAATATCCGCAGGCCGCGCTCGGCTGCCACGACCTCGGCCGCCGTTTCCACGGCTTCCAGGATCACATGGGCATTCGAACCGCCCGCGCCGAAGGAACTGATGCCCGCGCGCAGCGGCTGCAATACGCCGTCGACCTCTTTCGGATGCCACGGCGTCAGCGCCTGCTGGACCACGAACGGCGAATGCGCGAAATCGATGAATTCGTTGAGCTGCGCCGAATGCAGCGACGGCACCAGGGTGCGGTGACGCATCTGCAGGATCGTCTTGCAGATGCCCGCGATACCCGCGGCGGCTTCCAGGTGCCCGATGTTGGTCTTGATCGAACCGATCGCGCAGCTCTGCAGCGCGACGTCGTTCTTCTCGAACGCCTGGTTCAGGCCGGCGATCTCGATGGGATCGCCCAGTTCGGTACCGGTGCCATGGGCTTCGATGTAGCCGATGCTGCGCGCATCCACGTTCGCATTTTTCAGCGCTGCGGTGACCACATCGCACTGCGCCTTCGAGTTCGGCACCGCGAAGCCGCTGTTGCGTCCGCCGTGGCTGATCGCCGAGCCCTTGATCACCGCGTAGATGTTGTCGCGGTCGCGACGCGCCTGCGACAGCGGTTTCAGCAGCAGCGCGCCGACGCCCTCGCCCGGCACGTAGCCGCTGGCGTCGCGGCCGAAGGCGCGACACAGGCCGTCTTCCGACAACAGACCGCCGGCGACGGTGATTTCCTGCTTGCACTGGTGCACATCGAGGTTGACGCCGCCGACGAGCGCGGCCGCGCATTCGCCGCGGCGGATGGCGTCGCAGGCGAGATGGATCGCGGTCAGGCTGGCCGAGCACGCGGTGTCCACCGCGATGCTGGGGCCGGTGAAATTCATGAAATACGACACGCGGTTGGCGACGCTCCAGAGGAACGAATTCGCGACCACTTTGTTGCCGACCAGGCGCTCTTCCGCGCCGACCATCTGGTACATCGCCCAGACCGCGCCGACGTACACGCCGATCCGGCGCGCGCCCAGCTCCTCGCTCTGGAACGCTTCCGGATAATAGCCGGCGTCCTCCAGCGTTTCCCAAGCCACTTCCAGGAACAGGCGTTCCTGCGGGTCCAGCGTTTCCGCTTCGCGCGGCGAAATATTGAAGAACAGCGAATCGAATTTGTCGAGGTCGTCGATGAAGCCGCCGCGGTAGCGGCCCAGCGCGTCGCGGTTGCGCCTGCGGTCGTAGCGCGACTGCGGAATGTCGTCGATGCAGTCGCGACCCCGGGTCAAATTCTCCCAGAGCTCGTCCGCATTCGTGGCCTTCGGCAAACGCGCGGCCATGCCGACGATCGCGATGTCCATATCGATCTGCATCGGCATGTCGGATGCGCGCGGCGCGCCGGCCACGGCGACAAGCGAGCTGTCCGCCGCATGCGGCTCCGAGGCGGAGGCGTGCGTCGCTGAAGCGTGCACTGTCTGCGGCTGTTGCACGGCAGAACCCTGCGCATCGCCTGGTGACGGCGCTGCGACGGTCTGCGGCGACAGCAGCCGATGAAGCGTGAGCCGGACGTTGAGATTGCCCGCGCCTTCGGCGGCGCTGAGGTCGGGAATATTGACGATGTCCGCGAACGCATTCACCAGCAGCTCGCCCAGCCGCTTTACCTCGTCGGCCTTGAGGCCTACGGGAATGGCCAGCCTGACCAGCTGATTGAGCGAGGTGTTCTGCTGCATGCCGACGCTGTGCGCGCCTGCACGGATGCCCGTCGCCAGATAGAGCCATGCCGCGAACGATGCGACCGGCGCGACGAGATCGCGAAACGCCGGAATCCGCTTGACGTCGATCAACACGCAGTGGGCCAACGCCGGACGCACGACAGGCACAAGCCGTTCCGCGAGATGCAATCCCAGCGCACGCACCGCATCGACGCGGCGACGGACCTGGGTCTCGATGTAGCCGCGGTTCTGCAGCGATGCCGCAATGCATTTCTTTTCGGTGACGTCCAGCGCTTTGCCGCCGCGCTGTTGCAACGCCTGCAGCCGGTCGTGCAGCGCCTGATCGTTGGTGGCGATCAGTCCGCCCTTGTTGACGCAGAAATCCTTGGCCAGACTGGTGACCACCGCATCGCCCTGCGACAGCAGCGCTTCGACGACCTGCCACAGCGAGGCATCGCGCCACTCGGGGTCGCGCTCAAGGACCACCAGCGCATTTTCCAGCACGCGGGTGGCGTCGAGCACCAGCGGAACGCCGTGCTTCTGCAGCAGCGTCTTCACGTGCTTGAGGTGAGTCAGCGACACCGCGCCGCCGCCACCGGCATTGTCGGTCAGCTCGATGCAGACATAGCCGATCTGCGCCGCGTGCGCTTCGATCTCGGTCTGCAGCGCGGGCAGGTCGATATTGCCCTTGAAGGGTTCATCGGACTGCAGGTCGAATACTGCAGCCACCGGCAGTTCCAGCGGCGAGAAACCCTTGTCGATCTGATGGTAGATGGTGCTGGGAAACAGGATGTTCTGCGGTACCCGGCCCTTCTTTTCCCACGCCTGGCAAAACAGCTCTTCCGCGGCGCGTCCGGACTCGGTCAGCGTGAAATGCGCGAACGGAAACACGCGGCGCAGACTGGCGTTCACGTCGATCGGTCGCTGGATCTGCGCGAACAGCGTGGCCATCTGCTTGTCGATGGCGGGCAGCTGCAGCTGTGCCCAGGAATCGGTTTTCAGGTCGAAATCGACCTGTGCGACGGCGAGATTCTGCGGATTGAAACCGGCCGCTTCCAGCGCATGCCAGCGCGGCGTGGAGGCGATGTCGGCCGTGACCGTCGGTGCGGGCGAAGTCGCCGCGATGGCCGTCGCTGGCGCCGATGCGGGCGCGGTCGACGCATCGTTCGCAGGCGGCTCGTCGCTGTCCGCGGTCGACGGATCGGCGATCATCAGAATGATGTCGAGGACGTTGTCGGCCTTGCCCGCGTCGACCGCGCGGCACAGGAAAATATCCTTGCTTTCCGGACGGAACTTGTTCTTGAACTGCAGGTTGCCCGCGTCGTTGAAGATGTTCTGCTGGCGCAGATCCTCGAGGATGCTTTCGATCGCGGGATCCGCGTCGGGGGAATCGCCCAGTTTGCAGCCGTATGTGCCACCGAGGCTGAAGACGCCGCAGCCTTCGTCGCGCAGGGTCTGCATGATGTTGACGATCGCGAATTCCAGGCCGCCCAGCGGCATGTCGGGCCCGTAGAATTCGAGATCCATCAGATAGCCCACGCCGGCCGCGAGCGGCGAGACCAGGATCGCGTTCTGCAGCACATCGTCGACGTAGCTCAGGAACAGCCGATGCTCGCGATCCAGCGTGCCGGCCAGGATTTCGGCTTTGACGATGTGGATCAGCGGATTGACCATCGTGCGCGATGCGCACCATTGATCGATGATCGCGGCGACCGCTTCGGCGGTCTTCGGATCGCTGCCGCAGATGTACTCTTCGGTACGGCAGGCGCCAGCGTTCGCGAACTTGGACACCAGATAGCGCAGGCGGCGCATCTTCTGGCCTTCCAGCGTGAACGACGCCAGGTCGGTCACACGCTGCATCACCCCGAACGGCGTCGCGGAGAACGCTTTGCCGCACAGCGCAGGCAGGCGGTCTTCGACGAACAGGTTGAACTGCAGCCCGTGCGCATCGCAGTACCGGTACAACTGCTCGGCGAGCGGCACGAAATGTTCTTCCGGGCCGGTATAACCGTAGGCGAGCAGGATGCCCCTGCCCTTGCCGCAGTTGAAATAACCGCGCTGCTCATCCCCGAAGAACAGCAGCGGCGCGATCATCGCGGTACCGCGCGACACCGAGGATTCGTTTTTGTACTGGTGGAAAATCTCTGCCCGGCGCTGGCTCAGCTGCGGATAGCGATCCAGATGCCGCAGCGCGACCATCTTCGGCAGAGGCGGGGCGACGACGGCGGCCGGGGCGATCGCGGCAGCAGGTACGGCCTGCGCAGGCGCAGCGTGCGGTCGCGGGGTCTCCGTCTGCACCGCCGGCGCGCGCGCGGGCGGCGGCGCGTCACCGAACTTTCGCATCAGCACGTCGGGATGCGACTTGACGAAATAGCGGGCCAGATCGCGAACATTGAAGTTCTCGAACAGAAGCGTCTTCGGCAACGTGCCGAAGTCCTGTTCCAGGCGCTTGAGTATCTTCAGGACCAGGAAGGAGTTGACGCCGAGTTCGCCGAACGGCGTTTCCGCATCGAAAACCAACGCCGCATCCGCCGCTTCGCAGATCAGCGATTTCAGATAGTTTTCGGTGCGTTCGTGCAGGGTATCGTGGTCCATCATCGGTCGGCAGCCCTTGCGTTCCATCCCCGGCGCCAAGTCTTTTGGACGCCACGTTGAATCATAGTCACTTGAAGATCGAGTAACAACTCGAATAACGGAAATTCCTTGGGAATTCCGGTGTTTTTCCGCGAATCGAGGTCCGCGCCGCGCCGTCGCGCGGCCGCGTAGCCGCCTCCGCCCGCGATGCTTCCCGGATACAGGTCAGATTTCGACAACGATCTTTCCGCACGCATGGCCTTTCTCCAGATGACGGATGGCATCGACAGCGTCCCCAAGCGGGTAACGCCGATCGATGACCGGGCGAAACGCCCTTTGCTCGAGCAATCCGGCGAGCGTCGCCAGATCCTCGGCCGTAGAAGTTTTCGACACCACAAGCCAACGATGTTCGCGGTCGACGAGCGGCATCGCGAATACGCTCAGCGCGAGACTCAGCGGACCGACCCAGCGGTTCGTGCTGGGCCCTCCCACCCACACGAACCGGCCTTGCGGCGCGAGCACGCGCCGGCAGCGACGCATGGGCTGGCTGCTGATCGCGTCGACGATGACGTCGTAACGCTCGGAACCGGCCGTGAAATCCTGCTTCCGGTAATCGATGACATGATCGGCGCCGATGTCGAGCATCAGCGACCGCTTGGCTTCGCTGCACACGGCGGTGACCGTGGCGCCGAAATGCTTCGCGAGCTGCACGGCATGCACGCCCACTCCGCCGCCCGCGCCGTTGATCAGCACATGCTGTCCGGAAGTCACTTGGCCGTAGTCGCGCACTGCATAGAGCGCGGTGCATCCCGCCATCGGAACCGAGGCGGCTTCGGCGAAGTCGATACCATGCGGCTTCTTCACCGCGAGCGCTGCGTCGACGCACAGGTATTCGGCGAGTGCGCGGGTACGCCCGGTGGAATTGTGGGCGATCTGCCCGAAGACTTCATCGCCGACGCGGAACTGGGTGACCTCGTCGCCGACGGTGTCGACGACCCCGGCGAAATCGAGGCCGATGCCGTTGTTTCGCGGGCGTTTCACGCCGATCTGAAGCCGCATCATGTAAGGGCTTCCGCGCAGCACATAGAGATCGGCCGGGTTGATCGAAGTGGCGCGCATGCGGATGCGCAGCTCATTCGGGCGCGGCTCAGGCATTTCCACGTCCCGCAGCTGCAGAACATCGGGCGACCCGTACTCGTGGTAGACGATGGCTTTCATGCGCCCGTCCTGATATCGGTTTCGATCTTGACGATCGTGCCCTGCGCCACCGCGACCAGCATGGATTCCTGATTGCGGACGACGTAGACCTTGCATTCGCACACCGCCTGCCGCAATGCGAAGGCCAGCACGGTGGATTTGGCGACCATCAGATCACCGATGGTCGGCATCACATAATTGATCTTGAATTCGGAGGTCACGCAATTGCCGAGCACGGTCGCGCCGGCGAAGGTCAGGCAGTTGTCGGCCAGGTAACTGACGACGCCGCCGTGCACGAACCCGTAACTTTGCTTGAAATCCTCGCGGATCCTCAGCGACAGTTCGGCGTAGCCCTCGGACAGCTCGCACAGCTCCGTGCCCAGCAGTCTGCTGAAAGGCTGCGACACCAGCACTTGCTGGCCCATTTCGAAGAATCCGGTCAACTCAGTGCTTTCCTGTTGAATAGGTGGGGATGCGCGGGTCGCGCTCGGCGTGGCGACTATCGTCCAGACCGATCCGCTCAAGCGCACTGCGATATGTTTTTTCGTCCCTGCCGAAGGGATTGATGACATCGCTGAACGTCGAAGCGCTGCCGGTCGGCACCAGATATTTGACGAACGTCGACAGCGTGCCGCTGGGGCCGACCTCCATGAAATGGAAGTCTCCCCTGTCGAGCAGGCCGCGCACCGTGGCATCGAATGCGACCGGGTGGCGATATGTGGCCCACAGGCGCCGCGGCCAGCTTCGGACATCGGTCCTGTCGTCGTACACGCTGCCGTCCAGACACGACACCATCGGCGTGCGCAGCGGTTTGAAGTCGAGTTTTCCCGCCATCGCCATGAACGACGCTTCCAGCGGCTGCTGCATTTCGGTGTGGAAACCGTATTTGACGGCCAGAACCTGATGCAGCGCGCCGTCGCGCGTCAGTGCGTCGCGTAGCCGCTGGATCGCTGCGACAGGCCCGGTCACGACCAGGTGCCGGTCGAAATTGCGCGCAGTCACCCAGCAACCCGTGAGCAGGTCGGCATAGCGCGTTTCGATATCGGGCACGTCGACCACCGCCAGCATCGTCGCCGGCGGACTTTCGGCTTCGATCAGCCGGGCGTAATCGACGACGAAGCCGATGCCCTGCTCGATCGTCAGCGCTTCGCCGACGATCGCGGCGCTGAGTTCGCCCAGACTGTAGCCGAGCAGATAGTCCGGCCTGGCGCCCGCTTCGATCAGCACCCGCGCCAGGCTGAATTCGAACGCGATCAGCGCCGGATTGGTGTGCAGCAGACGATCGAACGGCTGGCCTTTGTCGCCGTCGCGGTACAGCACGTCGCAGAGCGAACCGCCGATCAGCGGCCCCGCGATTTCGTCGCAATAGTCCATCCACATCCGGAACCTCGGATGCCGGTCGTAAAGCTCGCGCCCCATCTGATGGTACTGCGAGCTTTGTCCGGGGAACATGAAGACGACGGGAAGGCGCATGTGCGATCAGGCCGCCGAACGTTCTTCGAGCGACAGCTCGTCCAGATCGAAGTAGCCGTTGAAGCCTTCCATGTACACGGCCGCGCGATGACCGAACAGCACCACGGCCGGCGTACGCGTGATCAGCGCGCCGTGCTCGGCCACCAGCGACTTCACGCCGGTGCCCACGGGATGACGGCTGTTCCACGCAGCGACCTTCTGCTCCGCAAGCGCGAAACGATCGCCGTGCGCACCGCCATTCGATTCTGCATTGGCGACGCCGGCATCCTTGGCGACGCTCGCGGACGCCGCAACAACGGCATCGGCCTTGGGCGCCTCCGATTTCTCCGCGGTTTGCGCCGCCGGCGACGTCTGCTCCGCAGCGGCCTTCGCGGCGATCTGCTTGATCTTGAGGATCATTTTCGCGAGCACGTCGCCGTGGCCGATCTCGACGAATTCCATCGCATCCGACAGCGACATCAGATGGTGGATCGTGTCGCTCCACAGCACCGTGCTGGAGATCTGCTTGGACAGGTACTCGACGACGCCACCGTTCGGGTAAGGCTTGGCGGTCAGGTTCGCGATCACCGGGATCTTCGGCTTCGAGAATTTGCGCTTCTTGAGGAAGGCCTCGAATTTCTGCTTCGCCGGGATCATCAGCCGCGAATGGAACGCGCCGCTGGTATTGAGCGGCACGTACATGACCCGGTCGAACTGGAAAATCTCCTGGCATGCGGCGATGTCGGCGGTGGGCCCGGAGATGACGATCTGCAGCGGCGTGTTGTAGTTGGCGATGTCGACGTTGACCAGCCCTTTCTCCTTCAGCAACGCCTCGATCTGGTCGCGGGTGGCGTTGACGATGGCGGCCATCGCGCCCTGGGTGGCCTCGCTCATCAACTCGCCGCGCTTCTTGACCAGTTTCAGGCCGGTCTCGAAGTCGAAACATTCGGCCGCCAGCAGCGCGTTGAATTCGCCGAGGCTGTGACCTGCGAGGTAATCGGGCGTCTCGCCCGTGTCCTTGATCCGCTTGTAGTACGACAGCGCATTGACGACGTACAGCGCCGGCTGGGTGAACTGGGTCTTGCCCAGTTCGCGTCGCGGATCCTCGAGACACAGTTCCTTGATGGAGTAGCCGAGCACCTCGTCGGCCTTCGCGGTTAGCTCCGGAAACGCATCGAACAGGTCGCCGCCCATGCCGCGCGCCTGCGAGCCCTGCCCCGGGAACATGTAGGTTTTCATCGAATCCTCCTCAAAGAAACATATGTATGAAAGTGTTGTCGATCAGCCGCGTTGCAGGCAGATCGCAGTATTGATGCCGCCGAAGCCCATGCTCATGTTGAGCGCGCGCTCGACGACGTGATCGATGGCGGTCGCGCCCACCCAGCGGAATCCCGCGTCGATGGGGTTGTCCAGATTGCGCGACGGATGCAGGCGTCCCGCCTGCATCTGCAGCATCACCGCGATCAGTTCGACCATGCCGGCGGCGCTGAGCCCATGCCCCACCAGCGATTTGGTCGCATTGAGGTAGGCGCGATCCAGCCCGCAGGCGCGCAGTGCGGCCAGTTCGGTTTCGTCGCCGACCACCGATGCGGTGCCGTGCGGATTGACATAATCGATCGCATCCGCGGGCAGCCCGGCCATCGCCAACGCGCCGCGGATCACGGCGGTTTCGCCTTCGAGCGACGGATTGGGATTGCGGTTGGCGTCCCAGGCCATCGCCCAGCCCTTGAACTCGGCGTACGGCGTGCGCGTCGCGTCGGCGGCGCGGCGTACGACGATCGCTCCGCAGGCTTCGCCGAAGATGAAACCGTCGCGGTCGCGGTCGAACGGCCTGCAGGCCAGCGCGGGCTCGCGCGCGAAGCGATCCGAGCCCATCGCACCCAGCGAACGGAATGCCTGGCACTCGAAGAACGAAAGATCCATCAGCGCGCCGAGCGCGATGCAGACATCGACCTGTCCGGAGCGTACCGCCTCGATCGCCTGGATCGCGGCCAGCTGTCCGCTCGCGGACGCGCCGCCGACGGTGATGGCCAGACCGCGGATGCCGAAGACTTCGCTGCACACGCCGCACAGATCGGTATCCATGAACGTCATCGCATGCGTCGGGCGCAGGAATTCCACCCGGTCCTGATACTTGGCCTGGCTCAGCGCCAGTTCGCGCTGCTGGACGTTGGACCCGCCGACGATCAGGCCGATCCGGCGCGGATCGACGGCATCGAGCCCGGCGTCTTCCCACGCTTCGTGCAGCGTCGCGAGCGCCACCTGCGCGGACCAGGACAGGTTGCGCAGCTTCGCCGCGGCGATGGCATCGGGCATGCGCAGATCGGCGATCTCCGCGCCGATGAACGGAGCGGCGACGTCGTCGGCCGCAGACGGCTTTTGCCGACCGGGACGCCGCATCGCCGCGAACCGGTGTTCGCCGGCCAGCAGCGCATCGGTGAAATCCCGACGGCCCTGGCCGATCGACGCGGTCACGCCGATCCCGGAGACGACGATGGGTGTGGACTCAGCGGCATGCATGTTCAGAGCCGTCCATCCTGGGCGCGTTTCATGTTCACGGGCGGCACGTTCAGAGCCGGGCGTGCAACAGCGTCGCCAGCTCGCCCATGTTCTCGGCCTTGGCGAATTCGATCATCGGCGCCTTCAACGACAGCGATTCGAGCGTCAGCATCACGACTTCGGAGCGGTCGATCGAATTCGCGCCGAGTTCGCGCAGGGAGTCGCTGAACTGGAACGCATGGTCGTCGAGCCCGGGCAGGATTTCCCGGGTATGGCCGACGATGGTGGCGAAGATTTCTTCAAGGGTCATGGCGATCTCGGTTTTGGAGTGTTCGGTTGCGGAGTGAGCGTTTGCGGAGGGTGTCTGGCGGGTGCGGATGCGATTCGGTTCGCGGTGCGGATTTCGGAGGCCCGGTTCTGTCGTCGGCGGATGATCCTGTGCGCTCATGCGCCGAAGAGCGTGGCGATCTTCGCCTTCACCTCGGGTTGGGAGAAGGTCACCGCATGCATGGCGACCTCCTGCGCGATCGTGGCGGGCAACGCCTGTCGCAGCGGCGCGCTCAGATGGTCCTTCAGCGCGACCAGCGAGACGCGCGGCTTTTCGGCCAGCGTCTGCGCGAGTTCCAGCGCATGCGCCAGGACCCGGTCGCGCGGGACGACCGGAAACGGAACCCCGCGCTGCTGCAGCTCTTCGCCACGGTAGTTGTTGGCCGAGAGCATCATTTCCGTGGCCAGGCCCAAGCCCAGTTTCTGCGGAAGGATGAAGGTCGCGCCCATGCCCGGCGTGAAGCCGTAACGCATGAAATTGGTGGTGTAGATATTCTCCCGCCCCAGCACCACCAGATCGGCGAACATGCCCAGCACGAATCCGCCGCCGATGCCGTGCCCCTGCATCGCGGAGATCACCGGCACCGGACAGTGCAGCGGCAGACCGTAGAGCGCACGGTCGGTGAATGCGCCGCGGCCCTCCGACAGATTGGTTAGCTGTTCCTGGGTGCCGCCGCTCGCGAAATAATTGTCGTAGCCGGTCAGCACCACGACCTTGCAGTCCGGCAAGCGCTCGACTTCCGCGAACGCATTCATCAGCCCTTCGGTGAGCGCTTCGGAAAACGTGTTCTTGCTCACGCGGTCCTGCATTCTGATCTGAACGACCTGCGGAGCCACGAACTGCAGGTCGACGACTTTCTCGCCGCTCACGCCGTGCCCTCCCATGGAAACTGGCCGGTCTTCACGTAGCGCGAGATCCTCTGCAGGTTCTCGACGTCGGTGAACACATCGCGGTTCGCGGCTAGCGCCATCGGCTCCGCAGTGACGATGGACGTCTCGATCGCACTCATGTAGCGCTTGTAGCGCGCAACGCTGGTCTTGTTGAGTCTGCGCAGGCGCAGCAGATGCTTGCGCAGCAGGTTGTCGCTGTTGTCCTCGAAGGCGTCCACCAGCCCCCACTCGCGCGCGACCTGCACCGTCACCGGCTGGGTCGACAGGGTCATGACATTGGCCTTCGCGAAACCGATCCGACGCACTAGGAACGGCAGCACGCAGGCCGGCATCAGTCCGAACAGCAGCTCCGAGAGGCTGAACACCGCCGCGGAATCGGCGAGCACGATGTCGCAGGCGGCGACGAAACCGATGCCGCCGGCGTTGGCCTTGCCGCGGACGTGCGCGATCGACACGTACGGCCCGGTCGCGAGGCGCCGCCAGACGTCGTACAGCGGCTTGGGGTCGTTTTCGGGCATGCCGTGCTGCAGCGCGCCGCCGTCGAAGCTCTTCTGCAGCTCGGCGAAATCCGCGCCGAAGCAGAAGACCTCGGGCAGGCCTTCGACCACGACGATCTTCGCGCGCGCGTCGCATGCGTCCAGGGCCGACGCGAACTCGGCGATCAGGCGGTCGCTGATCGTGTTGTTCGCTTCCGGCCGGTGGATCTGCAGGTACGCGATGTCGTCGTCGAAACGCATGCGCAGCGCGGTGAAGTCGGCGCTGTCGATCGAGCCAGCGTTCATCAGCCGACCCACTCGTATTCGCGGTGGAATTCCTTGATCTCCTTCAGGAACATCACCGGCTTGCCCATCGCGCCGCGGGCCCGGGCGATGAAGTCGGCATCGAGCACGACGTTGCGCGTGCCGAACTTGACGGCGTTGCTGCCGACCAGCAGGCGGTCGTATTCCTCCATCGTCAGCTCGGTGCGGCGGTCCAGATGCGCCTGGATGCCCATCGCGCGCAGGCGCTCCTGGCCTTCCTTGCGCACCACGCCGCTGAAGAATTCGGAGCAGCAGCCGGAGCCGTAGGAGAAGGCGCCGATGCGCTTCGGAGTTTCGAAATCGCCATGGTCGATGGTGCTGGCGATCGCCAGCGCCATGGTCGCGCCCATGATGTTGGCGACGCGCTGGCAGTGAATCATGCCGGGGGTGACGCGGCGCTGGAAATCGTCTTCGATCTCCTTCGGCTTGGCCTGCACCATCTTGCGCATCATGTTGCGGTGGGCACCCTTGATCATGCCGCCGAACGGGCAGTGATAGGCGATATAGCTGAAGGTGGCTGCGAAATCCGCGTCCGGCACGCGTTTCTTGTATTCCAGGAAGGCGTTCTCGCAGCAGTCGAGATAGGAGAGCAGCGACAGGTCCGAATCGCCGGCGTCGCCGTCGACGGTGGGCCGGCAGGTGTCCATGACTTCGTAGCCGTAATAACCGTTCGCGCCGACGTCGACCTGGAAGATGTGCGGCTGGTCGCTGATCAGCATCGCGACCGCGCCGGAACCGCCGCTGGGTTCGGCGAACGACCAGTCGGCGGTCAGCGCGTCGCCGCCCTCCTCGACCATGAAGCGCGAGATGTCGGTGGCGATCACCAGCGCCTTCGCGCCCGGCGAGGCCTGCGACAGCACGAAGTTCACCGCCATCTGGATGCCGGCCGCACCGGAATAGCAGGCGTTCTTGATCTCGAACAGGCGGCAGTTGCGGTTCAGTCCGAGCAGCGAGTGGCAGTAGGTGCTCATCGATTTGCCGAAATCGAAGGCCGATTCGGTACAGGTGATCACCATTTCGATGCGGTCCCGCTCCTCGGGGCTCAGCGCATCGACGATGGGCTTCGCGGCGTTGACCGCGAACGTGATCGGATCTTCGTACGGCAGCGCGACCGTCTTCTCCTTCATCAGCAGGTTCTCGAACCGGGTGGTGTCGAGCCCGCGATGCGCGGCCAGTTTGCTGACGTCCAGGAATGCCGTACCGGCGAACACGTTCATTGCTTCAATACCAACTGCTTTCATGCTGTTCTTCTCCAAAAACCAAAAGTTGTCGTGTGTCGCTGCGTCCGATGCCGGCCGCCGCTAAGGGCGCAGGATCCGCCAGTCCAGCTTCGCGCCCGTGACCCAGAGTTCCGCGATCTTCCCGAGCTCGCCGGTCTCGACCAGCCGACGCATGAATTCCTGACCTGCCTGGGTATCGCCGATGTCGCCCGTGCCGGTCTTGCTGGATCCGCGGTAGACCTTGCGGTGGTAGAAATCGTCCTTCTCCTCCAGGAAGCCCTTCAGCAGCTCGTCGAACTCGTCGATCGAACGGGCGACGAAGGCGACCCGCTCCTGCATGCCGGTCCTGCCGGTCTGCAGGGTGTGGGCGATGCGCCGCAGCGTGTCCGCGCTGCGGTCTGTCCTGGCGAGGAATTCGGGATAGGCCTGCAGGGTCGCATGCAGGGTCTCCGCGTTGCGCGCCGAGAACACCAGCAGCTGTTCGCTGTCGTCGTTCTCCGCGCCATGAGCGGACGTCAGGTCGACGTACTCTTCGATGACCACGTGCGCGTTCACGCCGCCGAACCCGAAGCTGCTGACCCCGCCGATGCGCGTCTGCCCCGCCGGAACGTCCCAGTCGACCGCTTCCTGCGCGACCTTGTAGGGCGTGCGTTTGAGGTCGATCAACGGACTGATGGTGTCGCAGTTCAGGCTCTTCGCGATTTTCCGGTGGCGGATCTGCAGGATGACCTTGATCATGCCGACGACGCCCGCGCCGTACTCGAGGTGGCCGATGTTGGTCTTGATGCTGCCGAGGTAACAGGGCGCAGCGATCTGTTTTTCGGCGGCGGCATCGGCGTCGAGCAGTTCCTTGGCGACGGTCTTCAATCCGCTGATCTCGACCGGATCGCCGAGCTCGGTGCCGGTACCGTGACATTCGATGTAGCCGACGCGATGGAAGTCGATCCCGGCATCCTCGATGGCGCGCAGGATCACGGCGGCCTGCGCGTTGGGATTCGGCGCAGTCAGCGACGTCGTTCGTCCGCCGTGATTCTCGGCCGCACCCTTGATGACGGCATAGATATCGTCGCCATCGCGCTGGGCGGCCCTGAGCGACTTGAGCATCAACATGCCGACGCCTTCGCCGCGCACATAACCGTTCGCTTTGTTGGAGAACGTCTTGCAGCGGCCGTCTTCGCACAACATGCCCGACTTCGCGAAACTGACGTACACGTCCGGCGAGAGCAACGCGTTCACGCCACCGATGATCGCCACCTCGCAGTGTCCCCCACGGATGGCTTCGATGGCGCGATGCACCGCCACGAGCGAACTGCTGCACGCGGTATCGATGGGATTGCTGGGGCCGTGCCAGTCCATGTTGTAGCTGATCCGGTTCGGCCCCACCGAAGACAGGGTGCCGGTCACCGAATAGGCTTCGATGGGAAGGTGGCTCATCATCGTGGTGTAGCTGCTCGGGCCGGAGCCGACGTAGATGCCGGTGTTGGTGCCCTTGAGGCTGTCGCCGCCGTAGCCCGCGTCCTCGATGCATTCCCAGACGGCTTGCATCATGAGCCTCTGTTCCGGGCTCATGTACATCGCTTCCGCCGGCGAGATGCCGAAGAACAGCGGATCGAAGTCCTTGATGCCGGAGATGAAGGAACCCCAGCGGCTGACGCCCGGGTAATCGCGCCAGTCCCAGCGGTCCGCCGGGATCTCGCTGATCATGTCGCGCCCCTCATCGAGCATCCGCCAGAACTCGTCGGGGTTGTTGGCACCGGCGATACGGCAACTCATGCCGACCACGGCGACGTCTTCATCGCGATAGCTGGAGCGGTTCCGGTAGGCTTCGCGGAACCGGCGCGCGAACTGCGACACGGTCGCGCCACCCGCAACCACCGGCTCATGCGCTGCCGGCTGCGATGAGGCATCCACCGCAATCTTCGCTGCGGGAGCGGCGGCCTTGGCCCCGTTCACCCCGAACTTCCTGATCATGACCGCCGCATGGTTCTCGGCGAGGAACTGGCTGAAGCGCAGCAGGTTCGACGCCTCGAACATCGCCGTCGGCATGAGATTGAGATCGTAGACGTTGTTCAGATGCGAGACGAAGCTCGAGATGAGAATCGAATCGAAGCCGAAGTTGGTCCAGTCTTCATTCTCGTTGATCTGGTTCGGCTTCATTTTCAGGTGCTGCGCAGCCTGCAGGCGCATCTCCTGCAGGATCTCGCGCTGCAGTTTGTCCAGTTCGACCGAAGATTGCTGCGGCCGCGCGTCCGCCGCGACGACCTTCGGGGGCGCGAACAGGGCCGCATGCGCATTCTTCTGACCGTAGAGCGGCAGCAGATTGGCGTGCGGCGAGGCGATGGCCAGACGCAGCGCCTTCAGGCCTTCCGCGCTCGGCAACGGCTTGATCGCATACGTCCGCGCGAGGGTCTCGCGGCTGGCGTCGTCGAGTTGCATCGCGCCCTCTTCCCAGAGCGGCCAGTTGATGCCGAGCGAAATGCCGTGCGCCTGCTGTGCGCGCACGCGCGCCGCGCGCGCTTCGATATACGTGTCCATGTAACCGTTCGCGGCCGCATAGTCGAACTGCCCGGCGTTGCCGAGCGCGCCGGCGACGGACGAGAACGCGATGAACACTTCGAGTGGGCAGCCGGCCGTGGCGCGATCGAGGTTCTCGATGCCCTGCACCTTCGGCGCGAATACCCGGTCGATGGCATCGGCGGTCTTGTGGATCACCAGGGCGTCGTCGATGAGCCCCGCAGCGTGCACGACGACATTGATCCCGGGATGCTCGGCGACGATTTTTTCGACCTCATCGAGCCGCGCGATGTCGCAGCGGCGATGAATCACGTTCGCGCCGGAGGCCCGCAGCGCTTCGATGCGCGCAGTCTCCGCCTCATCCGGCGTGCGCCGGCCCAGCAGGATCAGGGTGCTGCCCTTCGTACGTTCGGCGATGTCCTGTGCGACCAACAGGCCCAGCGCGCCCAGTCCGCCGCTGATCAGCGCGGTGGTGCCGTCGCGCCAGGCGAACTCGCTGCCGATGTCGGCATCCGCGTCCTGATACGACAGCGCCACATACGCGTCTCCGGACTTGAGGCGGACATCGATCTGCGAATGTTCGATCGACACCGTCTTCAACGCCGCCCAGAGCCCGCGCGCGGCGTGGTTCTGATCCGTCACGTGCAGTTCCAGCGCCGAGCGGGTGCGCTTGTCCACTGCGAGCGACTGCGCCGCCGCGAGCAACGCTTTGGTCGTCGCGACATAATCGTCGCTCGCTTCCACCACATGCACCGCCAGATCATCGGCGTGCGGCGGCGTGATGGTCTTCCAGACCGGCCGATGGAAGCTCAAGCGGTCCTGCTTGGCGTTCAGATCGATCTCGCGGGTCTGGAATCCTTCGATGATCACCAGCACCCGGCCGTGTTCGTCGGTGGCGGTGTAATGAAAGCCGTCGGGACGTTTGCGCGCGTGCACGAACATCGTGTCGGTGAGCGCATCGACGACCAGGGTGCTGGTCACCGCGAACGGCACCACGTTCGCTTCCGGGTTGTCGACCAGGGCGAGGCCGCTCTGGATGATGCTGTCGAGCGCACCCGCGTCCATCGCCATGCCGCGCGCGGACGAGCCCGGCAGACGGATCTTCATGAAGCCTTCGCTGCGGTCCTCGGACATGAAGATCTCGTCGACGCCTCGATGCGACGGCCCCAGTTCGACACCACGATTCCTGTAGATCTGGTAGAACGCCGATTTCGTCGGACCGGGACGCGTGATCCCGGCGCGCAGCCCGGCGATATCCAGCACGGGGGCATGACCTTTGGCAGCGAGGTACTCGGATATCTTCTGCACCGAGACACGGGTCTGGAAATGCACGCCTTGCTCGGTGCTCACTTCGACGCCGAACTGGCCCGCAGCGCCCGGGTACACGCGCACGGTGGCCGTTCTCTTGTCCTTCACGGTCAACGCATTGACGAATACGCTGTCGTTCAAGACGAGCATGGCGCCCTCACCCGGAGGCGCCGAGGCCGCGACCGCGGCGCGGGCGATCTCCAGATAGGCCATGCCCGGCAGGATCTTCTGCCCCTGGATGATGTGGTCGGCAAGAAACGGTTCGGTGCCGTCGAACACGGAGCTGAATTCGCCAATGGGATAGCCGTCGTTGTTCGCGCTCATCGATGCAGAGGTCTTCATGAATTCACCATCATCGAAAGTCGCGCTTGTTCGTTCGTGGCGATGGCCGACGGCGGCGGCACCAGGGCGCGCACGTAGAAATTGGTGATTTTCACGAGCGTTTCGCCGCTTTCGCTGAGGATGTGGACGTTGAACTGCAGGATGCCGGTGCTGGCGGCGCCGACGCTGTCGCTGGACCGCTCCACCAGCACATGGCAGCGCGGCGTGAGGCTGCCGAGGATTTCGATCTCGTCGATCGCGAACGGCAGATGCGGCACGCCGCCTTCATCGGAGGCCAGCAGCGCCACGACCGTCTGCAGCGCACCGTCGATCAGGCAGGGATGCAGCACGTACTGCTCGAAGTCCTTGGCCAGCGACGGATCCAGCACAAGCCTGGCCAAGGCGCAGCCGTTGCCGATCGCCACCTCGTCGATGACCCTGAACGTGGGGCCATAGTCGAACCCGAGGCGCTGGAAGCGCTTGTAGTACCGTTCGCCGTCATGGCTTTCGCCGCAGCGCTGGCGCCATTCCTGCAGCGACTCGCGCGATGACGCCTGGGGTCCACTGCGATCGTCGAAGAATGCACGGCCTTCGCAATGCACGACGCGCTCGTGATCGTCGTCGACCGTGGTCACGACGAATTCCACGCTGTCGCCGCTCGCATTGGCCAGTCCGATCTTGAGATCCTGCTGCGGGTCGGTCAGCGATAGCGGCTGAACCCAATAAATGTCCTTGAGCCGGCGTACGCGTCTTTCTCCAGCGACCGTCGCCGCGATGCAGGCCATTTCGATGAAACCCGCACCCGGGAACACCGCCTGGCCCTGGATCCTGTGATCCCGGGCGTAGTACTGGTCGTCGACGAGCGCGGCATCGAAGCACACCCGCTCCAGCGTCGAGGCATTGTGCGAGATGAGCGGATGCAGGCGCGACGGCGTGCTCGCCGGTGTCGCCTCCATCGCACTGAAGTCGACCGCCCAATGCCGATCGCGCGCGAACGGATAGACCGGCGCCCCGGCGACGGGCCGCAGCGGCGCGCCGTGCGGGCCGACGGCGTCGTGCAACAGCAGCCAGTCGACCTTGCCGCCCTGCGTCCAGAACACGGCCAGCCCGGCGAGATCGGCTTCGGCGCACAGCGCCTGCATGCGTTCGCGCTGCTCGCGCGCGGAGTAGCCGGCGCCGGCCTGGTTCTGGTTCTGGTTCTGGTTCTGGGCCTGGGTCTGGGCCTCGGCACCGCCCTGCCACAGCCGCGCCGTGGCGGAGAGGTTCGGATCGGCGTCGAGCCAGCGCTGCAGGGTCTGCCGGAGCTGCAGCGCGCTGTCGACGATCAGCGCCAGCCGCACGGGCATCGCCTCGCGGCCGATCCGCGCGGTGCGGCACAGCGCCGCGAGATCGCAGCCGGGATTGAGCGCGAGAAAATCGATGTGCCGATAAGCGTATTCGCGCAGACGTTCGACGTTCATGGCCGAAAGCACGAACAGTGATCCAGCTGCGCCGGCGACGGGCGCGCCCGCGGCAGGTACATCAGCTTCAGCGGACGCCAGCGATTCCGGAACCACGTATTCCTCCAGCACCGCGCAGGCGTTGACGCCACCTGCGCCGAACGCGTTGATCAGGGCCCGGCGCGGGACGCCCGCCGGGGACTCCCACGCGCTCAGGCCCGTCTGCAGCACGCATGGCGAACGCGCGAAATCGATGTCCGGATTCACGACCTCCGAATGGATGCTGGGCGCGATCTGCCGGTGCTTGAACTGCATCAGGATCTTGGCGATACCGGCGATGCTGGTCGCGGACTCGGCATGGCCGATGTTGGCCTTCAGCGACGCCAGCGCGCAGAACCCGGTGTCGGCGGTCTGCTGTGCGAAGGCCTGGGTGATGGCGGCCACTTCGAGGCTGTCGCCCATCTGCGTGCCGGTGCCGTGGCCTTCGATGAAACCGATGCTGCGCGCCGGCACGCCGGCCTGGGCCAGCGCCTGCGCGATGACGTGCGCCTGCGCGTTCGGGTTGGGCGTGGCGTAGCCGCTGGAGCGACCGCTGTGGTCGTAGGCGCTGCCGCGGATCACGCCGTAGATCCGGTCGCCATCGCGTTCGGCGAGACGGAGCGGTTTGAGGACCAGCGTGCCCACGCCTTCGCCCGGGATGAAGCCATCGTCGCCCGCACCGTAGCTGCGGCAGGCGTCGCCGACCGCGAGCATCCGGCGATGGCAGAACGACTGGTACTTGGCCGGATGCAGATACAGGTTGACGCCGCCGGCCAGCGCGAGCTGGCACTCGCTGCGGCGCAGGCTCTCGCAGGCCAGATGCACCGCGACCAGCGACGACGAACACGCGGTGTCGACGGGAATGCTCGGGCCCTGCAGATCCAGGGTGTAGGACACGCGGTTGGCGATCGACCAGGGCATCGCGCTGGGCGTGATCATTTGACCGCGCTGCCAGGCCTCGGGGGCCAGCAACTGATAGGAGTTGGTCGTCACGCCCACAAAGACGCCCACATCGGCGCTCTTGCCCTTCGGGTACCGCTGTTTCAGGCGTTCGCGCGTGTAACCGGCGTCTTCGATCGCGGACCAAGCGGACTGCAGGAAGCGGCGCTCCTGCGGGTCGATGATGTCCGCTTCGGCATCGGCGATGTTGAAGAAGCCGGCGTCGAACTTGTCGAAGTCCTCCAGGAAGCCGCCGCGCTTGCAATAGATCTTGCCGTGCTCGGACTGCGCGGGGTCGGGGTCGTAGAACGACGACGCATCCCAGCGGTTTTCGGGTACGCCCTCGATGAGATCCGTGCCGGCGCGCAGATGCGCCCACAGCGCGTCCATGTCGTCGGCCTGCGGGAACGAGGCATGCACGCCGATGATGGCGATCGGCTCGGCATGCGCGTTCGCGTGCGCGTGCATGTGCGCATCGGGCGCGGATGCGGCCATCGCTGGCGGTTGCGACCGCATGGCGATGGGCGCGGCGGTGACCGACGGTGTCGACGGCGTGGCGTCGGTCGCTGCGGCATCGCTGGTGGATGCCGCAGCGTCGACGGCGCCCTGCGCCGCGCCCTCGCCCGCGAACCTCGCGGTCAGCGCGGCCGTCGCGTGTTCGGCGAGATACGCGGCCAGTTCGGCGACGGTCTCGTATTCGTACATCAGGGTCTTCGGCAGGTCGCCCAGATCCTGTTCCAGGGCCGCACTGAAGCGTCCGATCATGATCGAGTCGAAGCCGAACGCTTCGAAGCGTTCTTCGATATCGATCCGGTCGACCGGAATCCGGGTTTCCGCATGGACCAGCCCGCACAGATAGGTGCAGGTCTGCGCCAGCAGGACGTCGCGGTCGATCGTCGCTCCGCCGGCCTGCGCGGTGGTGGTGGAGAGGGTGGTGGAGAGCGTGCTGGTAGAACGGGCGACAGCGATGCTGGACGGGTCGCAGTAGGCCGCGATCTTCGAGGGATGGCCGTACAGCGCCAGCGCCCGCGGCAGATCGGAACGCAGGAGCGTGTTCCAGTAATCGAAGCCGATGTCGGTCGGCAGCGCGCAAAACCCGGTCCGTTCCTCGGTGCGCCGCAGATCGGCCGCGGACAGCTGCATGCCGCCGTCCTGCCAGTACGGCCAGCCGATCGACAGGGTCTTGCCGAAGCGCTCGCGGCGCGTACGTGCGGCGTCGCGATGTTCGGCGAACGCGTCCATGAAGGCGTTGGCGTAGGCGTAGTCGGTCTGGCCGACGTTGCCGAAGCTGCCGGCGCCCGACGAGAACAGCACGAACAGGTCCAGCGGCTCGTCGGCGGTGAAACGGTCCAGATGCAGCGTGCCCTGCACCTTCGGCGCCAGCACCCGGTGGAACTGCGCGCGGTCCTTGCGGATCAGCAGCGCATCGTCGTTGACGCCGGCGCTGTGCAGCACGCCGTTCAGCGCGCCGAAGCGCGTCTTGACGTCCGCGATCAGTGCGCGCGTCCGGTCCGCATCGGCGATGTCCGCCTGCAGATACACCGCTTCCGCGCCGAGCGCACGCAGTTGTTGCAGCGCTTCCTCGATCCGCGCGTCCGGGGCCGAGCGCCCGGTGATCGCCAGCCTGGCGCGGTAGTGTTCGGCCAGATGGCGGGCGAACAGGATGCCCAGGCCGCCGAGGCCGCCGGTGATCAGATACGTTCCACCCTGCTTGAGCGGTATCGGCCCTGCCGGCACGCGTTCGGGCGACTGCAGCGCCAGAGCGCGCACCGAGCGCTGCGCCGCGGCGGCGCCGTGCGTCCGGTAGCGGACTTCGGTCTCGCGCTGCGGCGCGGTCTGCAGTTCGTCGATGAGCGCTGTGACGGTGTCGATGACGGTGGTCGCGGGATCGATGTCGTCGTGCTCGATCGACAGCACGCGGCCGTGATAGCGGTTGTTCTCCAGCGAGAACGAGCGGTAGAAGGCCGCCAACGCTTCGCAGGGCGCGGTGTTCGCCTCGGCGCTGGCGTGAAAGAACGACACGAACGCGCACGGCGCCTGCTGCGCGCCGGCGCCGGCCAGCGCCCTGCAGAATCCGGACAGCGCGTCGATGCCTGCGTGCAGGGCGCGTTCGATGGCCTCGCCCGCCGTCTGGTCGGCTGGCTGGTTCGTCTGCGCGTCGGCGTGCGACGACAGGCGTGCAGCGTTCGCGTTGTGGATCACCCGGGTCGGCGTGCGGCCCTGGCGCCTCAGCGTCTCCAGCAACGACTCGAAATGCTGCGGCTGGGCAGCGTCCACGCAGAAGTGATCGGCGGCGTCCTGCCGGAACGCATCGCCCAGACGGACGAGCAGAATGGTCTTCAGCGGCGACGCGGTGTGCAGGCGCGCCTTGATCTGCTCGAACAGTTGATCGTCGGTGTCGATGATCAGCAGCGCGTCGTCGGGCCCGAAGGCGGCGCGCGGCGCGGGCAGCGCGGCGTCGCGCCAGACCGGCGCATAGCAGGTCGACCGCTTCTCTTCGCCGCTGTCCGCAAGCAGCGGCGCAGGCGCGGATGGCGCTGCGGCGGGCGCTGGGACGAGGGCTAGGTTGAGGGCCGGATTGAGGGCTGGAACCGGCTGCGGCCAATAGCGTTCCTTCGCGAACGGATAGCCCGGCAGACCGTGAAGCCGCTGCGGCAGGGCGTTCGCGTAGAACGACGGCCATTCGATCTTCGCGCCCTGCGCCCACAGCGCGGCGAGCGCGGCGGACTGGCGCAGGCCGTTGCGCAGCAGCAGATCGGCCTCTTCGGTCGGAATCACCGCATCCTGTGTGCGCGACACCGTGCCGCGATGGCAGGGGCCGCCGCCGAAGGTCGACAGGAATTCGCGCAGCTGCGTCCGCAGTTCGGCAACGGAGTCGACGGCCCAGGCGCAGCGCTCGCGCATCGGGTCGCGTCCGATCTGCAGCGTGTACGCCAGATCGCGCAGTGCGATCCCCGCGTCATTGCTATCAGGCTTATTACGATCCGACTTGTCGCGCGCATCCTTGTCAAGGAAGGTAAGCAGATCCTGCGCCATGACCATGAGCTGCGCCGCGGTGCGCGCGGACAGCGGGATGATGCAGGACGGCGACGCATCCATCGGCGCGGCCGCGCCCTGTGGACGCAGCGCGGGCACGTATTCTTCGATGACCACATGGGCGTTGGTGCCGCTGAAGCCGAATGCGCTGACCGCCGCGCGCCGCTTGCGGCCCGCCACCGAAGGCCAGTCGTGACGCGTCCGGCTGAGGTAGAACGGCGAGGCGGCGAAATCGAACAGCGCGTTCTCCTGCCTGAAATTCACGTTCGGCGCCAAGGCCCTGTTCCGCAGGCTCAGCAGCACCTTGTGCACGCCCGCAACGCCGGCCGCGCCTGAGATGTGGCCGAGGTTGGTCTTGATCGCGCCCAGTGCGCAGGCGTTCTTCCTGCCGCCGTGCTCCTTGAACACCGTCGACAGCGCTTCCAGCTCGATCGGATCGCCGAGCTTGGTGCCGGTGCCGTGGGTTTCCACGTAGTCGATCGACGACGCGTCGATCGCGTAACGGCGGTAGGTGTCGCGCAGCAGGTCGATCTGGCTGTTGACGCTGGGCGCGGTGATGCCGTTGGTCTTGCCGTCCTGGTTGATGCCCGAGCCGATGATCACGCCGTGGATGCTGTCGCCGTCGCGCTCGGCGTCGCTGAGGCGCTTGAGCACGACTGTGCCCACGCCTTCGCCCGGCACGAAGCCGTCCGCGCTGTTGTCGAACGTCTTGCACTGGCCGTCGTGCGCCAGCATGCCGGCGCGGCACATGCCCTGATAGGACTCTGGAATCAGGTACAGGCTCACGCCGCCGGCAAGGCCCATGTCGATTTCGTGGTTCAGCAGCGCCTGGCAGGCGAGATGGATCGCGACCAGCGAGGACGAACACGCGGTGTCGATGGGGATCGCCGGCCCTTTCAGATTCAGGTGATAGGCGATGCGCGCCGCACCGATCGCGAAACTGTTGCTGGTCGTCTCTATATTTTGCGGATTGCCCTTCGTCAGCAGGAACGAATACTCGCTGCTCATGATGCCCATGTAGACGCCGCACTTGCGCTCGCTCAGCGCAGCGCTGGAATAGCCGGCGTCCTGGAAAGCGCGATAGCTTTCCTGCATGAACAGGCGATGCTGCGGGTCCATGACCTCGGCTTCGGACGGCGAGATCTGGAAGAACATCGGGTCGAAATGCTCGGCGCCGTCGAGCATGCCGAGCCATTTGCAGTACACCTTGCCCGGCTTGCCGGGCGTCGGATCGTAATATGCATCCACGTCCCAGCGTTCCGGCGGGATTTCGCGGATCGAGTTGCGGCCCTCGGCGAGGTTGCGCCAGAGCTGGTCCAGATCGTCGGCGCCGGGATAGCGTCCGGACATGCCGACGATGGCGATCTTCTCGTCGTTGCGCTGCGCTCCGGCCGCAGGCCGCGCTTCGGGCAGCGTCTGCACTGCGCGCGAACGGCGCTGCAGGACGATGCCGTCGCCGGCGGGCATCCGCATCGCCGGGCGCGGCGCGGACAGCGCGGCGGCTGCGGACGATGATGTTGCGGCAGGCGCCGGCGTTGCGCGCTGTGCGGTGGGCATCGGCGCGGATGTGGATGCGGCATGCACGGCTGCATCAAGCGCGGATGCCTCAGGCGCAGGCACGACCTGCTGCGGACGCGATGCGAGTTCGCCCTGAAGGAAACGGGCCAGCGCCTGGACGTTCGAATAGTCGTAGACCCGGGTCGCGGAGATCTCCAGGCCGTAGGCCTTGTTGATCATCTTCACCCATTCCACGCCGACGATGGAGTCCAGCCCCAGATCGACGAACGAGCGGTCGTCGTCGATCGCGGCTTCGTCGAGGTACAGCGCCTGCGCGAGGCTCGTGCGCAGCGAGCGCTTGAGCGCATCGAGATCGACGCCGACGACGGCCTGCGCGACGGGCGCAGGCGGCGGAGCGGCCGGGGCATGCACAACGGGGGCATGCGCAACGACTGCAGGCTCAACGAGAGCAGGCTCAACGACAGCAGGCTCAATAACAGCCTGCGCATCGGATGCCGGCGACGCCTGCACCACGCTCGCCGGGCGCGCGAGGGCCTGCACGGGTGTCGCAGGCGCGGTGGGCACCGCCGACAGCTGGCTTTCGACGAACGCGCCCAGCGCCGTGAGGTTGCTGTAGTCGTAGACGCGGGTCGCGCCGATCTCCAGGCCCAGGCCCTTGTTGATGTTCTTGACCCATTCCACGCCGACGATCGAATCCAGACCCAGATCGACGAAGGGACGGTCGTCGTCGATATTCGCTTCGTCGAGATACAGCGCCTGCGCCAGCGAACGCTTGAGGAAGCCGCGGACGTCCTGTACGGGCGAAACGGCGCTCTGCGAAACGGCGCTCTGCGACGCGGTGCTCGGTGACGCGGTGCTCGGCGAGACGTTGATCGACGGGGCAACGCTCGCGGCGACGCTCGTCGGGTTCGTCGCCAGGGCAACGGGCATCGCCGCAATGGCTGTTGTCGCATCCAGCATGGGCAGGCGCGAAGCGTTCGGCTTCGGCAGCGGAACGCCGACGATCGCAGGCACCGCGGCCGGTTCGGGCAGCGCGATGGCGCTGGGTTTTCCCAGCACGGGGGCGGCGACGAATGCGACCGCTACGGTCTGAGGATCGATCTGCCGACCGATCTGTGCGCCGGCCTGGGCCGGCAGCAGCCGGCCGCGGCCCTGCGCGTGCACGTATTCTTCTTCGGCTTCGCCGCTGAAGATGTCGAAGTCGATGCCGTCGTCTTCGCTCGAGGGATACAGCGCGATGTGCAGCGCGGTCGCACCGTCGACCACGAAGGGCGACGCGAAGCGCACGTCGCTCAGTTCGACCGCCGCGGCGGTCGGCGACGCGCGCCTGGCGCAGGCGACGGCCGCGCGCGCCATGTCCAGAAGCACCGACGACGGCAGCTGCGCGCCGGTACCATCGGAATGGCCGACGACGAACGGCTCATCTGGCTGGAACACCGACGAATAGCGCAGCTGATCGAGATCGGAGGTGTTTCCGTGCAGCAGCGGATGCAATGCGTTGCCGGCGGCCGCGACCGCAGCGCCGGTGCCGGAAGCGGCGCTCAAAGGAATGACGTTGGAGAACAGCCCCTTGATCGGGTCGATCCAGTATCTGTCCTTCGCGAACGGATAGGTCGGCAGATGCATGCGCTGCGGCGTCTGCCTGCCGTGGAACTTGCGCCAGTCGGGATCGAACCCCTTCGTCCACAGCTCGGCCAGCTTGGCGAGCTTGCGCTGCGCGATCCACTTGTCGACGGCTTCCTCGTAATCGGGATCCGCGGCGAACAGGCCGAGCATCTCGCGGTGCGCCTTCAGGTTGCCGCGATAGGCGCCGTCGGCAGTGATGCCGTCAGAAGAAGTGCCGACGGCCCCTGCCTCGACGAATGTGCGAAGCAACTGCTGCAGCCGTGCCGCGGAATCGACGACGAACGCCAGTCGCTCTTCCATCGGCTCGCGCCCGACCTGCAGCGTGTACGCCAGCGCCGCGTGATCGATCCGGCGGCCTTCCTCCACGGCGTCCTGCAGGAATACCAGCAGATCCTTGGCCTTTTGGAGCAGTTGCTCGGCCGTGCGCGCCGACAGCGGCACAATGGTCGGCACGCCCGGCAGCGTCGAATCCACGCTATGGGCATGCGCAGCGCCGGCAGGTTCTTCGATGACGAAGTGGGCATTCGCGCCGCCGGCGCCGAACGAGGACAGGCCGGCGATGCGCGGCACGCGTCTGCCATCGACCATCGGCGCGTCCCAGTCGCGCAGCGACTGGTTGACCTCGAACGGCGTGATCCCGAAATCGATGTTGGGGTTCAGCCGCTGCGAATGCAGCGACGGCGCGATCTGGCGGTGACGCATCTGCAGGATGACCTTGGTCAGCCCGGCGATACCCGCTGCGGATTCGCAGTGACCGATGTTCGACTTCGCCGAACCGATCAGACAGAAGCCGGTGTCCGCGGTGTGCTCGCGGAACGCCTTGCCGAGCGCCGCGATCTCGATCGGGTCGCCCAGCTTGGTGCCGGTGCCGTGCGCTTCGATGTAGCTGATGTGGCGCGCATCGACGCCCGCATCCTTCAGCGCATCGGAGATCACCGCGGCCTGCGCCTGCGGATTGGGCACCGTGTAGCCGTTGGTCTTGCCGCCGTGGTTCAGCGCGCTGCCGCGGATCACCGCATGGATCGCATCGCCGTCGCGCTCGGCGTCGGACAGACGCTTCAGCACCGCCACGCCCACGCCTTCGCCCGGAATATAGCCGTCGCCGCCTTCGCCGAAACTCTGGCAGTGGCCGGTGCTGGAGATGAATTGCCCCGCACTCAGCATGCTGTATTTGTCGGGATGGATGCTGAGATTGACGCCGCCGGCCAGCGCCATGTCGGTGCGGCCCAGCTTCAGATCCTGGCAGGCGAGATGGATCGCGGTCAGCGACGACGAGCACATGGTGTCGAGCGTCATGCTCGGTCCGTGCACGTTGAGCGCGTACGACACCCGGTTGGCGATACTGGCGAGGCTGCCGGAGCGGTTGTATTCGCCGTACATCACCCCGGCATAAACGCCTACCTGGCCGGGCAGCGCATCGGCGTGCGGCATCCGCAGGCTCTTGCGCGAATAGCCCGCGTCCTCGATCGCCATCCACGCATGCTGCAGGAACAGACGCTCCTGCGGATCGATGTACGGCGCCTCGCGCGGCGAGACGTTGAAGAACTGCGCATCGAACTCGTCGGCGCCCTGGATGAAGCCGCCCCACTTGCTGTAGTGCCCGGGCTGTTCGCGGTCGCTGGTGTAGTAGTCCTGCCAGCGCCAGCGCGACTCGGGAATCTCGACCACGCAGTCCTTGCCGTCGCGCAGATTGCGCCAGTAGTCCTGCAGGTTTTCGGCTTCCGGATAGCGGCCGCTGAGCCCGACGATGGCGATCGGCTCGGAGATGGTCGTGCGCGCGGAAGGCGCGCGGCGCACCAGCCCCTGCGACTTGCCGCGCAGCGACGGCTGGGCGGCCGGACGCGCTGCGGCGGGCGCAGGCCGCGGAACCGGCGCGCTGGGCAGGGTGTTGGTTGCTGCCGTGTGCTCAGCGGCCGGCGCCAGCAGCGCCTGCAGCGGAGCCCGGTACGCCTGCGCCAGATGGTCGCCGAGCGCCGCAACCGTCTGGTATTCGAAGAACAGGGTCTTCGGCAATGGGCCGAGATGTTTTTCGAGCTGGGCGGTGAGACTCATCGCCAGGATCGAATTGATGCCGTAGTTTTCCAGCGCCTCGTCGATGTCGATCTGCGACGGCGCGATCTTCAGCAGCGGCGCGAATTCCCTGCGCAGAAAATCGCGGACCTGCGAGCGCAGATCGCCGCTGCCGGCGCCGACAACGGCATCGACAGCGGAAGCACTGGCGAGAGGAGCATCGACATCGCGCATCGCGGGCGCAGGCAGGCGTGCCGGCGCAGGGCGTGGCGTAAGAGCCGGCGGCGCATCGAACAGGCGGCGCAGCCGGCGGCCATCGCCTTCGACCGTCAGCACCTGCGCGTGCGCGGAGGCCAGCGCCTGGCGGAACACCGCGATGCCCGACGCGCTTCGCATCGGCAGCATGCCGGTCTGCGACTGCAGCCAGCGCACGCCGTCGGCGTCCGGGCGCATGCCGCCCTCGTCCCAGAGCGGCCAGTCGATCGCCAGCGTCCTGCCCGAACGCTGCCCCTGCGCGACCCGCGTCTGTCGGAAGCCCGCGAACGCGTCGAGAAACCCGTTGGCGGCCGCGTAATCGGCCTGGCCGACGTTGCCGAACACGGACACGCCGGACGAGAACAGCGCGAAGAAATCGAGATCCGCATCCGCGGTGGCGTCGTCGAGGTGCCAGGTGCCGCGCACCTTGGGCGCGAGCACGACGGCCACGTCGCCGGCGGTCTTCTTCAGGATCAGGTCGTCGCTGCGCGCGCCGGCGCAGTGCAGCACGCCGCGCAGCGCACCGATGTCGCCGATCGCGTCGATGACGCGCCGGCACTGCGCGGCGTCGTCCAGGTCGAGCTGGCGATAGTGCAGCCGATCGCCGAAACCGTAGGCGTCCAGCCGCGCGGCGATGTCGCCGTCCGGCGCCGAACGGCCGGTCAGCACGACCTGCGCGCGCTGCGTGTGGTCGAGGATGTCGCGCGCGAACAGGCCGCCGAGGCCACCGAGGCCGCCGGTGATCAGATAGACGCCGTCTTCCCTGTAAGGCGAGTCGCCGAGGTCGCTCTGCGCATCGTGCGCGTCCGCAGCCGCCTGCAGCAACAGCGTCCAGTCGAGCGTGCGCCATCCTTCCACGGACGACAGCAGCGGCGAGCGCTGCGGCTGCGCGGCGGCTTCGGCCAGATCGGCGGCGAGCGCGTCCAGCGTTATCTGCGCCGGCACGATGACCAGCTGCGCGGTAAGCGCAGGATTCTCCAGCGCCGCCGTTCTGAGCATGCCGCCCAAGCCGGTCAGCAGCCGCCCTTCCGCGGTATCGGCGATCACGCACTGCAGCAGCGTCGTTTCGCCGCCGGTCCGCTTCAGCGCGTCCTGCAGATGCTCGAACACCTGCAGTGCGATGGATTCGTAGCGGAGCGCCGGATGCGCGGCTGCGGCTGCGGCTGCGGCTGCGGCTGCGGCTGCGGCTGCGGCTGCGGCTGCGGACAGCGACTCGACCGCGCTTCCCGGACGCAGCGCCGACAGCGCGGCGGGATCGACGCCGGAATCATCGCAGAGCAGCACGCGTACATGCGCGAACTCCGGCGCGTCGGCAGGCACCGCACTGCGCGGATGCGGTTCGCTCCATCGCGGCACCGCGACCAGCGTTTCGACGGCGGACGATTCGTTGGTGGCGGTGTCGAAGCGACGCGCGCAGAACCCGCGCATCTGTACGCAGACGTTGCCGTCCGCGTCGCAGAGATCCAGATCGAGGGTGATCTGCGCCGCATCGTCGGACGAAACATCGGCGCGGCGCACGAACGCATGCAATTGCTGCGCGCAGTCGCCGAGGATACAAAGCGATTCCAGTGCGAAGGGCAGCATCGGATCGGCCGGCGGCGCGTCGCGCCCGCCCAGTCCGATCGCCGCCTGCAGCGCGCTGTCGATCAGCGACGGATGCAGGGTGTAGGCGGCGTTGTCTTCGCTGGCGAGCGCGTCGGGCAGCGCGAGATCGGCCAGGACCTGGCCGTCGCCGCTGTCCAGGGCGACGATGCCGCGGTGCGCAGGGCCGTATTCGATGCCGATGCGCGCGTACTGCCGGTACACCGCGTCGGCGTCCCAGTGTTCGCGGCGCATCGCGTCGCGCAGTGCGGCCAGATCCAGCGGCGCTGCGTCGCCTTCGAAACCGTATTCCCCGGGATCGTGGAAACGCACGCGACCGGAAGCATGGTCGGTGCGGTGCCCGGCGTCGGTTTCGCTGAACACGCTGAATTCCAGCACGTCATCGTCCGCGTCGAGTTCGATGAAAATCGTGCGCTCGGCTTCGACCGCGAACGGCGACAGCCACAGCACGTTCTCGAACGCGATCAGCGACGTGGTCGCCAGCTCCGGTACCGCATCGGCGACCGCCGCGCGGGCCATCTCCAGATAAGCGACGCCCGGCAGCACGCCAACGGCCGCGCCCGACGGCATCCTGACCCGATGATCGCGAAGGAAGAATTCGTCCCCGGTCAGCTGCGTGCGGTAGCGCTGCCGGGTCAGGGTCGAGACATTGAGATGCAGCAGCGGATGCAACCGCGCAGGCGTCGCCCGGCGGCCCGAGAGCTGCCCGGAAAATTGCTTGATCAGCTCAAGCGCGTTGGCCTTGCCCAGGCGTCTGCTCTTCAGCTCGGAAACAATGTATTCGACGAAATCCACCATGCCATCCGTTCTCTCATGTCCTTATCCGCTGCTTCATTGCAGCAAGTTCAACGCGTTTTCCGTATTGCCCACCGCTTCAGGCCAGCTGCTTCACCCGCGCCGTCACTTCCGCCGCGCTCATCGTGTCCTCTTCCAGTTCCGCGAAGAGCCCGGCGATGACGTCCAGGTTGTGCAGGTATCGGCCGGGCGGCGGCGCGGCGGACGTCGCCGGACCGTTGGCCGCACGCACCACCTCCTCCGACGGAAGCCAGCACTGCATGCGCGCGAACGCGTACGTCGGCAGATGGATCCGCTCGGTCCGCCGCGCGCTGTCCGCGTCGGCGTTCTGTGCATGGGCCGCCTGCCGGTAGCCCTGCGCACCCAGGTCGGCGACCTGCTCCTGCAGCAGCGGATGCGCATGCCGGGCTTTTTCGCCGGCATGGCGCGGCATCGGCGCAGGAAGGCTGGCGCCCGGCGCAATGCCGTCGCTCGGCACGATCCAGTACGTGTCCTCGGCGAACGGATACGGCGGCAGCGCGACCCTCTGCGGCGTGCGCGTGCCGTGCAGCCTGCGCCAGTCCAGCGCCAGACCCTTCACCCACAGTTCGCAGAGCTTCAGGGCGTTGCCGTCGGCGATGCACTTGTCGACGACCAGCGCCGCCATGTCGGGGTCTTCGTTGAGCAGGCGCACGCTTTCGCGTCCCTGGCGTACGTGCGCGGCGAAAACGCCGTGCGGCAGCGGCCGGTTCGACCCTGCGGCGTCGATGTAGGCGCCCAGCGTGTCGATCATCTCCTGCACGCTGCGCGCGACGAAGCCCAGCCGTTCGTCCATCGCATCGCGATGGCACTGCAGGCTGTAGACCAGCGCGGCCGGATCGAATCCGGGATCGAATCCGGGATCGCTCCCGGAACGCGCCTGCAGAGCGTCGCGCAGATCCTGCGCCTTGCGCAGCAGTTGTTCGGGCGTCCGCGCCGACAGCGGCACAAGGAAGCCGGCATCGGTCGCCATCGGCGGCTCGACCGCGATGACCGACGGACGCGCGGCGGGCACGTGTTCGGCCAGTGCGTATTCGGATAACACCAGATGCGCGTTGGTGCCGCTGAAGCCGAAGCCGCTGATCGCGGCGTGGCGCGCGGCGCCGTCGGGCGACGCCCAGTCGCGCGCGATGGTGTTGACGAAGAACGGGCTGGCGTCGAGATCGAGGTGTTCGTTCGGCGTTTCGAAGTTGGCGCTGGGCGGCAGCGTGCGGTGCTTCAGCGCCAGCAGCAGCTTGATGAAGCCGGACACGCCGGCCGCGGTCAGGCAATGGCCGATGTTGGTCTTCACCGAGCCGATGGCGCAGTACTGGCGGCGGTCGGTCGCGGGGAGGAAGGCCGACTTCAGCCCGTCGATTTCGATCGGGTCGCCGAGCTTGGTGCCGGTGCCGTGCGCTTCGACCAGTTCGATGCGGCCCGGATCGATGCCGAAGCGGTCGTAGACGTCGCGGATCAGACGCTGCTGGGACTCCGCATTCGGCGCGGTGATGCCGTTGGTGCGGCCGTCCTGGTTCACGCCCCAGCCGCGCACGACGCCGAGGATATTGTCGCCGTCGCGTTCGGCGTCGGCGAGGCGCTTGAGCATGACCACGCCGACGCCTTCGCCCGGCACGAACCCGTTCGCGCGCTGGTCGAAGGTGTAGCAGCGGCCGTCGGGCGAGAGCATGCCCGCATGCGCCGTTTTCAGGAACATGTCGGCGTTGGCCATCACGTACACGCCGCCGGCGAGCGCGATGTCCGACGCGCCGGTGATCAGGCTGTCGCAGGCCGACGCGATGGCGACCAGCGACGATGAGCACGCGGTGTCGATCGACACGCACGGCCCCTGCAGGTTCATGAAATACGACACGCGCGCGGCGAGGATCGAGGTCGCGTTGCCGGTGAAGCCGAGGGCGTTGATCTGCTGCTCGCGCGCGAGCAGGTTGTAGTCGCCGTTGGCGCAGCCGACGAACACGCCGCATCGGCTGCCGGACAGCCGTTCCGCGGTATAGCCGGCATTTTCCATGCCGTGCCAGCAGCACTGCAGGAAGATGCGCTGCTGGGGGTCCATCGCTTCGGCTTCGACCGGCGACAGACCGAAGAACAGCGGGTCGAACCGATCGTGCCCTTCCAGCACGCCCATCCACTTCGAATTGCTCTGGCCGAGGCCGGGCTGCCCTTCGACGTAATAGTCGCGGGTATCCCAGCGCGACAGCGGAATTTCGCTGATGCAGTTGCGTCCGCTGGCGATGTTGTCCCAGAAGCTGTCGACGTCCTTCGCCATCGGGAAGCGGCCGGCCATGCCGATGACGGCGATTTCGGTGGCGTGCATGCCGAAAGCGTTGCCCGCCTGCCGCGTGGGTGCGGCCGCCGCGGCATCGGCGTGGCCGCGCCACGAGGTGAGCACCGGCCAGTCGAACAGCGGCATGGCTGCAATGGCACCAGCAGTGGCGGCAACGCTGCCGGCCACGCTATCGATGAAGGCGCGCGGCGCGACGGCGGGCGCGGCGACCGATGCGGGCGCCTCCGCTTCGGCGCGCTGGACAAGCGTGTCGCGCACGAACCGGGCGAACTGCTCCACCGTCGGATGGGTGTAGACCCGGGTCGCTTCGATGGCGGTGCCATAGCGCTGGTTGATGGCGCGGACCCAGGTGACGCCGGAAATCGAATCGAGCCCCAGTTCGACGAAACCGCGATCGGCATCGATGCTGTCGGGTTCCTGCCGCAGCTCCTGCGCCAGCAGCTCGATCAAGCTGCGACGCACCGCGCCAAGATCGACGCGTGCCTGTGCGGGCGCGGGCGATGCAGGCGCAGGTTCTTCGCGACGCGGCGCGACGGCCTGACTCACGGTCGCGGACGGCGGTGCCGCGGCGCGGACGACGGCGGTATTCGCGCGGCTCGGATCGCTGAGCTTCGCGTCGCTGCGCGGCAGGTCGGTGGACGGCACATCGCCGGCCGTCGCATCGCTGGACCGCTGCTCGCCGACATGCTGGGCGAGCGTGCGCAGGTTCGGGTAGCTGTAGACCTTGGTCGCTTCGATCGCAAGACCGAAATGCGTGTTGATATTGCGGATCCAGGCGACGCTGGAAATCGAATCGAGGCCCAGATCCACGAACGGCGTGAGCGCGTCGATCTCGCTTTCGTCCACGCGCAGCTCTTCGGCCAGCAGACGGCGGATCGTCGGCAGAATATCGCTGCCCGCAGCTGCCGCGGACGGCGCAGCAGGGGGAGCCGCCGGTGCGCGCGGTGCCGGTGCGTGCTGCACGGGCGCATGTCGCTCGAGCGCATGCGGCTCAACGGCGTGCTGCGCCGGCGAGAAACGCTGCTCGATGCGGCTCAGCGCATCGGCATGTCCTACCAGCGTGGTTTCGTGCATGGCGACTTCGCGCGCGAACAGCGACTGCCAGGCGTCGAACTGCGGCGCGATGCGCGCGGCCTTCCAGGGCAGCAGGTCGGCGCGCGCATGTCGGGCGACGCTGCGCGCAAGCGCCAGCGCTTCGTCCAGCACGCGGTCGCGCGGAAGCACGGTCAGCAGCGGATTGCGGCGCGCCAGTTCCGCGCCGGTGATCTCGCGCCCGGTGAACAGGCTGTCGCGGGCCAGATCGAAACCCAGCCGGGCCGGCAGGATGCCGGTGGCGCCGGCGCCGGGCGTGAACCCGAAATTCATGTACGGGCTGACGTAGCGGCTTTCTTCGCTGAACAGCACGGCGTCGCAGAACAGGCCGAGGGTCCAGCCGGCACCGATGCCGTGGCCCTGCATCGCGGCGATGACCGGCAGCGGGCAGCGCATCGGCAGCTGGAACACATCCAGATCGGTGAAGCGGACCTTGCCTTCCTGGATCGATTTCAGGCCGTCGCGGGTGCCGCCGGAGGAGAAATAGGTGTCGTAGCCGGTAAGCACGACCGCCTTGTATCCGGGCGCCGCCGCGATGCGGTCGAACACTTCCTGCAGGCCGGCGATCATCGCATCGGAGAACATGTTCCGCGCGTCGCGATCTTCGAGGCGCACCAGCACCACGCCGTCGGCATCGACGCTGGCGTGGACCACGGACGAGGCCAGGGTCAGCGCGCCCGCTTCCACCGCGATGTCGGCCGGTTGATCGGGGGTGCCGTTACCCGGGAGATCCTGGAGCGACTGCAGCAGCGCATCGCCGGAAGCGGACGCTGCGGTGGCCGCAGGGAAGCCGGTATCGAACTCGCGGGCCAGATGCTCTTTCAGCAGCCGCAGCGCGTCCGCGGATTTGTCGGACAGGTGGGCGCAGAACGCATCCACCGCGGCCGCGAGGCCTTCGCGCGGCACCACCTTCGCGCCCCAGCCGGCGGCCTGCAGTTCGCGGCCGCTGAGCGGGTGCTCGCGGGCCGCCAGCAGCGATGCCAGCGGCGCGCCGAAGCGCGCGGTGAGCCAGTCGAGCTGCGCAGCGTGGACGAGGACCGGGCCGTCTTCCGGCGTTGCGAAGCCGTAGTCCTGGTCTTCGACCGCGATCACCGCATCGCAGGCGCAGGCGAGCCGGAAACCGGCGCCCAGCGCCTGCCCCGTCAGCACAGCCAGCGTCGGCGCGGGAAACGATGCCAGCGTCTGCAGCATCGAGCGCGTGCCGTCAGCGTCGAGCGCTGCGTGCCCGCCCTGCAGGAAGATGCGTTCGTCGCTTTCGATCAGCAGCGCCTTGATCGACGGCAGCCCGCGCGCATGCGTCAGCGCCCGATGCAGGGCGTCGACGAGTCCGGCCTCCAGCATGCCCGCAGGGGCCTGCAGACGCAGCGCGAAAATGCCGTCTCCGCGATCGAGTAGCGCGACCGATGCGCGCGCGCGATGCGCGCCATCGGGAGAACCGCGGTGCGCATCGGCACCCGCTGCCAGCGACAGCACAGGCTTGTCCAGCGTGGGCTTGTCCGGCGTGGCCGCCGCTGCGGCTGTGGTCTCTTCGGGTGCCGTGATCTGTTCGGGTAACGCCAGCGCGATCGCGCTCGGCTTGGGAAGGAATGCTGCGGTCGCGAACGCGGTCGCCGCCTGGCCGACACCCGCAGGCGATGCTGCGGTTGGGTCCGCTGCGCCGCTTTCGAACAGCCGGTCCGGCATACGCAGGACCGGGGTGGTTTCGCGCGCGGCTTCGGCCTTGTCCTGCGGCTTGTTCTGCGGCTTGTACTCCACTGCCGGTGGAGCGGCGGTGACGATGGCGGGCATCGACGTCAGCGCGCTGAAGGCGATGCATACGGCGCCATCCTCGGCGCACAGCGCGATATCGACGCACAGCGCATCGTCGCGATGCGTGGCGGCGTTCGCGCCGATCCACGCGTATCGCGGCCGGGCGGCCACGGGATACACGCGCATTTCCGCGAATCCGGCGGGTAAATGCAGAGCGTCCTGCGCGGGCCGCAGCCACTGCGCGGCGAGCATCGCGGCTTCGACGATGGCCGGATCGATCGCGCAATCCGCGAACGCGGTGTGCGACGGGTCGGACGGCGCGAACGTCAGCCACAGTCCGTCCGCGGTGCGATGGATCGCAGCGATGGCCTGATACAGCGCATCCACGTCGAGACCGATCGCACGGCCGGCTTCGAGCACCGCGGCCCGGTCGGCGAACAGCGGCGATGCGCCGCGCGACAGTGCGGCGATGTCGAGAGTCGGCATCGGCGCATCGGGACAGGCTTCGACGAAGCCCTGGCAGAACACATGGCCATCGCTCACGTCGGACAGTTCGAACGCCGCCGCGTGGAGCTGCGGACGCAGGCCCTGGCCCGGCGGCAGCACCGCGATGCCGATGTCGATCACGGACGGCATGATGCGCGGCGCGGCAAAACGCACCTCGCGGAATGCCCATGCCCCGCCCTGCTGCTGCATGCTCTGCTGCTGCATGCTCTGCTGCTGCATGCTCTGCTGCTGCATGCCCAGTTGCAGCATGCCCAAGCCGTCCGCCAGCGCGGCCCGCGCAGCTTCCAGCTGCAGGCCCTGCGGCAGACCCGCATGGCCCTGGATCCTCAGCCCGCCGATGCGCGGATCGTCCGCGCGGAAGCTGCTGAGATACTGCTGCTGCCCGGGTTTGGATGCGTTGCGGTGTGCCAACGAATGGACCGCATGCGAATGGAGCGACTGCGGCGGCGTCGCGGCGATGTCCACTGGCTCTTCGCGCCAGTAGCGCTCCCGGGCGAAGGGATACACCGGCAGATGCATGCGTCCAGGCAGGGGCGCGCTGTGCAACTTCAGCCAGTCCAGGTCGAGACCTTTGGTCCAGACATCCAGCAAGCGCGAAACCTTGCCGGAGACGAACCAGCCGTCGACGCTGGCCTGCAGGTCTTTGTCGACGGTGAACAGCGCGATGGTTTCGCGGTGGCGGCGGGACTGCGCGTAGTACAGATCGTCGGCGAGCGCGCCGTCTTCAAGGCTGTCGTCGGCGAGGAATAGCGCGAGTTTTTCGAGCAGATCCGCGCGGGAGTCCACGCGCATGGCGAGGCGCTCTTCCATCGCTTCGCGGCCGATCTGCAGCGTGTAGCACAGGCCGGGCAGATCGATGTCGGCATCGCGTTCGACGAAGGCCTTGATGTCGAGCGCTTTCTGCCGCAGCTGCGGCAGCATGCGCGCCGAAAGCAGGACGACGCCGGGTGTGGCTTCGTGGTGGGAAGCGCGGGCCTGCGCGCCGGCATGGGCTTCGACGACCAGATGCGCGTTGCCGCCGCCGGCGCCGAATGAGGAGACGCCTGCGATCAACGGCAGTGTTTTGCCGTCGATCACCGGGGCATTCCACGGACGCAGGCGCTGGTTGACCTCGAACGGCGTGACCTCGAAATCGATGTTCGGATTCAGCCGCTCGGAATGCAGCGACGGCACGATCTGCCGGTGGCGCATCTGCAGGATGACCTTGGTCAAGCCGGAGATGCCCGCTGCGGATTCGCAATGACCGATGTTCGACTTCGCCGAACCGATCAGACAGAAGCCGGTGTCCGTCGTGTATTCGCGGAAGGCCTTGGTGATCGCCGCGATTTCGATCGGGTCGCCCAGCTTCGTGCCGGTACCGTGCGCTTCGATGTAGCTGATGTGGCGCGCATCGACGCCCGCATCCTTTAGCGCATCGGAGATCACCGCGGCCTGCGCCTGCGGATTGGGCACCGTGTAGCCGTTGGTCTTGCCGCCGTGGTTCAGCGCGCTGCTGCGGATGACCGCATGGATCGCATCGCCGTCGCGCTCGGCGTCGGACAGACGCTTCAGCACCACCACGCCCACGCCTTCGCCCGGAATATAGCCGTCGCCGCCTTCGCCGAAGCTCTGGCAATGGCCGTCGCTGGAGATGAACTGGCCGGCGCTGAGCATGGCGTACTTGCCGGGATGCAGACTGAGATTGACGCCGCCGGCCAACGCCATGTCGGTGCGGCCCAGCTTCAGGTCCTGGCAGGCGAGATGAATCGCGGTCAGCGACGACGAGCACATGGTGTCGAGCGTCATGCTCGGCCCGTGCAGGTTGAGCGCGTACGACACCCGGTTGGCGATGCTGGCGAGGCTGCCCGAACGGTTGTATTCGCCGTACATCACCCCGGCGTACACGCCCACCTGCCCGCCGCGGCAGGCCTGCAGCGCGGCGCGGGTATAGCCCGCGTCCTCGATCGCCATCCACGCGTACTGCAGGAACAACCGCTCCTGCGGATCGATCTGTTCGGCGTCGCGCGGCGTGATGCTGAAGAAACGGGGATCGAATTCGTCGGCGCCCTGGATGAAGCCACCCCAGCGGCTGCTGTGCTGTCCGGGGGCCAGCGCTTCGCCGCCGACGGGCTGGCGATAGTAGTCCTGCCAGCGCCAGCGGTCGGCGGGAATTTCGCGGATGCAGTCCACGCCCTGCGACAGGTTGCGCCAGTATTCGTCCAGGTCCCAGGCGTCCGGATAACGGCCGCTGATGCCGACGATGGCGATGCTTTCGCTGTGGAGGAAGGGACTGAGGATGGGTTCGTCGTCGATGGGCGGCTTGTCGATGCGTGCTGTCGCGACTGTCTGGACAGCGGCGTCCGCGTCGCGCCTGTCGGCGTCGCTTCGCGGCGGAAGCCCGATGGGCTTCTCCTCGACGTGCGGCTGCGACTGGATGGCGTCGGGCGTTCGGCGCGCCGTACCGATGCGCTTGCCGGGCACCTGCGATCTCGCGGCCGTTGTCGCGGCTGTTGTCGCTGCGGCCGTTGCGGCGATTGTCGTCGCGGATGGATCGGTCGGGCTGTCCGGGGACACGGCGCGCGGCGACAGCAGCGAAATCAGGCGATCCGCGTGCGCGTCGCAGAAATAGTCGTTGAGCTGCGCGATGGTCTGGTATTCGAACGCCAGCGTCTTCGGCAGCCTGCCGAAGATCGTTTCGAGGTGCGTCACCAGCTTCATCGCCAGGATCGAATCGATGCCGTACTGCTCCAGCGGCGCCTGCGGCCGCAGCCGGGCGGCAGGAATCTTCAACACCAGCGAGAACTGCCGACAGAGGTACTCCAACGCTTTCTCGCGCAGGGCGTCGTCCATGCCGACTGGCGTTGCGCCCACATGGGGTGCGTCGAGATGAGTTGCCTCTACGACACCGGCGGTCGCGCTGTGGCGAGCGGTCTCGCGCGCAGTCCCTGTCGCGGAACCCGTTGCAGAAGCGGTCGCGGAATCCGTCGCTTCGAGCAGCGCCCGCATCGCCGGCAGTTCGCCTTCCATCACCAGCAAACGCTCGCAGGGAAGCGCGAGGCCGCGGTACACCGCGCGCATCGCGGCGACGGTGGACAGCGGACGCATGCCGCTGTGGTCCAGCAGACGCTCGCGGGTCGCCGCGTCCATGCTCATCCCGCCGTCCTGCCACAGCGGCCAGTTCACCGACAGCGTGCGGCCATGGCGTTCGCCCCGTGCCGCCAGACGGTTGCGGTGCGCGGCGAACGCGTCCATGAACGCATTCGCCGCGGCGTAGTCGACTTGGCCGACGATGCCCCAGCACGCCGCAAACGACGAGCACAGCAGGATGAAATCCAGCGGCAGGTCGCGCGTCGCGCGATCGAGATTCGCCAACCCGGCGACCTTCGGCGCCAGCACCGAGGCGAACGTCGACGGCGATTTGCGCAGGATGAAACCGTCGCGGAGGATGCCCGCGCAGTGCAGGATGCCGCGCAGCGGCTGGTCCTGGTCCCGCAGTTGGGTCACAAGTGCGTCGACGGCGCTGCGATCCGCCACATCCAGCGCGACATAGTCGATCCGGTGCAGCGGCGTCGCCAGCGCATCCAGCGTGCGGCGCGCCTCGGGCGCGAGCGTCGAGCGCCCGGCCAGCACGATGCGCGCGGAACGGCACTGCGCGACGATCTCGCGCGCGAACTGCAGACCGATGCCGCCGGCGCCGCCGGTGATCAGATAGCAGCCGCCTTCCTTGAACGCCACCGGCGCTTCGGACTGCACGTGGCCTTCGGGATGCTGCTCCACTACGCGTTGTTCCAGCACGCGCCATCGCAGAACTTCGCGACGCAGGCCGCCGGCGTCGCGCACATGGCGGACGGCCGCGCCGCGCGGCGTATCGGTGCAGGACTCGTCGTGCACCAGCTGCCGCAGTTCGGCAGCGCCGATATCGGCCGGCACCCTGATCACGCGCGCGACCAGAGCCGGCGTTTCTTCCATCGCCGTCCTGAACATGGCGTCGAAGCCGCAAGCGACCGCCTCATCGGCAGCCTCTTCATCGACAGCACTCGTATCGGCAGCCGTCGCACCGGCAACGATCACCAGCGCGCGAACGCCCTGCGCCCCCGCCAACATCGACTGGATCGCCGCGAGCGCCTGCAGCGCTGCATCGGCGAAGATCCCATCCGCGGCGGTGACATTCGCGGGAGGCGCGAACGCTTCGATCCGCGCGTCGTGATGCATCGCCTTCAGCGAGGCGGTCACCGTCGGATCGAGACCCCAGGCGAAGATTCTGTCTGCAAGCTGCCTGTGCACTGGCTGCGCCGGGACCGGCGTCGCCGATGCGGCCGCCCATTCGGGCGTCGCGAGCAGCACGCCCTGTGCGGCCTCGGACATCTGCCGTTTCAGGGCCTTGATCCGCACCAGCGCTTCGGCCTGCGCGAGCCGGCCTTCGGCGACCGCGCGATAGATGGACAGCAGCGAATCCTTCATGACGGCAACCCGAGTTCGAGGGCATCTTCGGCAGACACGTCCTTTCTGGAGATGCTCTCCAGCAGCTCCCGATAGAAGGTTTCGTCGAACATCTCGGTTTCATCCGAAGCTTCGTGCATCGATGTTCCGTCGTACATCAGGGTCGCGTCCGCCATCCGTGCCTCATTCAACATGCTTGCGTCATCCGGCAATCCCGTCCTATCCAGCATCCCTCCTCCGTCGAAACCCCGTGCGCCGTCCACAGCCCGCCAGCCGAAGCCGCGGATGTCGACGCAAAGCGCGCCGTCCGTGCCGAAGATGGAGACATCGCAGCTCTCCACGGTCGCATGTCCGCCGCTGCCGTCGAGGGTACCCGCCGCAGGCGTCAGCACGACGACGACTTCCGATGGACATGGTGCGTGCAGCGTCAGCGAGCGCAGCGCGAACGGCACCGACGGCGCTTGCGGCAGCGCCTGCAGCGACGGCAGGAAGCCGATGCACGCCTGCAGCGCGGAATCCATGATCCCGGGAGGCATGCGGTAGGCGTCGCCGCCGATGGCGGGTAGCGCGACGTCCGCCACCAGCTTTCCGCCCACCCGCGATATCGCGCGGATGCCGCGATGCGCGGGGCCGTAATGCAGTCCCATCCGGACGAAGGCGGCGTAAATCTCGTCGTCGCTCCATCGCTCGCCGCGCTGCGCCGACGCCAGCAGTCCGGCATCCGCCATGCGCTCGCCGGCCGCATCGACGAAGCGCGCTTCGCCCTGGCAGTGCAGGACACGACCGTCGCCCGAACCGCTGGCGATCTCGAAAGCGATCACGCCGTCGTCCTCGACGCCGAGTTCGATCTCGACGGCCATCGGCGCGTCGACCACGATCGGCCGCCACCAGACCACATCGCGAAGCGTCAATCGCCCGTGCGATCCTCCATCCGCAGAATCATCCGGCAGCGCATCGGCGATCGCCGCCGCCGCCATTTCCAGATACGCGACGCCAGGAAGCACATGCTCGACCCGGCCCTCGCGGAAACGCACGCGGTGGTCGCGCAGGAAACTCTCGCTGCCGTCGAACGTGGACCGATAGCGCTGCTGGCGCAGAGTCGACGCGTTGACGTGCAGCAGCGGATGGATCGCCGCCGCCGCGCCTTCGACGCGCTGCGCCACCGCTGCGGTGTCGTCTTCCAGCCAGTAGCGCTCGCGCGCGAACGGATACAGCGGCAGTTCGACGCGTCGCGGACCGCGGCCGGCTTCGGCCGGATAGAGTTTCGCCCACGGAAGATCGACGCCGTCGACCCACAGCTCCGCGAGCTTGTCGAGTTTTCCGTCGCGCAGGCAGGTATCGATCAGCACGGCCTTCAGCTCGGCGTCCTGCCCGATGAAGGCCAGTTTGCCGGCACGCGCCAGGCTGCTGCCGACGTGCATGCCCGCAGGCAGCCGTTCAGTGGGGAGCAGCTCGGCGGCGAACGCACGCAGCCGCGCTTCGAGTTCGGCCAGCGAATGCGCGACCAGCGCACAGCGTTCCTCCATCGCTTCCCTGCCCACCTGCAGCGTGTAGGCGATGTCGTGGAGGGAAGGCGTCGTCTGCGCATCGGTGTCGGCGATGCGCGCCGCGAGTTCGTCAGCCAGCGACTGCGCGCGCTGCCGCAGCTGTTCGGGGGTTTTGGCCGACAGCGGAATCAGCGCCGGTCGCGCAGAGATCGCGTCGTGCCCGGCGGCGGGACGCGCGTCGCGCGTCGGCGCCGCTTCCAACACCAGATGCGCATTGGTACCGCTGAAGCCGAAGGCACTGACCACCGCCGAACGTCCGCCGTTCGCGTTCTCCGGCCACGGCTTGAGTGCGGTGTTGACCACGAACGGGCTGTCGGACAGATCGATGTGCGGATTGAGGCGTTCGAAACTCGCCGCCGGCGGAAGTTGGCGATGCTTCAGCGCCAGCACCAGCTTGAGCGCGCCGGCGATGCCGGCCGCATACAGGGTGTGGCCGATGTTGCCCTTCACCGAACCCAGCGCGCAGTAGCCGGTTTTGTCGGTGTAGTGGCGGAAGGCCTGGGTGAGGCCTTCCACTTCGATCGGGTCGCCCAGCTTCGTGCCCGTGCCGTGCGCTTCGATCAGCTGGATGTCTTCCGGATCGATCCCGAAGCGGTCGTAGACGGCGCGCATCAGTCGCGTCTGCGACACCGGGTTCGGCGCGGTGATGCCGTTGGTCTTGCCGTCCTGGTTGATGCCCCAGCCGCGGATCACGGCGTGGACGATGTCGCCGTCGCGCTCGGCATCGGCGAGGCGCTTGAGCATCAGCGCGCCCACGCCTTCGCCGGGCACGAAGCCGTTCGCGCGATGATCGAACGCGAAGCAGCGGCCGTCGACCGAGAGCATCGCGGACTGACCGGTCTTGATATGCATCATCGGGCCCGCCATCACCGCCACGCCGCCAGCGAGCGCGAGGTCGCAGTTGTCCGCGACCAGACTGTCGCAGGCGTTGGCGATCGCGACCAGCGAGGAGGAGCATGCGGTGTCGATCGACAGGCACGGCCCCTGCAGGTTGAGGAAGTAGGCGATGCGCGCGGCGAGGATCGACATCGCCGCGCCGGTGAAGCCCTGGGTGCTGTACTGGTGTTCGCGCGAACGCTGGTGGTAGTCGGTCGAGCCGCAGCCGACGAACACGCCGCAGCGGCTGCCCGAGAGGCTGCGCGGGTCGATCGCGGCGTTCTCGATCGCGTGCCAGCAGTTCTGCAGCATCAGCCGCTGCTGCGGGTCCATGACCTCGGCTTCGGTCGGCGAAATGTTGAAGAACAGCGGATCGAACGCATCGCAGTCGTCCAGCACGCCCATCCAGCGGCTGTTGGTGGTGCCGGGGATCGAGATGTCGTCGCTGAAATAGCGTTCGATGTCGAAGCGCTGCGGCGGCACGGTATCGATGCAGTCCTTGCCGCCGGCGATGTTGCGCCAGAACGCGTCGAGGTCGCCGGCGCGCGGGAACTGGCCGGCCATGCCGATGATGGCGATGGCGTCGGCACTCACGCTCCGGCGCGCGGCCTTGCCGCGCCACGAGGTCAGGGTGCGGGCCGACGGTGCGGCCGCGCGCGCGCGCTCGGCGAGCGGCCTGGCATCAGCCAGCTTGGCGTCAATCCGTACTGCCGGCGCGGAGGACGGCTGCGGCTGGAGCGGACTCGGTTGGACCGGGCGCGCCGGCAGCAGGCCGGCGAGAAAACGCGCGAACTCGGCCAGGGTCGGATGGCTGTAGACCTTGGTCGCTTCGATGCGGGTGCCGTAGGCGGTGTTGATCCTGCGGACCCAGGTCACCCCGGTGATCGAATCCAGGCCGAGGTCGACGAACTGCCGGTGCGCGTCGATCTCTTCCTCCGGCATGTGCAGTTCCTGCGCGAGCAGCTGCCGGAGCGCAACGGAGAGATCCGCTTCCGCGGCGGCGGCGGCATTCGTCGCCACAAGCTCGGTCGCGACGGGCCTGGTCGGCACGGCCGTCGCCGGCATCGGCAATGCCGTCGACGATGATGCGGGTGCCGCGGCCGGGGGTGTCGCGGCGTGAAGCGCCGGCTTGGCGGCATTGGCGACGACCTGCGTCCGCGCGGCGCCCAGCAGCGCGACGCGCTCGACGACGAAATCGCGGAACTGGCGCAGCGTCGGATGGCTGTAGACCTTGGTCGCCTCGATCCGGGTGCCGTACTCGCTGTTGATCTTCCTGATCCAGGTCACCCCGGTGATGGAATCCAGACCGAGGTCGACGAACTGGGTGTCTTCGTCGACATCGCCGACGTCCATCTGCAATTCGGACGCGAGCAGCGTTTTCAGGAAATCGGCGATGTCCTGCGGCGCGTGCTGGGAAGCGGCGGGCGCGGCGGTCTGCGCAAGCGGCGCGTCCACGCTGGGCGCGGCCGCTGCGACGGCCTGCGCCGCAGGTGCGGCGGGCCCGGCATCGGACAGGAAATGCTGCATCACGCCCTGCAGCGCGTGCCCCTGGCCGACGAAGCTCCTGTCGTGCATCGCCAGTTCGCGCACATAGGTCGCTTCGACCGCATCGAGCAGCGGCGCGCTGAAATACCGCTTGAGTGCGCGCACGTCGCCGGCATCGCGTGAGGCGATCGCATCGGCCAGCGCCAGCGCGCGCGGGAGGATGTCGCCGCGCGGGCAGCAGCCGTGCGGCAGGCCTTTGGCGCGCAGTTCGCTGCCGGTGTATTCGGCGGCGGTGAACAGGGTTTCCCTGGCCAGATCCAGGCCCAGCCGCGCGGGGAAAATCAGCGTGGAACCGGCGCCCGGCGTGAAGCCGTACTGCATGTACGGGCTGATGTAGCGGCTTTCGGCGCTGAACAGACAGAGGTCCGCGAACATGCCCAGCGTCCAGCCGCCGCCGATGGCATGCCCCTGCATCGCGGCGATGACCGGCAGCTTGCAGCTCATCGGCAGCTGGTAGACCTTCGCATCGGTGAATTTGGCGGTGCCCTGCTGGATCGCCAGCAGACTCTCGCGGGTGCCGCCGCAGGCGAAGTACGTGTCGTAGCCGGTGAGCACCACGGCGCGGTACGCGTCGGAAGCGTCGATATGCGCGAAGACCGCTTCCAGCCCGTGGATCAATTCGGGCGAATACATGTTCTTCGCCTCGCGATCGACCATGCGCACCACGATCACGCCGTTGTCGCGCACCTCGATGTCGATGGCGGAGCACTGCGGCGGAGGCGATGCGGCGCTGTCTCCGGCGCTGGACGCTGCCGGTGCCCGGCTGTCGGCACCTGCATCGCTGTCGCCATCGGCCGAAGCCGTGCGACCGAGGCTGCGCCACTGGCGCAACAGCGCGGGCGAACGCAGCGGCGAGGTTTCGGCAAGCGCCAGCGCGGTCGACAGCACGGCGGCGCCGTCGCGCGCGACGATGCCCGCGGAGGACGCGAGCGCATCGCTGTCGACGGCGGCGGCGCCGAACAGGCACTGCCTGGACAGGTTGTCGCCCAGACGGCGCGCGAATCGCGGCATCGCCTGCCGCAGCAGCGCGGGATGCTGCCAGAGCGCATCGGCCGAGCACTGGCCGCGGTCGCCGTGGACGCAGGCGTCGGCGCTCAGGCCGAGCAGCCAGCCGATGCCGTCGGCATCGTGTTCGAAAGCGACGACGACCGGTGCCGGGAACGCCGACAGGCTCGCCTGCAGCGCCGCAAATGCGGCCAGTGCCAGCGCCTGGCCCTGCGTGGGGTCAGACTCATCGGAATGCAGCGGCAGACCCGGCAGAAAGCCGGCGACATCGCTGCTCAACACCACTGCGGCATGGCCGCGGGTCGCCAGCGCGTCCAGGGTCTCGCGCAGACGGCCGAGCATCACCGGCAGCGCCGCGTCGCCCGCGCAGAGGCGGACCGAAGCGACGGCGTCGGACAGCATCTCGATCGCGATGTCCGGAAGCGCTGCATGCGGTTCACTCGCGGGCCGCGGCTGCAGCTCCACCGTCGGCTCCGGCTCCCTCGGCGGACGCGGCTCGCTGCCGAGACGCTCGACCAGCGGCGCGAGCGCCTCCGCCATGCGCTGTTTCAGCAGCCTCAGAGATTCGCGCGGTTTGGCGGCCATGTCCGCAGCCAGCGCCAGCGCGGCCGGCATGACCTGCTCTCGCGCCACGACCGGGAAAGTCCAGCCCTTGTCCCACAGCGCGCGTCCATCCTGGCCGCCGCTGATATACAGCAGATCGTTCGCGCGGGCGCGGCCGAAGCGCGCCGCCAGCAGTGCGGCTTCGGCCAGCGTCGGATGCAGGCCGTGCACGGCTTCGGAGAACGCATAGCGCGACTCGCGCGCGCAGACCATGAAATCGCAGAGCGCACCGAGCAGGAAGCCGGCAGCGCCCGCATCGCCCTGCATCACCGCGATGGTCGGCAGCGGAAAGGCGGACAGCGCACCATACAGCCCGGCGTCGATGGCCGCGTCCAGCGATGCGACATCGCCAGGCAGGAAGCCGATGCCGCCATCGGCGACCAGCAGCACCTTGGCGTCTGCGCGATCCTGCACATCCTCCAGCGCCTGCAGCAGTTGGTCGACGACTGCGGCCGTCGGCGCGTGCTGCGCGACGGTCAATGCGTAGACGCCGTCGCCGAGCGCGCGCAGATCGACGCAGGCCTGCGCCGGTTCCGCACCGCCGTCGTGTTGGGGACGCGCCAGGGTGACCGTGGGTCTGGTCAGGCCAGTGACCGCAGCGCTGGGGGCATCGATGGCGCTCAGCGACACCATCGGTTTTTCGATCGCCGCGGGCGCGCGCACGACCGAAGCCGAAGCCGAAGCGCGCAGGAACGCGATTCTGCGGCCCGTCTCAGGCGATACGGGTGCCGGCGCGCGCGCTTCAGCGGTGGCAGGCTGTTCGGAGGCGTGCTGTTCGGAGGCGTGCTGTTCGGCGGCAGGCTGTTCGGCCGCGTGCTGTTCGGAGATCGTCTGCGCAGACGCCAGCACCGGCGCAGGGGCCACAGTGGCAGATGCGCTGGCGGCGGCAATGGAATTCTCGCCGTGCGGGGTGCTGCCGTGCGAAACAGTGCCCTGCTCACCCGGCACGCACGCCAAGCGCAGGCCGCGCATGTCCAGCACCGGAGCGCCGAGCGCATCGAAACAGGCCACGTCCCAGCGCGACGCATCGGCGTCGACGGACGCGCTGTCGTCACAGCGCAGAACGAGATAACCCTGCGTGCCGCAAGGGCCCAACCACCGCACCGCATCGATACTGTGGATCTGCCAGTCCAGCGGCGCCGACGGCAGCGGGGCCAGTTCGCCCCGCAGCCAGGCCGCACCCTGCATCACGGCGGCCAGCAGCTCGGGCGGCAGGCCCCATGTTCCGGGCGTCGAGGGCTCGGTGCTGGTCGCGTATTCGAGCACCAGCTCGCGCGCGGTATGCGCGATGCGCTGGACGACGCGGCGGTCGGCGCTATCGGTCAGACCCAATGCCGCAAAGCGGGCATGGAAAGCATCGGCGGCGAGGCCGCGCGACAGGCGCGCGGCGAGCGTGGCGACGTCCGCCGCTGCCATGTCGGCAGTTGCGCTGTCCGCACCGGCGGCGGTGAAGCGCGCGCGGCCCTGTGCGTGCACCTGCTCGATACCGTCGCGCGCGCTGAAAATCTCGAAGCGCAGCGCGTCGTCGGTCTCGGGCAGCAGGGCGACATGAAGTTCGCAGGCGGCGTCGATGCGCAGCGTGTCGTCCAGCGCGATGTCTTCGCAACGAAGGCCGCGGGCGACGACATCGTCGGGACAGGTTTCGGCGATGGCCGCACGGGCCATTTCAAGGCACAGCAACGCCGGCACGCGGCGCTGCCCGGCGCTGTCGATATCGAGGAAACGTTCGTCCCCTGTCAGCGCGACGCTGAAACCGGGGCTGCGCAGGGTCGACGTATTCCGCTGCAGCAGCGGATGCTTCGCCGCCACAGCCTGTCCCTGTCCCTGTCCGGCCGTGCGCTGCGGCGCAAGCCAGTGGCGTTCGCGCGCGAAGGGATATGCCGGCAGCGGGATGCGTCCCGGCAGCGCGCCGGCATACAGTCCGGCCCACGCGATGTCGACGCCCCTGACCCAATGTTCGGCGATCCGCGCGTCGTCGCGCTGCGCGATCCAGGCCTCGCAGCGCCGCGCGAAATCGGGGTCCGCCCGGCAGGCGGCGAGAAATTCCCGGCTTTTTCTCACGCTGCCGCGGTAGGTCTGCGGAGCGGTGCGCGCTTCATGGGTGAGGGCTTCGTCAGTGCGCCCGTCGTCCGACAGGGCCTGCAGCTGGCGCTGAAGATCGTCCAGCGATGCGGCGATCAGCAGGATGCGCTCGTCCATCGCCTCGCGCCCGACCTGCAGCGTGTAGGCCAGCGATGGCAGATCGACGCCCGCGCCTCTGCGCTGCACGAAGGCGAGCAACTGGCGGATTTTCTGCTGCAGCTGATCCGACGTGCGCGCCGAAAGCGGCAGCAGACAGGCGCGGCCGTCCCACGCGTGCATGCGCGCCGGAGCCGGCGCTTCCTGCACGACCAGATGGGCATTGGCGCCACCCGCGCCAAAGGACGAAATGCCGGCGATACGCGGAATCTCGCGGGCAGCGGGGCCTTCGCCCACAACCTGCCGGCGCCATGCGGCGGATTCGCGCTGCAGCCGGAACGGCGTGACCGAGAAATCGATCTCGTCGTTGACCTCGTCCGCGTGCAGGGTCGGCACCAGTTGGCGATGCCTCAGCTGCAGCAGGACTTTGGTCAGTGCGGCGATGCCGGCTGCCGATTCGCAGTGGCCGATATTGGATTTCAGCGACCCGATGGCGCAGTGCGGCCCGGGCGCGCGGTCGGCGGCGCGGCGGTTGGCGCGGAACGCGCGGGTCAGGCCCGCGACTTCGATCGGGTCGCCCAGCGCGGTTCCGGTGCCGTGCGCTTCGATGTAGCTCACGTCTGCGGAATCGATGTCGGCGCGCGCAAGCGCAGCGGACACCACTTCAGCCTGCGCGGCGGGATTGGGCACCGTGTAACCGTGCGTGCGGCCGCCTGTGTTCAGGGCGCTGCTCTTGATGACGGCATGGATGGTGTCGCCGTCGCGCAACGCATGCGCCAGCGACTTGAGCACCACCGCACCGACGCCTTCGGCATCGACGAAGCCGTCGGCGTTGCGGCCGAAGGAGCGGCACTGCGCCCCTTCCGAGAGCATGCCGAGAGCGCTCAGTTCCACCATGTGCTGCGGATCGAGGATCAGACTGACGGCACCGGCGATCGCGGCCTCGCACATGCCGCTGTACAGGCTGTCCAGCGCGAGATGGATCGCGGTGAGCGACGAGGAACAGGCGCTGTCCACCGCGAACGAAGGGCCGGAGAAATCGAACAGGAACGAGACCCGGTTGGCGATCGAGTAGAACAGCGGCTGCACGGTGTAGCGCGAATTCATCACCCCGACGAACACGCCGACCTTGCCGCCCGGCGCGAGCGTCGCGGGCGTGTAGCCGCTGTCTTCGATCGCGTGATAGCTGGTTTCCAGGAACAGGCGTTCCTGCGGATCGATCTTCTTCGCTTCCTTCGGCGCGATGCGGAAGAACAGCGGATCGAACTTGTCGATGTCGTCGAGAAAACCGCCCCAGCGGGTATAGCTTTTGCCGGCCTTGCCCTTCTCGGCATCGTGATAGTCCTGCCAGCGCCAACGGTCGGCGGGGACTTCGCTCCCGCAACTGCGCCCGGACGCCAGGTTGTCCCAGAACGATTCGAGATCGGGCGCCTGCGGATAGCGGCCGCTGACGCCGACGATGGCGACATCGAAGCGCACAGCGCGCTCCGCAGATGCGTCGACCGGAGGCGTTGCGTCCGCTGCGGGCCGCATCGGCAGCGCGGGCGTTCCGTCGCTGCGCGGCGCCAGCCGTCGGCCGAAGCGGTCCAGCGCCTTGCCCCGCGCGCGCGCGGCGGGCACCGACATGGCCGGCAGGCGCGCCGATGGAAGCGCAGCCGCAGCGGAGGGCGGCGCCGTAGCCGCTTGCACGGTCGCCGCGTGTACGGAGGCCGCGTGCGCGGCGGTTTCCCGATCGTGTTCCAGAAAATGCGCGACCAGGCCGTCGATGCTCTGCACTTCGAAAAACAGGGTGCTGCGCGTGCCCGGAAAAAGCTTGCGGAAATGCGTGGTCAGCTGCACGACCAGAATGCTGTCCAGCCCGTATTGTTCCAGCGGCCTGTGGGTTTCGATCTCGCCCACGTCCATCCGCAGCGCGCCCGCGATCATCTCCCGGAACAGCAGCGCGCAGGCCGCGCGCAGCGCGGCATCGTCGGTCTCGACCAGCGCGGAGCCGCTGGTCGACAGGGAGGTCGTCGCGGGCGCGGACGTCGTCGTCGCGGAGGCCATCTCAAGGGTCGCCGCATGCAGAGAAGCCGCATGCGCGGCGGTTTCCCGATCGTGTTCCAGGAAGTGCGCGACCAGGCCGTCGATGCTCTGCACTTCAAAAAACAGCGTGCTGCGCGTGCCCGGAAAAAGCTTGCGGAAATGCGTGGTCAGCTGCACGACCA
>JAZKFJ010000002.1:0-131397 GCA_040386495.1 Pseudomonadota bacterium
ACCCCGCTCCTACAAAAAGCGGTGGATCATGCTCAACCCATCCGATAATTCGGCGGCTCTTTCGTGATCTGCACATCGTGCACATGGCTCTCGCGCTGTCCTGCGCCAGTAACCTTCACGAACATCGGCTTCTTACGCATGTCTTCGATGGTCGCGCAACCGACATAACCCATCGTCGCGCGCAGGCCGCCGGCGAGCTGATGGACGACATTGCCCAGCGGGCCGCGATACGGGACGCGGCCTTCGATGCCTTCGGGCACGAGCTTGTCGGCGTCGCTGGCATCCTGGAAATAGCGGTCTTTCGAGCCCATTTCCATCGCGCCCAGGCTGCCCATGCCGCGATAGCTCTTGTAGCTGCGGCCCTGGAACAGTTCGGTTTCGCCCGGGGCTTCCTCGGTGCCGGCGAACAGGCCGCCGATCATGACCGTCGACGCGCCGGCGACGATCGCCTTGCCGATGTCGCCCGAATAACGGATGCCGCCGTCGGCGATCAGCGGAATGCGATCCTGCAGCGCTTCGGCGACCATCGACACCGCGGTGATCTGCGGCACGCCCACACCGGCGACGATGCGCGTGGTGCAGATCGAACCCGGGCCGACGCCGACCTTCACCGCGTCCGCACCCGCGTCTTCCAGCGCCAGCGCGGCGTCGCCGGTGACGATGTTGCCGCCGATGACCTGCAGCAGCGGAAAGCTTTTCTTCGCCCAGCGCACGCGGTCGATCACGCCCTGCGAATGACCGTGCGCGGTATCGACGATGATCACGTCCACGCCCGCCGCCACCAATGCCTCGATGCGCTGTTCGGTATCGCCGCCGACGCCGACCGCTGCGCCCACCAGCAAGCGTTCGCTGTTGTCGTAGGCAGCGTTGGGGTTGTCGCGTTTCTTCTGGATGTCCTTCACCGTGATCAGACCGCGCAATTCGAACGCGTCGTTGACCACCAGCACCTTCTCGATCCGGTGCTTGTGCAGCAGGGACAGCACTTCCTCGTCGCTGGCGCCTTCGCGCACGGTGATCAGGCGATCCTTCTTGGTCATGATGTGATGGACCGGATCGTCGAGCTTGGTCTCGAAGCGCATGTCGCGGCCGGTGACAATACCGACCAGCCGACCGCCGTCGACGACCGGCACGCCGGAGATATTGCGCGCCCACGTGAGCTTGAGCACTTCACCGATGGTGGTGTCGGGGCTGACCGTGAACGGTTCTTTGATGACCCCGGCCTCGAACTTCTTCACCTTCGCGACCTGTGCGGCCTGCTGTTCCAGGGTGAGGTTCTTGTGGACGATGCCGATGCCGCCGAGCTGCGCCATCGCGACGGCGAGGCGGGCTTCGGTCACGGTGTCCATCGCCGCCGCAACGATCGGCAGGTTCAGGCGCAGGGTGCGTGTGAGCCGGGTGGCGAGAGAGACGTCCTTGGGCAGGACGGTCGAGTGCGCGGGAACGAGCGAGACGTCGTCGTAGGTGAGCGCTTCAGCCTGGATGCGGAGCATGGCCGGTCCGGTGGGAATGAAGCGCGTCATTCTACCGCTTTTATTCCTTCTCCCCTCGGGAGAAGGTGGCGCGAAGCGCCGGATGAGGGTCCGGCGGCATGCCGTTGCCGACGACATGAGCGAATTCAAAGCACCTCAGATCTCGGCGCCTTCGCGTGCGCGGGATGACCGGACCCTCTCCCCAACCCCTCTCCCGACGGGAGAGGGGCTCAAGCAGCTTCCGCAGCCTCTGCCGCTTCCAGCGTGTTCTGCATCAGGGTCGCCACGGTCATCGGCCCCACCCCACCCGGGACCGGGGTGATCCAGCTGGCGCGTGCCGCAGCAGCCTCGAACTGCACGTCGCCGACCAGGCGGCCGTCGTCCAGGCGGTTGATGCCGACATCGATCACCACCGCGCCCGGCTTCACCCAGTCGCCGGGGACCAGGCCGGGGCGACCGACCGCTACCACCAGGATGTCGGCCTCGCCCACGTGCCGGCGCAGCACGTCTTCCGGCGTGAACTTGTGGCAGCTGGTCACCGTGCAGCCGGCGATCAGCAGTTCCAGCGCCATCGGTCGGCCGACGTGATTGCTCACGCCGACGATGGTGGCGCTCTGCCCGCGGACGGGCCGGTCGGTATAGGCCAGCAGCGTGGTGATGCCGCGCGGGGTGCAGGGGCGCAGGCCGAACTGGCGCAGCGCCAGATGACCGACGTTTTCGGGATGGAAGCCGTCCACGTCCTTGCGCGGGTCGATCCGGTGGATCAGACGGGTCGCGTCCGGAATCCCGGGCAGCGGCAGCTGTACCAGAATGCCGTGGACCGCCGGATCGACGTTCAGCCGGTCGATCAGCGCCAGCAGCTCGGCTTCGGAGGTACCGGCCGGCAGGTCGTGATCGAGCGCCCGGATGCCGACCTTCTCCGCCGCCCGGCGCTTGTTGCGCACATACGACTGCGAGGCAGGGTCGCTGCCGACCAGCACCACCGCCAGCCCGGGACGCGGCTTGCCGGCGGCGACGCGCGCGTCGACCAGCACTTTCAGGTCGTCGAGCAGGAGGTCGGCGATGCGTTTGCCGTCGAGGATCTTGGCGGTCATGAAATTCGATCAGGATGACAGGACATCCTATTATCCCCGATTGTCCCCAACGATAAGCCCGCCATGGACCCGCAGACCACGACCGAACTCGAAGCCGCCGCCTACCGCCGCCTGCGCGATCACCTCATGCGCGAGCGCAGCGATGTGCAGAACATCGACCTGATGATCCTCGCCGGCTTCTGCCGCAATTGTCTGTCCGACTGGTATCGCGAAGCGGCGGTCGAACGCGGTCTGGACATGACCAAGGACGCGGCCCGCGAAGCGGTCTACGGCATGCCGTTCGGCGAATGGAAGGCGAAGCACCAGCAGGAGGCGACGCCGGAGCAACTGGCGGCGTTCGCTGCGGCGCAGAAGCGCCATGCGTAGTTTTCTGGTGATCGCGACGGTGCTAGCCGTGCTGGCCTATGCCGGCGCGTGCTGGTTCCTGCATGCGCGGCAGCGCCAGATGATCTATTACGGGTGGACGACGACCGCCGACGCCGCGGGCACGGATTTCGAACTGAAACGACCCGATGCCGTGCTGCGCGGCTGGACGGTGAACCCGGGCAAGCCTGCGCCCATCCTGTATTTCGGCGGCAACGCCGAGCGCATCGAAGCCAACCGCGATGCGTTGGCGCGGATGTTTCCTGATCGCAGCGTCTATCTCGTCGCCTATCGGGGCTACGGCGCCAGCAGCGGCGAACCGGGCGAGACCGCGCTGGTGGCCGATGCGCTCGCCGTCTTCGATGAGGTGCAGCGGCGGCATCCCGGCGAAGGGATCGGCGTGATCGGCCGCAGCCTGGGCAGCGGCATCGCCAGTCAGGTCGCCGGGCAACGGCCGGTGGAACGATTGGCGCTGGTCACGCCGTTCGACAGCATGGTGGCCACCGCGCAGTCGCACTATCCGATCTTTCCGGCGAGCTGGCTGCTGACCGAGCGCTACGAATCGACGACGGCGCTGCGCGCATACCGCAAGCCGGTGCTGATCGTGCACGGCGGTCGCGACGAGATCGTGCCGGAAGCGAACACGCTGCGACTGATCGCGTCCCTGCCGGCGAAACCCCGCATCGTGCGCATCGCCGCGGCGGATCACAACGACATCTCGCTGCACGCGGAATTCGATGCGGCGCTGTCCGGTTTCATGTCGCGATGATCGCCGGAACGATGCCGACAACCGAGTGAAGCCCGCGCACGGAACGCGTCAGCGGTTCAATTTCAGCAGGGCCGCCCAGTCCTGGCGATTAAGGCTGTAGGCTTTTTCGTCCGCGATATTGAATGCCTTCGCATCCTCACCGTCCTGTTTCATCGACAGCGACAGCAGGCCTCTGCGATTGAGGTTCAATTTGCGCATGGTGACGCCCTGCACGACGTTGCCGCCGATCGCATAGAGCTTGCTGTCGCCGTCGAGATTCACGCCGACCACGATGTCGCAGTGCGAATCGAAAGCTTTCGAAGAGCGGCCGAGCATGTCGACCAGGCCACGGTAGCCGTAGACGCGGTTCTTTTCGCGCAGATAACACAGCAGATCGCCGACCGCCGGCGCTTCCCGGCTCGGGTCGACCAACCGATACGGGCCATCGACCGGCCTGCGCCTGGCATCGCCGATGTAATAGGAATGCGACGACGACTGGACGAATCCGGAGACATCTGCGGTTTTCATCACGAACGATACGAAGGTCGCGGACCAAGGCACATCGATCAGGAACGCGCGGCAGGCTGCTTTCGCCGCCCAGTCCTGCGCATTGCCGACGCAGTCGGAGGCCCCGTTGCGTCGTTCGCTGCCGGCGGCATCGACCTGGCGCTTTTCCCAGCGCGCATTGTCGTCGAGCAGGCCGGATGCCTGCCAGTAGTGCGCCACGCGTCGCCAGCTCGGCGTGCGGCCATCGGCGAGCGTATCCTGCTCGGCCTCCATCGATGCGAGCCTGACGACCCGCCCCTGGGCATTGATGAAGGGCCTGCGCCAGAGTGCGTGTTCGTCGCAGGCGACCTGTGCGATACGCAGCGCGGCAGGCGACACCTTCGCGCCTTGGCCAGAAAGTTCGCATACGGCTTCGGCGCAGACATCGAAGGACGCCATCGCCAGCACGCACGCGAATACGATGCGCGATTTCAAGAAGAGATCCTCATGTAATGCTCCGGCCCGAAGACGACTGCGGATTCGGGCGACTCATCCACCGGCACAGAACGCGGCGTAATCGATATAGCCGGGGAACGCCCGACCCGGCGCGCAAACCGCGCATTCGGGGTCGGCCGACAGTCGCGTTTCGCGGAAACGCATCGACAGCGCATCGAAATGCAGCAGGCGGCCGCTCAGCGGCAGGCCGATACCGAGGATCAACTTGATCGCTTCGGTCGCCTGGATCAGCCCGATCACGCCCGGCAGCACGCCCAGCACGCCGGCCTCGGCGCAGTTGGGCGCGGCTTCCGGCGGCGGCGGTTCCGGAAACAGGCAGCGATAGCACGGCGCACGACCACGATCGCGGCCGGCATCGAAGACACTGGCTTGACCCTCGAAACGATGTACCGCGCCATAGACCAGCGGCTTGCCGAGTTTCACGCAGGCGTCGTTGAGCAGATAGCGCGCGGGAAAATTGTCGGCGCCGTCGACAACGACATCGACGCCTTCCAGCAGGCGCTCGACATTCGCGCTGTCGACGCGCTCGGCGACCGGCTCGATGGCCGTACGCGGATTCAGCGCCGACAGCGTGCGAGCGGCGGATTCCACTTTCGGTGAGCCGATGCCCGCTTCGGTATGCAGGATCTGCCGCTGCAGGTTGCTGCGATCGACCACGTCGTCGTCAGCGATGCGCAGGGTGCCGACACCGGCGGCCGCGAGATAGTACGCCGCAGGCGAACCCAGCCCACCCGCGCCGATCAGCAGCACGCGCGCGGCTTCGAGCCGCCGCTGCCCGTCCACACCGACCTGCGGCAGCCGCAGATGGCGCGAATAGCGTTCTGCGAAGTCGGAATCGATATCGCCGACCGGCCTGACCAGCGGCAGCGATTCGGCGGCCCATCGGCTTGTACCGCCCGCGACGGATGCGACGTTCGCGAAGCCCTGCAACATCAGCGTCTCGGCGGTGCGCAGCGAGCGCATCCCGCCCTGGCAGATCAACAGCACTTCGACATCGCGATCAGGGAGATGCGCCTGTGCATCGGCGATCAATGTCTCCATCGCGATGCCGCGCGCGCCCTCGGCCATGCCCAGCGCTCGCTCTTGCGCTTCGCGTACGTCGATCAGCACGGCGCCGCGGCGTTGGCGGTCGAGGGCTTCGGCTGGAGTGATTTCGGGAATGCTGGTCATCGGTCAAGTGTAGTGCTGTCATCCCGAGCGCAGCGAGGGACCTGTTTCTGCCGTTGCTTTCGTCGAAAAACAGGTCCCTCGCTGCGCTCGGGATGACAGGGTTGAAGATCAGTACGGCAACACATCCACCGCACTCCCCGCTTCCAGCGTCATCTCGCCCTCGCCCAGCACGATCAGCGCATCGCTGTCGGCGGCGGCGCGCATGCGGTGCGAGCCATCGGCGGGATTGGGTTCGACGTGCAGCCGGCCTTCGTCGTCGCAGGACAGCCGTCCGCGCAGGAATTCCAGGCGGTCATGGGTCTTGTGCCATTGCGTGGCCAAGCGTGCGCGCAGACGCGGGCGCGGCTCGATCCGGCCCTGCAGGCCATCGAGCAACGCACGGCCCAGAGTGAGCCAAGTCGCCAGCACCGACACCGGGTTGCCGGGCAGGCACAGGAACAGCGCCTCGCCCAGCCTGCCGCCATCCGCGAACAGCACCGGCATGCCGGGCTTCATCCGCACTTTCCAGAAATGCACGTCGCCTTCCGCCTGCAACAATGCGGGGATGTGGTCCTTTTCGCCCGCGGATACGCCGCCGCAGGTGATGACCACGTCGAAGGCGTGTCCCGCGTGGCGCAGACCCGCATCGATCGCCGCCGGGTTATCGGTCAGATTCGGCCACGCCACGGGTTCGTAACCGTCGGCGCGCAGGAGGCCCATCAGCAGTTCTCGATTGCTGTTGTACAACTCGCCCGGCCGCAGCGGCAGGCCGGGTTCGACCAGTTCATCGCCGGTGGTGAAGACCGCGACCGTCGGCCGCCGCACGACTTCGAGACGATCCGCGCCCTGCCCCGCAGCCAGCGCGATCCGTGAAGGCGTCAGCACCTGACCTGCCGCGAGCAAGGCATCGCCGATCCGCACGTCTTCGCCGGCGCGGCGCACGTGCTGACCGGCTTTCGGCGCCTGTTGCACGCGCACGCGGCCGCCTTCGAGGCGAGTGTTTTCCTTGATGACGATGGTATCGGCGCCCGCAGGCAGCGGCGCGCCGGTGGTGATGCGCACACATTCGTTCGCGCCGACGGTCAGATCCACGGTTCGACCGGCGAACTGCTCGCCCACCAATAGAAGCGATGTTTCGCCGTGGATGTCGAGATCGGCATGACGCACGGCGAAACCGTCCATCGCCGAATTGTCGAAGCCGGGCTGCGGCAGCGCGGCCACCATCGGCTGCGCGAGCACGCGTCCGTGCGCTTTCGCGAGCGTCACGTGTTCGACGGGCAGACGACGTCGTGCGGCGACGTCGTCGAGAATGCGGCGGGCGTCGTCGAAAGCGATACGGGTAGGAAAGGTCATGGCGATGCGTGTTCCGATGCGATGCCGGCGGCGTCGAGATCGGCCGGTGTGTTGAGGTTACCGAAGCGGAAGCCTGAGAACACCACGGGTGGCATCTCCAGCGTCGCCTGCAGCGCATGCACGGCGCCTGCGCCGGCGGCAAGCGCGTCTGCGCAGCCCATGCGCAATGCATCGCGACGCCATAGCGCCACCAGCGGCTGGGCGCCGTCGTCGTCGACCGCATACGCGCCGTCTTCGCCGCGCATCGTCGCCAGCGTACGCAGCAGGCAATCGTTGGTGCCCACCAGGTCCACCGGCAGCGTGAACAGCCAATGCGTTTCGCAGGCGTTCGCGAGGGCGTCGAGGCCGCCGAGCGGGCCGGCGTCGGCGATGCGGTCGGGAATGGCGATCAAACCGTGCGCGGCGTAGCGATCGGGATCGCGATTCGCCGACACCAGCATCGCGGAGACTTCGTTCGAGAACCGGCGCTGCCAGCGCAGCACCTGCGGCACGCCGTCGCGTTCGAGCCAGGCCTTGTCGATGCCGCCGAGACGCGAGGCTTTTCCGCCAGCGAGCAGACCCAGGGTGATGTCGTTGACGGGGATCTTAGCGTTCAAGTTGAGGAGATAAGCATTCCGGGATTCGCGCTGAACGGACGCTGCGGCGGCTGTAGATCGGGCTTCAGCCCGCTGCAATGTCCGGAGAGCAGCAGCGGACTGAAGTCCGCTCTACACCCGACATACGGTTCTACTTGTTCTTCTTCACATGCCGCATCAAGCGCCGACGCTTGGCCATCTGGCCTTCGGTCAGGACATTCTTCTTGTCCTTGTACGGGTTCTCGCCTTCCTTGAAGACGAAGCGCACCGGGGTACCGACCAGCTTGAAACGCTTGCGGAAGAAGTTCTCCAGATAGCGGCGGTAGCTTTCCGGCAGGCTGCGCAGGCGCGAGCCGTGGACGACGAAAGTCGGCGGCATGTCGCCGCCCGGGTGCGCGAAGCGCATCTTCGACACATGACCGCGGATCGCCGGCGGCGGATTGGTTTCGTAGGCGACTTCCATCGCCACGGTGACTTCGGACGTCGTGAACTGGCGCGTCGCCGAATGGTGCGCACGATGGATCGCGCCGAACAGCTCGCGCAGGCCGGAGCCGTGTTTGGCGCTGATGTGTACCGCTTCGGCCCAATTCACGAACGTGAGCTTGCGCGACAGCAAACCATCGGTCTGCTCGCGCTGGTACTGCGACAGGCCGTCCCACTTGTTCACCGCCACGACCAGCGCACGTCCGGCGTCGAGCACCGCGCCGAGCACGCTGGCGTCCTGGTCGGTCACGCCTTCGGTGGCGTCGAGCATGATCACCGCGACCTGACAGTGTTCGATCGCCTGCAGCGTCTTCACGATCGAGAATTTCTCGACCGCTTCCTCCACGCGGGCCTTGCGGCGAATGCCGGCGGTGTCGATCAAGCGGTATTTGCGGCCGTCGCGCTCCAGATCCACCGCGATCGAATCGCGGGTGGTGCCGGGCACTTCGGACGCGATCATCCGTTCTTCGCCGAGAATGCGGTTCACCAGCGTCGACTTGCCGACGTTCGGGCGGCCGACGAAGGCGATGCGCACGCGCTCCGGGTCGTTGTCGAGGATTTCCGCATCGCCCTCGGTGGGCAGGCGCGCCATCACATCGTCGAGCAGATGGTCGATGCCCTGACGATGCGCGGACGAGATCGCCATGACATCGGCGATACCGTAACGCGAGAACTCGGCGAGCGCGGCGCGGGCGTCGATGCCGTCGGTCTTGTTGACCACCAGCACCACCGGGCGCGCGGTCTTGCGCAGCCAGCGCAGGATCTCGTCGTCGAGCGAGGACGGGCCTTCACGGCCGTCGACGATGAACAGCACCAGATCCGCTTCTTCGGCCGCGGCGCGCGACTGTCGCGCGGTCGCGCCGGCCAGTCCGGCGTTTTCGAGATGCGTGCTTTCGCCGGCGATGCCGCCCGTATCGACGATCGCGAACGTACGGCCTTCCACCAGACGGCAGACGCCATAATTGCGGTCGCGGGTGACGCCCGGCTCATCGTGGACCAATGCGTCGCGGGTGCGGGTCAACGCATTGAAGAGCGTCGATTTGCCGACATTGGGACGACCTACGAGAGCGACGAGGGGCAGCATGGCATCGGATCTGAAGTGGGGAGTGGACATCCGGGGTGGAGACGCGGATCCGGATGTTCGAAACGCGCGACCCCGGGGAGTCGGACTACCCGGGGCCGCAGGAGGTATCAGCGTGACGGCTTACTGCAGGCGGTAGGCACTGATATTGCCGCCGGCGGTCTGGACGATCAGGATGCCGTCGACGACGACCGGCGCGGCGCGCACCGGATCGCGGCCTGCGCGCACGCGGGCGCCGAGATCGCCATTGTCCAGACGCAGCCAGTGCAGATAGCCTTCGAAGTCGCCGACCACCGCGAACTCGCCCTGCACCGCGGCGCCGGACAGGTTGCGACGGGCAAGCCCGGCCTGCTGCCACAGCGACGAGCCGCCGGCCTTGTCCAGCGCCCACACCACGCCGCCCGGATCGGCCACGATCACGCGGTCGCTGGCGACACCGACGCGACCGACGCCGCCATGGTCCTGCGACCACAGTGGACGGCCGCTCGGACCGTCGACCGCCATGGTCTGCTTCTTGTAGCTGCTCGCGAACAGCGTGGTGCCATCGAGGGCCGGCGCGCCATCGACATCGGCCATGCGATCCAGCTCGGTGCGACCGTCGGGTTGGCCGACGATCTGGTCCCACAGCTGACGACCGTCGACGAGCGACAGCGCAACAAGGGTGCCGTCGTCGTTGCCGACGAAGACGAAACCCGGACCGAGCACCGGCGCATCGTTTCCGCGTACCGACAGCGACGGCAGATCGTGATTCCAGAACCAGCGACGCTCGCCGCTGGTGGCATCGAACGCCGTGATGCGACCGTCGTTCGAACGAACCAGCACGGTGTTCTGGCCGGCGACAGGCGTGGCGATGACTTCGTTCGGGACTTTGGCTTTCCACTTTTCGGTGCCGGTCGCGGCATCGAGTGCGATCACGTCGCCGTCGAGGCTGCCGACCAGGACCAGGCCTTCGCCGGCACCCGGACCGCCGGACAACGACAGCTCGCTCTTGTAATGCCAGATCGTCGCGCCGGTCTGCAGATCGAAGGCGCGAACGCCGCCTTCCACCGCAGCGGCATAGACGCGGCCATCGGCGATGGCCGGTGCCTGCAACAGACCGAGCCCGTCTTCGCCGCTGCCGGCCTTCGCCGTCCACAGTCGGGATACGGTTGCGGAAGGCACGAATTCAGTCAGTTCGTTCGGCTTGTTGGCGGCGTTCTTGCCGCTGTCGTCGAGGGTGAACCAGCCTTTGACCGTGCTGCAACCGGACAGCGCGACCACGGCGGCGAGCAGCGCGACGCGCAGCAATGCATAACTGCGCGGATTGTTGTGGAGATTCATCGTATTCGACGTGCTCAATGTGACCTGCTCAATTTGACGGGCTTGATTCGATGCGTTCAGGACGCGGCATCGGGTTTCGGCGGGGTGCCGCCGGCTTGCGACAATTTCAATTCGACCAGACGACGCTGCGGCGCGGCGACGTCCAACTGCGCCAATGCCTTGCTGTAGGCATCGCGCGCCTGATCCTTGCGACCCAGGGCGAACAAGGCATCGCCGCGCACTTCATGCGCGACCGGGTCGTCGATGCTCGTCAGCAGCTTCAGGGCTTCTTCGCTCTTGCCGCCATCGATCAGCAACCGTGCGAGCCGCTGCGAAACCACTGCCGCGATCGCGGTGTCCTCGGTCTTGATGCCGCGCAGCGCAGCGATCGCATCATCGCGCTTGCCGCCATCGGCATGGGCCTTGGCCAGATCCAGCGCGGCGAGCGCTGCGAACGGCGTGTCCTTCAGAACGACTGCTTTCGCCTGGGCTTCTTTCAGCTTGCCGGCTTGGACCTGCTCCACCACCGCCTGATAGTCGTCGCTGGCCTTGAGGCGCTTGGCTTCGCCCTGATCCTGCCACCAGTACCAGCCGTAAATCGCGCCCAAACCCAGTGCCACGCCGCCGATGAGGCCGGCGGCATTGTTGCGCAGCCAACTGCGGACGCGTTCGCTTTGTTCGTGTTCGTCGAGGAGATCGTCGATCGCCATGTGTCGTTATCGTCTGGAAGAATGTTGCTGTCGATGGAAGGCGTGACGGGAACAAGGGAAACACGGCGCCGAAAACCACGGCGCCGAAAACGTCGCGACCTTGTAGCAAGTCGCGCCTGAACACCGACCGTCACGGGTGGCTTCGAAAATGGTTCGCCGGGTCTCCGGCCGGTGACCGGTGCCGCGGTGGGCAGACAGGCTCGGATGGGTTCCCGGATGCGCTCCGGCGGGTTGGCCGTGGCGGATTCCCTGCGGCATCTTCCGGGCCATGCGCGGGCGCGGTCCGGCAAACGACAGGGACTCCTCAGCGATCGACCGGCTGGAGAGAACCGTCAGAGGATACCGTAAAGCGCACGACATTCGCGCGGATGTAAGGGGTAAGGTCCAATGCTTGGCCGCGATACTGCGCGGATACGGCCTGTGCATTGCCCATCACGGCCTCGCCGATCTGGCCCGGCTTGAACACCCGCTGTTGGCCCGGCTGCACCAGCGCCTGTTCGACCGTGGTGCCGTCCGGAGCGGTCAGCCTGACCCAGCTTTCGCCGCTGAAACTGACGGTGAGATCCGCAGCGACGGCGGCGCGCTGCGGCAGCGGCGGCGTGATCGAAGCGACCAGCGGCGGCGGCGGGAGCGACGCATCCCCGTTGCGCGCGACAGCGTCGGAGAGCGAACCTTTCGGCTGCGGCAAGGCCGATGTCGACTCGATGTCCAGCGGCACAGCATCGATCGCGCCGTCGAGATGCGACCGCGTGGCCAACCAGACCGGGACCGCGATCGTGGCGGTGATCACCACGTACACCAAGCGCCGGGCGGTCTGTTCCATCATGCGCTGCATGCGCGGTGTGAACGTGCGCGGCACCAGTTCGGCAGGCCTGGGGGCCGGTGTCGAGACGCTCTCGACCACCGCATCGCCCGGCAGTTCCATCAGACGCGCGTAACTGCGCAGCTGGCCGCGAATGAAGACCGGTGCGCCGATGCGCGCCCAGTCTTCGCGCTCCAGCGCTTCGATCACGTGCGTCGGCATTTTCAGCCTTGCGCCGACTTCGGACGGGCTCAGCCCCGCACGGATGCGGGCCTGCCTGAGACGTTCGCCGATGCCGCGAGTGCTCTCGGGCATACCGGCTTCGGAGGATGTCATTGCGAATTGCTCCCCAAAGCAAGGCTTCCTGCCGTTGCGGACGCGTCCCTCGCCGGGGCATCGCGGCCGATCATGAGGCGCCGCGCATCATGCTGCCGCATGCGCTGCTGCCGATTCGTCGCCGCCCGCTGCGCGACCACCGCGCGATTCGAGCGTTTCAAGCGTCTTGCGGAAGTCGGCCTGACGGCGGGTACGATCCGCCACCTGGCCCTTGAGCTGTCCACAGGCGGCGTCGATATCGTCGCCGCGGGTGCGGCGGACCATCGTCAACACCTGGGCGTCCAGCAGGATCTTCTGGAATGCGCGGATATCCGCGTCCGGCGAGCGCGTGAAACGCGTGCCCGGGAACGGATTGAAGGGGATCAGATTGACCTTCGCCGCGTCCTTCATCTGCACCGCGTTGTCGAACTGCCGCATCAGCCGCGCCAGATCGCGCGCGTGCTCAGGGCGATCATTGACGCCCTGCATCATCGTGTATTCAAAAGTGATCGATGTGCCTTTCTTGCGCAGCGCGTAGCGCACGCAGGCGTCCATCAGCTCTTCGATCGGATATTTCTTGTTGAGCGGCACCAGCTCGCTGCGCAGCGCGTCGTTCGGCGCGTGCAGCGAAACCGCAAGCGACACGTCGCTTTCCACCGCGAGACGGTCGATCATCGGCACCACGCCGGCGGTCGACAGGGTCACGCGCTTGTTGGCCAGACCGTAGCCGAGGTCGTCGCGCATCACGCTCATCGCACGGACGACGTTGTCGAAGTTCAGCATCGGCTCGCCCATGCCCATCATCACCACGTTGGTGAGTTTGCGCTGGCGGTGCGGCACGTTACCGAGATGGCGCGCGGCCACCCACACCTGACCGACGATGTCGGCGACCGAGAGGTTACGGTTGAAACCCTGGGTCGCGGTGGAGCAGAACTGGCAGTTCAGCGCGCAGCCGACCTGCGACGACACGCACAGCGTGCCGCGGCCCTTGTCGGGGATGAACACGGTTTCGATGGCGTTCTTGCCGTCCATGCCGAGCAGCCACTTGTGGGTGCCGTCTTCGGAGGGCTTGTCGAACTGGATCTGCGGCACGCCGATGAAGGCATCGGCTTCGAGCTTGGCGCGGAGCGCCTTGCCCAGATCGGTCATGTCGTTGAAGTCGGTGACGTGACGGTGGTGAATCCACTTCATCACCTGATGGGCGCGATAGCGCTTCTCGCCGAGGGTATCGGCGAAGAAGCGCTCCAGACCATCGCGATCGAGGTCGAGCAGATTCTGTTTTTGCACGACTTCGGTCATCGCATGTTCTTCGGCCGCGCCATCAGCGCGGGCAGAGTTCCGTCGCGGCGAAGAAGTAGGCCGTTTCGATCGCTGCGTTCTCCAGCGAATCCGAACCGTGTACGGCGTTGGCGTCGATCGAAGCGGCGAAGTCGGCGCGGATCGTACCCGGCGCGGCGTCCTTCGGATTGGTGGCGCCCATCAGGTCGCGGTTCTTCAGCACCGCGTTGTCGCCTTCCAGCACCTGGATCATCACCGGGCCGGAGATCATGAATTCGACCAGCGCGTTGAAGAACGGACGTTCGCGATGCACGGCGTAGAAGCCTTCGGCTTCCTTGCGCGAGAGGTGCTTCATCTTCGCGGCGACGACCTTGAGACCTGCCTGTTCGAAACGCGAATAGATTTCACCGATGACGTTCTTGGCGACGGCGTCGGGTTTGATGATCGAAATGGTGCGCTCTAGCGCCATGGGGGTGGTCTCCGGGGGTAAACGACCGCGATCAGGCGGCCGAAACATAACATGAATGAGAAGGAAAAACCCGCGTGTGGACGCGGGTTTAGCCGATTCGGCTGCAGAAGATTCTAACCCGGCGCGGGGTCTCTTTGCATCCTTGTCGGCGGTCACGTTTTGCACGCCGACGGGGTTGGATGATAGTCTCAAACAAGCGTTTGATTCAGCCAAGCGCCCCGTCGATGCATTGCGTCGACGTTTTCCCATCGGCCTTCGGGCCGTTTTCGTTCGTCGAACCGGAGCCCATCATGAGCAAAGCCCAGTTTTCGACCAAGGAAAGGATTCTCGACGCCGCCGAGACGTTGTTCGCCCAGTACGGGTTTGGCGGCACCTCGCTGCGCCAGGTCACCAGCCAGGCGGACGTCAATATCGCAGCGGTCAATTATCACTTCGGCAGCAAGGAAAATCTGGTCAACGAGGTGTTCCGCCGGCGCATGGACGAAATGAGCGCCCAGCGCCTGTCGCGCCTGCAGGAAGCAGTGAAGGCCGAAGGCGGGGGCGACCTCGACGCCATTCTCGCGGCCTTCGTCGAGCCGCCGCTGGCGATGGCCCAGGACCACCATGGCGGCGGCGCCTTCATCCGCGTCATCGCCCGCGCCTACGCCGAAAAGAACGACGGGCTGCGCCGTTTCCTGTCCGAGCAGTACGGCCACGTGCTGCGCGAGTTCGCCAAGGCGATTTCCGCGTGCATGCCCGGGCTGAGCAAGGAGGAACTCTATTGGCGGCTCGACTTCCTGGCCGGCGCCTTGACCTACGCCATGGCCGACTTCGGGATCATCAAACGCCCGCATGGCGTGTCCGAGACCGAGCATCGCCAGCGCGCGGCGCAGGAACTGATCCGCTTCGCCTCAGCCGGGTTCAAGGCCGGGAAAATCAACTGACGTTATCTGGTCAACCCCCATTTCCACAGCTTCATCGCATGACTAAACCCAACGTAATCAACAGGATGCAGAACATGTCTCAGAAACCGCTTATACGGCGTGCCGCCGTGCTCGGGGCCGGCGTGATGGGCGCGCAGATCGCCGCCCATCTGACCAACGCCGGTGTCGATACGGTGCTGTTCGATCTGGCCGCGAAGGAAGGCGACCCCAACGGTGTCGTACTCAAGGCGCTCGCCAATCTGGGCAAGCTCTCGCCCGCGCCGCTGGCCAGCAAGTCGCTGGCTGAGGCCATCGCTCCGGGTAATTACGACACAGGTCTGGAGCAACTGCGCGGCTGCGACCTGATCATCGAAGCCATCGCCGAGCGGATGGACTGGAAGCAGGATCTGTACAAAAAGATCGCACCGTTCGTCCCCGCGAACACGATCCTCGCCAGCAACACATCAGGTCTGGGAATCAACAAATTGGCGGAAGTTCTTCCGGAAGAACTTCGCCATCGTTTCTGCGGCGTGCACTTCTTCAACCCGCCGCGCTACATGCATCTGGCCGAACTCATTCCGGCGAAGACCACCGACAAGGACGTGTTGGAAGGCCTCGAAACCTTCCTCACCACGACCCTCGGCAAGGGTGTGGTCTACGCCAAGGACACCCCGAACTTCATCGGCAACCGCATCGGCGTATTTTCGATCCTGGCGACCATCCATCACACCGCGACCTTCGGTCTGGGTTTCGATGAAGTCGACGGCCTGACCGGCCCGCTGGTCGGCCGTCCGAAATCGGCCACTTACCGCACCTCCGATGTGGTCGGTCTGGACACGATGGCCCACGTCATCAAGACCATGGGCGACACCCTGCCGGACGACCCGTGGCACAAGTATTTCAATGCCCCGTCGTGGCTGGGTGCGCTGATCGCCAAGGGCGCGTTGGGCCAGAAGGCCGGCGCCGGCATCTTCCGCAAGGTCGGCAAGGACATCGTGGTGCTGGACCTGGAGAAGCAGGACTACCGCACGGCCGATCGCGCCGCGGCGCCGGAAGTCGTCGAGATCCTGAAGATCAAGAATCCGGCCGAGAAGTTCGCCAAATTGCGCGACAGCTCGCATCCCCAGGCGCAGTTCCTGTGGGCGGTGTTCCGCGACCTCTTCCACTACAGCGCCTACCATCTGGCCGACATCGCCGACACCGCGCGCGACGTGGACCTGGCGATCCGCTGGGGTTACGGCTGGTCGCTTGGCCCGTTCGAGACCTGGCAGGCCGCCGGCTGGAAGCAGGTGGCGCAGTGGATCGCCGACGACATCGCCGCCGGCAAGGCCATGAGCAGTGCCGCCCTGCCCGCCTGGGTGCTGGACGGCCGCGACGGCGTGCACGCCGCCGACGGCAGCTTCAGCCCGGCCAAGGCCGCGAACCTGCCCCGCTCCGCCCTGGCCGTCTACAAGCGCCAGCGTTTCCCCGATCCGGTGCTGGGCGAGCGTTTCGCCCCCGGCGAGACGGTGTTCGAGAACGACGGCGTGCGCCTTTGGCACGACGGCGACGGCATCGCGGTCGCGTCGTTCAAGACCAAGATGCAGACGGTCAACGACCACGTGCTCAACGGTCTGCAGGAAGCCATCGGCGTCGCCGAGCGCGACTTCCGCGGCATGGTGATCTGGCAGCCGAAGGAGCCGTTCTCGGCCGGTGCCGATCTGTCCGGCGCGCTGGGCCTGCTGCAGGCCGGCGACTTGAAGGGCTTCGAGGCGATGGTCGCGAACTTCCAGGCCACCAGCCAGCGCATCAAATATTCGCTGGTGCCGGTGGTCGGCGCGGTCCGCGGTCTCGCCCTCGGCGGCGGCTGCGAATTCCAGATGCACACCGCGCGCACCGTCGCGCATCTCGAAAGCTACATCGGCCTGGTCGAAGCCGGCGTGGGCCTGCTGCCGGCCGGCGGCGGCCTCAAGGAATTCGCGGTGCGCGCCTCGCAGGCGGCCGGCCCGGGCGGCGACGTCTTCGCCCACCTGAAGCCTTTATTCGAGAACGTCGCGATGGCCAAGGTCTCAGCCTCGGCGATCGAGGCGAAGGAACTCGGCCTGCTGCGCAAGGACGACATCGTGGTCTTCCACGCGCATGAACTGCTGCATATCGCCAAACAGCAGGCGCTGGCACTGGCCGAAACCGGCTACCGGCCGCCGATGCCCGCGCGGCGCATCCAGGTGGCCGGCGATGTCGGTATCGCCACCTTCCGGATGATGCTGGCGAACATGCTGGAAGGCCGGTTCATCTCCGAGCACGACGCCGAGATCGCCACCCGCATCGCCACGGTGGTGTGCGGCGGCGAAGTCGATCGCGGCGCGCTGGTGGACGAGGAATGGCTGATCCGCCTGGAGCGCGAGCATTTCGTCGCGCTGGCGCAGATGCCGAAAACCCAGGCCCGGATCCAGCACATGCTGCAGACCGGCAAGCCGTTGCGGAACTGACGACCACAGCCTCCTCCCCCGCCCGCGGGGGAGGATTGAGGAGGGGGCATGCGGCCATCCGCAGCCCCCATCCCGACCTTCCCCCGCATGCGGGGGAAGGAGACAACCCAGGACAACACATCATGAGCAAACAGATCCAGGACGCCTACATCGTCGCCGCCACCCGCACGCCGGTCGGCAAGGCCCCGAAGGGCGCATTCCGCAACACCCGTCCCGACGACATGCTGGCGCATGTGCTGCGCAGCGTGATCGCGCAGGCGCCGGGCATCGACGTTTCGCGCATCGACGACGCCATCATCGGCTGCGCCATGCCCGAGGGCGAGCAAGGCATGAACGTGGCGCGCATCGGCCTGCTGCTGGCCGGGCTGCCCAATACCATCGCCGCGCAGACCATCAACCGCTTCTGTTCGTCCGGCCTGCAGGCCGTGGCGATGGCCGCCGACCAGATCCGCCTCGGCAACGCCGACCTGATGCTGGCCGGCGGTACCGAATCGATGTCGATGGTGCCGATGATGGGCAACAAGGTGGCGATGTCGCCGCAGGTGTTCGCGAAAGACGAGAACGTCGCCATCGCCTACGGCATGGGCATCACCGCCGAGAAGGTCGCCGAGGAGTGGAAGATCACGCGCGACGACCAGGACGCGTTCGCACTCGCCTCGCACCAGAAAGCCATCGCTGCGATCCAGGCCGGCGAGTTCAGGAGCGAAATCTCGCCATACGAAGTGGTCTCGCGCATTCCCGACCTCGCCGACAACGCCGTGCGCCTGAAGAAGGCGCTGATCGAGAACGACGAAGGCCCGCGCCCGGATTCGTCCATCGAAGGCCTGACCAAGCTGAAGCCGGTGTTCCGCAACGGCCAGTTCGGCGGCACCGTGACCGCGGGCAACAGCTCGCAGATGAGCGACGGCGCCGGCGCATTGCTGCTGGCCTCGGAACAGGCGATCAAGGATTACGGCCTGACCCCGCTCGCCCGCTTCGTCAGCTATTCGGTGGCCGGCGTGCGTCCCGAAGTGATGGGTATCGGGCCGATCGCCGCGATCCCGAAGGCGCTGAAGCAGGCCGGCTTGAGCCAGGATCAGATCGACTGGATCGAACTCAACGAAGCCTTCGCCGCGCAGGCGCTGGCGGTGATGCGCACCTGCGGCATCGATCCGTCGAAGGTCAACCCGCTGGGCGGCGCGATCGCACTGGGCCACCCGCTGGGCGCGACCGGCGCGATCCGCGCCGCGACCCTCGTCCACGGCATGCGTCGCCGCCAGCAGAAGTACGGCATGGTGACGATGTGCATCGGCACCGGCATGGGCGCGGCGGGCATTTTCGAAGCGCTGTAAGCGCCCGTCGGAATTCGTCGAGATCCGTAGAGCGGAGCTTTGCTCCGCTCTACGGCTTATGGGTTCATACCGTTTCGGCCGATCCGGGTACTTCTTCCTGCGCGATCCGGTCCCTGCCGCCCCGCTTCGCCACATACAGTGCGGAGTCCGCGCGCAGCCACAGGCTGTCGTAATCGTCGGTATCGCTCTGGGTGGTGGCGATGCCGATGCTCATGCTGGGACGGATATCCCCGGTGAAGGGATAGACCGAGGCCCGCACCGCGGCCATCAGACGCTGCGCCACCTGCGCAGCCTGGGCGTGGTCCAGCCCGGGCAGCAGCACGCCGAACTCATCGCCGCCCAATCGTCCCAGCACATCGTTCGCGCTCAGTGCGCCGCGACAGACGTGAGCGATCTGCGACAACGCCCGGTCGCCCGCAGCATGGCCGTAGCGATCGTTGATGTGCTTCAGATTATCCAGATCGAGCATCAGCATCGAAGCCGGCTGCTCGCGCATCCGCGATTGGCGGATCGCCTGCTGCGACAGTTCGAGGAAGAAATGCCGATTGTAGGCGCCGGTCAGCGCATCATGGATCAGCAGCCGGCGCAGTTGGACGTTGTCGGCATGCAGCATCGGCACCGCCAGCCCGTAATAGCTGCCCACGGCCAGAGTGATCATCGCGAACTGCAGGGTCAGCGCGTGCTCTCCAAGCCTCAGTCCGAACACCATCACCACGATTGTGAGATTGAACAACGCGATCGATACCAGCGATTCGACTGCGCCCTGGGTGTGGACGATCCACAGTTGCAGCATGATCGCGGCGTACACGACGAACAGAAGAGGTTCGTTGCCCGGCGTGCTGGCGACGGCCAGCAGCGACAGGCCCGCGGCGCCCAGCACCAGCAGCAGTTTCAGCGCGAACACGCGGGCATTGCGCGGCGGGCGCGGCAGGTCGTCGAAGGCATGCAGCCGGTGCGGGATCGGAACCCGCAATCGCGCCGCCAGTTTGCGGAAGACCAGCAACAGCAGCGGGCCCAATGCCACCAGTCCGGCGATATCGCCGATCAGCCACGGCAGGATCATTGATGCGCTGTCGCTCTTCGGCGCAAGGCCTGCCATCGTCGAAACCCATATGCCGGATACGGAAGCCATCAACGCGGCAGCGATGCCGCCAAGAATGAACACGCCGACGGTGCGCGCCAGCGAAGGCGGCGCGGCGCGGGGAATCGACTGCAGCGTGGCAGCGGCTGCGAACCAGTACGCCGCGCAGTGCGTCAGCGCGAAAAGACTGCCGTACAGCAGGATATGCAGAGGCCCCACCCCAAGCCCGGCCTGCTCGAACGTCAGCTGCGCACCGATCAGATTGGCCAGGATCAGGCCCGGCCATGCGCCGCGCTGGAACACCGCGAAGGCCGCGTAACTGACCGCGGTCGGCGGAAACCAGAGGCTGGTGAAGGATGCGTACTCCAGCATCACCGCCGCACCGTAGGCGATCAACCAGGTCGCGACGATCACCGATGTCGCCAGTGGCCAGCTCCACCACTGCGCCGCCGCGGGCTGCCGCCCGGCTGCGCCAGGCGTCATCGTTTCCCCCATTCCCTCTCCCCCAGTCGTTGCGAATGATCGAACGCAGCATCCAGGCCGATGAGTTCCTGACTCCGCTCAAACGGAGTCGAGCCGGGAGAATAGCCCTCGACCGGCGCAATCGCTACGGGCAACGTTCGCCGCCACGCCCTTGTCGAGGCCGACAGCCCGCACAAGGAAGATGAGGGCGACTTCGTTTTCGCTGTGCAATCAATCGTTTCGGCGACCTGCGCGAGCCGACCGGCGCCCGATCAGCGACCAGAGACGTGCATTGCCGCAGTGCGACATGCTTTTTCGTCATGCGGAAACGAGCGTCCGCTCACGCTTTCGCGCCGGCGCTGGACCCGATCAATCGAGATCGATCACACCGAGTTCGTTGAGCGCGTTCTGCATCATGCCGCGCGCGGCGTCGCTGAGTTTCTCGTGGTCCAGCGCGTAGCGGATGGTGGCTTCGATCAGGCCCAGATGGGTGCCGCAGTCGAAACGGGTGCCTTGGAAACGATAAGCATGGACCGGCTTATGCGCGAGCAGGGTCGCGATGGCGTCGGTAAGCTGGATCTCGCCGCCTGCGCCAGGCGTGGTGCGCTCCAGAATGTCGAAGATGCTGCCGTCCAGCACGTAGCGCCCGACCACCGCCAGATTGCTCGGCGCCACGTCCGGTCTGGGTTTCTCGACGATGCCGTGGATCCGCGCGCTGCGCCCGACGAACGGATCGGTATCGACGATGCCATAGCTGCCGGTCTGTTCGTGGGGCACGTCCTGCACCGCGATGATGCTGTTGCCGGTGGCCTCGGCCGCATCCGCCATCTGCTTGAGCGCCCCGGGGCCACCGGCTCCAGATTGACGATTCCAGATCAGATCGTCCGGCAACAGCACTGCGAACGGCTCGTCGCCGATGATCGCTTTGGCGCACAGCACCGCATGACCGAGGCCCAGCGCCTCCGCCTGGGTCACGAACACCGCGCGGACGTGCGGCGGCAGGATATTGCGCACCAGATCGAGTTGTTCGTATTTGCCGGATTTCTCCAGCTTCTGCTCCAGCTCGTAGGCCTTGTCGAAATAATCCGCCACCGCATGCTTGTAACGATTGGTGACGAACACCAGCGTATCGCAACCCGCTTCGATCGCTTCGTCCACCGCATACTGGATCAGCGGCTTGTCGACGATCGGCAACATCTCCTTTGGCACCGTCTTGGTGGCCGGCAGGAATCGGGTGCCGAGGCCGGCGACGGGAAAAACCGCTTTGCGGATGCGGGTCATCGAAACTGGTCAACCTCTCGGAATGCGGGGTGTGCCGCAGGGCCCGAAAGAATCCTGCAGGCAAGCACTGGTGCTGGTTGGAGACATCGAATCGACCCGGCAACGGACGATGATCGAATCGGCAGGGCCGTCAGGTCCTTCGCGCGTTGCGGGCGGGAAATGCTACCACCGTCGCCGCATGCGCATGGGAATCGCCGACGGCCTTCGTCGGCACGAATTCGGGCACGGCTTCGCGCAGCATCGCGGCCAACGCTTCCAGATCGTAGCGTGCGCTGGCCTCGCGCATCCGCGCCAACGCCGCGGCGATCGCTTCGGTAGACACCTGCCGCGGCGCCGCCTGCAGGATCTTCGGGTGCGAGGTGGGCCGATAGCGTTCGTCGGCATGGAACAGGGTTTCATGCAGTTTCTCGCCCGCGCGCAGACCGGTATAGACGATGGCGATATCGCGCCCGGGTTGTTTGCCGGCGAGGCGGATCATCTGCTCGGCGAGCAAGCGGATCGAGACCGGCTCACCCATGTCGAGGGTGTAGATCGCCTGCTGCGAACCGATCGCCGAGGCCTGCAGGATCAACTGGCAGGCTTCCGGAATGGTCATGAAGAACCGGGTGACTTCGGCATCCGTGACCGTCACCGGGCCGCCGCAGCGGATCTGTTCGCGGAACAGCGGCACGACGCTGCCGGCGGAATCGAGGACGTTACCGAAACGTACGGTGACGAAACGCGTGGAACGCGGATCGGCCAGCGACTGGCACAACATTTCGGCAAGACGCTTGGTCGCACCGAGCACGTTGACCGGATCGACAGCTTTGTCGGTCGAAATCAGCACGAAGGTGCCGACGCCAGCGGCCGAACTCGCCCGGGCCACCGTTTCGGTAGCCAGCGCGTTGTTGCGGACTGCTTCGCGCAGTTGCGCTTCCAGCAGCGGCACCTGTTTGTATGCGGCGGCGTGGAACACCGCATCCGGCTTGACCAGATCCAGCGCGTAGCGGATCACCGCCGGGTCGCCGCAGTCGCCCAGCACCGGCGCCAGCTCGATCCCGGGGAAGTCGCGACGCAGCCGCATCTGCGTGGTGGTGAGTGCCAATTCGTCGATCTCGACCAGCGCGATCCTGCTGGCGCCGTGGCGTGCGCACTGGCGGCATAATTCGGAACCGATGGAGCCGCCCGCGCCCGTCACCAGCACGCTTCGGCCGCCGAGCCAATCGCGCATGGCCTTCCAGTCCGGCACCACCGGCGCACGGCCGAGCAGATCCTCGATCGCGACCTCCTTGAGTTCGCCGGGCAGCGAGCGGCCTTCGAGGATATCGTTGAGCCGCGGCACCATCCGGAACGGCACGCCGGTGCGTTCGCAGGTTTCGATCACCCGGCGCATCTGTTCGGCGTCGACCGACGGCATCGCGATGACCAGCAACTTGGCCGCGGTTTCGGGCGCGATCCGGCCGACATCGTCGATCCGGCCCAGTACCGGCACGCCATGCAGATGGCTGCCGCGCAGTTTCCTGGCGTCGTCCAGAAAACCCACCGGCTGATAGGCGCCGGTACGGCGCAGGTCGCGGACCAGGGCTTCGCCCGCCTGCCCCGCGCCCAGAATCAGCACGCGCACCGCCGATTTGTCGCTGTTGATGCGGCCGTGATCCTTCCAGGACCGATACAGCAACCGCGGCGCGCCCAGCATCAGGGTCAGCACGAACGGATACATCACCAGGACCGAGCGTGGCGCTTGATCGAGTCGGTTGTAGATGAAAAGTACGAAGAGGATGGCGAGCAGGCCGAACAGGCTGGCCTTCAGGATATTCATGAGATCGGGCACGCTGGCGAAGCGCCAGACGCCGCGATACAGGCCTACCTGCCAGGACACCAATCCTTGGGCCAGCAGCACCAGCAGAGCTTCAGTCGACCAGAGCGCGGGCTGCGCGGCGGTGTCGAGCATGGCGTAACGGAATTGCACCAGAGCGGTCCAGCACAGCCAGACGATGCACAGATCGTGCAGCACGATCATGGCGCGCGGCCATGCGCTGGCCAGACGGTCTTTCAATGTGGTGGTCATGCGCCAAATCCTCCGTTCGCAGTGTGCTTGGCCGGCCGACGCAGCCAGTACCAGAACCCGCACCCCAACATCAGCCAAGCAGACACCAGCATCGAAATCCCTCTCTGTCCTTCCCCCCCCAGCCAAATGGCGCCCGCACATGCGAGCAACGTCCAAACCGCATAGCCTGTCGTCGCCGGCACATGACTGCCGGCACGTCTGGACCAACGCTGATAAGCGTGTTCGACGTGCGGCGCCCACCAGCGCTCACCGCGCAACATCCGCGTGAGGAGAGTGAAACCGGCATCCAACACGAACGCGCTCAACGGCAGCAGCGCAAGCGGCCATGCCTCGACCGGCATGACATCCAACGACAACCCGGCCATCAGCGCCAACGCGAATCCAAGCGCCCCGCTGCCCACATCGCCCAGAAAGATCTTCGCCCGGGGGAAGTTGAACGGAAGGAAACCCAAGGTTGCCGCGATCAACGCCAACCCCAGATGAACCGCAAGCGCGCTTCCCGCCAACCATGCGAACGTCGCAGCGACCAGCACCGCCTGGGTCGCGGCGAGACCGTCGATGCCATCCATGAAATTCCAGATGTTCACCAGCACCAGGCACAGCGCGAAGACCACAAGCGCGACACCGGCACCACTACCGGACAGATAAAATCCCACCGCTAACCACCCCGCGGCGACCGCATGCACCACCAGTCGCGACCATGGCGACAGCGGCCGGTGGTCGTCGATCCAACCGATACCAGCCACCAGGAGGAAGCCGAAGCCTGTGCAGACCAGCAGCACGATCTCGCGCGGCTGGCGCACGATCATCGCCGCGATCGCGATCAGGAACGCCAGGGCGATGGCGATACCGCCGCCGCGTGGGGTTGCGACCCGATGGCTGCGGCGCTCGCCGGGCTCATCCAGCAAACGGCGGTGCTGCGCATAGGCCCGAGCCGCCCAGGTGCCGGCGGCGCCAAGGGCCGCGAACAACGCGAACCAGGCGAGGGAACCGGACGAAAGCGGCATCAGACGACGGCGTAGTTCAACAATGGCTTCACCGAGCCCCACTCTTTACAGCTCGGACACTGCCAGTGATGGCTGCGTGCGCCGAAACCGCAGCGATTGCAGCGATAGCTAGGATTGCGGACCAGCAGCTGCTCGGTGACGTGCTTGAGATCGTGCAGGGTCGCGGTCGGGTCGGTGTTGTCGGCCAGACTCAGATCGATCAGCGCCGCCTCGCCGCGCACCGATGGACGCTCCTTGAGCTGACGGGCAAGATAATCGCGCGCCGCATGCACGCCCTCCGCGGCTTCGACCAGCCGGGTCAGCGCCAGCACCGGCGAAATTCCGCGATAGTGTTCGCACATCTCGGTCAGGAACGTGCGCGCGCCGCTGGGGTCGCCGACCTTTTCGTAGCAGACCAGCAGCGATGGCAGAATGTCGGGCAGGTAATCGGGGTCGTGACGCGCGGCGCGCTCGTAGGCGCGGATCGCGGCGGCATAGCGGCCGGTATCGAACTCGATCCGACCCTCCAGCATGCCGGCGCGGACGGTATTGGAATCGGCGGCGTAGGCCCGCGCAATGGCGGCCCGCGCCTGATCGCTCTCGCCGGCGGTACGGTGGCGCTCGGCCAATTCGCACTCGAACTGCGCGATCAATTTGCCCATCGGCTCGCCGGTCACCGCCTCGTACCGCGAGGCTTTGTCGATCGCCTGCTGCCAGTCGCGTTCGGCCTGATAGATGCCGATCAGATGACGCAGCGCCTGCGGTGCGCGGTCGTCGAGTCTGGACAGATCGGTGAACACGGTCTCGGCGCGATCGAGCAGGCCCGAGCGCATGTAATCCTCGCCCAGCGCGAGCAGGGCCTGCACTTTCTGCTGATCGTTGATATCGGAGCGCTGGACCAGGCCCTGATGCAGGCGGATCGCGCGATCGACTTCGCCGCGGCGGCGAAAGAGATGTCCCAGCGCGACCTGGGTCTCGAAGGTGTCCTTGTCCAGTTCGGCGACGTGCAAGAACAGCTCGATCGCCTTGTCCGGCTGCTCGTTGAGCAGGTAATTCAGGCCGCGGAAATAGGTGGTCGACAGGCGGCTGACCTGATGGTCGCTGTGGCGCTCGCCGCCACGGCGGCCGACGACCCAGCCGATCACCGCGGCCAGCGGGATCAGCAGGAAATACCAGAACCACTCGGAGATGAAGGCCATCTCAAGTCTCCGACGGAGCGGACAAGGAAGGGAGTGCGGGCGTGTCGTTGCGCGGGGTTTCGGGCTTCTGCGCCTGCGTCCCGATGCGTCGCAGCGTCCTGCGCAACGGCAACACCACCGAAGCGACGATCGCCAGGGCGCCGACAAGCACGCCGGCAAGCAAGGTGCAGAGCAGGATCACGCCGAGCCCCGCCTTCGCTTCGACGACGCCCAGATCGACCGCGACAGGTTCAGCGTTCAGCACGCCGAGCACCAGCCCGACGGCCAGGAACACGATGGCGATGAGCAGACGCAAAGGGCGCATGGGGGAAGGCGGGCCGCGTTTGAAGTCGGAACGGGCATCAGTGTATGCCGCCCGAAGGACGAAAACGATGGAAGCCGCTGTCGGCCGACAGAAGACCGTAGCGGATCATCGAAGGCGATGAGGAATGCGAAGCGCTATGGCTTGTCGCGTCGACGCAAACGCGGGAGTTCAATCTTCCGGCGGAAGGGGAACGACATCGCTGACCCGGTCGCGCAGCTCCTTGCCGGGTTTGAAGTGCGGGACATGCTTGCCGGGCAACGCCACGGCGTCGCCGGTCTTGGGATTCCGACCGGTGCGCGGCGGACGGTAGTGCAGGGAAAAACTGCCGAAGCCGCGGATCTCGATCCGTTCGCCCTCGGCGAGCGAGCCGCCCATCATTTCCAGCAACGACTTGACCGCGAGATCGACGTCGTCGGCCTTCAGATGACTCTGACGCTGGGACAGGATCTCGATCAGTTCGGATTTGGTCATGAGCGCTCGCAGTCCTTTCTACGGGCCGCAGCCGACCGGCGCTGCGGCGATCCGGAAGACCGGATCGCCGCAGGCCGAGGGTGCGGAATTACTCGGAACGATTGTTTTCCAGCTGCTCGCGCAACAGCGCGCCCAGCTTGGTGGTGCCGCTGGCGGCGTCGGAAGACACCTTGGCGTACTCGGCCATGGCTTCCTGGGTCTCGGCTTCGTCCTTGGCCTTGATCGACAGCTGCAGGGTGCGGCCCTTGCGGTCCATACCGATCAGCTTGGCTTCGATCGTGTCGCCGACCTTGAGGTGCTGGCTGGCGTCGTCGATGCGGTCGTAGCTGATGTCGCGCGCGGTGACGTAGCCTTCGATACCGTCGCCCAGATCGATCATCGCGCCCTTGGCGTCGACTTCCTTCACGGTGCCGGAGATCTTCGAGCCCTTCGGATTCGTCGCCATGAACTGGCCGAACGGATCCTGTTCCAACTGCTTCACGCCGAGGCTGATGCGCTCGCGCTCCGGGTCGACCGCGAGCACGACGGCTTCGAGGTTGTCGCCCTTCTTGAAGTTGCGGACCACGTCTTCGCCGGTGGTGTTCCAGCTCAGATCCGACAGGTGGATGAGACCGTCGATGCCGCCGTCCAGACCGATGAAGATGCCGAAATCGGTGATCGACTTGATCTGGCCCGACACCTTGTCGTTCTTCTTGAAGATCGCCGCGAAGGTTTCCCACGGGTTCGACGAGCACTGCTTCATGCCCAGCGAAATACGGCGGCGCTCTTCATCCACGTCGAGGATCATGACTTCGACTTCATCGCCGACCTGCACGACCTTGGACGGGTTGACGTTCTTGTTGGTCCAATCCATTTCCGACACGTGGACCAGGCCTTCGACGCCCGGCTCGATCTCGACGAACGCGCCGTAATCGGTCACGTTGGAAACCTTGCCGAACATGCGGGTGTTGGCCGGGTAACGGCGCGCGATGTTGTCCCACGGATCCTCGCCCAGCTGCTTCAGGCCGAGGCTGACGCGGTTGCGCTCGCGGTCGTACTTGAGCACGCGGACTTCGAGTTCCTGGCCGACTTCGACCACTTCGGACGGATGACGCACACGCTTCCACGCCATGTCGGTGATGTGCAGCAGGCCGTCGATGCCGCCGAGGTCCACGAACGCGCCGTAATCGGTGAGGTTCTTGACGACGCCCTTGAGCTTGGCGCCCTCGACCAGCTTCTCGAGCAGCTGCTCGCGCTCTTCCGAATGTTCGCTCTCGACCACCGCACGGCGGGAGACGACGACATTGTTGCGCTTGCGGTCCAGCTTGATGAGCTTGAATTCGAGCTCTTTGCCTTCCAGGTACACCGGGTCGCGGACCGGGCGCACATCGACCAGCGAACCCGGCAGGAATGCGCGGACGTCCTTGATGTCGACGGTGAAACCGCCCTTGACCTTGCCGCTGATGCGGCCGGTGATGGTTTCGTTCTTTTCCAGCGCTTCTTCCAGCTCGTCCCACACCATCGCGCGCTTGGCTTTATCGCGGGAGAGGACGGTTTCGCCGAAGCCGTTTTCGAGGGAGTCCAGCGCCACTTTGACGATGTCGCCGACTGCGACGTCGATTTCGCCGGCGTCGTTACGGAACTGTTCGATCGGGACGATGCCCTCGGACTTGAGGCCAGCGTTGATGACCACCACGTCGGTGCGCACATCGACAACGGTGCCGACCACGATGGAGCCGGGCTTGAGCTTGGACAGATTGGCTGCCGCGCTCGCTTCGAACAGTTCTGCGAATGATTCGGTCATGGATTGATTGCTCGGTAGATGACATAGACCGGATGCGTGCTTCGACGGAAGCTTCCATCGAACGCAAGCTTATGAAGCCGGTCCACCCGTAGGGGCCTGGGCGGGATTGCCTGTGGCCATGAAGAGTGAAAAGTGGAAAAAACCGCCGCTCCGCTGCTTTCGCGACGGAAGCGTCGGACTTGTCTGCTGCGTGAAGGCTTCGCTCGCCCCAGTGATGCTAGGGATGCGCGCCCGGCACGATGGCCAGTACGCGCTCGACGACCACATCGATGCCGAGTCCGGTGGTGTCGATGCAAACGGCGTCGTCGGCCGGTCGCAGGGGCGCCACCGCGCGATTGGCATCGCGGGCGTCGCGGGCGAGAATTTCCCGCAACAGGTCGTCGAAGATAACGGAAACCCCCTTGTCTTTCAACTGCTTATACCGCCTTTCGGCCCGTTCGTCGGGGCTGGCGGTCAAAAACACCTTGTAGGGGGCGTCGGGGAAGATCACGGTGCCCATATCGCGCCCGTCGGCGACCAGACCCGGGACCTGGCGGAAGACCCGCTGGCGGTCGCGGAGCGCGGAGCGGACCTCGGGCACGGCCGCGATGGCCGAGGCCGCAGCCCCGGCGGTTTCGGTGCGCAACTCGTCGGTGGCGTCGACGCCGTTCACGATCACCCGCAGCTCGCCGTCGGCGGCCTCCACGAAGCCGATATGGGCGTCCAACGCGCAGCGGACCAGCGCATCGGGGTCGGTCAGATCCAGTCCGGCCCAACTGGCGGCGACGCCAACGCCGCGGTAGAGGGCGCCGGAATCGAGGTAATGCCAGCCCAGCCGGTTCGCCACCAGCCGGCTGATGGTGCCCTTGCCGGAACCCGAAGGCCCGTCGATGGTGAGAACATCGACACTCGCGGCGCGGGCGACCGAATCGGGTACGGCGTGATCGGGCATGTCGGGCTCGGCAGCGATATCGGGGCGACCATTGTAGCCGGCAGCTCGCCCCGCTCGCGGCCTGGCGACATGACCTTTCGACGCAAACACTTGAATCGCCTGCGAAATACCGGCAGAATGCGCGGCTGATTTACCATCCGCGTCATTCCCATTCACTCAACTGCGTTATCGCCGAGGTTCCCCATGAAGGTCCTGTCCTCCCTGAAGTCGGCGAAGACCCGTCACCGCGACTGCAAAGTCGTCCGCCGCCGCGGCAAGGTCTTCGTGATCTGCAAGTCGAATCCGCGTTTCAAAGCGCGCCAGCGCTGAAACAACGGACGCGCTCAAGGCGCGTCAGCGTTGAGATAAACGCTTGGATCGAGAAGCAAGCTGCGATACATCATATATAGCAGCTGTGCCGCAGACCAGGACAAAGGCCGCCTTGTGCGGCCTTTGTCGCGTCTGGCGTCCCGATTCCGCAGCGATCCCCCGTGATCGCGCACGCTGTCGCGATGCGCTTGCGGATGCGCTTACAATCGGCGACGCACGTGGGGCGCCCGCCCTTCGAACGCCATCCGTATTTCGCACCCGCATTTACGATTGAGGAGATCCCCCATGCGCCAGCTCCCCGCCGCCATTCTCGCTGCCATCCTGTTCGCGGCCGCCGCCCCGCAGGCGTCCGCCGAAACCCTGCTGATCGAACGCGTCGGCGAAGAAGCGGGCATGGCCCTGCCCGCACGCGGCACGCGCATGGCCGATGTCGAACGCAAATTCGGCGCGCCCATCCAGCGCCTGGACCCTCGCGGCGGCCAGAAGCGCCAGTGGCCCTCGATCAACCGCTGGACCTATTCGAATTTCGTCGTCTATTTCGAGAAGGATCGGGTGATCGACGCCGTCGCCATCCGTGCTGGCGCGAACGAAGTCGGACCGAAGCCGCCGATCCGCTGACCCTTATCGCCGAATCATGACCGTCCAGTACCGTTTTCCCGCGGAGTGGGAACCCCAGTCCGCCGTTCTGATCGCGTGGCCGCATTCCGAGACCGACTGGGGCCCGCGCCTGGTCGAAGTGGAGGAAACCTACATCGCCCTCGTCGCCGCCATCGCCGCCTTCCAGGAGGCGGTGATCTGCGTCGCCGACGACGATCTGCAGATCTATGCCGAAGCCCGACTGCGCTCGGCGCGGGTGGATATGGCCCGCGTGCGTTTCGTCACCGTCGAGTACGACGACACCTGGCTGCGCGATTCGGGCCCGGTGACGCTGCGTCCGGGCGATGACGGGGCCGCTTTCCGGCTGCTCGATTTCCGCTTCACCGGCTGGGGCGGCAAGTTCGAGGCCAGCCGCGACGACCGCCTGGTCGAGGCGCTGGTCGCCCAAGAGGTATTCGCCGATGCGCAGCGTCATGAGATCGACTTCGCACTGGAAGGCGGCGGCATCGAAACCGACGGCGCCGGCACCCTGTTGACGACTTGGCGCTGCCTGCACGAGCGCCACCCGCAGGCGTCGCGCGAGGAACTCACCGCGAAACTGTCCGGCTGGCTCGCCCAGCGCCGGGTGCTGTGGCTCGACCGCGGCTATCTGGAAGGCGACGACACCGACGCCCACATCGACACCCTCGCCCGCTTCGCCGCCGAGGACGCCATCGTCTATCAGGGCTGCGACGACGTGAGCGACACCCATTACCCCGAACTGCAGGCGATGGCCGCCGAACTGTCGGCGCTGCGCACCCGCGATGGCGGACCGTACCGGCTGTTCGCGCTGCCGTGGCCGAAGCCGGTGTTCGACGACGGCCGCCGCCTCGCCGCCAGCTACGCCAATTTCCTGATCGTCAACGGCGCGGTGCTGATTCCGTCGTATGGCGACGTGGCCGACGCGCGCGCGCAGGAAGTGATGGCCGAAGCCTTCCCGGGCCGCGCCATCGTGCCGGTGCCCTGCCGGCCGCTGATCTGGCAGAACGGCAGCCTGCACTGCATCACGATGCAGTTGCCCGAAGGCCTCGTCTAGGGAACGCCGCCGTGCCTCGTTACGTCGCATTGTTGCGGGGCGTCAGCCCGATGAACGCGAAAATGCCGGCGTTGAAGCGTTGCTTCGAGGAGGCCGGCTTTTCCAACGTCAGGACGCTGCTGTCCAGCGGCAACGTCGCCTTCGATTCGCCCGCGAAATCCGAGCTGGCGCTGACCCGCATCATCGAGGCGGCGATGCAGCAGTCGCTGGATCGAAGTTTCTGGACAGTGGTGCGCCCGATCGCCCACTTGCAGGCGCTGATCGAAGCCGACCCGTTCGCTGCGTTCGACCTGCCCGTGGGGATGAAGAAGGTGGTGACATTCCTGCGCGAGCCGCAGGCCAGCGGGCTTGCCTTGCCTCTCGAAAAGAACGGCGCCCACATCCTGACGATGCGTGGCCTGGACATCCTGAGTGCCTACCCGCCGGAACCCGCCAACCCCGCGTTCATGGCCCTGCTCGAAAAAACCTACGCCGGCGCGATCACCACCCGCACCTGGAATACGGTCGCGAAGTGCGCGGCGGCCTGACCTCACGTCTACAATTCGCCCATGAAGACCAAGACCCTCCCTGTCGCGCTGATCCAGGAGCGCAATCACGGCGATGCCGAGGCGAATCTCGCCGTCATCGAACTGCGCGTGGCCGAAGCCGCAAAGCGCGGCGCGAAGCTGGTACTGCTGCAGGAACTGCACAACGGCGCCTACTTCTGCCAGCACGAGTCGGTGGACGAATTCGACTTGGCAGAGCCGATTCCCGGGCCCAGCACCGAACGCCTGGCCGCGTTGGCGAAACGGCACGGCGTGGTGCTGGTGAGTTCGCTGTTCGAGCGCCGCGCCGCCGGTCTGTATCACAATACCGCGGTGATCTTCGACGCCGACGGTAGCACCGCCGGCAAGTACCGCAAGATGCATATCCCGGACGATCCGGGCTTCTACGAAAAATTCTATTTCACGCCCGGCGACCTCGGTTTCGAACCGATCGACACCTCGGTCGGCCGCCTCGGCGTGCTGGTGTGCTGGGACCAGTGGTACCCGGAAGCGGCTCGGCTGATGGCCTTGGCCGGCGCGGAACTGCTGCTGTATCCGACCGCGATCGGCTGGGATCCCGGCGACGACCAGGCGGAAAAAGACCGCCAGCGCGGCGCGTGGATCCTCAGCCACCGAGGCCACGCGGTCGCCAACGGCCTGCCGGTGCTGTCCTGTAACCGGGTCGGCCACGAACCGTCGCCGCTCGATGCCGCCGGCATCGATTTCTGGGGCAACAGCCATATCCTCGGGCCGCAGGGCGAATTCCTGGCCGAAGCCGGTGCCGAACCGACGATCCTGATGGCCGATGTCGACATGGCGCGCAGCGAACATGTCCGCCGGATCTGGCCGTTCCTTCGCGACCGCCGGATCGACGCCTACGGCGACCTGCTGAAACGTTATCGCGACTGAAAAGCTTGGCACGACGTTTCCGCACGACCGTTCGTCGCTTCACGCTTGCAAAGAAACGAACGGTCGTTCTATAAAGGCGCGATGACGCCCGCCGCACCCACCTCCAAAGGCGCCGCCACCCGCGACATGATCGTGGAGCGCGCCTACATGATCGCCGCATCGGCGGGACTGGAAGGGCTGTCGATCGGCCCGCTGGCGGACACGGTGGGCATGTCGAAAAGTGGCGTATTCGCCCATTTCGGTTCGCGCGAAGACCTGCAACTGGCGGTTTTGGACACTGCAGCGCTGCGTTTCGGCGAACACACCCTGATCCCGGCGCTCAAGGCGGGCCGCGGCCTGCCCCGGCTGCGGGCGATCTTCGCCAACTGGCTCGACTGGCTGCGCCAGGATCGCGGCGGCTGTCTGCTGCTGACCGCCGTCAGCGAGTACGACGACCGCCCCGGCCCGCTGCGCGACCGGGTGCTGATGCATCACCAGCGCTGGCGCAGCGAACTCGTTCGCGCCATCGGCATGGCGATGGCCGCCGGCGAGTTGCGCGGCGATCTGGACGCCGGGCAATTCTCTTTCGAAATCAACGCCATTGCGCTGGCTGTCCAGCACGACATGGCGATCACCGACATCGACGCCGCCAGCGCGCACGGCCAGCGGATGTTCGATCGGCTCCTGCTGGGCTATCTGCCCGAGCCTCAACCCCAGCCTCAACCCCAGCCCCTGCCCCACCAAGACTGATCGCCTCCCCCACGGAGATTCGCCATGGCTTTCTCATTCGCTAAAATTAGCACGACCGTTCGTAATTTATTGATCCTTTACGCAGCGCGCATCGGCTTTCTGATCGGTGGGCGACTGCAGCCGGAGACCACGCTGCTGCGCGCCGCAAGGATCTTCAGCACGCCGTTCCGTTCCAGTCGCGAGCGCGCGGCCACTGCGCCGACCGCAGGCGCGCGCGAAGAGCGACTGACCGTCGACGGCATCGAGATCGCCACCTATCTGTGGGGCGATCCGACTCAGCAGCCTTACGTGCTGTTCGCGCACGGCTGGTCCAGCCACGGCACCCGCATCGCGCCCTGGATCGAGCCCATGCAGGCCGCGGGCTACGCGGTGGTCGCCTTCGACCAGGCTGGACACGGCAAGAGCGGCGGCCATCGCACCACGCTGCCGGATTTCGCCTGCCATCTGCTCGCGGTGGGTCAGCATTACGGTCCAGCGGCAGCGGTGCTCGGCCATTCGCTGGGCGGCGCCGCGGCGGCGGTAGCGCTGGCGCGCGGGCTGGCGGCCGAACGCGCGATCCTGATCGCCCCCGCCGCCGACCCGCTGGCGGCGATGGAGCGTTTTAGCCGTCTGGTGTGGCTGGGCGTCCCCTTCGGACGGCGGCTGGCGATGTTCTTCGAGCGCGAAACCCGGGTGCCGATCGACGACCTGCAGGCGCACCGCAACGCGCCGCTGATCGGCCGCCCGGCGCTGATCGTGCACGACGTCGAGGACCGCGAAGTGCCGTGGTCCGAGGGCGAACGCTATGCGCGGCTGTGGCACGGCGCGCGCATGTTGAGTACCCGCGGCTATGGGCACAACCGCATCGCCGAGCATCCGGACGTGATCGCCGACGCGTTGCGTTTCCTGCGCAGCGAACCGGTGGGCACGCGGATCGTGTCCTCGCCGAATCTGCCTTACGGCTTCGCCTGAGGGCATGGGCATGAGGGCATGGGCATGATCGATGCATCGCAGTCGTTGATCGCCGCCAGCGCGGGCATCGTCTTCGCGCTGGGCGGCATCCATCTCTACTACACCTTCTTCGGCAACGCGTTCTCGCCGCGCGATGCCGAACTGGAAACGCGGATGAAAGCGGTGTCGCCATTGCTGACCCGCGAGATCACGATGTGGAGCGCGTGGATCGGCTTCAACGCCAGCCACAGCCTGGGTGCGATGTTGTTCGGCGCGCTCTACGCTTACATGGCGATCGCACGCTCCGCAGTGCTGTTCGGTTCGCCGTTCCTGCTGGCGCTGGGGTTTGCGTTTCTCGCGGCGCTGCTGGCCCTGGCCAGGGTCTACTGGTTCCGCATCCCGTTCCGGGGAATCCTCTGCGCGACCGCGGCCTATTCGGTTGCGCTGGCCCTGCGCTGGGCCTGACAATCCGGCCTGAAGCCGATCGCGGCTCGCCAGGCGCCATTGATGACCGACGACACCGCAGCAGATCTCCCGACCGCGAATGCGCTTCCCGCCGCGACGGATCTTCCCGCCACCCTCGCAGACCAGCCGCACGCCATCGTCGAACGCGACGGCGTGCGCTACACCCTGCTGGGCACCGCGCATATCTCCAAAACCAGCGTCGACGTGGTGCGGGCGGCCATCGCCAGCGGCGATTACGACACCATCGCGGTCGAACTGGACCCGCAGCGCGCGCAGGCCCTGACCGATCCCGACGCCCTCGCCCGACTGGATCTGGTGAAAGTGCTGCGCGAAGGCAAGACCGCGGTATTCGCCGCGAATCTCGGGCTTGCGGCGTACCAGCGCCGGCTCGCCGAACAACTCGACATCGAACCCGGCGCCGAACTCAAGGCTGCGGTACTGGACGCGCGCGAACGCGGGCTGTCGCTGCACCTGATCGATCGCGACGTGGGTCTGACCTTCAGGCGCGCGATGCAGCGGCTGGGCTGGTGGGGTCGCGCGAAAGTGTCGGGCGGTTTAATGGCATCGCTGTTCTTCGACGAGAAAGTGTCGGACGAACAGATCGAAGGCCTGAAGGAAGGCGACATGCTGGAGTCGAGCTTCAGCGAATTCGCCGCCGACAGCCCGGCGCTGTACGAAACCGTGATCGCCGAGCGCGACCAGTACATGGCCGCGCGCCTGCGCGAGATCCCGGCCCAGAGTGAAGTTCCGGCCCAGGGCAGGCGCGAAGTGCTGGCGGTGGTGGGCGCCGGCCATCTGCAGGGGTTGGCGAAGCATCTGGCCGAAGACGACCGCGATCCGGCGGCGCTGCGCGCGGAGCTCGAAGCGGTGGCGGAGAAATCGTCGTTCCCGTGGTTCACCCTGCTGCTCGCCTTCTTCGTGCTGGGCGGGTTCGTCTGGGGATTCTGGCGCGGCGGTTTCGAGGTCGGCAGCGATCTGGTGCTGCAGTGGGTGCTGGTCACCGGTACGCTCGGCGCGATCGGCTGCGCCGTTGCGGGCGGACATCCGCTGAGCATCCTTACCGCTTTCCTGGCTTCACCGATCACCCCGCTGCACCCGGCGCTGGCTTCGGGCACGTTGAGCGCGCTGGTCGAAGCCTGGGTGCGCAAGCCAACGTACGCCGACTTTATGGCCCTGCGCGACGACGTGCAGACCGTGAAGGGCTGGTGGCGCAATCGCGTGGCCCGCACCTTGCTGAATTTCTTCCTGACCAGCCTCGGTACCGCGATCGGGGTGTGGACCGGCGGCGCGAGGATGCTCGCCAAACTCATGGGATAAGCCAGCCCAAACGGCCGTTGTTCCCGCGCAGGTGGAAACCTGCGTTCGTAGGAGGGCCTTCAGGCCCGAGCTTTTGACGTAAAGCCGAGATCAAGCAAATGCTCGGGGCTGAAGCCCCTCCTACAAAACACCGCACGCCTGCAGCCCGCAGGCGCGCGATCGATTAATCCGCCTTGATCGCCGCCACCGCAGCGGCCGGAACGCCTCGCTTGCCGCGCGCCCGCGCGATCACGCGCGACGTGGCCGAGCCCAGATCGTCCAGCACCGCGTAGATCGTCGGCAGGAACAGCAGGCTGACCACGGTCGAGAACGCCAGTCCGCCAGCGATGGCGCGGGCCATCGGGAAGTACGGCGGGCCGTCGCCGGCCATCTTGGTCTGGCCCAGTGCGATCGGCACCATCGCCAGGATCGCGGTGCCCATCGTCATCAGGATCGGGCGCAAGCGCTCGCGGCTGCCCTCCACCAGCGCATCGGTACGCGACATGCCGCGCCGTCGCAGGTTGTTGATGTGCTCCAGCATCACGATGCCGTTGTTCACCACCACGCCCATCAGCACCAGGATGCCGATGAAGGCCATCGCGTTGAACTCGGTGCCGGTGATCCAGAACAGCCAGAACACGCCGAACACCGAGAACACGACGCCGCTCATGATCGCCGACGGGAACAGCAGCGACTCGAACACCGCCGCCATCACCACATAAATCATGACCAGCGCGAAGATCAGATTGAACATCATCTGCTTCATCGCGTCGTCGTCCTGCTGGAACCCGCCGCCGTCGAAGGTGTAGGTGTAACCGGCCGGGAACGGGATCGTCTTGAGCGTGTCCTCCATCGCCTTGCGCGCATCGGGCATCGACATCTTGTCGGCGAGATTGGCCTGGATGGTCAGCGTGGTCTGGCGGTTGGAACGTTCGATCTGCGATGCGGCTTCGCCGATGCGCACATCCACCATCGCCAACAGCGGCACGATGCGGCCGTCCGGCGCGCGCACGGTGAACGCCGAGATGTCCTTGATGCCGTAATCGTCGGCGCCTGCGAAACGCACCCAGACCGGCACTTCGGTATCGCCCTGACGGAATTCGCGCAGCGGCGCCCCGCGCAGCGCCAGGCCGACGAACTGCGACACTTCTTGGGCGCTGAAGCCGAACGTCGCCGCGCGTTCGCGATCCACCCGCACCGACAGTTCGCTGTTCTGGTCGCCGGTATTGACGCGCACGTCGCGCAGTTCCTTGCGGCGGGCCAGGATCGGCACCACGCCCTCGCCGATCTCGCGCAGGGTTTCGGAGGAATCGCCGACCAGCATCACCTGGACATTCTGGGCCAGGCCGCCACCGCCGCCCGGACCACCCTGATCGCCGATGCCGATGTTCGCGCGCGCCGATTTCGGCAACGCCTCGCGCAGCAGTTCGACACGCTTCTTGGTTTCGGCCGGTTTCTCGGTATCGAACTTCACCTGGGTGCCGCCCCAGCCTTCCTCGCTGTAGAACGAATAGATCTGGACGATGCCGTACCGCTTGCGGTTCTTGTCCAGGAAGGTCTCGACCTTGAGGATTTCGTCGGACATCTGCTGCTTGGTGTAGGCGCCGTTCCACTGGTAGAAGATATCGGCTTCGCCGCCTTCCTCGCCGCCGAACATGTTGGTCTTCATCTGCATCGCCGGGATGACGCTCAACAGCACGATCAGCAGGATGCCGAGGATGCTCTTGCCGCGATGCTCCAGCGTCCAGCGCAGGAACGCCGCATAGCGGACCTGCAGACGGGGAATCAGACCGCGGTTGTCGCGCACCAGCGGCGGCGTCTTCATACGCGCCGACAGCATCGGGATCAGACTCACCGCCACCAGCCACGACGCCAGCAGCGACACCGAGATGGTGATCGCGATCTGCGACATGAAGATACTCAGCATGTTGCGGTCGCCGAACAGGTTCGGCACGAACACGATGCAGTGGCAGAGCGTGCCCGCGGACAGCGCGATCGCGACGTTGCGGGTGCCTACCAGCGAGGCGAGACGCGGCTGGTCCGGCATGCGCTCGCGTTCCTGGTAGATGCTCTCCACCACCACCACGGCATTGTCCACCAGCATGCCGACCGCCAGCAGCAGGCCCATCATCGTCAGGATGTTGAGCGTGACGCCGGCGAAATACATGAAACCCAGGGTCATCACGAAACAGATCGGAATGGCCGTGGTCACCATCAGCGTCGAGGGCCAGTGACGCAGGAAGAAGTACAGGACCAGGATCGACAGCAGCAGGCCGACCAGTCCGGCTTCGGCCAGCTCCATCAGCGAGCCGGTCACCGCTTCGCCCTGATCGTCGACCACCTTGACCTGCACGCCGTCCAGCGCCGGATCCTTGGAGATGGTGTCAACCTCCTCCAGCACGTCCTTCGCCACCTGGACCAGATTCGCGCTGCGCTCCTTGAAGATGTCCAAGCCTACCGCCGGCTGCCCGTCGAGACGCCGGCCGTAGTCGATCCGCGCGGGTTTGAGCTGGATATCGGCCACGTCGGACAGGCGGGTGCCCTTGCCATCGATGACGATGTCGCGGTACTCCTGCAGATCGACGATTTCGCCGACCGGCTGCACGCGCAGACGCCGGCCGCCGTCGTCGATCTGCCCGGCCGAAACCGAGAAGTTGACGTCGCGCAGCCGCATGTTGAGTTCGTTCAGGCCGATGCCGTGGGCGTTGAGGCGGTCGGACGAAATCGCGATCTCGACTTCGTTCGGCGGCGCGCCCAGCACGTCGACCCGGGCGACGCCCGGAATGCGCTCCAGCCGGCGCTTGAACTCGCGATCGATCATGTCGTATTCGCGGGTCATGTCGCGCTTGCTGGCCAGCCGCACCTTCAGCACCGGCTCGTCGCTGGTCGAGAACTTCATCACGAAGTAGCGCTGCATGTCGTCGGGCAGATCGTCGCGGATCGCATCGATGCGTTCGCGGGCTTCGGACGCGGCGATCGATACGTCGCGCTCCCAGTCGGTGAACTCGATGAACATCCACGCGCTGTCGGCGCGGGCGCTGCCCTGCACGCGCTTGACGCCGGTCATCGTCGAAACCGCTTCCTCGACCGGGCGCAGCACCGTGCGCTCCACTTCCTCCGGCGTCGATCCGCTGTACGGCATCTGCAGGAAGATGCCCGGGAAGGTCACCGAGGGCAGCGCTTCCAGCGGCAGGCGCACCGCGGCGATCAACCCGACCACGAACATCGAGATGAAGAACATCACCGTGGTGACGGGGCGCTTGATGCTGAACTCGGCGACGCTCATGTCGGCATACCCTCCTTCGGGATGCGCTGGTTCTGGAGGCCTGCGGTCGAGGCGTTCTCACCCGCGGCATCGAAGTCCTGACCGCGCCTGGCGCGTACGCGTTTGGCGCGGGCGACGTAATCCGCATCGGGGCGGCGGTCGAGCAGATCGTAGACCACCGGGATCACCACCAGCGTCAGCAGCGTCGACACCAGCAGGCCGCCGATCACCGTGATCGCCATCGGCGAGCGCACCTCCGCGCCTTCGCCGAAGGCCAACGCCAGCGGCAGAAAGCCGAACAGCGTGCAGAGCGTGGTCATCATGATCGGACGCAGGCGCGACCGGGCGCCTTCGACCAGCGCCTCGCGCTTGGCCATGCCACCCTCGCGCGCCTGATTGACCTTGTCGATCAGGATGATCGCGTTCTTCACCACCAGGCCGACCAGCAGGATCAGGCCGATGAACACCACCACCGAGATCGTCGAGCCGGTGACCAGCAGCGCCAGGATCGCGCCGACCAGCGCCAGCGGAATGGTGAACAGGATGACGAACGGATGCAGCAGCGACTCGAACTGCGAGGCCATCACCAGATACACCAGAAACACCGCCAGACCGAACGCGAACAACAGCGATTGCAGCGACTGCGTCAGTTCCTCGCCCTGGCCGCCGATATGCAGGCCGATGCCGGCGCCGAGGCCGCCTTCGGCGTTCGCCACCATGTCCTCGACCTCGCGTACCGCGGTGCCCAGATCGATGTCGCGCAGGTTCGCGGACACGATCGCCACCCGCACCTGATCGGCGCGGTGGATCTCGCTCGGGCCGGTGGTCGACACCACGTCGGCGACCGAATCCAGGGTCACCGGGTTGGCGCTGCCGGGATTCACGATCAGGCGCTTGATGTCGTCGAGCGTGGCGCGATCGCTCGCCCGCGCGCGCACCAGCACGTCGATCTTGCGGCTGCGGAAGCTGTAGCGCGTGGCGACATCGCCGCGCACCTTCTTCACCACCACATCGGCGATCTGGCGGGTGGTCAGGCCCAGCGCACCGGCGCGCTCCTGGTCGAAGTGGATCTGGATCTCGGGGAAGCCCTGCTCCACCGTCGACTTGACGTCGGCGTAATGCGGGTTGTCGCGCAGCAGCGCGGCCATCCTGCGGCCGGCCTGTTCGATGCCCTGCAGATCCTGTCCACTGAGTTCGATTTCCAGCGGCATCGAGAAGCTGAAGAGTTCCGGACGGCTGAAATCCACCTGAGCGCCGGCGTACTGCTTCGCGCTGTCGCGCAGGCCGTCGACCAGTTCCGCCTCGCGCTTCTCGTCGCCGCTGTCGGTCATCACCACCGACAGCTTGCCGATGTTCTCGCCGCTTTCGGTGGGGCTGGCGTCGAGCCGCGTGCCGCTGCCGCTCACGCCGTACAACGCGCGGATGCCGTCATCCTTCGCATGCGTCTGCTGCAGCTCGCGCACCACGCGATCGGTATCGCGCAGCGGCGTGCCGGGCGGCAGTTTCACGGTCATTTCGAAGCGATCCTGCGCCAGCTGCGGGATCAGGTCGGTCCCCAGCATCGGCACCGCCAACAGGCTGAGGCCGAACGCGGACGCCGCCAGCACCAGCACGATCGCCGGCCGCCGCAGCGCGCCCGGCAGCACGCGCAGATAACCCGCCTCGATGCGGTTGTACGGCGCCATCGCCAGATCGCTGAGCGTGCGCATCACCGGGCCGATCACCGCAGCGAGCAGGCGCCAGAGACGCACGAATGCGAAGGCGATGCCGAAGAAGAAGCCGCGTACGCCCACGCCCACGCCGCGGCCGGTCGCGGCCAGCGGTTTCTGCCAGCGGGTTTCGGGCTGCCACTGCGGATGTGGCGGCTCTTCCGCGAACGCCATCGGTGCGCGGTCGCGCCAGCCGCTGAGCATCGGGATGAGGGTCATCGACACGATCAGCGAAATGCCGATCGCGGTGGCGACCGTCAACGCCTGGTCGCGGAACAGCTCGCCGGCGATGCCCTGCACGAACACCAGCGGCAGGAACACCGCGATGGTGGTGAGCGTGGACGCGACCACGGCCATGCTGACTTCGCGGGTGCCTTCGATTGCCGCCTCCAACACCCCGAGCCCGCGTTCGCGCGCCTTGGCGATGCTTTCCAGCACCACGATCGAGTCGTCGACGACAAGGCCTGTCGCCAACGCGAGGCCGCCGAGCGACATCACGTTGAGGCTCAGTCCGAACTGGTCCATGAAAAAGAACGTCGTCACGATCGAGACCGGCAGCGACAGCGCGATCACGAACGTGCTCCAGGCGTCGCGAAGGAACAGGAAGATGATCAGCACCGCGAGCAGGCCGCCGATCACGGCGTCGAATTTGACATCGGCGATCGCGTGGCGGATGAACTGCGACTGGTCGTCGACCGTGGTCAGTTCGATGTCTGCCGGAATCTGGGCTTTGATCTGCTCGATCTTCGCTGCGATGGCGTCAGCGGTGGAGACGGTGTTGGCGTCGCCTTCCTTGTAGATCGCCATTTCGACCGCTTCGCGGCCGCCGAGGCGGATGATGGTCTCGCGCTCCTTGTGGCCCTGGCGGACATCGGCGATGTCCTTCAGGCGCACGGCCATGCCGCCGGCCGGCGAACTGGAACCGCCGCCGGAGGCGCTCTGGACCGAGTTGGCGGCGGCGATGGCCGCGGCAGAACCTGTGGACGCCGCGACAGCAGCCATCTGCTGCGCAGCCACGGCCGCAGCGTCGTTGCCGGCGCTGCGCGTGGTCACCAGCATCTCGCGCATTTCGTCGATGCTGGCGAACTGGTTCACGGTGCGCACCAGATAACGCTGGCTGCCCTCTTCCAGGCGTCCGCCGGAGACGTTGATGTTTTCCTGCTGCAGGCGCTGGATGACCCCGTCGATCGACAGGCCCATCTGCGCAATCTTCTGCTGGTCGATATCGACCTGGACTTCATCCTCCAGACCGCCGCCGACCTTCACCGCGGCCACGCCTTCGACCGGCTCGAGCTTCTTCTTCAGATCGTCGTCGGCGAAACGACGCAGTTCGGTGAGGCGGCGCAGGGCCTGGGCATCGTCGCCCGCCGCGTCCGCGCCGGGCTTGGCCGCCAGCACGAGGCGCATGATCGGCTCGGTCGACGGATTGAACCGCAGCAGCACCGGCGGCTTGGCTTCCAGCGGCAGTTGCAGCACTTCCATCTTGTCGCGCACTTCGAGGCTGGCCTGGTCCATGTCGGTGCCCCAGGCGAATTCGAGCACGACATCGCTCTGTCCGGTGCGCGACACGGATTTCAGCTTGCGCAGGTTCTTGACGACGCCCAGCGCTTCCTCGGCCGGTTCGCTGATCAGCGTTTCGATCTCGGTCGGCGCGGCGCCGGTGTATTCGGTACGCACCGTGAGCGTGGGATAGCTGAGATCCGGCAGCAGATTGACCTTCAAGTTCATCAGCGCCAGCACGCCGAACAGGAACATCGTCAACCAGAACATCGCCACGGTGACCCGGCGACGGGTCGAGAATTCGACCAGGCCGGAACCGCCGCCTTCGCCATGCTGCGGATCGTGATGACCCTCGTGGACCTCGTTGTCGTGGGATCCGGCGCCGCTCATTGTTGCTTGCCCTCGGGCTTGGCGGCTGCGACCTTCTTGGCGACCGGGTCGCCGATGACCTGGACCTCGGTGCCTTCGCGCAGCGCGACCTTTCCGGCGGTGACGACGCGGTCGCCCAGCGTGAGCCCGGAGCGCACTTCCACCCATTCGCCGTCGTAATAACCGAGTTTGACCGAGGCGCGCGCGGCCTTGCCGCCGCGCACGGTGTAGACCGCGGGATCGTTTTCGTCGTCGAGCAATGCGCTGCGCGGAATCACCATCGCATCGGCGCGCTGGTCGTAATCGATCTTGACCCGGCCGAACATGCCCGGCTGCAGCAGACCGCCGCTCTCGAAGGCGCAGATCACCCGGAAGGTGCCGCTGCCGGAGTCGATCACCGGGGCGACGCGATCGACGCGGCCCGTGAACGGGCGCCCCGGCAACGCATCGACCAGCAACTGCACCGGCAGGCCGGCCTTGAGCGTGGCCAGTTCGCGCTCGGGCACGTTGAGCGTGGCTTCGAGGCGCGAGGTGTCGACAATGCGGAAGATCGGGCTGTTGATCTGGACGAAGTTGCCGGTCTTGATCGAACGTTCGGCGATCACGCCGGAAATCGGCGCGACCACGTTGGCGTAGGACAGTTCGAGGTTGGCCAGCCGATTGGCCGCGCGGATGTTCTCGAGGTCGAACTTCAGCTGGTCGATATCGTTGGCGCTCACCAGTTGCTGCTTGGACAACTGCAGCGAACGGTTGTAATTGGCTTCCAGTTTGCGCATCTGCGCCGAAGTCTGGGCCGCCTGCAGCACCGCGCGGTCGGAATCCAGCCTCACCAGCACCTGACCTGCCCGCACTTCCTGACCGACCTCGGCCATCACCTGCAGGGCGACGCCGGAAGTTTTGGCCACCACCTGGGACTCGGCGCGCGCTTCGAGCGGCGCGGTGCCGCTGTAGCTGGCGGCGATCGGTCGGCGCACGACATTCACGGCCTCCACCGGCACCGCGTCCTGTGCCTTCTTCTCGCCTTCTTTGGCCTTGGCATCGCCGCCGCCTTTGCAGCCTGACAAAGCGAGGCAACCGAGCAGGATCCCGACGCCCAGGGCGCGGGCAAAGGTGGGCCTGGTGGCCGGAAGGTGAGGAATGCGGTCGGCGGACATGGTGGGTATCGTCGGCATGGTTATGAGGTGTTGTATCAAGGTATATCACCCATTCACTTGCAACATCGGCCAGAGGTCATGGTTGACGCATGACAGGGGCCGTGCCATCGCGCTGCATGGAACCGGACGATCATCGGGAGAGGCCGCCTGCGTCGACGCGCACCGTCAGGCTATACTGTCCGGATTGCACGCATGCGGTGGTGCCGGCACGCAGAATCACTGGCGTGTATCCGGCTGCACACGGATTATGCGCGCACACGACGCCCAACGCCCCGACATCACGCCCTGACATGACGCCAGATATGATCCGATCGCCGAATCGTTATCCGCTGCTCGCCGCTTGCCTCGCCTTCTTCGCCGCATTCGCGGCGCAGGCGCAGACTCCCGCCACCGGCTCCGCCGAAACAGGCAAGCAGCTCACCTACACCTGCCAGGGCTGCCACGGCGTCACCGGCTACAAGAACGCCTACCCGACCTTCAGCGTCCCGAAGATCACCGGCCAATCGGCGGAGTACCTCGAAAACGCGCTGACCGAGTACCGCAAGGGCACGCGCAAGCACCCGACCATGCAGGCGCAGGCGCAGAGCTTTTCGGAGCAGGACATCAAGGACATCGCCGCCTACCTTTCGAGCCTGAAGAAGTGAGCGCCGCCACCATGACGAAGCGTCCCCTCGCCATCGCCCTCACGCTGGCCCTCAGTCTCGGCATCGCCGCCTGTTCGAAAGGCGAAGGCGGGCATGCCGGCGCCGAAGCCCACAAGGCCAAGTTCGAACATGTCACCGCCTACGACGGCGACGCCGCACGCGGCGAGAAGATCGCCGCCGACAAGAAGCTCGGCACCTCCGGCCAAGCCTGCATCGACTGCCATGGTGCTGGCGGCGCCAAGCCGATCGACGTCACCTACCCGGTGCTCGCCGGCCAGTATCAGGATTACCTGTTCCACAGCATCCAGCAGTACCGCGATGGCGGCCGCGAGCATGCGCTGATGACCAACCAGATCAAGGGTGCGAAGATTGACGATCAGGGCATCGCTGACCTCGCCGCTTACTTCGCGAAACAGCAGGGCCCGCTGGGCGATCTGCACGGACACTGATCTCCGGTCCGATCCACCGCCGCAGCAAAAAAGAACGGGAGCCGCAAGGCTCCCGTTTCGTTTACGCAGGTGGCTGCGGTTTCACCCAGCATCACTTTTTCAGACTGTCCTTGTCTTCCTGCAGCTCGGGTTTGAACGGCACGTCCGGCGGTGGTCGCGCGATGGCTTCCTGATCCTGCAGATTGGGGTCTGTGATCATGCAGCCACCGCCGGCCTGCAACAGCGACACCATGCATTCGATGCGTTTGGTGGTGCCGGGGATCGGAATCGCGACCCTCTGGATGCCGCGACTCACCCACTCTTCCAGCAGCGATCGATTCGGCACCCAGAACTTGTCGAAACGGGTCGGGGTGTAATCCAGCGGAGGGCGCTTCAGCCAGGTGCCCATGCGATCGATCTTCTGGAAATCTTCGATGATCGTACCGGGGGGCAGACCGCCGCCAACACGGCCGCCGTCGCCCGGCAGGCGGATACCGCCGTCGCTATTGAACAACCCCGGGGCGCGTCCGGCCGTGGTGCTGTTGCCCGGCACATTGCGGCTGGAATCGCCCCAATCGTCGCTGCGGGTCGCACTGGGCGTGGCGCCGGGACGGGGCGATGGCGCAGGGCCGGCGCCGGTGGTCGCCGTGGTGGTCGATCGACCGGCGCCCGCCGCCTGCGGCTGTCCACCGGAGGTCGGAGCGGTGGCAGGGGTGCGGCTGCGTCCCGCCGCCGCGGCCGCGTTGCCCGGCACAGCCGCAGGCGGCGCGGGCGTTGCGGTCGGGCTGGGAGTCGCAGTGGCGGTAGTTGCGGCCGGTGCAGGAGACGCGCGCATCGGCACCTCCGTGGGCGTGGTGCGCAAGGTCGGCACCCGGATGTCAGGCGTTCGCAACGGCGTCTGCGACAGCGGCCTGACCTGCACTTCCGCTGTGGGCCGGCGCACTTCGACTTCGGTCACCTCGGTGCGCAGGACAGGCACGGTCGGCGTCGGCACGCGCAGGGCCGGCCGTTCCAGCGCGCGCACCGTGGGCCGGGGTTCGAAGGTTTCGATCTCGACGACCGAGGGCGACACCTGCGGAACGGTCACCTGGAACTGCGGCAGGTTGGGGTCGCGCGGAACCGGCGCAGGCAAGGTGAAATCGATATCGGTCCGCGCGGTCTCGGTCACGACCAGTGGCTGCGTGCTACCCGCTTCGGCCGGCTGCGGCGGTTGTTCGCTGGCGGGCGGCTGGGTGGAGGCGCTGGCAGACGGCGGCGGTGCAGCGGCCGCGGTCTGGGTGGGTGACGTCTGCGCCGGGGCAGGCGCTGCCGGGGCTGCGGGGGCATCCACTTCGCCAGGCGCTGCCGTGCCGCCCTGTTCCGCCGGCGTTCCGGTGCCGATGTATTCGATCAACACGGTCTCGCCCGCCTGGCTGGCCTGCGGCGGCGCGTCGCCGATCGCCACGAAACCCAGCCACAGCAGCATCAGCATGAACACGATATGCAACAGCCCGGAGACCAGCCCTGCGATGCCGCGCATCCAACGCTGGTCGCGAGGCGCCGGCTCCCATTGCTGGCGACCGAGGCTGGCGTATGCGCGCAAGCGGCTCAATTCCAGGCTGGCCCTGGGCGGCGCGCGTTCGGGACGCTGCAGAAGTATGTCGAGGTAATCCGCGACCGGCGCGCCGGTCACCGCGCCCAGTCGTTCCTGTATCGACAGGAACCAGGCCCGCCAGGTCGGCGGGAAAGCACCGAACGGCCGATCGGCGTGCACAGGAAACCGCCGCCGATAGCGGACCTGAAGAATCTCGATCAACTCTCCGGCGGTGAACACGCCCGGCGAGGCCCTGTCAGTCCGACGAACGCGCGATGTAGGGCGCCGCTCCGCTGGCATGGTCGGTCGCGTCGCGCACCGCGATCACGCCCGGGACTTTCTCCAACAGGGTCTTTTCGATGCCCTGCTTCAAGGTCACATCGGCCATGCCGCAGCCGTGACAGCCGCCGCCGAAATTGAGGATCACCACACCCTCGGCGGTGACTTCCTGCACCGAGACGTGACCCTTGTGCTCGGCGAGCTGCGGGTTGATCTCGTGTTCGACCACCCAGCGCACGCGCTCGACCAGCGAGGCCGACTCGCCCGGGGTCACGCCCTTGATCTTCGGCGCGCGGATCTGCAGATGGCCGCTGGTGGCCTGCTGGGTGTAATCGATGTCGGCGCCGTCGAGGTATTGCACGCTGGCGGCATCGAGCCACAGCGTGAACCCTTCGCAGTCCACCGCCCATTCGTCGCCCTGCAGATCGCCGGGTTCGGCGAATTCGAGGCGGACGTCGGCGCGCGGCGTGCCCGGATGCATGGCGCTGAGGCGGACCCCCAGACCCGGCAGGGCTTCGCGTTCGATGAGGCGGCGGAAGTGCGACTGGGCGGATTCGGAAATCTGGATCATCCGGCTATTCTAGCCGTCCGATCCGTCCGTGCTCGTCAGGTTTGCGTTACGCGGGCGAAAAAGTGTTCAGCTTCATGCGACCCGTCATCAGGAGCCCCGCCGTGTCCGATCTCATCCCCCTCGCACAGGCCCACTGCATTCCGCGCCGCGGCCACGAGCATCGCCTGCCGCCCGCGCGCATCGCCGAACTCATGCCGCAGCTGCCCGGTTGGGAGCTGGCGGAAAACGGCCACGCGCTGGTCAAGTCCTTCGCCTTCGCCGACTACTACCGGACGATGGCGTTCGTGAATGCATTGGCGCATGTCGCCCACCGCGAAGACCATCACCCCGATCTCGGCGTGCATTACGACCGCTGCGTCGTCCGCTTCTCCACCCACGATGTCGGCGGGCTCAGCGAAAACGACTTCATCTGCGCGGCCAGGGCCGAAGCATTGGCGGACTGACGATGGGCAGCCCCCACGGGCAGGTACGGCTTCCGGGAACCTGGGATTGTTGCTTGCCCTTTACGCGCGGAGATGGCTGCGCCGGGAATCGCGCCGCCGCCAGGCAGGCCGCGCGGCCGTCGTGCCGGCAACGATTGGATTAGTATTTCCGCTACCGGACATGCCAGGGATGCCCATGGGCAACATCACCGAACTGATCGATGTGGGCAATCAGGGCAAAGGCGTCGACAACGCGGCGCTGTTCAACGCCGCTTATGACGAACTGAAGAAACTCGCGCGGGCGCGCCTGTCGCGGTCCGGTCCCTTGACCCTGCTCGACAGCACCGCACTGGTGAACGAAATCTGGCTGCGGCTGTCGGGCAAGGAGACGCTGCAGGTGGACACCCGCCGACGCTTTTTCGCCTATGCCGCGCAGGTGATGCGCACGGTCATCGTCGATCAGCTGCGCGAACGCCACGCGCTGCGCCGAGGCGGCGGCGAGCGCGCGATCACGCTCAACACCGCGCTGGGCGACGGCGTCGCCGGCGACGAGGAAGCCCTACAGGTCCACGAGGCGCTGCAATCGCTGGCGCAGCTGGAACCGCGACTCGCCCAGGTCGTGGAGATGCGCTATTTCGGCGGCATGACCGAAGTCGAAATCGGCGAAACCCTGGGCCTGACCGAACGCACCGTGCGCCGCGACTGGGAAAAGGCGCGACTGTTGCTGGCCTCGATGCTGGAGTGAATGCCGGGGGCCGCTTCCATCGGCTGTCGTTGTCCGGTTCGTTCCCCGCATCCCGTTCGGGCGGGCGCCCACCCACGGAAACGCGCATGAAGTTCTCGCTCTCATGAAGCCCTTGCCCTGCCCTCCGTCCGATTGGCCCCGATTCTCGTCCCTGCTCGACGCTTATCTCGAACTGGAACCCGGGCAACGCGCGGCCTGGCTCGACGCTTTGCCGGAGAACGACGCCGCGTTCAAACCTTCGCTGCGTGCGGTGCTGTCCACCGGAGAACGCCGCAGCGGCGACTGGCTGGATCGGCCCAATGGCGTCGATGAAACCGTCTCGCCGTACGTCGAAGGCATGCGCCTCGGCCCTTGGCGACTGCTGCGGCCGCTGGGCAGCGGCGGCATGGGCGCAGTGTGGCTGGCAGCGCGCGCCGACGGCGCCTACGAACGCCAGGTCGCGCTGAAACTGCCGCATGCGCACCTGCTGGCCGGCGCGCAGCGCGAACGTTTCCAGCGCGAACGCGACATCCTCGCCGGATTGACCGATCCGCGCATCGCGCGTTTCTACGATGCCGGCATCGGCACCGACGAAGGCGGGGACGAGCAGCCCTGGCTGGCGCTGGAGTATGTGCAAGGCACGCCGATCACCGAACACTGCGCAGACCAGGCGCTGTCGACCCGTGATCGCGTGGCGCTGTTGCGCGAGGTCGCCGCCGCGGTGCAGGCCGCCCACGCGCGGCTGGTCGTGCATCGCGACCTCAAACCGGCGAATGTGCTGGTGACTGCCGCCGGGGAAGTAAAACTGCTGGATTTCGGCATCGCCAAGCTGATCGATGGCGACAGCGACGAGCGCGCGGGCCTGACCCTGCTCGGCGGCCGCGCCGTCACGCCCGATTACGCCGCACCGGAACAAATGGACGACGGCGCGATCACGGTCGCTACGGACGTGTATGCGCTGGGAGTGATGCTCTACGAACTGCTGGCCGGGCAGCGCCCGTTCCCGACCCGCTCGCGGCTGGGGCGGATGATCGAACAGCGCGAAGAGGCGCCATTGGCGTCGAGCCGCGCCAGCGGCAAACGTCGCGGCGAGCTGGTCGGCGATCTCGACGCCATCCTGGCCAAAGCGATGGCCATCGACCCCGCCCACCGCTACGTTTCGGTCGACGCTTTTTCGCAAGACCTGCAGCGGTATCTGTCGCATCAGCCGATCCAGGCCCAGCGCATCGGCCGCTGGCAGCGCGCGCGCAAGTTCGTGCGCCGCCATCGCCAGGGCGTGGCGGTCGCCTGTCTGCTGCTGGCCGCGCTGGGCGCCGGCGTAGGCGGCGTGCTCTGGCAGGCGCAGCGCGCGGCCGAAGAAGCGCGCCGCGCCAGCGCAATCAAGGACTTCCTGATCGAAATCTTCGCCGCGAACGACCCGCGCATCGCCTCCGATCAGCCGCGCGGCAGCATCAGCGCGAAAGCGCTGCTGGATGCCGGCGCGGCGAAGATCGAATCGCGTTTCGCCAACGATCCGGACATGCAGATCGAACTGCTGCGCACCGTCGCGGATCTGTACGCACAGCTCGGCGAGGATGAACGCTACGAGGCGCTGCAGGCGATGCAGTTGAAAAAAGTGCGGGAACGCTACGGCCCGCTGCATCCGAACATCCTCAACGGTGCGGTGGAAGCGTCGACGCGCGCCTGCAGCGCGGGCGAGGGCGCCCGCTGCAAAGCCACGCTCGCCGAAGCCGACAAGCTGCTGAGCGCCGCCGGCGATCAAGACCCCGAGCTGCGCGCCCACTGGTGGATCGGCCGGGGGCAACATCTCCAACGCCAGGATGGTCGCCTCGACGATGCGCGACACGCGTTCGAACGCGCGGTCGCGCTGTTCGGAAAACACGCGCCGCGTTCGCGCGGGCACGTTACCGCACTGCACGAATTGGCAGGGTTCCTGAACGCGCAGCAGCAGGACTTTGCGCGCGCCATCGCCACCTACCACCAGGCGCTGGCGCTCGCCGAATCGCTGCCGGACAGGAACGATGCCGAATTGCAGACGCTGTACGGCAATCTCGGCCTGATCCACCAGCAGCTTGGGCAATTCGCCGAGGCCGCGGCCGCATTCCGGAAATCCGCCGACATCGCCGACCGCACCACCGGCGCGGAATTTCCCACCGCCTGGGTGCCGCGCGCGAACGCCGCGCGCACCCTGCATCTGATCGGTCAGCGCGATGCGGCGCATCTCGAATTCAAACGCCTGCTGCCGCTGCTGCCCACCGACGGCAGCCATCCGCTGGAAACGGCGACCGTACGCCTGCATTACGGCGAACGCATGGCCAGCGAAGGCCGGGCAGCGGCCGGTATCGCAGCACTGGAGGCAGTGGAACGCAGCTACGCTCAGCAGTCCGTATTCTCGTTCCAGTTGCGGCTGACGCGACGCTTCCTGGGCGAAGCCTACGCACGCGCCGGCCGCAACGAGGAGGCCGGGCGCATGCTCAAAGCCTCGCTCGACGACTATCTGGCGCATCAGCAGGACCGCGAACAGTCGGTCATGGCGATCCGCGAAAGCTGGGGGCGCTGGCTGCTGGACAACGACAGGCTGGACGAAGCGCAGACGCAGTTCAAAACCATCGTCGACCATGCAGACGGCCGCACACTGGCGCATATCGCGCTGGCGCATGGCGGGCTGGCACGCGTGGCGCTGGCCAGACACGATCGCGCCGTCGCCTGGCGCGAAAGCACTGCGGCGATGGAAGCGTGGAACAGCGTCGCCGGCTTCCGCGACGTGCGCATGGGTCCATATCTGACACGCATACGCGCCGACGTGCTGGCGGCCGGTGGAGAAGTCGCCGCCGCCCAGGCGCTGGAGGACGAAGCTGTCGCCGCCAGCGCGCGCTACGACCATCCCGACAGCGTTACGGTCGTACGCCGGCGCATGGCGGCGTTGCGATAGCTTCAACGACCATTCCTGATGCATGGCGACCCGCCCTATCGCCGAATTACGGCAGGCTACGATCTGCTCCTGCCCTTGCGCGCAGTGCAGGAGGAGGTTGGGAGGGGGTTGCTTTCGGAACCCAGCATTACCGACGCTCGGCGAAGCCCTCCCCAGCCCTCCCCTTCGCCTACAGCGAAAGGGAGGGAGCTATTGCGATTCGCTTTCCACGATCTGCTCCTCCCCTTGCGCGCAGCGAAGGAAGAGGTTGGAAATGGGTTGCTTTCGGAACCCAGCATTACCGACGCTCGGCGAACCCCTCCCCAGCCCTCCCCTTCGCCTACGGCGAAAGGGAGGGAGCTATTGCGATTCGATTTCTACGATCTGCTCCTGCCCTTGCACGCAGCGCAAGAGGAGGTTGGGAGGGGGCGCTGTTCGCTGGCAGTCAATAATCCAGCGATTGCCGTCGAGCGAGTTCCGTCGTCGATCGGAAAATAATTTCGGCGCCATGTCCGGTTCGCATGGCCAACCCCCGTTCGGCAATGGTCCCTCACATCACGGATCGCCGACATGTCCCGCAACCGCTTCGCCCTCGCCCTCGTCCTGACGCTCGCCGTCTGCATCGGCACCGCCCATGCCGGCTCCAAACAGCGCCCGACCCTGCCGCGCAAGAGCGGCGACGCGCGCGTCGCCGTCGCGATCTACGAATTCACCAGCAATCTGCCCGAAATCTCGCCGCGCGGCGCTACCGAACAGTTCAAGACCGCGCTGGTGCAGAGCGGCCAGTTCCGCGTGGTGGAGCGCGCCAAGCTCGATCGCGGCGTGGTCCGCGAAAAGCAGATGAACGCCGCCGGGCAGACCACCGGCAGCACGTCGCAGCAGCAGTTGCGCGGCGCCGAATACATCTTCGAAGCCGAAATCACCGAGCTGGGCAGCGGCACGCGCACCAGCAGCAACGGCGTGAACATCGGCGGCCTGCAGATCGGCGGTGCGCGCAACAACGACGAGTTCGGAATCGACATCAGCATCGTCGATGCCAACACCGGCGATGTGGTCGATGCCATCAGCGTGCGCAAGCGCCTGAAGGGCACTGCGCGCAGCGTCGGCGGCATCGGCGCGCTCATCAACCGCGTCCGCGCCGAGAAAGGCAAGGGCGGCGTGGCCTACAGCCCCGAAGTGCAGCACCAGTCCACCAGCAAGGACAACTTCGACGCGGTGCTGCGCGAGGCCATCGAAGAAGCCGTGTACGAACTGGCGAAGCGTTTCGACGCCAGCGTCGCCGACAGCAAGTAATCGGGAGCCACGATCATGCGCATCCATCACACCATGTCGCTGCTCGCACTGGCGCTGACCGCCGCCTGCGGCACCGCCGAAGCACAGCAGGGTTACGGTTACCCGCAGCAATCCGGGCCGGCCGCGCCCTCCACCATCCCCGGTCGCGGCGACAGCGAAGCGCGCGTGCCGGTGGTGGATCCCGCGCCGGTCGCGATGCCGAAGCCGCGCAAGCCGAAGCCGCAACCGCAACCTTCGCCCTGGGGCGGCGCCGCACCGACCAATCCCGCAACGCCGCCGGTCGCGTCGCAGCCGCCCGTCGCTTCCAAACCGCCTGTCGCCTCGAAACCACCCGTCGCGCAGGGCAACACCGGCAAACCGCCGGCCACGCAGACCGGCACGCCGCCGAACGGCCCGGTGGTTGTGGTCACCCCCGGGCAGAACACGCCGCCGCCGTCGCAACCGTCGGGCGGCGCGAACGATCGCCTGACCAGCGCCTATCGTGGCTTGGGCACCAACACCGCCGCGGTGGTCCGTGGCGGCGGCGCGACGCAAGGCGGCAGCCTCGGCAGCGCGTCCGTACAGCGGACGACTTCCACGGTGCTGGCCTGCACGCAGAACGGCAACACCCCGAAAATCACCCACATCCGTCCCGCGAACGAATCATCCCTGCAACCGGGCGGCGCATTCATCGTCGAAGGCCTGTGCTTCGGCGACGCCCGCGGCAAAGTGCAGGTGACGCTGCCGACACAGTACGGGCGCATCCAAGCGAACGAAGCACAGATCCTCGACTGGGCCGGCGACAAGATCCTCGCGCAGTTGCCGGATGGCGTGACCAAGGCGACGGCCGGCGATGCGTCGGTGGAAATCGCATCGGCCGGCGGCACCCGCGGTGCAGGCAAGGACATCGCGTTCGAGCCGCGCTGGGAAAAGATCAAGCTCAATGCCGTCGAGGTGGGTGTGTCCGCGTGCCAAGTGCCCAACATGCCTTCGGCCTATCACTACTGCCATGCCATCGAGAAGAATGGGCGCGTGGTCCTTTCGGGCACCCATCATCGCGGCGACCCCGCCACCCATCCCATCCGCGCGAGCAGCGATCGCTACGACCTGCGCATGCCGGCATGGATGCGTCCTGCGGGCTGCGGCATGAGCCTGTCCACCAGCGTGAACGATTTCGCGCCCGAAGCGCATGCGGAGGTGCGCCACGACGGCGCGAGCGTGATTGTGAGCTGGAAATTCACCGAAAAGGCCGACGACGAAGCGTTCTTCGCCTACGACGTCGAGTGCATGGCATGGGTCCCCGCGGGCGTGGTGCAGCAATGAACGCCGTCAACCTGCTGCTCTTCGTCAGCCTCGCGCTCGCCAGCGCGCAGGCATCGGCCCATCCGCCCGGTCATCCGGGACATCACCCGCCGACCACGCAGGTGCCGCAACCGGTCGCGCCATCGACGCTGCCTTACGAGACCTATCCCTACGGCGACGACTACCCGTACGCGATCGATCACGATCGATACGAATACGACACCCGTGGGCCGTGCATTGCACAGGGCACGTCGCAAGACACATCAAGCGAAATCTCAGAGTCGGCGGCCTCCGGTGAAAGCGCCACACCGGACGCCATCGACTGGTGCGCGCTCGCGCCCTACCAGCCCCGTTACGCACCGCAGATTCCTGCGTCCTGGTGGTGGCATCACCGCACCCCGTGGCGTTACGGGAGAACGCGGTGAGCGTCCTGCGCATCGCACTGCATGGCGTTCGCATCGGCCTGCTGATTCTGCTGATCCTGCAATCGATGCAGATGGTGTCCGCGCTGCGGATGCTCGATAGCCCGGACGCTCTAGAGGTCAGCCCGTTCCTGCTGGCCGCACTGGTTTTCAAATCGATATTGCTGCTCGCGAATTTCGGCTTGCTGTGCCTGGCGCACTACGCCGTGCGCAGATCTCGAGCGACGCCGCCTGCGCCCACCCTTCGTCCCAATTTCAATGGAGAGTCATCATGAAGCTCATCGTCCTTCCGCTGTCGGCCTGCCTGATCTTCGCCGCGAACACCGCGCACGCGCTCGATCCGGTCTGCGAGGTCTATCTGCGCGCTGCCGAGAAATCCGCGCAGCAACCCGCGCGTCACACCATCACCGAAACCGGCGGCATGCGTCTGGAAATCATCGTCGTCGGCGGCAAGACCTATACCCGGATGGACGGCAAGTGGACTCGGCACAGCAAGGTCGACGTGGGTCAATCCGCAGCAAAGGAACTCAACGCGGACATCCGCTCGGGCAAATACCCGATGAGCGGCTGCCGCAAGCTGGGGCCGCAGAACGTCGACGGCATTCCGACCACCGGCTATGCCTACACCCTGAAAATTCCGGGCATGCCCAGCGGAGAAGCCAAAGCCTTCGTCGGCAGCGACGGCCTGGTGCATGCGCAATCCACCTCGGACGCGAAAGTCCGTATCCGCTACCGCGGCGTGACCGCGCCGGCCCTGTGAGGAGCGAGATCCGATGAATACGATTCTGTCCGCGCATCGACATCTGCTGATACTCACAAGCGCCGCGACACTGCTCATGTCCGGCTGCGGCAAGAAAGCCGATGCGGAATCGGCCGATTGGCCCTCCGTCGAGGCCGCCGCCGCATCCACCGCAAGCAAGGACGCAAAGGCCGGCCCACTGCCGCGCGCCTGCACGCTGCTGACCATTGAAGAAGCGCAGACCGTGATCGGCCAAAGCGCTGGACAGATGGCCGACGACCCGGAGAACTGCATGTGGGCCAGCAGCGAACACCCGGGCAGGATGACCATGTTGATGGTGCAGGTGATCCGCGGCGGGACGCCCGCGGAAACCGGCACGCTGTACGAAAATCTCACCGGCCTGTCGGGCAATCTCAACATGGCGGTCAACGACGAGCTGGGCAAGAAAACCGGCAAATCCGGCCAGGAAATCGAAGATCTTGGCGACGCGGCGTGGTGCTCGGCGAGCAATGCCGATCTGATCGGCGCGCAACAGCTCGTCGTCCGCAACGGCACGATCATTCTCTCGCTCAACATCACCGGCATGACCATGGGCGAACGTCAGGCATCGCTGTGTCCGCGACTGGAAGCCGCGGGTCGTACCGCGCTGGGCCGTCTGGGAGGTGTGTCGTGAGCCGTCCCGGAATGAGCCGCTCCGGAGCGAGCCGCCGCGAACTGATGATCGCCACCTGTGGCGCCATCGGTGGTTCGGTGTTGACGACCGCGCTGCTGATGGGCATCGGCAGCGCCTATGCCGTGGGCCCCACGCCGTCCCTGCAGACCCTGCACGATCGCGTGCGCAAACTGGAAACCCGCGTCGCCGCGGACGAACAGGATCGCGAAACGCCGACCCGCAAAAACGTCGCCAATCGCGTCCGCGCACCGTTCGTGGTCGTCGATGCAAAAGACCGCCCGATCGTCACCATCGACGCCAGCGGCGACGCGCATTTCCTGAAAATGGGCACCCTGGGTTCCGGCACCGCCATCCAGCTGGAGCGCACCGCGGAACAGGCGATCCTGCTGGCGCAGATGGGCTCGTCGGACACGCAGGCGCGCATCGGCATACGCCAGAGCACCGGCCCGCGGATCGAGGCCTATACCGCGCAGAATTCCACCATCGTCGGCGCCGGCCCGAACAACCGGCATGGCCTGTTCCTGCGCGACGGCGGCGGCGGCAAAGGCAAGGCGCCGGCCAAGGTGCTGGGCGAGTTGGCGGTGAACGTCGGCGAGAGCGGGGGCATCCTGCGCCTGCACGACCGCAACGCACAGCAGGTGATCTCGGCCGGCAGCAATCCCAAGGAAGGCGGCCGCGCGCAGTTGGGGCTCGGTGCGCCCGGAAAACCCATGGGGCTGGTGCTGTACACCGCCGCAGACGGCCACGGCGAGCTGCAGGTGCTGGGCGACGGCAACAGCAAGCCGGTGATCGAACTCAGCGGCAGTCGGCGACATCTGCTGCTCAGCAACCGCGCCGGAACGCCCGCCGCGGTGATGCGTCTGTCGCAGGGCGGCAGCGGCAGCGGCGGCAACTTCACCGCCGTGGACGGCGCGGGCAACAACGTGGTGTCGCTGGGCGCGAAATCGGGCGGCGGCGGCGCGCTGTGCGCCATCCATCCGAAGAAGGGCAACAAATGTTTCCCCTGATCGTTGCGGCACGACCACTGGTGTCGCGCCATGCCGCCATCCCCATCGAACAGGTGCTGCCCTGATGCCTATTCATCGAAAAATACTGCTCTGGATCGTTCTCGCGGTGGTGTCTTTCTGCGCCCTGCAAGTCGGCTGGCGCTTATGGTTGCTGAGCGCAGGCGATCCCGTCGTCGGCGAAATCAGGGTGGCCCAGGACAGTTGCCGGACCAAAAATCGCGCGAACTGTTTTCTGGGCCGCGCCATCGTCAATCCGCGCATGGACACCCACAAACTCAAGGTCAGCAAGATTCCAGGCGGCCGTTTCTACTCGGTCGGCGAAACCGTCGAGATGCGCGTGTATCCGGCCGAACATTTCTATTTCGCCGCCGTCTACACGTCGATCAACTGGCTGCTCGGCCCGGTCCGCACCGCGGTGATCGCACTGCTGATCCTGTTTTCGGCGCTGATGCCCGCACGTCTGAAAGCGCTGTGGATCCCGCCGATCGTGATCGCGATCTTTCTCACCATGGGCTGAACGCCGCACTCAGCCTTGATTCCGCCCGCATCCGACATCCGTATCCCATCCGCATGCCCCCGCATGCACACATCGAGGAATCACTCATGCGTCTTTCGAATCTTTCCGCCGCTGCGCTGGCTTCGGCCACGCTCGCCATGGCCTGCGCCGTCGGCGCCGCACCGCCCGATTGGGGGCAGCCCGTGCAAAGGCGCACACCCGCCAAGCCCATCGACGCAACGGTTCGCGCCGGCGACGTTTATGTCGAACCGACGTCCTACTGGGTGCGCGTGCCCGGCTGCGCGCGCGACATCGCCGGCGGCGGCAACGGGGTCGTGTACGTGACCGGTTGCGATGTCGTGCCCAACAGTCGCGGCTCCTCGCACTTCTACCGCTGGAACGGCGGCGAGTTCGCGCAGCTCGGCGTTGCCGGCTACGGCAGCGCCATCGCGACCTACGCCGGCAACAGCTACACCGTCGGCGGCGACGCGATGTTGTACAGCAGCATCAACGACGGCGAGTGGATCAAGCGCGGCACGCCGAACGACAAGCCGATCACTGACGTCGCCGCCGGCCAGGCCGGCATCTGGGTCATCACCTCGCAGCCGAAAGGCGAAGGCGGCAACGCCATTTCGCGCGCGATGCCGTGCCCGAATACCGGCATCGCCGACGGCGCCAAGGACTTCTGCGGCTGGGAAGAAATGCCCGGCGCCGCGGTACGCATTTCGGTCGGCCGCACCGCATGGATGGTCAACGCACAGGGGCAGATCTTCGAGTGGTTCAGTAACGGCGGCGGCCACTGGCAGAAGCGCTCAGGCTGTTTCACCGATGTCGCCGCGAACGGGGCCCATGTCTTCGCCGTCACCTGCAAACGCGGCAAAGGCGACGGCAACGCGATCTATCGGGGCACCCCCGGCGCCGGCTGGGTGGATGTGCAGGGCGCAGGCAAGCGGGTGGGCGTGGACGCCGCCGGCAACGCCTGGGCCATCACCGACAGCGGCGAGATCTGGCGCTACGACCCCCGGTAGGCCGCTCCGGACGGACGCCGTCGTCGTCGACCCGGGCCGATCGATCGGCCCGGGCAGATGTCCCCCCCGGATATCGCTCACTGACAGCGCGCGTTGAGCTCGCCGATCAGCCGGGTATTCGCATCGCGCATGGCGGCGGAATAGCCTTCGTAAACAGACTCCTCGGACCCGGTCCAGCTCATCGTGCCAAGCTGCGAACGGACGATGAAGGGCTGCCCCTCGCCCACTTTCGCGCGATACACCACGGTGGGCAGGCTGGTATAGAGATTCTGGTTGATGTAGAGGCGCATGAGTTCGACGGACACCGGCGCACCCTCGCCGGCAGCATCCGCAAGACCCGCCTGCAGCAACTGCGAGCGCAGGGTGTCGGGCGCATTCTCCACCGTGAGCAGATTGATGCCGAGCGTACCTGCACGGTCGCCGGACGGGCGCTGATCGCTCACCGACTGCAGCCGGTAAGCGCAGCGCAACGCCACGGAGACGCGCGCATCGATCTTCGCGGTATCGACGCGCACGTTGTTCACTTTCACGGTGCAGCCCACCAGCATCATGCCGATCAAAAGCGGCAGCGCGTGCATCATCGATATGGCGCGCATCACGGCGTCGCAGGCGCTTCGATCTTCGCGGGCACTGCCGCTTCGACGGCGGCAGGTCCGACGGATGCAGCAGCCTCGACAGCCGGGGCCGCGACCTGCGCGGTCACCGGCAGTGCCGCGGCGATACGATGGCCGTTCAAGGCCTGCATCCAGCCCTTGCCCACGCGCGTCCACACCCACTCGGGGGTTTCGCGCACCTTCAGACCGGGATAGGTGCGGCCAGCCAGCCGGACCGTCGCCTTGCGGTCGTAGTTCTCCCACTGGGCGCGGCCTTCAGCGGAAAAGTCGAACACCAGCATGTCGACGGTCTGGCGCATGCCTTCGTCGAGCATGGCCACCAGCGCGTCGCCGCCGAACCCGGTCCACGCCGCGACGTTCACTTCTGGTTTGTCCGACGTTTCCGGCAGGGAAAACTGGAAGGTGTAGGTACGGCTGAAACCGATGACGGCCTTGATCTTGCCGTTGCTCTTCGGCTGGCGCTCGACCATCTGCGCGGTAAGGCGCACGGTCATCTGGTCGAAGCGGTTGTCGAACGCATAGCGCGGCGTCAACACGAACGCGCGCGACGCCGACTGGTTCTTGTTCTGCGCGTCGATCGCGCCCAGCGACGTGTTCTGCAGCACGAAGACAGGCGTCGTGGCGATGCCTTCCGAGGGCAACTTGGCGCGCAATTGGCGCTCGAACGCATCGTTGAACTTGTAGGCGATCAGCAGGTCGCGGATCGGAACGATGCGCTCTTCGGCATTCTTGGTCCGGGCGTTGTCCACGCCGGCCACGATCAGCGCGCCCAGCAGACCGCCGCCGGCCGCCATCGCGTTGGTCGCGGAGACATCCACACCCACTTCCTGCTGGTTGAGCACGACTTCTACGGCGAGATTCTCGCCCAGCGGCATGGGCTGGGTCAGAGGCTTGGCGGCATGAGCGGACACGGCGAAGAACGCCGCGAGAATCGAAACGCAGGCACGACGGAACATGGTGAATCCCCCTGTTGGAAACGAAAAGAGGACGCCCGCTGCGCGGACATCCTCCATTGATCGTGAAATTCTGAACGATCCCCGAACCGCCGTAAAGGCCATCATCCGAGGGCGAAATCCTCAGCCCAGACGATCCAACGCATCCACCAGCTCCGGCGCCAGCGGCGCATCCAGCAGATACGGCTCGCGGCCGCCGTCCAGCGCGAATTCCAGCGACGCCGCGTGCAGGAACAGCCGCTTCAGGCCGATCTGCTCGCGCAGGCGCTTGTTGACCTCCGGATCGCCGTATTTGTCGTCGCCCGCCACCGCATGACCGATGTGCTGGGCATGGACGCGGATCTGGTGGGTGCGGCCGGTCTCGATCCGCACTTCGCAGTACGAATGCCCGCCGCGCCGCTCGAGCACCCGGAAATGGCTGAGCGAGGCCTTGCCGCCCGAATGCACCTGGACGTGCCGCTCGCCGCCCTGCCGCAGGCCGATATGCAGCGGCGCATCGACGCTCATCGTGCCGTCGGGCATGCGCCCGACCAGCAGGGTCAGGTAGCGTTTTGCGATACCGCGGCCGTCTTCGGCATCGCTCTCGCGCATCAGCGCCTGCAGTTCGATCAGGGCCGAACGCTTCTTGGCGATGACCATCAGCCCGGAGGTGTCGCGGTCGAGCCGGTGCACCAGCTCCAGGGTCGCGTTCGGACGCAGGGCGCGAAGAGTCTCGATCACCCCGAAACTGATCCCGCTGCCGCCGTGGCTGGCGACCCCGGTCGGCTTGTTGATCGCCAGCAACCGGGCGTCCTCGAAAATGATACTGGCCTCCACCGCCTGCAGCAGGCCGGGCGCCGGGGTGCCCTTCTCGCCCGGTTCGGGCACGTGCACCGGCGGGATCCGCACCTCGTCGCCGCCCTCCAGCCGGGTCTCGGCCTTGGCGCGGCCACCGTTCACGCGCACCTGCCCGCTGCGGATGATCTTGTAAATCAGCGACTTGGGTGCGCCCTTGAGCACGCCGAACAGGAAATTGTCCAGCCGCTGACCATCGCGGTCCTCATGGATGCGGACAAGGCGGACTTTGCCCGAAGGCTCCGCGCCGGAGCGCGGGGGAAGATTGGATGCGGTCATGGGGATTGTGATCTGCTACACTCGTTGAGCGGTATAAGGGGTTGATTTCGCTAGGGAGTTAGCGACAGATGCATTCGCGTCGCGTCGCTCGAATGGGCCGAAAGCCCGCCTCCCCCGCGATATCCGATGCAGTACGCGACCACCGCCTCCGGGGCGGCCATGTTAGCGGCTTGTCGGCAAAGCCGGTTATCGCCGAGTGCGTCAGACACTCGTGCTGAACACGTCCCGTGCCGCCGCATCATCGCGCTTCCCAGCGCAACCGACGCAGGCGGCCGGCCTGTAACACGTTTTTAGAACAACAAGCGCTCCCGCGGCTCGCCGTGGTGTTGCAGCGCTGGAATACTTGAAGCGGCTCCTGCCGCGCGCCTGCCCCATGGCAGGCCCGCCCTCTTGGGCGGGACGAGCGCGCGACGGGGTCGCCGGCAGTCTCCAGAGGCGAAAACGCCCATGGCGTTCCGCGCGCCCGCTCTCGAGCGGGGTTGATGCGCGTGAGGAACGCAAGACCATGAAACGCATGCTGATCAACGCGACGCAGGCCGAAGAACTGCGCGTCGCCATCGTCGAAGGCCAGACCCTTTACGACATCGATATCGAACGACCGTCGAAAGAACAGAAGAAATCCAACATCTACAAAGGCCGGATCACCCGGCTCGAACCGTCGCTGGAAGCGGCGTTCGTCGAATACGGCGGCGAACGCCACGGCTTCCTGCCCCTGAAGGAAATTTCGCGCGACTACTTCCAGGCCGGCGTGGACCACCACAAGGCCGGGATCAAGGAGCTGCTGCGCGAAGGTCAGGAAGTCGTCGTCCAGGTCGACAAGGAAGAGCGCGGCAACAAGGGCGCTGCCCTGACCACGTTCATCTCGCTGGCCGGCCGCTACATGGTGTTGATGCCCAATTCGCCCACCGCCGGCGGCGTCTCGCGCCGGATCGAGGGCGACGACCGCGCCGCGCTGAAGGCGGCAATGGACGTACTCGCCATTCCGGACGAAATGGGCGTGATCATCCGCACCGCCGGCGTCGGCCGCGACGCCGAAGAGCTGCAGTGGGATCTCGATTACCTGCTCAGCGTCTGGAAGGCGATCGCCGAAGCCGCGCTGAAGAAGACCTCGCCGTTCCTGATCTATCAGGAATCGCGGCTGATCATCCGTGCGCTGCGCGACTACATGCGCGCCGACATCGGCGAGATCCTGGTCGACACGCCCGAGATGTACGAAGAGGCGAAAGAGTTCGTCGAGCAGGTGATGCCGCAGAACATGCGGAAGCTCAAGCAGTACATCGACGACACCCCGCTGTTCAACCGCTTCCAGATCGAATCGCAGATCGAAAACGCCTACGAGCGCTCGGTGCGCCTGCCTTCGGGCGGCTCGCTGGTGATCGACCAGACCGAGGCGTTGACCGCGGTCGACGTGAACTCCTCGCGCGCCACCAAGGGCGGCGACATCGAGGAAACCGCGTTCAACACCAACCTCGAAGCGGCAGAAGAAGTCGCGCGCCAGATGCGCCTGCGCGATCTCGGCGGCCTGGTGGTGATCGACTTCATCGACATGGCGTCGAACAAGCACCAGCGCGACGTCGAGAACAAGCTCTCCCAGGCGCTGAAGCACGACCGCGCCCGCGTCCAGCTGGGCCGCATCTCCAAGTTCGGCCTGATGGAAATGTCGCGCCAACGGCTGCGCCCGAGTCTCGGCGAATCCAGCCAGCTGGTCTGTCCGCGCTGCGACGGCCACGGCCGCATGCGCAGCATCGAATCGCTGTCGCTGTCGATCATCCGTCTCGCCGAAGAGCATGCGATGAAAGACAACACCGGCCAGGTGCTGGTGCAGGTGCCGGTCGAGATCGCGAACTATCTGCTCAATGAAAAGCGTCGCGCACTGAACGAAATCGAAAAGCGCCACGACGCGCCGATCGTGATCGTCGCCGACGAATCGCTGCATACGCCGCATTACGAAGTCACCCGCATCCGCGACAACGAACTGGGCGAAGAGACCGCGAAGCCGAGCTACCAGCGCGGCACCCCGCGCAAGCTGGCGACGATCGCGCTGACCAAGGCGAATCTCAACGTCCCGGCCGCGCCCGCGGTGACCAACGTGAAACCAGCGCGCCCTGCGCCATTGCGCGAGGACCGCGAGGATCGCGAGGAAAAAACCCCGCGCGCCGCCGCGCCGCAGCCGCCGGCACCACAGCCGGCACCGACGCCCGCGTTCGCCCAGCAGCCCGTCCCGGCCACCAAGTCCGGCGGCTTCATGGGTTGGCTGAAGGGCATCTTCGGCGGCGGCGATGCCGCACCGACGCCTTCGCCGGCGCGTCCGCAGCACGGTCAACAGCAGAATCGCGATCGCGGCGAACGTCCGGACCGCAACGGCGGCCCGCGTCGAGATCCGCAGCGCGACCAGCGCGGCCCCAAGGGCGGACGCGACCAGCAGCGTCGCGATGAATCGCGTCGTGACGAGCCGCGCCGCGACGAATCGCGTCGCGGCGCGCCGCAGGCCTCGCAGCCGCAGCAGGCGAAACCGCAGCCGCAGAACGAGCCGCGGCAGCCGCGCCAGCAGCAGCCGCAACAGCCCAAGCAGGCGCAGCAGGGCAATCAACCCTTGAACGGCCAGCCGTCGAACGGCCAGCAACCCAACGGACAGCAGCCGAAGCAGCAGCAACCGCGCCAGCAGACGCCGAAACCGGCGAACGCCGAAGGCGCGGAAAACGCACAGCGTCAGCAGCAGCCGCGTCGCGAAGAGCGTGCCGCCGAAACGCCGAAGCCGCAGACCACTGCGGCAGCGGAAACGGCGACGCTCACGCCCGCAGTCGCGGCCATCGCGTCGACCATCCCGCCGCATGCCAACGGTGCCGAAGCGCCATTGGAAACGCTGGACACCGCGATCGATGCGAACGGCCTTGAACATGCGGCCGACGACGCTGCGGACGACGGTTCGCAGGAAGCCGGCGGGCGCCGTCGTCGCGGTCGTCGCGGCGGTCGTCGTCGTCGTCGCGGTGCCGGCGAAGGCGCCGCCGCGGGCGAGGAAATGCTGGCCGACGATGCGATGGCCAGCGACGAATCGCAGCCGACCGTCGACCGCAGCCAGCCGGAGTTCGATTTCGACGACCTCCCGGCCATCGTGCGCGAACCAGCGGCCGCACCGTCGGTCCCGGCACGCGCCGTCGCCTTGGAAACGGCCGCTCCGGCGGCGCTCGCAGTCGCGGTCGCGGTCGAAGCCATCCAGTTCGAAGCCGCTGCGCCCGCGACCGAAGCCGCAGCATTTGAAGCGCGTGGGATCGAAACGCCCGCAGCCGATGCGGGCGAAACAGCCGCGGCCGCCGAAGCGAGCGTGCCGAAGGTCGAAGCGCCGGCAGCGGTCGAAACCGCTGCTGCGGTGGCCGCCGAGCCGATGATCGTCATCGAGGACGCGGTCGAGCAGCACGCCGTCGTCCAAGAGGCAATCGTCCAGCAGATCGTCGAAGCCCAGATCGTCGAGCAGACGGTGATCGAACGCGTGATCGAACCCGTGGCCATCGCCATCGTGCCGGAGCCGGCCGCCGAACTCGTGGTCGAATCCGCTGCAGAGCCCGTCGCGGCGCCTGCAGCCGAGCCTGCAATCGCCCCGGCCATCGTCATCGCCCCGCCGGACGTCGCTGCGGAACTTGTGCAGGACATCGCCGCGCCGCAGTACGGCATCGGCCTGCAGTTGTTCGACTCCGTTCCCGATGCGGCACCCGATGCCGAATCGACGGCGCACCCCAGCGTCGACGACGAGGACAGCGAAAAGAAAGCGTAATGCCCCACCCACGCACGTCGGCAGACGGGTTCAACCGCCTGCCGACGTGCGATGGCTGGGCTTGCAGCAGGAAGTCGGTAGAGCGTTCTACCGGGAATGGAAACGCGCTTTTTCCGTAATCGCTATCGCAAGCGCGTTGAGATTTTGAACACGCCCTCAGAGGACGCGCGCAGGGTCGCTCAGACCGTACTGCGAGGACAGCCGCGCCAGCGCGATGCTGTCCTGGATGTCGAGTTTCTCGAACAGCCGCGATTTGTGGGTGTTCACGGTCTTCGCGCTGAGGCTCAGCCGCTTGGCGATCTCTTCCTGGCGCATGCCCTGCACCAGCAACATGGCTATTTCCAGTTCGCGCGGCGACAGCGCGTCGAACGGCGAGGATTCGCCACCGATCCCCGCCAGCGCCAGATGCTGGGCGATGCCGCTGGCCAGGTAGCGTTTGCCGCGCGCCACGTCGCGCACCGCACGCAATAATTCGACCGCATCGCCGGCCTTGCCGACGTAACCGGAGGCGCCCGCTTCGATCAGCCGCTTCGGCATCGGTCCATCCTCCAGTACCGACACCACCACGACCTTGCTGTCGTAGCCGCCCTTGACGATGCGTTCGGTCACCTCCAATCCGCTGATGCCCGGCAGATGCAGATCGCACAGCACCACGTCGGGTTTGAGCCTGCGGATCATCGGCAGCGCGATTTCGCCCGTCTCGGCTTCGCCGACGACTTCGATATCCACTTCGGCGGACAGCATCAGTCGCATGCCGGTGCGCACCAGCGCATGGTCGTCCAGCAGAAATACCCGAATCGTCATTCCTTTCCCCAGAGAGTCGTCGAAATTCGTCCTGCGCACAGACTAGGCAAGCCCGGCTGGTCGAACAAGCGCCGTTCTCCGCATCTGCGTGTAGGAAAAATCCGACCCCTGCGCAGGCTGCCGGGCTCCGGGTGACTTACGACACCTCTGGGGCGGTCGCGACTCTGGCAGGATTCGCTTTCCGCCAACGCTGTTGGCCCACAGGAATCGCCCGATGTCCCTGCTGTCGCGTCGCCCGGCCCGTGTCGTCGCCGCATTGCTGGTTCCTCTACTGATTCCGATGCTGACGGCCTGCGCGTCCGTGTCCGATCCGCAGCCAGCATCCCGCGCATTGGATCCCGTCCACAGCCGTTGGTACGGCGATGTCGCGGGCATGGCGCAGGCCGAGGACAATGCCGGCCGTCGCGCGCATCTGCAGACGCGTCTGCAGGGCATGGGGCTGACCGCAACGAAACAGCCGTTTGTCGCCGGTACGCGCAAAGGCGAAAACCTGCTGGTCGATCTCAGCGGCCCGGCCGGCGCGCCGCTGCTGCTGATCGGCGCGCATTCCGATCGCGTCGATACGGGCCGCGGCGCCACCGACAACGCCTCCGGCAGCGCGGTGGCGATGGCGCTGGCCGAACGCCTGCAGCGCAAGCCGTTGACGCATCACCGCGTGAAGGTCGCGTTCTGGGATCTGGAAGAACGCGGCCTGCTCGGCGCCACCGCGTATGTGGATCAAAAGAGCGAGAAACCCGCGCTCTACATCAACTTCGACGTGTTCGGCTGGGGCGACAGTCTGTGGATGATGACGCCCGATCCCGCGCATCCGCTGGTCGCGGCCAGCCGCAGCGCCGCGCAGGCGCAGGGTCTGGCGATCAGCGCCGGCAAGGACTATCCGCCGTCCGACCACCTGGCATTCCTCAAGGCCGAGTGGCCGGCGGTGTCCTACTCGCTGGTCGGCGCCGACGAGATCCCGGACATCCTTGCGATATTCGCCGGCAAGCGGCCGACGTCGGCGCCCAAGGTCATGAAGGTCATCCACACCCCGAACGACACGATCGATCAGGTCGACGAAGCGGCCGCCGCCAAAGGCATCGATGCGGTGGAAGCCGCGATCCGCGCCTGGGATGCGCATCCAGAGGGGTCCTTCCTGATGGGGTCAGGTTCATTTCGAACGAAATGAACCTGACCCCATCAGGAAGGCAGGACGTCGCCGGGGCGCCAGCCGCCGGCTTCGAGCAGGTCGAGTAACCCGGCGACCTCGGCCTTGGCATTGAGGCTGTGGACCGGCAGCACCAGCACGTCGCCGACGCGCGCCCAGCCCAGCGCTTCGCGCGCGGCATCGGCTTCGCGCAGCCGCACCGGCAGCGATGCCTCGTCCATGCCCAGCCGCAGCAATTCATTGCGGATCACTTCGGCCACTTCGCCCGCGACGCGGCCGCGCAGAAACCCGTCGATGTCCTTCACCACCACCAGATCCGGCGCGTATCGGGCCGCCGCCGCCGCCAGTTCGCGGATCTGTGCGTCCTCGCGATTGCCGGCCTGACCCAGCAGCAGGGCCAGACGTCCGGCGCCGCGTCGCGCCTGGGCGATGTCGAGCAGACCCGCAAGACCGTCCGGGTTGTGGGCGTAATCGAGGAAGACTTCAATGCCCGCGAACGCCCAGTGCTGCAGGCGCCCGGGATTGTCGACGTGGCTGCGGCCGAAATCGGCGAGCACCGCGGCGATGGTATCGATCGGCACGCGCAGCAGCGACGCAGCGAGCGCGGCGCCGGCGACGTTGGCGATGTTGTAGCGCGCGCGCCCGCCGAGGGTGATCGGCATCGCCGCGATCTCGCCCAGGTCATGGGTCTCCAGTCCGTCGTCCAGCAGCAGGCTGCCGTCGCGCACCGCGCAGCGCGGCAGACTCATCGCATCCTCGGGCAGCGCTTCGTGATCGATCGCGAACCATGCCACCCGCGGCGCGGCATCCGGGCCCAGCCTGCGCAGCAGCGAATCTTCCGCATTGAGCACCAGCCAACCGTGCGCGGCCACCGCGCGGGCGACCGTGAGTTTGACCGCAGCCAGATCCTCGACCGAATGAATACCGTACTCGCCGAAATGATCGGCGCTGATGTTGGTGACCACCGCGACATCGGCCTCGGCCAGCGCAAGCCCGCGCCGCAGCAGGCCGCCGCGCGCGGTTTCCAGCACCGCCGCTTCGACATCGGTGCGGCGCAACAGCTGGCGCGCGCCGCCCGGGCCGGAGTAATCGCCGCTTTCGAGACGCTCGATGTCGGCGTTGTCGCGGCAGCCGGCACCGACGAACAGCCCATCGGTACAGGAATGCGCGGTGCGCAGACCATGCGCGCGCAGCATCGCCGCGATCAGGCGCACGGTGGTGGTCTTGCCGTTGGAGCCGGTGACCAGCGCGGCGGGAATCTTACCGAGCGCAGGCCATGGCACGTCCTGCGGGGCCGGCAGCGCATGCATCGTCCAGGTGCGCCCATGCACGCCCAGACCGAGAGTCAACGCGTCGTCGTCCATCAGTACCGGCGTGCCGTGGCGCTGCGCGCATTCCAGCAGCAGGATCGCGTCGGGACAGCGTTCGGCGGCGGCCAAACGATGCAGCGTGTGCAGCGCGAGCATGGTGTCGTGGCTGGCGGGATGGCCCGGCGCATGCAGCCCGGTATAGCCGACGCTGGCGCACCACGCCCATTCGTTGATTTCGGTCGCGGTGTAGAGCTGATCGGCCGGCGCGACGAACGCCAGCGACGTCCCGCTGCGATGCACCCGTACCACAGGTTCGGTCGTCGTCCAGCCCAAGGCGTCGCGCGCGGCTTCCGCGCGCAGCCACCACGCGGCCAGCGCGACCGGGTCGCGCGCCTGTGGCCCCATGGTTTCGAGCGCCGCGCCGCAGCCGGCGAAATACACGTTCGAACCCGTGAGCCGCCGCGAGTCCTCGAACGGAGGCTCGCCTGTCGATGCATCGGACACCTGCGGAGTCACGGTATTCAGTCGTCGCTCTCGCGCGAGATGAAGATGCCGCGCTCATCGCGGCTCACGCCTTCCCACTGCTCGGGCGAGAAGTGCGGCTCCGCGGTCGCGCCCTCGTCGACCGTGCTCGCGGCGGCGACCGCGACCTTCTGCGGCGCGCCCTCCGGCTTGAATTTGATGATCTGCTTCCACGAACGCACCAGCGCATCGGCGAACACCAGCAGCACGTCGCCGGGCTGGGCCATGCGCAGCCCGGCATCGATCGCGTCCTGTTCGTCGGGAATGATGCTGATCTGGTGATCGGCGACGCCGTGCGCGCGCAGGGTCGCGGCGATGAGCTGCGGCACTTCGTCGGATTTGCGCCCGCGCAGGCCGTCGTCGCGGCGGCAGATGTAGTGATCGAACCCGCCGGCCACCGCCTTGGCGATCTCGCGCAGGTCTTCGTCGCGACGGTCGCCGGGGCCGGCCACCACTACGAGGCGGCGGCCGCTCACTTCCAGACGCTGCGCAAGATCGGCCATCGCCGCCACCGCATGCGCGTTGTGGCCGTAGTCGAACAACACCTTGAACGGATGCTCGTTGAACACGTTCATCCGGCCCGGGGCCTGGAAGAAGGTGCTGTCGAACGTGCGCAGGCCCTGGCGGATCGCATCGAGCTTGATGCCCATCGAGAACGCCATGGCCGCGGCGAACATCGCGTTCTGCACGTTGTGCAGCGCCTTGCCTTCCAGCGTCGCCGGGATCAGATGCGTCCACAGCAGCGGGATATGGCTGCCCTTGTCGTACAGGGTGATCATCTGGCCGTTGACGCCGGCTTCCAGCGCGCAGGCGCGGCCGCCGGCGCGGATATGCTCGCGCACCAGCCCGTGCGAAGGATTGAGGGTGACGTAGCAGATGACTTTCGCGTCGGTGTATCCGCCCATCTTCAGCACGTTGGGATCGTCGGCGTTGAGCACCGCACAGTCTTCCGCCACTTCCACGACGATGCGTTTGACCTCGGCCAGCTGCTCCAGCGTGTCGATGCCCTTCATGCCGAGATGATCGGACTGCACGTTCAGCACCGCGCCCACGTCGACCCGGGTCACGCCCATGCCGGCGCGCAGCAGGCCGCCGCGCGCGGTTTCCAGCACCGCGAAATCGATCTGCGGATCGGCCAACACCATCCGTGCCGACACCGGCCCGGTCATGTCGCCTTCAACCGTGCGCTGACCGTCGATGTACACGCCGTCGGTGGTGGTGAGGCCCGGCGTGAAGCCGGTCATCTTGGCGATGTGCGCCAACATGCGCGAAGTGGTGGTCTTGCCGTTGGTGCCGGTGATCGCGGCGATCGGCACCCGCGACGGCGCGCCCTGCGGGAACAGCATGTCGATCACCGGGCCGGCAGCATCGCGCGGCTTGCCTTCGCTGGGCGCCACATGCATGCGGAACCCGGGCGCGGCGTTGACTTCGCAGATGCCGCCGCCGATGGTCTTGTAGCTTTCGGCGATGTTGGTGCTGAGGAAATCCACGCCGCCCACGTCCAGGCCGATGGCCTTGATCGCGCGCACCGCCATTTCGCGGTTGTCGGGATGGATGATGTCGGTCACGTCGGTGGCGGTGCCGCCGGTGGACAGGTTCGCGGTGGAGCGCAGATAGATCGCGCGGCCCGCTTCGGGCACGGTATCGGCGGTCACTTCGACGCGCGCCATCATCATTTCGGCCTGCGCGTCGAGTTCGATCCGGGTCAGCACTTTCTCGTGACCCACGCCGCGGCGCGGATCCTGATTCACGATCTCGACCAGCTCGCGGATGGTGTGCGTGCCATCGCCGATGACATGGCCCGGCGTGCGCCGCGTCGCCGCGACCAGTTCGCCGTTCACCACCAGCAGGCGGTGATCGTCGCCTTCCAGATAGGTTTCGACGATGACCGAGCGCGAGATCGCCTGCGCCTTGAGAAACCCTTCCACCACCTCCTCGTCGCTGCCGAGTTTGATCGAAATGCCGCGGCCGTGATTGCCGTTGTACGGCTTGGTCACCACCGGGAAGCCGATCTTGCGTGCGGCGCGGCGCGCGGCGCCTTCGCTCTGCACCAGTTCCTGGCGCGGCACCGGCAGGCCGAGCGAGCCGAGGATCTTGTTGGTTTCTTCCTTGTCGCTGGCCAGTTCCACCGCGATGTGCGAGGTCTTGCCCGTCACCGTGGCCTGGATGCGCTGCTGATATTTGCCGTGGCCCAGCTGCACCAGCGATTGCTCGTTCAAGCGCAGCCACGGGATGTTGCGCTCTTCGGCGGCCTTGACCAGCGACATCGTCGACGGCCCCAGCGCGCGGCGCTGCGCGTATCGGATGAAGGTGTCGCGCGCTTCCGGCCAGTTCCAGTCGTCCGGTACGGCGTCGGCCGAGCGAAGGTCTTCGGGCAGCAGCGAACGCAGCAGTTTCAGCGCCAGTTCGCCGGCTTCGATGCCTTCCTCGCGCTGTGCGTATTCGTAGACCACAGAGTACACGCCGGGGCGGTCGTCGATGCTGCGCGTCTTGCCGAAGGTCACGTCTTCGCCGGCCATGTTCTGCAGTTCGATGGCGACGTGTTCCAGCACGTGGCCCAGCCAGGTGCCCTCGCCTTCCTTCATCCGCCGGATCAACCCGCCGGGCTCGCGATAGGAGCAGCCGTGTTCGGCCAGACCGGGAATGGCTTCGACCAGTGCATCGACGAAACCGGCGCCGAGCCGGCCGGTGGGCCAGGCTTCCAGCTTGCCGAGATCCAGCTCCAGCCGGATCACCGGGAAATGCGCATACAGCGAGGGACCAACGAACACCGAACGATCGAGAATGCGCATGACGTGAATCGACTCCTGTTTGTCGAGTGATTGAAAAACGGACTCCTGTACGTTTTTCAAGTCGCGGGTCCGGCACCGCCGGACTCGCTCCCGGCGAAACAATCGCTTACGCGCTTGCTTCGCCGTCGCAGCCTTCCATGGCTGCGACAGCAGGCTGTTCCGACAGCCCGCTATTCCTTGGGTACGAGCAGCGCGCCGGCCGAAGCCTTGCGCGTATGCAGGTTGAACGTAGCACCGGCGACGAGGATGTGGAAGCTCAGCCCCAGCAGGCAGACCGGCTCGCCCTCGTTGACCTGGGCCATCGACGAAAACTGCAGGCCGGCGGCGTCGACCACGGTCACCCCGCCGCTGCCCAGCACCTCCACCACGTTGTCCGGCGAAATCAGCGCCGCGGTGTCTTCGTCCAGACCGATGCCGATCGCGAACGGATTGAAGGCCAGCGCCGCTGTGAGCCGGCCGAGCCGGTCGCGCTGACGGAAATGCTGATCGATCACGAAACGATTGGTCAGCCCCAGACCCGGCGCCAGCCGGACCATGCCGGCGATCGGGGTCGGGCCTTCTTCGCCGAACGCGATCATGTGTTCGCTGAGGAACGCTGCGCCCGCGCTGGTGCCGGCCACGTGCATGCCGCGCGCGTTGCAGAGGCGGATCGCCTTCGCCACCGCGGTGCCGCCCAGCAGCGTGCCCAGCCGCAGCTGATTGCCGCCGGTGAAGAACACGCCGGTCGCTTCGTGGATGCGTTCCACCCGGCGCGGCTCGTCGGCATCGCGGCGGGTATCGAAATCCATCACCTCGACGGTCTTCACGCCGAGGCTGTTGAAGATGTCGACGTAGCGCGGGCCGGTCGCGTTGAGCCTGCTCGCGGTCGGGATCACCACGATATCGGCGTCGGCGCCGCCGCAGAGTTCGACGAAACGCGCGAGGATCGCGCGGTCGTTCTCTTTTTCCTCGGCGCCACCGATGGGAATGATCCAACCGCGCGCTTCCCCGTCGGGGATTTTACTGGGACACATCTGACATCCTGGATTGGGTTACGAAGTCGTGATTGCAAAAAAATACTGTCATCCCGAGCGTAGCGAGGGACCTGCTGTTCTGCGCTTTTCGCTGCAGAAAACAGGTCCCTCGCTACGCTCGGGATGACAACGTGATGATCTCCCTCAAGCGCGATCCGCCTGCGCGTCCTCGAACATGCCCATGCGCAGCGTTTCGCCGTCGCGCACATGCCACACGCCCTGCGCCATCACATCGGCGACATGGTCATCGGCATCCAGCGCGACCAGATCGGCATCGGCGCCGGTCGCGATCTCGCCCTTGCCGGCCAGCCGCAGATGGCGCGCGATGTTGCGGGTGAACGCCGGCAGCACCGCGTCCAGCGCATGGCCGCGTGCGACCAGCGCGCGGATCGTGTCGAGCAACGCATGCGCGCTGCCGACGTCCATCCGGCACAGGCGGCCGTCGTGATCGAAGGTGGGCAGACAGCCGCCGGCGTCGGAGCTGATGGTCAGGCGCTCCGCGGGCGCGCCGGACGCGTGGTAGCGCTCCCATGCCTCGGCAGCGGACCAGGCGTCCTCACCCTCGCCCACCGGGAATGCGGTGATGTCGACCGTGCAGCCGCGCATCGCCAGCGCCAGCGCTTCCTCGAACAGCGCCTTGCGCCGATTAATATGTGTGGGATGAAACACGCTTGCCGGCAGTTCGGTCTCGTCCAGCGCGCGGCGTACCAGTTGCAGCCCGCGCACGCCGTCGCCCAGATGCAGATGCAGCACCCCGGCCTTGCCGGTCATCAGTCCAGCGACGTGCGCCTCGGACGCGACGCGCACGAATTCGTCGAAGGTCGGCTGGCTGGAACGATGGTCGCTGATCGCCAGCTCGCCGACGCCGATCACCGGATCGAGGAACACGATGTCGCCGCGGACGCTGCCGGTCAGCGTGACCGGCGGCAGGTGGTAGCCGCCACACCACGCGAACGCGCCCAGCCCCTGCTCGCGCAGCGCATGCACCGACGCCAGCAGCTCGCCCGGCGTTCGCGCCAGATCGTCGGTGCCCAGCACCCCGATCACCGTCGTCACTCCGGCGGTGGTGAACCGCGACAGCGGCACCGGCGGCACCCGCGTCGCGAATCCGCCCTCGCCGCCGCCCCCGGTGACATGGGCGTGGCCGTCGATCAGACCGGGAATCAGGCGTTTGCCGCCCAGATCGACCACACCGAGGCCGGGCACGACGGGCGCGGGCTCATCGGCGTCGCCGATCCACAGGATCCTGCCGCCCCCGACCAGCAATTGGCGCAGGCCCAAGGCCTCCGGCGCGAACACCGAGGCGTTGCGGATGAGGGTAAGGGCGGGGGTTGGAGCGGCGTTGGGGCGGATGGGCATCCGGCATTCTAGCGGGAGCGGTCCGGCAAAGCCTCCCCGACGCTATGGGAGATGTCTCGAATCCGCATGCGCGGCCGGGTCGTATCCCGGCCACGCCGCGGACAGCGGCCGATGTCAGCGATTGAGCGTGACGTGGCCGTTCTTGTTCTTGATGCTGCGACTGACGGTGAAACTCAGGCCGCCGGTCGTGCGCGCGACGGTGACATTCATGCTGATACGATTGGGCATCTCGCCGATCTTGATGTCGGCGACGGCGGCCTGCGGCGCTTCATCGGAGGCGCTGTCGTTCAAGCGAGACATCCGGCCATTGGTCGCGCCCGTGCCCTTGGTGTTGATGGCGTGGAACTGCGCGCCTGTCGCCAGCTGCGACGGCAGGCCGTTCTCGATCAGCAGACGGCGGATCGCCGCCTCGTCCCCAGCTGCGACCGCTGCGTCCAGCGCGGCGAGCTTCGCAGCATCGGCGTTGATCCGGTCGATGGCCGTCTGCGCGGAATCGCAGACGGGGCGGAGATCGGTTTCGATCGATCCCGTCCGCGCGTAGCTGGCCGCTGCGGCCCCGCTACCGCCTCCGGCCAGCGCGCCGACCGAGGACACCGCCGCCCAGGACCATGCCCCGGTTCCGGTGAAACAGCCGTTGGCCGCGGCTGCGCTGTCCTGCAGCACCACGCCTTCCGGCGCCTCGCGATCGTTGGAATTATTGCTTTTAGTGCGGGTTTTCTGGCCTGCGTGCGCGGCCGTTGCGGCCAAAAGCAACGCCAAGGTACAGGCGCTTGCGAGTTTCAAATGCGACATCTTCGTTCCCCTTCCCCGGTGTGTGGTTGCACCGTAACTGGCGATGGGGCTGGGCTGCAAAGCAAAGCCGGGTTCGCGGGGTTGTTTGTTCAGCCAAGTCGACTTTCACGCTCAGCCCGAGAGCTGTGAGCGTGAGCGAATGCGAGGACATCGTAGCTGGGCGCAGGCACGCTGGCTTTTGTGGGGGTTACGGCCTTGTCGAAACCTCGCAGGAAAACTCCTTACGAGGCGACCTTCTCGCATCAATAAAAGTTATATGACGTGCCTATTCGAAACTAGAACGGAATTTCGTCATCGAACGGATCCATTCCCTTTTTTGGAGGCAGAGCACCCTTTGGTAGCGGCAGGTTAGTCACGATGAAGAGGTTGAGAATGTCGTCCCTATCCATAAACATGACTTGAGAACGTTTGTTCGCGTCTAACTTGTTGCCGATCCAGTTGCGGGCCTGCTTTGTGATTTCACCGCCAGCGACGATGAAAGCGTGGTCAACCAGCACGCGTCGACTTAGCTCCGGGTCAAATATCTCGTGCCCGAGCATCATGTTCACCTGATGGTGTATTTCGGCGACGTTCGCGGAGCCGTCCTTGCCGACACCAGCTGAATGTAGTTTGCCTTTCTTGGCCTGTATGCCGAAATAAAGTACATGGAGCGTCGGCAGCGTGTACTTCATCCACACGTCTTTACCGTACTCAAGCGCTTTGTCCCTGTGACCCGCTGCGGTGATGCGATGAAAGCCAAGCTGGCGAAATAACGGGAGAAGAACTTCCTCGATCAACTCATCTTCAGAACACTTATCGAGATAAACGGTAAGTTGGTCTCTGCGCTCCAATTCTACTGGCGTCATCGGGCGATGCGGGTTCGCCATCTGCGCAGGAGTATTCGTAGCTATGTGGCGAAGGTGGCCAATGCCATGGTCGTCATAGAACGCTTCCCACCCCTCCCGCACCAGCACAACATTGAGGGCCGCAAGCGCCTTACTTCTATCAGAGTCGCCTTCGCTTGCTTCGCCCTTGTCGAGCACACGTTGAATCACCCGCAAGAATGCGTCAGGAGGAACTGAGGGACTGGAATGAGGCATCGACAGGATTTCGCCCAGACGTTCAGCCGTCCAAGTAGGACGAGTTTCGCCACGGTGTACGAAGTCAAGATCACAGTCCTCGAAGAACTCGGTGATGTATTTGCTCGAACGATAATGGAAGTAATCGGCATCACCGCAAACGATGCGCCCCAACTCCCTTAAGTTCCGCGGCTTCCATTCCATACTGAGAATCTCTCGAAGTCCCGTTTGATAGCGGTGGGTTAGGGATTCGAAACCTAGAAGGAGTCACCCCCTCGTTAGTTTTCAAGACTGTCCGGTATAGAGGCTTTGGCATATCTGGCGGAAGCGGTGAGATTCGAACTCACGGTGGGCGTAAACCCACGGCAGTTTTCAAGACTGCTGCCTTAAACCACTCGGCCACGCTTCCGTATTTTTTCAACTGCGGTAGGAAAAAAATCCTGTCATCCCGAATCCCGGCTTCATCGGGTGAGGGATCTGCTTTTCGGAACGCTGGAAAGCGTAACAGCAGATCCCTCGCCTTTGGCTCGGGATGACAATGAGAGGGTTCGATGCGCATCGAGCGCACCGAGCCGCTTCCCCATGCCAATCCTCACACCGCCTCGGCGATTTTAACCTGCTTCTCCGGCGCCATCCCACCCGGGCAGTGCAGGCAGTTGAGGCGCGAGGCCTCCAGCAGGGGTGGCATGTTCTCGGCGAGGTAGTCGATGAACATCCGCACCGCCGGCAGCAGGCCGCGGCGCGAGGCGAAGACCGCGTGGCAGATGCCCATCGGCAGGCGCCAGGCGGGCAGCACCACTTCCAGCTCGCGGTTGCGCACGGCGTCGGCGCAGATGGTTTCGGGGATCAGGGTCACGCCCAGGCCCTGCTTGGCCAGCGCCATCAGCATCGGGAAATCGAAGCCGGAGACCCGCGGCTTGAGTTCGACGCGACGGACTTCGCCGCCCGCGCCCTGCAACTCCCAGCGCTGGCGGGCCTCGTCCTCGCTCATGCTGAGCGTGGTGTGGTTGGCGAGTTCTTCCGGGTCGCGCGGGCGGCCGGCGCGGTCGAGATATTTCGGGCTGGCGACCAGCAGTTCCTGGATCTGGCCGAAGCTGCGCATCACCAGGCTGCCGTCGTCGTCGAGCTTGGCGCGCACGCGGATGGCGACGTCGAAGCCTTCGTTGATCACATCCACGCGGCGGTTGTTGACGTGCAACTGCACGCGCACCAGCGGGTAGCGTGCGAGGAAATCGGGCAGCAGTTTCGGCATCAACTCCTGGGCCAGACCCACCGGCACGCTCACGCGCACGAGGCCGCGGGGTTCGGCGCTGAGCCGGTCCACCACTTCGCGCGCGGCGCTGGCTTCGGCGAGCATCGACTGCGCGTGGCGGTAGACGCTCTGGCCGACGTCGGTCACCGCGAAGCGTCGGGTGGAACGCTGCAGCAGGCGCGCGCCCATGTCGGTTTCGAGCTGGCTGATGCGGCGGCTGAGGCGCGATTTCGGGATGCCCAGCGCGCGCTCGGCGGCGGCGAATCCGGAGTGCTCGACCACCATCGCGAAGTAATACAGGTCGTTGAGATCGTTCATGTCCACTTTTCCATATACAGAACGCTGGGCGGTATTGAAGCAACTTTATCGCGCCCGTGCAATGCAAGACGCAAGACGCCCATGCTCCGGATGCATCCTGCCCGGCCCGTGCGGCACGGATTCTGACGTTTAATAGCGTGTCCGGGCGAAGCCGCCTCCCGCCAACCTCCACCGAGCGACGCCATGCCCAGCGACCACGTCCTCAATGACATCACCCAACTGCTGCAGCGCCACCACGCCGGCGACCGCGATGCCTTCGACCGGATGGTGCCGATGGTCTACGACCAGTTGCGCGCCATCGCCCATGGCCAGCTGGCCCGCAACGGCCGGCGCGGGGCGCTGCTGGACACCACCAGTCTGGTGCAGGAAGCCTACATCCAGCTGGTCGGCGAAGGCGGCGTGGACTGGCAGAACCGCGGGCATTTCTTCGCGATCTGCGCGCGGGCGATGCGCCGGATCCTGGTCGACGACTCGCGGCGGCGGCTGGCCGGCAAGCGCGGCGGCGACCAGGTCCAGGTGACCCTGGAACCCGACCTGGTCAGCACCGAGGACGCGCCCGAGCGGGTGTTGGCGATCGACGGCGCGTTGGAAGGGCTGGCGGCGTTCAACCCGCGCCTCGCCCAGGTGGTGGAATGCCGCTATTTCGCCGGCCTGACCGAAGAGGAAACCGCAGAGGCCATGGGCAGCTCGCTGCGCACCGTGCAGCGCGACTGGATGCGCGCCCGGGTCTGGCTGCTGAAGGCGCTCGACGGCGAATGAGCGCTGGTAAGGACAGCGATGGCCAAGACCCGCGCATCATTCTGGATGCGCTGTTCGATCAGGCGCTGGAGTTGGAAGGCGACGCGCGCGCGGAGTTTCTGGCCGATCTGGCAGCCCGCGAGCCGGCGCTGGCGGCCGAACTGCGCGAACTGCTGACGCTGGCGGAGTCGCCCGGACTCGATGTCTCGGGTCTGTCGCCGCGCGCGCTGGCGCAACCGCTGTGGCAGGCGCTGTTCGATCACGCCTCGGGCAGCGACGGATTGGAATCGCCCTCGACCGCTGCGCATTCCGATGACGCCGGCTTCAACGATTTCCGCATCGGCGTCTGGCACGCGCTGCGCACGCTGGGCCGCGGCGGCATGGGCACCGTCTATCTGGTCGAACGCCGCGAAGGCGGGTTCCGCCAGCACGGCGCGATGAAACTGCTGCGCGCCGGCGCCGACTCCGACGAATTCCTGCGCCGCTTCGAGCAGGAGCGGCAGATCCTGGCGACGCTGAATCACGAAGGCATCGCAAGGCTGCTCGACGGCGGCCGCGACCCGCAGGGCCGGCCGTATCTGGTGATGGAATATGTGGAAGGCGAACCGATCGACCGCGCCTGCGACCGCGAGCGGCTGAGCGTCGATCAGCGCGTCGCGTTGTTCGTACAGGTGGCGCAGGCGGTGGCGTACGCGCACCGCAATCTGATCGCCCATCGCGACATCAAGCCCGGCAACATCATCATCGGCACCGACGGCAAGGCGAAGCTGCTGGATTTCGGCATCGCCAAAGCGCTGGCCGACGAACCGCTGGGCGAAGAGCCGCTGACCCGCACCGCGCTGCGCGTGTTCACGCCCGACTACGCCACGCCGGAACAGGTCTACGGCCAGCCGGCGTCGACCGCGACCGATGTCTATCAACTCGGCCTGCTGCTGTACGAACTGCTGACCGGCGAGCGCGCGCAGCGCGTGACCGACATGTCGCAGCAGACGTTGGAAACCGCGATCTGCCGCGCCGAGCCGGTGCGGCCGAGCGAGCGCGTGGTCGGCGAAGACGGCGCCGATCACGGCAGTGCGACCGCGCGCCAGACCACGCCGTCGGCGCTGCGCCGCAAGCTCCGCGGCGATCTCGACAATATCGTGCTGAAGGCGCTGCGCAAGGAACCGGAACGTCGTTACGCGTCGGCCATTGCGATGGTCGAGGATCTGGAGCGCTGGCGGCAGGGCCGGCCGGTGCGCGCACGGCCGGAAACCTGGAGCTACCGCACCGGCAAGTTCGTCCGCCGGCATGCCTGGGCGGTGGCCGCGAGCGTTGCGATCGTCGCGATGATCGCAGGGTATGCGGTCACCGTAACGATCCAGGCCAGCGCGCTGGCGCGCGAACGCGACCGTGCGCAGGCGGAAGCCGCGAAGGCGTTGCAGGTGAAGACGCTGGTGCTGCGGGTGTTCGAGGGCGCGAATCCCGACGCGTCCGGCAGCGCGCAGCTCAGCGCGCGCGAACTGCTGGATCGCGGCTGGGCGGCGATCGAACGCGAACTCGGCGGCCAGCCCGATGTGCAGATCGAACTGCTGGATGCGGTGGGCGAAGCCTATCGCCAGCTGGGCGTGTACGACCGCGCCGAGACCCTGTTCGCGCGCAGCCTGCAGATCGCCCGCGCCGAAGCATCGCGGCAACCCTTGCTGCTGGCGCGCGCGCTGCGCAGCCGCGGCCGCGTGCGCAGCGACCGCGGCGACTACGCCGCCGCTCAAACCGATCTGCGCGATGCGCTGGGACGCTATCGCGCGGCGTTCGGCAAGGATCACGAAGACATCGCGGCCACGCTGGGCGATCTGGCCCGACTGCTCGATCTGCGCGGCGAATTCGCCGGCTCGGAAACGCTGTACCGCGAGGCGCTGGCGATGCACCGCACGCTGTACGGCGAACGCCATCTGCGCGTCGCCGATAATCTCGGCGACCTCGGCATGAGCCTGCGTCGCCAGGGCGATTACGCTGGCGCGGAGCCGCTGCTGAGCCAGTCGCTGAGCCTGCGTCGGCAGTTGCTGCCGGCGAGGCATCCGGAAATCGCGTATGCGATGACCGATCTGGCGCAGGTGCGCAACGATCTGGCCGAATACGATTCGGCCGAGGCGCTGTACCGCGAAGCGCTGGCGTCGATGCAGGCCTCGCTGGGCGCCGATCATCCCAACGTCGCGCTGACCATGATCACGCTCGCCCGGGTGCTGAAGACCCGCCGCGATTTCGACGGCGCGCGCGACCTGCTGCTGCGTTCGCTCGACATCCGGCGCAAGGCGCTGGGCGCACGCCATCCGTCGATCGCGCTGAACCTCAACGACATCGGTCAGAGCTATCTGGAAGCGAGCGATTCGAAACCGCGCGCGCTGGCATCCGGCGATCTGGCGCAAGCGGAACGCTACTACCGCGAGGCGCTGGACATCTACCCCGCCGACAATCCCGGGCGCTGGATGGTGATCTACAACCTGGGCCAGGTTGCCGAAAAGCGCGGCGATCTCGTCGGCGCCGAGCGCCAGTATCGCGAAGCGCTGGTCGGCCAGCGCAAGCATTACGGCGACGAGCACGACCGCGTGGGCATGCAACTCAACCGCCTGGGGATCGTGCTGTACCGGCAGAACCGACTGGATGAAGCCGAAAGCGCGATGCGGCAGGCGCTGGCGATCTATCGCAAACGCCTGGCCGCAGATCACCAGCGTTTCGCGGTGGTACTGGTGCCGCTGGGTCGGCTGTTGATCGAGCGCGGCCGCGCGGAAGAAGCCGAGCCGCTGCTGCGCGAGGCATTGAAGGTGCGGCAGGACGCGTTCGGTGCGGACGACCCGCGTACCGCGGAAGCGGCGCAGGCCCTGGCGGACGCCGCGCGACGCGGCTGAGCGTTATCGGCTGCAGCCGCGCCGGCTGCGTCGATCAGCTGCAGCTTCCCTTCACCAGCACCCTGACCCGGCGCAGGTTGTTCGACTCGTCGGATTCGGCGTTGACCGCGGTGGCGTCCGCGTGCACGTACAGCATCCACGTGCCGGGCGCGAGCAGGACATGGCCGCTGGTGTTCGCGACCGCTTGGTGGCCCAGCGCGGCCAGCGGCCGGCTCGACAGCACCGCACCGTCCATCGTCTGCAAGCGGATCCGGTTCTCGGTGGGCACCGATGCCACCGGCCCGGTGTTGCGGGTGCCGTATACATAGCGGAACAGGCACTTGCCGTTCTGCTTCTCGACGGCGGTCGCCGCCGGGATGATCGCGGTGGTGCTGCCCCAGGCGATCTGGACACCGGACAGGGTAAACCCGGGTTGAAGCACCAGGTCGCGCATCACCACCGCCTTCAGCTGGACGACATCGCCGCCGTCGGGATCTGGACGAGTCGGGCCGTTCGGCAGCGGATCGTCGGGCGCGGTGAAGGTCGGCTTCGTCGCCTGCGGGCTTTGCGCGGCGAGATCGGCGGTGAAAGACAGCATCGCGGCGGCGAACGCGAAACAGGACAGGGTACGTGCGGCGGTCGACATGACGGATTTCCTCGGAGGTTGCGGGTTGGAATGAAGCCGCAGGGGGCGGCTCATTCCTCTAGTCGGAAAACAGCGGCGGGTCCCGCCACATCATTCCCTGCCCTCGCCCCAACGTGGAATGCGGGGGAATGTGGCCGTCGATGCATGCCCAAAAATAATTCGAAAAAAGTGGCGGGATCGGGCGCGGCTTCGCGACTACCTCGATGAGCCGGCATGCAGCGCAAGCGAAACCGGCAGCGCAACGCCCGACTCACCCACGCTTTCGAGGAGACCATCATGCTGAAAACCATCATGCTCATGTCCCACAAACGCAGCGCGCTCTGCGCGATCGCCGCATCGATGCTGCTGTGCGGCCCCGCCTTCGCGCTGGACGCCTCCAAAGGCGTCTACCGCATTCCCTACGCCAACGGCACCGAAGTCAGGGTCAGCAACGATCACGTCGATCACAGCCCGCCCGGGCGTATCGACATGGGCGGCCGCGGCGGCGGCCCTTACAAGATCGTGGCCGCGGCCGACGGCTTCGTGCGCCATGTCGTCGACGGCTTCGACAAGCGCATCGACTGCGACGGTGTGGCCGCCGCCGACCAGAAGAACAACTACGTCTGGATCGAGCACGCCAACGGCGAGTGGACCAAGTACACGCATATGCGCAAGGGCTCGTCCAGCGGCAAGGCCAAGCTGAAGGTCGGCCAGTTCGTCGAAGCGGGCACCTATCTGGGCGACGAAGGCGATGTCGGCTGCGCCAGCGGCGATCACCTGCATTTCGAGGTCGGCGTACCGAAAGCCTCCGGCGGCATCGCCACGGTCGGCGGCTTCCTCACCGACAACGCCGGCAGCAAGCGCAACCGCATCCCGCGGATCTGCGGCATCGACGGCGGCCGTTTCGTCAGCGGCAAGAGTTACGACGCGCGCAACGTGCCCGGCGCGATCAAACCCGGCGCGAAGGAAGTCGCCCGTCACGGCGTGCCGGCGCGCGATTATCAATGCCTGTTCGATCAGGCCTCGATGGCCGGCTACGCGCTGGAGTGGATCGACGGCTTCAGCGTCGGCGGCGATGTGCGTTACAACGCGATCTTCCGGCCGGCCGGCACCACGCCGTGGCAGGCGGTGCACGGTTTGAACGCCACGCAGTACCAACAACGTTTCGATCAGTTCACCGGCCAAGGCTACCGCCCGACCTTCGTCGAAAGCTACGCCAGCGACGGCGGCGTGCGCTATGCGGCGATCTTCCGCAAGCAGAACGGCCCCGAATACAGCGCTTACCACGGCCTCGGCGCGCAACAGCACCAGCAGCGCATCGACACGCTGAGCGCAGCCGGCTTCCGCCCGCGCAATGTCGCGGTGACATCAGTCGGCGGCGAGCGTCGCTACACCGCACTGTACGAAAAGGTCGATCTCGGCAATTGGCAGTCGAAATCCCAACTCACCGCGAGCGAATACCAGCAGGCCTTCACCGCAAACGACAACGCGGGGCGCCGTCTGGTCTACGTCAACGTCTACGGCCACGGCGGCCAGACCTACTTCAGCGCGATCTGGAGCTCGAAAGCCGGCGCGACCTACAAGGCGCGTCACGGCCTGACCAGCGCGCAGTACCAGAACGAGTGGGAAGCCTCGACCGGCGCAGGCCTGCTCACCCGCGCAGTCTCCGGTTACTCGGAAGGCGGCAGCGCGCGCTATGCCGCGATCTGGCGCAAATAAGCGCCGACGCGGTTCACCAGAAAACACCCATCCACATTTCTCATCACACCCCAACAGGACTTCAGCATGAACACCACACTCCCGAACATCCGCGCCACCCGCGCCCCGCACCACCGCGCCCGATTGGCCGCGAACGCATTTGCCCTCGTCGGTCTGTCGATGCTCGCGCTGCCGGCCGCCGCCGCCGACTGGGTCGCGCGCCACGGCCTCACCTCGGCGCAATACCAGAGCGCCTTCGAGGATTTCACCGGAAAAGGTTTCCGGCTGAAATCCATTTCCGGCTACGACAGCGGCGGCGCGCGTTACGCCGCGCTGTGGAGCAAGGCGCCCGGCCCCGCCCAGGCCGCGCGCCACGGTCTGAATCCGCAGCAGTACCAGGCCGCATTCGACGATTATTCGAAGAAGGGCTACCGCCTGAGCTACGTCAACGGCTATACCGTCGGCAACCAGCCGTTCTACGCCGCGATCTGGGAAAAGACCGGCGGCCCTGCCCGCGCCGCACGTCATGGCCTCACGGCCGATCAGTATCAGGCTGCGGTCACCCAGATGAGCGCGCAGGGATTCATGCCGTCGCACCTCAGCGTGCTCAGCATCAACGGCTCGCCGCGCTTCGCGGCGATCTTCGACAAGAACGCGCCCGCCACCGCCGCCCGCCACGGCCTGTCGGCATCGGAATACCAGACCGCGTTCGACGATTACGCCAAGAAGGGTTATCGCCTCAAAGTCGTCAGCGGGTACAAACAGGGCAACGCCGATAGCTATGCCGCGATCTGGGTCAAGACCGGCGGCCCGCAGTGGTCGGCGCGCCACGGCATCCCCAGCGGCAACTACCAGCACGTATTCGACAACTACACCTACGCCAGTTGGGAACCGCAGTACATCGAAGCCTTCAATTCCGCCAGCGGCGTGCGTTTCAACGGCATCTGGGAGAACACCGCGTTCAAGGCCAGCGATCTGGCGCTGATCGACAGCAAGGTGCGCGCCTACATGAAAGCCAACGACGTGCCGGGCATGTCGATCGCGATCAGCCTCAACGAACGTCTGGTCTACGCTTCGGGCTATGGCAATGCCGATGTCGAGAAAGGCGAAGCGGTCGGCACATCGCACCGATTCCGCGTCGCCAGCGTCTCCAAGCCGATCACCCGGGTGGCGGTGGCGCGCGTGATCGCCGATACCAGCCTCGAGATGAATTCGAAGGTGTTCGGCAACAACAGCGTGCTGGGTGGCCAGTTCTCCACGCCGGACAACAACCCGAATATCGTGAACATCACCGTCGAACACCTCATCGGCCACCGCGCCGGCCTGGTCAACGTCAACAAGGACGGCGCCAAGAGCGACCCGATGTTCGCGTACACCGGCACCGATCACAAAGGCCTGATCGAGTGGACGCTGAAGAACTATCCGCTGGGTTACACCCCGGGCGCGGCGAGCTACAACCCGGACAACGACCCGGACACCAACGAGATGTACTCCAACTTCGGTTATTCGCTGCTCGGCCGGGTGATCGAAACCAGGAGCGGCAAAGGCTACGAAGCTTATGTACGCGACACCATCCTCAAGCCCGCCGGCGCACCGGGCATGGTCATCGGCGGCGACAAGGAAGCCGACCGCAAGAGCAACGAAGTGAAGTACTACGGCGGCGGCGCGTACTCCAGCGTCAAACCGCAGCGCTTCGACGCGCACGGCGGCTGGATCGCCACGCCCATCGATCTGCTGCGCTTCCTGCGCCACGAAAGCGTGCTGGGCAATTCCTACGCCCACTACGGCGAAATGAGCGGCACCACATCGGTCCTGCGCCGCCGCAGCGACGGCTTCAGCATGGCCGCCACGTCCAACAAATCGAACGACAGCACCGGCGCGATGAACACGATGCTGACCGAGATCGTGGAAGGCGTGTCGAAGTGGCCGGATGGCGACATGTTCTGAGCCGGGAACATGCGCGGCCCGGCAGAAATCGTAGCCCGGGTAAGGCCGAAGGCCGCACCCGGGGCTTTTCGGAAGGCGATGCCTCACTTCATCCCGGGTGTGCTTTGCACACCCGGGCTACGAGATTCGAGCAAGTACGCCGACAGCCATATGCCGGATACGACACGGGCCGCGATTGCGGCCCGTGTCGTATCCGGCCCTGCCGAAACGAAGAAAACGAAAAAAATCGAAATCGGGTGGCGGGATCCGGCCCTGCACTGCGACTCATGTAGCAACGGACCGATAGACGCAGCCGCGCACCGGCGCACACCGCCATCGAAACCCAACCGAATCCACGACCCCAACCCGTTTCGACCATCAGGAGAACACCGTGTTCAACAGCCACATGCCCCACCGTGACATGCCACACCGCACCACTTCCGCATCCACGGGCCGCCTCCGCTCCGCCGGCATCGCCGCCGGGCTGCTGCTGGCCGGCGTCAGCGCTACCGCGTCCGCCGTCGATCCGTCCGACGGCGTGTACCGGATCCCGTACGCCAACGGCACTGAAGTGAAGATCGGCCGCGATCACGTCCAGCACGACGTCGACAGCAACGCGGCCATCGACATGAGCGGCATCAACGGCAGCAGCTACACCATCGTCGCCGCCGCCGACGGCATCATCCGCTTCATCGAAGAGGACTTCGACCTGGCGATCGACTGCGACGGCGTGGCCGCCAGCGCGAAGAAGAACAACTACCTCTGGATAGAGCACGCCAACGGCGAATGGAGCAAATACAGCCATATGCGCAAAGGATCGAGCACCGCGGCCGGCCGCAGCGTGGGCCAGTCCGTCGTCGCCGGCACCGCGCTGGGCATCGAGGACGATGTCGGCTGCGCCAGCGGCAACCATCTGCATTTCGAAGTCGCCGTGCCGCGCGCCACCGATCCCTTCACCCTCGTCGGCGGCTTCCTCAACGACAACAGCGGCAGCAAGCGCAACCGCATCCCGCGCATCTGCGGCATTCCCACCGCCTATTTCGTCGACAACGCGACCTACGAGGCGCGTGCCGTGCCCGGCGCGCTGGCGCCAGGCGGCAAGGAAGTGTCCAGGCGCAACATCGCGGCGCAGGATTACCAGTGCCAGGTCGACCAGGCCATCCTCGGCGGCTATCAGCTCGAATTCGTCGACGGCTTCAACAGCGGCACCAACACCTATTTCAACGCCGTCTTCCGCCCGCAAAGCGATTTCCTGTGGGGCGCGAATCACGGCCAGACCGTGGCCGGATACACCGCGAAGCATGCCGACATGATCGGCCGCGGCTTCCGCCTCAGCCATCTGGAGAGCTATCACACCGCCAACGGCATGCGTTACGCGACCGTCTACACCCAGGCGCCCGGGCCGTTGACCAGCGCCTATGTCGACTACGACCTCGAACAGCACCAGAATCGCCGCGACTACCTGATCGGTCTGGGCTACCTGCCGCGCAATGTGTCGGTGCTCTCGTCCGGCGAACAGCTGCGCTACAGCGCGATGTACCAGAAAGCCGATTTCGGCGCATGGCAGATGAAATCGACGATGACCTCGGCCGAATATCAGACCGCCACCGATGCCAACAAGGCCGCCGGCCGGTATCCGCTCTACGTCAACGCCTACATCCACAACGGCCAGCCGCTGTTCGCGGCGGTGTGGAGCTCGAAGGCGCTGGGCCTGTTCAAGGCGCGGCACGACCTGACCAGCACGCAATACGGCACCGAGTGGGCCAGCGCGATGGACGCCGACATGCTCACCCGCAGCGTCACCGGCTACGTCGACGACGGCGTGTGGCGCTATGCAGGGATCTGGCGCAAGTAAGCCGATCGCCTCATGCTGGAAACGACACGGGCCGCGATTGCGGCCCGTGTTGCGTTGCAGGGAGGTTTCGGCGGATCAGGCGATTTTGTCGAGACCGCCCATGTAGCCGCGCAGGACTTCGGGCACCGTGATCGAGCCATCCGCGTTCTGGTAGTTCTCCATCACTGCGATCAACGCGCGGCCGACCGCGACGCCTGAGCCGTTGAGCGTATGCACCAGCTCCGGTTTGCCGGTCGCGGGATTACGCCAGCGCGCCTGCATGCGTCGCGCCTGGAAATCGCCGCAGTTCGAGCAGGAGGAAATTTCGCGATAGGTGTTCTGCGCGGGCAGCCAGACTTCGAGGTCGTAGGTCTTCTGCGCCGAGAACCCCATGTCGCCGGTGCACAGCAGCACCTTGCGATAGGGCAGGCCGAGTTTTTCGAGCACCGTCTCGGCGCAGCGGGTCATGCGTTCGTGCTCGGCGTCGCTCTCGTCGGGCTTGGCGATCGTCACCAGTTCGACCTTCTCGAACTGATGCTGGCGGATGAAGCCGCGAGTATCGCGCCCGGCGCTGCCGGCCTCGGCGCGGAAGCACATCGAATGCGCAGTCATGCGCAAAGGCAGGCGCTCGGCGTCGAGGATTTCGTCGCGGACGATGTTGGTGAGGGGGACTTCGCTGGTGGGGATGAGGAACTTGTCTCGGAATGAAATCGCATACATATGCATTGCAGCGACCATGGAACCAAGATCAGTTTCTTCACTTTTCTTTGATTTTTGAACAGCATCAAAAAGTTTCTTATTTGCGTCATGAGAACCATCAGTCAGCGGCAATTGGTAATACTCATCGTTAACTCGTTCAATGGGTTTGAACGTAGCAAACAAATCGTCTTCAAATTTCGGCAACTGCCCAGTCCCACGCATCGAATCCGCATTCACCAACAGCGGCACATTGGTTTCTTCATACCCATGCGTATCGGTATGCAGATCCAGCATGAACTGCGCCAGCGCACGATGCATACGCGCCAACTGGCCGCGCAGCACGGTAAAACGTGCGCCGCTGAGCTTGGCGGCGGTCTCGCCATCCAGCCAGCCGTTGCGGGCGCCGAGTTCGACGTGATCCTTGACCTCGAAATCGAACGCGCGCGGCGTGCCCCAACGATGCTGCTCGACATTGCCGGCTTCGTCCTCACCCGGCGGCACCGACTCGTGCGGCAGATTCGGAATACCCGCCGCAATGGCCTCGATCGCGTGCTTGATCTCGTCCAACCGTGTCTCGCTGGCCTTCAGTTCATCGCCGAAACCGGCGACCTCGGCCATCACCGCCGATACATCCTCACCCTTGGCCTTGAGCATGCCGATCTGCTTTGATTTCGTATTACGCAGGTTCTGCAGCTCCTGCGTCCGCACCTGCAGCTGCTTGCGCTCGGACTCCCACTGCTGCAGCACGGCGACATCGAGGTCGTAACCGCGGGTCTCCTTGAGGCGGGCGGCCAGGACGTCGGGTTGATTGCGCAGCAGGACGGGATCGAGCATGGGGGCATCGCGAAGCGTGACGGGACGCGGATTATCGCCCGAAACCCGGTCTGAACGCCGCCCGGACGCGTGGGCCGCTCCGTGGAACCCGTGCCACAATCGGCCCCACCTCCGCGCCTACGACCCCACGCATGTCGACTGTCCAGCCCACGACGCCGCAAGGCATGCCCCCACAGAAATCGCCGCCCGGCCCGTCGTGGCGATCGTATGTCCGCCTGTCGCGCCGCGCATGGCTGATGGTGGCCGCCGGATTCGGCGTCGGCTTTCTGGTGTTCCTGCTGCTCTGGCTGGACATGCGCGACAACGGCAACTTCTATCGCGCCGAAGACAAGGCCACGCGCGTCGACGGCCAGATATTCGAGCCCCTGCCCGCACCCATGGGCAGCGGCGACCGCAGCGCCAGCGGGCTGTCGGAAGCCGCCCAGGACGCGCTCCGCAACCCGAGACCCGCGCCGCCGTCGGTTGCGGCACCCTCTCCGGTGGGCACTCCCGTACAGGGCCCCGTCGCGGATGGTTCGCCGCAGACGGGCACGGGCTCGCCAACCGCCCCGCTTGCCCCGGGCAGCGTGCCGGTCGCGATCTCCAGACCCGCCCCGCGCTATCCGTCCGACGCGCTGCGCAACGGCGAATCCGGCACGGTCGTGGTCCGGATCGAAGTCGGCGCCGACGGCGAACCCATCGCGGTCAGCGTGGTCGGGCGCAGCGGCTCGCGATCGCTGGACCGCGCCGCGGTGCAGGCCGCGAAACGCTGGCGCTTCCGCCCGGCGCAACAGAACGGCCGCGCCGTAGCCGGCGCGGTGGAAGTGCCGATCGAATTCGCGCTGGATGGGCGTTGATCGTCTTTTGTTGAGCAGCCTTCAACCGACGCTCGATCCACACAGGTTGTTCATCTGTCATCCCGAACGCATGTGAGGAACCTGCTTCCGCACTTCTCGACACCATCACGCGGCAATACAAGCAGATCCCTCCACGGGCTGCGCCCGTGTTCGGGATGACAGAAATATGTTTCGCTGAAGCTCGTGCCGCGACAAACCTCCCGTCACATCAACGCGTCGAGCCTTGGCAACGACGCCGTGATGTCGGCAACCTCGACCAGAGAAGACGCGAATCAGTGCGCCGCACACGCCCAAATTGTCATCCCGAACGCATGTGAGGGATCTGCTTCTACGTTCTTGAAGCTGCCACGTGAAGTAACAATCAGGTCCCTCCACGGGTTGCACCCGTGTTCGGGATGACAGGATTTTCTGCTTACGCCTCGCGCAGCGAAAACCCGACGCCGCGCGCCAGCGCATCGAAACCCGGAAACGACGTCGCGACGTTCGCGATATCGCCGATCCTGAATTCGCCCCGGCAGCGCTGACCGGCGATGGCGGCGGCCATCGCGATGCGGTGGTCGCCGTGGCTGTCGATGACGACGGACGACTGCGGGTCGAGGACGAATGCGCCGCCATGAATCACCGCGCCATCGTCGAACTCATCGACGCGGATGCCCAGCGTCCGCAGCGCCGACGACATCGTCGCGAGGCGGTCGGATTCCTTCACCCGCAGCTCGGCGGCGCCGCTGACGCGGGTGTTGCCGCTGGCGCAGGCCGCGGCTACGAACAGCGCCGGGAATTCGTCGATCATGTCCGGCACCAGCGCCTCGGGCACCTCGATGCCCTGCAACTGCGCCGCACGCACGCGCAGATCGGCCACGGCTTCGCCGCCCTGATTGCGCGCATGACTTTCGACGATATCGGCGCCCATCATCCGCAGTGCGTGCAGCAGGCCCGTGCGGCGCGGGTTCATGCCGACCGCTTCGAGGGTGAGATCGGAGCCGGGAATCACGCTGGCCGCCACCAGAAAAAATGCCGCCGACGAGAAATCAGCCGGCACCGACACGTCGGTCGCACGCAGCGCGTGACGTGCGTCGGCGCCGCCGCGCACGCGGGCGATACCGGGCGAGAATTCGATCGGCCAGCCGAACGCCGACAGCATGCGCTCGGTGTAATCGCGGGTGGGATGCGGCTCGCGCACGGTGGTGTCGCCGTCGGCGTACAGCCCGGCCAGCAGCAGCGCCGACTTCACCTGCGCGCTCGCGACCGGCAGTTCGTAGTCGATGCCGCGCAGCGCAGCGCCGCCGCGGATGCGCAGCGGCGGCAGGCCGCCGGCGTCGCTGTCGATGCGCGCGCCCATGGTCATCAGCGGATCGATCACCCGCCGCATCGGCCGCTTCGACAGCGAAGCGTCGCCGATGAGCGTGGTGTCGAACGCCTGCCCCGCCAGCACGCCTGCGAGCAGACGCATGCCGGTGCCGGCGTTGCCGCAGTCCAGCGCATCGGCGCTGGCGCGCAGTCCGCGCAGGCCGACGCCGTGCACGATCCGCGACTGCGGTGACGGTGCTTCGATCTTCACGCCGAGCTGCTGGAATACCGCCGCAGTGGCGCGGGTGTCCTCGCCTTCGAGGAAATCATCGATCCGCGACACGCCTTCGGCCAGCGAAGCGAGCATGATCGCGCGGTGCGATACCGACTTGTCGCCGGGCACGCGGATGCGGCCCTGCAGCGGCGCGCCCACTCCGACGATCCAGTCCTTCTTGTCCATGCCGCTCATGCCAGTACCTTGTCGAGTCCGGCCAGCAGGCGCCGGTTTTCGTCGGCGTTGCCGACGGTGATGCGCAGGCAGTGGCCGAGGCCGTAACCGATCATCGGCCGCAGCACGATGCCGATCTCGCACAGCGCCGCTTCGATCTTCGCGACGCGCGCGTTGTCGCCCGGCGCCGCGAACTGCGTGAGCAGGAAATTGGTCTGCGACGGGAACACCGTCAGACCACGTGAGCGCAGCGCGGACGCGAGCGTTTCGCGCTGCTCGGCGTTGCGCGCGATCACCCAGGCGAGATGTTCGTCGTCGCCCAGCGCGGCTTCGGCGGCGGCCAAACCCGCGCTGTTGACGTTGAAACTCTCGCGGACGCGCTCGATCACCGCGATCAGGCCGGGATGGGCGATGGCGTAACCGACGCGCAGTCCCGCCAGCGCATAGGCCTTGCTGAAGGTGCGGGCGACGATCAGATTCGGATACTGGTTTTGCGATGTCAGCGCCGACGCCCATTCCGGGGCGCCGACGAATTCGGCGTAAGCCTCGTCGACCACCACCACGACATCCGCCGGAATGCGCGCCATGAACGCGGCGAACGCATCGGCGGCGTACCAGGTGCCGGTCGGATTGTTCGGGTTGGCGAGATAAACCAGCCGCGTCGTATCGGTGATCGCAGTTGCGATCGCGTCGAGATCGTGACCGCGCGGCATCGCGTGATCGTCTGCGTTGCACGGCGCAGCCCGCAGCGTCGCGCCAGCGGCCTGCGCGGCGATGGCGTACACCGCGAAACCGAACTGCGACGCCACCACATCGACCCCCGGCCCAGCGAACACCTGCGCGAACTGCATCAACAGCTCGTGCGAGCCGTTGCCGAGCAGGATCGACGCGGCGTCGACGCCATGCTTCGCGGCGAGCGCGCGTTTGAGGTCGGCACCGAGCGGATCGGGATAACGGAAGCTGTCGTGGATCGTGCCGAGCACGGCTTCCTTGGCCTTCGCGCTGGGGCCGTAGGGGTTTTCGTTCGAGCCGAGTTCGATCAGGTGCTGATCTTTGAACCGGCGCCGGAACGCGACCAGATCGTGGCCGGGATCGTAGGCGCGCAGGCGCTGGATGCCGGGTTGGGCGAGCGCGGAGAAGAAGGTTTCGGACGCGTGATCGGTGTGTTTCATTGAAAATTGCCGATGACCATATTCAAGGATCGGATGTCGCAAAAACCCGCGGCGGAGCCCGTTGTCATCCCGAGCAAAGCGAGGGACCTGCTGTGAAGATGCATCGAAGCAGAACATCCAGACAGAAACAGGTCCCTCACCCCGATGAAGCCGGGGATTCGGGATGACATGGGTCGTAATGCCCTATCGGACTCCAGCTTCCGGGAGAACAGCCTTACGGCACCGCCACCGGATAAGACCCCAGCACGCGCACGTCGCCGGCGAACTTGTCAATCTCGGCCAGCGCGTCCTTCAGCGGCGACTCGTCGGCGTGGCCGCTGACGTCGATGAAGAACGCGTACTGCCACAGCTTGCCGTGCGCAGGCCGCGATTCGATGCGGTTCATGCTGATCGAACGCCGCGCCAGCGGTTCTAGGATCTTGTACAGCGCGCCAGGCTGGTCGCGGATGAACACCAGCAGCGAGGTGCGGTCGTTGCCCGACGTCGGGAACGAGGCACGGCCGATCACCAGAAAGCGGGTGGTGTTGTCGGCGCGGTCTTCGATCGGGCCGGCCACCACTTTCAGGCCGTAGGCATGGGCCGCGTTCTCGCCGGCGATGGCCGCGGCGTCGTCGGCGTTGCGCGCGCGGCGGGCGGCTTCGGCGTTGCTGACGACCGCGTGCTTCTCGACCTTCGGCAGGTTCTGCCGCAGCCAGGATTTGCACTGCGCCAGCGACAAGGCGTGCGAATACACCCGTTCGATATCTTCGATATGGCCGGTGCGCGACAGCAGGTACTGGTGAACGCGCAGTTCCACTTCACCGCAGATCATCAGCGGCGATGCATTCTGATTCGAAGCCAGGAACAGATCGAGCGTGGACTGGATGGTGCCGGTGCCGGAGTTCTCCACCGGCACCACGCCGAAATCGGCGTGGCCGGCGGCGACTTCGTCGAAGACTTCCTCCACCGTCGCCAGCGGCAGCGCTTTGGCCGAGTGGCCGAAGTGCTTGTAGACCGCCTGCTGCGAGAACGTGCCCTCGGGACCGAGGAAGCCCACGCGCAGCGGCTCCTGCTGGGCCAGACACGCGGACATGATTTCGCGGAACAGCCGCACCAACACTTCGTCCGACAGCGGGCCTTCGTTGCGGTCGACCACGCGACGCAGCACCTGCGCCTCGCGTTCGGGGCGGTAGTAATCGACCGCGGCCGCGAGCTTGCCCTTGGCCTTGCCGACCTGATGTGCCCACAAGGCGCGTTCGGCGATGAGGCTCTGGATCTCGCGATCGATGCCGTCGATCTGGGTGCGCACCGACAGCAGATCGGGCTTGCCCTGGGCGTCGAGCGGAATCTCCACCGAGCCCTTGGCCACGGCCTGCGCTTTCGCGGCTTTGGGCTTGGCGGCCTTCGCCGTCGGCTTGGTCCCAGCTTTCGCGGCTGACTTCACGGGCCGTTTGACCGGCTTCGCGGTGCCGCCGCGCTTGCGTTGTTCAGCCATGGCGTTGCTGGAACTCCCGCATGAAATCCGCCAATGCCTTCACGCCTTCGACCGGCATCGCGTTGTAGATCGAAGCGCGCATGCCGCCGAGCGCGCGGTGTCCCTTCAGCGCCATCAGGCCAGCGGCCTTGGCTTCGGACAGGAAGGGCTTGTCCAGGGCTTCCTCGTGGAGGAAAAACGGCACGTTCATGCGCGAACGCGCGGCGGCGGCGACTTCGTTGCGGTAATAGCCGCCGGAGCCGTCGATCGCCGAATACAACAGCGCGGATTTCTCGGCGCTGCGGCGGGCGAATTCGGCGACGCCGCCTTCGGCCAGCATCCACTTCACGTTGAGGCCGAGCATGTACCAGTTCCAGGTCGGCGGCGTGTTGAGCATCGACTCGCCCTTGAGGTGCGAGGCGTAGTTGAAGATGTCGGCGCGGCTCTGACCAATAATGCCCTGGCCGCTGCGCTCCAGCAGATCGCGGCGCACGATCACCACGGTGATGCCGACCGGGCCGAGGTTCTTCTGCGCACCGGCGTAGATCACGCCGTATTTGGAAATGTCGACCGGCTCCGAGGCGATGCTGGAGCTGAAATCGGCCACCAGCGGCACGTCGCCGACGTCGGGCGTGTCACGGAATTCGACGCCGTGGATGGTTTCGTTGGCGGTGATGTGGACGTACGCGGCGTCGGCCGAGAGCTGCCAGCTGTCGCGCGCCGGAACGTCGCGGAAACCGCCGGCTTCGCTGGTCGCGGCCACGCGCAGATCGACGTAAGGCTTGGCCTGTTTGATCGCGGTCTTGCCCCAGTGGCCGCTGACCACGTAATCGGCGGCCTGGCCCGGCGCGGCGAAGTTCAGCGGAATCAGCGCCTGCTGGGTGGTGGCGCCGCCGCCGAGGAACAGCACCGCGTAATCGTCGGGAATCGACATCAGCGTGCGCAGGTCGGCTTCGGCCTCGGCCGCGACCTGGATGAACTCCGGGCCGCGGTGGCTGTGTTCGACGATGGACGCGCCCGAATCGCGCCACTCCAGCATCTCGTCCTGGGCCTGGCGGAGGACGCTCTCGGGCAGGGTGGCGGGACCGGCACTGAAGTTGAAGGCGCGCGACATCGGAATTCCGTGGGTAGGGGGTGGGCGCCGAGTATGCCGCAGCGCAGCATCGTTTTGGGAGGGTGCGGGGATGCCGAAAAGAAATTTGCAGATGCCGCGCAACCGAATGCTTACTTCGACCGTCTTATAGTCGGACCCTTCATGCTCGATGGACATGCCCATGCCCCTCCCCTCGTCCCTGCGCGACGCCCTGCGCATCCCGGCCTCCGAGATCACCGACGAGGCGATCTATCGCGACCGCCGCCGCCTGATCGGCCTGCTGGCCGCCGCCCCGGCGCTGGCCCTGTCGGGCTGCGCCGAGGCCGAGCCCCCGCCGCCGCCCAAGACCAGGGCCAGCCCGGCGCAGCTGAAGTCCGGCTTCCGGACCACCGAGGAACTCACCCGGCTGGAAGACGTGACCACTTACAACAACTTCTACGAGTTCGGCACCGGGAAGGCCGATCCCTCGCAGGCCGCCAAGACCCTGCGCACCAAGCCATGGACCATTTCGGTCTCCGGCGAATGCGCCAAGCCCGGCAAACTGGACCTGACCGATCTGCTCAAGGGCCTGAAACCGGAGGAACGCATCTACCGCCTGCGCTGCGTCGAGGGCTGGTCGATGGTGATCCCGTGGCTGGGCGTGCCGCTGGGCGATGTGCTGAAGCAGTTCCAGCCCACTTCGAAAGCCAAGTATGTCGCCTTCACCAGTCTGGCCGACCCGAAGCAGATGCCCGGCGTGCGCTACGACTCGATCGACTGGCCGTACCGCGAAGGCCTGCGGATCGACGAGGCCATGCATCCGCTGGCGCTGCTGGCTACCGGCCTGTACGGCAAGCCCATGCCGCAGCAGAACGGCGCCCCGGTGCGGCTGATCGTGCCGTGGAAATACGGCTTCAAGAGCATCAAATCGATCGTCGGCATCAGCTTCGTCGAGAAGATGCCGCCGACCGCCTGGAACGATCTGCAGCCGTCGGAATACGGGTTCTTCAGCAACGTCAATCCGAACGTGGACCATCCGCGCTGGAGCCAGAAAAGCGAGCGCCGGATCAGCGGCACCGCCAGCAAGCTGTTCGCCGAGCGCATCCCGACCAGGATGTTCAACGGTTACGCCGAACAAGTCGCGGGGATGTACAAGGGTCTCGATCTGAAGAAGTGGTTCTGACGGACCATACAAATACTGTCATCCCGACGCCGAAGGCGAGGGATCTGCTTTTTCTCCACGTCTCAGAACAGCAGATCCCTCACCCCGATAACGCCGGGGTTCGGGATGACATCTCTAATTGCAACGACTGCTGAAACCACCTGATGTCCAAACGCTCGCCCCGCCTCATCGCCGCCAAAACCCTCGTCCACGCCCTGTGCCTGACGCCCCTGGCGATCCTGGCCTGGCAGTTCTGGGACGTGTTCAGGACCGGCAGCGATGCGCTCGGCGCCGATCCCGTGGCCGAAGTCGAGCATCGGCTCGGGATCTGGGCGCTGCGCTTCCTGATGATCGCGCTCGCGGTCACGCCGCTGCGGCAGTTGACGGGCCAGACCGTGGTGCTGCGCTTCCGGCGCATGCTCGGGCTATACGCCTTCGCCTACGCCACCCTGCACTTCGCGGCCTATCTGGGCCTGGACCTGCGCGGTTACTGGCTGCAGATCTTCGAAGAGATCGCCAAACGCCCCTACATCACCGTCGGCTTCGCCGCCTGGCTGCTGCTGGTGCCGCTGGCCATCACCTCGACGCAGGGCTGGATCCGGCGTCTCGGCCGGCGCTGGGGGCTGTTGCACAAGCTGGTCTACGCCATCGGCGTGCTGGCCGTGCTGCACTTCTGGTGGCTGGTGAAATCCGACATCCGCGAGCCGGCGCTGTATGCCGGCATCCTCGCCCTGTTGCTGGGCTGGCGGCTCTGGAAGTGGTGGCGGAAACGGGTTTCGGCGGCGACGCCGTCAATCGCCGCCCAACAGCAATAGCGCGGCGATCACCGACGCCAGCAGCGCCGCCGCCAGCAACAGCCACGGCAGGCGCCGGCCGCGACGGCGCGGAGCCGGCAGGGCTTCGGCAGCATCTTCAGCGGCCGCGACCCGCGTCAGCTGCGACGTATTGCTGGCCGGCGCTTCGATCACGAAACGGTGGTGCACATCGAACACGATCTGATCGCCCGGCGACAACAGCGCATCGCGGATCGGTTCGCCGTTGACCACGCTGCCGTCGCCGCTGCCGAAATCGCGCAGTACGACCTGGTTGCCGATCATCTCGATCCGCGCATGACGCTCGGGGAAGGCCGGGTCTTCGATGCGGATATCGGCCTCGTCGCTGCGACCGACCAGCCGCGGCGCCTCCAGGGTAAAACTGCGGCCGTGGTAGCGGCCGCCGACGCCGCGTACCAGCACCCGGCAGTCGCCGCGGAATTCGCCGGGGACATGACGCAGCGCATCGGGCAGCGCCTGCACGCCGCGGGTCGAGACCAGCAGCATTTCGACCCCATCCAGATAGATCGCATCGCCCAGCCGCAGCATCGCCATGCGCTGGACCGGACGGCCGTTGACGTGAATGCCGCGCGCGCCATCGGCGACGGTCATCCAGACGCCGCGGCGGTCGACGAACAGCCGGATCGACGGGGCTTCATCATCGCCCACCAGCCCGACGGTATCGCCGATGCGGCCGATGGCGTGCACGCCGGTGCCGAGCGGCATTTCGGGGTGGTGGTGTTCGGGAAAACGGAGTTTCAAACCTTCCATGCGGCCGCAATCTACCATGGGTGCCGGGCTTCGGGCCTTGGAACGGCGGCCGTCAGTCAGCACAATACCCGACAACACCGCCGGATACCGGCCCAGGAGAACCCCATGTCGATCGATATCCGCCATTCGCATTCGCTGCCGCACGCCAAGGCGCGCAAAGCGGTGGAAGAAGTGGCCAAGAAACTCGCCGAACGCTTCGAGTTCGATTACGCGTGGGACGGCGACGACATGCGTTTCAGCCGCTCCGGCGTCGACGGCAAGATCTCGCTGTTGCCCAAGGAACTTCAGGTCACCGCGAAACTCGGCTTTCTGGTCTCCGCATTCCAGGGACCGATCGAAAAGGAAATTCGCCGGGTGCTGGACGAACGGTTCACCTGATCCGGAGCGGACGTATCCGCATCCAGGCCGCAGCCGGGCGTCGCATTCGTGCGGGGCTGCGCGCTGGACCGGAATAGTTCCATCGCAGGCCGCGGCAACAACGACTCCGACTTGATTCGATGCATTCCGGGATCGCCAATCCCGGCATCACCTGTTGCGTATGCGCGCCGGCTTCGCGCCAGCTTCGCGCACTTCATCCAGCGGCGCGAACGGCTGCGGATGAGCGGCGAACAGCCGGCGCGCGATTTCGCGCTCGCTGCGTTCGATGTCGGCGATGAAGGCCGCCACATCGTCCAGTTTGGCGTAAGCCCCGAAGCCCCGCTCCAAGAACGACTGCAACTCGCCGAAGCCGGCCGCGCGCGCCGGCCCGCGCAGCACGCTGAGCAGGGTCGCGACGCCGCGCCCGCGCAGCGCATGCCCCAACCCATACCCGGCGACCACGATCAGATCGATCTGATGCGACCGCAGCCGTTTCAGACCCACCTCGCGATAGGCGCGACCGTAGAGCGCGTCGTCCAGTGTGGTCCGGCGCGGCGCCAGCCGCTGCAACGCTTCGGCCATCCGCAGATCGAAAGCATGGCTGAGCACGCCCAGTTCGATCGCATCGGCCAGCGTTTCCAGCAACGTCTGCGGCAGCAGCCGCTGCATTCTCGGCACCACCCGGGCGATATCGGCGTCGCGGCGACTGAAATCGCGGTCGCCGTACAGATCGGTCAGGAAGAATTCCGCGGCGGGTTTGCGCTTCGGGTCGTGCATGAAACCCTCGAAGCTGTTGGCGAGGCGCTCGGCCTGCCAGCGCCGCAGTTCGGGCAGCCAGCGCAGATTGTTGCGCGGCTCGCGCACGGGGTCGTGGACCGCGTCGTGCCACGCCAACCTGCGTGCCAGCAGCACGCTCAATGTTCGTTTGTCGAGCCGTCGCCGGCCGTGCGCTAGGTCTGGAGTGACGATCTTCATCGGCGACGATCATCGTTCGCGCATCGCCGCACGGCAAGCACCTTGCATGCCGCATACAGCCGATGATCCACTTTCTTCTTGCGGATCAATCGCTTGAATCGACCCATCAAAACCATCGGGCAATCCGACCAAGGTGCAAGCGCCGCGTCTTCGGCTTTCCGCTACACTCGGACCATTCCCCACCGTATCGTCATGCATGCTCTCACTCCACGCCGCCCGGCGTCCGGTCCAGGCCAAATCCGGCAAGCGCAAATCCCCTGCCAAATCACCCGCCCCGACCACCGCACGGGTGGGCCTCGCCATTGCCGGCGGCGGCCCGATCGGCGCGATGTACGAACTGGGCGCCCTGCGCGCGCTCGACGATGCGCTGGAAGGCATCGACCTCACCCGCATGGACTGCTACGTCGGCGTCAGCAGCGGCGCATTCCTCGCCGCCGGTCTGGTCAATCGCATGTCGACCGCCGAAATGTGCCGGATCTTCATTACCGGCGACAGCGACGATGTGCGTTTCCGGCCGGAAACCTTCCTGCGACCGGCCCTCGCGGAATACGCACGCCGCGCATCGGCGCTGCCCCGGCTCACCGTGGAATGGTGGAGCAGCCTGCTGCTCAACCCGCGCGATTCGCGACTGTCTGACCTCATGCAGCGTTTCGGCGGGCTGGTGCCGGCCGGGCTGTTCGACAACTCCGAGATCGAGCGCTTCCTGCGCGAAATCTTCTCGCGTCGCGGCCGCAGCAACGATTTCCGCCAGCTCGATCGCGAGCTGTACGTGGTCGCTGTGGATCTCGACAGCGGCGAAGCCGTGCGCTTCGGCGCCGGCGAGTGGACGGACATCCCGATCTCCAAGGCCGTCCAGGCCAGCGCTGCGCTGCCGGGTCTGTACCCGCCGGTGGAAGTGCGCGGCCGCCACTACGTCGACGGCGCGCTGCGCCGGACCATGCATGCCTCAGTGTTGCTGGAACGCGGCATCGATCTGCTGATCGGCATCAATCCGCTGGTGCCGTTCGATTCGACCCAGGTCGACAGCGATGCCGGGCGTCGCGGCGAATTCGATCCCCACCGGATCTGGCAGGGCGGCCTGCCGGCGGTGATGTCGCAGACCTTCCGTACCCTGCTGCAATCGCGCATGCAGGTGGGCCTGGCGAAATACGCGCAGCAGTACCCGGGCGTCGACCAGCTGATCTTCGAGCCGAATTCCAACGACGGCGAGATGTTCTTCACCAATGCCTTCAGCTTCTTCAACCGGCGCCGGGTTTGCCAGCTCGGCTACCGCAACACCCTGCAGGATCTGCGCAACCGCGCCGAATCCCTGCGCCCGGTGCTGGAAGCGCACGGCATCCGCCTGCGCGACGAAGTGCTGAACGACAAGCATCGCACGGTGCTCAGCAACCTCGGCAAGGCGCCGCCGCGCAGCACCGAGACCACCGCCCGCCTGCGCCGTGCGCTGGACGAGACCGAGCATCTGATCAAACGTCGCGAGCGCAGCTGATCAAGCGCCGTCGTTGATCGACCGCGGCAACGGATCGACCGCCGTCCGTTCCGTCGGCGGCGACGCGATGCGCTATCGCGATCCGCTTCCGATTCCTTGTGTGAATACTCTAGACAACTCCTCCATTCTGCTGCGCAATCGATTACGCGCCCGCTTTGGAGGGCTCATGGCCAAGTTCAAGAAAACCACCGCAAAGAAGACCACCGCGAAATCCGACGATGCGCAGGCGCATGCCGAGCGCATGTCCAAGTCGCTGAGCGAATCCGCGCAGCAGATCTGGCTCGCTGGCGTTGGCGCCTTCTCTCGCGCGCAGGCCGAAGGCACCAAGTTGTTCGAAGGTCTGGTGAAGGAAGGCATGGGTCTGGAGCAGACCATGCGCAAGTTCGCCGGCGGCCGCGCCGAAGTGGTCCGCGATGTGGTCGAAAACCGCGTCGGTCAGGCCCGCGAGCGCGCCACCGATACCTGGGACAAGCTGGAAAAAGTCTTTGAAGACCGCGTGCAGCGCGCCCTCGTCAAGCTGGGCGTCCCAAGTCGCGATGATCTCAACGATCTCAGCAGCCGCGTCGAAGCCCTGACCGCCGAACTGCGTCGCCAGGGCGGCAAACCGGCCGCCGCGCCGCGCAAGGCTGCCAAAGTCGCGAAAGCCCCCAAGGCTCCCAAGGCGGCGAAAGCGCCTAAAGCCGCCGAGAAGGCCCCGGCCAAGCGCGCCCGCAAGAACGCTGCGCCGAAGGAATAATCTCCCAACGCGCGAATGAACGAAGCCGGGCAACCTCCGTTGCCCCGCCTCGCTCACTCCGATCGGATCGACCGCTACAGCTCCAACGCGCTCTCTCGTGTCGCGAAAGCGATGCTCCGTTAGGCGGCCATCGGCCGCTTCTTGACCCGCCAGCCCGCAACGAATGCCGTAGCTCCCCTCCCCTCACGGCTTCAGGTTGGCGGGTTTCTTTTGCCTGGTGGAAAGCGTTCGTCGTTTCCGGTTGCAGCGAAGATCTCGAACGAAAGGCAGCCTCGCGGCTGCCTTTCGTGTTTTCGCGATTCGCTCGGCGATCCGCTTCGCGTTTCGCCCCGCCTTACCAGTGCACGCCGCGCATCAGCGATGCGAACGCGATCTGCTCCTGGCTGGGCTGGGCTTCCTTCAGCGCCTTGCGGTCGCCCTTGGCCGCGGCCGAATCCGGGAACAGCTCGAACGCGGTGCTCATGATCACCTCATAGGCCTTGGGCGCCACCGCGTTGAGCAGCGCCGAGAAGATGCCCAGACGCGTCGCGATGCGGCTGGGTTTCTCGATGATGCCCTTCACCACCATGTCCGCGGCCTCGTCGGTGCTCAACGTCGGCACGCTTTCGTACATCTTGGTCGGCGCGATCATCGGCGTGCGGACCAGCGGCATGTTGATGGTCGTGAAACTGATGCCCTTGCCCGACAGCTCGCCCTGGGCGCAGCGACTGAACGCGTCCAGTGCCGCCTTCGAAGCGACATAGGCGGAGAACCGCGGCGAACTGGCGAGCACGCCGATCGAACTGATATTGATGATGTGGCCCTTGCGGCGCTGGATCATCGTCGGCATCACGCCCATGATCAGGCGCAGAGAGCCGAAATAATTCAGCTGCATCGTGCGCTCGAAGTCGTGGAAACGGTCGTAGCTCAGTTCGATCGAACGGCGGATCGAGCGGCCGGCGTTGTTCACCAGGATATCGACGTGGCCGTGATCCTTGAGGATGGCCGCGACCAGGCGATCGCAGTCGGCCATGTCGGCGAGGTCGGCGGTGTAGGCGAAGACTTTGCCGCCCGTTTTCTTCATCGCATCGCGGGCCTTGAACAGTTCTTCCTCCCCGCGGGCGACGATGATTGTGGTCGCGCCGGCTTCGGCCACGCGCTCCGCGGTCGACAAACCAATACCCGACGATCCGCCGGTGATCACCACCACCTTGCCCTTGACCTTGCCCTTCAAGGTGCGATCGATGAACAGATCCGGATCGAGGTGGCGCTCCCAGTAGTCCCACAGCCGCCAGGCATAGCCTTCGAGTTTCGGTACGGAAATGCCGCTGCCCTTGAGCGCGCGCTCGGTCTCGCGGTTGTCGAAGCGCGTGGGATAGGTGATGAATTTCAGCACTTCCTTCGGAATCTTGAAGTCGCGCAGCAGCATGCCGATGAAACGCTTGATCGGCGGCAGGTTGCCCACCGCGCCGCGGACGCCGCTGGGCACGAACGCGAACATCCGCGCGTCCAGGCGCATGGTCATTTCCGGCGCGTGACCGGCGCGGGCGAAGGTGTTCAGCACCTCGCCGACGCGCATCGGCTCCGGATCGACCAGATGGAAGCAATGACCGTCGAGCTTGGGCTTGTGCGCGATATGGTCCATGGCGTCGACCACGAAATCCACCGGCACCACGTTGATCCTCCCGCCCTCGATACCGAGCGTGGGCATCCACGGCGGCAGCATTTCGCGCAGTTTCTTGAGGAAGGTGAAGAAATAGTACGGGCCGTCGATCTTGTCCATTTCGCCGGTCTGCGAGTGACCGACGACCATGCCCGGACGGTAGATCCGCCATTTGATGCGCTTTTCCTTGCGCACGAGCCCCTCGGAATCGTGCTTGGTGCGCAGATACGGGTCGTCCAGACCCTCCGCTTCGTCGAACATGTCTTCGCGGAAGACGCCGGGGTACATGCCCGCGGCGGCGATCGAACTGGTGTGATGGAAGCAACCCGCGCCGATCGCAGCGGCCAAGTCCAACGCATTCTGAGTGCCGTCGACGTTGGCCTTGCGCTGGCTTTCGGCGCTCGCGGTGAGGTCGTAGACCGCAGCCAGATGGAAGAAATGCTTGATCTTGCCTGTCAGCGTCTTCAGTTGGGCAGCCGTCAAACCGCAGTTCGCCGCAGTCATATCGCCGTGCACCGGCACTACCCGCTTCGGGTCCCAGGCCATTTTCTTGGCCAACGCATCGTATTTCTTCTGCGAATCCTTGCGCACCAGCACATACACCGTGCCTTTGCGCTTCAACAGGTTGCCGACCAGAAAACGGCCCAGAAACCCGGTCGCGCCGGTAACGAAATAACTCATGTCCTCGCCCTCATGAGAGTAGAACCTGCTCGGTGTCCCTTGCATGGTTCCGGGACCGCGGCGCGGTCCGTAGCGGCTAAGTTGCCAGAGCCGGCGGCCAAGAACAATCCGCAGCCGTAGGGTGCCGGGTCGAAACCGCATCGGCCGCGCGACCGGAAACGACCCTCGGCGACAATGGCCCATGCGGCCTCGTATTGACCGGCCACACCGGCCATGCTGTCATGCCCGCCTCACGGGAGGGATTCAACATGTCCGATCTGCAGAACCGTTTCGAACAAGCCGCGAAGGATATCCAGAGCCTGGCGGAACGCCCCGACAACGACACGCTGTTGCGGCTGTATGCGTTGTTCAAGCAGGGCTCCGAAGGCGATGTCAGCGGCGCGAAGCCCGGCTTCTTCGATTTCGTGGGCACCGCCAAGTACGAAGCCTGGGCCAAACTCAAGGGCACCGATCAGGACGATGCCAAGAAGAAATACGTCGATCTGGTGAAGAAACTGGCCGGCTGACGTCGCCCCGTCCGGGCTGAGACGACACCTCCTCGATGGCGCGCCAGACGCGACAGCGGATCCTCGACACCTCGCTTGCGATGTTCAACACGCAGGGCGAGCCCAACGTCACGACCAACCACATCGCGGACGAACTGGAGATCAGCCCCGGCAATCTCTACTACCACTTCCGCAACAAGGACGACATCATCGAGCAGTTGTTCGCGCGCTACGAGGAGCGCATGGACAACGCGCTGGCCGCGCCCAGCGGCCGACTGCCGGAGCTGGAGGACATCTGGCTGCAGTTGCACCTCATCTTCGAGTGCATCTGGGACTACCGTTTCCTGTACCGCGATCTGGTCGAGATCCTCAGCCGAAACCGGCGCATGCGCATGCGCTTCGCGCGCATCCTCAAGCGCGCTGACGAACGTGCGCATCTGGTCATGCGCGGCCTGTCGCAGGCCGGCATCATGCGCGCCTCGGCGGACGAACTGAACGCCGCCGCCACCAACGTGCTGGTGCTGTCCACGTTCTGGCTCAACTACTCCGCCGCCCGCGGCGACCGCGACGAACAGGTCGCCATCCGCCAGGGCATCATCCAGGTGATGATGTTGCTGGCGCCGTTCCTGCGCGACGCCGAGCGCATGCATCTGAACACGCTGATCCGCGCCTATCAGGACTGAGTCCTTAGCGGTCAGACCACTTCCTCCGCTGTCCGGCCACGCGAAAACGTGCTGCCCGACAAGAAATGCGGTTCGCCACCCGCGCTATGGTGAGCGCGCAGGGGCATCCATCGGAAGGAATTACGCAATGAAGCGCAAGCTGCTCAAAACCACCCTCGCCGCCACCGCGTTCGTCCTGCTGACCGCCTCGGCGCTCGCCGATGCCGCATGCCGCAGGAACACCTGCTACCAGCAATACAACCAGTGTCGCGCCTCCGGCATCCCGTTCGCGACCTGTTATGCGGCTTATGAAGATTGTCTGATCCGCAACGGCTGTCAGATTCCCTGATTTATTCGACAACCGCTGTAGATGTCGGGCGATCGCCGCTGACTGCCTGTGCCGTCGACTGTTTCCAATCGATCAATGGCGATGCGTCGTCGGCCGTGATTCACGGCATCGGTCTTACCAGGAAGTGGAACGAAGAAAGGGCGCCCATCGGCGCCCTTTCTTCGTGATGCCCAACGCGGATCGATCAAGCCTTGCGCGCGCGCTTGGCCGTGACCTTCTTGACGGTGCGTCGTACGTTCTTCGACCCCGGCTTGCGGCCGCGACGCACGACGCGCTTGGCCTTCCCCGGCCTGAACCGGGCCACCAGCGGCGCCAGCGTGGTTTCAAATGTGCTGCCCAACTGGGCCGCGCCGGCTTCGAGACGGCCGCGCACCTGGCCTGCGGTTTCGATCAGCTTCGACTGCACCTGTCCGACGGCGGCCACGGCCTGACGGCGGGTCCGGACGACGCGATCGACGGCCTGGGTCGCGGCAGCGGCGGTCTGACGCTGGGCGATGACCGCCAGGCCGAGGCCGGCGAGCCAGAAATGACGCGGCGTCGCGTCGGAAGCGGTGCGGGTGATTTTCTTGCGTGCCATGGGGAGTCTCCGTTGCGGGGCGCCGGCAAACCGGCTTTGGATGACATCAGCATGCGCGGCCCGCGCCGAGCAAACACACTAGCCCGTATGGTCGGGGCTTGCCTCGCATCGCGAGTCGCGGGATGCTGCCCGCTTCCATCGAGAGGACGCGACACATGGCCAAAAACGACTGGGCCGCTTTCCCGCACGACGCCAAAGCCTTCGCCTATGCCGGCGATGCGCTGAAGAAAGACTGGTCCAAGCTGCACGCAGGCGACTGCGAGCCCTTCCCGGACGAGAAACGCGCCGCTGCATTGATCAAAGCCGCCGGCAAGGCCGCGCCGAAGGGCCTGGACGCCGCCGCACTGGCGAAAGCGCTGCAGGATGCCTGGCGCAGCTTCCACCACGGCGATTTCAAGGCCGCCTTCGACGCAGGCGAAGCCCTCGGCCCGGTCGGCGCCTCGGTCGCGGTCAAGGCCATCGGCATCCATACGACCTATCTGGTGGATGCCGATGCCGAAAAGCTCAAGCGCTTCGAACAGGGGGCCAAGCTCGCGGAAGCCGCCATCAAGGCACTGCCCGACGACGCCAACAGTCACTACCGCCACGCTTTCGCGCTGGGCCGCTACAGCCAGAAGCTGTCGATCGCCAAGGCGCTGAAGGACGGCATCGCCGGCAAGGTCCGCGCATCGCTGGATACCGCGCTGAAGCTGGCCCCCAAGCATGCCGAGGCCCATACCGCGATGGCGCTGTACCACGCCGAGATCATCTCCAAGATCGGCGCCATGATCGGCGGCCTCACCTACGGCGCGAAAGCCGCCGAAGCCGAAAAGCACATCAAGGAAGTTCTAAAACTCACCCCGGCCTCGCCCATCGCCCATATCGAACACGGCAACCTGCTGATGCTGCTGCACGGCGACAAGAAGGAAGACGACGCCGCAGCCGCCTACGAAAAGGCCGCCAAGTGCAAACCCGTGGACGCCATGGAGGCTCTGGACGCGGCCTACGCCAAATCGCAGCTGGAGTGACCGCCCCTGTCGCCGGCAAGCCGCCCGAAAATGACGGCTTGCCTCCACCCGCCCGGCTCCGTAAAATGGCCGGCCGGAACATCGGGCGGTTAGCTCAGCGGTAGAGCATTGCCTTCACACGGCAAGGGTCGCAGGTTCGAACCCTGCACCGCCCACCATATCCATCAACTACTTGTCCGATCCTGCTGGTTTCATTTGCCAGGCAACACGGAAGACATACGGAAAACCGATCTGCGCAAGCAGGTCGGTTTTTTTGTTTGCCATGGGCATGCCCTGCCCCTCCCGAGGATTTGATGTTCCGCGCCCAGGACATGCCATCGCGAACACCGGCGCTGATGTGCATTTCACCGCCGCCGGGGCTCTGAAGCCTCAGCGATGATGAAATTTTCACCATCGCCGAAGCTTGCGGCACCACGCGCGAAGTTGCCAAGCCAAGGCGGCGATGCTTTTTTCTTCACCGTCGAGGCTGGTCGCTGCGATGCCGGGGCAAGCCGCTTCGACGTTGAGGCCCGGAGCTTCGACATTGAAGCATCAGCGCTTCGACGCTGAAGATCCAAGCACCGCCGATGACGCATCGAGGCTCAACGATGATGCTCAGAGCCCCAGCCACTGCGCTTCGAGCACCCAGAACCCAACCAAGCGCTTTCGTAGCCCGGTTCTCGCCATCGGCGAGAGCCAGGATCGCTGCGGCAGCAATGCCGACCACGCTACTAAATCAACTGTGCAGCGGCTCCTGCCTCTCCTCCGGCCTTAGCCACCCCGGATCAAGTCTGGGGCAGGTTCTTCTCCCCGTGCCCCGCACGGGGAGAAGGTGGCGCGAAGCGCCGGATGAGGGGCGCTCTTCGCCCTGCCCCTGCAACAACCGCCGGGTCACACCCCTCGCCCCCCATGCCAAAATGCGTCACGGCCCTTGGCCGCTTCTTTCGATGGAACCCGGACGCATGAGCGCACTGCAGGACCTGCTGAACACCTATCGCCACGCCTCCGCGTCCGAGCGCGAAAAAGGCACCTATTTCGAAGACCTCATTCGCGTCTACCTGCGCAACGAAGCCACCTATCGCGACCTGTATTCCGATGTCTGGACGTATGCCGACTGGGCCAAAGTGCAGGGCCTCGACGCCCGCGACGCCGGCATCGACCTGGTCGCCAAAACCCACGGCACCGACGAGTTCCACGCCATCCAGTGCAAGCTCTACGCTGAAGACTACAAGCTTCAGAAGAAGGACATCGACAGCTTCTTCACCGCCTCCGGCAAGAAGCCCTTCACCCGCCGCATCATCATCGCCACCACCGATCACTGGAGCGATCACGCCGAAGACGCCCTGCGCGATCAGCAGCCGCCGGTCAGCAAGATCGATTTGAATGCGCTGGAATCCAGCCAGATCGACTGGTCGAAATATCAGCCGCAGGCCAGCCCAGTCCTCAAACCAAAGAAAACCCTGCTCCCACACCAGCAGACCGCCTTGTCCGCCGTCAGCGCCGGCCTGAAAGACGCCGCGCGCGGCAAACTCATCATGGCCTGCGGCACCGGCAAGACCTTCACCAGTTTGAAGATCGCCGAGACCATCGCCGGCAAAGGCAAACGCGTGCTGTTCCTGGTGCCCAGTCTGGCGCTGCTGTCGCAGACGCTCACCGAGTGGACGCAGGAAAGCGACACGCCGCTGCACAACTTTGCCGTGTGCTCCGACAGCGAAGTGGGCAAGAAGCGCAAACAGGACGACGACAGCGTCCAGACCTTCGTCCACGAACTGCGCTACCCGGCCACCACCAACGCCGCGCGGCTGGCCGAAGAAGTGTCCAAGCGCCACGACGGCGAGCACATGAGCGTGGTCTACAGCACCTACCACTCCATCGATGTCATCAGCGAAGCGCAGCGCGACTTCGGCCTTGCCGACTTCGACCTCATCGTCTGCGACGAAGCCCACCGCACCACCGGCGCCACGTTCGGCGACGACGATGAAAGCAATTTCGTCAAAGTCCACGATGGCGCATTCCTGCGCGCTGCCAAGCGCCTGTACATGACCGCCACCCCGCGCATCTATGGCGAGAACGCCAAGGCGCTGGCCGATCGCGACAACGTCGCCCTGTGCTCGATGGACGACGAAGCGCTGTACGGCAAGCAGCTCTACCTCATCAGTTTTTCCGAAGCGGTCAAACGCGGCCTGCTCGTGGACTACAAAGTCATCGTGCTGTCGATCGAAGAGTCGCACGTCAACCGCCGCATCCAGTCGCTGCTGCGCGACGAGGACAACCAACTGCGCGTCGACGACGCCGCCAAGATCATCGGCTGCTGGAAAGCGCTGTCCAAGCAGGGGCTGGAAAGCGAGCCGGCCGATACCGTGCAGGCGATGCGCCGCGCAGTCGCGTTCTGTCAGGTCATCGAAGTACAGAAGGGCGCGAAGACCCACAAGGTCAGCTCCAAGAACATCGCCAACATGTTCCAGGCCGTCGTCGAGGCCTATCAGGCCACCAGCGAAGACAACGGCGACGATGACGACGCGCTCTCGCATCTGGTCTGCGAAGCCGAACACGTCGACGGCAGCATGAACGCCAGCCAGAAAGAGGCCAAGCTCAACTGGCTGAAGGCCGAGACGTCCGACGACACCTGCCGCGTGCTCAGCAACGTGCGCTGTCTGTCCGAAGGCGTGGACGTGCCCGCGCTGGACGCGGTGCTGTTCCTCACCCCGCGCAATTCGCAGGTCGATGTGGTGCAGTCGGTCGGCCGGGTGATGCGCAACGCGCCGGGCAAGGCGCGCGGTTACATCGTGCTGCCGGTGGTGATTCCCGCCGGCGTGGAGCCGCACGAGGCGCTGAGCGACAACAAGACCTACAAGGTGGTGTGGCAGGTGCTGCAGGCGCTGCGCTCGCACGACGACCGCTTCGACGCGATGGTCAACAAGCTCGACCTCATCGGCAAAGACACCAGCAAGATGGAAGTCGTCGCCGTTACCGACAAGATCCAGCGCAAGGCCGCCGCGCTGAAGACGAGTGACAAAGCCAAGCGCCAAGCCAAAGGCGGGAACAGCATCGGCAAGCGTGTCGATGAGCCAGCGCCTGAGCAGACCCAGATCGAATTCGAGATCGGCGAGATCGAGCGCGCCATCTACGCGAAGCTGGTGAAGAAGGTCGGTAATCCTAATCACTGGGAAGAATGGGCCGACGACATCGCCAAAATCGCCCGCACCCACATCGACCGCATCAACGCCATTCTGGAAGATCCCACGCACGAACGCGAAATCGCGACGTTCAAGAGTTTCGCCGCCGAGCTGCGCGATGACCTCAACGACAGCCTCGACGACAGCGAGATCGTCGAGATGCTGGCCCAGCATCTCATCACCAAGCCGGTCTTCGATGCGCTGTTCCAGAATCACAGCTTCGCGCAGCACAACCCGATGTCGCAGGCCATGCAGGCGGTGCTGGACGTGCTGCAGGAACATCACTTGGACAAGGAAGCCGACACCCTGCAGCGCTTCTACGACAGCGTGAAGATGCGCGCCGGAGGCATCGACAGCGCTGCCGGCAAGCAGAAGATCGTGGTCGAGCTGTACGACAAGTTCTTCCGCAACGCCTTCCCGAAGATGACCGAGCGCCTGGGCATCGTCTACACCCCGGTGGAAGTGGTGGACTTCATCATCCACAGCGTCAACCACATCCTCAAGACCGAGTTCGGCGAAACCCTCGGCAGCAAGGGCGTGCACATCATCGACCCGTTCACCGGCACCGGCACCTTCATCACCCGGCTGATGCAGAGCGGGCTGATTACGCCGGAGCAGCTCAAACACAAGTACAAACACGAGATCCACGCCAACGAAATCGTGCTGCTGGCGTACTACATCGCAGCGATCAATATCGAAGCCACGTACCACGACATCGTCGGCGGCGACTACGTGCCGTTCGAGGGAATATGCCTGACCGATACCTTCCAGATGTACGAGAAGGAGGATCTTGTTGATCAGCTGCTGGAGGCGAACAGCGGGCGACGGAAGCGGCAGAAGGCGCTGGATATCAGGGTAATTGTCGGAAATCCGCCTTATTCTGTGGGACAAAAAGATGACAACGACGAAGCTGCAAATATCCGTTACCCACATCTCGATACGAGACTTCAGTCAACATACATAGCAAAGTCAACGGGAAACCCAAGAAGTCTCTACGATAGTTACATTCGGGCAATTCGTTGGGCTAGTGATCGGATAGGCAGTAGCGGCGTGATTGGGTTTGTGACTAACGCAGGATTTGTTGACGGCAAAGCTGCAGATGGATTGCGCATTTGTCTGGCTAATGAATTCAGTAGTATTTACATATTTCATCTTCGCGGAAATCAGCGCACATCAGGCGATCAATCTCGAAAAGAAGGTGGGAAGATTTTCGGTGGTGGCAGTCGCGCTCCTATCGCCATATCCTTGCTTGTGAAGAATCCAGACGCCGTGACGCATGGAAACATAAATTTCTATGACATTGGCGACTATGTTAGTCGTGATCAAAAATTAGATATTGTTCGAGAACTTGCATCTGTAGCAGGAATCTCTAATGCTGGAAAATGGCAAACGGTCATTCCTGATGCGCATGGAGACTGGATTGCCCAGAGGGATGACGGCTTTCAGATGTTCATTCCAATTGGCGACAAGGCGAAATTCTCGGTAGCTCCGCTATTCGACTCTTACTCAAGTGGCGTAAAAACAAATCGAGATTGGTGGGCATATAACGCATCAAAATCTGGCGTCCTCAATTCAATGGAGCGAATGATCTCTTTTTATAACGCCTGCGCGGAAGGAAACGCACCGGGCGACATCAATGATCCCGCGAATATCGGTTGGTCTTGGGTTTTACGTGGTCGTTTTGAAAAAAAGCAGAAAGGAGCCTTCAATAAATCTCATGCTGTTGTTGCAATGTATCGACCTTTTGAATCACGCTGGATGTACTACGACGGATTTTTTAACGAAAACCGCTATCAAATGACCCGTCTATTTCCTACTGGATTTGAAGACAACTTGGTTATTGTTGTCAAGCAAAGATTCGCTGGAGATGGGCAATATGTGCTTATGGTGGATCGGATATCAGACGTGCAGTCAGACGGAGGAACGCAGTGCTTTCCGCTTTATAAGTATGGCGAGCCTGACAAGACGAAAATTTCGCATGCTCAATCGGGACTATTCGGCTCCGAATCGTCTTCTTCAAAGCATGATCGCTGCGACGCCATCACCAACGAAGGCCTCGCCCACTTCCAATCCGCCTATCCCGACGAAGCGATCAGCAAGGAAGACCTGTTCTACTACGTCTACGGCCTTCTGCATTCCGAAGACTACCGCGAGCGCTACGCCGACAATCTGGGCAAGGAGCTGCCGCGCATCCCGCGCGTGAAGTCCGCCGCCGATTTCCGCCATTTCAGCCAGGCCGGCCGCGACCTCGCCGACCTGCATCTGCATTATGAAACCGTCGCCATGTATCCAGGCGCCACGGTCGACACCGGCGGCAAACCCCTGACCGACGCCGACTACCGCGTCGAGAAAATGAAATACGGCAAACACGGCAAGGTCAAAGACCTCAGCACCCTGCACTACAACGCGAAGATCACCGTCACCGGCATCCCGCTGGAGGCCTACGACTACGTGGTCAACGGCAAACCCGCCCTCGACTGGGTGGTGGAACGCCAGTGCGTGAAGACCGACAAGGACAGCGGCATCGTCAACGACGCCAACGACTGGGCCATCGAGACCATGGGCAACCCGCGTTACCCGCTGGAGCTGTTCCTTCGCGTCATCACCGTCAGTCTGGAAACGATGAAGATCGTCCGCGCGCTGCCGAAGCTGGAGATTCGCGACGACGGGTGACGGGGTTGGATGTATCGCGCGAAGAGCGCCCCTCATCCGGCCTTCGGCCACCTTCTCCCCGCGATGCGGGGAGAAGGATCGCAGCGGGTTCCGGGAAGAGCGACCCCTCATCCTAATGCTGGTCAATTAAGGCACACCTGCCGTCCGTAGAGCGGCCTTCAGGCTGCTGAAGCCTTTGCCGCGTGCACTCAGCGGCCTGAAGGCCGCTCTACGAAAACAAATTCCCGCGAATGCAAAGATGCCAGTCAGCGTTAACCGACTGGCATTGCCCCTCATCCGGCCTTCGGCCACCTTCTCTCCGCGATGCGGGGAGAAGGAGAGCAGCGGGTTCCGGGAAAAGCGCCCCTCATCCTATTGATTCGGCTCGAATATGTTTGAATTCGATGGCTCTGCCCGCGTAGGAGGGGCTTTAGCCCCGAGCATGCTTTTGAGAGGGCTTTCTGTAAAAAGATCGGGCCTGAAGGCCCTCCTACGAGAGCATTCAGAGTTCAAACTTCTCTTGGCCGGATGAATAAGCTTGAAGATCGGACAGCTTTCGGAGGTTGCGACGCGCCTCAAAAAAAAAGCGCCGTGCCAAAGCACGACGCCAGATTCTCGGGAAAGACGTCTGGTCGAAGACGTCAGATCCGCATGATCAGCACTTGCCGTCCTTGCAGTCTTCGGCCTTGTCTTCGATCTTGTCGCCGGCCTTTTCGACATCCTTGCCGACGCCCGCCATCGTGTTGCAGGCCGACAGGCCGCCGACGGCGATCATGAGCAGGATGGCGAGAGGCCACTTGTTGTTGAATAGGCTTTTCATGGTATTTCCTCGGTTGGGCTACGGGTTGTAGAGTGGAAGTAAGCGAATGCAGTTCTGTTCGTCGGATCGACTGGCGATGAAGCGCGCAGGCACATGAGTTGCGCGGCAATGGTCAGGGTGTCTTCGACTGCGCGGCCAGCGCCTTCTCTACATGACCGGCGTGCTCACGCAGTTTCGGCAGGGCGGCCGACGCCAGCCCGCGCGTTTCGGCATCGGCCGCGCCTGTCGATGCGGTTTCGTAAAGCGAGATCGACTTCTTGTGGCCTTCGCTCATCTTCTTCAGATAGGCGTTATCGAAAGCGGCGCCTGTTTTCGCCTTGATATCTTCTGCAGCTTTCGCTTCGCCTGGCAGAGGGGCGCCATCGCTCATGCCGGAAGCGATGCGCAGCTTGCTGTTGAGTTCGCCATGATCCTTGACCAGCATTTCAGCGATGCGTGCGACTTCGGCAGACGACGACATGCTTGCCGCATGCGCGGAGAGCGCGACTTCAGCTGCGCCGCTGGTCAAGGCCTGACGATAGAAGTCGGCGTCGGCCGTACCGGCGGGAGTCGGCGTGTCGGCTGCTGAATTCGCCGGTGGGGCGGATGCGTCGGCTGGCATTGCGCCGTCGGTGACAATGCCCGTGGGCTCAGCAGGCCGGGGCACGCCTGAATCGGAAGCGGTTGGAGTACCGTCGTCTTCCATCTCACGCCGGTCGCAGGCCACGAGCGTGGTTGCCAATAGAAGCGCCGCGGCGGAAAAACCGAGCTTATTCATGGGAATGGTGTCCTTGCAGCGAATGAAGGATGAACGCGGCATGCAGTGGCTTAGGCATTTCATCGACGCCACGGCTCCGAGTCCGCGAATCGAGTCGGTAGATGCACATTGCTGAGCAAAGCTCATGCCAGTGGACGGAAATCCTGACTGCAAGGCGTTGGCCGAGCGTCCCGGCGACGCATCGACAATTGCAGTGATGCATGCGACTCACGCAAGGGCGCGACGAAAAAAGCCGGGTAATACCGGGAAATTACGGGCTTCCGCACTTCAACGCATACTTTCCGACATCGCCGCCAACGCCGTTCACGCATCAAGAACCGGGCGTCGTCCGAGTTATTTCCTTGCGTGATGGCATGCGTTTGGACTTGACGTGCACCGTGCATCCTGCGTGCCTTGATCGGGCGTTTTGCCATCCAGGCGTGTCGCACACCGAAGCCCGCTGAGCAGTCGCCGATCCACCATAGCGACCGTGGCGTGCGGTGCGTATCGATCGGCTACAGCGAGCGGTTGGCGGACGCAAAGATCGCGCGATCGGTGGGCCGCGCAGGCGATCCCTACGACAACGCCCTGACCGAGACGATCAACGGCTTATACGAGGTTGAGGTGATTCATCGCCGGTCGTGGCCGACGCGTGAAGCGGTGGAACTGGCGACGCTGACGTGGGTGGACGGGTTCAATCATCGACGGCTGCTGTCGTCGATGGGGAACATCACACCAGCGGAAGCTGAAGCGATCGATCATGCGCAGGTCGCTGAACAAAAGCAGGCGGCGTGACGCAAACCAGATAGCCTCCGGGGTTTACGGGGCGGTTCACCGCCACGTTCGCATCACTTGATGCGCTGCTTCTCCAACTTGCGCGCCAGTGTCCGTCGGTGCAGGCCCAGGCGGCGCGCCGCTTCGGAGATATTGAAGCCGGTTTCGGCCAGGGTCTCGTGGATGTGCTCCCACTCCAGCGTCTTGATGGAAGTCTTGCGGCCCGTGAGTTCGACATCGGCGTTGCCGATCGCGCGCTGGAACGCGACCTCGATGTCGTCGGTATTGGAGGGTTTGGCCAGGTAGTGGCGGGCGCCGAGCTTGATGGCTTCGACCGCGGTGGCGATGCTGGCGTATCCGGTCAACACCACGATGATCATGTCCGGATCGTGCTCGTGCAGCGCCTGCACGCAGGACAATCCGGATGAATTGCCGGCGAGTTTGAGATCGACCACGGCGTGGGTGGGCGCGAACGTCTCCAGCAATGCCGCCAGCCCGTCTTCTCCGGTCAGGTGGCGCACCGTGTAGCCCCGGCGCTCGAACGAGCGCACCAGCGTGCGCGCGAAGGCGGCGTCGTCTTCGATGATCAGCAGATTGCGTTCATTCGTCATCGTCGCGCTCCTCAAGGGCAATCGCCGAAAGCGGCAGGGTCAGGGTCACGGTGGTGCCGCCCTGGCGCCGATTGTGCGCCGTCAGGCTGCCGCCCAGCGTGCGCGCGACATTCACCGACAGGAACAAACCCAGTCCGCCGCCGGGACGGCCCTTGGTCGAGTTGTACGGCGTGCCCAACCGCTCGAGCACGTCCGGCGCGAATCCTGGACCGGCGTCGCTGATGTCGATGACCAGTTCGCCTTCGCGGCAATGCGCATCCAGCGAGACCCAACCGTGCGAGACCTCGAGGGCGTTGTCCAGCACATTGAAGACCATCTGCCGCAGGCCCGCGTCCGACACGATGCGCGGGTCGTCGGCGCATCGTCGCGTGTAGTGGAATCCGGAGGCGTTGCGCAGCGTGCGCCATTCTTCGGCCATGTCGTCGAGCAGGGCGTGCAGGGTCGTCTCGACCGGCGATTCGCCGCGCGTCTTGCCCGCCGTGAGCAGGATGTTGGTGACGATGGCTTTGCAGCGAGCCACCTGCATCTGCATTTCCTCGACGTCGTGCGCCAATTCGGCATCCGACGCGAACGACGGCAGATGCCGCCAGTCGCCGAGGATGACCGAGAGCGTCGACAGCGGCGTGCCCAGTTCGTGCGCCGCGCCCGACGCAAGCAGGCCCATGCGCACGATGTGCTCTTCCTCGGCGGCGCGCTGGCGGAGTTCGGCCAGGCGGGCATCGCGCTCGCGCAGGATGCCGCCGATGCGGCCGATGAACACCACCAGCAGCGCGTCCAGCAGCAGAAAGCAGATCAGCAGCCCCTGCACGTAGTGGTCGGCCATGCCCTCGCCGGGATGGGCGTCGATGGTGATCGGCGTCGGCAGCATGATCAATGCGGCGACGCACAGGCCGGTCGCGGCCGCAAGGATCCAGCTGGCCGACGAACGCAGCAGGACCGTGCCCAGCGCCACCTGCAGCAGGAACAGGAAGACGAAAGGATTGGTGATGCCGCCGCTGAGATACAACTGCAGGGTCAGCGATGCCACATCGACCAGCAGCCCGGCGAGCAGCGCCGCGTTCGACACCTGCACCCGCTTCCGCCACCACAGATGGCTGGCGAGGTTGAACGCCGACAGCGCGGCCAGCACGCACAGCATCGAATGCAGCGGCAGCGCGATGCCGATCCCGTAATGCACCACCAGGATCGTGACGAGCTGCCCGACCACCGCGATCCATCGCAACTGGATCAACTGCTGCATGTTGCGCAGCCCGGTACGGTCGCGGGACGCGGCCTCGTCCCGGCTCCGTCGACGGGACGAAGCGCGGGTTTCAGTCATGTGGGATGGATCCTGCATGGCGCGAAGCCTCGTCGTTCGCGACGATCTTGACGCAAACGGGATATCGATACTAACAAGCGCAGACCGGCGATGGCCGTGAGCAACGCCATGCCGAACCAGGTCAATGCATAAGAAAGGTGATGGTCGCGGAACTGCACCACCGTCAGCCCGCCCCTCGGCCAGCCCTGCCCGCCCGGATCGCGCGCCGCATCCACGAAGAACGGTGCGACCGCTTCCCCGTTCAGGCCGCGCGCGCTGGCGATGGCGCCCACGTCACGGGAATACCAGCGGTCCTGACCGGGATCGTTGCTGCGGAGGAACCCGCCCTTCGGCTCGCTGATTCGCAGCAGGCCCTCGATCGCGACCGCACCGCTCGGCGGCGGTGCGGCGCCTTCGCCCGTCGGCACGAATCCGCGATTCACCTGCACGATCTCGCCGTCATCGGTACGAAACGGCGCGAGCAGCCACCAGCCGGCGCCCAGCGCGGTCACCGCCTGGATACGCGTTTCCGGCACGGCAAGAAAACGGCCGGACAGGCGCACGCGCCGGTATTCGTCGCTCTGGGCGGTGATCTCGGGCCAGCGGCTGCGCGGCGGCGGCGGCACGGGATCGGCGTGGACCCGCGCCTCCACGCGTGCGATCAGCGCATCCTTCCAACCCATGCGCTGCCATTGCCACACGCCCAGCGCGATGAAGCCGACGAACGCGACCAGCAGCCCCACGGCGAACACGACCGTCCAGACCGAACCTCGCGCCTCCGCGCGCAGCGTCGACGGGGTCGCTAGGTCCGCGCGCTGGATCATCCGCTGGATCATCCGCTGGATCACGGCGCGTTCCGCAGCATGTCCTGCATCTCGTGCGGCCCCGGCATCATGTTGGTGTTGAGGTGATGCATCACCCACAGCGAACCCGACAGCACGATGATCACCAGCACCGCAGTGAAGACCAACGCCACCAGATTCCAGCCGCCCTCCGACTTCGTGTTCATGTGCAGGAAGTAGACCATGTGCACGACGATCTGCACCGCGGCGAACGCCAGGATCACCACCGCCGCCCACGTCGAGTCCGGGATCGTCTTCGTCATCACCAGCGCGAACGGGATCGCGGTCAATACCACCGACAGCACGAAGCCGTTGAGGTATTCGCGCGCCGAGACGTGCGGGATGCCGTCGTCGGAATGATCCGCTTCGTGTTCGTGCAGCGCATGTTGCAGCGCCGCGTCCGGGTTCATGTCGGGCTTCATGGCGGCAGGCTTTATGGGAGCAGAGTTCATGGGAGCGTGCCCATCAGATAGACGAAGGAAAACACACCGATCCAGACCACATCGAGGAAATGCCAGAACATCGACAGGCACGCCACGCGGCGGACATTGGCGCGGGTCAGGCCATGGCGATGCACCTGCACGCACAGCACCGCCAGCCAGACCACGCCGAACAGCACGTGCAGGCCGTGGGTGCCGACCAGGGCGAAGAACGACGACAGGAACGCGCTGCGCTGCGGGCCGGCGCCCAGGTGGATCAGATGCTGGAATTCGTAGAGTTCAATGGCCAGGAATCCAAGCCCGAGGATGCCGGTTGCGACCAGCCAGCCGATCAGCCCCTTCTTGTTGCGCTTCTGCATCGCGATCATCGCGAAACCGTAGGTGATCGACGACACCAGCAGAATCGCGGTGTTGACCGCGATCAGTTTCAGATCGAACAGATCCGCACCGGACGGCCCCGCCGCGTAGTTGCGGCCGAGCACGCCGTACACGGCGAACAGGCACGCGAAGATCATCAGGTCGCTGAGCAGATACAGCCAGAAGCCGAGCAGCGTGCCGTTCTCGGGATGGTGGCGGCCTTCGATATCCAGGAAGACAGAACTCGGGAGCGCCGGGCTGCCTTCCTGCAGCCTGATAGCAATGGACTCAGACATGGGACGCCTCCAATCGCTCGCTGCGCGCATGTTCGATCGCCGCGATCCGCTCGGCGGGAATGTGGTCATCGCGGTCGTAGTCGAAGCTGTGATAGATCGCGTAGACCACGATCGCGGCCAGCGATGCCGAGGCCAGCCACCAGACATGCCAGATCATCGCGAATCCCAGCGCGGTGCTCAGCGCCGCCAGCACGACGCCCGCGGGCGTGTTCTTCGGCATGTGCACGGGCAGGAAGCCGCTCTGCACGCGCTGGAAGCCGCGCTGCTTCATGTCCCACCACGCGTCGTTGTCGTGCACTACCGGCGTGAACGCGAAGTTGTAGTCCGGCGGCGGCGACGACGTCGACCATTCCAGCGTGCGTCCGTTCCACGGGTCGCCGGTGACATCGCGCAGCTGCTCGCGGCGGCGGAAGCTGATGTAGATGCAGAACAGGAAGGCCGCGATGCCGATGGCCACCAGCACCGCGCCGAAGGCGGCGATCTGGAACCAGATCTGCAGCGACGGGTCGTCGAAGTGGCTCATGCGCCTGGTCACGCCCATCAAGCCCAGCACGTACAGCGGCGTGAACGCGAACCAGTAGCCGGCGAGCCAGAACCAGAACGACACCTTGCCCCAGAAATCGTCGAGCTTGAAACCGAACGCCTTCGGAAACCAGTGGGTCATCGCCGCGAACAGGCCGAACACCACGCCGCCGATGATCACGTTGTGGAAGTGCGCCACCAGGAACAGGCTGTTGTGCAGCACGAAGTCCGCCGGCGGGACGGCCAGCAGCACGCCGGTCATGCCGCCGACGACGAAGGTGACCATGAAACCCATCGTCCACAGCATCGGCACTTCGAAACGGATGCGGCCGCGATACATCGTGAACAGCCAGTTGAAGATCTTCGCGCCGGTCGGGATCGAGATGATCATCGTGGTGATGCCGAAGAACGAGTTGACGCTGGCGCCCGACCCCATCGTGAAGAAATGGTGCAGCCACACGAGGTACGACAGCACCGTGATGCACACGGTCGCGTAGACCATCGACGAATAACCGAACAGGCGCTTGCCGGAATACGTGGAGACGATCTCGGAGAACACGCCGAACAGCGGCAGGATCAGGATGTAGACCTCCGGGTGGCCCCAGATCCAGATCAGATTGACGTACATCATGGCGTTGCCGCCGAGATCGCTGGTGAAGAAATTGGTGCCGGCGTAGCGATCCAGGGTGAGGAAGGCCAGCACCGCGGTCAGCACCGGGAACGACACCACGATCAGCACGTTGGTGCACAACGCGGTCCAGGTGAAGACCGGCATCCGCATCAGGCCCATGCCGGGCGCGCGCATCTTGATGATGGTCACCAGCAGGTTCACGCCAGACAACAATGTCCCGACGCCGGCGATCTGCAGCGCCCAGATGTAGTAATCGACGCCTACCCATGGACTGAAGGCGGCGCCCGACAGCGGCGGATACGCCAACCAGCCCGTGGCCGCGAATTCGCCGAAGAACAGCGACAGCATCACCAATCCCGCACCGCTGGCGGTCATCCAGAAACTGAAATTGTTGAGGAACGGGAACGCCACGTCGCGCGCGCCGATCTGCAGCGGCACCAGATAATTCATCAAGCCGGTGACCAGCGGCATCGCCACGAAGAAGATCATGATCACGCCATGGGCGGTGAAGATCTGATCGTAATGATGCGGCGGCAGATAGCCGAGGTTGTCGCCGAAGGCCATCGCCTGCTGCAGGCGCATCATCAGCGCGTCGGCGAAGCCGCGCAGCAGCATCACCAGACCCAGCACCATGTACATGATGCCGATCTTCTTGTGGTCGATGCTGGTGAACCATTCCTTCCAGAGATAGCCCCACAGCCGGTATTTCGTGATCGCCGCGAACATGCCGATACCGGCGATCATCGTACCGACGAAGGTGGCCATGACGATCGGATCGTGCAGCATGGGAACGGCGTCCCAGGTCATGCGCCCGAAGATCGGGGAGTGCTGGATGTCGAGGCTGTCGGGAGACATCAGAGGTTACTTCCGGAGACGGTTTGGAAATACGGTTTCGATGCGCGAGGCTTCGCGCATCACGGCGCCTTCATGCCGCCGAGGACGGACGACACGAGCGGTCGATCGGGTTGCGGCACGACGCAGACCTGCGCCGACACATACGGCCCCAGACGCGGGTCGCCGCGACGCGGCATCGCCAGCGCGTCCAGTCCGTCGAGGCCCAAGCCGCCTTCGGCGTCGAGCGCCATCATCTGGTCCATGCACAGCCGTTCGGTATCGACGCAGCGATTGAGGATCGCGTCGAACAGCTTGTTGTCGACGCTGGCGTAATGTTTCACCGGATTGCGCGTGCTCGGCTTTTCGAGTTCGAGATACGCGGCGCGGGTCAGCGCATCGTCGCTGTCGCGCAGGCCTTCGACCCAGCGACCGAAATCCGCATCGGACACGCCGTGGAATTTGAAGCGCATGTGCGAGAAGCCGGCGCCGCTGTAGTTCGCGGAGAATCCCTCGTATTCGCCCGGTGCGTTGATCACCGCGTTGAGGTTGGACTCCATGCCGGGCATGCCGTAGATCATGCCGGCCAGTGCCGGCACGTAGAACGTATTCATCACCGAGGAAGCGGTGATGCGGAAGTGGACCGGCCGGTCGACCGGAACCGCGATTTCGTTGACCGAAGCGACGCCCTGCTCCGGATAGACGAACAGCCACTTCCAGTCGAGCGCGACCACCTGGATTTCCAGCGGTTTCACGTCTGCCGGAACAGGACGACCGTCGGCGATCCGGTCCAGCGGCCGATACGGATCCAGCAGATGCGTGCTGATCCAGGTCACCGCGCCCAGCGCGATGATGATCAACAGGGGCACGCCCCAGATCACCAGCTCCAACTGGGTGGAGTGATCCCAGTCGGGCGTGTAGGTCGCGGACGGGTTGGAAGCGCGATATCGCCACGCGAACCAGAACGTCAATGCGATCACCGGAACGATCACGATCAGCATCAACAGCGTGGCCACGACGATCAGATCGCCCTGGCGGGCCGCGATGTCTCCTGCCGGATTCAGCACCAGCAGATCGCAACCGGACAGCATGCCGACGGTCGTCAGCAGGACGACGGTTTGCACTAAACTGCGTGGGATAAACATGACGCCCCGCAAAGGTGAGCAGAATTGACTTGAGTCAATGTAGACCCGGGGCATGGCTGCGAAAATTGGACGTTTTGTCCTATCGTTTCCGGCGGGGGTCTCTGTCAGGCTACGTCCGCAGCCTGCCGACTCAGGATCCCCGATGCATTCCGTCCAAGTGTCTTCCGACCCGATCCCATCCGATCACGGCGCCAGCGCGTCCTCGCGCGATCACGGCACCAAAGCGCATCCCGACGTGGCACCGGGCGAAATCGCCGTCGGCGTGGTCGTCGGCCGCGCATCGGAGTATTTCGATTTCTTCGTCTACGGCATCGCGTCGGCGCTGGTGTTCCCGGCGGTATTCTTTCCGTTCATGGACCGGCTGCAGGGCACGCTGTGGTCGTTCGCGATCTTTTCGCTCGCGTTCGTGGCGCGGCCGATCGGCACCGTGCTGTTCATGTCGATCCAGACGCGCTGGGGCCGCGGCGTCAAACTCACCGTCGCCCTGTTCCTACTCGGCACCGCTACCGCAGGCATGGCGTTCCTGCCCGCTTACGCCAAGATCGGATGGCTCTCGATCGCGCTGTTGTCCTGCTTCCGCGTGTTGCAGGGCATTGCGTTGGGTGGATCGTGGGACGGATTGCCTTCGCTGCTGGCGCTGAACACGCCGAAGGAACGTCGCGGCTGGTATTCGATGCTGGGGCAGCTGGGCGCGCCGGTGGGGTTCATCGTCGCGGCGAGCGTGTTCGCATTCCTGCATGCGAGCCTCACCCAGGAGGATTTCCTCGCCTGGGGCTGGCGCTATCCGTTCTTCGTCGCGTTCGCGATCAATGTGGTCGCGCTGTTCGCGCGACTGCGGCTGGTGGTGGCGGAGGAATATCAGGGCAAGATGGGCGAACTGGAGCTGGAGCCCACGCCGATCGACGAATTGTTCCGCGCCAAGGGCCAGCATGTGGTGATCGGCGCGTTCACGGCGCTGGCCAGCTACGCGCTGTTCCACATCGTGACCATCTTCCCGCTGTCGTGGATCCTGCTGTATTCGGATCAATCGATCGTCGGCTTCCTGATGATCCAGATCCTGGGCGGTTTCATCGCCGCCGGCGGCATCGTGGCGTCGGGGCTGATCGCGGATCGCATCGGCCGCGCACGCACGCTCGGAGGCTTGGCCATCGTGATCGCGATGTTCAGCGGCTTCGCGCCCACGTTGATGGGCGCGGGATCGGCGGGCCAGGCCGCTTTCATCCTGATCGGCTTCGCGCTGCTCGGTCTGTCGTACGGCCAGGCCGCGGGGACGGTGACCGCGAACTTCGGACAGCGCTATCGCTATACCGGCGCTGCGCTGACCTCCGACCTGGCGTGGTTGATCGGCGCGGCTTTCGCGCCGCTGGTGGCGTTGGCGCTATGCGCGCAGTTCGGGTTGGCGTGGCTGGGCGTGTATCTGCTGTCCGGCGCGGTCGGCACGCTGGCCGCGCTGGGCATCAATCGCGCCATGCGCTTCAAGAGCTGAATTGCCGGGACCGACTTGCCTGCACCCAGCACGTGCCAGATCCACAACGCCCCGAAGGACACGATCACCGACAGCCGCACCGACACCGTCGCGGCCATGAACCGGCGCGCTTCCCAGCGCGCGGCCAGCACGTAATGGATGCCCGGATACAGCACCCGTCGGCCGAGCACGCGGACCCACACTTCAACGATCGGCGCTTCGTTGGGCGTATGCGTTCCGGCGCCCTCGAGTCTGCCCGACCGATTGCCCGTTCCCTCGCCCGTCCCGGTCGGCTAGAATGGCGGCTCGTTAGACGGACCCCGGTCCGGCGAATGGTTTTTCAGCAGGATCAACAGGTTGGGCGTCGGGGCCGTGTCCCTCTCCCCGCCGATTCACAGCGTCGCTGACGCACGTCTATGGTGGCCCCGTCGGCCCCTCGCGACGCTAGATCGAAAACTCCGCCAGGGCCGGAAGGCAGCAACGGTATCGGTCGATGCGGGTGCCGAGGTCAGCCGGCGGGGCCATCGCCATTTCCGTGCTGCGCATGGAAATCCCAAGGATTTGCGAAGCAAATCCTTGGGCCCCGGCTATGTACTTCCAATCCCCGCGGCTTCGCCGCGCCCCCTTACCAAGGGGGCTCTGCTCCAGAACGTCCACGCCTGCAGTTTGTAGGAGGGCCTTCAGGCCCGAGTTTCTGTCGCAAATCCGATGATCAGAAACGGTTCGGGGCTGAAGCCCCTCCTACGGAAGCAGAGCCATCGGATTCGATCGTGACCGTACCGGATCGATAAGTGCGATCCGGTCATGCATCGCGAATATCGGAGTCGGTCGAGCCGGAATCCGGATGCAGCCAACTCGCATCGCCTTCCGCATACTGCTCATGTTTCCAGATCGGCACCCGCGATTTCACTTCGTCGATGATCCAGCGACATGCGGTGAAGGCCGCGTCGCGATGCGCGGCGCTGACGCCGACCCACACCGCCAGGTCGCCGACGTCCAGATCGCCGACGCGATGGACGCATGCAGCGTCGGCGATCTCGAATCTCGTCAGCGCCTCCGCGACGATCTTCGCGCCTTCCGCTTCGGCCAGCGCGGCATAGGCTTCATAACGCAGGCCCAGCGCGGCGCGGCCGTCGTTGTGGTTGCGCACCCAGCCTTCGAAACTCGCGTAGGCACCGGCCTCTGCGCGCAGCAGGCTTTCGCGCAGCGGAGCGATATTGAAAGCCGCTTCCGAAAGGGCGAACCGCTGCTTCATCTCAACCTCCCGGTGCTTCATCTCAACCTCCAGACACCGGCGGAATGAAGGCGATTTCGGCGCCCTCACCCGGCACGTCGTCCCAGCGCGCGAACGCGCCGTTCATCGCGACCCGCAAACGTTCAAGCGGCAGGGCGAAGCCGTGCCTCATCTGCAGCGCGAGATACAGGGCGCGCAGATCGCCGTCGTGAGCGATGGTTTCACTATCGATACCCGCAGCGTCGCGCAGGCTCGCGAAGTACAGCACGTTGATATCGGCCATCAGTCCTTTCCTGCGATCGCGCCGAAATCGCGCTTGCCGCCGCGCTTGCCGCGCAGCTTCGCGGGACCGAGCACGATGGCGTGCGACAACGCCTTGCACATGTCGTAGACGGTCAGCGCGGCGATGGTGGCGCCGGTCAACGCTTCCATCTCGACGCCGGTGCGGTGGGTGGTGTTGACCGTGCAGACGATCTCAAGCTCGCGTTCGCCGCGCCAGTCGATGGTGAAGCGGATGCCGTCGATCGGCAGCGGGTGGCAGAACGGAATCAACTCGTGCGTGCGCTTCACCGCCAGCGTGCCGGCGACGATCGCGGTTTCGACCACCCCGCCCTTCGCGCTTTTCAGCCCATTCCTGTGCAGTTGCGCCGCAACCGCGGCCGGAAACTTCACCCGGCACTCGGCGGTAGCCGCGCGCGCGGTGACCGTTTTCGCGGATACGTCGACCATCGCCGGACGGCCTTTGGCGTCGAGATGGGTCAATGCCGATGCTTGCGCCGTTGACGCTTTTCCAATCGATGACTTTTTCGGCAATACATTCTTCAAACCACGATCCTCCACTGCAATCCGGAGCCCGGATGACGCGGCGCGAATAGGAAATGCAATACGCGACGGCCATTGGGCCGTTCGGCTTTCGACGAGGCATGCAACAACAACGGCCGCATCAACAACAGATCGCCGGCATCTGCCGTGCAAACGACTTCGTTTTCTCGTTTCTCGGTTGTGGCGACGCAGTCCGCGCTCAGACGCCCGAGCCGATGCGAACCCGGCACCACGCGCAGCGCGCCTTCATCACTGCCGCTGGGATCGAGATGCAGACGCACTGCGAGCAGCGTATCGAGCACATCGGCGGGCGGCTGGACGTAATGACCATCTTCTTTCATCGACCAGCCCGACAATGCCGGGTGCTCAATGCGCGCGGCCACGGGAACCGACAGATCCTGGTGATACGGCACTTTCCAGTTGCAGTCCGCCGTCTTGCGGAACAGCGTGCACTGTACAGCGACAGCATCGGCCGGCAATGCACCGATAGACTGCAGATACGAACGGATCGGCGAAACCAGCCCTGCGCACCAATCCCGTTCCAGCAGATTGCGGGAGCCGGCATCGCCAGCGTCCAGCGCGACATCGACCGGGAGTGCGCCCAACATCGCAGGCGAAAGTCCTGAGGGCAATCGCAGCCATCCCGCGTCGGCCAGGGTCGTGAGCGACATCTGCTCAGCCTCCGACGAGATACATTTCGACCCGCTTGCGAGGCGTCTTCAGACCGCTGCGCAACTCACTGTAACGGTCGCCGCGCGCCTGCCACAGGCCCGTGAGCCGTTCGACGAACGCCGCATCGTCGCCCAGCCACGGCCGCAGGTCCGTGCCTTCGCCAGCGAACAGACACGTGTACAGGCGGCCATCGGCGGAGACGCGGGCGCGGTGGCAGTCGCCGCAGAACGGCGCGCTGATCGAGCTGACGAAACCCACTTCGCCATGGCCGTCGTCGAAGGCGTGCCGGGCGGCGACTTCGCCGCGGTACTGCGGGCCCAGCGCATGCAGCGGCCAGCGCGCGTGGATGACATCGTGCAATTCGCTGGATGGCACCACGCGCTCGACATTCCAGTCGTTGCAGGTGCCGACATCCATGTATTCGATGAAACGCAGGGTGTGGCCGTACTCGCGGGCGAAGGCGACCAGCGGCAGCGCCTGATCGTCGTTGACGCCGCGCTGGATCACGCAGTTGAGTTTGATCTTCGCGAAACCGGCGTCGCGTGCGGCATCGATGCCGCGCAGCACATCGGCGAGTTCGCCGCGGCCGCCGGACAGCGCCGAGAACTGCACGGGATCGAGGGTATCGAGGCTTACCGTCACCCGATGCAGTCCGGCTTCGCGCAGCGCGCGCGCCTGTGCGGCGAGCAGGCTCGCGTTCGTTGTCAGCGCGATGTCGTCGAGACCTTCGATGCGCGCGAGTCGGGCGATCAACTCCGGCAGACGCTTGCGCAGCAGCGGTTCGCCGCCGGTGAGGCGCAGCTTGCGCACGCCCACGCGCACGAACCCGCGCACGAGGCGTTCGATCTCGTCGAACGACAGCCGCGATGCCGCATCGAGCCCGTAGTCGTCGGGTACCCGCTCCGCCGGCATGCAGTACGGGCAGCGGAAGTTGCAGGCCTCGATCACCGACAGGCGCAGGTCGTGCAGCGGGCGACCGAAGGCGTCGCGCGGCAGGTCGGGGATGTCCGGAACGGCGTTCATGGGCAGGAAGACGTGGGCTATGCCCGAACAGAGGCCGCAGGCGCGGCATCGGTTGCGTCGAAGGCCTCGGCCCGTGCCGCAGTCGGTTCGGCCAACGCCATGCATTCGCCGGGATGGGCGATGCGATAGCCGCGGGTACGCAGGGCGTCGCCGTCGCTGGCGCTGGCGTAGTGATACAGCACGCAGCGCTCGAGCAGTTCGCGCGAATACTCGCGCTCCAGATCCGCGATGCCGCTGTGCGAGGGATTGCCGTGCAGGCCGCAGTCGTGGGCGATGAGTTCGCCGGCATCGGCGACGCACGCCAGGGTCTCCGGGATCGGCCGGGTGTCGCCGGTCCACACCGCGCTGCCGCGCAGGCGCAGGCCGTAGCTGGTCTGCGGCCAGTGGTGGCGGGTCTCGAAGACCTCCAGGCGGATGCCGTCGTGCCAGAAGGCATCGCCGACCGGGATCACCTGGAAGGCATCCCAGAAATTGGCGCCGCCCTCAGCCAGTACGTTCGGATAATCGCCGACGCGCTGGTGCAGCAGCGGCACGACGCGCGCGGGCACGTAGATGCGGGTGCGGCCGCGCCGCGCGGCGTCGAAGTAGGCATCGACGAACAGCCGCTCGAAGCCGGCGACGTGATCCAGATGGGTGTGGGTGATGAACAGCGCCTGCGGCGCTTCGCCGTAGTGGGCGAGGAATGCCGTCAGTCCTTCGCCGCCGCAATCGATGGTGAGCCACGGCCTGCCGTCGCGCTCGAGGGTGGCCATCGCCGACCCCAGTTCGACCGCCGACGCATTGCCCACGCCATGAAACCGCAAAGCCCAACTCATCGCTGCCCTAAGTCCCGCGTTGCCAGAGCGCATCGTACGCGCTGCGCAGCGTCGCGTAATCCTTGCCGACCTCGGCCTCGCTGCGCGCGCCGCGCAGTTTCAGCAGCGAACGCTGCAGCCGGTCGAGATTCGCCTCGCGCCAGCCGGTGGCTGGAATGCGCAATCGGCTGCGGTCGACGTCGATGACCCATCCGCGGCCCGAGTCCTCGAACAGCAGGTTGTGGGCGTTCAGATCGGCGTGATCCAGCCCGGCCCGGTGGATGCGTGCGATCACCCGGCCGGCCTCTTCCCACGGCGCGGCGCTGCCGTCGGTGGCCGCGCGGTCGGCCAGCGAGCGCACGCCGAGCAGGCGTTCGAGCAGGATCCCGGCGCGATAGAACAGTCCTTCGCGCCAATAGATCGCCGCGATCGGCCGCGGCACCGGCAACTTGCGGCGCAGCAGTTCGCGCAGGAGGCGGAATTCGTCGAAACTGCGGATCTGCTCGGGCCCGCGCCAGAGATGGCGATTGCGGCTGAACCGCGCCGCGAACCCGCCGCGAAGGTAATGCCGCAGCACCGCCGGACCGAAACCGCCGCTGCCCAAACCACCGCTGACATCCGGCGCCGCGTCGATGAACCAGGCGCCGCCGCGTCCGCCGCTGCCCACGGGCTGCGCGCGCTCGCCCCACCATGCGGCATCGAACCAACCGGGCTCTGCCGCGCGCAGGCCAGCTTGCCGCAGGCGTGCCGAGTCGAACAGAATCGCACCGGCCATAGCAGCACCACCCATAGCGCCGCCCGTCCCGCGAGCATCGCGGAAGGGCACCAGGCTTTCGGTGGCATCGAAGGCGGCCATATCCATCGAGTCTATCAATTGCACAAGACCGCGCCCCACTCGATCTGTCTCCTGCGCCTGTCCGCCCTTGGAGACGTGACGCACGTCCTGCCGCTTGTGCGCACCCTGCGCCGCGCCTGGCCCGATGTGGCCCTGACCTGGGTGATCGGCAAGGGCGAGCAGAAGCTGCTGGATGGGCTGCCCGGTGTCGAATTCCTGGTCTACGACAAGAAGACCGGCCTCGCCGGGATGCGCGCGCTCAAGCGCGAACTCAAGGGCCGCCGTTTCGACGCGCTGCTGCAGATGCAGGTGGCGGCGCGTGCGAATCTGCTGTCGGCCTTCCTGCCGGCGCAGCGCCGGATCGGCTACGACAGGTCGCGCTCGAAAGACCTGCACGGCCTGTTCATCAACGAACGCATCCCCGACCGGCCCGGCATCCACGTGCTCGACGCCATCGGCAGCTTCTGCGAACCGCTCGGCCTGACGCAGACGGAGGTGATCTGGGAGATGCCGGTTCCCGACGACGCCCGCGCATGGGCCCGCGCGCAGTGGCCGGACGATGGCGTACCGACCCTCGCGATCTCGCCCTGCTCCAGCCACGCGCTGCGCAACTGGCGGCCGGAACGCTATGCGGCCGTCGCCGATCACGCCGTCGCCCGAGGCTGGCGGGTGGTGCTGCTGGGCGGCCGCAGCGCGCTGGAGCGCGACACCAGCGATGCGATCCTTGCGGCGATGAGCGCGGCGGCGATGAGCGCGCCGGCGCTGGATCTGGTCGGCAAGGACACCCTGAAACAGCTGCCGGCGTTGCTGGAACGCGCCGACCTGCTGATGACCCCCGACTCGGGCCCGATGCACATCGCCAACGCCATGGGAACGAAAGTGCTGGGCCTGCACGCCGCCAGCAACCCGCGCCGCAGCGGCCCGTATTCCGACATCCGCTACTGCGCGGACCGCTACGACGATGCCGCGCGCAAATATCTCGGAAAGCCGGCCAGCGAACTGCGCTGGGGGACCAAGATCGAACACGATGGCGTGATGGACCTGGTGACGGTCGAAGATGGCGTCGCAGCGTTCGAACGTTATTCCCACGAACACCCGGGCACCCGCCCCTTCCGCACAAAAGAGCCCCATCCATGAAACGCACCCTGTTCTTGCGCACCGCCTTCTGCCTCGCCGCCGCGCTCTGCGCAGGCAACACCTCGGCGCAATGGATCAAACCCGTCAACGGACTGACGCTGCCGCTCGATGCTCCGGTCGATATCGAGCTGGTGCTGCCCAGCGAGGCGCTGGAATACCAGACGTACGTCCCGCGCTCGTCCGGGCTGAGTCCGCTCGGCGATGCGCTCGGCGCGGCCAACATGCACCGCATGGAAGACAAGCATCTGCGGCCCGCACTCGCGCGGCTCAACGCGGGGATGACCCATGACCATCGCGCGGACGCGCTCGCCGCAGCGATCCGGCGCGAACTGGAGGCTAGCGGGGCGATCAGGATCGGCGAGCTCCGCATCCATCGCGGGGTCGCTGTCGCGGACCTGCCGCGGGGCGACGCCAGCCGAAACGTGCTGCTGCTGATCGCGCGCCATGAACTGGAGACCGGCTTTACCGCGCTCGCCGTGAGTCTCGACGCGCGCTACGGGCCGCGGTCGCAGGTACTCGCGCGCGGCGACCGCACCCCCAAACTGGTGTTCGCGCAGACCATGACCCACCGCCAGCCGCGGGTGGCGCACAGCGGCAAGAGCGGCGGGCTGTTCGGCTGGATGGAAGTGGCGGCGCAGGACTGGGAAACGACCGGCCCGGAGACGATCGGTAGGCACATAGACGCGGGTCAACAGGAGGTCGCCGCGATGCTGGCCTACGAACTGCAGCGCAAGCCGCGCTTCGGCCGCATCGCCGGCAAGCAGTATGCGGTCGAGACGACCTACGGCGTGATCGAGACGCGCGTCGGCGACCGCGCCTGGCTGCGGCTACGCAATGGCCGGATCAGCAGCCTGCCGCTGTCCGAGGTGGAATGACGTCCGGCTTGCACGGAACCAGGGGCAACGTCACGGCGCCGCGTTGCCCGCCCGGTAATCCTGATACGACTTCTCTTCGACATAGGCCGAACCCAGCGCGACGTTGATTTCCTTCTTGATCCGGGCACGCTCGTCGTTCTCGAAATACACGCTGCGGGCGAGCTGGATGAATTCGTCGTCGAAGGCCTGCGCCTTTTCCTTGATCCGGATATCGTCCTCGATCACCCACAGACGCTCGTTCACGGCCTTCAACTCCGCGCGCAGGCGGACGATGTCGTGGCCGGCGGCCGGATGCGCCATCCAGCTGAGTTCGAGCGCGGTCAGTTCGTTGCGGACGTTGGTCAGCTTGGCCGGATCGGTCATCCGCTCGGACTTGATCTGCAGGATGGCGATCTTGTCGAGCAGTTCGCCGAAGGACACGGGAGCGAGGATTTCGGACATGGGGGTTATCGGAATGTCAAAAATGAGGCCGTCAGTGTACCCGCCTTGTCCCGGGAGGCCTCAACTCGTATGATGGCGCCCCGCAGCGGTGGGCGCAGTCCTTCCGCAGCAAGTCCCTTCGGAGAGGTGGCAGAGCGGTTGAATGTACCTGACTCGAAATCAGGCGTACGTGTGAGCGTACCGGGGGTTCGAATCCCCCCCTCTCCGCCAGAAAAGCAAAACGCCCCCTCG
>JAZKFJ010000003.1:0-74455 GCA_040386495.1 Pseudomonadota bacterium
TTGTGCCGGCAAAAGCACCCCCTCCCAGCCTCCCCCTGCGCTTTGCGCAAGGGGAGGAGCGGATCCGGAAGCTCGATGTTTTACTCCCTCCCTTTCGCCGCAGGCGAAGGGGAGGGTTGGGGAGGGGTTGCTGTTGTGCCGGTAAAAGCACCCCCTCCCAGCCTCCCCCTGCGCTTTGCGCAAGGGGAGGAGTGGATTCGGTGAGGGCAAGGGATGCGGGCTGAATGAGGTGGCGATGGACATCCGTATCGACGATCTGCAAGGCAGCGAAATCATCGCGTTGCTGCGCGAGCACAAGGCGGATCTCGCCCTGCATTCGCCGCCAGAAAGTTGTCACGCGCTGGATCTCGATGGTCTGCGTCGGCCGGAAGTCGCGTTCTGGAGCGTCTGGGAAGCGGCCGAGTTGTTGGGCTGCGGCGCGTTGAAGGAGCTCGATCCCGCGCACGGCGAGATCAAATCGATGCGCACCGTGCGGGGGCACGCGCGCAAAGGGGTGGCGACGCGATTGATGCGTCACATCCTGCAGGAAGCCAGGCGTCGCGGTTATCGGCGCCTGAGTCTGGAAACCGGTTCGATGGCGGTATTCGAACCGGCGAGGGTGCTGTACGGGCGCTTCGGCTTCGAGGCATGCGGTCCGTTCGCGGATTACGTCGAAGACCCGTACAGCATGTTCATGACGATCGCGCTCTGAACGCGCGACCGTCGTGGAAGCGGCATCGGCGGTTCTGGTTGTTGCAAGACGAGGCACGGGAAACGCATACGCAGCTTCCTTCCCCACGTCGGAATGCGTAGCGGTTCTCTTCATCGGCCGCCGGCACTGCGGTGCCGGCGGTCATCCACAGCGAATATTCGCCAACGGGGAGAGCGCATGAAACTGATTACCGCCATCATCCGGCCGTTCAAGCTCGACGAGGTGCGCGAAGCCTTGTCGGAAATGGGCGTTTCCGGAATCACCGTCACCGAAGTCAAAGGCTTCGGTCGACAGAAGGGACATACCGAGTTGTATCGCGGCGCGGAGTACGTCGTCGATTTCCTGCCCAAGATCAAGGTCGAGGTTGCGGTGGCGAGCGATCGGCTCGACGCGGCGATCGAAGCGATCCAGCAATCCGCGGGCACCGGCAAGATCGGCGACGGCAAGATTTTCGTCACCGCGCTGGAACAGGTCATCCGCATCCGCACCGGCGAAGTCGGCGCGGACGCGCTCTAACCCACACTCGGAGACATGTCCCATGAAGACTGGATTTCTGTCCGGGTCGAGAACCCGTACTGCCTTGCTCGCGCTGCTGGTCGGCGCGATGACTTTCGGCGCAACCTTGACCGTCGCCGCGCAATCGACGCCCGCCACCGAAGCCGTTGCAACAGAAACGGCTGAACCCGCCACCGAAGTAACGACGGCAGCGACAACGGAAGCGACAAGCGAAACGACGACACCGGAGGCGACCGCCGCACCTGCAGAAGTCGCGGCAGACACCGCCGATGCTGCCGTCGCCGAACCCGCACCCGCCGAACCGGCCGCCGCACCCGCGCCGGTCGCCGACAAGGGCGATACCGCGTGGATCCTGGTGTGCTCGGCACTGGTGATTTTCATGACCTTGCCCGGGCTCGCGCTGTTCTACGGCGGACTGGTGCGCAGCAAGAACGTGCTGTCGATCCTGATGCAGTGCCTGGTGGTGTTTTCGCTGGTCGCGGTGCTGTGGGTGACCTACGGCTACAGCCTCGCGTTCACCGAAAACAACGCCTTCATCGGCGGCGGCGCGCGTCTGTTCGGCGAAGGGCTGAACGGCGCGATGGCCGCGACCTTCACCAAGGGCGTGTACATCCCGGAACTCGCGTTCTTCGTATTCCAGGGCGCGTTCGCCTGCATCACCTGCGCGCTGATCATCGGTGCATTCGCGGAACGCGTGAAGTTCGCCGGCCTGTTGGTCTTCACGGTGATCTGGTTCACGTTCGCCTACGCGCCGATGGCGCACATGGTGTGGTTCTTCCCAGGTCCGGATGCGTTCACCGGCACCGATGCGGTCGACGGCGTGCTCGCGAAGTCCGGCTTCCTGTGGGCGAAAGGCGCGCTGGATTTCGCCGGCGGCACTGTGGTGCACATCAACGCGGCCATCGCCGGTCTGGTCGGTGCGTACGTCATCGGCCCGCGCCTGGGCTATCGCCGCGAAGCGATCCGTCCGCACAACCTGACGCAGACGATGGTCGGCGCCTCGATCCTGTGGTTCGGCTGGTTCGGCTTCAACGCAGGTTCGGCGCTGGAAGCCAACGGCGTGGCCGCACTCGCGTTCGCCAACACCTTCCTCGCCACCGCAGCCGCGGTGCTGAGCTGGAGCGCGGTGGAATGGCTGGCGCGCGGCAAGCCGTCGATGCTGGGCGGCGCTTCGGGCGCGGTCGCGGGTCTGGTCGCGATCACCCCGGCCGCCGGTCTGGTCGGACTGATGGGCGCGCTCGCTATCGGCGCGATTGCCGGCGTGGTCTGCTTCTGGGGCGTCACCGGCTTGAAGAAGCTGCTGCGCGCCGACGATTCGCTGGACGTGTTCGGCGTGCACGGCGTCGGCGGTATCGCCGGTGCGCTGCTGACCGGCGTGTTCGCGGCGCCGTCGCTGGGCGGCGCGGGCATCTGGGACTACGTCACCGAAACCGCGCTGGCCGATTACAGCATCGGCGCGCAGGTCTGGATCCAGCTGCAGGGCGTGCTGGTGACGGTGGCGCTGTCGGGCGTGGTGTCGTTCGTCGCGTTCACGCTGGTGAAGTACACCATCGGCCTGCGCGTCAACGAGGACGCCGAGCGCGAAGGTCTGGACATCGCCTCGCACGGCGAAGCGGCTTACGAGAGCTGAGCATCGTCGCTGCGGCGATCCGCACGATGCATGCGCGCAACAAACGACGGCGCCGGGATTTCCGGCGCCGTCTTGCGTTGCAGCGATATTTCAGAGATTGCAGTTGGTCATGAAGCCGCCGCCCGGACGGCTGTTGCACGTCACGTAGTACTGGGTATTGGCCGGGCCGAAACCCATGCGCTGTTCGATCAGCTGACCGTTGAGGTACAGATAGGTCGCACCCCACGGATCGGCCTGGCGCCAGTAGTCGATGATGTCCTGCGCGCTCCGGAACGGGCCTTCCGCCGGGCAGCTCAGCTTGATCAGTGCGTCCTGCGGACAGACGTAGTAATAGCCCGAGGCGGCCGGGCCGAAGCCGTAACGCTGGAACACGAGGCTGCCGTCGACGTACGCGTAACCGGCGCCCGCCGGATCGAACTCTTGCCAGGCCTGGACCAGGCCCTGCACGCTCTGGAACGGGCCTTCGGGAATCTGCTGGGCCTGGGCACGGCCGCCGAACAGCAGCGCGCCGAGCAGGAGCAATGTGGGGAATACGATGTTTCTGATCATGGGAAACGTCCTGGATACGAGGGAACGGCGCTCAGGGCGCCGGTGGATCCGTGCGTGGACCCACATCTTTCAAGCGGAATAGGCCGCGCGGGAGGATCGGGTCGTAAGCGGTTCGCCTGCGACCGGCGCTTTGGCGTTACGCGCGCTGTCGGCGTGCCTCTGATCCACTGCATCGAAGGCACCTCGACCTGGTGCCCTGCATCTGCTGCGGCTTTGCTGGGCGGGCGAAAACAAGACGCCCACAGGGCCGGGCCAAAAGAAAAAGGCGCTCCTGCAGGAGCGCCTTGATCGAACGCATCGGAAGCGCCGCATCGCGCCCGGGCAGCAACGCCGTCCGGGCGCGAGGGCATCAACGCAGACGCGGGATGGCGTTCAGCGACTGCCCGTGATTCGCGGTGGGGTTGCCGTTGCCGTCCCACTCGAAATAGCGGCCGTAGGCGGTCACCGTTTCGAGCTGCGCACCGCTGGGCAGATGACGCAGTTCGCGGCTGCCGAAGGTGCAGACAGAGCCCGCCGGCCGATACGCGCACGGACCGTTGGCGTAGCGCGGCACGCTGAGCAGCGTGTCGGTGCCGAACAGATTGCCGGCGGCGTCGAAGATCCAGTAGCGGCCGTAGGCGGTGATCGACTCGTACAGACCGCCCCATTCCGGCGCATCGAGCAGATTGCGGGTGTCGAAGCGGCAGGGTGCGCCGCCGGCGTACAGGCAGGGTCCGTTGGCGAAGCGCGCTACGCCGGAGAGCAGCGAGCCGTTGCCGGCGAGGCCGTTGCCGTTCTGGTCGAAGTTCCAGTAGCGGCCGTAGGCGGTGACCGATTCCATGTAGCCGAAACCGGGATAGTCCAGCACGGTCGCCGAATCGATGACGCAGGTCTGGCCGGCCGGCGCGTACAGGCAGGGTCCGTTCGCATAGCGCGGCAACGTCGTCAGTTTTCTGGTCGTGCCGATCTGCGTGCCGGCGGTGTTGAACTGCCACAGATAGCCGTAGGCATAGACCGATTCCACCAACGTGCCCGCGCTGTTGACGTACTGGCCGATGCTGTCGATCCGGCACAGTTTCGTCAGCGAGGCTTCCGGTGCGCTGCACGGGCCCGTGGTGGTCGAAAGCGCGGTGTTGACGGCACTGTAGGCATTGAGCAGGCCCGGGCCGCAGTTGCTGCCGCAGCCGGGCAGCGCGCTGGCGGTGCCGCGGATCAGCGAGGTCACCTGGTCCGGGAACAGCCGCGGATTGGCCGACAGCATCAGGCCGATCGTGCCGGCCACGTGCGGCGCCGCCATCGACGTGCCGCCCAGATGGCGGTAGCAGTGCGCATTGCCGCTGTCCGGCGAGGTCGTCCATGCCGAGACCACGCCTTCCAGGTCGGCGGGATCGAAGCCGCTGTATCCGTCCGCGGGACAACCGAGAGCGGCGCCGTAGAACGAGCGTCCGCCCGGTGCGGTCACACCGATGTTCGGGCCGCGGCTGCTGTACGGCGCGATCGTATTGGTGCGATCGCTGGCGGCGACCGAGATCACGCCCGGGCAAGAGGCCGGCGTGACGTTGTCGACATTGACCGCGTTGTTGCCCGCGGCCGCGACCAGATTCACGCCGTGGTCGCGCGCGCGGGCGACCGCTGCGCGCAGCGCCGGATAAGAAGCCTGTGTGCAGGCGGCGGGGGATTCGAAGCTCATGTTGATCACGCGCGCGCCGTTGGTGGTCGCCCAGTCGATGCTGGCGATGGCCGCCGTCATGCTCACGCCGATCGTGGAGTCGCCCACTTTCGCGTTCATCAGCGTGCAGCCGAAGCACACGCCGCTGCCGCCGATCCCGTTGTAGGCGGCAGCGCCGGCGATCCCCGCCACATGCGTGCCGTGCCGCCAGGTGCCGGTGTCGGTGGCGGGCTGGCCGGGTGCCAGGCCGTTGTATTCCAGCGGCGACCAGCGACCGTTCAAGTCCGGATGCCCGCTGCGGCCGGAATCCAGGATCGCGATCGGGATCGCGCTGCTGCCTGTGGTGATGTTCCAGGCGCTGGGCAGCGAGACCAGCGGGTAGTGCCACTGCTGCGGATACAGCGGATCGCTGGGCGTGAGCGCGAAGTCGAACAGATAGTTGAGCTGGGCGTATTCGACATCCTTGCGCTGGCGCAGTTTGGCCAGCAGCGCGAGCGTCTCGGATTTGGCGACCGCCCGGCTGCTGCGCAGCGGGAGGGTGTTCTGCAGCCGCGCGACATCGAAATGCGCGGATGTCGAGGTCAGGCGCACGCCGGCGAGCTCGGATGCGGCGGCGGACTTGCGCGCGCCGGGCTTGAATTTCACGATCACTTCGAACGGTACGAAGCGCAGGTCGCCAGCGGTGTTCGGCGGCGGTGCCGCCAGCGTTTCGGCGGCGAGCGCGAGGCCGCAGAGCGCAAGAAGAGCGGGGGATAATCTCATCGGAGTGGTTTCCGTCGGAATGGGCTTGCAAGGGGCCGGCCGGCGCGCGGTCTGCGCCCGGCGGATCGAGCCCGGCCTGTTGGCCGGACTCTCCAATCACCAGCGGAATCCCCGGCAAAGCAGGATCATCCGCCGTCCCTGCCCGCGAGACGGGCGCGCTGCGATCCGATCAGTCGCGCCGCTTCGCGCCGAGGGTCATGCTGCGGACTTCCGCGACCTCGCCGTTTTCGTACATCGAAATGTCCTGGATGTTGTAATCGAGCAGCCCCATCGACGCCAGGCTGGCCCATTGCCCCGGCAACTGCGCGCTGTACAGCAGTTGGTCGTTCGGGCCGAGCACTTCGAAAAGGCCATCGATGTCGAATTTGTCGTACGCGACGTTGTCGTCGTCGCGCAGCGTCGCGCGCTGGCTCCAGCGCAGGCCGATGGCGCTGTTCGGCTGGTCGCCCGGCAGCGGAATGACGGCGACCACGCGGTCGTAGAGCGGCGGACGGATGGCGATATCGCTGATGTCCACGCGGGACTCGATGATTTCGATGCTCGCGTCGTTGCGGTTGCGCTGGACCTTGCGCACCCGGTAGATGGTCGAGACCGCCTGCGAATATTTCATGCCGGCCGATCCGTTGCGGTAGAAATCCAGCTGCGCGATGTCCAGCCAGTCATCCGGATCCTGCAGCGGCTTGTTGTCGACCGTGAAACGCAGCCGATACTCGATGTTCAGGCCATCGGTGGCGACATGCGGCAGATAGGGAAGGTCGATCACGGCGAAGCCGCTCATCGGCGCGTAGTCCGGACTGAGCTGGAGGATGCCGCTCGACGTGTGGGAGGCGAGCACCGGCAGTGCGTTGGGATCCCGGCATTTCGCGCGTTCCGCGCGTTCCGCTTCGATAGCGGTGCCGTCCGCGCTCTGCGGCGCGATCAGGTTCAGGATGGCCGGATTGCCGACGAACTGGTAATCCGCCTTGAACCAGGGTGCGGTTCGAACAGGCGATTCCGCAGCGACGGATGCGTCGCCCGCCGAAGCGGCTTCTCCGGGCGGCGGCCCATATTCCATCGGGTCCAGGGGGCAGGGCGGAAACGCGTGGGCCTGCGGTATCCAGGCGGCCAACAGCGCGAGGGGGGCGAGTCGTTTGATCATGAAGGTCTCCGGGGGAATGGAAGATGCTTGCCGTTTGTCGAATGGCGCATTCCCTGCGTGTGGAGCCTGCCGCGGCGCTGCGGCCCGCCCTTCCGGGGCGTGGGGTTGGGGTGGCCGAAGGCGTTCGCCTGCGCCCGATGGATGATTCTCGCCGAATATTTTCTCGTAGGCTGCGTCTCGTCGCCCCCGGGTCTCATCGACCCGATACGCATGGCGGGATGGCATGGCGGGATGTCATGGCCTGAAGCGCGTTGGATTCTCCTTGCGGCCTCCGATCCGGAGGCCTGTCGCTACGGGGAGCGCAATCCGGGGCCGGGGCGGATCATGCGCCGTCGCCGATCGCCGCCAGCGAGCGCTCGACCGCGCGCAGCGCCTCGGCCGGCCGGGGCGGGAGCGGCTTGCCGAGTCGCCGCCACAGCGCGTTCACGGTGGCGATCTCGGCCCTGGCCTGCGCGGGCTGGCGCAGCGCGATCGCGGCTTTGGCCAGCTCCAGGTGCAGTTCGCTGAGCCGGCCCGCGGCCTTGAGGTTTTCGGGGTTGTCGGGCGGTGCGGCCAACTGTTCCAGGCAGACGCGATGCCGGCCCAGCGCGTTGAGGGTCCTGGCCCATTCCAGTTCGAACTGGGCCACGTCGCTGTGGGCGCGCGACGACACCTTGCGCCCGATGGCCACGGCCTGCGCCAGGTGCGGTTCGGCCAGGTCCGGCCGATCGCGAAGATCCAGGTAGTAACGGGCCATGACGAATTCGGCGTAAGCGCGCGCGGACGACACCGGCGGCAGCTTCGCGCGCTGGATGGCATAGGCCTTCTGCATCAGCGCTTCCTGCCGCTGGCGGTCGGTAGCGACCCCTACGGACCAGACGTAGGCGCTGGCGGCCTGGATCGAGTCGCTCCCGTACAAGCGTTCGGCGGTGGCCTGCCGATCGGCGATGGCCTGGACCAGGGCCTCGCGGTTCGCGCGCAGCGTCGCAGCGTCGGTGTCGTCGGGCTGGTCCTGCGCAAGCGAGTCCTGCACGCGCGCGTCCAGTTCGCGCACGATCAGCGCCAGCGCGAGGATCTGCAGCGCGGGATCGTGGGCGCGCAATGCATCGCGATCAATGCCCTCGCAGATCCGGCGCGCTTCCTGCATGCGGTCGCTGCTCAACATCGCATCGCCGAGATTGATCCGCAGACGCAGCACCGAAGGCGCGTCCAGCTTCGTCGCATAGCGTCGCCACGCGTCCTCCAGGATCCGCGCGGCGCGGTCGAACTCCGAGCGGCGCACGGCCAGGCGTTCTTCCTGGCGCGCTGCCTGCACATGCGCCTGGGGCGTATCGGCGAGCCGCTTCAGCGCCGCAAGTTCCGCGTCCAGATGCGGACCGTCCGTATCGAGTTCGCGGCGGTTGGAAAACCGCAGCAGGCGCGCGCGCCAGCGCACGTCCGGGTCGACCGCGGACAGCGCTTCGATCGCCGGTGCATGCGCGCGGAAGGTCGCGTCGCTTTCGCGCAGCAGGCCAAGGCCGGCGTCGATCTCGGCCAGCAGCAGCGCCTGTTCGGCCTGCACGTCCTTCTGGCCGTCCAGTTCGCCCAGCCGGCGCTTGCCCTGTTCGATCAGCTCCCGCGCCAGCAGGCCGCCCGCCGATGCGTTGCCCGGATCGGCCTGTTCGAACGTTCCGCGCATGAATGCGGCGACGGCGCGCGCGCGATCGCGGTCGCTTTCCGAGCGCGCCCGCGCCTGCTGCGCCGCGTCGCGCTGGGCGCGCAGTTCCGACGCCTGCCACAGCGTGACCGCCAGCGCGATCAGCACGCTGCCCGCCGCCACCGCCACCACGGCCGCGCCCACCCGGTTGCGGCGCAGGAATTTCCCGATCCGATACAGCCGGTCGTTGCGCGAAATCGAGATCGGATGGCCGGACAGCCAGGCGCGCAGATCGCGCGCCAGATCGCCGACTTCGGCGTAGCGTTCGGATGCGTCCTTGCGCAGGCAGTGCGCCACGATCGCATCCAGTTCGCCGCGCAGCGCCTGCGGGCCGATCGACGGCGCCGGTGGCGCGCCCGTCGCCGATGGCGCGGCGGCGCGCTCGCGCGCCAGTACGTCGCTCATCCGCGGCGGCACGGTGTCCAGGATCGCGCGCTGCAGTTCGGTGGGGTCGCGCTGCGGCCGTTCGAACGGCAGCACGCCGCACAGCAGTTGGTGCAGCAGCGCGCCCAGCGCGTACACGTCGACCGCGACCGTGGCGCGTTCGCCGCGCAGTTGCTCCGGCGCTGCGGTCATCGGCGAAAAGAAGCGGTCCTGCATCGCGGTCTGCCCGGCATCGGCCATCGCCGACAGCGATTTGGCGATGCCGAAATCCAGCAGCTTCACCGCGCCGCGCTCGTCGATCATTACGTTGCTGTCTTTCAGATCGCGATGGATCACCAGATTGCGGTGCGCGTATTGCACCGCATCGCACAGTTGCAGGAACAGCGCGATCCGCTCGCGCGCGTCGCTGCGATGGCGCGCGCACCACGCGCACAGGCTTTCGCCCGGCACGTATTCCATCGCCAGCCACGGCGTACCGTCGGCCAGTTCGCCGCCGTCCAGGATGCTGCAGATGTTCGGATGCCGCAGCTGCGCCAGGATCCTGCGCTCCTGCGCGAAGCGTTCGCGGCTGGCGTCGTCGATCGCGAAGCGCGGCATGATCTTGATCGCGACCTGCTGCTCGAAACCGCTGCGGCGTTCGGCCAGATACACCACGCCCATGCCGCCGCGGCCGATCTGGCGCACCAGCCGGAACGCGCCGATGTCGCTGATGTCGCCCAGCGGATCCGGCAGCTCGGTGACCATCACGCTGCGCGCGGTGTGGGTGCCGTAGGCTTCGTCGATCGCCAGCAGCCGCCGCAGCCGCGACGAGAGCTCCGGATGCGTCCGGTCCAGTTCGATCAGTCGCTGCGCCTGCGCCTCCGGCTCCAGCTCGCACAGCGTTTCGAACAGTTGCGCTTCGTCGATGGGCTCGTCTTCGCCGCCGTCCCAGGTCGTCTCGTCTTGCGTGCGCTCAACCATCCGCGCCGGGCTCCGCGCCGAAGTGATCGATCAGCCAGGCCCGCGCGTACCGGTAATGGCGGATCACGGTCGCGCGCGACAGCCCCATCGCTTCGGCGATCTGTTCGTTGGTCAGGCCGGCGAAGAATTTCAGTTCGACCACCTGCGCGGCGGATTCGTGATGCTGCGACAGCACGGTCAGCGCCGCGTCCACCGCGATCCAGTCCACGGTGTCGTCGATCGGCGCCGCCACCTCGTTCTCGATCTTGTCCAGACGCTCGAACGGCAGACCGCTGCCGCGCTTGTCGGCGCTGCGCCGGCGCATGTAGTCGACCACGATGTTGCGTACGATGCGCGCCGCCAGCGCGTAGAAATGTTCGCGATTGTTGAATCGTCCCGGGAATTCGTGCATCAGCGCGATGTAGGCGTCCTGCGCCAGGTCCGAGGCCTGCAGGGTCAGGCCGCGGCGGCCCTGCAACTGGTGCGCGGCCAGACGTTCGAGTTTCGGCCACAGCGCCGCGGCGAGCGCCTCCAGCTCCGGCTTTTCCACCGATGCGCGCCGATTGATCAGATCGGTGAGATTCATAGCGTCGTTGCCCGTGCAGTGCTGCATGAAACAGGTGAAACGCCTGCGGAAGCAGCGGTCGGCCGATCTATCCGCCCTGTACGTATATCACCGGCCCATGGTGTCGACTCGATGCCGCCGTCCCGTCCGAAGCTGCCCAGGCGAGTGCCGGGCGGTCGCGGAGCGATCATATCGCGTCAATCCACGCCGGTGCCCAGTTCGCGCAACAGGCCGTCGGCATGTTCCACGTCCTTGAGCAGCCACAGCAGATAGCGGATATCGACGCTGATATTGCGCGACACCGCCGGATTGAATCCGAAGTCGCCGGCGACGTTTTCCCACACCCGGTCGAAGTTGAGGCCGACCAGCGCGCCGCGGCCGTCGATCACCGGGCTGCCGGAATTGCCGCCGCTGGTGTCGCCGTCGGCGAGGAAGTTCACCCGCATCGCGCCCGCGCGCTGCGCGGCATCGCGGACTGTCGCCGGCACTTCGAAGGGCGGCTTTCCGGTGGTTTTTTCCAGCACGCCGGCCAGCGTGGTGAACGGCGTGTAGCGCACGCCGTCGCGCGGCGCGTAGCCCTGCACGTGGGCGAAGCTGATGCGCAGCGTGCCGTTGGCGTCCGGCGCGATGGGCTTGCCCGCCGCGGCCGCCACCGCGCGCCGCCACACCGGGCGATGGATCGCGCTGCGCGCGTTCCACTCGCGTTCGCGTTCGCGCAGCGCGCGCAGATCGCGGTTCCAGGCGATGCCGAAGTCCAGCAGCGGATCCTTGCGCGCGGTCAGCGCGTCGATGTTTTCGCCCAGCATCGCGTCGCGCGCGGCCGGGTCGAGCAGCGGCGAGGCTTTGTACATGTCGGCGATGGCGGCATCGATCCGCTCCGGCGACAGCCCGCCGAAGCGCGCGTCGACCGCGGCGATGCGTTGATCCGCCGGCAGCGCCAGCGCGCGCCGCACCAGCGCCGCGAACACGCGCTGGTCGGCGGCGGCGAAATAGTTGCTCTGCTCGCGACGCAGGCGTTCGCGCAGCTTCGGCTGCTCGGCGTCGGTGTAGCCCGCCGCGCGCGCCGCGTCCGGTTTCGCGCGTTCCTGCGCGTTGTGCGCCAGGCTGGCGCCGTAATACAGACTCTTCGGCAGCGGCGGAATACCGCCGGCCACGCTTTCGGCGCCCATCGGAATGAGATTCAGCAGGAAATCGCGCTCCCAGGTGCGCTCGCGTTCGGCCAGCACCATGCGCAGCGCGTCGCGCGCGACCACCGCTGCGGCGTGTCCGGGATGCTGCGCGGCCCATGCGGCCACTGCATCGTCCTGCTTGCGCTGGTTGTCGACCATCCGGCCGCGATCCAGCCCGGCGATCTGGCCCTGCGCGTTCTTGTAGCGGTTGAGGATGCCTTTGAGATTCGCCGCGACCGCGATCTTTCCCTGCGCGTCGTCGGCGCTGTTGCGTTCCAGATGCGAAATCCATTCGCCGAACACGTCCTCGCGGCGCACGAAGAAACGCTCGCGGCGTTCGCGCATTTCCTCGGCGATCAGCGACCGATAGGTGATGCCCGGGTAGCCCAGCACCATCACGAAATCGCCCTCGTCCAGGCCGCGCTTCGAGATCGGGAAGAAGAATTCCGGCGCGTACGGGCGGTTGCCCTCCGCGCGTTCCGCCGGGCGGCCGTCGGCGCCCACCCAGGCGCGGGCGATGGCGAAATCGCCGGTGTGCCGCGGCCACGACCAGTTGTCCACCTCGCCGCCGAACTCGCCGATGGCGCGCGGCGGCGCGTACACCAGACGGATGTCGCGCAGCTCGATCGATTCGATCAGCGTGTAGGTCACGCCGTCGTCGAAGGCCGCGACCTTGCACTTGGTGTCGGGCTGCTGCTGGCATTCGGCCACCAGCGCCTTTTGCTGCGCGTCGATCGCCTGCAGCCTCGCCAGCGGCTCGGCGCCGGCCGGCAACGCCGCCAGGATCTTCGCGGTGACGTCGGTGAAGCGCCTGGGAATCTCCACCCGCATCGTGCTGCCCGGCAGTTCTTCGGCCTGAGTGCGCGCCAGGAATCCGTTGGTGATGAGGTCGCGCTGCGGCGTGCTGTGTTCCTGCACCAGCCCGAACAGACAATGGTGATTGGTCACGATCAGGCCGGTATGGGACACGAACGCCCCCGAACAGCCGGCGATATTCACCGTGCCGGTCAGCAGCCCGGTGCCGCGTTTGCCGTCCCACAGCGCGGATGGCGGCAGCTTCAGGCCCTGCTGCTTCAGCCATTTGGCATCGATATCGAGCACCTGCCCGGGGGTCCATTTGCCGTCCAGCGCCAGCACGGGCAGGGCGGTGGGCGTGAGGACGATAAGGGCGGCGAGCGCGAGGCTGAGATTGATTCTGTTCATGGTCGAAGTGTAGAGCCGGTCCGCCAGCTTTGGCATGGGCGGTTCGGCATCTCCTCCCCGGTCGGAGCCGGTCGAAACCCGCGTACTTCGCTGTGGCATGACCCCGACAGCGCGATCCAGTTCAACAGGTCCAAGGATGCCGGCCGATGACGACCGCTACATGCAGCCACGGATGGCATCGCCGCGCATCGGCCGCCGCCGCACTACCGTGCCGCGCGTAGTGGCCCTGCACCCACGACGCCCGTTTTTCGCCCAGCGGCCAGAGTTGCCTCGACCGCGACCCGGATCCCTTCATAGCGCCGGCATCGCCGACGCCCTGAGCGGCGCAGAAGCTGTCCTCGGCCGGCTGTCCTCGGCCGAACGCAATCAGCAGGAGCGCGTGCAGACCGCGCAGCAGATCGAAGAGCCCCGCGGCATGGGCGCACGCGCGGCGTAACGTAATCGCGGATACGAAACCGCCGCATGTCTGCGGCGGCTCGGATCACTCGGCGGGCGTTGCCGATGCGGCTTCGCGATCCTTCCGCAAAGCGGCGGCCGCGGGCGTTTCCGGCGGCTTGATGGATTTCAGCGTCTGGGTATTGCCCAGCACTTCGATCTTGCCGCCTGCGCGCTGGAAGGCGACCAGATCATCGGCGATCTTTTCGTGCGTCAATGCACTGCGCTTGTCTTCCTTGGGCTTGCGGAAGATGTCGCCGGTGCCGGACTTGGCGGCGGTCGACGGCGCGGGCGCCGGCTTGGCGGCCTGCTTGGGAGCGGGCGCGGGAACGGCTGCATCCGTGGCAGCAGCAGCGTTAGCGGGAGCGTTTGACTTGCGGGGCATCGATAAAACCTCTCAGCGCACCAGAGTGATTGGAACGGAATGCTGCGCACGACTGGCTTCGGCGCGCACATCGCGGCAATACGGCCCGGCCATCGTGAACTTGCGACAGATCGCCGGACGCGTTTCGTAGATGCCGCAATTCATCCGCGCGTTGTTCAGCGCGACGCACCAGCCGTCGGCATCGCGTGCCATCACCGTCACGCCCTGTTCGTTGCGCTCGGTCAAGTGCGCCGGAATGGCGTCTTCCTCGAACAGCACCACGGTGAGGCGGCAGCACAGAGCATCGCAACTGCTGCAATGCACCCCTTTTTCGCGGGCGACCGCGTTCAAGAACAGACCGCGATGGTGCCTTTAGCAGCAGAGACGAACGGAAAAGCGTAAATCGTGGGCATGAGGGCTCCCGGTGGGCGTCGTCCCGGAGGGGGGTGCGGACGCAGGAAAGGGAGCGGAGCGAGCCGGAAGAATGGGAGGGCCGTGGGTGCCGCGGGGCCGTCTGGAGTTCGGGACGCAACGCGCGAATGCAGCGTTTTGTGCCGCCATCCTACACCACGCGGGCAAATCCCGCCCGGGCCGGCCATTCTGTTCAGATTCGGAGGCGCCAGCGTGGGCGTTTGCGCGCATGATTTGCGGCCCGTGCACCCGGCGCTTATGCCCGATCGCGCGTCGATATCCTCAGTGTTTCGGCTTCTTCGCGCGCTTCGGTTTCATTGCGGAATTGCACGCGATAGCCTCGCGGATCAGCCCCGTAGGGCGGGTCTTGCACCCGCCGCTTTTGGCACCGATCCAAATCGAATCTGTCTGCAAGTCAGTTCGCCACAGACCGCTCGTTGTTTGGCGCGGTGCATCGCTTCGTTCAGTCGGCGGGTGCGAGACCCGCCTTACGGGTTGAACACGCCGGCCGGGTCCGGCAGCGACGCGCCCTTGGCGAAGGTCAGCTTCACCTTCGTCCTTGTACGACTCGCCGGTGCACAGGATGCCGCCGTGCGACCACACCGGCGTGCCCATCCACTTCCATTCCTCCACTACGTCCGGGTCCGCCTCGTGGAACAGCGCGCGTATCCGCGCCAGCGTGTCGCCGCGCCAGTTGCCCAGTGCGGCGATCCGCGCCGTGATGCGCGCCGATGGCGTGAGGTCTTCGTTCGCGTCGGACTGCGTCATGGGTTCGCCCTCGTCGTTGCGGAGATGGTCATTCGCGGAAAGCTGATGCAACATCAGTGGGCAATCCTACCCGGAGCGCATGCGATGGCACACCCGCGTCCGACCACCATCGACGAGTACATCCGCGCCGCCCCCGGCGCCGGCCAGCCGCACCTGCGCGCGCTGCACGCCATCCTCAAGCGCGCCGCGCCCAAGGCCGAGGAAACCATCAAATGGGGAAACCCGTTCTTCGTCGAACCGCGGTTCGTGTATGCGTTCTCTGCGCACACGGCGCATCTGAGCTTTGCTCCGCCCGCTGCGGCGTTGGAGCATTTCCGCGAGGAGCTGGAGGCACATGACACCACGGAGCGTATGTTGCGGGTTCGGTATGACGAGCCGTTCCCGGAGGATTTAATTCGGAGGATGGCGGAGTACAGTGTCAGGGTGGTGGGGGAGCGGGAGGGGGAGGGGTTTTGGTAGGCTGTGTTGCGTGATTTTTCTGGCTATTGAATGTGGCTTAGAGTTATGTGCATGACCAGCGCGATCATTCGCAAGCTGAACCCGACCAGTTCTTAGTTCTTGCGGTAAGATTGAAGTGGCTAGGAGGACTGGACGTCGTTAGCGTCCATAACAGTGGCGCGGGATGATAATAAGGACAGGGGGAAACTGTGCCAATAACGCAACCAATATTAGTAAAGAAACTTTCGCTCGACACCCAAAACTATCGGACGGTAGCGCAGCCGGACGAGGTTTCTGCGATCCATTCTTTGATCGACGTAGAACCAGAATGGTTTTGGGCAGTCATGGAAAGCCTGATTGATGACGGGTATCTGCCCAACGAAAACATCATCGCGCTTCAAGAAGGCAAGAAAAACGTTGTTAAGGAAGGAAATCGTCGGATTGCTGCTATGAAGATCATTCATGGCATCGTACCTGTCGATGAATTTACACTTCCTTCGCATATTTCAGAAAAGCTCGCGTCGTTAGCTCCTGTTTGGAAAAAAGCAAATGCTGAGGTGCCCTGCACGATCTATGCGGCCAATGAGGCAGCGGCCGCAGATCGTGTTGTAACGCTTACTCACGGTAAAGGCGAAAAAGCGGGGCGACTTCGCTGGAGTGCGGTCGCACGTGCGCGCCACAATCGAGATAAGTCAGGTAGTGCAGAACCAGCATTGGACCTCTTGGAAAAGTACCTTGGCAAGGGGAAAAATCTGTCTACCACTCAAGCTGCGCGTTGGGCTGGCGATTATCCACTTACGGTTCTCGAAGAGGCGATGAAACGTCTGGCGGTACGTCTTGGGTTGAAGTCTGGCCCTGAAGTCGCGAAGGTATACCCGAAACTTACGAACCGCTCAGGCTTTGAAGAGTTGTTGCTAGATATTGGGCTTAGCAATGTTAAGTTCAAAGACGTACGCGCTGATGCGTTTGGTGAAAAGTACGGCATGTCTGTACCTAAAGCGCAAGGTCAGCCGAATGACGGTGGGTCAGGAAGTGCAAGTTCCGCGACGAGCTCGGCAGGAGGAGGCGCAACATCAAGCGCGAGCGGAACGAAAACTTCTTCTGCGTCAGTAGGGTCCAGTGGGGGCGGAACACAAACTCCTTCTGCTTCAGGAGGCACGACTTCCTCTACTTCCGGCACAAAAAAAGGCCCGAATGCTCACCCGGCTAATGACCCGCGCGCGGTTTCAGCACTATTGCGTAAGTTCAAGCCTAAGGGTGCTCGACGCGAAAAGCTTGCAACTCTGCTGGAAGAAATCAAGAAGCTTGATGTGATGGAAACTCCTCATGCCTTTTGCTTTGTACTTCGCAGCATGTTCGAGGTGTCTGCTAAGGCCTATTGCGCCGACCATGCAGGCAATGGTGGGCCGAAGGCTGTCGAGTCAAGTGGTAATGATCGGAAGCTTGTAAGTGTCCTTAAGGATGTTGCTAATCACCTTACATCCAGCAGGCAAGATAAGGCTATGGAGCGAGCATTGCATGGAGCAATAACTGAAATAGCGAATCCGGAAAGCGTACTTTCAGTGACTTCTATGAATCAGCTTGTGCATAACCCACGTTATGTCATTAACGGAACAAATGTCTGCAACTTGTTCGCAAATGTTTTTCCGCTGCTTGAGGAAATGAACAAGTGAGGATTGACTTTAATGAATCGCTATAAAACACCACTTCGCTATCCGGGAGGTAAGCAGAAGCTTGCACCGTTTGTAGCGGAGGTAATGGTCGGGAATGAGCTTCAGGGCGGGCACTACGCTGAACCCTATGCTGGAGGTGCGGGCGTAGCTATCGAGCTTTTATTGAATGGCATCGCGTCCCATATTCATCTAAATGATTCATGTTCGGCAGTATATTCATTTTGGAAGTCTGTCATTAACGAAAATGAAGATTTCTGCCGGCGAATCTCGCGCGCCTCTCTCAATGTTCGCGAATGGCGCAAGCAGCAAGATATTCTTAAGAATCGAGATGAGCATAGCGTTCTTGATGTTGGGTTTAGCATGTTCTACCTCAATCGTGTCAATCGCTCTGGAATTCTTTCAGGTGGGTTAATTGGCGGACTTTCACAAGAAGGGGAGTGGCTTATGGATGCGCGCTTTCCTCGAATGGAGCTTATACGCAGAATCGAAAACATAGCACGGTACAAAAAGCAAATTCACTTGCGAAACTGGGACGCAGAACGCTTTATCACTACTTACCTACCTCGGCTGCCGAGCGAGTCATTGGTGTATTGCGATCCGCCGTATTTCGAAAAGGCAGATAGGCTCTACCTGAACCATTATCAGCCAGAGGATCACCGGCGAATTGCTAAGGTAATTCAAAAAATTAAATTGCCGTGGATCGTTTCTTATGACGCTGCCCCGGATATCTTGAAACACTATGCGCGTCGTAGAGCATTTATTTACGGTTTGCAGTACAACGCAATGAAAGCGTATGTAGGAACGGAAGTTTTTTTCTTCTCTGACAGGCTCGAAATTGGCAATAGATCGGCTGTTAAATCGATCAACGTCGCTTTGTCCGGTGGGAAACTCAGGACGGCAGGCGAGGCTGCTAAATCAATTGCGGCCTAGAGAATAGATCGTAGGGGCGGGTGAAACCCGCCACGTCGAAGCGGTTGTGCCGCGTGTTGCGAAGCAAGTAGGGTGGGCCCCTGGCCCACCATTCGGGCAATGAAACTGCCTTCGCCATTCGTATCTGTAGATCGTCTGTCTCCGATCAATTGCCGTTGCGGCGGAGATGTCGTGATGGTGGGCCAGGGCCCACCCTACGGCTTCCCCACAAAATCATCGAACGTCTTCTTGGCGCGTAGCGGCATCAGGGTTTGGGCGACGATGCCCGTGGGCACGGTCTCGAGTTTCATCACGCCGTATTCGTCTGGCCAGGTGTTCGCGGGTGGGCGCTTGAAGGTGCCCATCAGCATGTCGACCAGCGGCAGGTGGATGGCGTAGTTCACGTCCATGTAGTCGGCGTGCCGCGCGTGGTGCCAGTGGTGGTAGCGAGGCGTGACCAGCACGTATTCCAGCCAGCCGAAATTGATGCGCAAATTGGCGTGCGCCAGCACGGCCTGCACGCCGACCAGGATGACGTAGCCGTTGATGGCCGGCGCCGAGAAGCCCAGCACCACCAGCGGCGTCAGCACCGCGGTGCGGGTCAGCAGGATTTCGATCAGGTGGATGCGCGAGCCGGCCAGCCAGTCCATGTGCCGGCTGGAGTGATGCACGGCGTGGAAGCGCCAGAGGAACGGCACGTTGTGATAGATCCGGTGCAGTCCGGCCTGGAAGAGGTCGGCGACGAACACCGCGAGGATGAACTGCAGCCAGATCGGCCAGGACTGGATCGCGGCTTTCACGGTGTCGCTGGCGATCAGCGTATCCATCATTGTCGTGGATGCGGTGACCGCGATCAGGATGAACTGCACCAGGATGTGGCCGACGAAATAATAGGCGAGATCGGTCCGCCACTCGGGCCGCAGCGGCGACTGGTTGCGCACGTGCAGCATGCGTTCGATCGGCACGAACACGATCGTCGAGAAGAAGAGCGACATCACGAACCAGTCGAGGCCCAGCGAGTAGGGCGTGGATTCGATTTCGTTGAAGTGGACCGTGGCGCCGCCCAGCAGCACCGCCAGCGCCGCGGAGATCACCCCGGTCAATGCGATGCGGCGGTTGCGGTTGCGCAGGATCGCGAGCGTGCCCATCGCGAACGCCGCGATCAGGCCGATCAGCAACAGATTGCGTGCGGTCGTTTCCGAATACGTCGCGCGGAATTCCTTACTGGTCAACAGTTCCGGGAAGTGGAAACACAGCACCCCCATCAGCGACAGGATCCCGAGGCCGGCCGACATGTGGGCCATCCATGAGCGCGCTGGATTCGGGGCGACGGTGTCTTTGTAGGTCATGCCGATGTCCGGAACCGGGTGCTGTTGGCAGTGTAGTTGCGACGGCGGCGGAGAAACAGGGGCGGCGCGGTTTGAAGAAGGTGAAATCGTCCGGTTCCGTCATGCCTGTGATTGATAAGACGCGGCATGCCTTCGTAGGAGGGCCTTCAGGCCCGAGCGCCCGGCCGCGAACCCGATGATCGAAAGCGCTCGGGGCTGAAGCCCCTCCTACGTATCAGAATACGTATCAGAACACCCAGGTCTGTCCCGGCGGCAGCGTCGCCTGCTCGCCCAGCGTCTTCCTGTCTCCGCTGAGCTGCTCCACGCGCTCGCCGCGCAGCGCTTCGGGCACGTCCAGCGTCGCCGGTTTTGCGGGATCGAGATTGATCACCACCCACGTGTCGCGACCGCCGCCGCTGGCCTGCAGCACCCAGACGTTCGCATCGGCGACGGGATGGTAGTGCAGGGTCTGGGGCTGCTGCAGGTTGGGGTTCTGGCGGCGCACCGCGAGCAGGCGTTTGTAGTGGTGATAGAGGGATTGCTGATCGGCCTGCTGCGCAGCGACCGAGACGCCCTTGCCGCGCTGCTGCTTCCAGTATTTCGACCACCATGCGCCCTGCTCGCCGCGATACCCGCGCGGTGCGCGCAGGTCGATCCAGTTGCGGCCGCTCGCGTTGAAGCCGGCGTTGGCGTCGTCGGTCCACTGCATCGGCGCGCGGCGGTAGCGGTCTTCTCCCGTTGCGTACTGCGACAGGCCGATCTCTTCGCCGTAATACAGATAGGCGGTGCCGGGGGACGTCAGCAGCAGGCTGGCGGCGATGCGCGCCTTGGCCGCGTCGCCTTGCAGCGTGTGCATGACGCGGTTCTGGTCGTGGTTGGTGAGGAACGGCGAGAAATAACCCATCGGCGCGGCGGCGGCGCGCTGTTGCAGATTGGCCCACAGGCTCTCGCGCTTCTTGCCGGTATCGGTATCGCTGAGGGTGCCGAAGTCGGCGCGGCGGGTGGCGTCGGGGTTGAGAATATTGATGACGATATTGCCGAAGTCGAAATCGAAGCCGGCGTCCAGTCCGCGGCCGCCGTTGCGGTAGCGGCCGGTGGTGTCCAGCGCGGCCCAGGCTTCGCCGACCAGCAGCGCATCCGGGTTGATGGCTTTGACGCGCTGCGTGAAGCCGGTCCAGTAATCGATGGTCGCCTGCGTGTCCGCCTGCTGCGACAGCGGACCGTCTTCGATCGCATAACGCACGGCGTCCAGGCGGAAACCGTCCACGCCTTTCTTCAGCCAGAACGCTGCGAGCCGGTCGAGTTCGTCGACGATTTTCGGATTTTTCAGATTCACGTCCGGCTGCGAGCCGCCGAACGCGCCGTAGTAATACGCCTTGCGCGTGTCGTTCCAGTGCCACACCGCTTCGGGATTCGGCTGGTTCGACCACGCCTGGCCCCAGCCTTCGGGGCGCTGGTCGCGCCAGACGAAATAGTCCTCGTAACCCGGTTCGCTGCGCGCGGACTTGAGGAACCACGCGTGCTTGTCGGAGATGTGGTTCAGCACCAGATCCAGGATGACCTTGATGTCGCGCTTGTGCGCCTCGGCGACGAAACGCTCGAAGTCGGCCATCGTGCCGTAGTCGCGCTCGACGCTGTAGAAATCCTGGAAATCGTAGCCGTGGTAAGACGGCGCTTCGAACACCGGCGTGAGCCAGACCGCATCGACGCCGAAGTCCTGCAGATAATCGAGCTTCGAGGTCATGCCGTTGAAGTCGCCGTTGCCGTCGCCGTCGGAATCCTTGAACGAGCGCGGCCAGATTTCGTAGACGGTGGCGTGGTCCCACCATCGTCCCGCGGCGTGTTCGAGGCTCAGCGTGCGCTGTTCGGGCGCAGGCGTCTGCGCATGCGCCTGCGTCGCGAAGCCAAGCAGCAGCGTGGTCGAAAACAGTGCGGTCGAAAGCAGCGTGCTCGAAAGCAGCAGTGGAGCGATGGATTTCACCGGGAATACTCGAAAGGCGACAGCGTCGGTCGCTGCACCTTGCCACGTCGTGCGGTAGCTGTCAGCGCCACGGGCAGACATGAATTCGTTTGCAGCGCGCCGTGCATGATGGTGCGGCGCAGCGTGTTCAGCCTGCGGGCCGCGCCGGGTCGCGCCACACCATGTATACATCGGCGCGGTCGTAGTGCGAGTCGGGTTTGATCGACGCCTGGCGCTCGAAGCCCATGCTCTCGTACAGGCGCACGGCCGGCGTGAGCTTGCTGTTGGTTTCCAGAAATAGCGTGCGCCCGTCGCAACGTTGGAATTCGTCGATCGCCGCTTCCATCAGCGCGCGGCCGATGCCCAGGCCCTGGCGCTGTTCGTCTACCGCCATTTTCGTGAGTTCGTAGGTGGCTTCAGCTTCCGCACTCTCGGCTTCCGGCATCAACGCGCAGGTGCCGACGACCTCGTCGCCCAGCATCGCGAACAGGATGGTGCCGCCGCGCGCGATGATCTCGGTTTCCGGATCCGACAGCACGCGATGGTCGATTTCCTCGACGTAGAAATATTTGCGCAGCCAGGCTTCGTTGAGCCGGTAGAAGTGATCGCGCAATCCCGGATCGAACGCCACGATGCGCAGCGCGGAGCGGTCCTGGGTGGCGGCGCGTTCGACGATGGCGTCGGCGAGCGTGGGCGCCAGCACGTTCTCGAAGGTCGCCAGCGTATGCAGCAGGTCGATGCCCTGCTCGCGACAGTGGCGGGTGAACAGATCCTCGATCGCGCGCCACAGCGGCTTGGCCGCTCGCAGTTCGGTCTCGGCGTGCGCGGTCAGCGCCAGCCGGCGGCGGCGCCTGTCGGCGGGATCGATCGCCACATCCACCCAGCCCAGATCGGTCAACTTGTCGGCCAGCTGGCTCACCGCGGAATGGGTCTGGCCAACGGCCTCGGCGATCTCGCCCACGGTCTGCGGCCCGCGGTCGTGGAGGATGCGCAGCAGCGGCAGCCAGCGCCCCTGCAGTTGCAGGCCGGAGGCCCGGTAGACCTCGTCGGCGGTGGCATAGAGGCGGTCGCTGATCGCGCGCATGCGGCTGCCGAGTGCGACGAGGCCGAGCTGGGCGATATATTCCATGGGAATTCGTCGTTATTTATGTAACGACTAACATATTTGCCCGAAACGCGGTCGTCAAGCCCGGACGATCGTGCGGAATGGCCCCTTCGAGCGCGGCAAACGGCAGCTGAAAATCGCCGGGGCGCTTACAGGTGCCCGGTGAACTCGGGCGCGGACTCCCAGCGATCGTGCATGCCGTCGACATAGGTGACCGGGATGCGCGACAGGACGTCTTCCGGCACGTCTTCCAGGCAGCCGATATTGACGCCGTACATCGTGCCGACCGGCGTGTCGTTGCCGACGCCGAACACTCTCACGCCGCAGTGTCTGCAGAAATAATGGTGGTTCTTTTCGCGGCCGAATACGTATCGCGTCAGTTCGTCTTCGCCGTAAACGATGCGGAAGTGTTCCGGCATCGCGACGGCGGGCCAGAAGCGGTTGCGGCGACAGATCGAGCAATTGCATCGATAGCTGGATTGTTCGAGGTCCAGCGATGTTTCCACCGCGACCTTGCCGCAGTGGCAACTCGCACGATAGGTCTTCAGCATGTCGCGACTCCGTGTGTGGACGACCCGATGTCGTGCGCGCGGCGCCGTCGTCGGGATGGTCTCTACCCTGCGCCGTTCGCAGCGCAGTACGCAAGGCCCTGCATCGTGAACTGCTTCATCTGGCTGTCCAGCAAGCCGGGCTTCGCCTCGATGTACTTGCGTGCGGCCTGGATCGTTCGGCGATCCTTGTCGGTGCATGTCAAATGCGAAATCCGCTCAGGCGGGAGCGTGCCTATCAGGACCAGCGCGGATTCCAGCGTGCGCTCGTGCAAGCCATTCGAATGGCTCAGGTCGTTCTTCTGCAGGGCATCGAGCGATGTGCGCACGTCCGTAAGCCCCTTCGCGATGTCGGCCTGGGCGACCAGTGTGGCCATGGTCTCGGAACCTTGGCCGACACCGACGTAGAACCCGATGAAACCGCTTGCGAGTACGGCAATCGACCACAACAGGTTCTTCATATCGGTGGTTCCTTTGAAAGTGATACTGGCGCCCGAGTCGATCAGGTCGGGCGGATGCGCTCGAGGGTAGCGCGGACGTATGGGCGATGTGACGAAATTGCGCAGCTTCGGCGGATGGCCCAGAACCTCTGGACATCCGAGGGAAAGCGTATTTCGCAGGCAAACAGGATCATGTGCACTATCCATGATCGTATCCGGTGACTTCGACGTGGATGATGCAATCACCGTGTGCGACCAGAACGCCCCGGAACGCCCACCAGGGAGATGCATCCGGGTTGGAGCTGAAGTCGAAGGCATAGATGCGATCGGACGCCGTCAGGCGCTCTTCGACGAGCCTGGAAACAGGATAGAGAAAGACGGTGGTCGTCCCGCTTTCCGGCGCTTCCGGTTTCGAGCGTGCCTCCATTGTCTTGAAAGATTCCAAGGTATGTGGCCCGATGACATTTATCCGCGTTTCAAGCGCGGCTACGCTACCGCCGGGACACTCCGGGGTTGGTGGAGATAATCGTGTGAAGTCTTCGTTCCAGCGGCTCCTGTCAGAAAGAAGATCCGTGCTGGAGGCGGAACATCCTCCGGCCGCGCACGCGATGACCAGCGCAGCCAGCAAAGGGTGCGGGGAGTGCTTCATGTTCCCCAGAGAATCACAGCGACCACGAACGCGACCACAGCGGCTGCGGCCAGGAAAAGAAGCGCCAGCAGGTTTCGGCCGCCCGCGCAGTCCGCGCAGATGTTGGAGGATACGCCTCCGCCTGGAAACACGAAAAACAGAAGAATGGTGTACCACGGCAGGACGCCGGCTTCTGCCGGCCGTTCCTTACAGTCGCTGCAAAGTTTTTTCATGAAGACGGATGCCTTGTGCGTCGCCGTTGACGTGCGCGACCGATCCGATGGGACATGTTCGAATCGATCGCTCCGCTTTTGTAGGAGGGTCTTCAGCCCCGAGCTCTTGATCGGTCTTACGGGCAGAAGCTCGGGCCTGAAGGCCCTCCTACGAAACATTACAGCGTTGAAACTGCCCTGAACCGGATCAATGGTGCCGCAATCTTCAGCGCTCAAGACGGCAATGCTGCGCTTCCGGCTGCAACGCCAGGTCGATCGGCGATTCTGTTTTGATCCTTGGGTCCAGCGGAACGAGGTATCTGCATTTTCCATTGGCCTGCTCCCGGTATCTTCGACGCTTCTCGCCGACAGACTCCGGAGTCAGCGTAACGACATCTCCGGTTTTCGACCACGTACCGGACTTGTATTCGATTGGCACGCAGATGTCGCACCAGTGATAGGAAACGTACCTGCCTGAATCCATGAGTCGAAGGGTGTATCCCGCGAGTATCAAGTCGATCTGCCAGGTTTGTCCTGGCGCATCGAACGGGTCGCGGTCCTTGAAGTGCCATATGCCCAGGGGAATGGTCACAGCGAGCAGAGCAACGGCAATAGCCAATTTTTTTCTCATGGGCGCTGCCGTCTGAGTCAATCCGACCCGCGATCCGGGTTCTGATTGTATGCACTGTTCGGGAAAATACTCCCCAAACATCTGGATATCAATCCGCGTCTCTCGAACAGGGAGCATCTCGACTCGAACCACAGATCAGTGCTGATGTAGGCATCCGTGATGAGGTTTGCGGCATCATCGCCGATCTCGTAACCGCATGCGTCTTCGTCTTCGGCGACGTCGCATAACCTGTAACCTGCTTTGGTTTCTTCCACCTTCGATCCGACCAATCCGGGTTCGAAATCGGGAAGTGGATTTCCCCGGTTGATGTACCATTCTCCATCGCCGCCTGCGCTTGCTCTGAGCAAACTGCCGTTCCTGTAGATCGCATAACCCCAGGCGCTTGAAACGCTATGGGCAAAGACAGCGGCGATATCCGGAGCGCAAAGGGCGTCGACGATCCTTTTTGAATGTCTGCTGCTGCAGACCAGTTCGTTGGCGATATCGAAGTCCAGGACAAAATAGCCGCTTCGGTACGCACCGATCGCTGTCATCTTCGATCGCGAGCCCACTTCCCGAAACGCATCGCTCAAAGTGCATTCCTTGATCGAAACGGGATTTTTCCCCAAAGCGGCAGCAATCCGCGCGGCCTCTTCCTTCGAGAGGCTCTCGACAGTTCTCAGCGCAGAGCCCGGTGTCTTCAGTGCGATCGTTTGCCAGGCTCGAGTCCCCATGATTTCTCCTGCTATTGGACGGCGCCGGTAGCGAATGCCCAGGCTGCAGTGCGTTGCGCGGGGTGTCCATACAAAAATTGTCGGGCCGCACGTCCGTCACGGCAGTGGGCCAATCCTGGAAATCCAAGGGCGCTTGCCAACGACCCCACCGTAAACAGCATTGGCGCCAAGCGCGATCAACACGCCACCGCCGATGTACCGCCACGCCGCGGATGTCTCTCCGGAAAGTGCGGCATAGATCCCTACGAAAAGCAGGAAGAAACCAAAAACAACGACGAAAGCGCGTTCCGCGGTTTTCATGCATTCAAGAAAAAATGGCTGCGGTCTCAGTGCCAGTCAAGCCGAGCCGCGAAGCGGCATCGGCCTGGACGAATCGTCAGGTGCGCAGCCCGGAGGCCGGGAACGCAGACCAGGAGCCCAAGCGGTGCTTGCGCGCCAAGCGGCGATAGTACGCCGCCATGATCAGCCCGAACGCGGCGCCTGTGATCAGCGCGGCCCAAAGCGCCTCGTCGACCGGCATTTCCCGCATGCCCCGGTTCCCGAGGATCCAGGCGCCAAGCCCAAACAATGGGCCGAAAAGCCCACCGGCGATAAGCGTAAGAGAGATGAAACCGAGAAATGGAGGCGGCGGGAGCTCGATGCCCATGGCCCAGAGCATGCGCCACGCCGGCGGGAAGGCAGTGGACTCTCCAACCCCCTTGGCCACCATGTGTTGCTTGTAGCGCTCGAGCTTGCGGGACTGTGTCATGTGCACCTGACTGCCTGAGTTGAGCCGCCCCGTGGCGGGGCTGCGGGTGCGTGCCAGCGTAGCGTAGGCACTTGGCCGACGCCACGATGCGAGGTCGGCTTGAACGAATTGCTAGGCACCCGCACCGACCAACCTTGAGTGTAGTTCTTTCGCGCTGTTGCGGAGCAAGACAGGCAGTGCAGGCGGTAACCATTGACCAGCAGAAATGCTTGCCCGGACAAATTGGATGCGTATTTCTTCCAATGCCAAGTCGCTGTAGTGAGTGACGACCAAAGATTCCCAATCAGAAGCCGAATAGATGCCTGATGAAATATCGGCCAAGAACCGAATAAATTCTTCACGCGAACGATTTTGCAAGACCATGATTTCTCGTGCCTGACACCTGAGTTAAGCCGGCCCGCCTGGTTGACCTTCAGGCCGAGGCAGTAACGATGCGGCTCGGTTTGAACGATTTGTTAGGTACCAGACGACATGCTCCGGCTAGTAGAACCTCTCCAGGCGAAAGCGGCCAAACTGCCATAAGCACACCAGAACAACAGCGGCGCTAGCCAGAGGTTGGGGCCGTTTCCGTAGTTGAGATAAGTTGCATTGATGTAAACGAGCGGTAGAGAAAGTACGGCGAAACCAAGCAAAGCAATGAGGCGGAACTTTCGGGCGTGCCAGAGTAGCCAAGCTCCGAGGACGTGTAGAGAAATTTGAATATAGACCCAGGTACGATACTCGGGGCTGTCCGACATCAGTAGGACGATATGCAGGAGTGCGCTCACCAAAAGGCAGGCAATCAATAGGGCTGTAAATGCACGGAAGATTTTCATGGTGCCTGACGCCTGAATTAAGCCGACCCGCGAAGCGGGTTGGGCTTGAATGAATTGTTAGGCACGGGCCGCTCGCTGGCAAGCAAGGAACCTACGTGTCGCTGGAACAATAAGCGCGATGAGAAGCGCCAGAACGAATCCACAGAGAATTGCTACTGGAGCGAGCAAAGTACTCGTATAGGCCCAGATTGCGTAGAGCAACCCGCCCGCAATTGAGAGTACCAAGAACCCGTAGGCAACCTCGGAACCTCGCCAGAGAAACCAGCATGTCATGAGCGTAACCAAACTGCCTACAGCCTGACTCCACCGTAAGGCATCAGTTGCCACAAAGTAGCTCTTAACGGCCAGATCAAACAGTACCAGCGCCGCGATAAAAGCAACCGTATACATTCTCCCGCGTCTTTCCATCCGATCCAAAGCTGTCTCCCTCGTGCCTAACGCCTGAGTTAAGCCGCCCTGTGGCGGGGCGGCGGATGCGTGCAAGCGTAGCGTATAGCACGTGGCCGACGCCACGACACGCGGCCGGCTTGAACGAATTGTTAGCCAGCACCTAGTTTCGCTCGCGCCTCAAAATAGGGGTGGCATGATGGCCAAGATTTCAAGGTTCCGTGCAGGTCACGGTAAGCGGAGTCGGTAACGCAGGAGTCGACTTCAACTACCCATTGATCGCTTACCAAGCGGAAATGCAATAGTCCTGCGTCAAATAGAGCATGGATATCACGCCTTAATAGCAGCGTATTTTCAATGACATCGCTGCCTCCATTTTTTACGGGAAGTATGTGGCAGGCCTCCAGTACGCGTGGACATTGTGTGCCAGTAACTTGACACCGGCCATGTTCAGAGATAAGGAGATTTCTGATGGCTTGCTGGAGTGGGCGCTCTAACCTTGATGTCTGAATCCGTCCTCTAGGAGTTATTTCTACCGGAGCTTTTGATTGGTTACTTGAAATGTACACCCAATCCTGATCTTCTTTAAGTTCTTCAACTTTGTTGTTTTCTTCATGCCAAAATGACAGGCTAATTGGCTTTTGTCTGGTTGAATCTTCGAAATCAATAATGAGTCTACCTCTACAAACTTCCCAACCCCAGTTAGGTTTCCATCTTTCTGGGTTATCGTCGTACTTGAGAATCAGTCGAATAGGGGAGTCAAAAATTACGTCGATTGGGTAGAGATAGTGAATTAATATTTTTCCGCGCTTGCAGGTTGCGGCTGTGTGAAATGAGCGTCCAGATAGAACTGAGGTTCCGAGGTACTCGATCTCTCGATCTTCTTTCCAATCAATTTGTAGACCAGCAAAATCCGGGTTAAAGACTTTGCGCATGGGAACTCCATTGCTGAAATGTTGAGTGCTGGCTAACGCCTGAGTTCAGCCGAGCCACGAAGTGGCTTCGGCTTGAACGAATTGTTAGACCGCTGGCTACCAGTCGTCACGATGCCATAGCCCCTTAACTTCAACGCGCTCGTTTCCGACAGGACCCACCGTGGCTGTGCTTACGTTGCTGACGCCAATTTTTGTTAACAGAGCAGCTCGAGCTTGTCCAATCTTAACGTGGTCGACGTTTGTCGGAGCGCGAAATAGATCAAAAGTTATCGAATTTACGGACCGATCTAACGCTTTGATCCGGGCAGCAAACGTTCTTAAGCACGCCTCTCCGACAGAACATGACCTAAAAGGATCGTTCACGGAGAAGTGACCGATTCGTACTTGATTTGAACTTCGAGTGATCTCCTCGATCACTGCGAAACTCGTGCCCCAGAAAGCAATGTCGCAGCTTTCATCAGAACCACCAAAACGGTAAAGGCCTCTTCCGCGAGTGAAGTGCGGTCTCGCAAGGTGCAGTTTGATCCTGTCTGACAAATGCAAGTGTGTCATCAGCGGTCTAACTCTTGGTTAACCCCAGTTTCGAGGCGTAACCAATAGTCTCCCCAACACCGGAATGCGTCAATCGGCGATCAAGCCAGGAAGCGGATCGCCAGCCACGCCGGCACGCCGACGTAGAACACCAGTCGGCCCAGGAATTCGAGCGTCCTGCGCACGTTGATCGCGCTTGCGGGACGCAATGCGAGCGACAGCCACGTGCCCGCTTCGATCGCGACCCGCAGCGCGGCGGCGAACATCGCCAGATGGATCGCCCACGTGGCCCACCAGATGAGGAGTGCGATGACGTAGGCCTTCAGGCCGAAGCTGTGGTACTCGCCGAAGGTGCCGCCGAACGCGATGTGCTGGTGCAGGCGGAAGGCGGGCAGGGCGGGCACCAGCGGGAACAGCACGAACTTCAGCGCGATGCGATCGATCGCCTTGCGGGGCACGGCCAGGCGCGTGCGCATGTAGGCCGCGGCACGGCCGGTGAGGGTTTCGGATAGCGCAGGCCGCGCGCCGGCGAGAACCAGCGCATCGACCAGCGCCGCAGGATCGCGCAGCGCGATGCCCTGCGACCAGCGTCGCCCGGAGTCCAGCGTCAGCCATACGCCGGTGGCGGGCATCGGCAGCGTCCACAGCGTCGCCGAGGCGATGCTTTTCAGCGGAATCTCGGTGCGTCGTTCGCGCTGTTCGAGCACCAGCGCGTCGCCCTCGATGCGCAGCGTCGCGGCGAAAGCACGCTGGATGCACCATGCGGCGATCTCGGGCGCCAGCACCAGCGCGGCGAAGGTCCAGATCTGCGTCAGCCGATTCGTTTCCGGGTTGTCCAGCAACAGCAACGCCGCGCCCATCCACAGCAGGCTGCCGCGGGCGATCGCCTGCAGCAGACCCGCGGCGATGCGCCATGCGGGCGCAAGCACAACGACGTCGGCCCGGAAGTCTTGCGGCGATGTCGTTGTCGATGCGGAAGCCGCTGCATTGCGGGCGGCGCGCTTCGTCAGCGCCGCACCGACGGCAGACAGCGCCATCAACAGCAGGAACGTGAAACCCGCGCGGCCGACCCAGTCGCCCCAGGCCACCATCAGCGTCGCGGGCGGTTCGCCGGTCTGCACTTCGCCGATCAGGATCTTCTGTTCGTCCATCGCCGTACTGGCGACCACCATGCCGGTCGCGTCGATGACCGCGCTGACGCCGTTATTGGTCACGCGCAGCTGCGGCAGCCGTGTTTCGATACTGCGGAACGCCGCCACCGCCAGATGCAGGTTCGCGCCGGCCGGGTGGCCGGTGAACCACGAATCGTTGGACATGCCCAGGATCGCCTGCGCGCCAAGCCGCCGCCCGTCGATCGCCAGATCGCTGTTCACGTCGTCCAGACAGATCAGCGGCGTGACCGGAATCTCGCGCCCATCCGCCAGTTGCAGCGGGAACACGCGCGCGCCGTCGCCGCGCGTCCAGGTGCCGGCCCACCGCATCCAGCGCCGGAACGTCGGCCCGTCCAGCCACTGCGGCACGTATTCGGTGAACAGGAACAGATCGGTCTTGCGATAGAAACCCAGCGGCGCCGCCTGCGGCCGCAGGAAGGCCGCCGCGTTGTATTCGCCGCCCGCATCCAGATCGTAGGTGCCGAACACCAGCGGCACGCCGGCGGCGGACACGAACGCCTGGATCTCGCGGTCGAGTTCGGCGCCGCCCTCGCTCTTGGGATTGCCGAACGTGGTCGGGTACACGGTCTCCGACCACAGCAGTGCATCGACCCGATGTCGGTCGACCGCCTCGCGCGACATCGCATAATGCGTGTCGAGCACGTGGCGGACCACTTCATACGCGCCCATCTCGCGGCGCAGGCGTTCGTAGTCGACGATGTTCGACTGCACCATGCCCACGCGCAGCGGTTTGTCGGTGCTTGCGGGCGCCGCCGACAGCATCGACAGGCGCACGCCGCCGTAGCCCGCCATCATGATCGCCACGCACGCGGCCATCGCCAGCGGCTTCATCACTGCACGCGCGCCGTCGCGGCGACGCACGATGGCCGCGGCCACGGCTTCGTTGGCGAGGATCAGCAGAAAGGTGATGCCGGCCGCGCCGCCGACATCGGCGATCTGGCGCAGCAGATGCGAGGGATACAGGCCATGACCGAGCGTATCGCCCAGCAGTTTCGGGAACAGCCATTCGGCCGCGACCCACGCCGACGCACCGGCCAGCGCGCGCACCACCGCGCCGTGGCGGCGTCCCACCAGATGACGCACCAGCGCGAAGGCGATGAACTGCGGCTGCAGCAGCGGCGAAGCCGCCAGCACGATCAGCAGCCCGATGGCGGAGTCCGCGCCGGCGTAGTGGGCGATGGCGAAGCCGAACCACGCCAGCACCGCGACGACGAAAGCGACACTCATCGCCAGACCGCTGCACGCGGCGCCGCGGACGCTGCGGGTGGTGTCCAGCGCGAGCAGCCACGGCACCAGCGCGACGAAGCCCAACAGATGAACCAATGGAATGCCGGCAAACGCAGTGCCGGAGGCGTACAGGCCCAGCAGGGCCGCACTGGCAGCGACCGCCGCGAGTCCGCGCCAGATGGGGTGGGAGCGCAGGATCGCGTTCAGATCTAGGGTTTCCCCGGTTGCAGCGGCGGCGGGATCTTGATCGGCCGCGCCGTCAGCCCGTCCGGTGCCATGCCCGGCGGAACCACGCGGTTCTCCGGGATCTTGATCGGTTTGCCGGACGCGTCGAAGAATTGATAGTCGGGCGAGAACATCAGGATCGGTTCGATCCGCTGGCCGTCGTCGGTCGCCTGGAAATGGCGGACATAGCCTTCGGGCAATGCGTAATCGTCGGGAACCGCCAGTCCCACCAGCGGCGGGCTGGTGCCCGGCGGCGGAAACGCGCCAATGCCCGTATGGATGCCGGCCTTGTTCAATTCGGCGATGACTTCGGCGCCCGAGGGCTCTTCGCCGGGACGCACGATGCCCGACAGCGCGTCGGCCAGATCCGGGGTAGGACTACCGCCGGAACCATTGGATTGCGCGGTCATTTGGCTAAGCGCGACGGCTGCTGCTGGCGACGCGGATTGCGCAGCGCCCATCGCGTTCGCGTCGGCGATGCGCGTGTCGGCAGTATCGTTTGCGGCATCGGCCTGTCCGGCATTCGATGCTTCGTTACGGGTGTAGAGATAGAAGCCGCCGGACAGCGTCGCGCCGACCATGACCAGCGCCAACGCCTTGTACAAAAGCGCCGGGCGCATTCCGGCACCCGTGCGCTCGACCACGCGCACCCCGTCGCCGTCCGTAGCGGACGGCGCGGGATGCGGTTTGTCGCGATCATCCATCAACGCTGACGTGCGTTACGGAGCGATCGGGCTGAAGGTCGACAACGACCAGCCCATGCGCTCATGACCGAACTGGTTCCAGATCGGGCTCTTGCCGCCCGCGAAGGACGTGTAGCGCGCCGCGCCGGTACCAGTGGTGCCGCCCCACAGACCCGCTGACACCGTACCGCCGGTGTAGGTCGGGTGGACGTCGTCGGACTGGATGTAGTCGTAGCTGCTCGACGAGGACACGAAGTGGGTGTTGGCGTCGCGCAGCGTCGGACGCAGCGCGCCGGTGATGCGGGCCAGGTAGCTGGCTTCGCTTTCGCCGGCCACATACTTCAGCGCCTGCGAGTCGATCTGGCCGTCGCCGTTGGTGTCGTAGTCCGCGCCCATGTACTCGGCGAAGTTGTCCACGCACTTGAAGCCCTTCTGACGCGCGTATTCGCAGGTCCAGTAGTTCATCTGCGCGATCGCCGGCAGGAACTTGTCGCGCAGGTTCACCCTGGCGCCGGTGGTCGGATCGTTGCATCCGCTCTGCACGTTGTCGGCGTTGTAGCCGGGGTAGTACAGATTGGCCACGACTTTCAGCTTCACGCCGGAATAGGCGTTGGCGTTGATGTAGTCCATGCCCGCGGCGAGATACGTCTTGCAGTTGGCCACCGCCGTGCTCAGCACGTTGTAGTTGCAGGTGCCGGTCTGGCCCTTGAAGGCGGTGCGCGCCTGCAGGCCATCGTTGCCGCACATCTCGAAGGTCACCACGCGGGTCGAAGCGGCCTGCATGTACGAACGTTCGGCGACGATCTTGTTGTTGTAGACGTCGGAAGCCACCGCGCCCGACTTGGCGCGACGGATGCTTTCGATGTCCGCGCCCCACAGCGCCGCCAGGTATTCGGCATCGACCGTGGGCGCCGAATACTTGGCGGCGTTGGAGATGGAGCCGTTGTAGCCCGCATAGATGGAATCGCCGTAAGCGACGACGCGATACTTCGCGGTGGTGCCCGCACGGTCGATGGTCCACGACACGTTCTGGTTCAGCGTGCTGGCCATCGACGGCCCCGCCACGGCTGCCAGAATCAGGGTCGAGAGCAGCGCACGCGTGTTCTTGCCGAATCGGTTGATCATGATTTGCATCCTTGTAAAGAGGTTGTGTCTTGCGAGAAGCCGAGGCGCTTCTTGATCGTCCCTGCCCCGTTTGACCGCCATCCGAACCCGTACGGTCCGCCCCAGGCGGGGCTAACCCTAACGTGTCCCATAGACAGGGTCAACACGGCGATATTTGTCGCGGTGCAGCATTCTTGTCGGTGTTTCACGCGTGTGACAGGAGTTGGATTCGTTTGCGGTGGATCGTGCTGCGACCTGTCTTCGCAACGCCGATCCGTTCGTGGTGAAGATGCAAAAGCGACGAGCTGTCGTTGCAATGTTTAGAACAAGGATCGGCGTTATCGATGCCTGATTCCGGCCTCAACCAGCCTCGCTTTTCGTAGCCCGGGTAAGCGCACAGCGCACCCGGGAGAACGCAAGCCGCGAAGTTTCCCAGCGGTGAAAGATCAAGAGCCCCGGGTGCGGCCTGCGGCCTTACCCGGGCTACTTGCTGCCGATTAATCCACCGATGAGATGGAAGATTAGAGGCGGTGGCGGGTGCGTCCGAATTGGCTGATGAGGTCAGTCATTCCTAGATCCACGATTTCATGCCTCAAAGGGGCATTGCATTACCCTACTGCCATGTAGTAAAAATCGCAGCACGGCAGTTTTTTGGGTGCCAGTTTGGCTGTAATTTTTTCGTAAGAAATTAAGCTCGTTATCAAAGCGCAACTCTCCGTTTGGATCAGCAAGGAGATATTAAATCGCATGTGGATCAGGTCCGAATCATCTGCATTTTCTAAGTCCATAGCATTCGGATTGATTTGTCTTGCATTCGGCAATAATTTTGTACGTAATTCAATGCTTCCGTACGTTTTTGCGCTGTCATTTAGTGTGATGTTCTTCCCCTTGGTTGCATTCATTGTCTGGCGCCATAGGCCTCAACTGATCGTAAATGGATCAGATACCTATGGGCCATCTGAAGAAGTTCTGCCTGACCTAGTGCAAGGTGAAGAAGAGCTACCTGACCTAGTGCAAGCCGGGTCCGATCTTGGCCTTGGATCTGCCGATAAAGAACGCAAAAGCAAGATCTCTCACGATCGCCATATAGAGAAGCCTCAAGGAAAGAGCTAATGACAAGCTTGCCGACAGAGATTTTAGACAAGATTGCTACTCCCGCAGACCTTGCTAGTTTCTTGCTTGGGTTTGGCGTTGGTTTTGCCATGGACGCATTTGCCATACTTGGCGGCATTCCAACAGTCGACCCTATAACTGCAGGACTAGGAAGCGGCGCTTTGATTCTAGGCGCAAAACAAGCCGTCGTTTCCTGGTCATCTCGGCGTATGGCTGTCAAAACTGTACAAGTAAGAGTTGAATTGCTTATTCAACTAGCAAAAGAGCAAGGAGTTGCAAAACACTTGGACCTGATCGCTAGCCTTAAAAGTATTTCCCGCATTGCTGAAACAGCCAATCTAGATATTATAAGAAAGAAACTTGATTCAATTGAGGAAACGTTAATTTCTTCGCAGGAGATCCAGGTCCAGCAGGCCACTGTAATCAGTGAAGCAGAAAAGCAACTGCTCATAAGGTCGGATGCTGCTCTTACAAGAGCAAAACAGCGTGGGCGGAAACCGTAGTAGCTTACTAAGCTTCCAGGGTTTTAACGCGCAATGATAGGGCGTAACCCGCAAAGCGTATTCCGCCATCAACTTGTAATCACACTTCATGGCGGAATCTCCTCCGCCGGTTCCGCCCTACGGTGTTACCGTAATCTCCTTCGCTGCAATCCTCCGGAACCCCCATGACCAACCTCCTCGGCATCTCCGGCAGTCTCCGCAGCGGTTCCTTCAACACGGCGTTGCTGCGCGCGGCGCAATCGCTCGCAGGCGATGACGTGCAGTTCGAGACCGCCACGCTGCACGGCATTCCGCTCTACGACGGCGATCTCGAAGCGCGCGAAGGCTTGCCCGCTGCGGTCGTCGCATTGAAGGACCGCATCGTCGCAAGCGATGGCGTGCTGCTGTGTACGCCGGAATACAACAACGGCATCCCCGGGGTGTTTAAGAACGCGATCGACTGGCTGTCGCGTCCGGGCGACGACATCGGCCGGGTGTTCGGCGGGCGGCCGTTCGCGGTGATCGGTGCGTCGCCGGGCGGCTTCGGCACCATCCTGGCCCAAAACGCCTGGCTGCCGGTGCTGCGTACGCTGGGCGTGCAGTTCTGGTCGGGCGGTCGCCTGCAGGTGTCGCGCGTGCACAAGCTGCTGGACGCGGACGGCGAACTGGTGGATGAGGCCACGCGCAAGCTGCTGGCGGAGTTCGTCAGCGGATTCGCGGCGTTCGCGCGCAGGTAAGGCCGCAAATTGGAGTAACGGGGTGGAACCCGCGAAGCGGATTCCGCCCTCGACGCTATCGATCCGGTACGAATATGTTTGAATCCGTTGCCGTGCTTGCGTAGGAGGGGCTTCAGCCCCGAGCTGGCTTTTGATCAGGTTTGCGGGCTGGAGCTCGGGCCTGAAGGCCCTCCTACGCAGGGATGCAGCGCTCAAACGTCTCCTGATCGGATCAATGGTCGATCAACGCAAACGCAGTGTCTTCGCTCACTCCGCCGCGATCGCTTCCACCTGGATGCGCAGCGCGACGGCCATGTCGAAGCCGTAGTCCTTGCCTGCGGAGATGCCGAACTCGTCGCGCTGCAGCGTGGCGAAGACATCGGCGCCGCAGACTTCGCGTTTGAGCATGGGGTGCGGCATGCATTTGAAGCTGCCGATCTTCAGCACGACGGGCCGGGTGACGCCGCGCAATGTGAGCTTGCCGGTCGCGCGCGTGGGTTTGCCCTGTTTGAAGCCTTCGAGCTTGCCGGTGAACGTGGCCTGCGGATGCTGCGCGACGTCGAAGAAGTCCGGGGCCTTGGCGTGCGCGTTCATCGCGTCGTGGCCGAAATCGATGCTGTCGATATCGATCGCGATGTCGAGCGTGCCCGTGCCTTTGGCCTTGTCCAGCACAACGTCGCCGGTGGTGCGGTTGAACTTGCCGCGCCAGATCGACAGGCCGCCCATGTGATCGGCTTCGAAGCTGGGGAAGGTGTGATCGGGATCGATGCGATAGGTGACGGGCGCGGCGTCCGCGACGAGAGCGGCGGCGATGAGTGCTGCGCCGAGCGTGGCGGCGGACAGGAAGGGACGGCGCATGGTGGTTTCCTTTTCATTGAGCGGGGCGATGACGGGGCGACAGCCCCGTACAGGAGATAGGACGTTCGAGCGGTCCGGGAATCGACATCCCGGTCCGGGGGTCACGGCATCCGCAGGGCATTGTGCTCGCGCTCCCGGCCAGCTTGCACTAGATTGGTGCAATGTCCGCCGATCCCATCCCTGCCGTCACGCTCGATACCGGCGCCTTCGACGCGCTGACCACGCCCATCGCCTGGTGCGATGCCGAAGGCCGGGTGGCGGGCGGCAATCTGGCGTTCGCGCGCTGGCTCGGCGTGAGCCAGCGGCGCTTGGCGGGCGTGCCGCTGGCGGCGTTCGAGGTGGAAGGCCAGCGGCTGGCGCGGATGCTGGCCGAGCCGCCGGCCGGCGAACAGATCCGGCTGCGGCGGCTGCATTTCGGCTTCCCCGGCAGCGAGAACCGGCCGTATGCCGATGCCCTGCTGTCGCAGCGCGCGGATGGCGGCTGGTGGATCGAGGCGCATCCGGTCGACGAATTTCCCGGCGAAGATCCGGCGTCGGTGCTGCCGTCGGCGCTGTCGGCGGCGCTGAAGGGTCTGGCGCACGAGCTTCGCAATCCATTGGCCGGCTTGAAGGGCGCGGCGCAGCTGCTGGCCCGCCGCGTCGAGAGCGACGAGGCGCGCGAACTCACCGAACTGATCGAATCCGAAGTCGCACGGCTGACCGAACTCATCGACCAACTGCTGTCGCCGCAGCCGGCGCGCGCGCATGAGCCGCTGAACATTCATGGTGTGCTGGAACGCGTGTTGCGATTGGCGGAAAGCGACGCCGGCTGGGCGGTGAAACTGATCCGCGACTACGACCCGTCGCTGCCGGAACTGCCCGGCGACGCCGACCGTTTGACGCAGGCGCTGTGGAATCTGGTGCGCAATGCGATCGAGGCCGGCGCGGCCAACGTGAGTTTGCGCACGCGCGTGGAGCACGGCGTGCGCATCGGCGACGTGGCGCATGCGCGCGCGCTGCGGCTGGAGATCGCCGACGACGGTCGCGGCGTGCCCGAGGCGCTGGCCGAGCAGGTGTTTTTGCCGCTGGTCAGCGGTCGCGCCGAGGGCACCGGCCTGGGCCTGGCGCTGGCGCAGCAGGTCGCGCGCGAACATCGCGGCTCGCTGAGCTACCGCTCGCGGCCCGGCCATACCGTCTTCACCGTGGTGCTGCCGTTCGCGCCGCTGCATCCGCACGAGGATGCGGAATCCATGAAGGCTCACAACGATGACGCATGACGCCGCAACCCACGACGCCGCGTCGGTCTGGGTGGTCGACGACGACCGCTCGGTGCGCTTCGTGCTGGCCACGGCGCTGCGCGAAGCGGGCTACGAGGTCACCGCCTTCGATTCCGCGCGCGGCGTGCTGGATGCGATCGCCGGCCGCGCGCCGCCGGAACTGCTGTTCACCGATGTGCGCATGCCCGGCGACGACGGGCTGGTGCTGCTGGATGCGATCAAGGCGAAGCACCCGCAGCTGCCGGTGATCGTGATGAGCGCCTACACCGACATCGCCAGCACCGCCGGCGCGTTTCGCGGCGGCGCGCATGAATTCCTGTCGAAACCCTTCGATCTCGATGCCGCGGTCGCGCTCGCCGCGCAGGCGCTGGCGCCCGGCCGCGCGCGCCGCGCCGATGCGCTGCCCATCGAACAGACGCCCGCGATCGATGCGATGGTCGGCGATGCGCTGGTCGGCGACACGCCGGCGATGCAGGCGCTGTTCCGCGCCATCGGCCGCTTGGCGCAGGCGCCGCTGGGCGTGCTGGTCACCGGCGAAACCGGCACCGGCAAGGAATTGGTCGCGCGCGCGCTGCACCGCGAATCGCCGCGCGCGCGCAAACCCTTCGTCGCGCTGAACACCGCGGCGATTCCGTCGGAACTGCTGGAGAGCGAGCTGTTCGGCCACGAAGCCGGCGCGTTCACCGGCGCCGCGCGTCGCCACGTCGGCCGCTTCGAGCAGGCCGACGGCGGGACATTGTTTCTCGACGAAATCGGCGACATGCCGCTGCCGCTGCAGACCCGGCTGCTGCGCGTGCTGGCCGAAAACGAATTCTTCCGCGTCGGCGGCCGCGAACTCATCCGCGTCGACGTGCGGGTGATCGCCGCCACCCACCAGAACCTCAACGCGCTGGTCGCCGAGGGCCGCTTCCGCGCCGACCTGCTGCATCGCCTCGACGTGGTGCGCCTGCAGCTGCCGCCGCTGCGCGCACGCCGCGACGACATCCCGCGGCTGGCCGAACGTTTTTTGCGCGCGGCGGCGCTGAAGTTCGATGCGCCTGCAAAACGCTTCGCGCCCGCGGCGCTGCAGCGGATGCTCGCGCACGACTGGCCGGGCAATGTGCGTGAACTCGAAAACCTGTGCTGGCGACTGGCCGCGCTGGCGCCGGGCGATGTGATCGCGGCGGCGGATCTGGAAGACGTGTTCGCCGATGCGGCGTCAGCCGCGAATGCGTCGTCGTCATCGCTGTCGTCGGACTGGGAAGTCGCGCTGGGCGCGTGGGCGCGCGCGCGCCTGGATGCGGGCAGCGTCGATCTCAATGCCGAAGCCCGCGCGATGTTCGACAAGGCGCTGTTCGATGCCGCGCTGGCGCATACCGGCGGCCATCGTTCCGATGCCGCGGCGAAGCTGGGCTTGGGCCGCAATACGCTGACCCGCAAGCTGGGATCGGGACGCAAATCGCGCAAGCCGGTGTAGGCGGGAGGGTCGTAGAAGTGGCGTAGGAGGGGCTTCAGCCCCGAGCTCTTCCATCACCCCGCTCGCACCATGATCGCCTTGGGCCGGTCATGCCCGAAAAGCTCGGGCCTGAAGGCCCTCCTACGACGCATCGTCGATTCAGACTTCGACGGCCCGAATCCCTATGATCGGATTCCCCGCACCGCAGGAATTGTCCGCATGACGCCGACCCGCATTCTCATGGTCTCGATCCTCGCCGCCTCGCTCGCCGCCTGCGTCAGCGCGCCGCCGCCGAAGTCCGTTGCACCCACGCAACCGCAGCATCGCGTGCAGCGCGCGCAGGCGAACATCGCGCCGGCGTCGGCCAGCCTGGTCAGCGGCAGGCTGGCGATCACCGCCATCGACGGCGGCGTGCGCATCGAAGGCGAACTCGGCGGCCTGGGCCGCGGCGGCACTCACGCCATGCATGTCCACGAACGCGGCGACTGCAGCGCCGCCGACGGCAGCAGCGCCGGCGGTCATTTCAATCCGTCCTCGTCCGCGCACGGCCGCGCCGGTACTCCCGTGCATCACCTGGGCGACATGGACAACCTCACGTCCAACGCCAGCGGCGTGGCCCGCGTCGACCTTCGATTGATGGGCGTCACCCTGGGCAGCGGCGCATCGAACGACATCTTCGGCCGCGCGCTGGTGGTGCACGCCGGCCCCGACGATTACAGCAGCCAGCCGGCCGGCAACTCCGGCGCGCGCGTGGGCTGTGGGGTGATCCAGATCGCGATGTGAAGCTGGCGATGTGAAGCCGGCGATGCGAAGCCCGGTCAGCCCAGCAGCGCGCGCGGATCCTGATCTGCGGTGCAGGGCACGGAATGCACATCGAGTCCGTGGACTTTGAGTATCGCGGTGAGCTGCCGCTGGCGCGCCTGGAAATGCGCGAAGCCGCGGTCGATGCGGGCCGGGTCCAGCTCATTCGCGGCATAGCGGCGCTGCCAGCCGTTGCGGTCGAAATCGGCGACGCGTACGGCGCCGTCGACGTAGCGCAGCAGCGGTTCCGGCGGCGCGTCCAGCCAGGCGTCCTGTGCCGGCGCGAGCAATGCGGTTTCCAGCATCGGCCACAGCGCGTCCAGGCCGACATGGCGATACTGCAGCGCCATCATCGCGGCGAGGTCGTGGACGGTGAGATAGCGGGCGTGCTCGATCTTCGCCTCGAACGCATCCTGCGCCAGCAGCGCGGTGTCGGCCTCGGCCATGCCGCGCTCCAGCAGCGCGTGCTCGAACTCCGCGGCCACCGCGGCGGCGCGTTCGGCGCTGCCCACCAGCAGGAACGGCAGTACCCGCAGCGCCCCGCCATGCAGGTCCGGCTCGGCGCGCAGCGGCTGCGGCACCACGCCGCGGTCGTCGGCGCCGAAAGCGATGATTCGCGCGGCTTCCGCCTGCGTGCCTTCCGATCGCGGCGCCCGCGCATGCAGCTCTTCCAGACGCCGGTGCATCGGCCAGCCCGGACGCAGGATTTCCGCGGGGTCGTAGTGCGCGCCGGCGAAGACGAGATCCAGGCCGGCCGCGTCGGTCGCGAACGTGGCCAGATCGCGTCCCACCAGACCCGCCAGCGCACCGGCATCGGTCTGGCCCAGCGCGGCGCGACCGGGTTGGGTGCCCGGCACCAGTTCCAGCGCCAGCGCGCCGCGCACCATCATGCGTGGAGGATTTCTCTGCGTATCGTGCGGATTTGCGCTCATCGTCTCGTTGGCCGGGCCATGTTGCGGCGTTACACTCGCACATTATCTCTCCCGCCACCGCGCGCCCGCGCCTGCGGACCAATCCCCACGAGGTGTCTGATGCTGCATGGTCGTCCCGTCGCCGTTCTTGGCGGCGCCCGCATTCCCTTCTGCCGCCAGAACACGGCCTATACCGATGTCGGCAACCTTGGAATGTCGGTCCGGACCCTCGGCGCGGTGGTCGAGAAATTCGGTCTGCACGGCCAGCAACTGGGCGAAGTGGCGATGGGCGCGGTGCTCAAGCACAGCAGCGACTGGAACATCGGCCGCGAAGCCACGCTGTCGTCCGGCCTGTCGCCGTTCACGCCGGGCATCACCCTGCAGCGCGCCTGCGGCACGTCGCTGGACACCATCATCGCCGTCGCCAACAAGATTTCCACTGGCCAGATCGAGGTCGGCATCGGCGGCGGCTCCGACACCACCTCGGACGTGCCGATCGTGTACGGCCAGGCATTCCGCCGCCGGCTGCTGTCGGTGGCCGCGGCCAAGACCACGATGGACAAGCTGGCGCGTTTCACCAACGGCTTCTCGTTCAAGGAGCTGAAGCCGGAACTGCCCGGCGTGGGCGAGCCGCGCACCGGCAAGTCGATGGGCGAGCACTGCGAGGACATGGCCAAGGAATGGAAGATCGACCGCGAGTCGCAGGACGCGTGGGCGGTGTCGTCGCACCACAAGCTGGCCGCCGCCTACGAGCGCGGGTTCTTCGACGATCTGGTGGTGGGGTTCCGCGGCGTTTCGCGCGACAACATCCTGCGTGCGGATTCTTCGCTGGAAAAACTCGCATCGCTGAAACCGGCGTTCGACAGGACGTCCGGCCGCGGCACGCTGACCGCCGGCAATTCCACGCCGCTGACCGATGGCGCCTCGGCCTGTCTGATCGCCTCCGACGAATGGGCCGCGCAGCACGGGCACGAAGTGCTGTGCCACATCCGCGACGCGCACGTGGCGGCCGTCGATTTCGTCCACGGCGAAGGGCTGCTGATCGCGCCCGCGGTCGCGGTGGCCGAAATGCTCAAGCGCAACAACCTCACGCTGCAGGATTTCGACATCTACGAAATCCACGAAGCCTTCGCCGCGCAGGTGCTGTGCACGCTGCGCGCCTGGGAAAGCGCCGATTACTGCAAGACCCGCCTCGGCCTGGATGCGCCGCTGGGCAGCATCGACCCGGCGAAGATCAATCCGGTCGGTTCGTCGCTGGCCGCGGGCCATCCGTTCGCCGCGACCGGCGCGCGCGTCGTCGCCACGGCCGCCAAGCAGCTGAAGGAACGCGGCGGTGGCCGTTGCCTGATCTCGATCTGCACCGCCGGCGGCATGGGCGTGGTCGCGATTCTGGAGCGCTGATTACGCCGCGCGCGCATGCGGGATGAGGACAGCCCGGATCGTTCCTGCCAAAAGAAGTCCCAACGCAGCATCTTTTCGTTGGAGGGCCTTCAGGCCCGATCTTCTGGCTGCCCGGATCGAAAAAGCCTGCTCGGGCTGAAGCCCCTCCTACGCAAGCAGACGATCCGATCCCGACCGAGTCATCCCGGATCGATAGCCGGCGATGCGTCGTTAGGTGACGCCGGTTACATCAGCCCGTGGCCGCTTTCCACTAACCCCGCGATCCGATCCGGTACGTTCTGATCACGCGCACTGCCCATCGCGCCGCCCTCCTGCCGCGACCGGGCCCAATCATTGATCGATCACCGGGGAATCACCATGCGTTCCATCCGCTCGAACCTGTTCGTCTGCGGCCTCACCGCCGTGCTGTCGTTGACCATCGCCGCCTGCAGCAAACAGAACGATGCCGCCGAAAGCGCCGCATCCGATTCGGTGGCGATGGAGCGCAGCGCCGACAAGGCCATGGGCGGCGCGATGCCCGCATCCGCGCCGATGCCGCAGGAAGCCGCCGCCGATGCCGCGGCCACGACCGAAGAAGCGCGGAGCGTGCCGCAGGTCGAAACCGCCACCACCGTCGACGCCGCGCAGGTCAGTTCCAGCGCCGCCACCTTCGACGACGGCCAGCGCAAGTTCATCCGCACCGCGCAGGCGCAGTTCCGGGTGAAGGATGTCTACACCTCGGCGCTGGCGATCGAGGATGTCGCCGCGCAGCAGGGCGGTTTCGTGGTCGACAACGACATCGCCGCGCAGACGCTCAGCATGCAGCGCCGCCCCGCGGGCGACGGCAAGCTGCTGGAACTCGCCGAATACACGGTGCGCGGCACGCTCACGGTGCGCGTGCCCAGCGACAAGACCCAGACCTTCCTGCGCGCGATCGCGTCGCAGATGGAATTCCTCGACCAGCGCGGTTTCGACGCCGCCGACGCGCAGTTCCAGATGCTGCGCCAGCAGCTCGCCTACCAGCGCGAACAGCAGGCGCAGCTGGAACTCGGGCAGGCGGTGCAGTCGGGCGACCGTCTCGACCGCAAGGCCGACGTCATCGCCGCGCGCACCGGCTCCAAACTGCAGCGCGACGAAGCCCTGATCCAGCAGAAGGAATTCCAGGACCGTGTCGCCTTGAGTACGATCAATCTCACCCTGTACCAGCTGTCGAAGATCCGCCAGACCGAGATGGTCGATGTCGAAGCAGTGTTCGAGAAGCACAGCCCCGGGTTCTTCTGGCGCCTGTTCGGTGCGCTGCGCGTCGGCTGGTACGGTCTGCTCGAACTGTTGCTGGCGCTGCTGCAGGTGTGGCCGCTGTGGCTGGCGGTTGGCTTGGGCGTGTACGGCCTGCGCCGCTGGAACAACGCACGTCGCGGCAAGCGTCCGCCGCCGCCGCCCACGGCGGAATGAAAGCGGTGGTCGTCGCGTCGATGTCCGGTTGATGCGGCATCGAATGAGGGGCGCGCTTCGGCGCGCCCCTTGCGTTTGGGCGATGTCGTCGCCCGATCGCCGCGCGGCATGGCTGCCACCGGCTGCCGGCGCGGGAGATGTAACGCACATGTAAACGGGTCCGGGACACTCTAGACTCGAGCCAATGCCACCATGGGATGAACTGATGGGATTGGGCACCGCGTCCGTGTTCACCGGGTTCAGGCTGGGCTCGTTGGTGATCGATCTGGATCACGGTGCGGTGTCCGGCGAGCAGCAGGGACCAAGCGGTCTCACGCCGCGCGCGGAAGCGTTGCTGCTGTTGCTGTCGCGGCGCGCCAACACTTTGGTGTCGCGCGAGGAAATCCTCGAAACGGTATGGGCAGGACGGGTGGTGGAGGATGCCGCCATCACCAACGGCGTCTGGCAGATCCGCCGCGCCCTCGGCCCGACGGGCAAGGACATCCTGCAGACCCGAAGCAAGCGCGGTTATCTGCTGGTGGTGCCGGACGAGGCCTGGATCCGCACGGCACCCGCTGTGGTGCCCGCTGCGGTTTCCTCGCCCGAGGCCGAGCCCATCACGGATGCGCGCGAGTCTTCCGGAGCCGATTCGCCGGCCGTCGCGTCGCACGCCGTGCCTGCATCGCGCCGTCGCGGGTGGCGTCCCGCGCTCGCCGTTGCGCTGGTGGTATCGATGGCGGTCGCGGCGATCCCGGCGTGGCGGTGGATGCAGGCGCAGGGCGGCATCGCGCTGGATCCGCAGATCGAGATGAGCGCCGCAGTGGTGGCGCCGCCGTCCCTCGCGTGGCTCCGCGAAACGCTGCTGCGCAAGAGCATCGAACAGGCGCATCTGCGCGATGTGGATGTGGTGGTGTTCCAGCGTGCGCAGATCCAGAACCCGTTCCGCGGCCCGCACCTGCAGGTGCGCATCGACCGCGCCGACCGGCAGACGCTGGACGCGGAGCTGACGCTTGTGCAGGGGCGCGTGCGCATCCGCGAGCAATATCGCGGCCCGGCCGTCGGCCTGCCCGATGCGTTGCAGACCCTGCTGAGTCGACATCTGCCCGCGCCGACCCGTTCGCCCGGCCCCGCCACCGATGCCTACGTCGCCGGTCGGCTGGCCGAGGCCCGTTTCGATCGCGCCACCGCGCTGCTGGAATTCCAGCGCGCGCTGACCCTCGACGCGCGGATGACCGATGCGCGGATCGCGCTGGCCGGCCTGCTGTTCGACCAGGGGCGCGCGGATGAAGCGCGCGCGGTGGCGCTGCCGCTCGAACCGGCCGCTGAAACCGGAGCCGTCGAAACCAAAGCTGTCGAAACCAAATCCCTCGAAACCGATGCCGTCCGTCGCTGCCGCATCGATCGTCTGCTGGCGCGGATCGCGCCCGACCGGCTGGGCCGCACCCCCTGTCCGCGCGCGGCCATGGTCGCGCGCGTCGAACGGCTGCAACTGCGGGATGCGCTGCGCGAGATCGAGCGGCTGTACGCGCAGCCCGCGGGCGCGGGCGAGTGGGTGGAACAGGAGGACGCGCTGATCCTCGCGCTGCTGCGGCTGCAGGAACTGGAGCGCGCGAAATACGAGATCGAGCGCGCGCGGACCATCGCCGAGCGCGCGGGGTGGCCGCATGCCGCGCTGCGCCTGGGCGCCAATCTCGGCCCGCTGCACATGCATCGCGGCGAGCGCAAGGCCGCCGCCGAGGCCCAGACCCGGATCGCCGAAGGCTTCGCGCAGCTGGGCGATTCCGCGTTGGCGGCGGAAAGCCGGGTGTGGGTGCAGCGCGCCCAGCCGATCGTTCCCGGGCCGGTGCTGGCCGCGCGTCGCTCGCAACTCGGTGCGATCGTCGAACAGGCGCGCGCGTCCGGTCATCTGCGCGCGGAAATCGAGGCGCTGCTGCTGCTGGCGCGGATCGATCGCGATCGCCCCGCGGCCTGGCGCAACCACCTCGACCGCGCGCGTCAGCGCATTCGAGACGCGCGCCTGGACGGCGGCAACAGCCTGCATCCGTATTTCGTGGCCGCCGAGGTGGTCGGCGCGCGGCGCTATACCGACGGCCTGGCCGAAGTCCGCGCGCTGCAGCGGGCGCCGCATCCGCATCCGCGCGCCTTGGCCTGGGCGCTGTATCTGCAGGTCGAATCGCATTTCTGGCGCGACGAGATCGGCGCCGCGGTCGCGGGCATCGACGCGATGGAGCGCGCCGGGCTGGACATCACCGCCTCGCCCAATCCGTGCTTCTACGCCTGGGTGCTGACCGAAGCGCGCCGCCGCGATCGCGCCAACGCCTATCTGGAACGCTGCAACGACGGCATGCGCAGTCCGGAGCAGACCGATTTCGGTCTGATCGCTGCCGCTCGCCAGCGCGTGCTCGACGGCGAACCCGCGGGCGCCTGGCGGCTGCTGCGGCCGCGAGTCGATGCGCTGCTGGCCATTCGCGAACCCAGTCGCCAGGAAGCCGAGGCGCTGGCATTGATGACGCGCCACGCGGTGGGCCTGCCGGGCGCCGATCCGCGCCGGCTGCAGGCGGCGCGCAGGGTCGTCGACCGGGTGGCGGCGCTCGATGGCGCCGGTCCCGGCCTGCGTCTGGGCGCCACGCTGCTGCGCGGCACGCGGTGCGAACCGGATGTCGACGCCGGTTGCTTGGCGCGCGCGTTGCCCGAATGGGCGGCCGAGGACCGATTCGCGGTGCGGCTGGTCGAATCCCGGCCCGCGCTGCCCTGACGTTGCGCCCGTCGATTTCCGAGAGCGCTGTCTCTGTCCGTTGGCGAGATCTGCGCGGCGGGCATCGTGGTGTATCGCGGTGATTTCGCCAAGTGTTTGATTCGGCTGAAGAATAAATTCAAGAGATTTTCGGAAGCCGGTTGAGAGGATTTGTCCTGCCACGCATGCCACACAGACGCCGCGCGGATCTGTGGCTGCGGTCCGCGTTCAACGCGCATCGCGCGCATCGCAGACAGAAAGGATCCTCACGATGTCAGACCCTTACAGCAAAGACGCACAGATCTTCACCTTCGGCGTGCATGGCACCAATAATGGCCCGGACAATGTGCGCGAGGTCGCCCGTCGCGTCAGCGCGGCCGTCGGCGAAACCACCGATGGCGCCAACCTCTTCGACAACGGTTTTTCCTGGCAGAACCGCTCCGGCACCACCAATGGCACTCGCGAACGCGAGGCGTCGTCGCAGGATCTGTCGAACTACGTTTTGCGTCAGGTTGATCGTGCGCTGGAAGCCGGGACGCTCGACCGCGAGAAGGCACTGACCGTCAATCTGGTCGGCTTCAGCCATGGCGGCAACGTGGCTCTGCTGGCATCGGACAACATCGCCGCAGGCTTGCGCGAACGCGGACTGGATTCGTCGATCCATATCACCACGCTGTCGACGCCCGCCTACACCCGCGGTGCCGAGAGTCCCGACACCGCCGCGGCCGGCGTACAGGCCAACGGCGTGAGCTTCAATCACACCCATTTCTCGGTGGCTGGCGACGGCGTGATCCGCGCCGCGATCGGCAATTCGAATTACGACAACGCGCCCACCCGCAACTTCAACATGGAGGGCGTCAGCACCTTCAACGGCGTCGCCAATCATGGCGCGCCGCAGGACAGCGCGGCGCACATGGACGCGATCTCCGGGGTCATGCGTCAGCGCTTCAACGGCCTGGCGCCCGCGCAGACGCGTTCGGATGCCGGCGGCGACATGCAGGTCGCGGGTGCGACCCCGGCAACGCCGGCTGCGACCAACGGTGCCAGCCAATGGGATGGCATCAACAACAATCCCACCGCACAGCAGGTTTCGGCGGCGCTCGCGCGCGCGGTGCCGGACGTGGCGCAGGAACACCAGAACCCGAGCCTCATCGCCGGGCTTACCGAAGCGGCGGCGACCAACAAGATGTCCACGGTACGCGACGTGGCGTTCAGCAACGACCAGCAGACCGCATTCCTCGTCGACCGCGACAAATCCGACCCCGCGGCAAAGATCGTTCCTGTCGACATGGCGGTGGCCGACAAGCCGTTCGATCAGGCCTGGCAGAAAGCGGCCGTCGCGTTGGACACGACCCAGAACAACCCGACCGTAGCGCAGAACCAGAACCAAGACCAGGACCTCAGCCAGAAGCAGTCCGGCCGCTCGATGGCTTGAAGCGCCCGCCTTCCATCGGCAACTGCCGGAACGATCGAATAATTAGAAGGAGACATCAACCATGTCGGACCCCTACAGCAAGGACGCACAGATCTTCACCTTCGGTGTGCACGGCACCAACAACACGCCCGATAACGTCCGCGAAGTGACCAGCCGGATCAGCGAGGCGGTCGGCCGAACCACCGAAGGCGCCAACCTCTGGGACAACGGTTTCGACTGGCGTGCGCGCACCACCACCCAGACGGTGGATAGCTATGACCCGGTCTACGGCACGATCCCCGTCACGGTCACCACGCCGGTGCCGGGTACTTCTCATCAGATGAACCAGACCAGCGACCGCGAAATCGCCTCGGAGCGACTGTCCGCGCACGTGCTGCAGCAGGTCGACAACGCGATCGAAGCCGGCACGCTCGATCGCGAGAAGCCGTTGACGATCAATCTGGTCGGTTTCAGCCATGGCGGCAATGTCGCGCTGCTTGCGGCGGACAACATTTCCGAGGGCCTCAAACAGCGCGGTATCGAGTCGGCGATCCACGTGGCCACGCTGTCCACGCCCGCTTATACCCGGGGGCCGGAAAATCCGGACACGGCACGCAACGCGGTCCAGGCCGACGGTGTGCAGTTCGCGCATACGCATTTCACCACCCCGGGGGACGGCGTCATCCGTTTGGCGATAGGGCGCGCGGAATACGACACCGAAGTCACGCGGAATTACGGTTTCCAGAACGCGCCTTCCCGCTTCAACGGTATCGAAAATCACGGCGCGGTGCAGAACGTACCGGAGATGATGGACAGCGTTTCCGAGGTGATGCGTCAGCGGTTCAACGGTCTGGCGCCCGCGCAGCAGCGCAGCAGCGCCGAAACCGATGTCCAGGTCGCGGGCATCGCCCCCGTTACGCCCGGCGCGAACGTCAACTGGCAGGAATTCAACAACAATCCGATGGTCCAGCAGGCGTCCGCGGCGCTGCATCGCGCGGTGCCAGATGTGCCGCAGGAAAACCTCAATCCCAGCATGGTCGCCGGTGTGGCCGGCGTGGCCGCGGAGAACCGCTTCAACACGATCCAGGACGTGGCCTTCAGCCAGAACGGACAGACCGCCTTCGTGACCGATCGCGAGAAGACCGACCCGGCCGCACGCGTGGCGCCGGTGGATATGGCGCTGGCCAACAAACCGGCCGAGGAAGTGGTGCAGAAATATGCGGCGGCGATCGACAACGCGCAGACGCCGCAGGTCGCGACGCAGGACCAGGAACAGCAGCGCAAGCAGAGTGGACCGTCGATGGCGTAGGACGCATGAGCGAACGCTGTTTTCGCTGTCCGCTGGCCGGGGTCGATACGAAGGATCGGCTCGCGGCGAATATCCGGAACCCCGGGTATCGCAACAGGACATGCCCGACCGGCGTTCGAACCCAGTCCTCGCGATATGCCGTCCATAACGACGAATAGAAAAATCAGGAGTGAATCGTCATGCCCATCAGAACCGTAGAAGTCACCGCGCCCGTCAAAGATGGAGATCTCGGCCCGATCAAGGGAAAAACGTACCCGGATGCTGAAATCGAGATCAAGGTGCGCGAACTGACCAATGGCGAAAGAGGTCTGCTGAATCCCGAAAAGTACAACGCATCGCAAAGACAGGACCATATCGAAAACGCACTGGAACGCAAGAATCAGGACGACATCAAGGCGTACGGCAAAACCACCGCTCAACTCGCGGACATGGCGAGAGAACAGGGGTATCTGGACTCGCCCGCGCACGTCGCATGGTCGCTGGCCGCGAAGGAGCGCAGCGGCGGCTCCCCCGATGCGGCCACGTGGAGGAAGATGGATCCGTTCGGAGGCACCGCGGGCAACGGCCCGGACGTGCTGCCGACGGGCAAATATCCGGGCGGGGCGTCGACCATTTCGATGGCGCACGACACCGACTGGAGCCTGGGGCGTTACTTCGATGCCGGTCCGATGAAGGCTTTGCACACGTCGAACGAATCGCCGCTGCAGATGGGCATGTACGGTCTTCAGAACCACAGTACGGTCAGGCCCAAGGTGGATGATCTGTACACCACGGGCGGGCACGCCGACTGGGAAGTCAATTACTACAAGGGCAAAGGCGTTCGCATGGGCGCCGCGGAAGCCGGCGATGCATCGCTGGTGGCGGTGACGAAGGATGCGCCCGACTTGAATAGAAGCAATGACGGCAACGCATCGTTGGCGTCGGCGAGAACAAATCCGTTGGAAGATGGTAACCACCCTTTGGGCAAGCAGTTCGCGCAGGCGCTCGAAGGCACCAACGGCAATCGGGATGCGGCCGCTGTGGCGGTCGACACCATCAGCAAGACGCAAGGCTACAAGGCCGATCAGGACATCGCCGTGGTGCAGGGCAAGAACGGCAACTTCATCGCCACGCAAGGGCTGGGCGATGCCGCGTTGAATGTCGCCGTGCCGCAGGCGCAGCAGGGCGATTTCGAACGGGTCGCCACGCAGATGGCCGCACAACCGCAGCAGAACCAGCAGACCGCACTGGCGCAGCCCAATGAGCAGCAGGAACGCAAACCGATGAGCGTATAAAGCCGATCCCCCACGGTCGGATGCACGACAAACCCGCCGCAAGGCGGGTTTGTCGTTTGCGCATAGCGGTCGCGCGGCACGCCGGTGGGGGTGGGATGGCAGGGCTGGGAAACATGGGCGTCCCGCTTGCAGGCTGCATCGCTGCGCTAGACTTGGCTCGACCTCACCACAAACGACGATCAATGATTGGCGCTTCGGGCAACAAGCGGTCGCATCGGTTGACTCTCGGCCCCTGGCGCATCGATCTGCAGCGCGGCACGGTCATTGCCGATGACGAACAAGCGAAGCTGCTCCCGCGGGCAGAATCGTTGCTGTTGCTGCTTTGCAAGTATGCGAACGAGGTCGTGGGCCGCGAGCAGATTCTCGACAACGTCTGGGCCGGGCGGGTCGTTGAAGACGCTGCGATCAGTCACTGCATCTGGCAGATCCGCAAAGCCCTCGGCGATCACGGCAAGGACGTGCTGCAGACCCTGGCGAAGCGGGGTTATCTGCTGGTCGTGCCGGAGGACGCGTGGCAGATCGAAGAGGATGCGGCCGCACAGCCGACGGACGAGGACGCGCCATCGCCCGAGGTATCCGGTTCGCAAGCGACTCCCGATAAGGACGCATCGAAGGCCCGCGACGATCCGCCGCTTTTGCGGCCCCGCCTTCGTGTCCAGCGTATCGCAGGCATTGGCACTGCGCTGGCCGTGATCGCGCTGATCGGTTTCCTGGCGTGGCAGTCGAAACGCGCTGCGCCGGCGCGCATCGTATTGCAGCCGGAGGTCGAGATGACCGTCGCCGTCATCGCGCCGAATGCATTGAACTGGGTTCGCGAGCCGGTGCTGCGTACTGCGGTCGAGAGCGCTTATCTGCGCGACGGTACGGCGATCGCCTTCGATCGGCCGCAGCGCCGCAATCCGTTCGCCGGACCGCATCTCCAGGTCGAGGTCGCGCCTGGCGCAGCGGGAGAAGTCGTCGCCGAATTGAGCCTGCGTCACGGCGCGGATGTCGCGCGCAGGCATTTCCAGGGCTCTGGCAGCGCGCTGGCCGGCGAGGTGCGGGAGATGCTGGACGCCGCGCTGGCGCCGGCCGCGAAAAAACCGACGCGTGCCGAAGACGCATTGATTTCCGCGCTGACTGCCGACGCGCTGTTCGATCATCAGCGCGCACTGGTCGAATACCGTCGTGCGCTGGCGCGCGATCCATCGAGCGCGGCGGTGATGGTCGCGATGGCGGTGGCGCTGTACGACCAGGGCAGAGGACGCGAGGCGCTGGCCCTGATCGAGCGCGTTCGCCCGGATGCAGCGCTGAACGTCGCGCAGCGCTGCGAAATGCAGTTCCTGCTGGTGCAGCTTGCGCCCGACAAACTTGCGGCCCCGCTGTGCGCGCGGGCCAGTCGATTGGCGCAGTTCAAGCGCCTGGACATGCGCGAACTGCTGCGCGAGATCGCGGCCGGGCAGGATCGATCCAAGGGCGCGCGGCAGTGGAGTTTCGATGAAATCATCGCCATCCGTGCGCATATCCGCATGGGCGAGCTGGCCGAGGCGGAAGACCGGATCGCCCACGCGCAGCGGGTCGTCGCGGACGCGGGCTGGGAGATGTCGCGATTGAATTTCGAGGCCCAGCGCACGACGATGGCGATGCGCGAGGGCCGGGTCGAGGCCGGCGTGAAAATGGGCATGGCCACCGCCGATGCCGTGGAAGCGCTGGGCAGCGCCCGGCTGGCGATCGATCATCGTACCTATGTGATGCGGCTCATGCAGGTTGCGCCGGGCGAGGAAACGGCGGCGCGCCGCAGGATGCTGCAGGCGCTTGCGGACAAGGCGCGCAGCGTCGGCACGCTGCGCGGCGAGATCGCAACGCTGCATATGCTGGCGACGCTCGATCGCGATCGTCCAGAGGCGTGGCGTTCGCATCTGCGGCGGATCCGTGCATTGATCGAGACGGCCTATACCCCGGCGATGAGCATCCAGGACCGACAGGTCGTGCTGAACGAAATCCGGTTCGGCCTGCGGTACAAGGAAACGCTCGACGGCGTGGCGGCGTTGGAACGCGCCGGTGCGACCCAGGCGCAGGCGCAGCTGTGGAATCTGACCCTGCGCGCCGAAGCGCATTTCGCCCGCGACGAACTGCCGCTCGCGGTGGCCGCCGCGGATGCGATGGAACGCGAGAACTTCGATCTTGCCGAGGGACACCCATGCCTGCTGGCGTGGCTGTTCGCCGAAGCGGGCCGCTCCGATCGCAGTCTGCTCATGCTCAAGCTGTGCGACGCAAAACCCTATGACCGCGCTTCCCAGGCGACCCGCGGCGATTTCGGTCTGCTGGGCCAGGCCAGGCTGTATCAGCTCGGCAGCGAGCCCGGGCGCGCCTGGCCCACGCTCCGCCCACGTTTCGATGCCTTGCTGGCGACGCCTGCGTTGACGCGGCAGGAAGCCGAGTCGCTGGCTTTGTTGGCCCGCCATGCGACTTCGATGCCCGGCGCCGACCGCCAGCGTCTGCAGCGTGCGCTGGGCGTGGTCGAGCAGATCGCGGCCCGCGACGGTGCCGGCCCGACGCTGCGCACCGGCGTGCACCTGCTGCGCTGGCGACTGTGCGCCACCGCCGGGCGCAATGACTGCGGCCCGGTGCTGCCGCCATGGGCGCAGGAAGAATTGTTCGAGCAACGCCTGGCCCACAAGGCTGCCGCCGGCTAGGCCAGCGTCGCCTGCCGGGCGGCCCGATGTTCCCCGCAGCGGTACTGTTTGCGCGCGCTTCGCTGGGCCTGCTGCTCCGCGGCGGCACGCATCACGTCATGGCCGGCCGTAGCCGTAGGGCTCGGCGTCGACTCTTGCTGTGGCTAATCGCTTGATTCCGATAGAAAAACAAATCGAGAGATTTCCGAGAACCGAATCGAGAGGACATCACCCGGCATCGGGCGTGAAAAAGGTGGCATGTTCGCAAGCGCTTGCGCGCCCACGACCTGCGGCGAGCGACGCACGGCCCGCAGCGAGGTCAGGGGGCCGCGATCGGCCTGTACAAGGGTCGTCGGTCAGCTTGGTGCGAGATCGATCCACGGTTCTTGCCACTTGAGGTAAACGAAGATGTCCGAGAAAGAAAAGCAATGGTATGGCTTGGGTAAAATCTTGAATGACGTAGGCAGGAACTATGTAAATTCGGTCATAGACACCACTAAACAAAGAATAGCGGACGATGCGCCCTTGCCGAAGAACCAAGTGCGCGGCGGTACGGCCATGGTCGATTTCGATGCCAGGGTCGTCTTCAACGACAGTGGGCATCTGACGATCAATGCGCCTACCGGCGAGGTAGGCGGCGATCCCGCAGACGTTCTTTTCCGTATGCTTATGAACAAGCACGGAGACCAAATCACTGCCAAGGTCGGCAACAATCTTCTGGAATCGCGCGGCGACGTACTGAGCGGGAAGAGCATTGGATTTTCTGGTGAAGCCGGCGTGGTTGCCATCAATACGAGTGCAAATCTGACGCCCAGCGTTAAAGGCGAATTGATGCAGAACGTACAGGAAAATTTCGACATAAAATTCGCGCAGACAGTCATCAACTGGTGCGAAAGCAATAAGAATGGCGCGAAGATCGAAGTCAACGGTACGACGATCGTTTACACCAAAAGTATGGTGGATGATCTTCGCGTGAATGCGGAAAAGCGCTACGACGAAGTTGCCATGCCGAATCGCAGCTCTTCCGCTGAAGTCGAACCGCCCAGCCGGTCCGTCGCGCAGACGCCCGACAAGGCCAGCGTGGTTGCTTCCGCAACCCCTGAGATACAGGCCAGCGGCACGCAGTCGTTGGAGTTCAGGAACAATCCGACGGTGCAACAGGTTTCCGCCGCGCTGGAGCGCAATGGCATCGCCGCCGAGAATCAAAACCCGAGTCTGGTCGCCGGCTTGGCCGGTGCGGCGGCCAATCTGTCGAAGGTACAGGATGTCGCGTTGACGCCACAGACCGCGTTCGCGCTCGATCGCGACAAGTTCGATCCTGCGGCGAACCGCGCCTCGGTCGGCATGGATGTCGCCAACAAACCGTTCGATGAAGTCTGGCAGAAAGCCTCGGTCGCCTTGCAGCAGACGCAGGCCCCTGCTGTCGTCGCGCAGGCGCAGGATCTGGAACAGAAGCAGAGCCAGAGCGCGCCGAGGATGTGACCGCCGCGTCCGATATCCGTACGCGGCAAGCGATGGGTACGACATGTGAATTTTCGGGCGGGCGCCAAGCGCTCGTACCGAAGCTGTTCGCTCGGCGTATGCGGGATGGATGCTTATTTTTCATCGGGAGGTAATGACCGATGTCCGACGACAGACTGCCTTACGGAAGGCCTTACGGCGGAGGTGAATAAAGAGCTCCATGTTCGGAACGCCATGCGTGCTGGTGTGGTGAGGCGAACGGACCAATCAGCCGCAATGTAGTGGACCGACACGCGGATCGGCAGCCATCGCCCGCCGGGAGCGAAATCAATCCACAGTTCTTCGACCAAGGAAAAATGACGATGTCTGACGATAAACGGCCGTATGGCGCAGATGCCCAGATTTACACTTTCGGCATTCATGGCACCGAAAACCGCCCTTCTAATGTCACAAACATTACGAATCTGATTAGAGGCCAGCTCGATCAAACGACAAAAGGCCCCTGTCTTGCAGACAGCACTTTCGATTGGACGAATAATTCAGGTTTAGGAAACGGCACTAAGATGCGAACGGATTCGGCCGTAGATTTGAGGATTCACGTTGTCAGTAAAATCAAAGAAGCAATCAACGATGGTAGTCTTGACCCGAATAAAGCATTGACTGTCAATTTGGCAGGATTCAGCCACGGCGGCAATGTGGCCCTGCTAGCTTCAGATGATATCGCGCGTGCGCTTAAAAGAGATCCCCAAACAGCGAATATGCAGATAGCGATGCACGTCACGACCCTGTCGACGCCCGCATATACAAGCGGTGCCGAAAGTCCCGATACGGCCAAGAGTCAGATGCCCAATGGAGTGCGATTCGACCATACGCACTTCAGTGTGAATGGCGATAGTGTCATACGAGGTGCGTCTGGTAATTCAAACTATTGGTCCAACACAACTCATAATGCTAAAGAATTACCAGCCGTAGCTTGGCAAGGCGATATTGCTAATCATGGTGCGCCTCAGGATCATGCTGGAACAATGGTAAGTATCTCTAATACTTTGAAGGAACGGTTTCAGGAACTTTCAAGAGTCTATAAACACTCTGATGTGGGTAACAATACTGTGCTCGCATCCGCTATGCCTGAGACGCAGAAGAGCAACGACATTTATAAAAACGACAGTAGCCCTCATGCCGACAAACACAACCTGCTACCGGCGGCTAATGCAGCGCTTTCGCCGACGTTGATCGATCGTAATGCCAAGGTGGTTGATTTGGTAAGCCCTCCGATAAATACCTATGGCGCGCAATCGCCGGATTTCAAAAACAACCCGACCGTGCAGCAGGTTTCCGCTGCGCTGGAGCGCAACGGCATTGCCGCCGATCAGAACCCGAGTCTGGTCGCCGGCCTGGCCGGTGCGGCTGCCAATCTGTCGAAGGTGCAGGACGTCGCGTTGACGCCGCAGACCGCGTTCGCGCTCGACCGCGACAAGTTCGATCCGGCCGCGAACCGGGCCTCGGTCAGCATGGATGTGGTCAACAAGCCCTTCGATGAAGTCTGGCAAAAAGCCTCGGTCGCATTGCAGCAGACGCAAGCGCCTGCGGTCGCCGCGCAGGCGCAGGTGCAGGATGTGGAGCAGAAGAGCGCGCGCGCGATGTGAGCGCAGTGTCCGGCGGCGCAACGATTCGCAGCGGTTCGCGATGCCGCTGCTCGCGGTATCGGCATTACATCGCTTGTGGCTTTTTGAAGCGATCAGCGCTTCTTCGCTGAATCCCGCTGCCCTTCGCTCAGCGTCCAGTCGATCAGCTGGGTCGTCGCATCGCCGAGCCCGCGCTGGAACGCGCGGTTGATCTGCGCGACATCGGTGCCGTCGGCGGGCGTGGCGATGTCGAATACGCGGCTGGCGACCACGCGGTTGTCGGCGTTGTGAACAAGCCGGGCGCCGAGTTCGATCCGCACGCTCGGCGTGGCGCTGCCGTCGTTCGCGTTCCCGTAGTCCGATTCGAAGCGGCGCAGGTCGAGCAGCAACTGGTAGCGCGCGCTCACGCCGTCGCCACGACGGGCCAGGCCGGGCAGGCGGCCGCTATCGGTGAACGCGCGCAGCAGGGTGTCCTGCACGATGTCCGGCGCCGGCTGCACCCACGCCGCGCCTTTGTAGACCTGCAGTTCGCCCGGCTGCGGGCGCACGAGGATGCGCGCGGAGTCGTGCATGGTGTCCGCGTACGGGCGCGCGATCTGCAACTGCCAGTCCGCCTGTGGTGCTGCCGCATTCGCGGTGTCCTGCGTCGCGCTGCGCTGCGGCGTGGGATCGTACAGCGCCAGCGTTTCCTGCTTCGGCAGGATGCCGCAGCCGGCGAGCGCGGCGGTCGCGACGGCGAGCGCTGCGATGCGCAGGGCGGAGCGCGCGCTGCATACAGATAGCATTCGTGCGGAAAGGCGGCTCATTTCGGCTCGAACTCCTTGGGTTTCTGTCGGCCCAGCACATAGCCGGCCGGGTTGTCTTCGAAGCGCGCGCTGATCTTGCGCAGGTCGCGCACCAGCGCCCGCAGTTCTTCCATCGTCGGGCCGAGCTGGCTCAGGCCGTCCTGGGTGAAACTGTTGATCGCGCCGCGATTCTCGCCGATCAGTTTGTCGGCGTTGTTGGCGGCGGAGTCCATGCGGCTGAGCGTGCTGTCGAGTTTGGCGATGAGCTGCGGCAGTTTCTGCACCAGTTCGCGATCGATGGAATTGACCGCGTTGTTGGTGGTGTCGAGCGTGTTGGCGAGTTTTTCGCTGGAGATGCGCGCGTTGACGATCAGCGTGCTGAGGTCGGCGCGCTGGTCCGAAATCGCGCCGGTGGCGTTTTCCAGATTCTCGAGCGTCTTGGCGATGTTGTTGATGTTCTCGTCGCTCAGCACCTTGTCCAGCCGCGCCACCAGCTTGTTCGCGGTCTCGGCGATGTTCTGCAGCGCTGAGGACTCGGTGATGATGGTCGGCACTTCGTCGTCGGCGGCGGCCAGCAGCGGCGCGTCGGGACTGCCGCCGGTGAGCTGGATGAACGCGGTGCCGGTCAGGCCGGTGAACGAGAGTTTGGCGTGGGTGTCGACCTTCACCGGCGTGCTCGCGCGCAGTTTCACCTTGGCGATGACTTTGCGCGGATCGTCCGGCGCCAGGCTCAGCGTGTCGACGGTGCCCACGCTGATGCCGTTGTACTGCACGCTGCCGCCCTCGGTGAGGCCGGTCACGGCCTCGTCGAAGATGACGTTGAAATACCGCCAGTCCTTGTCGGAGGTGTATTTCGCCGCCCACAGCCCGAACAGCAGCAGGAACGCCGCGACAATCAGGGTGAACGCGCCGATCAGTACGTAGTTGGCACGGGTTTCCATATCAATCGCTCTTGACGAAACTGCGTTGGCTGTCGCGCGCGGCGCGGCCGCGCGGACCGTTGAAATACTCCTGCACCCACGGGTGATCGAAGCGTTCGATCTCCGTGATGGGCGCCACCGCGATCACGCGCTTGTCGGAAAGCACCGCGACACGGTCGCAGATCGCGTACAGGGTGTCGAGGTCGTGGGTGATGAGGAATACGGTGAGGCCGAGCGCCTGTTGCAGGGTGCGGGTGAGATGATCGAACGCCGCGGCGCCGATGGGGTCGAGGCCGGCGGTGGGTTCGTCGAGGAACAACAGCGGCGGATCGAGCGCAAGCGCGCGCGCAAGACCCGCGCGCTTGCGCATGCCGCCCGACAGCTGCGACGGCAGTTTGTCCAGCGCGTCCGGCGGCAGCCCGGCAAGTTTCACCTTCAGCAGCGCCAGCTCGTACAGCAGCGATTCGGGCAACTCCGGATGATGTTCCTTCAGCGGCACCTGCACGTTCTCGCCGACGGTCAGCGACGAGAACAGCGCGCCGTCCTGGAACAGCACGCCGGTGCTGCGCTCGATGCGCAGGCGATCCCCGGCATCGCGCGACCGGCCGTTTACGCCGAGGATCTCGATCTCGCCATCGTCGGGTTCGCGCAGGCCGATGATCGAACGCATCAACACCGACTTGCCGCTGCCCGAACCGCCGACCACGCCGATGATTTCGCCGCGCCGCACGTCGAGATCGAGGTTCTCATGCACCACCTGCGCGCCGAACTGGTTGCGTAGGCCGCGGACTTTGATGATGGGTTCGGGAGTGGTGTTGTGCGAAGTCATGAGGAAGTGAACGCTGTCATGGCGTGCCCTCGCTGGCGCTCAGCAGCGACTCGATCGCGTGAAGCTCGCGATTGAGTGGCTCGAACGAGGATTCCGGCAGCGTGCCATCCGCTTTGCGGAGCAGCGCCAGTTCCATGAAAAAGAAGGCGAGGCGCGCGTCGTTCAGGCCCGGTGTCAGTTCGAGGCGCATCGCACAACTTGCGATGGTTCTTGGAAGGGTGTGTTTCCCTTCGAACGTGTTGAAGACCGTCGCCACGATATTGGCGCTTGATGCGCCGATGCTGGCGGCCACGAAATCGTCGAGCGTCCCGAATTCCAGGATCAGCGTGCCGATGAATCTTTTGATGTGGAAATCGCGGATCGAGGGCAGCAATTGGTCCGCGAAGCGTCGCAATGCGGTGTCGTCCAGAAGCATGGCGGCGTTGGTTGCGTCCATCACCATCCCACATGCATGAACCAGATCGCAGCGAACGCATCGAACACGATCACCAGCGAAATGGTCTGGACCACGCTCGAGGTGGTGCGTTCGCCCACCGACTGCGCGGTGCCGGTGACCTGCAGGCCTTCCAGACAGCCGATCAGGCCGATCACCATCGCGAAGATCGGCGCTTTCGCCATGCCCACCAGGAAATGGCGCAGCTCCATCGTTTCTTCGAGCCGTCCGTAATAGGCCTGGATCGGGATGTCGAGACTGCTGGTGCCCACGAACATGCCGCCCAGCAGGCCGGCCAGCATCGCGATGAAGGTGAGCAGCGGCAGCATCACGATCAGCGCGAGCAGGCGCGGGATCACCAGCAGATCGACCGGGTCCAGGCCGAGGGTGCGGATGGCGTCGACTTCCTCGCGGCTGACCATCGAGCCGATCTGCGCGGTGAACGCGCTGGCGGTGCGGCCGGCGAGGATGATCGCGGTCAGCAGCACCGCGAATTCGCGCAGGAACGCGATGCTGACCAGCTCCACGACATAGATGGAGGCGCCGAAGTCGGCCAGGATATTCGCGCCGAGGAAGGCGATGACCGCGCCGACCAGGAACGACAGCAGCATCACCAGCGGCACCGCGTCCAGGCCGACCTGTTCCATGTGGAAGACGGTGGCGATCATGCGCAGCCGGCGCGGCTGGGTAACGGTGCGCCCCAGCTTCACCAGGGTCTCGCCGAGGAAGCTCACCAGCGCGACCACTTCCCGGCCGTTGTCGTGGACCGCGTGGCCCAGACGCTCCAGCGCGGCTGCGAAGCCGTAGGCCTTCTTCGTCTTGGGCCGCCCGTCCTTCACGTCCTCGATCACCTGCACCAGCGCGCGGTGGTCGTCGTGGAACTGCAGGGCATCGGCGTCGAGATCATGGCGCGCGACGTAACGCAGCAGTTGCAGCACGCCCAGCGAGTCGAGCCGCGAGACCGCGGTGGCATCGAGGCGTTGGGCGGTTTCGGGCACCGTGCGCAGGGCCGCGCTGATGGCGTCGGCGTGGCCGATCGTCCATTCGCCGGACAGACGGACGCCCGTCGCGTCGTCCGGATCGATGTCGATGCTCGGAACGGCGGCGCTGGGCGGTGTCATCGGCGGGCGAATGGGCGCATTGGGCGAAGCATAGCCGAGCGCCGCGACCTGACGTACGGGCGTCCGGTCACGTGGGCGGAAGGCCCGGCGCATCGTGCAGCGCGCCCGTCTCGTCCGCGACGGGATGCCGCTGTTCGAGCGGTTGCGCCGCCAGCGCATCGGTGGCTTCGCCGCGCAGCGCGCGCAATGCGTTGTGGTAACTCAGCCGCGCCAGTGCGTCGTCGCCGGTCTGCGCGAAGCCGTGGCCAAGCTCTTCCCAGAGGTCGGTCGCCCAGGTTCCGCCACCGCCTGCGGCGATGGCGCGGTGCAGGGCTTGTTCGGCCAGCGGCCATTCGCCCTGCGCGCGGGCGATGCGCGCCAGCCCGAGCAGTGCGCCCTGGTTATCCGGGTGCGCCAGCTGCCAGCGTTCGGCATGGGCGCGACGGCGGGCGAGTGCGGCGGCGTCGAGCCGTTCGACCGGCAGCGCGCCGTAGTGGGCGGCCAGCGCGTCGTTCCACTGGGTATCGATGGCCTGTTCGAGGCTGCCGGCGGCGGCATCGTCCCAGCGCAGCGCGGCGGCGCGGTCGGCATATGCGCGGGCCACGGCGGGCACGGTGCGCAGCGCCGCAGGCAAGGTATCCCAGTGAGCGGCGAGCGCGTTGCCGTCGTCGGCTTCGCCCAACATGCGCGCCGCCCACAGACGTTCGCGTTCGGCGCATTGCGATGCCGTCAGCGCCTGCTGCTGGCGCAACGCGCCGAGCATGCCGTAGGCCTCCGCGCTGCGGCCGTGTGCGGCCAGCGCGTCCGCGCGCACGGCGAGCGCGCGCGGCGGCAGCGCCCGATCGGCGACGGCATCCAACGCGGCGGTAGCGTCCGCGGCGCGGCCTTCGGCCAGGGCCGCGTCGGCGAGCACCAGCGCGCGCAGGGGCGCATGCTGCGTCGGCAGGGCGTCCAGATGCGCGGTCGCGGCGGCGGCATCGCCGCGGGCCAGTGCGGCCTGCGCCGCAGCCACCCGCGCCGGCGCTTCGAAGCGCGGGTTCTGCGCCGATCTCGACAGCAGTTTTTCTGCCTGCGCATACCGGCCCTGATGCAGGGCCTCGAAGCCGTCGCCCAGCCGTGCGCGCGCATTGCGTTCGCGCCGCTGCCGCCACAGCTTGAACGGCAGCGCGACCAGTTTCCACAGCAGCCACAGCGCGAATAGCGCGGTGCCTAGCATCAGCAGGCCGCCGACCAGCGTGGATTCGACGGTGGTGCCGAGATAGCGCACCAGCACGAAGCCGGGATCCTGCACCAACGCCTGCGCGAGCAGCGCGCCGGCCAGCGCGAGCAGCAGCCAGAACAGCAGGTTGCGGAAGAGGTTCATGCCGGTAAGGCCGCGTCGCGGTGCGATGCATGCGACGGGTGTTCGGAATGCCGCATCACGATCCCCGCTGCGCCCGCAGCTGTTCGAGCGTGCTGCCCAGCGTCGGAATATTCAGCGCCAGCGGCGCGGCGCGCAGCGCGCGCAGTTCGTCGAGGGCGGCCTTGCGCTGCGGCGATGCCGGCCACAGCCGCAGCACCCAGGCATCGGCGCGGGTCAGCGCGGCGCGCATCGCGACGGTGTCGCGACGTTCGATCGCGGTGCGGGCCAGCGCGAGTTCCAGTTGCAGGGCGATGTCGCCGGCTTCGCGGTCTTCGCTGGCGATCGCGGCCGGGGCGTCGTTGCGGCGTACGCTGACCAGCCGCGACAGCACCCGATCCCACCACGGCGCGTCCGCGGCCGCCGCGGGTGCGCGCGGCAGCGCGGCGGGGTCGGGCAGTTTCGCGGCCAGCGCATCCAGGCGCTGCAGCGCGACGCGGCGCGGATCGGCGTCCAGCGCTTCCAGCGCGGCGCGCTCCTGCGCCAGCGCCTGGCGCAGGTTCAGCGCGCCCGGGCTGTCGATGCCGTCCAGCACGCCGGCGGCGAGCGCGTAGGCGTGGCGCGCGCCTTCCAGATCGGCCGCCAGCTGCAGGCGCTGCTGGCCGAGGGTGAGCAGCAGTTCGGCTTCGTCCAGGCGCAGCGCGTGCGCGCCGTGGCGGTTGGCGTCGGCCAGTTTGGCGACGTTGCCTTCCAACAGCGTCGCGCGCTGGCCCATGCCCAGCAGTTCGTCGCGCAGCACGCGGTTGGTGGCGTCGGCCTGTTGCAGGCGCTGGCTGTGGCCGCGCACGTCGCCGCGCAGGCGGTCGAGGCGCGCTTCCAGTGCCTGCACCCGCTGTGCGGCTTCGATCCCGGCGGCGCGCTCGCGTTCCGTGCGCTGGTGGTCGCTGTACCAGAGCCAGCCGCCGGTCGCGGCGAACGCCAGCAGCACGGCCAGCCACGCCCCGCCGCCGCGCCGGACGGGGCGCTGCGGGGACGTGGGTGCAGGTTCGCCGGTGATGGCGGGCGTGGCGCTTTCGGTCATGGTGGGGGTGGCCGGCGGCATCGTGTGCGGCATGCGCGTCATGGTAGCCGGGATGTCGGCCGGATGGTGCCGCTGCGATGGCGCGCGATGATGAATGCAGCGTCGCGAGGCCTCACGCGTCCGCGAAGGCGGCCGCGAGCAATTGCGCCGGTCGCGGCCCGGCGGCGACGCGCACATCGATGCAGCCGGCTTCGCGGGCGAGCGCGACCAGACGTTCGCTGGCCGCGAGTACGGTTGCGCCGCGCAGACGCGTGGCGATGTCCGCGGGGGCGGCGGTCAGCACCGTCATCAACGCTTCGCCGCTGCTGACCGGCAGCAGCAGCGGGCCGGCGAACGTGCGCAATCGGGCGATCGATGCCGGCGACAGCGCGATGGTTTCGCGAACATAGACATCGGCGCGCCGCACCTGCGCGCCGCGCGCCTGCAGCTCCGGGCCGATCCGGTCACGGCCGCCGGGCGCGGTGATCAGGCCGATGTCGAGGCCGCGCGCATCGCGCAGTGCCGGCAGCGCCAGCAGACCTTCGCTGTCCATGCGCACGGGTACGCACACTTCATCGATGTCCATACGCCGAAGTGTAGTAGCGGTGCCGCCGCCGATCGCGTAAAACACCTGCCCGCGCCGTGCCTGCAGCGGCGCCAGCATGGCTGCGGCGCGGGCCGCCGCGGGGCTGGTGACGATCACGATCTCTGCCGTCAGTGCTGCGTGCAGCGCGACGCGGGTCGCGGTGTCGTCGCGTGCCGCGATCCGCCACGGCGACAGCGCGACGACGCGCAGGCCGTATGCGGCCGCGGCGCGACGCATCGCGGTGTGATCGTTCGCGGGTCGCAACGAAACCACAATGGGCGCCGTGTAGTCTTCGCGCCGCTCGCTGCGGGGTGTCGTCGGGCCGGTTTTACGCATCTGCCCAGCTTGGCTATTCGTATCTTCACCCGCAAGCCGGCTTCACGTCAGAGATGCCCGCAGCAGATAGGCCCCGACTTCCCCCCCGAGCGTTGCCGATGACCGAAATGTTTCCCTGCACCCGCCCGCCGCCCGCCGCCAATACGATCCGACTTTCGCCCCGGCGGGCGCTGGAAGCCGAACTGATGGCGATGCCGCCGGTGGTGGCGATGGGGCTGCGCATCGTCGAGGCGACCGGCGAACGCATGCGCCTGCATGCGCCGCTGGCGCCCAACATCAACGACAAGGGCTGCGCCTTCGGCGGCAGTCTCACGTCGCTGATGACGCTCGCCGGCTGGAGCCTGATCACGCTGCGGCTGGCCGAAGCCGGGATCGAAGCCGATGTCTTCGTCGCCGACAGCGAAATCCGCTACCGCGCACCGCTGTACGCGGACTTGGAGGCCACCGCCGCGCTGGTCGACGGCGAATCTTGGCAGGTCTTCCTCGACACCTTGCGCAGCCGCGGACGGGCCCGGCTGGGCGTGCTGGCGGAGGTGGCGTTACCTGAAGGCGGCGTAGCGACCGAGTGCAGGTCGCGTTACGCGGTCAAGCTGAGGGGGTAGGATGCCGGCTGTTGCCGCAGAATGCCCCGGAGCCACGATGCAAACCCCCGTTCCGACGCGTGCCCCGATCCGCACCCGAATCCGTACGATCGCGACGCTGCTGATCGTCCTGCTGCTGGCGTCCACGGCCGGCGCGGCGATGGCGGGCAAGAAGCAAACCCTTCTCGAAAAGAACAAGTACGCCTATTCCGCGGCGATCCGCTGGGGCGATTTCGAGGGCGCCTGGACCATGGTCGCTCCCAAGCTGCGCAAGGACAAACCGATGAGCGCGGCCGAGTTCTCGCGCTACGAGCAGATCCAGATCTCCGGTTATCGCGATCTGGCCAGCATGCCCGGCGAGGACGGCAGCGAGATGCGAGAGGTCCAGATCGACGTGATCAACCGTAACACCATGCAGCAGCGCAGGCTCCGCTACACCGAGGTCTGGCGCTACGACCCCGAAGCCAAGAACTGGTGGATCGACAGCTTGCCGGACTTCTGGCAAGGCCAGTGAACGTCCCGGGTCGATGAGCGCCCCGGCCTCCCGCCCGGGCGGGATTTTGCCAGCAGGCCCGCGGCAGGCGACAATTCCGCCGCTGCGCGCGCCTCCCGCGCCATTCGGACCCGTTCCCCCGTGAATTTCGAAGAACTGTCGGCCTTCGCCGGCCGCAATCCCGTCTACAGCCTCGCGCTGGTCGGCCTGACCGCCGCCATCATCGGCAACGAGCTGTCGCGCTTTTTCCGTGGATACAAATCGCTGCGCCCGGCGGAAGTGACCGCGCTCATCAACCAGGACAACGCCCTGGTGGTGGATCTGCGACCCACCGCCGATTTCCAGAAAGGCCACATCGCCGGCTCCAAAAACGTGCTGATGGCCCAGTTCGACCCCGAAAGCAAGCAGTTGGCCCCGGCCAAGGCCCTGCCGATCGTGCTGGTCTGCCAGAGCGGCAACACGGTCGCCGCCGCCGCAAAACGCCTGAAGCAGGCGGGTTTCGAGCGCGTCCATATTCTGGATGGCGGCATCGCCGCCTGGCAGCAGGCGGAACTGCCGCTGATCAAGGGCAAGCACTGAGCCTTCGTCCATGTGATCGGGCGGTGCGATCGGACCGCACCCGATGGGAGCCGTCCCACGCGCCTTGCGGAAGCTGCGCCTTGTAAAAGCGGCCGCCGGCTCCCAGATCAGAGGGCCCGTGGCGACATGGGTGGGCACCGTCTCCCCGACGGCGCTTGCCCCGCGCGTCGCCATGCGATAATCGCCCTCTTTTCCGCTTTCCATTTCAGGAGCTCTGCCATGTCCGAACCCGTCGCCAACGGCGCCGCAGCCGAAGCCAACGGCCCGACCTTCTCGGTCGAGAAGATCTATGTCAAGGATGTCTCGTTCGAGGCTCCCGGTGTGCCGCAGGTGTTCAACGAGCAGGGACAGCCGGCGCTGGAGATGAACCTGAACCAGCGCGTCCAGCGCGTCGCCGACAACCTGTTCGAAGTGGAATTGGGCGTGACCCTGACCTGCAAGCTCGTCGACAAGACCGTGTATCTGGTGGAAGTGCGTCAGGCCGGCCTGTTCGGTCTCGGCGGTTTCGACGACCAGACCCTCGACGCGATGCTGGGCGTGCATTGCCCGAACATCCTGTATCCGTATGCCCGTCAGACCGTCAGCGATCTGATCACGGCCGGCGGCTTCCCGCCGTTCCTGCTGCAGCCGATCAATTTCGAAGGCCTGTACGCCGAAGGCCTGCGCCAGCGCGCCGAGCAGGGCACCTTGGCCGGTGCCGAGACCGCCGGCAACGCCTGACCCGTCGCCCGTTTCGTGACGTTGGCGCCGAGCATGTCGTCCGAACCTTTGGACACCGCCGCGAAACCCGCCGTCGCCATCCTTGGCGCCGGCTCCTGGGGTACGGCTCTGGCGGCGCTGATCGCCCGCCACGGCCACGCCACGGTCCTGTGGGGCCGCGACGCCGCGACGATCGCGGCGATCGACGGCCGCCATGAGAATCCCCGGTATTTGCCGGGGATTCCGCTTCCCGACACGCTGCGCGCCACCACCGACCTCGCCATCGCCATGGCCGGCTGCCATCTGGTCCTGGTGGTCGTGCCCTCGCACGCGTTTGCGGAAACCTTGCGTCTACTGGCGCCGCTGCGCCCGGCGCATGCCGGCGTGGCCTGGGCGACCAAAGGCTTTGAGCCCGGTTCCGGCCGTTTCCTGCATGAAGTCGCCGATGAACTGTTGCCGCCGGGCGTCCCGCTGGCGGTGGTCACCGGCCCGTCGTTCGCCAAGGAAGTCGCCGCTGGCCTGCCGACCGCGCTCACGGTGCATTCGGATACCCCCGACTTCGCCCAGCAGGTCGCCGACGCCCTGCACGGGCCCGCATTCCGCGCCTACACCGGCGAGGACATGCTCGGTGCCGAACTTGGCGGCGCGATGAAGAACGTGCTGGCGGTCGCCACCGGCGTCGCCGATGGCATGAATCTGGGCCTCAACGCCCGCGCGGGCCTGATCACCCGCGGCCTCAACGAAATGCTGCGCCTCAACCTCGCCATCGGCGGCAAGGCCGAGACCCTGATGGGGCTGGCCGGACTCGGCGACCTTGTGCTGACCTGCACCGGAGACCTGTCGCGCAACCGTCGTCTCGGCCTTGCGCTGGGACGCGGGCAATCGATCGAGGACGCGGTCCGCGAAATCGGCCAGGTAGTCGAATCGATCCAGACCGCGGAAGAAGTGATGCGCCAGGCCGGCCGCCACGGCATCGAGCTGCCGATTTCCAGCAACGTTCGCGATGTGCTGAAAGGCGACATCACGCCGTCCGAAGGCCTGAAGCGGCTGATGTCTCGGGAGCAGAAGCCGGAATATCCCGAAGGTCTGTTCGGGGATTGAAGGCTTTCATGATCGCGATAAAGGAAAAGCCCGGCGATGCCGGGCTTTTTTACATTCGACACGGATCGATCAGAAACTGGCGCGAACGCCCAGCATGTACTGCGAGGTCACGTCGCCGGCTTCGACTTCGCCCACGATGCCCCAGGTTTCGTTGATCACGAACTGCGCGCCCAGCGTGCCGCTGAACTCACCGTCGTAGTCGCTGCCGTCCACGTAGTTGGCCTTCACCCAGCCTTCGAAGCTGTTGCTCAGCGCGCCGCGCAGGCCCACCGACAGACGGGCACCGTCGATGTTGTCCTCGAGGCCGTCGGCATCGAGTTCGGTGTGCTGGAAACCGAGCTCGGCGATCAGATCGGCGTTGTCGAACACGGTATGGCGGTAGCCGATGCCCGCATGGATCTGCTGTGCATCGATGTCGACGGCGAAATCGTCGTTGCGCGACCAGGCGTAACCGCCGTAAAGATAGATGTTGTCGCCCAACTCGACCGAGGTGCGGATGCCCACGCCGTCGAAATCGAGACTGTCGTTGCCGAGCGAGTCCAGATCCACGCTGACGCGCTGAACGCCGCCTTCGACATAGGTGAAACTGCCCAGACTGTCCCGGGCCGAGGCCGCGAACGGCAGGCAGGCCAGCACAAGTGCGGCCGCAAGTTGCTTCTTCATGAATCTCCCCATTGACCGGTGAACGCTGTGGATGTCCTGTCCGCGTCGGACGCGGCCTACCAGTTTACCCAAGCCCGGGCCGGTTTTGCGCCGCCCCACAAGAAAGCCCGGCGATTGCCGGGCTTCCAGGTCGCGACACGGAGGGGAGGCCGCTCGCGAATGGGCGTATTCAGAGGCTTACGCCAGCCCTGCACGGGTGAAGCAATGCGAATACCGGTGCGTGCGGCGCTTACCAGCTGAGGCGCGGACCGACGAACCACTGGGTGTCGCCGTCGGCGAACTTGACGTCGCCGCTCAGGCCCCAGTTCTGGTTGAACTTCACCTGGGCGCCGACGCGGCCGTAGAAGTCGCCGTCGAACTGCTCGTAGTCCTCGTAGCCGGCCATGGCATAACCTTCGACATTGCTGGCGAAGGCGCCGCGCACGCCGACTTCGGCGCTGTAGCCGTCGAAATCGAAATTACTGCCGGCGTCGAGCTTCTCGTACGCGACGCGCGTGACCAGGTCGGCCTTGTCGTTGATGCCGTAGTTGTAGCCAACGCCAAGCTTCCACTCGTCGATGTCGATACTGGTGTCGTCGATTTCCTGCTGGTTGTAGCCGCCGAACAGGTGGAAGTTCGGATGCACCGCGACCGAGCCGTCGATACCGAAGCCATCGGCGTCGCCATCGCCGTTGGTGGCGACATACCCGCCCTGGACATAATTGTAGGAAACGCCTTCGGCCGCGGAGGCGGCGAACGGAAGGGCGGCCAGCAGGGTCAGGGCAAGGAGAGAGCGCTTCATGGGGTTGACCTCTTGATTTTGATTGTTATTGGACCGAAGGCGGGCCGGGAGAGCGTACGGATCCCGCTTCGGTGAAGGGCATTCTCAGGATTGCCGCAAAACAAAACCTTAATATTGAACTGATTAGTTCGGGAACTTTCTCGGATTGTTCAGGTGCCGGGCTCAGTCAAATGGCAGACGCGCTAGAAATTGGGCACGCTGCATGGACTTCGATGAAAGTGAATCGCCCGACATTCAGTAGGCACCTTCAAATCGTCCATGACGGCAACGACGGAGGTGATATGAGCGGCAGGGGTTACACGGAGAAGTTCAAGCCCGAGGCGATCGCGAGTTCGCGTCAGGCAATGCTGCCGCTGTCGCCATTTCGCAAATCGTTATTGCTCAAGTCGGTCGACGGAAACGCTTTCCACATCGATTCGCTGTATGCCTGAATGCCCGATCAGCGCAAATCGCCGCAGGCGCAGCAGTTGAATGTGCCTCGTCGGCCGAAATGCGCGGATTGCAGGTCGAGCTCAAGCGGGTGACCAGGGAGCGCGACATCCAAAAACTCCGCCGCTTACTTTGCCAACAGTGAAACCATGGGCTGTTCGCCACAGCCGGCTACGAACTGGATCGCGTTCGAAAATGAATTGTGATCTATCCATCAAAATCGTTTTCATAATCGTTTTTTGCGCGTATCTGCTATCGTCGACGTATGCAAATGGAATTGTCTGGATGTTCTCAATGGAAATGAATGACCACATTTTGATCGTCGACGACGATCGCGACATCTGCCAACTCCTCACGAAGTACCTGGTGAAGAACGGCTACCGCGTGACCGCAGTGAACGACGGTCGGCAGATGCGCGCAGCGCTCGCGGTCAAGCGGATCGATCTGATCCTGCTGGACTTGATGCTGCCGGGCGAGGACGGCCTGTCGTTATGCAGGCAGTTGCGTTGCAGCGAGACGACATCCATCCCGATCCTGATGCTGGCCGCGCGAAACGAGGAAACCGACCGGATCCTTGGCCTCGAAATGGGCGCCGACGATTACTTGACCAAACCCTTCGCCGCACGCGAACTGCTGGCGCGCATACGCGCAGTGCTGCGGCGCACGCGGATGCTGCCTCCGAATATGCACCCGTCGGAGACTTCGCAGAAAATGACCTTCGGCGACTGGGTGTTCAACATCGGAGGCCGCCACCTCCTCGATCCGAGCGGCGCGATGGTTTCGTTGAGCGGTGCCGAGTACCGGCTGTTGCGCGTGTTCATGGACCATCCTCAGCGTGTACTCAACCGCGACCAGCTGCTGATGCTGGCCCGGGGGCGCGGCCCGGAATCGTTCGACCGCTCTATCGACCTGCTGATAAGCCGCCTGCGCCAGCGCCTTTGCGAAGACGCGCGCGAACCGCGCTTCATCAAGACGGTCCGCAACGAAGGCTACGTATTCGTCGCGCCGATCGAAACTCGGGTCTGACACCACGGCAGGCCGCAGGCCCGCGCTGGTCCGCCTGCCCCGCTCGCTGTTCGGCCGGCTGGTGCCGATTCTGATCTCGGGCCTGTTCGTCTCGAAGACGGTGCCGCTGCACGACGATATCGACTCGCGAGTGCGGCGGCCTGAAGGGGCTGCCCGCCGTGCGCGACGCCGGGCTCAGTACGACAGCTGCCACTCCAGGAATCCCGTACGGTTCCGCTTGAGCGCACCGAAGTAGGTTTCGTTTTCGCCTGCGTAGTATTCGTAGCCGGCGCGCAGCTTCAAACGATCGTTCAGGGCATAGGTGAGCATCGGCCGCGCGAACACGCTGCGCGGCGAGACGTTCGCGACCAGCAGCAGTTCGGTCTGCAGGATGTCGTGCCGCCAGTTCGCGGCGATCCGCGCGGTCATGCCGAGCATGGTCCGCTTCTGCTGGCCGTGAAGGATCGCGTTACGGGTCGCCGTCAGTCGGCGGAAGGAATCCGTCTCGCGGGCCGGATCGCGCCAGTCCGGCGTGTGTTGCAAGACGCCCTGTACGTTGATGTTCCAGTTGTCCAGGATGCGGTCTACACCGGCGACCAGCATGTAACCGGACGTCGCCGATTGCCGGCCCTGCTCGGCCCGGCGCCGATAATAGGCCGCCTCCGCGCGGAATCCGAAGCCGCCGAAGTTGCGCGCGATGTCCGCGCCCAGCGCATCGAGCCGTGCGTAATGCCGCACGAACGCCGGGCCACCCGTCGTCGCCGGCTCGACGTGCAGCAGGGGCAGTGCGGCGTTGCCGTGAAATGCAGACAGCGACCAGTCAAGGCGTTCCCCGGTGCGCGACCAACGCACGCCGAACTGCCAGCCCGTCGGCTCGTCGTTGGAGACCGAGAACGGCGACGGCTTCGGCCACGGGATGCGCGTCGGCGCGAAACCGCGTGCGGCGACAAGCGAGACACTGTCGGTCTCGTTGACGTGCACATCGGCGCGAACTGCGGGGATCGCCTCGTAACGATCGTCCTCCAGCGGCAACAGCACCGTATAGTCGATGGGCGCGAAAAAGTCGGTGGGATTGATGCCGTCTGCCTTGCCCCAACGGACCTTCTGCTTGCCGATGCGCAAGTCGACGCGCTCGGTGCGCAGGAACCACGTCGCTTGCATCCAATCGACGCGGGTCTGGCGATCGCCGAACGCATCTTCGGCGAGCACTCGCACCTTGACGTCCAAACGCTGGTGATCGCCGATCGACTGCTTCAGGGACAACTCGCCCGACAGCGTGGCGAGATCTTCGCGCGCATCGAGATCGCGCGACGAACCGAACCATCCCAGGCGAACATTGCCGTCGATCGTCGGGGATTCGCCGTCCGCCGCCGAAGTCGAAGGCGCATGCGCGCCGACCAGCAGCGCGAGCGCGCAGGCCGAAGCCCGAATCGCATGATGCCGCATGCCTCATTCTTCCTCGAGCTTGCGCACGGTGAAGTTCGCATCCAGCAAATCCGTTCGCAGGTCGAAACGATCGAACTGGTACAGCGTGGAATGACGCGTCTGGTGGTTCACCATTTGTCGGCGCATGGGCAGCCAGCGGTTCTTCGCTGGATCGACCTGTTTCAGGTCGTAGGTGGTTTGCGTTTTCAGCAGCGTGCCGCGCGGGTCGTAGTACTCCACCTTGCGCTCGACGTAACTGCGCGTATCGACCCAGATGATGCGACGACTGTAGCCGGTGTCGGCGCGGGTCTTGGCGTCTCCCGGCGTCGACTCGATCACGTAGCAATCGCTGCCATCGATCTTTTCCTGCCGCAGCAGCTTGTGCCGATACTGCTCGACCGCCGGAAGCAGGATGTCGCCATAGGCGAAATCGGTGCCGAAGAAGCTGTCGCGTTTGTTGTTGGCCGCCAGCCGGCGGGTCTTGCCCAACGCGGGCAGATAGACCCAGATGTCGTCGTCCGCGGCGCGGTTCTCGATCTGCAGGAAACCGGTGCCCTTGATGTCGGCCGGCTGCGCGAAGCGGGTCATCACGGCGGAGTCCACGCCGTTGTCGCGAAGACGCGAGCGCACCGACATCTTGCGAACGCGGACATCGCCGCGCGCATCGACCAGGCGCAGCGTCACGTCGCCAGAGAAACCGACCAGCTTGGTGGACATGAAATTCTTTTCCATGACGTCGACGGCATCGGCCGCCGCGGCGCAAAAGGCCGCGAACAGCGCGCACGCGCCGAACGCCAGCGATAAAGCTCTGATAGACATAATGGATTCCTTCAAGCGTTGACTGGCTGGACGGCCAGTGCGATGTTCGGGTCGGCCCCGACGATGAACTTCGGGCGGATCAGCGCGACGGTCGCGCGCAGCAGCAGCAAGGACAGCGCGGCGCTGACAGCCATCGTGATCATCATGGTGCCGCCCATGCGCGGATAGAACTGGAAGTCGGAGAACAGCAACGCCGAGTAACCACCGGCGATGGACAGGGCGACGAACAACACGGCCTTGCCGGAGGTCGCGAGCGAGCGCTGAAGCGCCCGATTCAGATCGCCGCAGCGGCGATATTCGTCGCGCAGCCGGAAAAGCATGTAGATCTCATAGTCTGCGCCGACGCCTGCCACCATCGCGGTGATCGAGGCTGTCCCCATATCCAGGGGAATGCCGAGCCAGCCCATCAGACCGAGGTTGGTCGCCACGATGGCCGCGAGCGGCACAACGACCAGCACGCCGCCCAACAAGGAGCGCAGCGCGAGGCTCGACAGCGCGAATACGATCACGCCGATCTGCAGAATGTTCCAGGTTTTCGCTTCGACCAACGCGCTGTTCGAGGCGACCGTCATCGGCAGGCCGCCGCCCAGACGCACGGTCACGTCTTTGGGGAATTCGGCAGCGATCAGCGGTGCGGCGCGATTGTAAAGATCCGTGGCATAGTCCGTGCTGTCGGTCTTCAAGTAGGTCCACACCACTGCGCGGCGATAGCCGCTGTCGACGAGGTTGTCGAAATCCTGCGGGTCGCCGGAGAGCGAGTACAGCAGAAGGTACTGCGCGGCGAGATTCGGTTCGGTCGGGATCGAGTCGTAGCGCGGGTCGTCGCCGTGCATCGCCTGGTGCATGCGCTTGATCATGTCGGCGATGGACTGCGTTTTACCGACGTTGGGCTGCGCTTCGAGGAAATCCTGCAGCTTGGCCATCGCTGTCAGAACCTTCGGATCCTTGATGCTGTCCTCGGAGGAACCTTCGACCAGGAATGCGAGGGAATCGGTGCCGCCGAAGGTCCGGTTGAGGCGCGCGTCGGCCAGACGCACCGCGCTCTCGGGCAGAAAGTACTGCTTGAAGCTGCTGTCCGACCGCAGCCGGAAGCCGCCCAACGACACCGCGACCAGCACCACGGTCGCAACGACGATCACTTTGCGGGCATGCGCCGGATCGGAGAGCCAGCCGCCGAGCTGGTGCAGTCCGCGATCGAGCAGGTCCGGGCCGCGCGCTGCGTGCGGCGCCCCCGGCGGCAACATTGCGCGCAGCGACGGGATGATGCTCAACTCGATGATCATCGCAGCGAGGATGCCGGTGCCGGCGAACAGTCCGAAGTTGCGGATCATCTCGACATCGGACACGAGCAGCGACAGGAACGCAGCCGCTGCGATCAGGCCGGCCACGATCATCACCGGCATGACCAATTGCAGCGAGGAAGCGACCGCTGCGCGGCTGGTCGCGCGCAGATCGGACGGCGCTTCGGCCGCGAGGCGGACGTACTCTTCGTAGTAGCGCTTGAGGATCTGCACGGCGTGCCCTGTGGACACGGCCATGATGAGAATCGGCGTTGTCGTGTTCAGCGCGTCCATCGGAATGCCGAGGAGCCCCATGATGCCCAGCCCCCACACCACGGCGATGAGGCCGGAGGCCATCGGCAGCAACATGCCCTGCACGCTGCGAAAGGCGAAGTACTGCACCATCAGGATGATCAGCAGCGCGATGCCGAAATACACCGGCATCTTCTGCATCGCCATCTCCAGGTTGGCCGCGTTGACCGGCTGTCCGCCGAGCACGATATCGACGGTGTCGTCGCGCTGCGGTTCCACGATCTGCAGAATCTTCTCGTACAGCGGCGCGTACGCCGCGTCGCGCCCACTCACCTCGAAATCGGCGATGACGGCTGCGGCCTTGCCATCGGCGGAGACTAGGGCGTCGATATAAACAGGGTTGCGATCGATCGCACGCTTGAGCTCGGCGAGCGCTTCGGGCGTTGTCGGCATCGGCGACAGCAGTTCGCTCGCGCGCAGGCCGCCGTCGTCGCCGGCGATGTTCTTCACCCTGCGCGCTCCGATGCTGACGACGTTGTGACGGATCGCCTGCGGCATCGCCTCGACACCTTCCTGCAGCGCGCGGATCTTTTCCAGCACATGCGGCTGGTAGATATCGCCCTGCTTCGGGAAGACGCCGATGATGGTGAAGTTGCGGCCGCCGAACACGCGTTCCAGCTCGCGCGTGGTCTTGGTGAATTCGTGGTTGGCCGGCGCCCAGATGTCCGGATCGTTGTTCAGCACGAGTACGCCGACCCGCGACCCGAGGAGGCCCGTCACGAGCAGGCCGGCCAGAAGGATCCAGACGCGGTATCGCACGATGGTCTGCGCATAAGACTCGAACAAC
>JAZKFJ010000004.1:0-30425 GCA_040386495.1 Pseudomonadota bacterium
CGGACAGGACGCGGGCACGCCGTACCCTCATCCGCCCTTCGGGCACCTTCTCCCGGGGGGAGAAGGAACATCAGAACCACTTCCGCTCTTCGCCCGGGCCGTCGACGTTGCTCACGCAACGGCCGCAGATCTCGGGGTGGTCGGCATACGCGCCGACGTCGGCGCGGTGATGCCAGCAGCGGATGCACTTCGGCTTGGCGCTGACAACCGCGGACACCGCATCGCCGCCCTGCACCACCGTCACATCGCCGCTGATGAAATAGAACCGCAGCTCATCGGCGAGCGGCGACAGCCACGCGAACTCTTCCGCACCGCATTGAAGGGTGATTTCGGCATCGAGCGCGGCGCCGATCTCGCCGCTGGCGCGCATCGGCTCCAACGTCTTGGCGACCTGCTCGCGCAGCGCAAGCAGGCGGTCGAAGCGTTCACCGTCGAGGGTGAGGTCGTCCGGCAAGACATTCTTCGGCAACGGCGCCAAGCCCTCGTACCACGTCGCGAACAGCACATTCTCCTCATGCTCGCCCGGCAGGTGCTGCCACATCTCGTCGGCTGTGAAGCTGAGGATCGGTGCGATCCAGCGCACGAAGGCTTCGCTGATCCGGTACATCGCGCTCTGCGCGCTGCGGCGGCCGCGCGAATCCTCGCGCATCGTGTACAGGCGGTCCTTGGTCACGTCGAGATACAGCGAGCCCAGATCGACGCTGCAAAAATTGATCAGCGCCTGCACGATTTCGGCGAAGTTGTAACGAGTGTAGGCGTTGGCGATCTGGTGCTGCAGCGCATCGGCGCGATGCACGATCCAGCGGTCGAGCGCGAGCATGTCCTCGTGTGCGAGCAGATGCACGGCGGGATCGAAGCCGTGCAGGTTGCCGAGCAGGAAGCGCGCGGTGTTGCGCAGGCGGCGGTAGGCATCGGCGTTGCGCTTGAGGATCTCCTGCGACAGCGACATCTCGTTGGTGTAGTCGGCGGACGCGATCCACAGGCGCAGGATGTCGGCGCCGAGCGTCTTCATGATGTCCTGCGGCTCGATACCGTTGCCCAGCGACTTCGACATCTTGCGGCCGTGCTCGTCGACCGTGAACCCGTGGGTGAGGCACTGCCGGTACGGCGCGGCCTTGTCGATCGCCACACCCGTCAGCAGCGCGCTCTGGAACCAGCCGCGGTGCTGGTCGGAACCCTCCAGATACAGGTCGGCCGGCTTGCGCAGCCCGTCCTCGGGCCGCTGCGCGAGTACGCAGTCGTGGGTGACGCCGGAATCGAACCACACGTCGAGGATGTCGGTGACCTTGTCGTAATCCGCGGCGAGTTCGCCGAGCAGATCGGCGGCGTCCAGCGCGTACCACGCATCGACGCCTTCACGTTCGACGCGCTCGGCGACCTGACGCATCAGCGACGGCGAATTCGGATGCGGTTCGCCGGTTTCGCGATGCACGAACAGCGCGATCGGCACGCCCCAGGTGCGCTGGCGCGAGATCGTCCAGTCCGGGCGGCCCTCGATCATGCCGGCGATGCGCGCTTCGCCCCAGCCGGGGAACCATTCGACCTGCTTGATCGCATTCAGCGCGTCGGCGCACAGATTCGCCTGCGTCATCGAGATGAACCACTGCGGCGTGGCGCGGAACGCCACCGGTTTGTGATGACGCCAGCAGTGCGGATAGCTGTGATTGATGTCGTGATGCGCGAGCAGCGCGCCGATGCCGCGCAGCGCTTCGACGATGACGTCGTTGGCCTTCCAGATGTGCAGACCGGCCAGCACGATGTCGCCGAGCGGCGGCGTCGACGGCAGATACACGCCGCGACCGTCGACCGGGTTCAACTGCGCAGCGGTGTACTGCTCGATCAACCCGTATTTCAGGCCGACCGCGAAGTCTTCCTGGCCGTGGCCGGGCGCGGTGTGGACGGCGCCGGTGCCGTCTTCGGCGGACACGTGGTCGCCGAGGATCAGCGGGATGTCGCGTTCGGCGTAGAAAGGATGCGCGAGAACGATGCCTTCCAGCTCAGCGCCCCGCGCGCGGCCGAGTTGGGTCGCGTCTTCGATGCCGTAACGCTTCGTCGCCTTCGCCACCAACGCTTCGGCGAGCACCAGCAATTGGCGCTTGCCGTTGCGCGCCGGGCCTTCGACCAGCGCGTAGTCCAGATCCGGGCCGAGCGACACCGCCAGCGAAGCCGGCAGCGTCCACGGGGTGGTGGTCCAGATCGGCACCGCGACCGAAGTGTCGCCGTCGATGTCGACGCCGAACTTCGCCGCCAGCGCATGCGGGTCGCGCGCGGCGTAGGCCACGTCGACCGCAGGCGACTGTTTGTTCTCGTATTCGATCTCGGCCTCGGCCAGCGCCGAGCCGCAGTCGAAGCACCAGTACACCGGCTTCACGCCGCGCAGCAGGTGACCGTTCTCGATCACTCTCGCCAGCGCGCGCATTTCGTTGGCTTCGAAACTGAAATCGAGCGTGCGGTACGGGTTTTCCCAGTCGCCGAGCACGCCCAGGCGCTTGAAGTCGCGGCGCTGGATGTCGATCTGCTCGTTGGCGAATTCGCGGCACTTGGCGCGGAACTGCGCGGCGTCGAGTTTCACCCCGACCTTGCCGTGCTTCTTCTCGACCGCCAGTTCGATCGGCAGGCCGTGGCAATCCCAGCCCGGCACGTACGGCGCGTCGAAGCCGGCCATCGTCTTCGACTTGACGATGATGTCCTTGAGGATCTTGTTGACCGCGTGGCCGAGGTGGATCGAGCCGTTGGCGTACGGCGGGCCGTCGTGCAGCACGAACGTCGGCCGGCCCTTGGCCTTCGCGCGGATGCGCGCGTACAGGCCGTCGGCTTCCCAGCGCGCCAAGGTGTCCGGCTCGCGCTTGGGCAGGTCGCCGCGCATCGGGAAATCCGTCGCGGGCAAGTGGATGGTGGATTTGTAACGCTGGTTGTCCAGCTTGCCGTCTTGCTGCTTGTCTTGGTCGCTCACGCGCGGGCTCGTTCTGTCGTCTGTGTCGATTGCGGCGATCCCAACAGGCGTCGCGCCTGTTCGGCATCGCGGTCCATCTGCACGACCAAGGTCGGCAGGTCGGGGAATTTTTCCTCGTCGCGCAGGCGGGCGACGAATTCGACTTCGATATGGCGGCCGTAGAGATCGCCGTCGAAGTCGAACAGATGCGCTTCCAGCAGCGGCTCCTTGCCGTCCACGGTGGGACGGGTGCCGAAGCTGGACACCGACGGCCATGGCGTGTCGGCGACGCCGTGGACGCGGGTAGCGTAGATGCCGCGCAGCGCGGGCGTCTTGCCGCCGAAGCGCAGGTTGGCGGTGGGATAGCCCAGCGTGCGGCCCAGTTGCTTGCCGCGCACCACCCGCCCTGCGATGGAATACGGCTGGCCGAGCAGACGCGTGGCGGTGGCGAAATCGCCGCTCTGCAGCGCGGCGCGGATGCGGGTGCTGGAAACAGGAATACCGCCCAGCTCGACCGGCGCGATGGTTTTCGCGTCGAAACCCAGCTCGGCGCCCATCTGTTGCAGCAGCGCGAAATTGCCCGCGCGGGCGCGGCCGAAGCGGAAGTCCGGGCCGACCCAGACTTCGCGCGCCTGCAAACGGGCAACCAGCAGACGCTGGACGAAGTCTTCCGGCGAGAGACTGGCGAGCGCGGCGTTGAAGCGCAGCAGGCCGACACGATCCACGCCCAGCGACGCGAAGCCGCGCAGTTTCATCCGCGGCAGTTGCAGCCGCGGCGGCGGCGAACCGCCGGCGAAGAATTCGCGCGGCAGCGGCTCGAAACTCAACGCGACCGCAGGCACGCCGAGCGCGCGCGCGCGCGCCACCGCGCTGCCCACCAGCGCCCGATGGCCGATGTGCAGGCCGTCGAAGGCGCCGATGCAGACCACGCTGCCGTCCGGGCACAGCGGCCCGCCGTCGAGGTCGCGGAACAATTCAGTCATTCGGGTCCGGGCCGTCCGGCCATGGCGCCCGGACAAGCTAAAGTTCAATGAATTCCGGAGTATAGCGAGCGCGGCCGATTCTGGCCGCAATGTCGGATGCATCAGTGACGAAGATCGCGCAGCCGCAATCCCAGCGCGATCAAGGCCACGCCGTACGCCCCTGCCCCGGCCGCCACCACCGCCAGCAGCCAGCCGACGCGATGCCACGGGTTGGCGATGGCGGTCCAGTCGCCCACCCACTGCGAAATCGCCAGCACCACGCCGGTCATCGCCGCGCAGCCCAGCGCGATCCGCAGCAGATGCTTGCCCCAGCCCGGCTGCGGGCGCAGCAGGCCGTCGCGACGCAGGTAGCGCCACAGCAGCCAGGCGTTGAAGATCCCGGCCAGCCCCGTCGCCAGCGCGATGCCGCCGTGGGCGCCGTCGATATCGTTCAGCCACAGCGGCAGGGTGAAGGCGATGGTCATCAACACATTGGCAATGACCGTATAGATTGCCGCCCGCATCGGGGTTTTGGTGTCCTGCCGCGCGTAGAAGGCCGGCGACAGCACTTTGCTGAGCATGAACGCGGGGATGCCGATGCTCATCGCGCTCAGGCTGATCGCCGCCATCCGGGTGTCGTGCGGGGTGAACTTGCCGCCTTGGTAAACCACCGAGGTCAGCGGTTCGGCCAGCAACAGCAGCCCCAGCGCCGCCGGCACCCCGGCCAGCAGCGCCAGCCGCAGGCCCCAGTCCAGCGCCGTCGAATAGCCGTCGGCATCGGCCGCGGCATGACGACGCGACAGATGCGGCAGGATCACCGTGCCGATCGCCACGCCGAACAGCCCCAGCGGGAATTCGACCAGCCGGTCGGACAGATACAGCCAGGTCTGGCTGCCGGTGACCAGCACCGAGGCGAAGATCGTGCCCACCAGCAGGTTGAGCTGGGCCACCGAGGACGAAAACAGCGTCGGCACCATCAATTTCGCGACCCGGCGCACGTCCGGATGGCCGAAGCCGGGCTTGAAGGTCGGCCGGATCCCCAGCCGCCCCAGCGCCGGCCATAGCACCAGCAACTGCAGGATGCCCGCGGCCAGCACGCCCCAGGCCAGCGCCACCACCGGCTCGTCGAAGCGCGGCGCCACCCACACGATGGCCACGATCATCACCAGGTTGTGCAGCACCGGCGTGACCGCCGGCAGCGCGAACTTGCCGAAACTGTTCAGGACCGAGGCGACCAGCGCCATCATCGAAATGAACAGCAGATACGGGAACGTGATCCGCAGCATCTGCACGATCAGGTCGAATTTCTCGGGTTCGGCGACCGATCCGGGGGCGAACAGCCCGGCGATGAGCGGCGCAGCCAGCATGCCGATGCCCGAGACCACGAACACCACCGAGAACAGCGCCCCGGCCATGCGATCGACGAACTCCTTCAACGCCGCGTCGTCCCCGCGCTCGCGGATCTCGTTCAGCACCGGCACGAAGGCCATCTGCATCGAGCCCTCGGCGAAGATCCGCCGCAGGTAGTTGGGAATGCGGTAGGCGATGACGAAGGCGTCCATCGCCGCCGAACTGCCGAAAAACCTCGCCTGCAAAGCATCGCGGGCGAAGCCGGCGATCCGCGACAGCAGGGTCATGGCGCTGAAGATCGAGGTGGAGCGCAGCAGCCCGCCGCGGCGAGCCGGCTTGGGGTGGGAACCGCTCATGCCGCCGTCCTTCGTGCTGCACAGTTGACCCAACCCACTGAATCCCCCATAATTTTCTGTCTAGCTGTCCGCATAGCGGCGGCTTGCCCTCTCAATCCATACGATCGGGCAATCAAGGAACCTCCGGGTTCCAAACCTCCCGACCCAACCGATAATCCCAGGATTCCACAGTGGCCAACATCAAGTCCGCCAAGAAGCGCGCCAAGCAGACCGTCGTGCGCAATGCGCGCAACACCGCTCAGCGCTCCATGCTCCGCACCGCCGTCAAGAAAGTGTTGAAGGCGCTCGAAGCCAACGACGCCGCCGGCGCCGAAGCCGCTTTCGCAGTCGCTCAACCGATCCTCGACCGTTTCAGCGCGCGCGGCCTGATCCACAAGAACAAGGCTGCCCGCCACAAGAGCCGTCTCACTGCTCGCATCAAGGCCATCAAAGCGGCCGCCTGATCGCGTCGATGTGGCTGCAGCCAAAAACCCGGCCTTGGCCGGGTTTTTTGTTGTGCCCAAGAACCAGGCATTGACCGGGAGCTTGGTTGCTGGAGAATCGCCTTTCAAACTCGAAACTGTAGAACGGCCTTCAGGCCGCTGCTTCATCATCCAGCGGCCTGAAGGCCGCTCTACCTGGACCCGCTCAGCCCGCATCGGTCACGTTGCCCGCCGCGGCTTCGGCATCGGCTTCCAACTGGTCTTCGCGCAGGCGATCGAAGAAGTGCTGGATTTCCAGCATGATCGGCCAGGTGCCTTCGCGCGACAGCGCCGATACCAGGAACCACGGCTGGGTCCAGCCCAGCTCGGCCACGATCTCTTCGGCCAGCGCGCGCGCCTCGTCCTCGAACATCAGGTCGGCCTTGTTCAAGACCAGCCAGCGCGGCTTTTCCAGCATCGCCGGGTCGTACTTCCGCAGCTCGTGTTCGATCGCGCGGACCTGCTCGGCGGGCGTCGCTTCCACCCCGCCTTCCATCGGCACCATGTCGACCAGATGCAGCAGCAAGCGGGTGCGCTGCACATGGCGCAGGAACAGACTGCCGAGGCCGGCGCCGTTGGCGGCGCCTTCGATCAGGCCCGGGATATCGGCGATCACGAAACTGCGGTGCGGCTCGACGCTGACTACGCCCAGATTCGGATACAGCGTGGTGAACGGATAATCCGCGACTTTCGGCGTCGCCGCCGAGACCGCGCGGATGAAGGTGCTCTTGCCTGCGTTCGGGAAGCCGAGCAGGCCGACATCGGCCAGCAGCTTGAGCTCGAACTTCAGCGTGCGCTCTTCGCCCGGCAGGCCCGGCAGCGCCTTGCGCGGCGAGCGATTCACCGAACTCTTGAAATGCATGTTGCCCAGACCACCCTTGCCCCCGCGCGCCACCAGCAGGCGTTCGCCGTGGCGGGTCAGGTCGCCGATGGTCTCGTCGGTCTGGACATTGATGATGACCGTACCGACCGGCACGGTGATGGTGAGATCTTCGCCGCCCTTGCCGTAGCGCTGGGCGCCCATGCCGTTCTCGCCGCGCTGGGCGCGGAACGAACGCTGGTGGCGGAAATCGACCAGGGTGTTGAGGTTTTCGTCGGCTTCGACCCAGACGCTGCCGCCGTCGCCGCCGTCGCCGCCGTCCGGACCGCCCAGCGGGATGAATTTTTCGCGTCGGAAACCGACGCAGCCGTTGCCGCCGTTACCGGCAGTGACGTTGATTTCGGCTTCGTCGACGAGCTTCATGGGATAAACGACTTCTATAGGTGCGGCCTGGGCCGCGAACGAATTCTGCGATGGGCAGAATAGACCACTCTGGTTTTTGCCGCTGATTGCCGATCACTCACGCCATAAACGAAAAGCCCCGCCGAAGCGGGGCCTCTCGCAAATGCGCAAAACGAATCAGACGACGCTGACCGTACGACGCTTCTTCAGGCCTTTGACCGAGAACTCGACCTTGCCGTCAACCAGCGCGAACAAGGTGTGGTCACGGCCGAGGCCGACGCCCGGACCCGGATGGAACTCGGTGCCGCGCTGACGGACGATGATGTTGCCGGCATCGACGGCCTGACCGCCGAACAACTTGACGCCGAGATATTTCGGGTTGGAGTCGCGGCCGTTGCGCGAGGAACCTACGCCCTTTTTATGTGCCATGGCGGCTTCTCCTTACTTGTTGCCACCGGCGATGCCGGTGATCTGGATTTCGGTGTAGTGCTGACGATGGCCCATCTGCTTGCGATGGTGCTTACGACGGCGGAATTTGACGATGCGGATCTTGTCGGCGCGGCCGTGACCGATGACCGTCGCGGTCACGCTGGCGCCTTTGAGCGCGTCGCCGAGGGTCACGCCCTCGCCGTCGCCCAGCATCAGGACATTGTCGAATTTGATCTCGCTGCCGGCTTCGGCTTCGAGCAGCTCGACGCGAAGCGTCTCGCCTTGCATCACGCGGTATTGCTTACCGCCGGTGACCAGAACTGCGTACATGAATGGGATTCCTCTGTAGTTATTTGATGGAGCTTGTGGCGCTTGCACTCCCGTCCAAGCGGACGGAAAGATGCGGGATTTTAATGACTTACGGCGCCCATCGCAAGCGGCGACCCGGTGGCGTCGGGCCTGCCGCCGGTATGCCACTCCCGATCAACCCTCCGCGATGGGCGGGTCGAGGCTGGGACACGCCTTGTGCGGCATGCCGAAACGCATTGCCAGTCCGCGGCATGTTCAGACTCCCCCACAGCGAATCAATCGCTTACGCGCCAATCCCGCTGTCGCAGCCATGTTCGGCTGCGGCAGCAGGTTGTTCCAAAAGCCTGCAGAACGACGGACAAGTAGGCCGAATCCCTCCCGTCTTTTTCGATCAACGAAGGCACTTGCCACATCCGAACCCCGAAGCTAGCCTCGGTTCAGGTTGCAGAAATCATGCGAGGCGGTTCAGGGGGAACCGCCGCGGTCAACGTCGGTCGACGCCTGATAGGAGACGTCGAACGTCCAGGTCACTCGCGCAGCAAGGAGCTGTCAATAGATGTCCCAGTGTCATTCGGAAGCCCACGCGGCTCTCACTCGAAAAATCCGCTGGCGGACACCCGCAACGCGCGCGACAGGCAATCCGCAGGCCCTGCGGCACCCCATAGCGGACATGCGCACAGCCTGCGCACCGCCCCCGATCTGAATCGAACGCTTCGTCGGCTTCCGCCGACGAGGTACAGCTCTGTCCCACGGTTGGCCGTTGCGCCCGCCGGGAGACGGCGTCCCCCACCGTCAGCACACCGTCGGTGTAATCCAGAAGGTCAGTTTCAACATCAGTCCGCACATCAAACCCGGACAAACACGCATGAAGGAGCTATGCACCATGATTCGACCCAAGAAAAACAACGTCCTCAAACTGAGCGCGCTCGCGCTTGCCGCCGCCGCCATCGTCGCGCCGGCGGCCTGGTCGGGAGGCCGCGCTCCGCTCGTCGACCGCAGCCAGATCGACACCACGCGCTCGGCTGCGCAGGAAGAACTGCACGACCGCTTCATCATCACCTACCGCGACAGCAGCCGTTCCGCCAAGTTGGCGACGCTGGGCAAGCTGCCGGACGCTTCAGGCCGGCTCAGCATGGGCATCAACCCCATGCGCACCCTGTCGACCGGCGCCGACGTGATCCGCACCGACCGCAAGCTCGACGCAGCCGAAAGCAAGCAGCTGATGGTCGAATTGATGAAAGACCCGAACGTGTTGGCGGTCGAAGCCGATATTCGGCTCAAGCCGCTGTTCGTGCCTAACGATCCGCTGTATGCCCAGCAGTGGCATTACAAGAACGGCGCCGGCGGCATCAATCTCGAACCGGCATGGGACATCACCCGCGGCGCGGGCGTGGTGGTCGGCGTCATCGATACCGGCATCACCCCGCACAGCGAGTTCGCGGGCCAGCTGGTGCCGGGCTACGATTTCATCGGCGACATCGACACTGCGGTAGACGGCGACGGCCGCGACGCCGATCCGAACGATCCGGGCGACTGGTCGGCCGCCGGCGAATGCGGCTTCTTCGCGGAAGACAGCAGCTGGCACGGTACGCACGTCGCCGGCACCATCGCGGCGCTGACCGATAATGGCGCGGGCGTGGCCGGCGTCGCGCCGGGCGCCAAGATCCTGCCGCTGCGTGCGCTGGGCAAGTGCGGCGGCTTCCTGTCCGACATCGCCGACGCGATCACCTGGGGTTCCGGCGGCAGCGTGACGGGCCTGCCGATCAATGCGAATCCGGCCGAAGTGCTGAACCTCAGCCTCGGCGGCAGCGGCGCGTGCAGCGTCGCGTTCCAGACCGCGATCGACGCGGCGGTCGGGCGCGGCACCACCGTGGTGGTGGCTGCGGGCAATTCCGGCGGCGATGCCGCGACCCAGCAGCCGGCGAGCTGCAACAACGTGGTCGCGGTCTCCGCGGTCGGTCCGACCGGCACCCTCGCCAGCTATTCCAGTTTCGGCGCGGTGGTCGACGTGGCCGCCCCGGGCGGCACCGGCGCCAATCCGGCGGCGGACAACGTGCTCTCCGCGTTGAACCTCGGTCTGACCGTTCAGGGTGCGGAAGGCTACTCGTGGAATGCCGGCACTTCGATGGCGTCCCCGCACGTCGCCGGCGTGGCCGCACTGATCCAGTCGGCATCGGCCACCCCGAAAACGCCGGCGCAGGTGAAGAAGATCATCGAGAACACCGCCTACGCCAACGGCGGCTTCCCGGGCGGCTGCGACTATGCCAAGCCCTGCGGCACCGGCATCGTCGATGCCACGGCTGCGGTCCGCGTCGCGAACGGCACCGATCCGCTGCCGTCCGATCCGCCGCCGCCGCCGCCGCCGCCGCCGGCCACCGAACTGACCAATGGCGTCACCGTCACGGGCATCACGGTCGGCGCCAGCGGTGAGATCAAGTACCAGCTCACGGTGCCGAACGGTGCGACCAACCTGCTGTTCGCGTTGTACGGCGGTACCGGCGATGCCGATATCTACGTCAAGCGCGGCACGCCGCCGACCAGCACCTCGTACGACTGCCGTCCGTTCTCGTTCGGCAACAACGAGACCTGCTTCTTCCCGGCCCCGGCTTCGGGCGTGTGGTACGTGACCGTCAGGGGCTTCTCCGCGGCGACCGGCGTGTCGCTGTACCCGAGCTTCGTCGACGCCAACTATCCGTACAAGGAAAAGGCGACCGTCGAACAGCTGACCAACCATCGCACCCGCGTCGCGCTGACTTGGGAACACGGCAAGAATCAGGTGGACATCTACCGCAACGGGCTGATCTACAACAGCCGCCGCAACACCTACACGTTCACCGACAACTTCCGCATCGTCGGCAGCGGCACCATGACCTACAAGATCTGCAACCAGGGAACCACCGAGTGCTCGAACGACGTTACGGTCAACTACGCGTCGGCCAAGACGGCCGTCGCGGCGACCAGGACGGCCGCAACGGCCATTCCGTCCAAGCGGTAATCGCAGCAAGGCAAGCGCTCCACCCTCCCCCTGCGCAATGCAGGGGGAGGTTCTTCGCGAAACGAACGTCCACGAGTGCCACACATGTCCGACACCCCCATTTCCCGCAGCGGCCGCGCGCTCGCGCTGTCGCTGGTCGTCGCTGCCGCCGCCGTTTCCGGCGCCTGCCAGCGCACGCCTTCGCCCGACGCCGCTACCGACGCCACCGATACCGCGCCGATCGTCGTACGCGCGCCATTCGATGCCATGCTCAGCGTGGTCAACAACAGCGGCGCGATCCGCTTCGACGGCACCATCGGCGACGACGCCACCAAAGCGCGAATCGAACAGAGCCTGTTGTCCGCGTATGGCCCGGGCCGCGCCACCGGCGACATCGTCGTCGACAAGGCTGCACGCCCGCCGAAATGGATCGAAGGCCTGACCGGATTCCTGAAAATACTCGAACCCTCGGTCGGCGCCGCGGTGCGTTTCGAGGGCGACAGCATCGTGCTGAGCGGTCAGGTCGGGCTGGATCAGCGCCGCGCGCTGCGCACCGCCGCCGAAAGCGCCTTTCCCGGCGCGCGTCTGCAGGGATTGTTCGATATCCCCGCCGAAACGCCCGCCGCCGGCACCATCGCGCCCGAGGCGCTGGCGAAAAACCTGAACCAGATGCCGGTGAAATTCGACAACGGCGGCGGCAACGTCAGCGTCGACAGTCTGGATCTGGTCGCGCAGGCCGCGGACTCGATCCGCGCCGCGCCGCCGGGCACCAAACTGTTGATCGTCGGCCCGGTGGTCGCGACCGCGGACGCCGGCAACGACATGTTCCTGTCGAAACAGCGCGCCGAGGCGCTGAAGGTGCAGCTGATCCTGAACGGCGTCAGCCCGGCGTCGATCGAAACCCGCGGCTGGGGCCAGAACCCCGACGGCACCCAAATCGAAGGCGCTGCGCCTCCGCCCGAAGGCGCGGCGATGCGCTTCGAACTGGTGAGATAAGCGACGCGCGGGTGTCGTTGAAGCGGTCGTTCATCCGACCACTCCGCAAACCGCTGCAAACGAACGCACAACTGCGTTCTACCGCCGGATTTGCTCTCCGCAGGGGGGCTCGGTAGGCTTGCGGGTTGCTTCTCGTCATGCCCGGCACCATCTCCGGGCGTGCGACGGCTTCCCCCTTCAAGCCCGGACCCCCATTCGATGGCCATGGACACCATCCGCATCCGCGGAGCGCGTACCCACAACCTCAAGAACATCGATCTCGATCTGCCTCGCGACAAGCTGATCGTGATCACCGGCCTGTCCGGATCGGGCAAGTCGTCGCTGGCGTTCGACACCATCTACGCCGAGGGTCAGCGCCGTTACGTCGAATCGCTGTCGGCCTACGCGCGCCAGTTCCTGAGCGTGATGGAGAAGCCCGATGTCGATCACATCGAAGGCCTGAGCCCGGCGATCTCGATCGAACAGAAATCGACCTCGCACAACCCGCGCTCCACGGTCGGCACCATCACCGAAATCTACGATTACCTGCGCCTGCTCTACGCACGCGTCGGTTCGCCGCGCTGCCCGGATCATCACTTTCCGCTGGAAGCGCAGACCGTCAGCCAGATGGTCGACCAGGTGCTGGCGCTGGAGCAGGATCCGAAGACCGCCGAGCAGCGCTACATGCTGCTGGCGCCGGTGATCCGCGAACGCAAGGGCGAGCACGCGCAGGTGTTCGAGCAACTGCGCGCGCAGGGCTACGTGCGCGTACGCGTGGACGGCGTGCTGTACGAGATCGACGCGGTGCCGGCGCTGACCCTGCGTCAGAAGCACACCATCGAAGCGGTGATCGACCGCTTCAAGTCGCGCGCGGACATCAAACAGCGGCTCGCCGAATCGTTCGAGACCGCGCTGAAGCTCGGCGACGGCATGGCGCTGGTGCAGTCGATCGACGACGCCAATGCCGCGCCGCTGCTGTTCTCGTCGAAATACAGCTGCCCGGTCTGCGACTACTCGCTGCCGGAGCTGGAACCGCGGCTGTTCTCGTTCAACTCGCCGGTCGGCGCCTGCCCAAGCTGCGACGGTCTGGGCGTGAGCCAGTTCTTCGACCCGGTGCGGGTGGTCGTGCATCCCGAGCTGTCGATGGCGGCCGGCGCGGTGCGCGGCTGGGACCGGCGCAATGTCTATTATTTCCAGTTGATCCAGTCGCTGGCCAAGCATTACGGCTTCAGTGTGGACACGCACTGGAACGAGCTGGATCCGGCCACCCAGCATGCCGTGCTGCACGGCAGCGGCGGCGAATTGATCGCCTTCACCTATCTCACCGATACCGGCGGCCGCAGCCAGCGCAAGCACAAGTTCGAGGGCATCATCCCGAATCTGGAGCGACGCTACCGCGAAACCGAATCGGCCGCGGTGCGCGAAGAACTGGCGAAATACATCAGCGAACGCCCCTGCCCGGACTGCGGCGGCGCGCGGCTGAACCGCGCGGCGCGCAATGTGTTCGTGGCCGACCGCGCGCTGCCGTCCATCGTGGTGTTGCCGATCGACGAAGCTTTGGATTTCTTCGGCAATCTCACCCTGAGCGGCTGGCGCGGCGAGATCGCGACCAAGATCGTCAAGGAGATCCGCGAACGCCTGAACTTCCTGGTGGATGTCGGCCTCGATTACCTCACCCTCGAACGCAAGGCCGACACGCTGTCCGGCGGCGAAGCGCAGCGCATCCGCCTGGCGTCGCAGATCGGCGCCGGCCTGGTCGGCGTGATGTACGTGCTGGACGAGCCGTCCATCGGCCTGCATCAGCGCGACAACGAGCGTCTGCTCGGCACGCTCACCCGCCTGCGCGATCTGGGCAACACCGTGATCGTGGTCGAACACGACGAGGACGCGATCCGCCTGGCCGACCACGTGGTCGACATCGGCCCTGGCGCGGGCGTGCATGGCGGCGAAGTCGTGGCTCAGGGCAGTTTCGACGATCTGCTCAAAGCGCCGCGCTCGCTGACCGGCCAATATCTCAGCGGCAAGCGCCGGATCGAGATTCCGGCGCATCGCCACAAACCCAATCCGAAGATGAAGCTCACGCTGCGCGGCGCGTCGGGCAACAATCTGAAGAATGTCGATCTGACCCTGCACGCGGGCCTGTTCACCGCGGTGACCGGCGTCTCCGGTTCCGGCAAATCGACGCTCATCAACGACACCCTGTACGCGCTGGCCGCCAACGAGATCAACGGCGCTTCGCATAAGCCGGCACCCTATAAAGAAGTGAAGGGGTTGGATCTGTTCGACAAGGTCGTCGACATCGACCAGTCGCCGATCGGGCGCACGCCGCGCAGCAACCCGGCGACCTACACCGGCCTGTTCACGCCGCTGCGCGAACTGTACGCGCAGGTGCCGGAATCGCGCGCGCGCGGCTATTCGCCGGGACGTTTCAGTTTCAACGTGCGCGGCGGCCGATGCGAGGCCTGCCAGGGCGACGGCCTGATCAAGGTCGAGATGCACTTCCTGCCCGACGTGTACGTGCCCTGCGATGTCTGCCACGGCAAACGCTACAACCGCGAGACGCTGGAAATCCTCTACAAGGGCTACAGCATCCACGACGTGCTGGACATGACCGTCGAGGACGCGCTGAAACTGTTCGAGCCGGTACCGTCGATCGCGCGCAAGCTCGAAACGCTGATCGATGTCGGCCTCAGTTACATCCGTCTCGGCCAACCGGCGACCACGCTGTCGGGCGGCGAAGCGCAGCGCGTCAAACTGTCGAAGGAGCTGTCGCGCCGCGACACCGGGCGCACGCTGTACATTCTCGACGAACCCACCACCGGCCTGCATTTCCACGACATCGAGCATCTGCTCGCGGTGCTGCACAAGCTGCGAGACGAAGGCAATACGATCGTGGTGATCGAACACAACCTCGACGTCATCAAGACCGCCGACTGGGTGATCGATCTCGGCCCCGAGGGCGGCCATCGCGGCGGCGGCATCATCGCCGAGGGCACGCCCGAGGAACTGGTCGCGGTTGCGGAATCGCACACCGGGCGTTTCCTCGCGCACGTGCTGGACCCGTCGCTCGCCGCGCGAAAATCGACATCGTCGAAAGCATCGATGACATCGAAAGGCGAACGCGCGCTGCCGCCGAAGTCGAACAAGGCCACCCGGGCCGCCGCCAAAAAGGCGGCTGCCAAACCTGTCGGCAAGCCCCCGGCCAAAACCGCCATCAAGACCAGACCCCGGAAGACCCCGGCATGACCGATCACACCGCCGACCCGAACCAGGACACGCCCGCGATGCTGTTCCGCATGCCCATCGACCTGCGCTGGCGCGATCTGGACGCGTTCAACCACGTCAACAACGCCAACTTCATGACCTATGTGGAAGAGGCGCGGATCCGCTGGTTCGAGAGCGCGGGCAACGACTGGCTGTCGAACGGGCGCATCCCGCTGCTGGCCGCGGTGCAGATGAATTACCGGCTGCCGATTCCCTACCCGGTCCGCGTGTTCGTCGAATTGCTGACCGAACGCGTCGGCAACAGCAGCCTGACCCTGGGTCACCGCATCGTCGGCGAGGACGATCGCCTGTATGCCGACGGCCACTCGGTGCTGGTCTGGATCGAAATGGCCAGCGGCCGCCCGGTGCCGCTGCCGGATGCGGTGCGCGCGGCGGCAGAGATGATTCGTGGCGACTCGCTGTAGAGCGTGCTTCAGCGCGCTGCTCCGAATCCGCCAGGCGACATCCTTCAACACAAGCGACACATGATGCCGGAATCAGCGAATCGAACGGCGCCAACAAATAATGCAGCGTGCTGAAGCACGCTCTACGCGGCAACAGAACCGCGTTGTCAAAGCTCCGGCTTGCGTACCTCGAACTCGCCCACCAGCGTGCCGCCGCCCGCGAGCTCGAACTCGATCACGATTTTGCTGCCCGTCTGGATCATGGCCGCGCTGGGCCGCATCAACATCAGATGCATGCCACCGGGCTTGAGCACCGCGACGCCATCGGGCGCAAGGCGCAGCTGCGGCACCGGACGCATCCTGCTCACGCCATCGACGACGCGGGTCTCGTGCAGTTCGACGCTGCCGAACGACGGGCTGCTCGCGGAGACGATGGTCGCCGGCGTCGGGCAACGATTCACGATGCGGCCGAAGCCGGCCATCATCGGCATCCTGTTCGGCGGCATCCGCACCCAAGCTTCCAGTACCTGCGGGCGGCACTCGCGCGCCGCGACCGGCGCGGACAGGACGAAAACGAAGGCGATGGCGGCGGCGAGGCGGCAGGCAATGGCGTACATGCGAATATGATAGCTCCTCACCCCAAGGAAGCATCGACGCGATGACCGCACCTCTCGAAACGCCTCTGATCCGCTCCCGGGATTTCGGCGTGATCCGTTGTCTCGAACTGGCGCGCCCGCCGGTGAATGCCCTCGACCCCGATCTGTGCCGCGCATTGATCTTCGCGCTGGAAAATGCCTACAGCGATGGCGTGCTGGGCGTGGTGCTCGCCGGCAGCCCGAAAATCTTCTCCGCCGGTCTGGACGTGCCCTATCTGCTCTCGCTCGGCGACGACCATCGCGGTGTGCTGGAATGCTGGCAGGCCTTTTTCGGCGTCGCCCGCCTGCTCGCGGAATCGCGGGTGCCGGTGGTCGCGGCGATGACCGGTCACGCGCCGGCCGGCGGCTGCGTGCTGGCGCTATGCTGCGACTACCGGGTAATGGCGCGCAGCGTCGACGGCGAACGGCCGTTCGCGATCGGGCTGAACGAAACCCAGGTCGGCCTGGTGGTACCCGAAGGCATCCAGCGCCTGCTGCGCCGGGTGGTCGGTGAATACCGCGCCGAACGACTGATGGTCGCCGGCGAGATGGTGACCGCCGAACGCGCGCTGGAACTCGGCCTGGTCGACGAACTGGCCGATGTCGACCATGTCGTGCCGCGCGCCGTGGCATGGCTGGAAACCCTGTTGAAGCTGCCGCACCAGCCGATGCTGCGAACCCGCGCCCTCGCCCGTCGGGCCGTGGTCGAAGCCCTGTCGCCGGATGTCATCCATCTGGAAGCCTTCGTCGAACAATGGTGGGAACCGGAAACGCAGGCGGCGCTGAATACGCTGATAGCCAAGCTGAAGAAATAAGCCGGGTGCGCCCGTCCTGCAAGAGGGGCTTCAGGCCGGCCCAGACGGCACGCGACGGGCGAAGCCAATGCGGCCGTGCCAATGGCTGAATGAGTTCGACATCCCTGAAAGCCCTTCCCCAGAATCAGAGCATTGGAGACGGCAGCAGTTCGAGCACACGCTCCGGCGGCCGACACAGGCGCGTGCCCGTCGGCGCGATCACGAACGGCCGGTTGATCAACATCGGGTGGGCGACCATCGCGTCGAGCAGCGCCTCATCGGGTACGCCGGGTTCCGCAAGGCCCAACTCGACGAACAGCGCATCCTTTTCGCGGATCGCTTCGCGCACGCTCAAACCCGCAGCGGCGACGACGTCGGCGATGCGCGCTTTGGACAGCGAAGCGGTGGCGTATTCCACGATCCGCGGCTCGATGCCGGCATCGCGGATCAGCGCAAGCGCATTGCGCGACTGACTGCAGCGCGGGTTGTGCCAGATTTCGACCGGCATCGTTTCGGCGGACATGCGCAGCGCCTGCGAACGATCAAACGGTCGCGACCGGACGCGTCGGATCTTCGATCCAGCCGCTCCACGAGCCGGTGAACAGGCGCGCGCCGGGCAGGCCGGCATGGGTCATCGCCAAAAGATGGTGGCAGGCGGTCACGCCGGAGCCGCACATGGCGATGACCTGCTGCGGCGAACGATCGCCGAGCAGCGCGGCGAATTCCTCCACAAGTTGCGTGGCGGGCTTGAATCGGCCCGCATCGAGATTCATCGCGTACGGACGATTGATCGCGCCGGGAACATGTCCGGCGACGCGATCGATGGGTTCGATTTCGCCGCGATAGCGCTCGCCTGCGCGCGCATCGACCAACGCATCGCCGGCCTCCAGTCGCGCGACGATTTCGCCGGCATCGAACAGCAGGCTACGATCGAATTGGCCGGAACAGGTCGTGGCCCGGATCGCCGGCACCTCGGCATCGGTCGGCAGTCCAAGCGCAGTCCAGCGCGCCCAACCGCCGTCGAGCACCGCGACGCGGCGATGCCCGAACGCGCTCAGCAGGAACCACAGACGCGCGGCATAGGCGCCGTCGCCGCCGTCGTAGGCGACCACCTGCGTTTCGGGCGTCAGCCCGCAGCGGCCGAGCCATGCGCCGAAGGCTTCGGCACCGGGCCAGGGGTGGCGTCCCGCGCCGTGGCGATGCGGGCCGGACAGGTCGCGATCCAGATGCGCGTACTGCGCGCCCGGCAGATGCGCCTCGCGCCAGGCGGCTTCACCGGCGGCAGCGTCGTTCAGCGCGAAGCGGCAATCGAACAGATGCAGATCCGCGGCACCGAGCCGGGCGGCCAGCGCCTCCGCATCGACCAATGTTGTCCAATCACTGAGTCCGGTGACGGTCGTCATGGCAGCTCCGCTCGCGCGAGACGTTCGCGCAGATTGAACAGAATGGAGGCGGTCACACCCCAGATGCGCTGCTGTGGCGCCTGCGGCGGATTGCGGAACTGCAGCACGTGGCGGGAGCGCCCGCGATAGTCGATGGCGACGTGTTCCAGATTGTCCGGATGCATCAGGAAATCGAGACCGACCTCGAACACTTCGGCGACTTCACCGGGGTCGGGCACCGCGACGAATCGGGGATCGATCCGGGCCACGACCGGCAGCACGCGGAAACCGGTGATCGTGATCAGCGGGTCGAGGAAGCCCAGCGGCGTGGCGAGATCCAGATCGAGGCCGATTTCCTCCTGCGCCTCGCGCAGCGCCGCAGAAACGACATCGAGGTCATCCGCTTCGATCCGGCCGCCGGGGAAACTCACCTGCCCGGCATGATGGCGCAGGCTGTCGGTGCGCCGCGTGAGCAATACCTGCAGGCCGCTGTCGCGCGGCACCAGACCGACCAGCACCGCGGCGTCCACCGCCGGCGCATCGCCGAGCAGATCGGCCAGTTCGTCGTAGTTCCAAGGCGCGCCCGACGGCATCGCCGCAAGCGGATGCAGGGCCCCGTACAGCGCCGACAACGCGGCGATCATGAGTGGATGTCTTGCGTGGACGCAGCCCGGGTCGACCCGGCCTCTCGCGCCGGCAGTACCACATCCATCATGTGCAGACGCTGGGCGTCGCTCATCGACATCCAACCGGCGATCTCATTGCCGGTGCGCAGGCATCCGTCGCAATACCCGACAGGGTCGAGCGTGCAGACGCCGATGCAGGGCGTGAGGACGGGGCGGACAGTGGTCATGCGTCGAAGTCTGAAAACATCACGCCGGCAAGCGCCGGCGTGAGGGTGGATCATGCGGAGTGAACCGGTCGGTGCGAAGCACGCACGGAATGGATCAGTTGCGCGGCGGCTGTTGCGGCGGCTGCTGCGGTGCGGCAACCACCGGGCCGACGTTGGCCAGCTTGATGTTGAAGATCACCACCTGATTGGCCATTTCGCCTGCGCGATCGACCGTGGTGCCGTGGGCGGCACTGCCCGGCAGGGCCACTTCCCAGCGCGCGCCGGTCGGCATCAACTGCAGCGCTTCGCGCAGGCCCGGCAGTGGAATCTCGCTCAGACGCACCGTGACCGGACCGGCCGGCTGGCCTTCGCTCGGCACGCTGGTGTCGGCGATTACAGTGCCGTCGGGCAGGGTGCTCTTGAATTCGACCGAGATCTGGTTGGCCTGGGTCGGCTTGGCGCCGTTGCCGGATTCGATCACGCGGTACTGCACGCCGCTGGGCAGCACTTTCACGCCGGACTTGCCCTTGTTCTGGGCCAGGAACGCGTCGCCCTTGGTCTTGTTCTCGGCAGCGCGCTTCTCGAGCTCGGCCTTGGCCTTGGCGACCATGCGACCCTGCAGCGCCTGCATCGCAGGGCCCAGCAATTCAGGCGATACCGCCGGATCCTTGCGGCCGGTGGCATCCTGGAAGGCCTTCATCACGGTGGCCATGTCCAGTTGTTCGCCGCTGCCGATGACGCGGGCGATATCCAGACCGGCGCGATAGCCGAGGGCATAGCTGACTTTGCCCTTCTCGGACGTGGTGTCCTGGGCCGAGGCCGCACCCGCGGTCAGAGCCAGGGCCGCGAAGGTGGCGGCGGCGAGCAGACGCAACTTCATTCAGTAACTCTCCAAGAGTGGAATTGCCGGGGCTTCCGGCATGGAACGGGGCGGTCAGGCCGCCCCGGTATGGACTGTTCAAACGACAGGCTAGGATACTGTCCGCAGCACTTAACCGCTACTGAGGACAACAGTCCGACCCGTCCCGCCGGGCGCAAGTTCCCGTGCGATGCGCGCCCGGCCATGCGCCGCGGCCCTTTTTTCAACCGATTATCTCGACAGATTCCGACATGACCCAAGACTCCGCCCCCCCCACGCCCGCTTCCGTGCTGCTCATCGAAGACCGCCCGGTCGAGGGCCACGGCACGATCCGCCGCATCGCCATCGACCGTCCCGAGCGCCTGAATGCGCTGAACGCGGCCACTCTCGATGCCCTGCACACGGCCTTCGACGCCGCCGCCGCCGACCCCGCGGTGCGGGTGGTCGTATTGACCGGCAGTGGCCCCAAGGCCTTCGTGGCCGGCGCCGATATCGCCGAAATGAGCGGGTTGAGCCCGGTAGACGGCCGCGATTTCTCGCTGCGCGGCACCCGGATGATGCGGCGGATGGAAACCATGCCCAAGCCGGTGATCGCGATGATCAACGGATTCGCCCTCGGCGGCGGCCTGGAACTGGCGATAGCCTGCCACCTGCGCATCGCCGCCGATACCGCCAAGGTCGGCCAGCCCGAGATCAATCTGGGCCTGATCCCGGGTTTCGGCGGCACGCAACGCCTGCTGCGCCTCGCCGGCCGCGCCGCGACCTTGGAACTGTGCCTGCTGGGTGCGCCCATCGACGCCGCCCGCGCGCATGCGCTGGGCATCGTCAATCGCGTGGTGCCGGCCGCGGACCTCGAAACCGAGACTATGAAGATCGCCGAACAGTTGGCCGCCTCCGCTCCGCTGGCGCTGCGCGGCATGCTGGACTGCGTGAACGTCGGCGGCGAGTGCGGCATCGAGGAAGGCCTCGAATACGAGAGCGCGCAGTTCGGGCTGATCTTTTCGACCGAAGACATGCGCGAAGGCACGCAGGCGTTCTTGGAACGGCGCAAGCCGGTGTTCAGCGGCCGATGAGCGCAGCGACCTGCGCCGCTTGCGGGGACGCCACACTGCGCGCGATCGCCGATGCGCTGGCGGTGGACGATCTGGACCGGGCGATGACGCTCGGCCTGCTCGACGCACACCCGGACAATATCGCCGGGTGCTGCGAGGCTTGCATCGCATGCGCAGACATCGTAATCGCCGCGCGCGACGAACGCCTGCGTGCGCTCGCGGCGCGCGAACGCCATCGCGCGCGGAAGGACAGGCTCGCGGAACGCACAGCGGCGCGCGCGCGCAAACGCGAAGCCGCTGCGCCACGAACTTCCATCGCTGCGCACTCGCTGCCGGCGGCGGCCGCTGCTGCGCTGGCGCGTGCGAAGGCCCGCGTCGCCGCGAAACGACTACCGGAATAGATCGAATGGCGACGAAGAAAAAAGCCGCGCGCGCGCCCCGCGGCGGCATGGCGCCCGCCGACATCCGGACGATGTTCGAGCGTCTGCGTGAACTCAACCCGCAACCGACCACCGAACTCGAATACTCGACGCCTTTCGAACTGCTGGTGGCGGTGATCCTGTCGGCGCAAGCCACCGATGTCGGCGTCAACAAGGCCATGCGCCGGCTGTTTCCGGTCGCGAATACGCCGCAGGCGATCGCGGCGCTGGACGTCGAAGGTCTGAAGCCTTACATCGCCACGATCGGGCTGTTCAATACCAAAGCCGCGAACGTGATCGCCATGTGCCGGCAACTGCTCGAAAAGCACGACGGCGAGGTACCGCGCGACCGGGCATCGCTGGAAGCCCTGCCCGGCGTCGGCCGGAAGACCGCGAACGTGGTGATGAATACCGCGTTCGGCGAAGCGACGATGGCGGTCGACACGCATATCTTCCGCGTCTCCAACCGCACCGGATTGGCGCCGGGCAAGACCGTGCTGGCGGTGGAACAGGCGCTGCTGAAGCGCGTGCCGGAGGAGTTTCTGAAGGATGCGCACCACTGGCTGATCCTGCACGGCCGTTACACCTGCAAGGCGCGCAGGCCCGAGTGCTGGCGTTGTCCGATCCGCGATGTGTGTCGCTTCAAGGACAAGACCACCGATGGCGAGCGGTAACGCTGATCGGCATTACGGCCTGTAGAGCGACCTGACCAGCCATTCGGCTGTTGAAAACCAGGTCGCTCCCTTTTCCGCGACGATGCAGCGCGCTGAAGCACGCTCTACAAAGACGAAAAAAAGCCCCGGCGAACCGGGGCTAAAGGTGCATCGACTGGGAGAGAGTCGTATTTCGATCGAACTGTGTCGAGTCGGAAGGGTTGGATCAGAACGCGAACTGCGTACGCAGCGCGTACTGGCCGCTCTCGTCGCCGTTGACTTCGTTTTCGCCCTTCGTGTAATTGAACATGAAGCGCAGATTCGGGTTGACGTAATAATTGACGCCGAACAGGGTGCTGTTGGCCTGGCGGTTGGCGATGTCCTTGTTCTCGATGGTGTCGTAGCGCGCGGTGAGTTCCCAGATGCCCTTGTCGCCGACTTTCGGCGAACCGAATACGCCGGTGGCCGACTTGTACGCCTTGTGGCCGCCGTTGAGGATCCAGCTGCCCTGCAGGTACCACGTGGTCAGGTCCTGATCGCCACCGAGCGGGCGTTCAAAGGTCGAATTCACGTATTCGCCCTGGAAGAACGCCGGGCCGAACGAACCGGCGACTTCCAAACCATAGGCGGTGATGCTGTCGCCACTGGCGCCGGTGACGGTGCCGATGGTCTGCGACGGGCCGCGACGGCCCGCGTAGTTGGCGACCGCGGTGACATCGGCCGAACCCTTGTTCAGATCTTCGACGCTGACCCAGCCGCCGATGTGCAGCGTGTTCTGCTCGTTGTTGATCGGCGCGTAGGTGACGCGGGCCGATGCACCGACGCCTTCGGCGCGGGCAGTGGCAGCGTTGCGCAGGTTGAATGCGCTCACGCCGACGGTGTAGTTGGTGCCGGCGCGCTGGTAGCCAACGCCCTGCTGGAACTGGCGGGCGTTGAACAGGCCGGTGGCCGAGGCGTACGGGCGCTCCATCATCAGGATTTCGTTGGAGCTGGTCAGCTCTTCCATCGAGCGATACGGCTTGAACTGGCCGATCGTGACCTTGCCGCCCCACACGTTCTTGGCGATGTACAGGTCGCGCAGGCCGTCGAGGTTGGTGCCGGCTGCGAAGTCCTGCTCCATCTTGTATTCCCAGCCCAGCGCCTTGCCAGACAGGGTCAGACGCGCGCGGCGGAATTCGCTGGTGCCGGTGGTGCTGGCGATATCGCGATCGAAGGCGTAGGCGTCGAAATGGACGCGACCGCCGAGGGTGGCTTCGAACTTGCCGTCGGCCGACGTCGCCTTGATGCCGCCCTTGGTGTCCACCTTGGTGGAGCCGGTGGTCAACGTGTCGAGCTTCTGGGCGGTGTCGACGTTGACGTCCGACTGTGCGTCGCTGCGCTCTTCGAGCGATTCGACCTTTTCCAGCAGTTGCGCGATCTGAGCCTTGAGCTCCTGGATCTCGCTGTCCCTGGATTGTGCCGCTGCGGAAACGCTGGTACCCGCAAGCGCGGCGCCAACGGCAATGGCAAGAATGGCATGACGCATGATGTTATCCCCGGAGGTTGGTAAGGTGCTGATGGTCGGAACCGGACGGCGCTGCGCCTGCGAAGGCCAACGACGGCGCTGTCCGTCAAGGCGACTGGCCGTTAAGACCATGTAAACGGCCGCTAGCGTGCGACGCCAATCTGACACCCAGATGTTCCGGACATGACTTTATTGTGACAGCGCCGTCCGCGGTGTCGTAGCGGAACTGTCGCAATCGACGGCGATGCGATATCACGCAGACCTCAAAGCATGCGCACGCACAGTCTCGATTTTTCTGGAACCCTTCGAAAATGCCGGGAAGCGGCGTCATAACGGATATTCGACCCCGGCGACGCACGGCTGTCACATTTCCGTCACCTTTGAAACACATCACTGTCATCCCGCTCCGCTCCAATGGCCGGCATTCGGACATCCCGAACCGCATCCCAAACAGGAGCACCTCCGTGTTCAAGTCGTACAAATTGCAGACCGCCGCGCTGATCCTCGCCAGCGGCGCCATGTTCAACGCACACGCCAACGACGTGACCGGCGCCGGCGCTTCGTTCGTGTACCCGGTGATGACCAAGTGGTCCGCCGACTACGCCAAGAGCTCCGGCAAGAAAGTGAATTACCAGTCGATCGGCTCCGGCGGCGGTATCGCCCAGATCAAGGCCGGCACCGTCGATTTCGGTTCCTCGGACGCTCCGCTGAAGCCTGAAGATCTGAAGGCATCGGGCCTCGCCCAGTTCCCGTCGGTGATCGGCGGCGTTGTGCCGGTGGTCAACCTGCCGGGCATCGCTTCCGGCGCGCTGAAGTTCGACGGCCCTCTGCTGGCCGACATCTTCCTCGGTAACGTGACGATGTGGAACGACGCCAAGATCGCCGCCCTCAACGGTGGCGTCACCCTGCCGGCGATGAAGATCACGGTCGTCCGCCGTTCGGACGGTTCGGGCACGACCTTCAATTTCGTCAACTATCTGTCGAAAGTCAGCGCCGACTGGAAATCCAAAGTCGGCGAAGGCAACTCGGTCAAATGGCCGACCGGCGTGGGCGGAAAAGGCAATGAAGGCGTCGCCGCGTACGTGAAGCAGATCAAGGGCGGCATCGGCTACGTCGAGTTCTCGTATGCGCTGCAGAACAAGCTCACCTATGCGCGCATGAAGAATGCGGCCGGCAACTTCGTGCTGCCGAGCGACGAAAGCTTCCAGGCCGCCGCAGGCAGCGCCAACTGGGCGTCCTCGAAGGACTTCTACCTGGTGATGACCAACGCTCCGGGCCAGAACGCGTGGCCGATCGCCGCAACCAACTTCATCCTGATGTACAAAAAGCCGAAGAACGCCGAAGGCGCCAAGGCCGCCAAGGAATTCTTCCGCTGGATCTACGCCAACGGCGACGCCCAGGCCAAGTCGCTCGACTACGTGCCGCTGCCGGACGCGCTGGTCAAGCAGATCGAGACCTACTGGTCCAGCACCATGCCGTATTGATCGTTCGCTGCGGCGATCGGTTCTTGAGGGACGGGCCTGCGGGCCCGTCTTTCGTTGTTATGGGTCCGCGGGATCTCTTCGCATCGGCGATTCTTACGAAACGCAGCGCTTTGTCATACAGCAGTCACACAAAAATCATCTGATAGGCAGCGTCCCGGGGCGACCGCCCCGGGATTTCTCGACCCGCGCACACAATTCCGGATACCGGCCCCGCGATGAGCACCGCCGAACTCGCTCCACCCGCCTCCGCCAGTCGCGATCACAAAGACGCACGCAACGACCGTCTGTTCAAGTGGTCGATCACCGTCGTCGCGATCTTCGTCCTGCTGACCCTCGCCGGCGCGGCGCTGTCGATGCTGTGGGGCGGCCGCAGCGTGCTGGCGACGCAGGGGCTGAATTTCTTCTTCTCCGCCGACTGGAATCCGGTCGAAAACAAATACGGCGCGCTGGTCCCGATCTACGGCACCATCGTCACCGCGCTGATCGCGATGGTGATCGCGGTACCGATCAGTTTCGGCATCGCCTTCTTCCTCACCGAAGTGGCGCCGCGCTGGCTGCGGACGCCCGTTGGGACCGCCATCGAACTGCTGGCCGGCGTGCCCTCGATCATCTACGGCATGTGGGGCTTCTTTATCCTGATGCCGGTGATGCGCGACAGCATCATTCCCTGGCTCAACGACAACATCGGCCCGCTGCCGATCATCGGCCCGCTGTTCCAGGGCCCGCCGATCGGCGCGGGCATGCTGGTGTCGGGGCTGGTGCTGGCGATCATGGTCATTCCTTTCGTCTCGTCGGTGATGCGCGAAGTGTTCCTGACCGTACCCGGACGCTTGAAGGAATCGGCTTACGCCCTCGGTTCCACGCGCTGGGAAGTGGCCTGGGACATCGTGCTGCCGTACACCCGTTCGGCGGTGATCGGCGGCGTCTTCCTGGGGCTCGGCCGCGCGTTGGGCGAAACCATGGCCGTCGCCTTCGTCATCGGCAACAACGTCCAGTTCACCAAGTCTCTGCTCGAACCCAGCACCACCATCGCCGCGCTGATCGCCAACGATTTCGGCGAAGCCACCGCCGACTATCGTTCGGCGCTGCTGTTGCTCGGCTTTGTCCTGTTTCTGGTCACTTTCGTGGTGCTGGCGATCGCGCGTCTGATGCTGATGCGGCTTGCGCGCAAGGAGGGCAACTGATGAGCACCGTCGCTGTTCCGCGCGCCTCGCAGGCGCTTTATCGTCGCCGCAAGCTGGTCAATGCAATCGCCATTTCGCTGGCCTGCGCCGCCGCGCTATTCGGTCTCGCGTTCCTCGGCTGGATCCTGTGGACGCTCGTCGCCAAGGGATTCGCGGGTCTGAATCTCGCGCTGTTCACCCAGGATCAACCGGCGCCCATGGATGTGGGCGGTCTGCGCAACGCGTTCGTCGGCAGCATCCTGATGTGCGGTATGGGCCTGTTGATCGGTACCCCGATGGGCATCGCCGCCGGCACTTGGCTCGCCGAATACGGCAACAACCGCAAGCTCGGCACCGTGGTCCGCTTCGTCAACGACATCCTGCTGTCGGCGCCTTCGATCGTGCTCGGCCTGTTCGTCTACGCGATCTTCGTGATGAACTTCAGCGGCGGCAACTTCTCCGCCCTCGCTGGCGCGGTCGCGCTCGCGTTCATCGTGCTGCCGGTCGTGGTGCGCACCACCGACGAAATGCTGCGTCTGGTGCCTTCGCAGATGCGCGAAGCCGCGCTGTCGCTCGGCGTGCCGCAGTGGAAGGTGATCATGCAGGTGCTGTACCGCTCCGCCCTACCCGGCATCGTTACCGGCATTCTGCTGGCTCTCGCACGCATTTCCGGCGAAACCGCACCGCTGCTGTTCACCGCGTTCGGCAACGGTTATCTCAGCTTCGATGTGAGCAGCGAAATGTCCGCCGTGCCGCTGGTGATGTATCGCTTCGCCGGCAGCGGTTTCGAGAACTGGGAACAGATCGCATGGGCCGGCGCGATGGTGCTCACCCTGTTCGTGCTCGCGGTCAGCCTGGTCGCACGCACCATCCTGCTGCGCAACAAGATCGCCAATGACTAATCTCTCTCGGGTTCCGTCCATGAACGACACACACGCCACCGCCCAGCGTATCGGCATCTTCACCGCGCATCGCGAAGGAGACGCCGCGCCCGCGCCGGTGAAAATCGCCGCACGCGGACTGAACTTCCATTACGACAAATTCCTCGCGCTGAAGAACATCGATCTGGAAATCCCCGAGAAGCGCGTCACCGCGCTGATCGGCCCGTCCGGCTGCGGCAAGTCCACGCTGCTGCGCATCTTCAACCGCATCTACTCGCTGTACCCGAAGATGACGGCCACCGGCGAGGTGCTGCTGGACGGCGAGAACATCCTCGACCCGAAGTACCCGATGAACCGGCTGCGCAGCAAGGTCGGCATGGTGTTCCAGAAGCCGGTGCCGTTCCCGATGACGATCTTCGAGAACGTCGCGTACGGCATCCGCCACCACGAACGTTTGTCGAAGGCCGACATGGCCGTGCGCGTCGAAGAAGCGCTGCGCCAGGCGGCGCTGTGGGAAGAAGTGAAGGACAAGCTCGGCCAGAGCGCGCTGGGCCTGTCGGGCGGCCAGCAGCAGCGGCTATGCATCGCGCGCGCGGTCGCGCTGCGCCCGGACGTGCTGCTGCTGGACGAGCCGACCTCGGCGCTGGACCCGATTTCCACCAGCCGCATCGAGCAGCTGATCGAAGAACTGAAGCAGAACTACACCATCGCGATCGTCACCCACAACATGCAGCAGGCGGCGCGCGTCTCCGACTACACCGCATTCATGTATCTCGGCGATCTGATCGAGCACGACGTCACCGAAAAGATCTTCTCGAAACCCTCGAAGCAACAGACCGAGGACTACATCACCGGCCGGTTCGGGTGAGGCCTTGCGAGCGATGCCCTATCGGCATCGCTCGCACGCCGAACGCCCGGCCATGGATGGCCGGGCCGGGCGATCCCCGCCGACGATGTTGCGCCATGGACGGCCGCATCGATGCCCTGCCGTTATCCGCCATGCCGTTATCAGCGCCCCCTTTCCACGAGATATCACCATGAACACCCAACCGCACAACCACATCGTCAAGAGCCACGACGAAGAACGCCGGATCCTGCTGGACGAGATCCTGCGGATGGGCGAAATGGCGGCCGCGCAGCTGGAAGCCGCGCTGGACGTGATCGATCGCCGCGACGGCAAGGCCGCCGAGCGCATCGTCGCCAACGACGAAGCCATCGACGCGCTGGAGCTGCAGGTCAGCCACGACGCGATGAAGCTCGCGCTGCGCGGCCCGCTCGCGCGCGACCTCCGCGAGATCCTGGCGGCGCTGCGGATCGCGTCGGACATCGAACGCATCGGCGACTACGCTTCCAACATCGCCAAACGTTCGATGGCGCTGAACCTCTCTCCGCCGCTCCCGCACACCCGCGGCCTGGGCAGCCTCGGTCGCCTGGTAGTGAATCAGGTCCGCAAGGTGCTGGCCGCCTACCGCGACGGCGATATGGACGCCGCCCAGCAGGTCCGCGCCGAGGATGCCGAGATCGACACCCAGTACACCGGCCTGTTCCGGGAACTGCTGACCTACATGATGGAAGACCCGCGGGTGATCACCCCCTGCACCCATCTGCTGTTCATGGCCAAGAATCTGGAGCGCGTGGGCGACCACGCCACCAACATCGCCGAAAACATCTGGTTCCAGGAATACGGCGAAGGTCCGATGGCGCCGCGCGAGAAGCGCGACGAGACCAGTTCGACCGGCTGAGCGCACGCTCCATCGCCCCATATGCGCTTTCTCCTGTCCCGGGCGCCTCACCCTTCGCCCGAGACCCGCCCGCGGGACCGGCCGTGGACTTTTCCCTAAACGGAACCTGAATCCGAACGCCGCTCAGCCGAATCCGCGCACCGTTCCCCCCGCGTCGTAACTCTTTGTGCACAAACGCAAACGCGATGCCGCGTAGATTGCGACCACCAAGGAGAGTGCGGTGCAGGATTCAATATTCCAGACGTTGCTGATCGACGCCCGCCGGGGAGATCTCCCGGCCCTGGAACGCGTATTGACGCGTTCCCGTCAGGATCTGCGTCGTTACGCCGAATACCACTGCGCGGTGAACGATGTCGAAGACGCCGTGCAGGAAAGCCTGATCCTGGTGTCGCGAAAACTCTCGACCCTGCGCGAACTCGATGCCTATGCCTCATGGCTGTTCCGCATCGTCAAGCGCGAATGCACGCGCATGAAGCGCGCCGCCCGCCATCTGCTGATGCAGCCTTCTGACCTCGAAGAACTCGACGGTCCGCACTACCCCGCGCCCACCGGGCTGATCCGCGATGTCGCCAACGCGCTCGCTGCGCTGCCGCTGCACTATCGCGACATCATCCTGATGCGCGATCTCGAAGGTCGGTCCATCGCCGAAATCGCGAGTGGACTCGGCCTGCATCCGGAAGCCGCCAAAGCCCGCCTGCATCGTGCCCGCAGTCTGGCCCGACAATACCTTTCGCCGGAACCCGTCTCCCCGCTCGCGCTGGCGACCAAGGGTTAACATTCGCCCACACCCGATCCTCATCCGATCGCTCACCCAACCCACCTCTCAGGAGAGAACCCTCATGTCCAACACCAAGAAACCCGTCGCGATCGCCATCTCCGCTGCCTTGGCCGGCGGCTTGCTGCTGTCCGGTTCGGCCTTTGCGTCGACCCATCTCGCCCAGGGCTACCTGCTCGGCGCCGATGCCGCTACCGGCGAAAAAGCCGCTGAAGGCAAATGCGGCGAAGGCAAGTGCGGCGAAGGCAAGTGCGGTATGACCAAGATGGATACCGACAAGGACGGCAAGCTGTCGCGCGCCGAGTTCGCTGCCGCCCACGACGGCAAGGACGACAAATTCGCCGCCCACGACGGCAACAAGGATGGCTTCATCAGCGCAGCCGAAATGAAGGCCCACGAGGGCAAATGCGGCGAAGGCAAGTGCGGTGGCGACAAGGCCACCGAAGCCAAGTGCGGCGCCGACAAGAAAGCCACCGAAGGCAAGTGCGGTGAAGGCAAGTGCGGCGGCGACGCCAAGCCTGCCGCCGCTCCAGCCGAAAAGAAGGCCGCCGAAGGCAAGTGCGGCGAGGGCAAGTGCGGCGGCGCGATGTAATGCGGCCCCGTGCCGACGTT
>JAZKFJ010000004.1:30435-209261 GCA_040386495.1 Pseudomonadota bacterium
GGTCGCAGTGCGACCGCCCGGTTCGTTTCGGCGATACCCACCGCGATCCGACGCCAGCCCCAAGCCCATGACCCCGCTTTCCACGCTCCCGCCGAACGCAGCCGGTCTCGGTCTGCGCCGTCCGCTGATGACAGAGATGCGCAACGCGGCCACCGGCAGCTTCGATTTTCTCGAAACCGCGCCGGAGAACTGGATCGGCGTCGGCGGCGCGCTGGGCGACGGCTTCGCCGATCTTGCGTCGCGTTACCCGGTGGTCTGCCACGGCCTGTCGCTGTCGGTCGGCGGCCCCGCGCCGCTGGACGAGACTTTTCTGTTCAAGGTGCGCAAGTTCATGGAGACGCACCGCTCCCCTTTGTACAGCGAACACCTCAGCGCCTGCGGCGACAGCCGCGGCCAGCTCTACGACCTGTTGCCGCTGCCGTTCAGCGAGGAATCGGCGCATCACGTCGCCGCGCGCATCCGCCGCACCCAGGACATCCTCGGCCAGCGGATCGCGATCGAGAACATCTCCTACTACGCCGCACCGTTCCAACGAATGTCCGAAATCGACTTCATCAACGCGGTGCTCGCCGAAGCGGACTGCCTGATGCTGCTCGACGTGAACAACATCATCGTCAACGCTACCAACCACCGCTACGATCCGTCGGCATTTCTCGCCGCCCTGCCCGGCGAGCGCGTGGCCTACATCCACGTCGCCGGCCATTACGACGAAGCCGAAGACCTCAAGATCGACACCCACGGCAGCGCGGTCAACGCGCCGGTGTGGGCGTTGCTGGAAGAAGCTTACCGGCGGTTCGGTCCTCGCCCGACGCTGCTGGAGCGCGACTTCAATCTGCCGCCGTTCGAAGACCTGCTGGACGAACTGGGCCAGGTCCGCCGCCGCATCGCCGGAGCACCCGCGCATGACCAGCGCCGCGCCGCCTGACATGGGCGACACGCTCGCCGCACAGCAGGATGCGCTGGCCGCGCACATCCGCGACCCGGAGCGCGTACCGCCGCCGCCCGGCATCGAAGAGCGCCGGCTGAAGATCTATCGCGAGCTGTTCTTCAACAATGTCGAGAGCATGCTCGCCGGCAATTTCCCGGTGCTGCGCCGCATCTATGGCGACGACGGCTGGCCTACGCTGATCCGCGCCTTCTACCGGGACCACGACTGCCAGACACCGCTGTTCACCGAACTGGCGCGCGAATTCCTGCGTTATCTGCAAGCGCGCGGCGACGCCGGACACGACGATCCGCCGTGGCTGCAGGAGCTGGCGCATTACGAATGGGTCGAGCTGGCGCTGCAGATCAGCGAGGCGCGCAACGATGAACTCGCGCACGACCCCGACGGCGATCTGCTCGTCGGCCGCCCGCTGGTGTCGCCGCTGGCGTGGCCGCTGGCCTATGTCTGGCCGGTGCATCGGATCGGTCCGGACTACCGGCCGGACACGCCGCCCGCGGCGCCGACCCTGCTGATGCTGCGCCGCGAAGCCGACGGCAAGGTGAGCTTCCACGCACTGACGCCGCTGTCGTTCCGCCTGCTGCAGCGCCTGGATGCCGAACCGGGCCTCAGCGGCCTCGAACAACTGCATGCGCTGGCTACGGAAGCCGGCGCCGCCGACCTTGAAGCCTTCGCCCGCGAGGGCGCGGCCATGCTCGCGCACATGCGCGGGGAAGGCACCATTCTCGGCATCCGGCAAGACTGATGCATCGCGGCGGGACTGGCATGGGCCATCTGTTACGCTTTCCCGCATGAGCGATGTCACTGCAGCCCCCGTGCACTACAAGAAAATGTCGGAGCGTTTCCGCGGCTACCTGCCGGTCGTGGTGGACGTCGAGACCGGCGGTTTCGACTGGAACCGTCACGCCCTGCTCGAAATCGCCGTACAGCCGGTCGATCTCGACGAGAACGGCCTGCTGGTGCCCGGCGTCACCGCCAGCGCGCACCTGATCCCGGCTCCGGGCACCGAAATCGATCCGAAATCGCTGCAGATCACCGGCATCGTCCTCGATCACCCGTTCCGGCTCGCCAAGGAAGAGCGCGACGCCCTGGAGCACGTGTTCGTCGCCGTCCGCGCCGCTGTGCGCAAGCACGACTGCCAGCGCGCGATCCTGGTCGGCCACAACGCGCACTTCGATCTGAATTTCCTCAACGCCGCAGTCGCGCGAACCCAGAACAAACGCAATCCGTTCCACCCGTTCAGCGTGTTCGACACCGTGAGCCTGGCGGGCGTGGCCTACGGCCAGACCGTGCTCGCCCGTGCGGTGCATGCCGCCGGGCTGTCGTGGAACGGCGAGGAAGCGCATTCGGCGGTGTACGACACCGAGCGCACCGCGGAGCTGTTTTGCAAGATCGTGAATGCCTGGCCGCGGATGGGCTGAGCGCTTCCGCTCCGATAGGCCTCAGAAAGCAGCGAAAGGAACGGGGTCGCGATCCAACCCAAGCAAGACAGGGCGCGCTAGCTCGGACTCATCGTGCCGGTACGCGGGCCGCGGCTTTGCGCAGCCAACGCAAGCGCGTGCGAACAGACGAGCCCTCGTTTCCGTCGGGGCCGATGCCATCCACCGCGGAGCGCGAGAAGCGCACGGTATCGCCCGCCACGGGCGTGCGACCGCGCGGAAAGACCACCACCGCATCGAGCGGGGGCATGCCGAGGTGTTCGCTGCAATCGGTATATGCCTCGTTGCGCATGGCGTGTGCGCTTCCGCCGCATTGACCAGAACACCGATCCTGTATGCCCCTACGCCGCTGGCGCGGTCGCGCTCGGCCCTCGCGATTTCGCCTTCAAGCTCGCAGTATTCGAACCACGACGCCTGCGCGGCTGGCGGCGCCAAAAGGCCGAACAGCCCGATGAACAGGCGCACGCGCATCAGCCCACGCGCTGCCGCACCGCTTCGAACAACACCACGCCGCTGGCGACCGAGACGTTGAGGCTTTCCACGCCCGGCGACGTCGATGCGATGCCCGGCATCGGGATATTGACCAACTGGTCGCAGTGCTCGCGGGTGAGCCGGCGCAGGCCGTCGGCTTCGCCGCCGAGCGCCAGCGCGACGTTGCCGCGCAGGTCGAGTTTGTACAGGGACGCCGTGGCTTCGCCGGCCAGTCCGTAGATCCAGACCCCGAGCTGCTGGATCTCGCGCATGGTCCGCGCGAGATTGGTCACGCGCACCACCGGAATGCTGTCGGCGGCGCCGGCCGAGGTCTTGCGCACGGTGGCGTTGACCTGCACCGCCTTGTCCTTCGGGATCACCACCGCAGTCACGCCCGCCGCCGCCGCGCTGCGCAGGCAAGCGCCGAGATTATGCGGATCCTGCACGCCGTCGAGGATCAGCAGCAGCGCCTTGCCGGCGGCGGCTTCGATCAATTCGGGCAGATCGTCTTCGTTGTAGGTCTTGGCTGCGGCGTAGCGCGCGACCACGCCCTGGTGGCGCAGGCCACCGGCGACGCCATCCAGCGCATTGGTGGCCACGCGGCGCACATCGATGTCCTTGCGGCGCGCGTTTTCTTCGATTTCGGTGAGGCGCGGGTTCTTGGCGCCGGCTTCGATCAGCACTTCGCGGACATGCTCGGCGTCGTGTTCGACCGCAGAGGCCACCGCATTGATGCCGACGATCCAGGGGGATGATTGATTGCTCATGGCGCTATTGTGCCGGGAACAGCCGGCTTTTGCCTCAATCGATGCGCCTGCGCCGCGCTATCATCCGCCGCCCTGCCCGCAGCGCACACCCGGTCCTCATCGATGTCGCAAGCCCTTCCCGCCACCACGCAGATCGCCATCATCGGCGGCGGCCCCGCCGGGCTGATGGCCGCCGAGGTCGCCAACGCGGCCGGGCTGGCGGTGGATCTGTTCGAGGCGAAGGGTTCGGTGGGACGCAAATTCCTGATCGCCGGCAAGGGCGGTCTGAATCTCACCCACAGCGAGCCGCGACCGGGTTTCGATGCCCGCTACCGCGAGCGCACGCGTGAAGTCGCGCACTGGCTCGATACCTTCGACGGCGATGCGCTGCGCGCTTGGGCGCGGGAATACGGCGTCGAGACCTACGTCGGCAGCTCCGGCCGGGTCTTCCCGATGGATCGCAAGGCCGCACCGTTGCTGCGCGTCTGGGTACGGCGGCTGCGCGAACGCGGCGTGCGTTTCCACGTGCAGCATCGCTGGCAAGGTTGGGACGACGATCAGCGACTGCGCTTCGAGACGCCCGACGGCGAGCGCTGCATCCGCGCGCAGGCCACCGTGCTCGCGCTCGGCGGCGCGAGCTGGCCGCAGTTGGGCTCGGACGGCGCCTGGGTGCCTGCGCTGGCCGAACGCGGCATCGATATCGCGCCGCTGCGATCGTCGAACTGCGGTTTCGACATCGACTGGAGCGCGCACCTTGCCGACAAATACGCGGGGGCGCCGCTGAAACCTGTCATCGCGCACTGGCAGGATCCCAACGGCGCGATGCACGCATTGCAGGGCGAATGCGTACTCACCGCGACCGGCATCGAAGGCAGCGTGATCTATGCGATCTCGGCCGATCTGCGCGACTGCATCCTCCGCGACGGTAAAACGACGCTGTGGGTGGATCTGGCGCCGGGCCGCGACGCGGAACGTCTGCGCGGCGATCTGGAGAAACCGCGCGGCAAACGCAGCCTCGGCGAACATGTGCGCCGGCAGACCGGGCTGGATGCGGTGAAAGTCGCGCTGCTGCATGAAGTGCTGCCGCGCGAAGCGATGATCGATACGGCACGCGTCGCGGACACCATCAAACGTCTGCCGCTGACGCTGCGCAGCGCGCGGCCGGTGGCCGAAGCGATCAGCACCGCTGGCGGCGTGCGTCTGGAAGCGCTGGACGACACCCTGCAATCGAAAACCCTGCCCGGCGTGTTCTTCGCCGGCGAAATGCTGGACTGGGAAGCGCCGACCGGCGGCTATCTGCTCACCGCCTGCTTCGCCAGCGGTGCGATTGCCGCGCGCGGCGCGGTGCGTTTCGCCATCCCGTAGAGCGGAGCAAAGCTCCGCTGCCCCGCGCACCGTAGAGCGGAGCAAAGCTCCGCTGCCCCGCGCATCGTAGAGCGGAGCAAAGCTCCGCTACGCCATCCCCATAACCAGACGCCTCCTCCAATCACCACAGTTCGTTCCTACGCCGAACCCAAGCGCACCACCAATACGGATATTCCTCGATACTCGACACGATGCCTGCACGCAGCGGGTTCTCGATCATGTAGCGCGCTTGGCGATGAAGCGATTCCTCGCTGTCCACTCTCCGATCATAGAACCCCGCCTGCCACACGATTCCTTGGCGATTGAGCGCTCGATTGATCGAATTGGCGCTCCTGCATTCCATTTTCTGTACGACGGCACTCAGACCGCTGGAGCGCAGGCAGAACAGCCAATGCAAATGATCGGGCATCAGCACCCAAGCCAGCGATTCGATATCGCCTCATTCCTAGGAACGATGGATTTCCGCAATGACGGCATTCGCGGACGATGGATCGCGGAATACCGCCTTTCGGCCTTGTGCATTCGCAGTGACCGCATAGTAGTGGCCGATCTGGGACCGACGGCCTTTGAGAAGACGGGGACTGGACATGCTTCAGCATCGAACAGCCGCAATGATGGGGCTATCGGAGAATCGCGCTGTCCGATGTAGGGAAACGCCACGTTTGGGGCGGCGTTGGCTCCGGGAAGGTAGCAGCGGAGCTTTGCTCCGCTCTACGGGGATGCCTGGCTGCGGACAGATGGTAGCGGAGCGTTGCTCCGCTCTACGACGGGTTCGTCAATACTTCCGCTTCGGGCGTTTCGCCGGCTGCCCGCGCGGCGGTAACGGCGCCACGCCGCGTTCTTCCGCAAGGCGGAAATCGATCTTGCGCTCTTCCAGGCTCGCCTTGAGCACGATGATAGTCACCCGATCGCCCAGCCGGAACACGCGGCCGGCGCGTTCGCCGCTAAGCGTCTTGCGGATCGGGTCGAAGTGATAGAAATCGTTCGGCAGTTGGGTGACGTGGATCAGACCGTTGACCTTGGAGTCGTCCAGTTCCACGAACAGGCCGAAGCTGGTGACGCCGCTGATGATGCCGTCGAACTTGCCGCCGATGTGCTTTTCCATCCACGCCGCACGATAACGCTCGTCGACTTCGCGCTCGGCCTCGTCGGCGCGACGCTCGCGTTCCGAACACTGCAGCGCCAGCGCCGCCATGCCGCTCTGCGAATACGTGAACGCCGCCGGTTTCGCATCGGTCAGCGCATGTTTGATCGCGCGATGCACGAGCAGATCCGGGTAACGCCGGATCGGCGAAGTGAAATGCGCGTACGACTCCAGCGCAAGACCGAAGTGACCGATGTTCCCGGGCGCATATACCGCAAGCGACTGGCTGCGCAGCAATACCGACTCCAGCAGCGCCGCGTCGGGACGCTCGCGGATCTTGGTCAACAGCGCGGTGAAATCGCGCGGCTCCACGGTGGCCCATGGCGGCATCCGCAGCTTGAATTCCTTGAGGAATTCGAGCAGATCGGTGTACTTCGATTCCGGCGGCTTGTCGTGGATGCGGTACGGCGCCGGCACCTGCTTCTTCAACAGGAAGCGCGCGGCCTCGACGTTCGCGGCGATCATGCATTCTTCGATGAGCTTGTGCGCATCGTTGCGCTGGAGCATGCCCGCCTGCACCACTTCGCCCTGCGGACCCAGCACGAAACGCACTTCGGAGGATTCGAATTCGATCGCGCCGCGCGCCTTGCGCGCCTTCGCCAGCACTTGATACAGCTGATGCAGACGCTGCACCTGCGGCAACAGGGAACCGATCTTCGCGATGGCGTCCGCGTCGTTCTCGCCAACCGCCTGCCAGACCTGGGTGTAAGTGAGGCGGGCGTGCGAATGCATCACCGCTTCGTAGAACTTCGACTTGCCGACTTCACCGTCGAAACCGACCTGCATATCGCAGACGAAGCACAGGCGGTCGAGTTTCGGGTTCAGCGAGCAGATGCCGTTGGACAGGGTTTCCGGCAGCATCGGCACGACGAAGCCCGGGAAATACACCGAGGTCGCACGCTTCTGCGCCTCGTCGTCGAGCGGCGCACCCGGACGCACGTAATGCGACACATCGGCGATCGCGACGATCAGCCGGAAACCAGTCTTGTTCGGTTCGCACCACACTGCATCGTCGAAATCCTTGGCGTCCTCGCCGTCGATGGTCACCAGCGGCAGCTGGCGAAGATCGACGCGGCCGGCGATATCGCCTTCGGTCACCCGCAGCGACACCGCGGTGGCTTCGGCGATCACCTCCGGCGGGAATTCATGCGGCAGGTCGTGGCCGTGGATCGCGGCTTCGACCACCAGCGAGGGCGTGAGTTTGTCGCCGAGCACCGCGAGCACGCGGCCGATCGGCGGGCGATAGGCGTCGGGCGCATGCACGATCTCGCACACCACCAACTGACCGTTCTGCGCATCCAGGCGCGCATCGGCGGGGATCTGCACATTGCGCTGGATGCGCGCGTCGTCGGGCTGCACGAAGCTGATGCCGGCTTCCAGCGTGAATCGGCCGATCAGCCGGCTCAGGCGGCGCTCCAGCACTTCCACAATGACGCCCTCGCGGCGGCCGCGACGGTCGATGCCGGTGACGCTGGCCATCACCCGGTCGCCGTGCAGCACCTTGCGCATTTCCAGCGGCGGCAGGAACAGGTCGTCGCTCTTGCCGGTGCCGCTCTCCGGGCGCAGGAAACCGAACCCGTCGGGATTGGCGATCACGGTCCCGGCGATCAGATCCATGCGCGCCGCAGGCAGATAACCGCCGCGGCGGTTCTGCAGCAGTTGACCATCGCGCAGCATCGCGCCGAGGCGCTTGCCCAGCGCGTCGCGGCGCTCGGGCGTGTCCAGGCCGAGGCGTTCGGCCACGTTCTCGGCCATCATCGGGCCGTCGGCTTCGCCGAGCAGCTTCAGGATCGCTTCGCGGCTGGGGATGGGATCGGCGTAACGCGAGGCTTCGCGGGCGGCATGCGGGTCGCTGATGGCGGAGGAGAAGCCTGCGTCGGCTTGTCGTCGGGCCTGCGGCTTGGGACCGCCCTGTGTCGCAAAGGTATCGGGCAACCACGGCGCGGCTTTGGCGGGCTTGCCGGAAGACTTGCCTGCATTGCGGGGATGACCGGATTTCGGAGGACCACCGGATTTCGGTGGCTTGGCTGAAGGCTGCGGCGCCTTCGCTCTGGGCGCTTTGCCCGGTGTGCCCGACGCGGCATTGCGCGGTTCGGTACGGGAAGCGGATTTGGGGGAAGCGCCATCGGAGGCGCGCGTGGCGCGAGGGCCAGTAGCTTTCTTGGTGGTTTTTGACATTGGCCGCAAGTATACGCCCGCATCCGCAGTCCGGGAGATCCCCTGAAACCCGATGGATGCCCGGACGGCGCCTTGGCCCAACCATTCCTTCCCGTCGGAGGAACGAAAATTTCGGCCGGCAGACCGTTGACATCGTGCGCGTCGCAACGCACCATACGCGCCCACCTGCCCAGGTGGCGGAATTGGTAGACGCACTAGTTTCAGGTACTAGCGGGTAAAACCGTGGAGGTTCGAGTCCTCTCCTGGGCACCAGATCAGTAACGAAAAACCCCGCAGCGATGCGGGGTTTTTTGTTGCCCGCGTTGCGGAACGGGACATCCAGCCGCACGCCTCTTGGGCGCTACAGACACCCCAATGGCCATCGAATGGGACATTCGGATTCCGGAAATCCGGCCGCATCGAGCCAGCAAGAACGATGGCCGAGGATGCGACGGCATGACCCGGCAATTCCTGTCTTGTGAGTTTCCGACATTGCTGATCGCCGGCCGAATCGCCTCATCGGTCGACTTCCGCGGATGGCCGCACGCGCGAGCGACTGCATCGTGGTGGTGATCTAGAACGCCGTGGCGATACCACGTGCAGGCATAGCCGCCTATGGCGCGTCCAAGGCCGCCGGCCGCTATCGATTGCAATGCCGGGTACTGGACATCGCCGACGCCGTGGCCTTGCTGCTGTCGACATTTCACCCACGACCTGCGCGTGGAGGGCGGCGCGACCCTTGATGCCTGAAGAGGCGGTTCCGGCAGCACTGCCGCCTTGTCGAAAGATCTCATGTTGCGAGGCAATTGTATTTGCGAACAATTCTCATTAACATGCACTTCATGGACGCCACCACCACGGCGCATCGCATGAATCAATCGCATATGAATTATCGTCTTCCTGCCCACGCCCCGCTGGCTGCCGCTCTAGCCGCCGTTCTGACCTCGCTCATCGCAGCTCCCGCGTTCGCCGGGACGGACATGGCCACTGCCGAGAAAGAAGCGGTGGATCTCGACACCATCCGCGTCCGCGGCGGGCGCCTGACGGGATACGCCGCCGAGCGCAGCACCAGTGCCACGAAAACCGATACTGCGCTGCAGGATGTGCCGCAAGCGATCACCGTGATCACCGAGCAGCAGATGCGCGACCGGGCCGTGCAGGGCATGGCCGACGCCGTTCACTATGTACCTGGCATCGGCATCACCCAGGGCGAAGGCAATCGCGACGGGCTGGTGTTCCGCGGAAACAGCTCAACCGCAGATTTCTTCGTCGATGGTATGCGCGACGACGTGCAGTATTACCGCGACACCTACAACATCGAGCACATCGAGGCCTTCAAAGGCCCGAATGCGATGATCTTCGGCCGCGGCAGCCCCGGTGGTCTTTTGAACCGCGTGACCAAGACCGCCAACTGGCAGGAGGCGCTGCATGTCGGCCTGCATGTCGGCTCGTGGCAGAAGCGCCGGGCGACCGCCGACTATGCGCATCCCTTCAGCGACGCCGTCGCGTTTCGCGTCACCGGGGTGTACGAGGATTCGGAAGGCTTCCGTGACGGCTACGCACTGAAACGACAGGGCGTGAATCCGACCACGGCGATTCAAGTCGGCGAAAACACCCTCATCACGCTGGGCTATGAGTATTTCCGCGATCGACGCACCGCCGACCGCGGCATTCCATCGTATGCGAATGCGTTCAACGGGACGCGCTTTCCGGTCGAGACCGATCGCGAGACGTTCTTCGGCGATCCGGAAGCGAGCCGCGGCGATGTCGAAGTGAATGCGTTCAACGCACTGGTCCAACACGATTTCGGCGACGGCACCGTGCTGCGCAACCGCACTCGCGTTGCGAATTACGACAAGTACTACGGCAACGTATTCCCGGGCAACGTCAACGCCGCGGCCACGACGGTCGCACTGTCGGCCTACCGTCAGGATACCGATCGCAAGAATCTGTTCAACCAGACCGATCTGATCTTCTCGGCAGCCACTGGCAAGGTGGAACACAAATTCATGACCGGCGTCGAATTCGGCCGTCAGGAAACCGACAACCTCCGCCGCAGCGGCAGGTTCGCGCTCGGCGCGGGATCGCCTTGCCTCACCGGCTCCACCGCCAGCAATTGCGTCGTACCGCTGAGCGACCCCAACGTGTCGCCGGCGGTGGTCTACGCCAACAACAGCACCGGCGGCAGCGGCGATGCGCGCAACACCGGCGTGGCGAAAGTCGCGGCGATCTATGCACAGGATCAGATCGAATTCTCGCCGAAGTGGTCGGCCATCGTCGGCCTGCGTTACGACCAGTTCGATGTCGACTTCACCGATCTGCGCACGGGCGTATCGTCGCAAAACCGTCGGCTGTCGTCTTCGGACAGGCTGTGGTCCCCGCGCGTCGGCGTCGTGTTCAAGCCCGTCGAAAATCTGTCGCTGTATGCGAGCTACGGCGTCACGTATCTGCCGCGTTCGGGCGAACAGCTGGGCTCGCTTGCGTTCAACAGCCAGTCGCTGGATGCCGAAGAGTTCGAGAACCCAGAAATCGGCGCCAAATGGGAACTGCGCCCGGGCCTCACCGCCGAAGCCGCAGTGTTCCGCCTGAATCGCAGCAACGCCGCGATCGCCGACCCCACCGATCCAACGCGCCTGATCCTGCTCACGGGCGACAGCCAGCGCGTCGACGGCGTCGAGTTTTCGCTCGCAGGAAAGCTGACGGACAAATGGCAGGTGATCGGCAGCTATGCCTGGCTGGATGCGCGCACCGTGAGCGCCGTGCCCGGCACGCCCGCCGGCCGGGTGCTGCCGCAAACGCCGGAAACTTCGGTCGGCCTGTGGAATCGCTACGATTTCACCGATCACTGGGGCGTCGCCATCGGCGCGAGCTACCGCAGCGAATCCTTCGCCTCGATCAGCAACGCGGTCACGCTCAAGAGCTACGCCCGCTACGACGGCGCCGTCTATTACAAGTTGAATGAGCGTTTCTCGGCGCAACTCAACGTCGAAAACCTGTTCGACAAGACGTATTTCCCGTCGGCGCACAGCGACAACAACATCACCCCGGGCGCACCGCGTTCGGCGTATGTGACGCTGAATTTCAAATTCTGAGTTCGAGGCGAAGCAGTCGACCGATACGGCGATGGACAATACCTGCTGCGGCAATGGGCCGAAGCCTGATCCTGACGTGATCGATTGGGTCGCGATCGATCCGGTCGCGATCGATCCGGCCATGATCCATGCCACGCAGTGTTCCATGTCCCTTCGATGAGGTCGCCCGTTTTGTCGCGCAGCACCACCGACATCGCCCACGGCCAGCAACGGCGCGGCTTCTGGCTGCGCACGCTGCACAACTGGCACTGGATCAGTTCGGCGGTATCGCTGATCGGCATGCTGCTGTTCGCGCTGAGCGGGATCACCCTCAACCACGCCGCGCGGATCGAAGCCGAACCGCAGACGGTGCGGCGCACCGCAACCCTGCCCGCGCCGCTGTTGAAGGCGCTCGGCACTCGCGCCGACGGCGAAGCGCCTCTGCCTGCGGCAACCGCCGATTGGCTCGATGCACGTCTCGGCATCGCGCTGCGCGGACGCAAGGCCGAATGGTCAGAGGAAGAGCTCTATCTGTCGCTGCCCTCGCCCGGCGCCGATGCGTGGCTCAGCATCGATCGCGGCACCGGCGCGGTGGAGTACGAACGCACCGACCGCGGCTGGATCGCCTATTTCAACGATCTGCACAAAGGCCGCAACTCGGGCCCGGCGTGGAACTGGTTCATCGACATCTTCGCGGTCGCCTGCGTGGTGTTCTGCGTCACAGGCCTGTTCCTGCTGCAGATGCACGCCCGCCAGCGACGCATGACCTGGCCTTACGTCGGCCTGGGACTGGTCGTGCCGGTGCTGATCGCGCTGCTGTTCATCCACTAGATTCCATTCCCGCGTTCATCCAACGCCACATCCTCCGCTTACCGACCCGACGCCCTCACGCCATGAACAAGACCCGACTTCCCGTCACCGTCACCCTCGTCGTCGGCGCGCTGTTCGCGCTGCCGGCCTACACCGCCGAGCTGCAGATCAGCGTCGAAATCCCGCAGTTGAAGGTGGCCGAATACCATCGCCCCTACGTCGCGGTGTGGATCGAAGGCGCGGACCAGAAGCTCGCGGCGAATCTTTCGGTCTGGTATCAGCAGCGCAGCAACAGCGAAGGCCACGGCACCAAATGGCTGCCGGATCTCCGCCAGTGGTGGCGCAAGAGCGGTCGTTCGCTGAAAGTGCCGGTGGACGGCGTGACGGGGCCGACCAAACCAGCCGGCAAACATCTGCTCGCGTTCAACGACCGCCAGCCGCAGCTCGCCGGCCTCGCTGCGGGCGAATACACCCTGGTGGTGGAAGCCGCGCGCGAAGTGGGCGGCCGCGAACTGTTGAAGATTCCCTTCCGCTGGGCCGCCAGGCCCACCGCACAGAAAGGCAGCGCGCAAGGCAGCAGCGAACTCGGCGCGATCGCGTTGACCCTCAAACCCTGACCCACCGATCGCGACGCCCCCTCTTTCCACTGCCGCAGGAATTCACCATGAAATCCAGACTCATGCTTGCGCTGGCGCTCGCCGCCGCCCTCCCGTTCACCGCGTCCGCCCACAAAGCCTGGCTGCTGCCTTCGCAGACCGTCGTCGCCGGCGAGAACGCCTGGGTGACGGTGGACGCCGCTGTCTCCAACGACCTGTTCTACTTCAACCACGTGCCGATCGCGCTGGATCGCCTGGCGATCACCGCGCCGGACGGCACTCGCGCCGAAAGCGCCAACGGCGCCACCGGGAAATTCCGCAGCGTGTTCGATTTCGAACTGAAGCAGGCGGGCACCTATCGCATCGCGATGCTCAACAGCGGCCTGTCCGCCAGTTGGGAAGACGCGGACGGCAAGCCCAAGCGCTGGCGCGGCACCGTCGCCACGTTCGCGAGCGAAGTGCCGCAGGACGCGAAGAATCTGCAGGTCATGCAATCGCTCGGCCGGATCGAAACCTTCGTCACCCGCGGCGCGCCCAACGACATTGCGCTGAAGCCGTCCGGCGAAGGCCTGGAGCTGGTGGCGGTGACCCATCCGAACGATCTGTTCGCCGGCGAAGCAGCCTCCTTCATCCTGCAGATCGACGGCAAGCCTGCGGCCGGCCTCGATATCGAGATCGTGCGCGGCGGCACCCGCTACCGCAACGCCCAGAACGAAATCAAGGTCACGACCGGCGCCGACGGCAAGTTCGATGTCACCTGGCCCGAAGCCGGCATGTACTGGCTGGAAGTCGCCACCGAAGACGACAAGGCCAGCCTGCCGCAGGCCAAGAAGCGCCGCCTGAGCTATGTCGCCACCTTCGAGGTGCTGCCGCAGTAAGCGGCACAGTTTTTCATGCTCGACATCAGCATGCCCGACATCAGCATGATCGACTCGACCGCGATGCAAGCGGATTTTCGATGCCGCAAGCACTGAGCGTCGCCACCCTCGGCGGGGCGACGATGGGCACGACATGGTCGGTGAAGGCGGCGTGCGCGCCGCGCGCCGACCTGCACGCACTGCACGGCGTCGTGCAGTCGGCGTTGGACACCGTGGTCGCGCAGATGAGCCACTGGCGCGACGACAGCGACATCAGCCGCTACAACCGCAGCGTGGCCGGCAGCGTTCATTCGTTGCCGGACGAATTCCACACGGTGATGCGCTGTGCGCTGGAGATCGCCGAAGCCAGCGACGGCGCTTACGACCCGACCCTCGGCGCGGTGGTCGATGCCTGGGGATTCGGGCCCGCGCAGCGACCGCGGCAATTGCCGGACACGGCGATGATAGATACCGTTCGTGCGGTTTCAGGTTGGCGCAGGCTCGTACTCGAACACGAGCCGCCGCAGCTGTTGCAACCGGGCGGCGCCGTACTGGACCTGTCCGCAATCGCGAAAGGCTACGGCGCCGACGTCGTCGCCGCGCATCTGCGCGCGCATGGCATCGCCAGCGCGCTGGTCGAAGTGGGCGGCGAACTCTACGGCTACGGCCGCAAGCCCGACGGCGACCCCTGGCGGGTGCTGGTCGAAGCCGCGGCGGAAGACGGCGACGCCGCGACCGCCGCCGATGGCGAAGAGGGCGCGCGCATACGCGTGGTCGCGCTCGAAGGGCTGGCCGTGGCCACGTCCGGCGACCGCTGGCATGCGTTCGAGCAGGACGACGAACGACATTCGCACACGTTCGATCCGCGCACCGGCCGCCCGGTGCGCCACGCGCCCGCCGGCGTCACCGTGATCGCCGGCAGCGCGATGCGCGCGGACGCCTGGGCGACGGCATTGACCGTGATGGGCGCGGATGCGGGCCATGCGTTCGCGACGGAACATGGACTCGCCGCGCGCTTCCTGCTGCGCGGCGACGATGGTCTGCGCGAGCGGCTCTCGCCACGATTCGTGGAACTGAGCACGGTGGCCGACCCATGACGATCCGCATGCCATCGGAACACCTGCAGCGGCTGGGCAATGCGCTGGTGTTGCTGACGCTGGCCGCGTCGGCCTGGCTGCTGTTCGGCCTGCACGACAGCGGCTGGCCGGCGGGCGCACCGCCCCGCAACCGCAGTCTGTCGGCGCTGGCGGTTGCTTTCGTGTACATCGGCGCCTGCGCAGCGCTGCTGTGGCGCCCGCGTTCGCGCGACGACGCAGCGTCCGCGGATGACGAAAACGCATCGACCGTGCTGGTGGTGCATGCCAGCCAGACCGGGTTCGCCCGGCGTCTGGCCGAAATGAGCGCCGACAGCCTGCGCGCCAGCGGTGTCGCGGTGCGGCTGTGCGCGATCGAGCGTCTCGACGCCGCGACGCTGATCAATGCACAACGCGCGCTGTTCGTCGCCAGCACCACCGGCGAAGGCGATCCGCCCGATCCCGCGCTGCGCTTCGTCCGCGATGTCATGAACTCGCCTCCGACGCGGCTCGACCAACTGCAGTACGCGGTGCTGGCTTTGGGCGATCGCGAATACACGCACTTCTGCGCTTTCGGCCACGCGCTGGACGAATGGCTGCGCGGTCGCGGCGCACAGCCGATCTTCGATCTGGTCGAAGTGGACAACGCCGACGACAGCGCGCTGCGCCACTGGCAGCACGGTCTCGGGCAGCTCGCGGGCGTCACCGACCTGCCCGACTGGACGCCGCCGCACTACGACGCATGGCGCCTCGAAGAACGCACGCTGCTGAACCCCGACAGCCTCGGCGGCTCGGCCTTCCATCTCGCCCTGCGGCCGATGACCGCAGCGCTGCCGGAATGGAAAGCAGGCGATATCGCTGAGATCGGCCCGTGCCATTCCGCGTCAGCGGTGACTGCCTGGCTAAGCGAACACAACCTCGATGGTGGCTTCACCCTCAGCGGCGATCACAACGACGAACCTCAGACCTTCGCCGCAAGACTGGCGCGCTCGCAATGGCCCTCGCCGGAAGAGATCGCCGGCTTGGCGGCTGCCGATATCGCCGCGCGACTGAAACCCTTGCCGCACCGCGAATACTCGATCGCTTCGATTCCCGCCGATGGTCGTCTACAACTGCTGGTCCGGCGAATGTCGCGGCCGGACGGCACGCCCGGGCTGGGCAGCGGCTGGTTGTGCGAATCCGCCGCGCCCGGCGACCGCATCCAACTGCGCATCCGCAGCAATCCCGGCTTCCATCCGCCTGCCGCGGAGCGCCCGCTGATCCTGATCGGCAACGGCACTGGCATCGCCGGGCTGCGCGCGCATCTGCGCGTGCGCATCGAAACCGGCGCGCGCCGCAACTGGCTGCTGTTCGGCGAACGCCAGCAAGCGAAGGACTTCTTCTATGGAGACGAAATCCGCGGATGGCAGCGCGACGGCTGGCTGGCGCGGCTCGACCTCGCTTTCTCGCGCGATCCTTCGAAATCGCAGTACGTCCAGGATCTGTTGCACGATGCTGAAGACGACCTGCGCGCATGGGCCGACGAAGGCGCCTGCCTCCTGGTCTGCGGCAGTCTCGCCGGCATGGCGCCGGGCGTGGACGCCGCGCTGCGCAGCAACCTCGGCGATGCGCAGGTCGAACGCATGCGCGTGGAAGGACGCTATCGCCGGGACATTTACTGACTTGCGGCTTCAACCTGCGGCGTCGCCGCGAGCCGTTTCAGCCCCAACAGACCGGCCAACAGCAGCGCCGCGGGCACCAGCGTCAGATAGAACGCATGCTGGCCGCCGAGATGGGCGAACAATTGCCCGGTCACGAACGATCCGGTCGCGCCGCCCAGCGCGGAGAACACCACGATCAACCCCGTCATCGACGCGTGTCGCGACTTCGGCAGCGCGCTCAGCACCACCGAATTGATCGTCGGGTACACCGGCGCCAGAAAAAAACCGATCAGCGGCAGCAGAAATGCCGGCAGCGGCGCATGCCGCCAACCGTCGGCCACCGGCGGCACCGGCTGCGCCGACAGCGGCAGCACCAGCAGGATGACGGCGGCGGTCGCCAGCAGGCAGCCGACCAGCAGGCGATCCCACGACACCCATCGCAGCACTTGGCCGGCGACCAGACGCCCCAGCGCGGTGAACGCCGCGAACAGACTGGCCATCTGCACGCTGGTGGCGGTGGACAGCTGCAGCACATCGGCGTTGAAGGTCGGCAGCCAGGTGTTGATGCTTTGTTCGATCAGCACATAGAGGAATGCGGACACCACGAACACCGCGACCAGCGGTCGGGCGACCAGCCGCAGCATGTCCGCGAACGCGTTGCCCGCGTCCTGCCCGTCGCGCGCGCGCGATTCGTCGAGACGCGCCGCGGCCAACAGCGCGATCGCAACGACGCAGGCCGCGGCCAGCCACGCATAGATATCGAGCCAGACCGGATCGTCCGGGGTCTGCTGGCGGTGGATGAAGATCCCGAACAGCCATGGCCCCGACAGCACGCCGATCATGAACCAGCCTTCGATGGTGCTGGTGAGGCTGGCATGGCCGCGACTGTCTTCGGTGAGCAGACCGATCGTCGCATATACCGACACCTTCACCAGCGCGAACGCCACGCCGGTCGCGGCCAGCAACAGCTTGACCATCCAGAACGCATCGACCGCCCGCATCGCGATGCAGGCGACGGCGACCAGCAGCAATCCGGCCATCATCGCCCTGCGATAGCCGAAACGCGGCAACCATGAGGCCACGAGGAAGGACACCACGGCGATCGGCAGATCCTTGTAGCCGTCGAGCACGCTGACGGCGGCCTTGCTTGCGCCAAGGCTGACCTGACTCTGCAGAATCAGCGTACCGACGCTGTTGAGAAGGATGGCGAAGATCCCGTAAGTGAAGATCATCGCGACGATCATGCGGGCTCTGGTCATAGACGCTTGGGTCATGCGGGCTCCGGGACGACAGCATCGGTGCGGAACGGAGCGGACGCAACTTCACGCCGCGCCAGCGCTGCCGCGGCGGCTCCGGTCGGAGACGCCGCGGGCGGATCGACTTCTGGAAAGATCACCAGCGATAGATCACCGACATCTGGTACGAGGCGCCCTCGATCGGGCGGCCCATGAACACGCCGCCGCTGGTGGCATTGCCGATCACGCGGGCATTGCCTTCGGTCAGCGCGATCTCATCGGTGACGTTGCGGCCGTTGAACGTGAACTCCCAGTGCTCGCCGATGCGGGCGCTGGCGCCGATGTCCCAGGTGTCGTAGGCGGGCAGCACCTGGCCGTTCGCCGGATCGGAGTAGCGGTCGCCCACATTCGTCCAGGTGGCGAAGATCTTCGCATCGCCCCACGGCATCGACCAGTAGTAGCTGGGCGTCAGGCGCGCGCGGAATTTCGGCTGGCGAACCACCTGGTTGCCGCTGAAATTGCCGAACGTGCCGTAATCGGCCTTGAGCCAGGTTGCGGTCCACGCCAGGTCGAAACCGCCGAACGGCCCGATCGCACCTTCGAATTCCACGCCCTTCGCCTTGGAATCGCCGATCACCACGATGTTGTTGCCGTTCTGGTCGAACGCCTGGAACGGCAGGCCGACGAAATCGTTGTAGAACACGGTGAGATACAGCTCATATTTGCTGTCCGCCGCCTTCAGACCGACTTCGTACTGGTCGATCTCCTGCGTCTGCGTCGCGCCGTCGCGCAGGTTGTCGAACGACGGAAACTTGAAGCCCGAATTGACCCGGCCGAACGCGCTCATCGTGTCGCTGACCGTGTAGTTCGCGCCGACCGTCCACGATGTGGCGCTGTCGTTCTGGTCGATGCTGCGCAGGTTGCGGGCGACCGATGTGTTGTTGTCGTACAGCGTGTTCGGATTGCCGTCGAGATCCACCGACACCGGGTCGCGCACCGTGCCGTCCACGCGCTGACGCTCGTGGCGGACGCCGGCATCCAGACGCAGACGATCGGTGGCCTTCCATTCGTCGGTGACGAAGAACGCGGTGTTGCGGCCGTCGTAGTCGCCGAAGATGTTGTAGAACGACGTACCGACGAAGCCTTCGCGGGTGGCGATGCGGCCATCGGCCAGGGTCAGATCGACGCGACGGGCCTGGTTTTCCGCGGTGAGCAGCATGTTGTTGCCCAGCCACCAGCGGTCTTCGGACGAATAGCGCGCGTGATAGACGCCGAGCGTCAGTGCGTTGCGCTCGTTGAAGTCGATGCTGAAGCGCAGGTCGTTGGTGAACGAACTCAGATCCTTGTCCACCACCCACCATCCGGCGGTCAACACCTGTTGGTTCGGATCGACGACAGCGCCGCCGTTGACGAAGCGCCCGGTGCCGGTGGTGGCGTAGGTGTCGGTGATGTAATCGGCCAGTCGCACTGGATTGGCGCCGGTGAACAGGCCATTGGTGGGCGCGTCGCCGCTGAGAAAATTGAAGCGGTCGCTGATCGTCCAACGACCGACGTTCCAGTCCAGCGCGCCGCCGAACACGGTGATGTCCACGCCGCGGCCGTCCGCGAGATCGCGGGTCATCGATTGTCCGGCGATGCCGGTGGGCAGCGTCACCCGACGGAAATCCGGGCCGATCAGCGTGCCGCTGGTGGGATCGATGCCCGGGAACCCGGAAATATCGTCGCCGTCGTTGCGCGAGAGCAGCGGGATCGCGGTGTAGAAGACGTTGCGGTCGTTGGTGTGGCGGCCGTAGACGGTAAATTCGCCGTCGTCCCAGCGCCTGGTCAGCGTGCCGCCGATCTGGCCGCCCGTCTCCGATGCGAATCCGGGATCGCGGACGCCGTCGGTTTCGCGCCAGAAACCGCCGACGCTGTAGTACCAGCCGCTGCCTTCGCGCAGCGGACCGCTGTCGAAAAGGTCCACGCGACGCAGCGCATCGCTGCCGATGGTCACCCGCGCGCTGCCTTCGCGATCATCGCCGCCTTTTTTCTGGATGAAATTCACCGTGACGCCGGGCTGGCCGTTGGAATACAGCGGACTGGGGCCGCCGCGCAGCGCTTCGACGCGTTCGATGGTGTCGTCGATGCGGAACAGCGTTGTGTTTTCGAGGAACGACAGCGTCGGCGGCGGATAGATCGGCGAACCATCGAGCTGCAGCGTGAAGAACGGCGCGTCGCCTTCCGACGGCATGCCGCGCACGAACACATTGGCGCCGGTGCCGCCGCCGCTGGATTCGGCCCACACGCCGGGCACGATCTTCAACAGATCGGCGGTGCTGCTGGGCGCGGCTTCCTGGATCTGCTCGGGTGAGGCGGTGGTGATCGAAAAGCTCGCGTCGCGCTTGCTCAGGCCGCGGAATTTTGCGGTGCCGCTGACGACGATGGCATCGAGATCGGCAGGCGCCTCTTCGGGTGGCGTGGCCGCCGCGTCCTGTGCCATCGCCGCGGTCGGCGACAGCGCGGCCGCAATGGCCAGCGACAGCGCGTAACGCATCGGAATCGTGTATCGCATGATGTTCCCTCCTAAGAAAATCGGTGTGATGTGGGCCGGTGGGTCGGATGGCCGCGGTCTCTGCGTCCGCGTACGTCAGGGCATAACGAAATCGTCGAGGTGAAGCTGCGAGATGTGGGCGATCGCCGCATCCGCGCGCGACAGCGTGCCGGCATCGCCGACGCCGATCGCGGACATGCCCGCCGCGTGGATCGCGGCGATGCCTGCGAGCGAATCCTCGATACCGATGCATGCGCTGGGAGACACGCCCAATGCGGATGCGGCGGCGAGGAAGATTTCCGGATCGGGTTTGGCGCGCGAGAGGCGCGCCGCATCGACCACGTGATCGAAAGCGTCGGCAATCCCAAGCCTGCGCAGCAACAGCGCCGCATTGCGGCTGGCCGACGCCACGCCGAGTTTCAGCCCGCGCGCGCGGGCCTCGGCGAGCAGCGGGCGCACGCCGTCGAACAGCGATTCCGGCGTCATCTCCCGGATCTCGTCGACGTAGTAATCGTTCTTGCGCGCGGCCAGCGCGGCGCGTTCTTCGCTGGAATACGCCCGCGGCGCGCGTTCGAGAATCAGATCGAGCGACGTCATCCGGTCGACGCCTTTCAAGCGCTCGTTATCGACAGGATCGAAGGGCACGCCGATCTCGTCGGCCATGCGCTTCCACGCGCGGTAGTGGGTGTTCGCCGTATCGGTGAGCACACCATCCAGATCGAAGATCAACGCCTCGCAGCGGCGAGGAAACGCAGCGCGCGCAGCGATGGCGGGCTGTGCGAGCGGCCGGATCGCATCCACTTCCGCGTGCAGCGTCGCCACCGCGCCGTCGTGCCGGATGCGCAGCGGCGCGCCGCTTTCCAGCCGGTAGACCACGCCCTGCGGCGTCGCTTCCACCCGCAGGCGACGGCCGCGCCAGCGCAGATGGAAGCCGTAGCCCGGCCACTGCGGCGGGACGGTCGGCGCGAAGCACAGCTCGCCGTCGCGCACGCGCAGACCGGCGAAGCCCTGCACCAGCGCCAGCCAACTGCCGGCCATCGCTGCCATGTGCACGCCGTGCGCGGTGTTGCCGTGCAGATCGTCGAGATCCACGCGCAGGCTGTCGAGGAAATACCCCAGCGCCTTGTCGGCGTGGCCGACTTCCGCCGCCAGGATCGAATGGATCGGCGCGGACAGCGTCGAATCGTGCGTGGTCACCGCTTCGTAGTAATCGAAGCAGCGCTTCTTGCATGCCGCATCGGTGTCTTCGCCCGCCAGCACCAGCGCCATCACCACGTCGGCCTGTTTGCAGATCTGATGGCGATAGAGCGCGAGCGGGTGGTAGTCCAGCAGCAGCGGGCGGTGGCCCGCGGGTTTCGGCGGAAGCGGCCAGCGTGGCTTGCCGAGGAAGCCGTCGTCCTGCGCGAACACGCCCGCATCCGCGTCGTAACCCTGATGCATCGCTGCGGCGACGCGCGCCCACAGCGCGATCTCGTCATCGACCAGATCGATCCGCGCCGCGAGCGTCGCCAGCGCCTGCGGCGCATCGGCGTGCAGCCGCTCCCACACCGCGACCGCACGTTGCAGATGGCGCTGCGCCATCCGGTTCGTGTAGTGGTTGTTGTCGATCAGCGCGGTGTATTCGTCGGGGCCGGTCACGCCATGGATGCAGAACGCACCGCCGCGACGCGGATCGAAATGACCAGCTTGTGGCCATATCCTCGCGGTCTCGAACAGCATCTCGGCGCCGGCTTCGATGATGAAGGCCAGATCGTCGGTCGCATCCAGATACAGGCCGATGGCGTAGGCCACCGCAGCGTTGATGTGGTAAGCGGCCGAGCCGCTGGGATAGTGCGCAGAGCATTCGCCGCCGGCGATCGTGCGCCACGGATACAGCGCACCTTGCGGGTGATTCAGTTCGCGCGCATGTGCCCGCGCGGCGTCGAGCGTGCGGTAGCGGAACGCCAGCATCGCCCGCGCCACTTCGGGCGCGACGAAGGCCATCACCGGCAGCACGAAGGCCTCGGTGTCCCAGAAGCAATGGCCTTCGTAGCCCTCGCCGGTTAATCCTTTCGCGGCGGTGCCGTCGACGCCGTTGCGGCCGGCGGACTGGAACAGATGGAACAGATTGAAGCGCAGCGCCTGTTCGATGCGAGGATCGCCGGGCACCGACAGATCCGCATCGCGCCAGAACGCCGACATCGCATCGGCCTGCAGCGCGGCAAGCCGGTCGAAGCCATGATGGTAAGCCGCCATCAGCGCAGCATCCGCACGCGCCTGCAAGCCTTCGAGCGCCGGGCCGCTGACATAGGCGACGAATTTTTCGATCGTCGCGGAAGTGCCCGGCACGCAGTCGATCGCGAAACGCTGGGCGACGCGGCCGTCGTCGCGTTCGACCCCATCGTTGCGCAACCCCGACCCCGCGAGATGACGCTGCGCCGCAAACACATGCAGGCCGCCGTCGCGGCCGGATTCGTGCAGCCGGGCGATGTCGCCATCGACCTGCGTCGCTTCGCAATGCAGGCGCCCGCCGCTGCCGGCGCCGATGCGCGGGTCGTCGCCCTGCGCCTGCGCGGTCCCGGCGCTGCGCAGCGCGGACACCAGCGTCAGCGGACCCGCGTAATCGATCGATCGCACCGTGAAGCGGATCGCCAGGATGTCGGCCGCCATGCCCAGCGGCACCACGCGATCGGCCTCGATCTCCAGCGTCGCCCCGCGCGCGGTGCGCAGGCGCAGTCGGCGGTGCAGGCTGCCCGCGCGCAGATCGAGCGTGCGGGTCAACGCCAGCCATTCGGCATCGAAGATGTCCAGCCGCTCCTCGCCGAGATGGATCGCGATCTCCCTGCCCTCCGCCACCGGCACCCGGGTGTCGGTGCTGCGGGCGAAGCCGGCCAGACGCTCGTGATAGTGGATCGGCGACTGCGCGTACGCCGCCGCCAGAAAGCAGCCGTCGCCCGGGCATTCCTCGAAGCCGCCGCGCACGCCCAGCGAGCCATTGGCCAGCGCGAACAGGCTCTCGTCAAGCCCGCTCTCGTCGAGCAGGCGCTTGTCGCACACGGTGCTGCACAGCCGCCATGCATCGACCGGGGCCATGGCATCGGCGGTTTCCGTCATCGATCTCGATTGCGACTCGTTCACGCCCGGCCTGCATCCATCTGCGTCCACCCTTATGGGCGGCGCCACCTTATGAACGCATTGTTATCGATGTCAAGACATCGATAACAATGCGGCCCAAGGCGGTCCGGGCAAGGTCGTCAACTTTGCCACCGCATGCAGCAAGCCATTGATTCAGAATGGAATGTGTCGGAATTTGGCGATCTGCGACATCCGTCCGGATGACGCAGATTTTGTTGCGTCGCAGCAGCCACGGGCGCAGAAAGCCGTGGCAGGGTTCATGTCCCCCGCAGCACCAGCCGCGTAGGCAACATTTCGGATTCGGCGCTGTCGCCGTCGATCAGGGCCTGCACCTTGCGTGCGAGCAGCACGCCGGCTTCGACGAAATCCTGATGTACCGAACTCAACGGCGGTGCATAGGTGGCCCCCAGCAGGGTGTCGTCGAAACCGACGACCGACACCGCATCCGGCACGCTGCGCCCCAGCGCGTGCAGCGTGCGCATCGCGCCGATGGCCAGCAGATCGCTGGCCGCGAAGACCGCATCGATTTCCGGATCGTCGTTGAAGAGCGCCTGCATCGTCTCCGCGCCGGCGCTGATCGTGAATGCGGGCACGGTCCTGATCGTTCCCGTCGCCGCCTGCACGCCAGCCGCCGCCAGTTCGGCGACGTAGCCCTCGAAGCGTTCGGCGAACTCGCCGTGCGCGGGATCGCCGAGGAACACCGGCCGACGGCGACCCAACGCCAGAAAGCGCCGCGCCACCATCGCACCGCCGCCGCGGTTGTCGCTGCCGACGACGACCTGCGATGCATGCCGGCTCACCGCACCCCACACCACCAGCGGCCGGCCCCAGGCCTGCACCTGGTGCATGGCCTCCTCATGCGCGCCCTGCCCAAGCAGGATCACGCCGTCGGCGGCCAGCACCGCCGGGGGCACGGCGGTCTGCAACGACGTCAGCAGCACGCTGTAGCCCTGCGACGTCAACTCCTGGGTGATGCCGCCCAGCAGATCCAGCGGATAAGCGCCGGACATCTGCCGCTCGGGGCTGGGCGTCATCTCCACCACCACCGCAACGGTCATGCTGCGGCGCAGGCGCAGATTGCGCGCACTGACATTGAAGGCATACCCATGGCGGCTGGCGATCTCGCGGATGCGCGCGCGGGTTTCGGCGTTCACCAGCGGGCTGTCGCTCAGCGCGCGCGACACGGTGATCGCGGATACCCCGGCGATCGCCGCAAGATCGGCCATCGTGGGGCTGCCGCCGCCGGCGATGCCGCGCCGCTGCTTCGCTTTGCCATCGGGCGGATCAGCCATCGCAGCCCGCCTTCGCATCGATGCGCGCTGCGCATGAGACAAAGCAAGCGGCCTGCAGCGCCGCTCGGCGGGACAATGTCGTGATCGGGAAAACCATGCGCTGAAATTACCGCACCCGCGCCCTCGATGCGAGTTGCGCGAAGCGGATCGGCACATCGCCAACTGCTAAGATTCCGCCATCCGTCACACCGGCCCGATCATGCCCGACACCGCACGCCCCGCTTTCCACGGTTTCGAACAGATACCGCTGCGCGAATACGCCGAACGCGCGTATCTCGACTACTCGATGTACGTGGTCCTGGACCGCGCCCTGCCCTTCATCGGCGATGGCCTGAAGCCGGTGCAGCGCAGGATCATCTTCGCGATGAGCGAGCTGGGCCTGAACGCCGGCGCCAAACCGAAGAAATCCGCGCGCACCGTCGGCGACGTCATCGGCAAATACCATCCCCACGGCGACAGCGCCTGCTACGAAGCGCTGGTGCTGATGGCGCAGCCGTTCTCGTACCGCTATCCGCTGATCGACGGCCAGGGCAACTTCGGCTCCAGCGACGACCCGAAATCGTTCGCGGCGATGCGCTACACCGAATCCAAACTCACGCCCATCGCCGAAGTGCTGCTCGGCGAAATCGGCCACGGCACCGTCGACTGGGATCCGAACTTCGACGGCACGCTCGAAGAACCCACGTGGCTGCCGGCGCGGCTGCCGCATCTGCTGCTCAACGGCACCACCGGCATCGCGGTGGGCATGGCCACCGACGTGCCGCCGCACAACCTCAACGAGATCGTCAGCGCCTGCGTGCGCCTGCTCGACGATCCCGACGCCACCGTGCGCGATCTCTGCGAACACGTGCGAGGCCCGGATTACCCGACCACCGCCGAAATCATCACCCCCATCGCCGACCTGCAGGCGATGTACGAAACCGGCCACGGCAGCGTGCGCGCCCGCGCGACCTACATTCGCGAGCAGAACAACATCGTCATCACCGCGCTGCCCTATCAGGTCAGCCCGAGCAAGGTAATCGAACAGATCGCGCAGCAGATGCGCGCCAAGAAACTGCCCTGGCTGGAAGATCTGCGCGACGAATCCGATCACGCCAATCCGACCCGGATCGTGATGATCCCGCGCAGCAATCGCGTCGATGTCGAACAATTGATGGGCCACCTGTTCGTCACCACCGATCTGGAAAAAAGCTACCGCGTCAACATGAACGTGATCGGCCTGGACGGCCGTCCGCAGGTCAAGAACCTGAAGATGCTGCTCAGCGAGTGGCTGGTGTTCCGCACCGACACCGTGACCCGGCGCCTGAAGCATCGCCTCGAGAAAGTGGAACGCAGGCTGCACCTGTTGGAAGGCCTGCTGGTCGCGTTCCTCAATCTCGATGAAGTCATCCGCATCATCCGCACCGAGGACGAGCCGAAACCCGCATTGATCGCGCGCTTCGGGCTGAGCGAGGACCAGGCCGACTACATCCTCGACACCCGGCTGAAACAGCTGGCGCGCCTGGAAGAGATGAAGATCCGCGGCGAACAGGACGAGCTCGCCGCCGAACGCGACAAACTGATGTCGATCCTCGACAGCAAGTCGAAGCTGAAAAAGCTGGTGAAGGACGAACTGCTGGCCGATGCGAAGAAATTCGGCGACGCGCGGATGTCGCCGCTGGTCTCGCGCGTCGCCGCGCAGGCCATCGACGAAACCGAACTGGTCCCCAGCGAACCGATGACGGTCGTTCTGAGCGAAAAAGGCTGGATCCGCGCGGCCAAGGGCCACGACATCGACGCGGCCGGGTTGAGCTATCGCGACGGCGACGGCCTGCTGTGCGCGGTGCGCGGCCGCAGCACCCAGCAGGTCGCGTTCCTCGACAGCACCGGCCGCAGCTATTCGTCGCTGGCGCATACGCTGCCCTCGGCGCGCGGCAACGGCGAACCGTTGAGCGGCCGCTTCTCGCTGCCGGCGGGCGCAGGATTTGTGACCATGGCCAGCGGCACCGACGACGCGCGCTTCGTGCTGGCGTCGTCGCACGGCTACGGCTTCGTGACGAAGTTCGAGAATCTCACCGGCCGCAACAAGGCCGGCAAGGCGATGCTGTCGCTCACCCCGGGATCGACGGTGCTGCAGCCGACGGCCGTGGGCAATGTCCAGACCGACCGGATCGTCGCGGTCACCAGCGCCGGCCATCTGTTGGCGTTCCCGATCTCCGAACTGCCGGAACTCGACAAGGGCAAAGGCAACAAGATCATCGAGATCCCGAAAGCCAAGCGCAGCACCGAGCGCGTGATCGCGATCGCGGTGGTGCCGCCCGGGGGCACGCTGTCGGTGAAAGCCGGCGCGCGCACGATGTCGCTGTCGTTCAAGGAACTCGAACCCTATATGGGCGCCCGCGGCAGCCGCGGTGGGCTGCTGTCGCGCGGCTGGCAGAAAGTCGATGCGTTGACGGTGGAATGATGGACGCGGATTTCTGGCGACAGCGCTGGCAGGACAACCAGATCGGCTTCCATCAGGACCAGCCGACGCCCCTGATGCAGAAGCACTGGCCGGCGATCGGCGCAGCGCCCGGCTGCCGGGTGTTCGTCCCGCTGGCCGGCAAATCGCGCGACATGCTGTGGCTCGCGGCGCAAGGCCATCGCGTGCTGGGCGTGGAGCTGTCGCAGCTGGCGGTCGAACAGTTCTTCGCCGAACACGGCCTGCAGGCCGACATTCACGAAACTCGCTACGGCCGGCACTACTGCGCAGGCGACATCGAACTGATCTGCGGCGACGCCTTCGCATTGGACGCCGCCGCGCTCGCGGACTGCGCCGCGGTGTTCGATCGCGCCGCGCTGATCGCGCTGCCGCCGGAACTGCGCCTACGTTATGTCGACGAACTCTATGCGCGCCTTCCCGGCGAATGCCGCGGGCTGCTGATTACCCTGGAATATCTGCAGGATGAGAAAGAAGGCCCACCATTCTCGGTGACCGAATCCGAAGTCCGCGCACGTTTCGGCTCGCGCTGGAACGTGGATCTGTTGGAACGCCGCGATATCCTTGTGACCCAGCAGAATTTCATCGACGAAGGCGTGACCGCACTGGATACCTGCGTCTTTCGGCTGCAACGGCGTTTGTAGGAGGGCCTTCAGGCCCGAGCTGTGCCACGCAGACCAGTTAAGATCGCCCGACCACGACAGAAGCAGGACGCCATGAGACCGGTTGCACCGCTTACCCCCGTGGATCTTTCGCCGCCGCCCGCTTGCGGCCTCTGCTGCAGCGCGCATCCGCCGCTGATCGGAAGCAAGGAATTCTCGCGCTCCGGCAACGATCATTTCGCCGGCGAACCCCAGTTCGCTGACACCGGCATCCACATTCCCTACCACCGCTGCCGCGACTGCGGCGTGGTCTTCTCTGCCGCATTCGACAGCTGGTCGCCGCAGGATTTCGCGCGCCACATCTACAACGACGACTATATTTTTTCCGATCCGCCGTTCGACAGCGAACGTCCGGCGCGCAATGCCGCCATCGTCGCCGGCATCTGGCACTACGAACAGGACAGCCGCAGCGTGCTGGACTATGGCGGCGGCAACGGCCGGTTGGCCGCGGAACTCCGCGAACGCGGATTCGACGCGGTGAGCCACGACGCTTTCTACGATCCGGAGCCGCTGCCCGACCGCTGTTTCGGCCTGGTCTGCAGCTTCGAAGTGATCGAACACGTGCCGCATCGCGACCAGACCCGATGGGTGGCCGGCTTCGCGGCGAGGATGGCGCCGTCGGCGGTCGGCCTGTTGAGCACCGAGCTGGTGACCGAACCCGTGGACCTCGAACACTGGTATTTTTCCCCACGCAACGGCCACATCACCGTGCACACGGCGAACAGCCTGCAACGACTGCTCGCTCCGCACCGATTGGAAGCCGTGACCGTCGCCAACGGCCTGCATCTTGTGCGCCGGACCGGCTGACGGCCATCCAATCCAGCTGACAACCCAGGACGCCTCATGTTGAAGTGGCTCAAACGCATCTCGATTCTCGTTCTGATACTGGTCGTCGCCGGTGCGGGTACCGGCTGGTGGCTGATGCGCGGCAGCGTGCCGACGCTCGATGGCGAACTCGCGCTCGATGGCCTGACCGCGCCAGTGACGGTGCAGCGCGATGCGCTGGGCGTGGCAACCATCGACGCGGCGAACGAAGTCGACGCGCTGCGCGCGCTCGGATACGTGCATGCGCAGGAGCGCTATTTCGAGATGGATCTGATGCGCCGCGTATCCGCAGGCGAACTGTCGGAGCTGTTCGGCTCGATCGCGATCGAAAAGGACAAAGCGCAGCGCGTGCATCGCATCCGCGCGCGGGTCGAGGCCGATCTCGCCGCCATGGCCGCCGACAAGCGCCCGCAGCTCGAAGCCTATACCGCAGGCGTCAATGCGGGCCTCGCCGCGCTGCGCGTGCGGCCATGGCCTTATCTGCTGCTGCGGCAGGAGCCGAAGCGCTGGGAACTCGGCGACGCCGCGCTCACCGGTTTCGCGATGTATTTCGATCTGCAGGACGCCGGCAATCATCGCGAACTGGCGATGTGGAAGATCAAGCCGCACCTGCCGCCCGCGCTTTACGATCTGCTTGCACACGACGGCAGCCGCTGGGACGCACCGCTCTACGGCGCCGAGCGCGGCGACGCGCCGTTGCCGACCGCCGATCAGGTGGACCTGCGCAAACTTTCGGCGCCGCCGGGCGAGCGGCACGGCGTCGCGGCCGACGACATCGTGCCCGGCAGCAACAATTTCGCGGTCGCGGGTGCGTTGACGGAAGACGGCCGCGCGATCGTCGCCGACGACATGCATCTGGGCCTGCGCGCGCCCAGCATCTGGTTCCGCGCGCGCCTGCGCTACGCCGACGCGCGCGCGCCGGGCGGCAAGGTGGATATCACCGGCTTCACCCTGCCCGGCCTGCCCACCATCGTGGTGGGCAGCAACACCCACATCGCCTGGGCGTTCACCAACGGCTACGTCGACACCGCCGACTGGAAAATCGAAACCGCCTGCGTCAGCGGTAAACCCCCCGCGAACGGCTGCATCAAACCGATCACGCATCGCGAAACCATCCGCGTCGCCGGCAGCGCGCCGCTAAATTTCGACGTGAAGGAAACCGCATGGGGCCCGGTGCTGCACCGCGATGGCGACAAGCTGTTCGCGCTGCGCTGGAACGCGCATCTCAAGGGCGCGCTGGGATTCGGTTTGACGGACTTCGCGATCGCGCGCGACCTCGATCACGCGATGGCGATCACCGACCGCAGCGCGATGCCGACCCAGAACCTGCTGATCGGAGACTCGAAAGGCCGCATCGCCTGGCGCCTGATCGGACCGCTCGCAGTGCGCGGCGCAGGCTGCGAGGGCGCGCTGCCGCTCGTCTCGAGGCCTGCGCCGAACGACTGTCCGGGGTGGCAGATCGCCACCGAGCGTTCGCCGACGATGACCGACCCCAGCTACCACCGGCTATGGACCGCCAACCACCGCACGACCGACGGCGCGGTGCTGGCGCAGCTCGGCGATGGCGGCTATGCGTTCGGCGCGCGCGCGCGGCAGATCCGCAACGCTCTGTTCGCACGGGAAACATTCACCGAACGCGATCTGCTCGCGATCCAGCTCGACGATCGCGCGGTGTTCCAGACTTCATGGCATGCGCTGTTGCGCGACACCGCCGCGCGCGCGAAGACGCCGGCGCTGACCGAACTGGCCGAGGCATCGAAACGCTGGGAAGGTCGCGCCAGCGTGGATTCGGTGAGTTACCGGATCGTGCGCGCATGGCGGATGGCGGTGCACGCGCGCGTGGCCGAAGGCCTGACCGCGCCGGCGCATGCGAAGCTCGGCGAGGACTTCAAGATGCCCGCGTTCCAGCAACTGGAAGGCGTGGTGTGGCCGTTGCTCGCGCAGCGCCCGCCGCATCTGCTGTCGCGCAAGTTCGCCAGCTGGGACGCGCTCCTGGAAGACGCCGCGAAGGAAGTGCGCGACGAGCTCAAGACGCAGGGACCGCTCGCCGAACGCACCTGGGGCGAACGCAATACCGCCGCGATCTGTCATCCGCTGGCGAAAGCGATTCCACTGATCGGCAAACGCCTGCTGTGCATGCCTGCGGATCAGCTGTCCGGCGACGGCGGCATGCCGCGCGTGGTCGGCCCCGACTTCGGCGCGTCCGAACGCATGGTGGTGTCGCCGGGCCGCGAAGCCGAAGGCATCACCCATATGCCCGGCGGCCAGAGCGGCCACCCGCTGTCGCCGTTCTGGGGCGCCGGTCACGACGACTGGGTGCATGGCCGACCGACGCCGTTCCTGCCGGGCAAAGCCGCGTACACCCTGAAACTCGCGCCTGCGCAATAGCAACAACCGTAGGAGGGCCTTCAGGCCCGAGCTTTTGTCGTTGCCACAATGCCGGGTAAAGCTCGGGCCTGAAGGCCCTCCTACGAAACACGTTACGCGCTTTCCAGCGCGGCCTGATGCACGCCCGCCACCGCCCGACCCGACGGGTCCGCGGCATTCGCGAAGGACGCGTCCCACGCGATGGCTGCAGGCGACGAGCACGCGATCGACTTGCCGCCCGGCACCGTATTCGCGCAGCCGTCGCCCGGAAACGCTTCGTCGAAAATCCGCCGATAAAAGAACGCTTCCTTGGTCTGCGGCGGGTTGATCGGGAAACGCTGTTCCGCCTGCGCGAAATCGGCGTCGCTGACCTGCGCCTCGGCGTGCGCCTTAAGACCGTCGATCCAGCCGTAGCCCACGCCGTCGCTGAACTGTTCTTTCTGTCGCCACAGGATTTCGTCGGGCAGATAGCCTTCGAAGGCTTCGCGCAGCACCGCTTTTTCCATGCGCCGCGTTGCCGACGATTTGTCGATCATCTTGGCCTGCGCGTCCATCCGCATCGCCACGTCCAGGAATTCGGTATCGAGGAACGGCACCCGCGCTTCCACGCCCCAGGCCATCATCGATTTGTTCGCGCGCAGGCAGTCGTAGTTGTACAGCGCATCGAGCTTGCGGATGGTTTCGGCATGGAATTCGCGCGCGTTCGGCGCCTTGTGGAAATACAGATAACCGCCGAACACTTCATCGCTGCCCTCGCCCGACAGCACCATCTTCACGCCCATCGCCTTGATGCGGCGCGCAAGCAGGAACATCGGCGTAGAAGCTCGGATCGTGGTCACATCATAGGTTTCGACGTGCTTGATGACTTCCGGCAGTGCGTCCAGACCTTCCTCGAAACTGTAGGTAAAGCCGTGATGCACGGTACCCAGCGCCTTCGCCGCGACTTCGGCCGCAGCGAGATCGGGCGAGCCTTTCAGACCGATGGCGAAAGAATGCAGTCGCGGCCACCACGCTTCGCTCTCATCGCCGTCTTCGATGCGGCGGCGGGCGAAGCGCGCGGCGCAGGCCGCGACCAGCGAGGAATCGAGCCCACCCGACAGCAGCACGCCGTAAGGCACGTCGCTCATCAGCTGGCGATGCACCGCGGCTTCGAAGGCTTCGCGCAGTTCGCGCGCCTGGACCTGCACACCGGCGGTGGCGTCGTAATCGCGCCAGGCGCGTTCGTAATAACGGTGCAACTGGCCGTCGGCGCTGTCGAAATAATGTCCCGGCGGGAATTGGGCCACGTCATCGCAGACCCGCACCAGCGCCTTCATTTCCGACGCCACCCACACGCGGCCGTCGGCATCGTGGCCCCAGTACAGCGGACACACGCCGATGGGATCGCGGGCGATGATGAAACGGCTCGCCGCGCGATCCCACAGCACGAACGCGAAGATGCCGTTGAGGCGATCGAGCCACGTGCCGATGTCGCTGCCCTCGCGGGTCTTGCTTTCCGCATACAGCGCATTGATGACTTCGCAGTCGGAACCCGACTGGAACGCGTACGGCTTGCGCAGTGCGCCCTCGAGCGCGCGATGGTTGTAGATCTCGCCGTTCACGGCAAGGGTGAGATCGCCGTCCTCGGAATGCAGCGGCTGCGCGCCGCCGGAAGGATCGACGATCGCGAGGCGCTCATGCACCAGCAGCGCCTGCGGTTCCACATGCACGCCGGACCAGTCGGGGCCGCGATGTCGCTGTCGCGCGGAGAGCGACAGCGCGAGCGGTCGCAACGGGCCGAGATCGGCGCCGGGACGAAGATCGAAAACGCCGAGAATCGAACACATCGGTATATCTCCTGGAGGATTGTCTGGCGCCGAAAGCAAAAAACCCGCGCTTCCGGCGCGGGTTTCTGGGAACTGGGCTTGTCTTGATTCGCTATGCCTGTTCGCCGACCCGCATCGTGCATGCACGATTATTCGCAATATTATTGTTGCGATTGAGGGTACGGACGGTGGCGGGACGCGAGGTCATGGATCAACCCTAACCCGGATTCGACGGCATTTGCAAGCGTGGCGAGCGGTCGCCTGTAGAGCGGACTTCAGTCCGCTTCATGACAAAAAATGATCGCTTCATTTCCTCCAGCCGTGGGCACGGCCCTGATATCGGCGCCCGTCAGGTTCCACCGGGGCCGGCCTGAAGGCCGCTCCACAAAAAAACTACGAAGCGATCAACATCTTTTCGATCAGAGCCAGATACAGATCCGGCAAACGCTCGAGATCCGCCACCGACACATGTTCATCGACTTTGTGGATGCTCGCATTGACCGGCCCGATCTCGACGCAGTGCGCGCCCAGCGGCGCGATGAAACGCGCGTCGGACGTACCGCCGGCCGTGTTTTCTTCCGGCGCCGCGCCCGCAAACGCGGTCAGCACCTCGCGTGCGGCCGCGCGCAGCGGACCTTCCGGCGTGTAGAACGGCTCGCCGCCGCGGTGCCAGCGGATGACATACTCCAGCCCGTGCGCCGCGAGCGTGGACTCGCATTCGCGCTCCAGTTGTTCGGCACGCCAGGTCGGGTTGTAGCGCAGATTGAACAGCACCTGCAGTTCGCCCGGAATCACGTTGTTGGCACCGGTGCCGGCATGCACATTGCTGATCTGGAAACTGGTCGGCGGGAAATTCTCGTAACCTTCGTCCCAGCGACGTGCAGCCAGTTCGAGCAACGCCGGCATCGCCTGATGGATCGGATTGCGCGCCTTTTCGGGATAGGCGACATGGCCCTGAATGCCGTTGATCGTCAGCGTCGCCGACAAGGTGCCGCGACGACCGACGCGCAGCAGATCGCCGAGCGTCGTTTTCGAAGACGGCTCGCCGGTGATGCACCAGTCGATGCGCTGCCCGCGTTCGCGGAACAGCTGCGCGACTTTCGGCACGCCGTCGATCGCGTCGCCTTCTTCGTCCGACGTCAGCAGCATGCCCACCGTGCCCGGATGCTCCGGATGCGCGGCGACGAAACGTTCGAGCGCGATCGCGAACGCGGCCACACTGGCCTTCATGTCGGCGGCGCCGCGGCCGTACAGCAGGCCGTCGCGGATCTCCGGCTCGAACGGATCGCTGGCCCACGCCTCGCGCGGGCCCGGCGGCACCACATCGGTGTGACCGAGCAGCATCAGCACCGGACCGCCTTCACCGTGGGTCGCCCACAGATTGTCGGTCTGACCGTAGCGCAGATGTTCGCAGCGGAAACCGGCGCGCTCCAGGCGCGCGGCGATCATCGCCTGGCAGCCCGCGTCTTCGGTGGTGATCGAGCGACGCGCGATCAGATCGCAGGTGAGATCGAAGACATCGCTCACGCGCCGACTCCGAAGCGCTTCTTGAAACCGTTGTCGCTGAACGTCTGAGTCACGACGCCATCATCGGTGACCACCACCGGCCGGCGGATCAGCTGCGGATATTCCTTCAGCAGCAGCTTCCATTCGGCGTCGGATGCCGGCGCTTTGCGGTTGTCCGGCAACGTGCGCCATGTGGTCGAGGATTTGTTGATCATCGCCTCCCAGCCGCCGAGCGCGTCCTTCCACGCGATCAGCGTTTCAGGCGTCTGCCGGTCGTCGCGATAGTCGACGAAGTCGTGCGCGATGTCGAAGCGCTTCAGCCAGTTACGCGCTTTCCTGCAGGTGTCGCAGTTGTTCAAGCCGTAGAGCATGGTCATCTCGAAACACCTTCATGTAGAGCGGAGCAAAGCTCCGCTGTTACCTATCCGCGAGCGGGATAGTCCGTAGCGGAGCTTCGCTCCGCTCTACGACAATCGATCAATCCGCCAAGCCGCGCAGCAACTCGTTGATCGACGTCTTGCTGCGGGTCTTCTCGTCGACCTGCTTCACGATCACCGCGCAGTACAGCGAATGCGTCCCGTCGGCGGCCGGCAATTGACCCGAAACGACCACGCTGCCGGGCGGCACCGAGCCATAGGACACCTCGCCGGTAGCGCGGTTGTAGACGCGGGTGCTCTGGCCGAGGAACACGCCCATGCCGATCACGCTGTGATGGCCGACGACGAAGCCTTCCACCACTTCGGAACGCGCGCCGATGAAGCAATGATCTTCGATGATGGTCGGCGAGGCCTGCAGCGGTTCCAGCACGCCGCCGATGCCGGCGCCGCCGGACAGATGGCAGTGCTTGCCGATCTGCGCGCAGCTGCCGACCGTGGCCCAGGTGTCGACCATCGTGCCTTCGCCGACGTAGGCGCCGATGTTGACGAAGCTCGGCATCAGCACGACGTCCCTCGCGATGTGCGCGCCGCGACGCGCGATGGCGCCCGGCACCACGCGCACGCCGAGCGCGCGGAACCGCGCTTCGTCGAAACCTTCGAACCGCGACGGCACCTTGTCCCAGAACGGCGCCGGCTGCACGTCGATCAGCGCCATTTCCTGAGTGCGGAAGAACAGCAGCACCGCTTTTTTCAGCCATTCGTTGACGGTCCAGCCGCCCTGCCCGTCGGGCGCGGCGACGCGGAACTCGCCGGCTTCCAGGCCTGCGATCACGCGATCGACGGCGGGACGCACGCTGGCGGCGATCTCGTCGGCGCCGAGTTCGGCGCGACGATCCCAGGCGTTGTCGATGAGGGACTGCAGTTCGGTGGCGGAAGCGATATTCATGCGGTGGGGGAATCTTCGTCGTCGGAGGAGAATGAGTTAGCGGCAACCGGAATCGGATCGATGCGGGCCGAGGGGATGGGTCACACAGGCACGGCGCTGTCGAGCGCGGCGCGCAGCGCGATGCGCAGATCTTCGCATTGCGCGTCGTCCAACGGGCGATCGTCGGCGTCGGCGATGAGGAACAGATCCTCGGCGCGCTCGCCGAAGGTGGCGATGCGCGCATCGTGTACGCGGACGCGCTGCTGGCGCAGCACATGGGTCACGTCGGCAAGCAGCCCAGGGCGGTCGGTACAGATCAGGCTCATCCGCGTGCGCACGCCATCGAACGAAGGTTCCAGACCGATGCGCGGCGCGATCCGGAAATGCTTGAGGTGTCGCGGTTGGGTGCGGCGCGACGGCAGCAGACGGTCGAGATCGCCGGCCAACGCGCGCTGCAGCGCCGCTTCGACGTATTCCACCGACAGCGCGTGCTGCGGATCGCTCGGCAACACGTGGAACGTGTCGAAAATGCTGCTGTGCGGGCCATCCAGCGCGCGCGCCTGCTGGATCGCGAAACCCAGGCGGTCGAGGGTGATCACGATCGCCGCGAACAGGCCGTCGCGATCATGGGTCTGCACGAAGACTTCGTAGCCGCCGGTTTCGCCGCGCAGCAGTCGCGCCCGCACCACGGTCGCGCCGGCCGTCGCACCCTGCAGCGCGGCAGCCTGCCATGCGATCTGATCCGGACGACTGCGCAGGAAATTTTCGCGCGGCATCCGTGCGAACAACGCCTCGATCGCCACCGCATCGAAGCCGCCATCGACCAGCAGCGCGCGCGCAGCGGCCTGATTTTCGACGATGCGCTCTTCAGCGGCGACCGGATGCTCCAGACCGCGACGCAGCGCGAACCGGGTGGCGGTGTGCAGATCGGCCAGCAGCCGGTCCTTCCACGCATTCCAGAGTTTCGGCGACGTGCCCGCGATATCCGCGCAGGTCAGCAGATAGAGATGATCCAGACGCTGGCGGTCGGCGACTTCGCCGGCGAAACGATGGATCACGTCGGGATCGGTGATGTCCTGTTTCTGCGCGGTCACCGACATCAGCAGATGTTTGCGCACCAGCCATTCGATCAGCGCGGTGTCGGCTTCGGACAGCCCATGCGCGAGGCAGAATTCGCGCGCATCGACCGCGCCGAGTTCGGAATGATCGCCGCCGCGGCCCTTGCCGATGTCGTGGAACAGGCCGGCGAGCAGCAGCAGTTCGGGTTTGCGCAAAGACGGCCAGACGGTGTGCGCGGTGGAGAAACGTTCGTCGGGCGTGCCGCTGGCGAAGATCGCGAGATTGCGCAGCACCGCCAGCGTGTGCTGATCCACGGTGTAGACGTGGAACAGATCGAACTGCATGCGCCCGGAGACCTGCGCGAACGCGGGAATCCAGCGCCCCAGCACGCCCAGCCGCGCCATGCGTTCCAGCACTTTCACCGGCTGCGGCCCGCGCAGCAGTTGCAGGAATCGTTCGCGCAGTTCGACGGGCGCGTCCTGGTACGCAGGAATCTTCGCCAGCGTTTCGGCCAGCGCCCACGCGGTCATCGAATGCAGGCCGCGGCTTTCGGGATGCGCGGCCCACGTGGCGAACAGCTCGAACGCCTGCGCCGCGCCCTGCTGCAGCCAGGCGCGGTCGCGCGCGGCGAGATAGCCGCGGCGCAGTTCGAAATGTTCGTCCAGCGCGGCGACTTCGCCCTCGCCTTCCAACTGTTCCTCGAAGCGCTGCAGCAGGCGATCGTTGATACGCAGCACCCGGCCGGCACTGCGGTAGAAGCCCTGCATCATCTGTTCGACCGCGAGATTGTCGGCCTCGTCGGTGTGGCCAAGCCGCGCGGCCAGCAGTTTCTGGTAATCGAAACGCAGCCGTTCCTCGCGCCGCTTCGCGACCAGATGCAGGCCGAAGCGCAGGCGGGTCAGCGCCTTGCGCTCGCGCTCGAGCGTATCGAACTCGACCGCGCCGATCTGGCCGAACGCCAGCATCGATTCGAGATTGCCGCTGCCCAGCAGCCGCTGCGCCATCCAGCGCAAGGTCTGGATGTCGCGCAGGCCGCCGGGGCCGTCCTTCAGATTCGGTTCGAGATTGTCGGCGGTGTCGCCGAACCGCGCGTGCCGCTGCGCCTGTTCCGCGCGTTTGGCCTGGAAATACTCGCGCGCCGGCCAGACTTTTTCGGGGGAGACTGCGGCGCGCAGCGCTTCGGAAGCGACCGCGTCGGACACAAGCGCGCGCGATTCGATCATCGCCGTCAGCACGGTCTGGTCGGCCGCGGCTTCGGTGCACTGCGCGGACGAACGGACCGCTTGGCTCGCATGCAGGCCGGCGTCCCACAGCAGCGCCAGGAATCGCGCCAGCGCGTCGCGATGCGCCTGCTGTTGCGCGTCGTCGGCCAGCACCAGCACATCGATATCGGACTGCGGGAACAGCTCGCCGCGGCCGTAGCCGCCGACCGCGAACAGCGCGAGCCCTGCGTCGGCCGGCAGGCAGCGCATCCACGCGGCGCGAATCAGGCCATCGACCGCCGAGGCGCGAGCGGCGACCAGCGCATCCACATCGTCGCCGCGGTCGAAACGCACCGCCAGTTCGGCGTCGGTCTGCGCCAGCGCGGAGCGCGTCGCGGCCACCCACGCGGCATCGCCATCCGGGCCATCGGGCATCGAAGAAGCGGAACCGCCGGCCGGGCTCGTGGGGGCGGCGACAGACATGGGCTCAGAGGTCGTTGTCGTCGCCGGGCAGGCGGGTGAGGATTTCGACGCCGGTCTCGGTCACGGTCACGGTGTGTTCCCACTGCGCCGAGAGCTTCCGGTCCTTGGTCACCACGGTCCAGCCGTCGGGCATCAGCCGGGTGTGGCGGGCGCCCTCGTTGATCATCGGTTCGATGGTGAAGGTCATGCCCGGCTTCAGTACCAGCCCCTCGCCCGGACGGCCGTAATGCAGCACCTGCGGGTCTTCGTGATAGATCCGTCCGATGCCGTGGCCGCAATATTCGCGCACCACCGAGAAGCGTTCGCCCTCGGCGTAGGTCTGGATGGCGTGGCCGATATCGCCCAGGGTCGCGCCCGGTTTGACCACGCGGATGCCGCGGAACATGGCCTCGCGGGTCGCTTCGACCAGCCGTTTCGCCATGACCGACGGCGTGCCGACGTAATACATGCGGCTGGTGTCGCCGTGCCAGCCGTCCTTGATCACGGTGACGTCGATATTGATGATGTCGCCGTCTTTCAGCACCTTGGTCGGCCCGGGAATGCCGTGGCAGATCACATTGTTGACCGAGGTGCAGATGGTGGCCGGGAAGCCGCGATAGCCGACGTTGGCGGGAATCGCCTGCTGCACGCCGACGATGTGGTCGTGGCAGATGCGGTCCAGTTCGGCCGTAGTCGCGCCGGGCTGCACGTGGGGGGCGACGATTTGCAGCACTTCGGCGGCCAGACGGCCGGCGACGCGCATGCGCTCGATGTCTTCGGGGGTTTTGATGGTCATGGCCATGGCGGCATTATTGCCCATCCGGCCCGGCTTTGCCTCAATGGCCTGCCTCGGCGACTTGCCTGCAAGTGCCTGTTCCAGCTAGAATCCTGCGGCTCGACACCGGGTTCATCCGCTGAAGACCGCCCACGACGGGCGCAGCATCCGGCCGGAATCATCCGTTCGCGACGCAGTCGAATCCACACCCGCCGCAATCCCCCGTCCCGGGGTGTCCCCGAAAGCCGCTCGCGGCTGCCTTTACCGGCACGAGGATCTGGAGACGGCGCAGCGGGGAGGCCCAACCCCGGAACCACGCAACCCGCCCGATGGCGGGCGGCACCGTCATCACCCGATCCGACAGGATCACGGCGGTCGGTTCCACTACTCGGAGTTTCGCAATGCCCCAGATCACCATGCGCCAGATGTTGGAAGCCGGCGTCCATTTCGGCCACCAGACCCGTTACTGGAACCCGAAGATGGGTCCGTACATCTTCGGCGCCCGCGGCAAGATCCACATCATCAATCTCGAGAAGACGGTTCCGCTGTTCAACGACGCGATGAACTTCATCTCGGGCATCGCCCAGAAGCGCGGCGTCATCCTGTTCCTCGGCACCAAGCGCAGCGCGCGCGATTCGGTGAAAGAAGAAGCCGAACGCTGCGGCATGCCGTACATGACCCAGCGCTGGCTGGGCGGCACGCTCACCAACTTCCGCACCGTGAAGCAGTCGGTCGCCCGCCTGAAGGAACTGGAAGCCGCCGAAACCGACGGCACGTTCCAGAAGATCGTCAAGCACGAAGTGCTGAGCCTGCGTCGCGAACGCGAAAAGCTGTTCGCCTCGCTGGGCGGCATCAAGGAAATGAACCGTCTGCCCGACGCGCTGTTCGTGATCGATATCGGCCACGAAGACATCGCGATCAAGGAAGCCAAGAAGCTCGGCATCCCGGTCATCGCCGTCGTCGATACCAACTACGATCCCAACCTCGTCGACTACGCTATCCCGGGCAACGACGACGCCATCCGCGCGGTGCAGCTGTATGCCCGCGCCGCCGCCGATGCGGTGCTGGAAGGCAAGGCCGCCGCGCCGCAGGCCGCGACCGTGCGCGAGGAAGAGTTCGCCGAAGGCGACAACGACGGCAAGCGTGGTCCGCGCGGTCCGCGTGGCGCGGGCAAGAAGCCGGAAGGCAGGAAGCCCGAAGCCGCCGCTCCGGTCGAGGCTGCCGCGGCGACCGAAGCCGCAGCGGGCGAAGCGCCGGCCGCCGAGTAATCGGCCCCGCGTCATCGGCAAGTCATGCGGTCGCGCGACACTGCGCGGCCGCAGTTCTCATCCCGCCGCGCCCGGCGTGCTCCGCACGTCCGGGCGACCGGCATCTCTTACGGTGGGTCAAGACCCGCCTTACATTGATTCATATCGAGGTTCGCAATGGCTGAAATCACCGCCACCCTGGTCAAGGAACTGCGCGAGCGCACCGGCGCCGGCATGATGGAGTGCAAGAAAGCGCTCACCGAAAACAACGGCGATCTTGAAGTCTCCGCCGAATGGCTGCGCAAGCAGGGCATCATCAAGGTGGGCAAAAAGGCCGACCGCGTCACTGCCGAGGGCCGCATCGCGGTCGCCCAGGACGGCGGCAAGGCCGTGCTGGTCGAGATCAACTCCGAAACCGATTTCGTGGCCAAGGACGAGAATTTCCTGGCCTTCATCGACGCTGTCGCCAAGGCCGCACTGGCTTCCGGCGCCGCCGATATCGAAGCGCTGAAGTCGGCCAAGGTCGCTTCGGGCGAAACCGTCGAAGAAGCCCGCGCCGCCATCGTCGCCAAGGTCGGCGAGAACGTGCAGGTCCGCCGCATGGCCCGCGTCGACAGCGCCGAGAACGTCGCCGCCTACGTCCACAGCGGCAAGATCGGCGTGCTGGTCGAGCTGAAGGGCGGGAATGCCGAACTCGCCCGCGGCATCGCCATGCACGTGGCCGCGATGAACCCGCCGCACAACAAGGCCAGCGACGTACCGGCCGAATTCATCGCCAAGGAAAAGGAAATCGAACTGGCGAAGATGACCGACAAGGACAAGAACAAGCCGGCCGACATCCTCGAGAAGATCATCGGCGGCAAGATCGCCAAGATCGTCAACGAGAACACCCTGTACGGCCAGGCCTACGTGCTGAACACCGAACAGACGGTCGAAGCCGCGGTCAAGGCCGCCGGCGCCGACGTCGTCGGTTTCCAGCGCCTCGCGGTCGGCGAAGGCATCGAGAAGGTGGTGGAAGACTACGCCGCCGAAGTGATGAAGCAGGCCGGTCTGGCGTAAGCCGCCGCGCCGTAGCAGAACACAGGAAACCCGCGGGAAACCGCGGGTTTTTTGTTGCGTCGCAATTTGGCCCACCAACTCTCTCAGTTATGTCGTAGCGAAAGAATCAAAAATCGCATGAGAAAACTGCGCCTCAGTATATTGATTAGCCTAAGGACTAAATGTTATCGAAAAGTTGCCCATGAGGACCGTCATTTCCGGAAAGCACATCCTCGGAGCTAGCAACACCAACGTGAGGAATGGCACTGCCTTTCCATGCATCAGCAAACGCTGATCGATCATGTCCTGCAAAATCCATAAGCACCCCAAGAAATGATTTTTCTTCAAGGGATAATTGATCAAAGCCGCGCGGCACAATTTTAAATCCTTCAAACTCTAAGGAACGGGCTACGCGAAACAAACCATCCCCTTTAAGCTGGCTAAGGACATGATCCGCTATTACTTCGGCGGGTACGCGCTGCAGGTCTTCCTTGACAGCATTTAACATTGACTGTGATATCGATCGGCCATTCGGAGCATAGCGCTCAACAAGGGCTCCGGCGATCCTTACCTTTTCCATACCTAACATTTCATTTTCCGCACCATAGCGAATCACATTTAAAACCACTTTACGGCGTTCTTCCGGGGATTTGAAAGACACCTTCGCGAGAGCAAAATCTAGAGCTACCGCCACGATAGATGCGGCAATGTATGCCAAACGTAGGGCCACTTTCGCTGCATCACTATTAGGATGACTTGATCCTAGATTCCGCGCGAAGCTAGTGAAGTGTTCTAAAGCTCTGTTTACCGTGCCCGAACCAAATTCGTCTATCAACGCAGCTTTCATATCTTGATAGCCAACTTGAAAATCTTTGTTCCGACGCACCTTATCTACCGCCTTTATCTCTGCATCAAATTCCTCCTCACTAAGCCTATCTGAATAAAGAATTTTCTCGCTTTCTGCCATCCGCTTTAAATCGGTTCCATCTAAAACGGAAACTCCGAGACGTGATGAAACTTCCTTAAGAATAAGTCTATTATCGGTAGTGGCTACATACGCACCATCCACCTGCAATAGCTCAAACAATCCTTTCGTCCACAGTAAGCGCTCAATCGCCTTGGGCTTCATTTTAGATTTAGCATCAACTATCTGACGGCGACGAGAAGACCCTGTGGGTCGTTCGTACAACCAAATGTCGATATCCGTCAAATCTTCACCATCAAGCTGCAATGGGACACCGCGTGCGGCATACATGCCAGCTCGGAGGAAGTAAGCTCGGAGAAGCTCCTCCAGCAAATACCCTTTTTCTCCAGTTTTCGCCATTTTTTAGATACTCCGTCCGGACCGTAGCGCGCTCAGAATGTCATGAGTATGTCGCTTGCTGGGCTGCGACTGTTTTTTTCTCGTCCGTTCACGAGCATATTCAGGCCCTTGATACCCTGTCATTGGGGCGCTCGGCGGTACGTTCATCGCCTCGGCGTTTGCATTACCCTGCTTCAACACCTGCAGCGCAAGTTCCCCAACCTCCTTCTTTAATAGCCTCATGCTGAACATACCTGCCGCTTTAGACGGGATCAATTGAACGACCCGATTTTGCTCTAGCACACGATAATCTGCTCCGATAGCTGTGGCAGGCCCAATTGTTCGGCCATTGATTAGCGCATTAAGAATCCAATCAAAACTTAGTATTCGACCTTGTGAAGATGAGCGAAGCTGCCTACCGTATGACAATGCTGAAACCAAAGCCTTTGCCATATCAAACGTATCATCTATCAATGGGTTAACAAATTTGTGAAATGCTCCAGGCAATGTAACAAATGCATGATCACCGGTCTCATTAGAAACGGTATTGACCTCAAGCACGCCCGCAGCCTTGAGTTTCTCGAATAACGTCAGCCCTAATTTTTTTTCGCAAATATTCGCATAGATACATCCCACCTTATTCAGCTGGTCTGTCGTTTCTGTTAATGCGATTTGTTCCGCCGATGAAAGCGACGACAATACTCTTGCAGCCTTTTGAACCGCATCTTTTTTAAACAAATTGCCGTTAAAGAAGAGAATCTTAGACGGATCGTCTCCCTCCTGATCAACAAAGCCAATTTCCGATGATCGTCGTAAGAAATCGTCTGTGTCGGCGGACTTCATCTTAAATGAATCGCCAATATATCCTTTTGCATCAACAAGGGACACAGGCGCACGCGACGCTAATTCCCCTAACGCAATAGCAGCGCGCTCGTGACTTGCAGGCTGCGCATCATCGAAAATATCAGCCGCATGCGAAAGAACGCTTCGCGTTGTAATACCTAATACTTGTATCTCATCACCAGCCGTGTCAATTAAACGTCGCCCTTTGAGCAAACGGAGATAATGTGGAAGCTCTGTTCGAGGATTAAGGTTGGCGGCCATTGCTATCGCTGCAACTTCTTGTTGCCGAAGAGTAACTTCGTCGGTTTCCCCTAGTCGCATCAACAGCTCAGCAGCCTTTCCAGCCTCATCGAGGACCGAATATTCTGCTGGAGCCGTTGTATCAGAAATTATTTTCCTGGAGTGATGAACAATCCATGCGCCTGTTGTCTCTTTATCTAATGCGAAATCCATTTGCTCCCCCTTATTTTCTTGAATCACGTTTTCCTTGCGTCAATATTAAGCGAATACTCTAGAAAGCGCTTATTGCTGCTGCTGGAACACCACTTCCTCGTAAGGCTGCACCACTACCCAGCCTTCGCCCGCGAAGCGCAGCTGGACGCTTTCGCCCGAGCCGCGGCCCATCAGCGTGCGCAGGTTGATATCGGTGACGATGTCCGGCGACAGGCCGCCCGACCATGCGACGGTGGCGTTCGGATCGGTGAACACCGGGCCGGTCGACGCGTTGACCGGCAGCGTGAGCGGCTCGTAATGCGCGGTGATGGCGATCAGGCCATGGCCGGCCAGCTTCACGTTGAACAGCCCACCGGCCATCATCCCGGCCACCTTGCGCATCATCGTGATGTCGTAGGAGATCGTCGACTCGAGCGCGAGCACGTCGTTGCCGTTGACGAAGATCGATTCGCCGGCCAGGCGCAGCAGCATGATCTTCTTGCCGATGTCGGCCAGATAGACCCGGCCCTGGCCCTCGATCTTCATCAGCGACATGCCTTCGCCGGTGAGCGTCTTCTTGAGCAGTCCGCCCAGGCCCTGGTCCAGCAGGCCCTGGCGGGTGAATTTGATATTGCCCTTGCGCGCGATCATCGAGCCGGCCTTGGCCCAGATCATGCCGTCGACGCGGGCTTCGAGCATGTGCGAGCTTTCCAGCTCGAACGCGTCGCCGGAAAGGTCTTTTTCCTTCGACGCGGACAGGAATTCCTGCAGGGTCTTCACGGCCATGGCGATGTTCTCCGAGGGGGTTGCGAATGGTGGCGCCATTGTCGGCGCCGGACGGCTCCGGCACCATCCCCGGACGTCACGAACCCATCGCCCCTGCGCCTCACGCCTGCCATCCGAATCCGGAGCCGTCATGCCGTCCATCGTCGCCATCCCCCACTCCACCGCCAGCGCGCCGCGCACCCCGGTGGCCGCCGACCGATTGATCTCCGGCCAGCCCATGCAGGCGGTCGCCAACGCCTATTCCGACCCCGGCGAAGCATTCCACTGCGGGGTCTGGGAAGGCGAGGTCGGCGCATGGCGCGTGCGATACACCGAACACGAGTTCTGCCACATGCTCGCTGGGCGCGTGCGCATCATCGATGACGAAGGCGGCGAACGGGTCGTCGCGGCCGGCGACAGCTTCGTGATTCCGGCAGGATTTTCCGGCATCTGGGAGGTATTGGAGCCGGCGCGCAAACTCTATGCGGTGTACGAATCCGTGCGCTGAGTCCGAACTCCTGCCCGGGCGCGTTAGAATTCATCGGTTTGTCACACCTCCGGAGTCCGCCATGTCCCAGCTTGCCTATCGCCGCGTCCTGCTCAAACTTTCCGGCGAGGCCCTGATGGGCGACGAGGACTACGGCATCGACCCCAAGGTCATCGGTCGTTTGGCCCGCGAGGTGATCGAAGTCCGCGACGCAGGTGCCGAAATCGCACTGGTCATCGGCGGCGGCAATATTTTCCGCGGCGCGGGTCTGGCCGCCGGGGGCATGGACCGGGTGACCGGCGACCAGATGGGCATGCTGGCCACCGTCATCAATGCCCTGGCGATGCAGGATTCGCTGGAAAAACTCGGTGCCAAATGCCGGGTGATGAGCGCGCTGAAGATCAACGACGTGTGCGAGGACTACATCCGCCGCCGCGCGGTGCGCCATCTGGAGAAAGGCCGCATCACCATCTTCGCCGCCGGCACCGGCAACCCCTTTTTCACCACCGACTCCGGCGCCGCGCTGCGCGCGATCGAGATCGGCGCCGACCTGCTGCTCAAAGCGACCAAGGTCGACGGCGTCTACGACAAGGATCCGAAGAAGCATACCGATGCCGTGCGTTACGACACTCTGAGCTACGACGAAGTGATTTCCCGCGATCTGCAGGTCATGGACACCGCTGCGTTCGCCCTGTGCCGCGACAGCCGCCTGCCGCTGCGCATCTTCGACATGAGCCAGCCCGGCGTGCTGCTGCGCATCCTGCGCGGCGAGAGCATCGGCACGCTGGTGACGCCGGGGCGTTGATCGGCATCGATTCAAGACATCGATGCATGGACAAGAAAAAAACCGACGCCTCGCAGCGTCGGTTTTTGTTTGCGCCAGCGGCTCGCGGAATCCTTATTTCGCCGGCGCGGCCACGACCACCGGCGCGCGTCCGCCGATGTTCTTGTGCAGGAACGTCAGCAGCTTGGCGTAGAACTCGCGTTTGTGCTCCAACTTGTAGATGCCGTGGCCTTCGGTCTTGAAGTACAGGGTCTCGACCGGGACACCGGCTTTCCTGAGCGCCGCTTCCATCATCTCGGTGTGTTCGACCGGCGCAGTTTCGTCCTCGTGGCCTGCGGACAGAAAGACCGGCACTTTGATCCGCTGGGCGATGCGATTGGGCGAAACATCGGCTCCGTCGTTGTAGTTCAATATCTTGTTGAGAAACCGGCGGACGCCCTCGCCCCTTCCGGAATCGTCGGACCATATGCGGCCCAGATCATAGACGCCGACCTGTCCGACCGCGCATTTGTAAAGGTCGGCTTCCTTGGCCACGCCCATCAGTGACGCATAACCGCCGTAGCTCGCACCGAAGATGCAGATGCGGTTCCTGTCGGCGATACCTTCGCCGATCACCCAACGAGTCGCATCGGTCAGGTCGTCCTGCATCTTCAAGCCCCACTGCAGATAACCGGCTTCCATGTGGTCGCGCCCGTAGCCGGAAGACCCACGGAAATTGACCTGCAACACCGCATAGCCATGGCTGGCCAGCATCTGTACGGTCGAGTCGAAGCCCCAACTGTCCTTCACCCCGATCGGACCGCCGTGGGGATGGATGATCAACGGCAGATTCTTGCCATCGGTGCCCACCGGAACCGTCAGCAAGGCGGCGATCGTGCGGCCATCGCGCGCTTTGAAAGTGACATCGCGCATCGGCGACAGACGTTGCGGATCGAACCAGTCCGCCGAAAACATCATGGGCGAAACCTTGCGCGTCTCCAGATTCATCACATAGTAGCCGCCCGGCTCGCGATCGCTGTCGACATAGATCAGCACATCGTTCTTGGCGGTGGTGTAGGCCGCAGGAGAAACGATCTGGCCGGGAAACGCCGTCTGCAATGAGCGATGGGACTTGGCATCGGCAGAATCCGGCGCGAAGTACTCGTATCGCGGCGTCGACCCTGCATACAACACGCCGATGATTTCGCGTTTTCCGATGGCATTGATCAGTTGCGTGGCATCGGCCAGCGCGTCGCGGCTGATCGTCTTCGAGGTTGCTGTGGCGACATCGAAGGCGAGAATCGAATCGGGGCCGGTCTCCTCTTCGGACTGCAGATACGCGACCGAACCATCCGCAGAATAGCCGGCCGGATAGATGCTCTTGCCGCTGGAGGCTTCATCGTTGATCAACGTCCAGCTGTCCTTCCCGGGCGCCTGGAAATAGAGCTTCGTGAAGTCCTGCTCATCGCGCCCGCCAGCGAAAAGCGGCTGCCCGCGCGAGTCGGCCGAAAACCAGCCGTAGCGGATCGGCGCCCGCGCGATCTGTTTGCTCATGCCGCCGTAAACGTTGATCCGCTCGAGCGTCGTGAAGCCATTGCCGCCGTTGTAGATGGTAGCGAGCACGTAATCGTCCTCGTTTTCGAGCGTGTCGATGACAGCGATGCCCGGCATCCCCATGCCGCCCAACTGCCTGCGCTTGCCGCCGTCGGCATCGATCGTCCACATTTCCCCGGTTGCGGAGGGACGTTCGTCCAATTGATCCTTGACCGCGACCGAATAGATCAGACGGTGATCGCTTACCCAACTCACGCCATAGATATGGCTTTTCTTCGCGCTGACGTCCACCCGGGTGAGCGGCTTGGTATCGCCGGCCTTGAGGATGTACATGACCGTCTTGTCGCCTTCGAGCCGGGTCATGGCGACATACGTCCCCTTCTGCGACACCGTCACGCTCTCGAACTTGTCCTCGCGGATGAAATCCTCGAGGTCGTGGGGCTTGGCGGCTTGCGACGACACAATGCCGGGAAACGCCAGCAAAGCGGTCGAAAGAACAGTGGCGAACAATCTCATGGAATTCCCCTCTCTGGAATATCTAAACAAAGTCATGAACTCTCAAACGAAAAAAGCGACTATCGAGGATCACCCGTCGATCTGCATCGGCTGACGGAAAGATGCCGAATCCTGCCAGCAGCCTGGGTTCCGCGCCAGTGGACCGCCCCGCCCCCGGCGCTCCCGGATTGGCAGTGCCGTTTGCGGACTATTTCGCAGGAACCGCTGCGACCACCGGCGCGCGACCGCCAAGATGCTTCTTGAAGAACGTCAGCAACTTGGCGTAGAACTCGCGCTCGTTTTCCAGCTTGTAGAACCCGTGGCCCTCGGTCGGGTAATACACGGCTTCCACCGGAACCCCGGCATTGCGCAATGCTTTTTCCATCATTTCCGTATGCTGGATGGGGGCGCGATCATCCTCGCCGCCCGCAGCGAGGAACACGGGCACTTTGATACGGCTCGCGAGACGCGAAGGCGAAACGGAGGCGACATCCTCTTTCGGTCCAAGCCATTCACTGAGATAAGTCCTACCGGAAGCCTTGTCGCGAATATCGCCATCGGTGTGCATGGTCGGCAGATCGTAGACACCGACATACCCGGCAGCGCAGCGATACAAGTCAGCCTCCTTCGCGACGCCCATCAGCGAAGCATAGCCGCCATAGCTCGCGCCGTAGAGGCAGATGCGCTTCGGATCGGCGATGCCCTGCTGGATGGCCCAACGGGTCGCATCGGTGATGTCGTCCTGCATCTTGCCGCCCCATTGGCGTTTGCCGGCCAGATGGAAGGCGCGGCCATGATTGCCGGAGCCGCGGAAATTCACCTGCAGTACGGCATAGCCGTGCGCCGCTAGGATCTGCGCGTCCTGATCGAAGCCCCAGGTGTCGTATACGCCGTAAGGACCACCGTGGATATACACGATCAACGGCGCGTTCTTGGCTTCGCCGCCGACGGGAATGGTCAGATATCCCTGGATATCGAGTCCGTCGCGCGCTTTGAAATTCACTGGCTTGACTTCAGCCACCTGCTGCGGATCGAGCCATTCCTTGCGGCCGAGCAGCCGGTCGGCCTTGTTGCTGGTCGAATCGAAGATGAAGAAATCGCCGGGATTGCGGTCGCCGCGCACGAGCACCAGAGCGGTTTTACCGTCGGCAGTCATCGACGTGATGTCCACGCGCTGTCCGGCGAAGGCTTTCTCCAATTTGCGATAGAGCTTGGCGACTGCGGACTGCGGGTCGAAGAAATGCGTGCGCGGCAAGCCATCCATGAGACGGACGCCGTAAAGTTTGCCTTCGACGTAGATCGGCGTCGGGTCGGTATTGTCGTCGCGGAACACCTCGGTCTTCTTGTCGGCAGCGATGTCCCAGGCGACGATCGCATCCGGACCCTGCTCCTGTTCCACCTGCAGATACACGATCTTGTCGTCGGGAGAAAACCCCAGCGGGTACTGCGCGATTCCGCTCTGGCGCGTATCGCTGACGAGCTTCCACTCGTTGCCGTCCGCTTCGCGATAATAGAGCCGTTTCGACAGATCGATATCCTCGCCAGACGCAAACCGTACCTTGCCGGCATTGTCGGTGACGAAATCGGCGTTCCGCACAGGCGCCTGCGTGATCGGGAGGCGCCGCCCGGTGTACGCATCCATTTTTTCGATGCGGGTGAACGGATCCGCAGTGAACGGCGAGACGGAGATGATCACGTCCTTGTCGTTGCCCGGCAGATCGTCGACCAGGAATGCAGCGACCTGTTCCACTTTCCGCGGCTGGATACGCGTGCCCGGGCCTTCGCCCTGGAAGCTTTGGCCGACCAGAATGCCGCCCTTGCTGCCGTCGACATTCACCGCATACAGCTCGCCGGTCTGCTGCGGCGCCTCGAGCGCGCCGATTTTTTCCGCCGTGCTGAGCAATACGCGATCCGCATTGACCCACCAGAAGTCATCGACGTGCGTACGGTCGCCGGGAATCGACGTCGACGCCATCACTTTATTGTCGCTGCGGCGAAGGATCGCCAGAGCCGTCTTGCGCTCGACGCGCACGCTGGCCGCGTAGTACTCGCCCGTCGGCGAGATCTTGATGTCTTCGAACTTCTGTTTGCGGATGAAATCTTCGATGTCGTACGGCTTGGCGACTTGCGCCGAGGCAATGACCGGCGGAATCGACAGCAACAAGACCAGAGCGCTTGCGATGAATTTCATGAGTCCCTCTGTTTCTATACGTTATGCCATGGTTTCAGGCTGCGGATGTCGATTCTGGTTCGTCGAGCGTTCGGGCTACTCCTTGCGACCAATCCGGCAGATCGACTCCGAAATCCGATCGCAATCGGCTGGTATCCAGTACCGAATATCCCGGCCGCTTCGCCGGTGTCGGATAGTCCGCGGTCGCGATCGGCACGACGCGCGGCACGCGCATCAGTAGTCCGCGGGTATGCGCGGCATCGAAGATGGCTTGGGCGAAGCCGTGCCACGTGGTTTCGCCGGCGGCCGTGAGATGCCACACGCCGCTGTGGACGAAAGGACGCGAGAGCGCGGATGCGGTCGTGTCGGCGATCAATGCAGCAGGCGTCGGCGTTCCGATCTGATCGGCGACCACGCGCAGTTCATCGCGGTCCGCGGCCAAACGCAGCATGGTGCGCATGAAGTTCTTGCCGTGCGCGGCATAGACCCAGGCCGTGCGGAAGATCAAATGTCGCGCGCCGCTGGCCTGGACCGCCTGTTCGCCCGCAAGTTTGCTTTCGCCGTAGACGCCGAGCGGCGCAGTGGCATCGTCCGGGCGATACGGTCGCGTGCCGGTGCCGTCGAACACGTAATCCGTGGAGTAATGCACCAGCAACGCATCGCGTGCGGCACAGGCTTCGGCGATGCGCTGAGGCGCTTCGGCGTTGGCGCGGAAGGCGGCGTCGCGATCGGACTCGGCGCGGTCGACAGCCGTGTACGCCGCCGCGTTGACGACGACATCGGGCGCGATGCGTTCGATCAGGGCAGGCAGCGACTGCGGCATATCGAAGTCCGCTGTTTCGCACGGGGTGCCGTCTTCCAGCATGCCGCTGCGCGTGGTCGCGACGACTTCGCCCAGCGATGCGAGGCTGCGGCGCAGTTCATGCCCGACCTGGCCGTTCGCGCCGAACAACAGAATCTTCATGCGTCAGCGCTCGTCGAACGCATCGTCATGCGGCGAACACCGGCAGCCGTTCGGGCGCCACATCGGCGAGGAACGGCGCCTTCGCGTCCTTGTCGGACAGCGACGGCTCCGACACCGGCCAGTCGATCGCGAGGGCCGCATCGTTCCAGCGGATGCCGGCATCGGCGTCGCGGTCGTAGGTTTCGGTGCAGAGATAACTGAAGACCGCGCGTTCGCTGAGGGTCACGAATCCATGGGCGAAGCCCGCCGGTATCCAGAAATGACGCTTGTTCTCGGCGCTGAGCACGACCGCGGCCCAGCGACCGAATGTCGGCGAGGCGCGGCGGATATCGACGGCGACATCCCACACTTCGCCTTCGATCACCGACACATATTTGCCCTGCGGCTTCGGCCATTGGTAGTGCAGGCCGCGCAGCACGCCGCGCGACGATGATGAGACATTGCCCTGCACGAAATCGGGCACGGTCAGCCCGTGCGCGACGAGTTTGTCGCGGTTGAACGATTCGTAGAAAAACCCGCGGCTGTCGCCGAACACCTGCGGTTCGATGACGATGCAGCCGGGAAGATCGGTTTCGATGACTTTCATGCGTTGGCCGCGTTGATTGACGGGATGCTCATTGACGGCCTGCTCATTGACGGCCTGCTCATGGAACGAATCCACGCTCGGCCAGGCCCAGCAGATATTGGCCATAGCCGTTCTTGGCCAGCGGCTTGGCCAGCGTCTCCAGCTGCGCGGCGTCGATCCAGCCGTTGTTCCAGGCGATTTCTTCGGGGCAGCACACGCGCAGGCCCTGACGCGCTTCGATGGTCTCGATGTAGTTCGAGGCTTCGAGCAGCGACTGATGTGTGCCGGTATCCAGCCAGGCATAGCCGCGGCCGAGCTGCTGCAGATGCAGCGAACCTTCTTCGAGATAGCGGCGGTTGAGATCGGTGATCTCCAGTTCGCCGCGCGGAGACGGCTTGAGATCCGCGGCGAAATCGCTGGCACGGCCGTCGTAGAAGTACAGGCCGGTGACGGCGTAATTCGATTTCGGCCTGGCGGGCTTTTCTTCGAGCCCGACGACTTTGCCGCCGGCATCGAATTCGGCCACGCCGTAACGCTCCGGGTCGCTCACCCAGTAGCCGAACACGGTTGCGCCGTGCTGCAGCTTGTCGGCTTCCTTCAGCATGTTGGTCAGGCCCGGGCCGTGGAAGATGTTGTCGCCCAGCACCAGGCAGCTCGGCTGGCCATCCACGAACTCGCGGCCGATCAGATACGCCTGGGCCAGACCATCCGGGCTCGGCTGCGCCGCGTATTCGATGCGCATACCCCACTGCGAGCCGTCGCCCAGCAGCGTCTTGAACAGCGCCTGCTCATGCGGCGTGTTGATCACCAGCACTTCGCGGATGCCCGCCAGCATCAGCACGCTGAGCGGGTAATAGATCATCGGCTTGTCGTAGACAGGCAGCAGCTGCTTGCTGATCGCCTGAGTGATCGGATACAGCCGCGTGCCGGAACCGCCGGCCAGGATGATGCCCTTGCGTGCGGTCATGCCGCGCTCCCGATGCGCGCGGTCATACCGCGCTTCCAATACGTTCCAGGCGATAGCTGCCGTCGAGCACGCGCTGCACCCACGGCTGCTGGTCGAGATACCAGTCGACGGTGCGTGCGATGCCCTGTTCGAAGGTCATCGACGGCGCCCAGCCGAGTTCGCCGTGCAGTTTGGAAGCGTCGATGGCGTAGCGGCGGTCGTGGCCGGGGCGATCCTTGACGTAGGTGATGAGCGATTCGCGCGCGCGGCCGTCGGCGAGCGGGCGGCGCTGGTCGAGCAGCGCGCAGATCGTCTTCACAACGGTGATGTTCTCGCGCTCGGCTTCGCCGCCGACGTTGTAGGTTTCGCCCGGACGGCCCCGTTCCAGGACGGTGCGGATCGCGCTGCAGTGATCGCCGACGTACAGCCAGTCACGCACGTTGCGGCCGTCGCCGTACACCGGCAGCGGCTCGCCGGCGAGCGCCTTGGCGATGATCAGCGGAATGAGTTTCTCGGGAAACTGGTACGGGCCGTAATTGTTGGAGCAGTTGGTGGTGAGCACCGGCAGCCCGTAGGTGTGGTGAAAAGCGCGGACCAGATGGTCCGATGCCGCCTTGGACGCGGAATACGGCGAGTTCGGCGCGTAGGGTGTGGTCTCGGTGAATTTGCCGGTGTCGCCGAGCGAACCGTAGACCTCGTCGGTGGACACGTGCAGGAAACGGAAGCCGTCCCGGCCCGCGCCTTCGAGGCCCTTCCAGTAGTCGCGCACGCATTCCAGCAGGCCGAGGGTGCCGACGACGTTGGTCTGCACGAAGGCGGCCGGGCCGTCGATGGAGCGGTCGACGTGGCTCTCGGCCGCGAAGTTCACCACCGCGTCGGGCCGGTGCTCGGCGAGCAGCGCAGCGACCAGTGTGCGGTCGCCGATGTCGCCTTTCGCGAAGAGGTGGCCCGGATTGCCTTCGAGCGAGGCCAGCGTGTCGAGATTGCCGGCGTAGGTCAGCGCATCCAGATTGATGATCCGGACGCCGCTGGCGACGGCGTCCAGAACGAAGTTACCACCGATGAAACCGGCGCCGCCGGTCACAAGCCATGTCTGCACTCGAATGCTCCCGATAAGCGAAATAACCGGCGGATTGTACAGTCACCCCGACAGCGCATTCGCCCGGCGAATGCGCCGCGCGCCCGCGATGGCGAGCCGGAACTGAACGGATTTTCAGGTTCGGCCCCCCTATCTCAACCCAACTCCCACACGCAGCGCCCGGCCTTCTTGCGGATCGCATCGAGGCGGGCGGCATGGGCCGCCAGTTCATCCGGGGTCGCACGTACCCGCGGGCGCAGCGCGGCATCCACCGGCGTCGCGGTGAATGCCGCGGCAGCCACCTCGGCGGCGCTCTCGCTGCCCACCGGGTTGCCGAAGCCGATCTCGCTCTGTCCGGAGGTCAGGGCCAGATACACCTCGGCCAGCAGCTGCGAGTCGAGCAGCGCGCCGTGCAGCTGACGATGGGCGTTGTTCACGTCGAGGCGCTTGCACAGCGCATCCAGCGAGTTGCGTTGGCCGGGATAGCGTTTGCGCGCCATGTCCAGCGAGTCCTCGATGCCGCTGACCCGGTCGCGCAGGCGGCCGTACTGCGGGCCGAGCATCGAAAGTTCGTTGTCGAGGAAACCGACGTCGAAGGCCGCGTTGTGGATGATGAGTTCGGCGCCGTCGATAAATTCGAGGAAAGCGTCGGCGATTTCGGCGAAACGCGGTTTGTCGGCGAGGAATTCGAGGGTCAGGCCGGTGACTTCCTGGGCGCCGGGCTCGAATTCGCGGTCGGGATGGATGTACTGCTGGTAGGTGCGGCCGGTGGGCCGACGCTCCACCAGCTCCACGCAGCCGATTTCGACCACGCGATTGCCCTTCTTCCATTCCAGCCCGGTGGTTTCGGTATCGAGGACGATCTGTCTCATGCGCGGGCGGTGTCCTGTTGCTTGTAAATGACCGCCTGATCGCGGGCCAGGACATCGACGCGCTCGTTGTCGGGATCGCCGGAGTGGCCCTTCACCCAGCGCCAGTCGATGCGATGGCGCTGGGCCGCGGCGTGCAGGCGTTCCCAGAGGTCGCGGTTCTTCACCGGATCGCCGCCGGCGGTCTTCCACTTGCGGCGCACCCAGTTCGGCATCCATTCGGTGATGCCCTGGCGCACGTACTGCGAATCGGTGAACAGGGTGACCACGCAGGCTTCGGTCAGCGTTTCCAACCCCATGATCGCCGCCATCAGCTCCATCCGATTGTTGGTGGTCAGCACCTCGCCGCCGGCGATCTCGCGTTCGCGCGCCTTGTAGCGCAGCAGCGCAGCCCAGCCGCCCGGGCCAGGATTGCCGAGGCAGGCGCCGTCGGTATGGATTTCGATGTGTTTGACGTCGGTAGACGCTGTTTCGTCGTGCTTCAAGGCAGATTGCTCAAGTCGAAGGGCCAGGTAGGAATGTCCGATCGCGATACTTCACGCGGCGGAGACGCCGTCCGACAGCGCCAGCGGTTTGCGCAGGCGCAACGGGGTCATCGGGAAGGCGCGTTTCTCGGCGCGCAGCAGATAGGCCGCACGCAAGCCGAGGCCGGACTGCAGGCTGGGCGACGCGGTCGGGGACCACTGCGGGCCGATCCCCTGCGCGGCCGTGTCCGGCGCAAGGCCCGCGTCGGTCAGCAGACGACGCCAAGTGGATGGATCGTGCCCGGTCAGGCCGGCGCGATGCCAGCGCAGGCGATAGGGCGACAGCGGATTCATGCCCAGCAGCAACAACCGCCCACCGGGGACCAGCAGCCGGGCGCATTCCTCGATCAAGCCCGCGGCGTCGATCCGTGCATCGCCGACATGCTGCAGCACCACCGCGCCGAGGGATTCGCTGGCCAACGGCAGCGGCAGACGGCAGCGGATCGGACCCTGCCAGCCGTCGCCTGCAGGGCTGAGACGCAGCCCCCGGCCTGCGGGCGGTTCGGCGGCGGCGACAGGCGCCAGCCACAGCCACGGCAGCCCCACCACCGGATGCGCCGCCAGCGCATCGGCAACGATGGTGTGTTCGCTGTCGAGAACCGCCTGCCCGGCCGGGAGCAGGAACCACTGCATCGCGGACTCGGACTGTGCGGGAGAGGACAAAGCAGGCATCGTGTCATTGTAAGCCGCTGTCCCGCCTCCCCGCCCCCTCGATGCCCATGCGCCTGCACCCCCTTCCCGCTTTCGACGACAACTACATCTGGACCCTGGCCGGAGACGACGGTCGTGCGCTGGTGGTCGATCCCGGCGATGCAGGCCCCGTGCTGGCCGCGGCCGCGGACGGGCTTCGGCCGATCGCGGTGCTGGTCACTCACCACCACCCCGACCACATCGGCGGCCTGGCTGCCCTGAAAGCGCGCTGGCCGGAGATCGAAATCCACGCGCCGCACGACCCGCGCATCGACATCGCGACCCATCGCGTGGGCCAAGGCGACAGCGTGGTCGTCGCGGATTGGCGCTTCGATATCCTCGAAGTACCGGGTCACACCCGCAGCCACATCGCATTCCACGGCAAGCCCGACAGCGGGGACATCGGTTCCGGCCCGCTGTTCTGCGGCGACACCCTCTTCAGCCTCGGCTGCGGCCGGCTGTTCGAGGGCACACCGGCACAGATGCTGGCGTCGCTGGATGCGTTCGCCGCGCTGCCCGGCCACACCCTCGTCTGCTGCACGCACGAATACACGCAGAGCAACGCCGCGTTCGCGCTGGCCGTAGACCCGCACAATCCGGCGCTGCTGGCGCGTGCGGAGACGGTGCGCATGCTGCGCGCGGCCTCGGAACCGACATTGCCCAGCACCATCGCGCAGGAAATCGCGACCAATCCGTTCCTGCGCTGCGATACGCCGGGCGTACGCGACGCCATCGCCGCGCGCCTCGGCCGCGCACCCGCGGATCGGCTGGAAACCTTCACCGAGCTGCGCCGCTGGAAGGACGTGTTCCGGGTCTGAAGGCGTGCGTCCACGACGCGCGCCGGGACCATACGGCAGCCCACGGCCGGCCGGCCATGGCACACTGAACGCCCCGACGGACACATGAGACGACCATGGGTTTTCTGCAAGGCAAACGCGCCCTCATCACCGGCATCGCCAGCGAGCGCTCGATCGCGTCCGGTATCGCCGAAGCCATGCGCCGCGAGGGTGCGGAACTGGCCTTCACTTACCAGAACGAGAAACTGAAGTCGCGCGTCGAAAGCGCGGCCGCCGAGTACGGTTCCAGCATCGTGCTGCCGCTGGACGTCTCCGACGATGCCCAGATCGCCGCCTGTTTCGACGAACTCGGCAAGCACTGGGACGGTTTCGACATCCTGATCCACGCCATCGCTTTCGCCCCGCGCGAAGCGATCACCGGCCAGTTCCTCGACGGCCTGACCCGCGAGAACTTCGCCATCGCCCACGATATCTCGGCGTACTCTCTGGCGGCGATGGCCAACGCCGCGCGGCCGATGATGGCGGGCCGCAACGGCGCGGTGCTGACGCTCTCGTATCTCGGCGCCGAACGCGCGCTGGCGGGCTACAACCTGATGGGCGTGGCCAAAGCCAGTCTGGAATCGACGGTGCGCTATCTGGCCTATAACCTTGGCCCGGAAGGCACCCGCGTCAACGCGATCTCGGCCGGCCCGATCAAGACCCTGGCTGCGGCCGGCATCACCGGATTCCGCACGATCCTCCGCCATGTCGAACAGAACGCACCGCTGCGCCGCACCGTCACCATCGAGGACGTCGGCAATGTCGCCGCATTCATGTGCTCGGACATGGCCTCGGGCATGACCGGCGAAATCACCTATGTCGATGCCGGATACAACATCGTCGGCATGACCGGAATCGGCAACGAGTAAGCGCGCCTCTTCAATGCCCGCAATAAAGAAGCCCGGCGATGCCGGGCTTCTTTATTTGGATCGATTTCGAAGCGGTTTACAGGCGGCTTCTACAGGCGGTCTTCGGCGATTTCCACCTTCATCCGCTTGCGCTCGGCCTTGCCGACGGCCAGCGCGTCCTGTTCGCCGATCCGCGGCGCCAGTTCGCGCAGGAAACCCGCACGCATCTCCGGAGTCACCTCATCGGCGCTGCCCTTGCCGACCTTGGTCACCTCGAAGACGATCATCTGGCCGTTCTGGCCGCGTACTTTGCCGGGCGATGTCTTGCCAGCCGCCGGCGCCTGCACCAGGAAGTAGGCCTCCGACGCAACGGCGTCGGGCACCGGCGCATTACGCGGCACCGCCGGGACACTCGCGACAACCCATTGTTTCGCCGCAGCGATCGTGGCCAGCGACTCGCCTTTCCTGATGCGCGCGAGCGCAGCTTCGGCCTCGGCTTCGGCCGCCTTGCCCGCACGATCCGCACGCACTGCGGCCACGACCTGCGGCCCGACCTTGTCAAGCGGCTGCACGCGTTCCGGCGTATGTTCGATCACCCGGATCAGCACGCTGTGGTTGGGCGCGATCTCGATCGCATCGCTGACCATGCGGCTCTCGATCAGCGCCTCGGAGAAGGCAGCGCGCAGCACCGCCGGATTGGCGGCGATGCCGGTACCCTGACCACGCGCGAACGGGCCGAGCTTCTGCACTTGCAGGTTCGCGCTTCGAGCCGCTGGCGCCAGCGACGCCGGACTCTTCAGCACTTCGTCGACCAGCTTGCCGCTCAATTCGTTGTAGGCGCGCTCGCGGGCGCTCTCGGCCAGCATGCGCTCCAGTTCCGGACGGGCCTGGTCGAACGGCATTTCGCGCCCGGCCTTGATCTCGCGCACCTGGATGATGTGCCAGCCGAATTCGCTCTTGGTCGGCCCGGAAATGGTGCCCGTCGGAGTGGCGAACACGGCGTCCTCGAACGCTTTGACCATCTGTCCGTTCTTGGCGATCCAGCCCAGATCGCCACCGGCATCCTTCGAGCCGCCGTCTTCGGAGTTCTGGCGCGCGAGCGCGGCGAAATCCGCGCCCGCCGCCTTCGCCTGCACCGCCAGCGCGTTGGCCTTCGCCTCGGCCGCTTTCTGCGCTGCGGCATCGGCGCCGGCTTCGACCTTCACAAGAATGTGCGAAGTGAGGCGCTGCTCGGGTTCGATGAAACGCGCCTTGTCCTGCTCGTACTGCACCCTCAGCGCATTCTCATCGGCAACCACTGGCGATGCCATGGTCGCAGCGTCGATATCGACATACTCGATCGTTACCATCTCCGGCGAGCGGAAATCGTCCGGATGCGCCTTGTACCAGCTCGCGATCTCGGCCGCCGTCACCGGTGCGGTATCGACCGATACCGGCAGGACCGCATAGGACACATCGCGCGTTTCGCTGAGCAGCGAGATCAGACGCTGGCCTTCGGCGTTGGTGACGAATGCGGAGTTGCGCAGCCGCGACGCGAGCAGTTGCTGTTTGAGCGTATCGCGCACTTGCTGGTCGAATTCGGCGGGCGTTCTCGGCGGAACGCCGGAGGCCAGCGACCTGCGATAGCGCTGCAGGTCGAATTTACCGTCGATCTGGAATTCGGGAATCGATTCGATGGTGTCGCGCACCTGCGCATCGCCGATCGCGATGCCCTCGCGCTCGGTGGCCAGACGCATCACGCTCTCGTCGATCAGGCTTTCGAGGATCCTGCGCTTGTTGTCGAGGCTTTCGAACTCGCGCACATCGAAGTTCTCGCCCGCGGCCTGACGCTGCTGCTGGCGCACATCCTCGAACTTGGCGCGGAATTGATCGACGCTGATCTCTTCCTTCTGCCAGAGCGCCTTGCGCACCAGCCACCAGTCCGGCGCGGACGACCACCAGGCCGGCGGGGCCTCGATCTTGGCCACGAACGTGTCGTTGCGCTGGAACAGATACTGCTCCATGCCGAAAAAGGCGAACGGGATCATCAGCATCCCGAGAATGATGGTGGCGATCCAACCGGAGGATTTTTCGCGTAAGGCTTGCAGCATTGGCGAGGCGTGCCGAATGAGGAGCCGCTAAGTGTAGCCGGAGCGACGTGCCGCAACATGCCCGCGTGGCACGAAATCCGCCAAAAAACGCTTCGGATGCGGGGTTCCGGTGCTTGTTCTAGAGCCCGGAAACGACAAAGGCACCGTTTCCGGTGCCTTTGGAGCCCTGCCCGAAGGCAAGAACTGAATCTGAAGGAATTGGCGGAGTGGACGGGACTCGAACCCGCGACCTCCGGCGTGACAGGCCAGCATTCTAACCGACTGAACTACCACTCCGCATTTTACCCTGCAACACTACGGACTTTACCGCAGTTCGATGATCGAACGGAATACCTTTCGACCTTCTTGCGCCTCTGGTGGGTGCTGAGGGTTTCGAACCCCCGACCCTCTCCGTGTAAAGGAGACGCTCTACCGCTGAGCTAAGCACCCCAACGAGAAGAGCTGATTAGTTTACGGCATCCTTCAGCGCTTTGCCAGCCTTGAAGACCGGATTCTTGGAAGCCGCGATCTGCAGTTCTTCGCCCGTCTTCGGGTTGCGGCCGGTACGCGCGGCGCGCTCGCGGACAACGAAAGAACCGAAGCCGATCACGGTCACGGTGTCGCCCTTCTGCAGCGCTTTGGTGATGGCGGCAACGGTCGCGTCGAGCGCGCGGCCGGCATCGGCCTTGGACAATTCTGCGGCACCGGCGATCGCGTCGATGAGCTCGGCTTTGTTCATGTTGAGACTCCCATATCGGTTGAGAAGAAGAGGTTGTCGACAGATGGCGACAGGAACGCGGCTCCGCACGTTCGACCCAGGAAACGACGCGGGCGATGCCGCGGCGACAGGCGACCGTTATACCAGCGGGGTTTGCCCCACGCAACAAAAAACCCTCTAAAAGGCGTGAAAATACGGTGAAAACGCGAAACATGCCGTCATCAGGACAGTATCTTCCGATCAGTGCAGGTTCAGTGTTTTCTCTCTTCGCGGCGATTCGACGCAGCGGGCTTCGCGCGTTTGCGCGCAGCCGGACGCGCATCCTTCTTCGCATCCTTGTCGGTCGCGGCCGGCGCGATCGGATGTTCGAGCGCGAGATCCAGCACTTCGTCGATCCAGCGCACCGGCACGATCCTGATCTGATCGGTGACGGTCTTCGGAATGTCGGCGAGATCCTTGCGGTTCTCTTCCGGAATCAGGACGGTGCGGATGCCACCGCGCAGCGCGGCCAACAATTTCTCCTTCAACCCACCGATCGCAGTAACCTTGCCGCGCAGCGTGATCTCGCCGGTCATCGCGATGTCCGAACGCACCGGCACCTTGGTCAGCGCCGACACCAGCGCCGTGGTCATCGCCGCGCCCGCGCTGGGGCCGTCCTTAGGCGTCGCGCCGTCCGGCACGTGCAGATGGACATCGATCTTCTGCAGGAAATCGACGTCGATCCCGAGCCGTTCCGCGCGCGAACGCACGACCGACAGCGCCGCAGATGCGGATTCCTTCATCACGTCGCCGAGCTGGCCGGTGAGGATCAACTGGCCCTTGCCCGGCATCAGCGTGGATTCGATCTGCAGCAGATCGCCGCCGACTTCAGTCCAGGCCAAGCCCGTGACCATGCCGATTTCGTTGTCGCTTTCGGCGCGACCGAAATCGAAGCGTCGAACGCCCAGATACTTGTCGAGATTCTTCGACGAAACGGAGACAGCCTTCACGCCCTTGCCCGACTTCTGCGCACCAGCCAGCGCGATCTCCTTGACCACCTTGCGGCAGATCTTCGAGATCTCGCGCTCGAGGTTGCGCACGCCGGACTCGCGCGTGTAATAGCGCACGATGTCTCGGATCGCATCCTGGGCGATCTTCAACTCGCCGGCTTTCAGGCCGTTCGCTTTCAACTGTTTCGGCAACAGATAGCGTTCTGCGATATTGAGCTTTTCTTCCTCGGTGTAACCCGGGATGCGGATCACTTCCATGCGATCGAGCAGCGGGCCGGGGATGTTCAGCGAATTCGAAGTCGCGACGAACATCACTTCGGACAGATCGAAATCGACTTCGAGATAGTGGTCGTTGAACGCGTTGTTCTGTTCGGGATCCAGCACTTCCAGCAGGGCGGACGACGGGTCGCCGCGGAAATCCATCGACATCTTGTCGATCTCGTCCAGCACGAACAGTGGATTCTTGGTGCCGGCCTTGGTGAGGTTCTGGACGATGCGACCCGGCATCGAGCCGACATAGGTCCGGCGATGGCCGCGGATCTCGGCCTCATCGCGCACCCCGCCCAGCGACATGCGCACGAATTTGCGGTTGGTCGCCTTGGCGATGCTCTGCCCAAGCGAGGTCTTGCCCACGCCCGGCGGGCCGACCAGGCACAGGATCGCACCCTTCATGTGTTTCACGCGGGTCTGCACCGCGAGATATTCGAGGATGCGCTCTTTGACTTTTTCGAGACCGTAGTGATCGGCGTCCAGGGTTTCCTGCGCGACCTTCAGATCCTTGCGGATCTTGGTGCGCTTCTTCCACGGCACGCCTAGCAGCCAGTCCAGATAATTGCGCACGACCGCGGCTTCGGCGGACATCGGCGACATCTGCTTGAGCTTGTTGAGCTCGGCCTTGGCCTTGGTTTCCACCGGCTTGGGCATGCCGGCTTCGGCGATCTTGCGGGTGATGTCCTCGATGTCGTTCGGCGCGTCGTCGAGGTCGCCCAGTTCTTTCTGGATCGCCTTCATCTGTTCGTTGAGGTAGTACTCGCGCTGGCTCTTCTCCATCTGCGACTTCACCCGGCCGCGGATGCGCTTTTCCAACTGCTGCACATCGATCTCGCCGTCGACCAGTCCCACCAGCAGTTCCAGTCGCTGGGCGACATCCACCGCTTCGAGCAGGCGCTGCTTTTCGGCGAGACGCACGCTCAGATGCGCGGAAATGGTGTCGGCCAGCCGGTTCGGCTCATCGATACCCGACAACGTCTGCATCAGTTCCGGCGGCAGCTTGCGATTGGTCTTGATGTACTGCTCGAACAGCCCCATCAGCGAACGCACGATCGCCTCGACCTCACGCGGGTCGCGCTGTTCCGCGGCGTCCAGCAGATCCGCCTTGCCGGCGAGCGCGCCGTCGAACTCCCGTACCTGTTTCACGCGCACGCGCGAGACGCCTTCCACCAGCACCTTGATGGTGCCGTCGGGCAGTTTCAGCAATTGCAATACTTGGGCGAGCGTACCGACTTCGTAGAGATCGGCCGCGCCCGGATCGTCGGTCTCGGGCGATTTCTGCGCGACCAGCAGGATGCGCTTGTCGAGATCCATCGCGATATCGAGCGCCTTGATCGATTTCTCGCGACCGACGAACAGCGGGATGACCATGCTGGGAAACACCACGACATCGCGCAGCGGCAGCACAGGCAATTCGGGGAGGACGCTGACGGCAAGATCGGTGGTCATGGGGGCTCCGGTCGATATTCGCGGCCCCCGCCATGGTGGGCGAACGACCTTCGGCACCGTTATGGGGTCATGCGCCGCTGGATGCAAGCGCACGCCGCCAAGCGGACAAGGAAGCCCGCATTCGACATTCTTTAGAGGAATATGTGCGACGGACCGCCCAAAGCGAACGGGCACTCCAACGATGTTGGAATGCCCGTCTGCGCAACGCGATGGACGCTGGTGTGAAGCCGCCCGTCTATTCGGCGGACGCAACTTTGTTCGGCGGCGTCTCGTAGATCAGGTAAGGCTCGGACTTGTGTTCGATCACGGATTCGTCGACCACCACCTTGCTGACGCTTTCCAGCGACGGCAGCTCGTACATGGTGTCCAGCAGCACCGATTCGACGATGGTGCGCAGGCCACGGGCACCTGTCTTGCGCTTGAGCGCCTTGCGCGCGATCGCGGCGAGCGCGTCCGGGCGGAACTCCAATTCCACGCCTTCCATCTCGAACAGCTTCTTGAACTGTTTGCTGATCGCGTTCTTCGGCTCGGTGAGGATCTTGACCAACGCGGGCTCGTCCAGTTCTTCCAGGGTCGCGACCACCGGCAGGCGACCGACGAACTCCGGGATCAGGCCGAACTTGATCAGATCCTCAGGCTCGACATCGAACAACACCTTGCTGACGTCGGCCTTGCGTTCGGAGCTCTTGAGCTTGGCGCCGAAACCGATACCGCCGGCTTCGGTGCTGCGCTGCTGGATGATCTTGTCGAGGCCGGCGAACGCGCCGCCGACGATGAACAGGATATTGCGGGTGTCGACCTGCAGGAATTCCTGCTGCGGATGCTTGCGCCCGCCCTGCGGCGGCACGCTGGCGACGGTGCCTTCGATCAGCTTGAGCAATGCCTGCTGCACGCCTTCGCCCGACACGTCGCGAGTGATCGACGGGTTCTCGCTTTTGCGCGAGATCTTGTCGATTTCGTCGATGTAGACGATGCCCTGCTGAGCCTTCTCTACATCGTAGTCGCACTTCTGCAGCAGCTTCTGGATGATGTTCTCGACGTCCTCGCCGACGTAACCCGCTTCGGTGAGCGTGGTCGCGTCGGCGATGGTGAACGGCACATTGAGCAGACGGGCCAGAGTCTCGGCCAACAGCGTCTTGCCTGAACCGGTCGGACCGATCAGCAGGATGTTGGACTTGGCCAACTCGATGTCGTCGTTCTTCTGCCGACTCTCGATCCGCTTGTAGTGGTTGTAGACCGCCACCGCCAATGTCTTCTTGGCGCGGGGCTGGCCGATCACGTACTGGTCGAGGACCTCGAGAATCTCGCGCGGTTTGGGTAGATGACTGCGCGTTGCCTGCGCCTTCTCTTCCAATTCCTCGCGGATGATGTCGTTGCACAACTCGACGCATTCGTCGCAGATGAACACGCTCGGGCCCGCAATCAGTTTGCGGACTTCGTGTTGGCTTTTCCCGCAGAACGAGCAATACAGGATCTTGTTGCTGTCGCCGCTGCGGCCTTGCCGGTCTTCGCTCATGCTGCTGTCGGTATCTGCGCTGGATGTTGGGAGGATAGCATCCAAGTCCCCAGCCGCAAGCGCGTCGCGAAGGGAAGCTGGATTCTCATGAAAATCAGTTGCTTATGCCGGCTGAATCGAATCTTCCGGGCGGCGTTCGAGAACGTGATCCACCAGACCGTAGTCGCGGGAGGCCTCGGCGCTCTTGAAATTGTCGCGTTCGGTGTCTTTGGCGATGGTGTCGAGCGACTGGCCGGTGTGGTGGGACAGGATCTCGTTCAGGCGCTGCTTCATGCCCAGGATCTCGCGGGCGTGGATGTCGATATCCGTCGCCTGACCTTGGAAGCCGCCCAGAGGCTGGTGGATCATGACCCGTGAATTCGGCAGGGCATAACGCTTGCCCTTGGCGCCCGCGGTGAGCAGCAGCGCGCCCATGCTGGCCGCCTGACCGACGCAGATCGTGCTCACGTCCGGCTTGATGAACTGCATGGTGTCGTAGATCGCCATGCCCGATGTGACGATGCCGCCCGGCGAATTGATGTAGAGGCTGATGTCCTTCTCGGGGTTTTCCGCTTCGAGGAACAGCAACTGGGCGACGATCACGTTCGCCATGTAGTCGTCGATACCGCCAACGAGGAAGATCACCCGCTCTTTCAACAGTCGGGAGTAGATGTCGTAGGCGCGCTCGCCGCGACTGGTCTGTTCGACCACCATCGGTACGAGATTCAAGGCTCTGGTCTCAAGGCTGTTCATGCGTCACGGCACCTGTGGTCGGCAGGCCGTGCATTTCTGCACGACCCATTGCAAGGGGGGAACTCGGATCGGTCGCGCAGATTACTGCGGGGCGATCGCTTCCTGGAAGCTGAGCGGTTTGTCGGTATGCACAGCGCGCTCGGCGATCCAGTCAATGACCTGTTCTTCCATCACGCGATTCTGCAGGCCAGACATGAGCTGGCGGTCGTTGCGGTACAAATCAATGACCTGCTGCGGTTCTTCGTAGGTCGAAGCGATGAGACGTAGTGTTTCGTTCAGACGCTTCGGGTCGAGGGTGAGTTCGTTGCGACGGGCGATTTCGCCGACCAGCAGGGCCACCGTGACGCGTTTGCGCGCGGAATCGATGAATTCGAGGTAAGCCTCAGCCGGCGCTTCGACCTGGCGACCCTGACGGCGGGACTGTTCGACGGCCTGGGCCAGCATCGCGCGGGCTTCGCTTTCCACGACCCGCGCGGGCATCTCGACATGCGCGTAGGTGGCGATCAGTTGCTCGCCCACTTCGCGGCGTAGGCGACTCATCAGCGCGCCCTTGAGCTCGCGCTCGAGGTTGTTGCGGATTTCGGTGCGGAACTGGGCCATTTCGCCCGACTTCACGCCGAAGCTCTTGATGAATTCGGGATCGACGTCCGGCAGTACGGGCTCGGAGATCTGTTCGACTTTCACGTTGACCACGACCTGCTTGCCGGCCAACTGCGGCACGCGCCAGCCTTCCGGGAAATCGACGGTCAGGGTCTTGTCTTCGCCGGCGCTCATGCCGATCAGCGCATTTTCGATGTCGGCGAACATGGCGCCCGAACCGATCATGGTCACACCGCGCTCGGCGCCTTCGGCGGGCAGGCGCTCGCCGTCGACCATCGACCACGTTTCCACGTCGGCGGCATCGCCGGCCTGGGCCGGACGGTTCACCAGGGTCCAGCTACGGCGCTGCAGGCGCAGATTCTCGATCATGCGATCGATGTCGTCTTCACCGATCTCGGCGGTGTGGCGCACCACTTGCAGCGCGCTTACGTCGATATCGCCGAAGTCCGGCACGACCTCGAAGGTCGCGACATAGGCCAGTTCGCCCTCGCCCGCTTCGGACGGCTCGATGCGCGGCGCACCGGCCAGACGCAGCGCGTTCTCGCGTATGCCCTGATCGAAGCCCTGTTGCAGGAGGTCGTCGACGACTTCGCCGCGCACCTGGGCGCCGTAGCGCTGCTCGATGACCTTCGCCGGCACCTTGCCCGGGCGGAAGCCCTTGATCTTGGCGGTCCGCGCGATTTCGCGCAGACGGCCGCCGATCTGGCTCTCGACGCTGTCGGTCGGCACGCGCAGGGTCATCCGGCGCTCGAGGTTACCCACGGATTCGACTGAAACTTGCATTGCTGACGACTCCTGCTGCCGCGCGCACGCCCGCGGCCCGTGTTGTTGTTGATGTGGTGGAAAGCTGGATGGCCGGATCGGACCGTCGCGACGCTCGTGACGGACCCAGCCGGCGGAACGGAGTAGTTTGGCCGATTACGTCGTTTCCCGCCAGTTTCGTGGAATCGCGTCGTGCCCTGCGACACGGCGAGGCGCGCGCCTGGATGTCGGCCCAATGGCCGGCGCTTCGAAAACCTGACGGAAAGCCGGTGCGAAGCGGGCCTCCTTGCCGCTGTTCGTTGATCTACGTGCAGCGGATTTTCCACTGCGCCTTGTGCGAGAGGGGGGACTCGAACCCCCACACCTTACGGCGACAGAACCTAAATCTGTTGCGTCTACCAATTTCGCCACCCTCGCATGGGCTGCATTCTAAGGCAGATGGTCGGCGCGCTGGGCGGCCCCAAAGAAAAACGCCCGGCGCGAGCCGGGCGTTTCCTGGAACTGGTGGGCTGTGAAGGATTCGAACCTTCGACCTATTGATTAAGAGTCAACTGCTCTACCAACTGAGCTAACAGCCCTGAAATTGTTCGAATATTGTAACAACTTGCGGAAGCGTCAGGAACCCACTGCATGTTTTAGATATGGGGTGGAAGACGGGATTTGAACCCGCGACCCCCGGAATCACAATCCGGTGCTCTAACCAACTGAGCTACATCCACCATTGAATACATCCGCCGCAGAAACCTGAAAATTAGTGGGATCGCCTCCGAGGCTCCCGCCGCCCGATCATCCTGTCGAGCCGTTGTCGCACTGTCGCATTGGCGCGCCCGGCAGGACTCGAACCTGCAACCGCCGGCTTAGAAGGCCGGTGCTCTATCCGGTTGAGCTACGGGCGCATGTGCGCATGATAGCCGGGACGGATGGAGTGGAGCATGCCTGCGGGGAACTTCGGAATGGTCGGGGTAGAGGGATTCGAACCCCCGACATCCTGCTCCCAAAGCAGGCGCGCTACCAGACTGCGCTATACCCCGCCGAAGAGCGGCGACCGGGGTGAAGTGCGGCCCGGTCCCCGGCAGGTCGGGTATTGTCCAAACCCCGGGCCTCGCTGTCAACGCGTACGATACGCCGTCTGTAGAGGTATGCTTTGTCCCTAGACACGATTCCATACGCCAACCGTCCTCGAAGGAGACACCATGCGCAGCGGCAACCCGGTCCTCAAGGACTCCACTTTCCTCGATCTCAGCAGCGGCGTCGCGTATCCCGGCAAAGCCGGCACGATGACCCTCAACGGCACGGTCAACAAGACCGGCATGCTGCTGTTGATGACGGTTCTCACTGCAGCCTTCGCCTGGTCGCAGACGATGACGCCGACCGGCGAAGTCGCCCCCGGCGCGATGATCTATCTGTGGGGCGGCGCCATCGGCGGCCTGGTGCTGGCGCTGGTGACGACGTTCAAGAAAGAATGGTCGCCGGTCACCGCACCGCTGTACGCACTGGTCGAAGGTTTCTTCCTCGGCTCGATCTCGGCGATCTACAACGCCCAATTCCAGGGCATCGTGCTGCAGGCGGTGATGCTGACCTTCGGCATCATGTTCGCATTGCTCTTCGCTTACCGCTCCGGCCTGATCAAGGCGACCGAGAACTTCAAGCTCGGCGTGGCCGCTGCGACCGGCGGCATCATGTTGATTTATCTGGCCACCATCGTGCTCGGCCTGTTCGGCATCAAGATCCCGTTCATCCACGAATCCGGCCTCATCGGCATCGGTTTCAGCCTGTTCGTGGTGGTGATCGCGTCGCTGAACCTGGTGCTCGACTTCGATTTCATCGAGAGCGGCGTCGAAGCCGGCGCACCGAAATACATGGAGTGGTTCGGCGCTTTCGGTCTGATGGTCACCCTGGTGTGGTTGTACCTCGAACTGCTGCGCCTGCTGTCGAAACTGCAGTCGCGCGACTGATCCCGGACCAGCGAACAAAAAAACCAAGAAAGAAAACGGGGCGCTTCAGGCGCCCCGTTTTTTTGCGTCTCAAACCGCACGAACGTCCCCGGCCGCAGCTTCAAAGCCGGCTGGCGATCGCCTTGGCGAAGGACATGGTATTGCCGGTGCCGCCGAGATCCGGAGTGAGCGAATCCCTGGCTTCCAGGGTAGCGACGATGGCGTGACGCAGACGGGTAGCGTTGTCCGGCTGCCCGACGTGGTCGAGCATCTGGCCGATCGCCAACAGCAGCGCGCAGGGATTGGCGACGCCCTTGCCGGCGATGTCCGGCGCCGAGCCGTGGACGGCCTCGAAAATCGCCGCCTCGGTGCCGATGTTCGCGCCCGGCGCCAGACCCAGGCCGCCGACGAGGCCGGCGCAGAGGTCGGAAATGATGTCGCCGAACAGGTTGGTCGTCACGATGATGTCGAACTGCTCCGGGCGCATCACCAGTTGCATGCAGGTGTTGTCCACGATCATCTCGTTGCAGAGGATGTCGGGATATTCGGCGGCGACGATGCGCGCGGTGCGCAGGAACAGACCCGACGTCGACTTCAGGATGTTGGCCTTGTGGACCACGGTGACTTTCTTGCGGCCGGTCTTGCGCGCCAGATCGAAGGCGTAGCGAACGATGCGCTCGGAGCCGCGGCGGGTGATCTTCTGGGTCAACATGGCGGTTTCGCCGTCTTCCGACAGCGTCTGGCCTTCGCCGATGTACGCGCCCTCGGTGTTCTCGCGGACGGTGATCAGATCCACGCCGGTGGGGAAACGCGACTTGGTGTTCGGGAACGACTTCGCCGGGCGCACGTTGGCGTAGAGGTCGAAGCGCTTGCGCAGTTCGACGTTGATCGAGCTGAAGCCCTCGCCGACCGGCGTGGTCAGCGGGCTCTTGAGCGCGATGCGGTTGCGGCGGATCGAGTCCAGCGTCGACTGCGGCAGCAGTTCGCCGTGTTTCTCCAGCGCGACCATGCCGGCGTCGGCCTCTTCGTACTGTAGCCCGGTGTTCATGGTGTCCAGCACGGACAGCGCGGCCTCCATGATTTCGGGGCCGATGCCATCGCCACGGATGACGGTAATCGTTTGGGTCATGATCTGGTTCCAGACAGGCCCGGCGCAGCGCGCAGGGCCGGGATTCGGGATGGTGGCTTGCGAGCGTGATCGGGCAGCGTTCTGCACGCAGAACCGTCGAATTATGCCGTAACGGCGCTCATCCTGCTCGAACGCCGCATTCAGACCATGGTCGAATACGGCCCAGCGGCCCGCCGGCGGGCTCAGCCGTGGTCGTGCGCCGGCGCGACGGCGGTGGCGTCGCCTTGTTCGAGTTTGTCGAGGAAATCGACCGCGCGGCGCAGGTGCGGGATGACGATGGAGCCGCCGACCACCAGCCCGACCGAGAAGGTTTCGAACATCTCGTCGCGGCTCACGCCGGCTTCCCTGCACTGGGCGACGTGGTAGCTGATGCAGTCGTCGCAGCGCAGGACCATCGACGCCACCAGGCCAAGCAATTCCTTGGTCTTCACGTCGAGCGCGCCGGCCTGATAGGTCTGGGTGTCGAGCGCGAAGAACCGGCGGACCACTTGATTCGGTTCGGCCAGGATGCGTTCGTTCATGAGCTTGCGGAAGTCTGTGAACGTGCCGACAGGGTCGCTGTCGCTCCGGGCGATCCGGTCGTTTTCGCTGGCGCCGCTCATGCGCCCTCTCCGTTCAGCAGCGGCTCGAATTTGCCGGCGCGATGCAGCGCCATCATGTCGTCGAAGCCACCGACATGGACGTCGCCGACGAAGATCTGCGGCACGCTGGTACGCTTGGTCCGCGCCATCATCCGCTCACGCTCGGCCGGGTCGGTATCGATCCGGATCTCGGACCAGCTCAAGCCTTTGCTTTTCAGGAAGTTCTTGGCGGAAACGCAATACGGGCACATCGCGCTGGTGTAGATCACGATCGGCGTCTGGGGGGCGGTGTCGCTCAAAACAGTCTCCTCGTGGCGCGGCTGCGCGTGTTATGCGGAAAGGTGGGGCAATCGATATCCGTCTGACATGATGGAGGCCTCACCCCGCCTTTTCCACCCATCGCACGCAACGCTGCGATGCCCGGAACGAAGCCGGCGCCGCGTGGTCGAAGCTCCGCGACGTCTGGCTTAACAACGCATTCACGCCCATCCGGCCCGGAAGCGGCATGCTGTCCCATCGATCTGTACCCGAGAATCCTGCCCATGCGTTTGCCGGCCGCCGTCGCTGCCCTTACTTTCACGCTCGCGGCGTTCATGGCCCCGGCACAGGACAACCGGCTGCCCGACATCGGTTCTTCGGCCAACGAACTGCTCAATCCCGCGAAGCAGGCGGAATACGGCAGCATGCTGCTCAGCCAGTTGCGGCATTACGGCTATGTGCTGGACGACCCGCTGATCGACGGCTGGCTGCAATCGGTGGGGCATCGTCTGGCATCGGCCAGCGACAAACCGCAGCAGCCGTTCACGTTCTTCATGCTGAAGGACCGGCAGTTCAACGCATTCGCCACGCTCGGCGGCTATATCGGCACCAATGCCGGTCTGGTGCTGGCGGCGGAAAGCGAGGACGAAGTGGCGGGCGTGCTGTCGCATGAAGTCGCCCACGTTACCCAGACCCATGTGCTGCGCAGCGTCGAACGCGCGCAGAAGGACAGCGTGCCGATCCTGCTGGCGATGCTGGGCGCGATCGCGATCGCCCAGTCCGCGGGCGGCAACTCCTCTGACGACGCGTCGATGGCGGCGCTGGCGTCGGCGCAGGCGCTCATGATCCAGCGGCAGATCGACTACACCCGCTCCAACGAATCCGAGGCCGACCGGCTCGGCATCCAGACCCTCGCCCGCGGCGGTTACGACCCGAATGCGATGGCAAACATGTTCACCCGCATGCAGACGATCTCGCGGGTGAATCAGGGTGGCGAGCGCGAGCGCACGCCCGACTACCTCCGCTCCCACCCGGTCAATACCACCCGGATCAGCGAAGCCAAGCAGCGCGCCGCGGACCTGGCGACGAAGGCCCCGGCGTTCGACCCGGGCAGCACCATCACCAGCGAGAATCCGCTGTTTCCCTCCAGCCTGCGCGTGGCCGGCCCGGTACGCACCAACGACAACGTGCAGTTCGGCTGGGCCCGGGAACGCATCCGCGTCTTCAGCGCCAACACAACGACCGACGCGATCCGCGAATACGAACAGCAAGGCCGGTCCAAGCCGTTGACCGATGCCCAGCGTTACGGCCTGTCGGTCGCGCGCTATCGCAACGGCGACTACGCCCTCGCCGCAAAAGAGCTGACGTCTTTGCTTGCGAAGCATCCCTTGGACCCGTGGATCGTCATCGCCATGGCCGAAACAGAGGCCCGCAGCGGCAATCTGGCCGGGGCCGATACGCGCCTGGAGACCTTTCTTCAGCGCAGCCCCAATCACCGCGCTGCGGTGCTGAGTTACGCCCAGCTATTGGCTGAACGTAACGACGTCGGTGCCGGCAAACGCGCCCAGGCGGTATTGCGGCCGCTGCTGGTCACTGCAAAGGAAGATCCGGTTTTCCAGGAGACATTCGCACGCGCCAGCGAAGTCGCCGGCGACCCTGACCGGGCCGGCGAGGCTTATGCCGAGGCCGAATACCTGAACGGACGACCGGAACGTGCACTGATCCAGCTCAACACACTGCTCAAGCGGCCCCAACTCGACTACTACGCCCGGGCGAGGATCGAAGCCCGCATCGCCGCCATCACTCCGACCGTACTGGAACTGCGTCGGCAGGGCGTGCGCGACGAGGTGCTCGAGCGGCGCTGACACCGAAGTCGGTCGAACCAAGCATCACATCGCCCAATTGACATCGCCGCATCACGGCATCACGATGCAAAGATGCGAACCACTATCGACCTGCCCGAAGATCTGCACCGCATCGCGACCAGCCTTGCGCATCACACCGGACGCAGCCTTGGCCAGACCGTGGCCGAACTGATGCGCCGCGGCTTGGCGGCCGATGCCGGCCGGGTTGCCGATACGCCTGCAAGCTATGTCGTCCATCCCCAGACCGGGCTGCCGGTCGTGGCATCGCTGCAGCCGATCACCAGCGACGACGTCAAAGCGCTGGACGACGAAACATGACTCATTTGCTGGACGGCAACGTGCTGATCGCGCTGATCGACCGCTCGCACGTGCATCACCCGGCGGCGGTGCGCTGGTTCGAATCGCGCGTCGACGCATTCGCGACCTGCCCCATCACCCAGGGCACATTGATGCGCATGCTGCTGCGGTTCGGCGCCGTGGCCGACGCGCCATCCGCAGTCGCGGTCCTGGTCCGGCTGACCAGCCATACCCGGCATACGTTCTGGCCCGACGATCTGGGTTACACCAGGATTTCGTGGGTCGGCGTGCTGGGCCATCGCCAAGTCACCGACAGCTACCTCGCTGCGCTTGCACGCCATCGCAACGGGCGTCTGGCGACGTTCGATCGCGGACTGGCCGCCTTGCATGCCGACGTGGCCGATCTGATCGATCCCTGACGCGCGCGCGGCTGCGATCTCAGCCGCATACCGCATGATCCTGCGGTTGCGCACAAGATACGACGCACATGTCCGTCGTCATGGTCCGGTCATAAAAATGTCGTCTACTGTGTCCGCTCCCCGGAATGGCCGCAGCCGGCCCGCCGAGCCGCCCGCTCCGGGCACCATGCAGAGCCACGACATGCAGAAGCGCATCCTGATCGTCGACGACGAACCCGCGATCCGCGATATGGTCGCCTTCGCCCTGCGCAAGGGCGAATACGAACCGATCCACGCCGGCGACGCCCGCGAAGCCCAGGCGGCCATCGCCGAGCGCGTCCCCGATCTGATCCTGCTGGACTGGATGCTTCCCGGCACCAGCGGTCTGGAACTGGCCCGGCGCTGGCGCCGAGATGCCCTCACCCGCGACATTCCGATCATCATGCTCACCGCGCGCGGCGAAGAGAACGACCGCGTCGGCGGCCTCGAAGCCGGCGTCGACGACTACGTCGTGAAACCCTTTTCCGCCCGCGAACTGCTCGCCCGCATCCGCGCGGTGCTGCGCCGGTCGCGCGAGGACGACGAGGATGGCAGCGTCCAGGTCGGCGGCCTGCGCATCGACGGCGCCTCGCACCGGGTGTATGCCGGCGACGCGCAGATCCAGATCGGCCCGACCGAATACCGGCTGCTGCATTTCTTCATGACGCATGCCGAACGCGTCTATACCCGCAATCAACTGCTGGACCACGTCTGGGGCGGCAACACCTACGTCGAGGAGCGGACCGTGGATGTGCATATCCGCCGATTGCGTCGCGCGCTGGAACCCGTGGTGCTCGACGGCATGGTCCAGACCGTACGCGGCGCCGGCTATCGCTTCTCGGCCACGCTCTGAGCCCCACGCCGCCAACGCAGACCCCGCTATCGCGATCGCTGCCCACACGATCGTTCTCCGGACGATCCCCGACCCACCGATTCCCATAGACTCAGCGGATGCCGAACGACGCTCGATCCGCATGGTTCAAGACCCTCGGCCAGCTCGCGCTGGCGCTTGTCGCCGCGCTTGCGCTCGGCTTGGCCGTCGGCCACGTCTGGCCGGTCATCACCATCGCCGCGCTCGGCGTGGTCGCCTGGCATTACTGGAAACTGCGCAAGCTGCTGCTGCGGCTCACCGCGCGACAGCGGCTCACGCCGTCCGCAGGCCCCGGGGTCTGGAATGAGCTGGATCGCCTGCTCTATCGCGGCCAGAACGAGATGCGCGCGCGCAAGCGCCGGCTGATCGACATGCTGCGCGCCTACCGCGCCGCCACCGCCGCGCTGCCCGACGCCATCGTCGTGGTCGAGCGCAACAGCCAGCGCATCCAGTGGTTCAACGAAGCCGCCACCCGGCTGCTGGGCCTGCATTATCCGAGCGACCTCGGCGCGGCGCTCAGCGACCGCCTGCAGCCGCTGCCGATCGCGCACTGGCTGACCGGCGGGCGCCACGCCGAACCGCTGCTGGATGCCGCATCGCCGGTGCAGCCCGACCTGCGCCTGAGCCTGCGCCTGATTCCGTACTCCGACGAACTCTGGCTGCTCATCGCGCGCGACGTCAGCAAGCTCATGCATCTGGAACAGATGCGCCGCGATTTCGTCGCCAACGTGTCGCACGAACTGCGCACCCCGCTGACCGTCGTCCACGGCTATCTGGACATGCTCGATCCCGTCGAACATCCGGAATGGGCGCCGATGCTCAACGAGATGCAGCGCCAGTCGCAGCGCATGACCCAGCTGGTCGAGGATCTGCTGATGCTGTCGCGGCTGGAAGCCCAGGAAGAATTGCCCGAGGAAATCGTCTCCATGGCGCCGATGCTGACGACGCTGAAGCGCGAAGCCGATGCGCTGAGCCAGCGCCGGCACACGATCACCGCCGAAGACCTCGCCGGCGTCGATCTTTGGGGCTCGACCAAGGAACTGCATAGCGCATTCTCGAATCTGGTCGGCAACGCGATCCGCTACACGCCGGCCGGCGGCAGCATCCATATCCGCTTCGCATCGGAACGCGACGGCGGCGTGAGCCTGTCGGTGGAAGACACCGGCTACGGCATCCCCGCCGCGCATCTGCCGCGCATCACCGAACGCTTCTACCGCGTGTCCACCAGCCGCTCCCGCGAAAGCGGCGGCACCGGCCTCGGCCTGTCGATCGTCAAGCACGTGCTGAATCTGCACCAGGCGCGGCTGGAGATCGAAAGCGAAGTGGGCCGCGGCAGCCGGTTCGCCTGCCGTTTCGGACGCGAGCGCATCCGCGCGCGCGACCTCGACTCTTATCCAGAAGATCACGAATGAGCACACGCCCGCCCGCACGCCCTGCGAAACGTCCTGCAACCGGCAAGTCCGCGCGCGCCTCCGGACGCGTGCCGACACAGCCCCAACCGCAGCCCGATGCGTCCCAGGACGCCGATCCCCAGCGCGATCCCGCGTTGTATCTCAATCGCGAACTGTCGCAACTCGACTTCAACTTCCGGGTATTGGCGCATGCGCAGGACGCTGGGGTGCCGCTGCTCGAACGGCTGAAATATCTGTGCATTTCCTGCACCAATCTGGACGAATTCTTCGAAATCCGCGCCGCCACCGTGCGTCAGGCGCAGGATTTCGGCATGCCGCTGGCGCCCGACGGCATTCCCCACGCGACCCTGCTCAAACGCATCCACGACCGCGCCGCCGAACTGGTGGACGGGCAGTACCGCTGCTGGAACGAAGTGCTGCGCCCGGCGCTGAACGAAGCCGGCGTGCGCGTGCTGCACAGGCAGGACTGGAACGCGCGGCAGACGCGCTGGCTGCGCGCCTATTTCCGCGACGAAATCATGCCGGTGCTGTCGCCGCTGGGCCTGGATCCCGCGCACCCGTTCCCGAAGATCCTCAACAAATCGCTGAACATCGTGGTAGTGCTGAAAGGCAAGGATGCCTTCGGCCGCGCCGGCCATCTCGCCATCGTGCGCGCGCCGCGATCGCTGCCGCGCATCATCCAGTTGCCCGAGCGCGCATCGGGCGGCGAACACGACTTCGTGTTCCTGTCCGCGGTGTTGTCCGCCTTCGTCGATGAACTGTTTCCGGGCATGGAGGTCAAGGGCGCCTACCAGTTCCGCGTCACCCGCAATTCGGAACTGATCGTCGACGAAGAAGAAGTCGAGAACCTCGCGCTCGCGCTGCGCGACGAACTGGTCGGCCGCGGCTATCTGCGCGCGATGCGCCTGGAAATCGCCGCCGATTGTCCGAATCCGATCGTGCGCACGCTGCTCGAGAACTTCGAACTGCCGGAAAATGCGGTCTATCGCATCCAGGGGCCGGTGAATCTCAATCGCGCCGCGCAGATCTACGACCTCGTGCAGCGCCCAGACCTGAAGTTCGTGCCTTACCAGCAGCGCAAGCTGCAGGATATGGAAACGATCTTCGAGCGCGCCTCCGCGGACGACGTGCTGCTGCATCATCCTTTCGACGCCTTCGCGCCGGTGCTGGAGCTGATCAAGCAGGCGGCGGAAGATCCGAACGTGCTGGCGATCAAGCAGACCCTGTATCGCGCCGGCAAGGATTCGCCGATCGTGGAGCATCTGATCCAGGCGGCGCGCAACGGCAAGGACGTGACCGTGGTGATCGAACTGCGCGCGCGTTTCGACGAGGAGGCGAATCTGCGCCTCGCCGACCGCCTGCAGGACGCCGGCGTGCAGGTGGTCTACGGCGTGGTGGGTTACAAGACCCACGCCAAGATGCTGCTGATCGTGCGCCGCGAGGGCCGCAAACTCGTCCGCTACACCCACCTGGGCACCGGCAACTATCACGCCGGCACATCCCGCGCCTACACCGATTTCGGCCTGATCACCGCCGATCCCGAGATCGGCAGCGACGTGCACCAGATCTTCCAGCAGATCTCGGGCCTCGCTCCGGCGATCAAGCTCAAGAGACTGCTGCAATCGCCGTTCACCCTTCACGCAGGCGTGCTCAAGCGGATCGAACGCGAAGCCAGGCACGCCAGCGCGGGCAAGGAGGGACGGATCGTCGCCAAGATGAATGCGCTGAACGAACCGCAGGTGATCCGCGCGCTGTACGAAGCCTCGCAGGCCGGCGCGAAGATCGATCTGCTGGTACGCGGCGCCTGCACGCTGCGCCCGGGCATTCCCGGCGTGTCCGAGAACATCCGCGTGCGCTCCATCGTCGGCCGCTTCCTCGAACACAGCCGGATCTGGTGGTTCGGCAACGACGACGACCCGGAGCTGTTCTGTTCCAGCGCCGACTGGCTGGAGCGCAATCTCCTGCGCCGCGTCGAAATCGGCTTCCCGATCCTCGATCCGGAGCTTGCCGCACGGGTGAAGGAAGAATCGCTGGACAACTATCTGCTCGACAATCTCAACGCATGGGAATTGCAGGCCGACGGCAGCTACCATCGGCTCGCGCCCGAAGGTGATGCGATGCCGCATTCCGCGCAGGCGACGCTGCTGGCCAAGCTTTGCGGGTAAGCGTCGATTCTCGTAGAGCGTGCTTCAGCGCGCTGAGTCGCGGTCTCGCATAAGGTTAAAAACCCTGCCGTTTCATTCACACCAGCCGCGGGCGCGGCCTCCGCTGCAACCATGAACCATTGTCGACCTTGGCCGGGCTGAAGCCCGCTATACCGACGTTCTGCTGATCTGCGCACCGCCATCGCACCCTAACGCCACCACAGGCGTTCCGTTTGCGGGTCCATGTTGTTAGGCTGCGCGGGCATTCGCCGCCGCATCGCCCGACCCGCGACAGGAACATCGCTTGAACCGATCCGTTTCCCTGCACCACTTGCCCGCCGCTCCCCTGCAGGATGGCGACTCGCTGGCCGCCATCGACCTCGGTTCCAACAGCTTCCACATGGTCGTGGCGCGCAATGTGCTGGGCCAGTTGCGGGTCATCGACCGCCTGCGCGAAACCGTGCGTCTCGCCGATGGCCTGGACGGCAAGGGCGGCCTGAACGACGACGCGCGCGAGCGTGCGCTGGATTGTCTGTCGCGTTTCGGCCAGCGCATCCGCGACCTGCCGCCGCATCGCGTGCGCGCCATCGCCACCAATACCGTCCGTGCGCTGCGCGATCCGCAATCCTTTCTCTCGTCCGCCGAATCCGCGCTGGGCCACGGCATCGAAGTGGTGTCCGGCCGCGAGGAAGCGCGCCTGATCTATCTCGGCGTCGCCCACGCGCAGCCGCCGAAACCGCAGCAGCGCCGGCTGGTGATCGATATCGGCGGCGGCTCCACCGAGTGCATCATCGGTTCCGGCTTCGACACCATCGAACGCGAGAGCCTGCAGATCGGCTGCGTCGCCAGCACCCGGCGCTTCTTTCCCAACGGCAAACTCTCGAAAAAACGCTGGAAAGAAGCATTGACCGAGATCGAAGCCGAATTCCAGCAGTTCGCCGGCCTGTATCGCGGGCTCGGCTGGCAGGAAGCGATCGGTTCTTCCGGCACCAACAAGGCGATCGGCGATATCTGCGCCGCGATGAAACTGACCAAGGGCGCGATCACCGCCGAAGCTTTGCCGATGGTACGCGACCGCCTGCTCGCCGCCGATCGCATCGACGCCATCGATCTGCCCGGATTGCCCGACGACCGCAAACCGATCATCGCCGGCGGCATCCTCATCCTGGAAGCCGCGTTCGAAACCCTCGGTCTGAAACGCTTGATGGTCAGCAAGGCCGCGCTGCGCGAAGGCGTGCTGTACGACATGCTCGGCCGCGGCGGCGTGGACGATCCGCGCGATATTTCCATCGATGCGCTGATGCAGCGTTATGGCGTCGACCGCGCGCAGGCGAAGCGCGTCGAAGACACCGTGCTGCGGCTGTTCGGCCAGATCGCCGCGCGATGGAACCTCGGCGACGACGAACGGCGGATGCTGATGTGGGCCGCGCGCGTGCACGAACTCGGTCTGGCCATCGCGCACAGCCAGTATCACGTGCACGGCGCCTACATTCTCGAACATTCCGATATCGCCGGTTTCTCGCGCCAGGAGCAGTCGTTCCTGGCCGCACTGGTGCGCAATCACCGCCGCAACATCTCGAACAAATCGCTCGATGCCCTGCCCGACCGCCTGCATGCGGCGGTCAGGCGAAGCGCCGCGCTGCTGCGTCTGGCGGTGCTGTTGCACCGTTCGCATGAGGCCGAGACGATTCCGAAACTGGAACTGCGGCTGGCCGGCAACACCATCGCCGTTTCGATGTCGAAAAGCTGGCTCGACCGGCGCCCGCTGCTGCGTTCGGACCTGGAACACGAGCCGGAAGGTTTCGCGGGGCTCGGCATCGAGCTGCATCTCGCGCTGTGACGCCAGTCGGCGCATCCGCCATCCGGAACCGCTGTCGTTCCTGACGCGTCATCGCGCTGTCACCGCCGCGCCACCGTGGTTTCATCTGTCGTCGTCATGCTTCTTCAAACCGAAGAGCGATGCCGATGCGCTACGCGATCGTCACAGAGACCTACCCGCCGGAAATCAACGGCGTCGCGCTCACCGTGCAGAGTCTCGAACAGGGTCTGCGCGAACGCGGCCACGCCGTTGGCCTGATCCGGCCGAGGCAGTCGCGGGACAGCGCATCGGCGGCGCACGAACATCTCGTCGCAAGCCTGCCGCTGCCGCGCTATCCCGGTCTGCGCTTCGGTCTGCCGACGACGCGAAAACTGATCTCCCTCTGGAACCTGCACCGCCCGGATGCGATTTATGTGGCCACGGAAGGCCCATTGGGGTGGTCGGCGCTGCGTGCGGCGCGTGCGCTGCGCATCCCCGCCGCGACCGGATTCCACACCCGTTTCGATCTGTACATGCGCGATTACGGCGTGCCGTTCCTGCAGTCGGCGGCGTTGCATTGGATGCGCCGCTTCCACAACGGCGCGCAGGCGACGCTGGTGCCGACCGAAGCCCTGCGCGAAGAGCTGCAGGGCATGGGTTTCCGGCATGCGACGCGGCTGCCGCGGGCAGTGGACAACGCACTCTTTCATCCGGCACGCCGCGACGATGCGCTGCGTGCCGCCTGGGGGCTGCGCGCCGAAAACATCGCCGTCATCCATCTGGGCAGGATCGCGCCGGAAAAGAATCTCGGTCTGGCGGTGCGCGCATTCCGCAACATCCAGCAGAGATGCCCCGAGGCGCGCTTCGTCTGGGTCGGCGACGGTCCGGCGCGCGAGCAACTGGCCAAGGACAATCCGGATTTCGTGTTCTGCGGCATCCAGCGCGGCGAAACGCTGGCGCGGCATTTCGCGAGCAGCGACCTGTTCCTGTTCCCCAGCCGCAGCGAAACCTATGGCAACGTGACCCTCGAAGCGATGGCCAGCGGCGTACCGACCGTCGCCTTCGATTACGGCGCGGCGCACGAATGCCTGCGCGACGGCGAACACGGCGCGGCGATCGCCGACGGCACCGCCGACAGCGACGACGCCTTCGTCCGCGCAGCGGTGCGCATCGCTGCGGATGCGCATCTGCGCGCGCACATGCGCATCGCGGCGCGCGATGCGGTGTCCGAACTGCGCCCGCAGCAGGTCGCCGCCGACTTCGACGCCATCCTCCAACGCCTTGCCTTCGCGGGGAAACGCCATGAACAGCCGATTGCTGCGTCGCCGGTTACGCACGAATGAATCGGCGTGGTGCCTGCGCGCGAACGCGCTATGCGGGCGGATCGCGACGCGGCGCTTCTTCGCGCTGATCAGCCGGCTCGGCGATGGCGTGTTCTGGTACGGATTGATGGCTGCGCTTGTGCTGTTGGGCGGGCGTAATGGCGCCGCCGCCGCGCTGCATCTCGCGGCGATCGGCCTGGTATCGCTGATCCTCTACAAAACCCTCAAACGCTGGACGCGGCGGCCGCGCCCCTGCACTGCGGACCTACGCATCCGCGCCTGGGTCGCGCCGCTGGACGAATTCAGTTTCCCGTCGGGCCACACGCTGCATGCGGTGGGCTTCACCATCGTGACGCTGTCGTACGTGCCCGCGCTGGCATGGTTGCTGATCCCGTTCGCCGCCAGCGTTGCGGTCTCGCGGGTCGTGCTGGGCCTGCATTATCCCAGCGATATGCTGGCGGCGACCGGGATCGGCAGCGTGTTGGCGTTGGGTTCGATCTGGGCGAGGAACATGGCGAGCGCCACGTTTTTGTAGGAGGCGCTTCAGCGCCGATGCCTTTGCCCGCGCATCGGCATTTCAAACACTTGCCGATTCAATGCCACCAGCCGCGGGCGCGGCCTTGTTTTCATCGTACGCAAGGCGCGTCCTGGGCCGCCTGAAGGCCGCTCTACAGAACAAGTCATTTGCAGATTTCGACCGTCGCCTGTTGCAGCGCCGGCGCCCACTGCCCCGACCAGTCGCGATCGTTCGCCACCTGCGCGTGCGCACGACTGTCGCGCAGACGCTGCGCATCGAAGTCGGCATACGCCCAGCCCCAATCTGCGGAAGTGACAGCCGCGATGCCGTCGGCCGGCAGCCCGACATCCATCGGCGCGTACACCGTCGCATCGCCGGTATTGATGTCGAGCATGGGGCTCCACTGCGCCTCGCCGGCGGTCACCGCCTTCGCGACGAAGCAGCGGTTCTCCAGCGCCCGCGCGAGGCAACCCACGCGCACGCGGGTGGCGCCGGCCGCAGTGTCGGTGCAGCTCGGCACCAGCAACAACTGCGCGCCGGCCTCGCACTGCGCGCGCACCGGCAGCGGGAATTCGATGTCGTAACAGATCGCGATGCCGGCGCGCACGCCGTCGAAATCGAACACTTTCAGCGCATCGCCGGCTTCGATGACGCCGGTCTTTTTCTCGAATCCGGTGAGCTGCAATTTGTCCTGCCAGACATGGCCGCCTTCGGGCGAAAACAGATCCGCACGATTGCGGTAGAAGCCGCTGCCGACATCGAGCAGAAACGTCCCGGCGACGATGCGCAGGCCGCGATCGCCCGCCAATCCCGCGTACAGATCGAGCCAGGCCTTGCGATACGGTTGGATCGCGGCCAGCGAGGCATGCAGATCGCCACGGATCTGCGGCGCGAACGTCGCGCCCAGTTCCAGCGACAGGTATTCCGGCAGCACCGCGATATCGGCGCCGGCCGACGATGCCTCGTGCAGCCAGCGCGACTGTTTGTCGGCGAAATCGTCGAATCGCAGCGGCGCATCGATCGGATACTTCGCGACCGCGATTTTCATGCGCCAGCCTCCGTCGCCAAAGCGTGCGTCCAGAAGGTCAATGCGTGCTCGATTTCGCCATGACCCGCTTCGCTATCGCCGATCTCGTTCCAGCGGAGTGTCATCGTCATGCCGGGTTGGCGGGCGTAACCGCGCTTCTCCCAGAAGGCCTCATTGCCGCGATGTTGCGCTGGACGACGGGGATCGTCTGCATCGCGATCCACCGCGCAGAAGGCGGTGGTATCGAAGCGGCCGAGCGAACGCGCATGCGCTTCGCGATGATCGAAGAAAGCATGGCCGATGCCATGGCCGCGATACTGCGGCAGCAGCACGGATTCGCCCAGATAGAACACCTTGCCGGCATCGAGACTGCGGGCTTCGAACGGCGCGCGGAATTCGGCGGAGTCGTCGGCCAGCGGCAAGCCGGTGGATGCGCCGATCACCGCATCGCCCTCGAAGGCGAGCACGAACACGCTGTCGTTCGAGCCCACGTAGGCTTCCAGATATTCGCGCTCGTAGGCGATGCTGCCGTCGTAGAGATAAGGCCAATCGCGGAATACGTCGATGCGCAGCGCGGCGACCGCATCGAGGTGTCGACGGATCTCATCGGCGCCGGTACAGCGGCGGATCTGGATGCGGGGAAAGGCGGCGGCGCGTGCAGTCATCGGTCGAGTCTAAAGCAAAGAAAACGCCGCAGGCACAAGGCCTGCGGCGTTTCGGGCCTACCGGAACCGTCAACCCTTCGGCAGCGGCGGCGGCGCGGCGGCGCCGACGCTGTACCAGTCGATCCTGCGGGTGACGATCATGATCGCAGCCAGAATCAGGAACAGCAGGCCGGCGCCGAGCACCATCGCATTGTCTTCCGAGATCAGCAGGCCATAGAGCGCGCCGTAGAGCGTCGACAGCATTGCCGCAAAGCCAACACCGCGCAGCCAGGACCGCAGCACATGGCTGACGTAATAACCGAGCAGACCGATACACGCGACGCTGGCGGCGAGATAGGCCATGCCGAACTCGATGTGTTCGGACAGCGCGACCAGCAGCAGGAAGAAGATCGCCAGCGCCAGGCCGACCAGGCCGTACTGGATCGGGTGGATCCGCAACTGCTTGATCAGTTCGAACATGAAGAAGCCGACGAAGGTCAGCAGCACGAACAGGATGCCGTACTTGCTGGCGCGATCGGCCTGGGTGTAGATGTTGACCGGTTCGACCAGCGATACGCCGATGGCGTCGAGCCCCGTCACCGTCTGGTCCATGTGCTCCGCATCGATCGAGCCGGCCGGCGCCATGCCCGGCACGCGCGCGCCGCCGAGGTACTGCGCCTGCGCATTGCTGGCCAGCGACGAGATTTCCCACTCGGCGCGGAAGCCCTTGTCGTCGATGCTGCGTTTGCGCGGCAGAAAGTCGCCATTGAACAGCGGGTGCGGCCACGGCGAGGCGATCCTGATGACGTTGCGCTTCGCCAGCGGCGCGATCGCGAGGGATTCGGTGCCTTCGAGCGTGAACTTCAGACTCGTGTCGAGGACGATCGTGGCGCCGGCCGCGGTCGTGGGCAGGCGCGCATGCAGGCCGCCGCCATCGCCGCTGCCCGGGCCCTGCAGCAGTTCGGGCTTCTGGCCGTTGACCGTCAACGTCTGCAGACCCACCACGCCGCGGACATCGGCGATGGCGTAACTCAGGTAAGGCTGACCGATCTTCCGCGGTGCGATGGCGTTGGCGTCGCCGGGCACGTTGACGCGGAATTGCGCGTCCAACGTCGTATCGAACTCGTACTTGCGCACTTGATGCAGGCCGATCTTGCGCACGACCGGTTTCATGGTGCCGTCGGCCTCCAGCGTTTCGGGAAAGAACATCCACAGCCCGGCTTTCTCGCGCTGCAGCTTGCGGGTGAACCCGGCATTGTCCTTTTCTTCCACTTCGATCAGTTCCGTGTAGGGCACCATCAACACCGGGCCGGAGAACGCCTGTGCCCCGGCAGAACTGCGCGCGACGGTCTGCACCGCTTCGCGGCGATACATCTGCCGCTCCTGGATGGTGCCGCGGATCATCATCAGGGGAACGAGGATGGCGATGGTCAAGGCGACCATCATCATGATTTTCAAGAGCAGGCGCATGTCGGACTCCGGCGTTGTGGATGGCGCCAGTGTCGACAGGGCTTGCGGGGCGGCGATGGCGGCTGTGTGAAGCCGGGGTGAAGCGGCAGCGCTGCCTGTCATCCCGAACGCAGACGAAGTCTGCGGAGGGATCTGTTTTTACCGCGCGACAATGAAGCGGATCCCTCACCCTGAAAAGCGGGTTCGGGATGACAATCCGAAAACACGATCAAATGACTGGCAACACCATGCTCGCCGCCGCGCCGCCATCCTCGCGATTGCCCAGCGCAACGCGACCGCCGTGCAGTTCGACGGCTTCGGCGACGAAGCACAGGCCCAGGCCGCTGCTGCGGCTGCCCCCGTCCGGGCGCGGCAACGAGTAGAAACGTTCGAAGGTGCGATCCAATGCGTAGTCCGGCACGCCCGGGCCGCGATCCAGTACTTCGACGATGAGGTTGCCTGCGTCGCGACGCAGCCGCAGTTCCACTTCACTGTCCGCCGGCGCGAAATCCGCGGCGTTGTCGAGCAGGTTGAGCAGCGACTGGCGCAGCAGGAAGGGATCGCCAGACACGCGCAGACCGCAAGCATCGGCCTCTTCGACGATACGCAATCGCAAACCCGTCTGCGCATATTTCGGCGCGATCCGTTCGGCCGCCTCGTCGGCGATGATGCGCAGATCGACCGGCTGCGGCTGTTCGATGCGCTGCCTGTGTTCCACCGCCGCCAGCGCCAGCAGTTTGTCGATCATTTCCGACATCCGCTCGCTCTGGGCGCGAATGGTCGCGACGAAGCGCGCGCGATCGGACTCGGGCATCGGCGCGGCGCCGTGCGCGGGTTGCAGCAGCTCGGCGCTGCCGCGGATTGCGGCCAGTGGGCTTTTCAGTTCGTGGGTCAGCGCATGCACGTACTGTTCGACGTACTGTTTGCCTTCCAGCTTCGCGCGCATGGTTTCCAGAGCGCGGCCGAGGTCGCCGAACTCGCCGGCGCTGTCGGGCGGGCTGACGCGTTCGCCGGCGGCGACGGCATCGGCATAGCGGCGCAGCGCGCCGAGCTGTCGCGACAGCCACCACGCCGCGAGTAGCCCGATCAACAGCGCCGCGCCCAGCAGCACGAACCCCCAGCGCAGGATCACGCTCTGGCTGCGGTCGATGAACGGTGCGATGGCCTGGTTGGGTTTGGCGACGGTGAGCACGCCGATGATGCGCGACGTGTCGCCATCGCGCACGGTGATCGGCGCGGCCACGTGCATCACCGAGCTGGCTTCGTCGTTGGGGTCACTGCGCGACGAGCGCGCGCCGTAGCGGCCTTGCAGCGTGAGATAGACATCGTTCCAGCGCGAATAATCCTTGCCGAGATCGTCGCCGCCGGAATCGAACACCACGATGCCGCGCGCGTCGGTCACGTAGATGCGGGTGCTGACCTTGCGCTTGGTGAAGCCCCATATTTCGGCGCCCAGATCGCGGTCGGTCAGCGCGCGCACGTTGGCGGCGAAGCGGCCATCGTCGATGCGCCCGGCCAGCAGATCGTCCTTGGCCTGTTCCGCCAGCAGATTGGCGGTATCGACCAGGGTGTCCTCCATCGCCTGGCGCACGCCCGGTTTCACTTCCTGCAGGAACACCCGGCCCAGCAGCAGCGCGGCCAGCGCCACGATCAGGAAGTAGCCGAGCAGAATGCGCAGGCCGATTTTCATGCGCGAGCTCTCATCCGCGACTCAGCCGAGACCCACTTCGAGCGAGTAACCCAGCCCGCGATGGGTGCGGATCGGATCGTCGTCGCGTTCGTCCATTGCGCGCAGCTTCGCGCGCAGCGTCTTGATGTGGGTGTCGACGGTGCGGTCGCTGCTGTCCAGCGCATCGGCCCAGACCCGATCCATCAACTGCGTGCGCGACAGCACCGCGCCCGGACGCTGCATCAGCACCTCCAGCAGCCCATATTCGTAGCGGGTGAGATCGAGGGCGCGGCCACGGTAACGGATGCGCTTGCCGTCGCGGTCGATCTCGAACGCACCGTACGCCTGCCAGCTCGCGGCCTCGGCCTGGGTGCGCCTGCGCAGGCGCGCACGCACCCGCGCCACCAGTTCGCGCGGCGAGAATGGCTTCACCACATAATCGTCGGCACCCAATTCCAGCCCGACCACGCGGTCGATCTCGCTGTCGCGCGCGGTCAGGAAGATCACCGGCACTTCACTGAAAGCGCGCAGCGCGCGGCAGACCTCGAAGCCGGTGATGTCCGGCAATCCGACATCCAGCACCACCAGATCCACGCCACCAGCGCGCACCCGTCGCACCACGTCGCCGCCCAGCAGCACGTGTTCGGCCGTGAAGCCCTCGCTGCGCAGCGCATACAGCACGGTTTCGGCGATCGCGGTTTCGTCTTCGGCGATGAGAATCGCGGGTGTGGCGGCCATGGCGGGCGTCGGAAAGGCGGCGTCGGGCATTGTAGGCGGTCCGCGGCCGGGGATTGGCATACCATGACCGTCCCGCGCCCGCGACCCCGCACGAACGAACGACGCTGCATGAATTACCGCCACGCCTTCCATGCCGGCAATCACGCCGACGTCCTCAAGCATGTCGCCCTGCTGGCGCTGTGCGATGCGCTGACCGCGAAGCCGGCAGCGATCTATGCGCTCGATACCCATGCAGGCGCAGGCGTGTACCTGCTGGATGGCGAGGAAGCGGTGAAGACCGACGAAGCCGCGGGCGGCATAGGCCGGCTGCTGGCAAGACCGCCGCAGGATCCCGCGATTGCCCGCTATCTCGCCGCGGTCGCCAGGTGTCGCGCGGAGACCGGCCAGCCGCTCGCCTACCCCGGCTCGCCCTGGCTGCTGGCGAACGCGCTGCGCGATCAGGACCGCATCGCCTGCTGCGAACTGCGCGAGGAAGAAGCCGTGCTGCTGAAGCATAATCTCGGCCGCGATATGCGCATCTCGGTGCAATCCCGCGACGGCTACGCCGCGATGCACGCGCTGTTGCCGCCGAAGATAGGCGACACGAAATTCGCGCGCGGGCTGGTCCTGATCGATCCACCTTACGAGGCCCAGCTCGAAGAATTCGACACCGCGCTGTCGGCATTGCGCGACGCCATGACCCGATGGCCGCAGGCGGTCTACGTGCTGTGGTACCCGATCAAGCGCCGCACCGCGCTGATGCCGTTCTACCGCAAGCTCAATCATCTGCAGGCGAAATCCAGCCTGGTCTGCGAGCTGCTGGTGCGCCCCGACGATTCGCCGCTGCGCATGAACGGCAGCGGCCTGCTGGTGCTGAATGCGCCGTGGCAGTTCGATCTGCGGCTGCAGGCCAGCCTCGCGGCGCTGCGCAAGGCGCTGGGCGAACCCGGCGCCTCTTCGCGGCTGGAATGGCTGCAGAAACCCGCCTGACCCTGCGCGGCAGCGTGCGTCGACCGCCCGGCCGGCAGGGAAGCACCGGCGACGCGGCATCCATGCGAAAATCCGCATCCCCATTGCCCCGAATGCTCCCATGGCCGGTTCCAACCTGCTTGCCCTGATCGACGATATCGCCACGCTGCTCGACGACGTGGCGGTGATGACCAAAGTCGCCACCAAGAAAACCGCCGGTGTGCTCGGCGACGATCTGGCGCTGAATGCGCAGCAGGTCACGGGGGTCAAGCCCGACCGCGAACTGCCGGTGGTCTGGGCGGTCGCGAAGGGATCGGTGATCAACAAGGCGATCCTGGTGCCTGCGGCGCTGGCGATCAGCTGGTTCGAGAGCTGGCTGCGCGGCCGCGGCATCGATCTGCCGATCGTCGTGGTGCTGATGATGATCGGCGGCGCCTTCCTCTGCTTCGAGGGCGTCGAGAAGCTGGCGCACAAGTTCCTGCACAGCTCGAAGGAGGATCAGGAACATCACAAGGAACTCGTCGACGCGGTCGCCAACGAAAACGTGGATCTGGTCGCCTTCGAGAAGGAGAAAATCAAGGGCGCGATCCGCACCGATTTCATCCTGTCCGCCGAAATCATCGTGCTCTCGCTCGGCGCCGCCGCCGGCAAGCCTTTCTCGGTGCAGATCGGCACGCTGATCGCGATCGCAGTCATCATGACCGTAGGCGTCTACGGTCTGGTCGCGGGCATCGTCAAGCTCGACGACGCCGGCCTGCACCTCAGCAAACGCGCGAACGGCGGCGCCCGCGCGCTGGGTCGCGGCATCCTGCTCGCAGCGCCATGGCTGATGAAGTTCCTGTCGATCGCCGGCACCGCGGCCATGTTCCTGGTCGGCGGCAGCATCCTCGTCCACGGCATCGGGCCGCTGCATCATTTCATCGAACCCTTCAAGGCCGGCGATTTCGGCTGGCTGGTGTCGATGCTGTTCGACGCAGCAGTGGGCGTCGTCGCAGGCGCGATCATCGTCGCGGTGGTCACCTTGGTGTCCAAGTTGCGCAAGCCGAAGACGGTCAAGGCCGGCTGACATCGGCGAACCGACGTTCGGCCGCACGGCGACTCGCGCGCAGCAGGGCATCGCGCTAGTCGTCGCAACACGCATCCGCCACATTCAAAACGCACGACCCAGGCATGAAGCGGGCAAACTGCCCGACCAGCGCGCGCGCGGCGCTTCGGATGCCATGGGCGAGCATACCCTCTACTTGCCTGTGGGAAGATGCCCCGGTGAGACGCGAACGACTACCGCCCTGGCACGAATACAAACGACTGCTTGATGGCCGTGAGGTGCTGATCCGTCCGATCCGGCCGGAAGATGCCGAGCCGCTGCGGGCCGGCTTCAGCCTGTTGCGCCCCGAAGAGATCCGTCAGCGGTTCCTCTATGCCATCAAGGAACTCACCCCGGAAGCCGCAGCACGGCTGACCCGCCCCGATCCCGAACAGGAATTCGCATTGGTGGTCGCCGAACCGCAGCCGCCGGGCGAAGCCCTCATCGGCGCAGTCGCGCGGATCGCGATCACGCCCGGCACCCGCGAGGCCGAATTCGCGATCCTGGTCAGCCATTTCATCAGCGGCATGGGCCTGGGCCGGCTGCTGATGCTGCGTCTGGTGCGCTGGGCGCGTCGCAAACAGCTCACGAAACTTTACGGCGACGTGCTGGAGCACAACGCCCCGATGCTGGGCCTCGCGCATTCGCTGGGCTTCCATCGCGAAACATCCGATAGCGCGGGGCTGGCACGGATCACGCTGGACCTGGCGTCGGCACCGCACATCGAATGAGAGGCACGACTGCCGACATGCCTTGGGCATGCGCCGGTATCGCCGCCCTTGCAGGATCAGAACGGCATTTCGATTTCATCGAGCCGATCGCAGCGGCGCATCCGGATGCTTCGCCCGGATGTCAGTTCATGCTTCATGCTGAATATCCTCCTCGATGAACGTGCGGAATGCGGGCTGCATACCCATCGACCGAGTATTTGCCCGCGTCGAAGGGCTGGCAATCGTCCCGCGAACGTCCGCCATCCGGTGCGGGCCGGTAAAATGACCGCATGACTTCCCCAACCGCTTTCGATCTCCTGCCCAAGCGCGGGCAGCTACGCGCCTGGTGGCGCGCCCCCGCGAGCGCGAGCGCACTGGCCTGGGCGATCTCGCGCCTTGCGCGCGCGCACGACGGTCCCCTGCTTGCGGTGGTGCGCGACAACCAGTCGGCGCATCAGCTGGAACACGATCTGCGCACACTGATCGGCGCCGATTCCGCGCTGCCGGTCGTGCCGTTTCCCGACTGGGAAACCCTGTCCTACGATCGCTTCAGCCCGCATCCCGATATCGTCTCGCAGCGGCTGGCCGCACTGCACCGCCTGCCGTCGCTGCGTCGCGGCGTGGTGGTGGTGCCGGTGCAGACGCTGATGCAGCGACTGGCGCCGCTGTCGCACATCATCGGCGGCAGTTTCGACGTGAGCGTCGGCCAACGGCTGGACATGGATGAGGAAAAACGCCGCCTCGAAAGCGCGGGTTATCGCAACGTGCCGCAGGTGTTCGATCCCGGCGACTTCGCGGTGCGCGGCGGCCTGCTCGATATCTATCCGATGGGCTCGGACGAGCCCTATCGCATCGAACTGCTCGACGACGAAATCGATACCATCCGCGCGTTCGATCCGGAGTCGCAGCGCTCGCTGGAAAAATATCAGTCGGTGCAACTGCTGCCCGGTCGCGAAGTGCCGCTGGAGGGCGAATCGCTGCAGCGCGCCCTGGATACGCTGCGCGACCGCTTCGATATCGACACCCGACGCAGCGGCCTGTTCCAGGATCTGAAGGCCGGCCATGCGCCGGCCGGCATCGAGTATTACCTGCCGCTGTTCTTCGATAAAACGGCGACGCTGTTCGACTACCTCGGCACCGACAGCCTGCCGATCCTCGGCGAGGGCGTGCAGGAAGCCGCCGATCATTTCTGGCGGACTACCGGCGAGCGCTACGAACAGCGGCGGCACGATATCGAACGGCCGCTGCTGCCGCCGGACGAACTGTATCTGCCGCCGGACGCACTGCGCACGCAGTTGAATCTCGGCCAGCGCATCGAGATCTGCGGCGAAGGGCATCCGCGTCGCGACGAGGCGTTGTCGATCGGCACGCAGCCCGCGCCCGATCTGCCGCTGATGGCGAAAGACGCGGAACCCGCGGCGGCGGCGAAAGCCTTCCTGACCTCGTATCCGGGCCGGCTGCTGATCGCCGCCGACTCCGCTGGGCGCCGCGAGGCGCTGCTGGAAGTGCTGCACGCGGCCGAAATCCGTCCGCGCGTGGTCGCGTCGTTTCCCGAATTTCTCGAGGCGGCGAACGACGATGCGCCCGACCGCGTGTTCGTCGCAGTGGCGCCGCTCGACAACGGTTTCGGCATCGATGGCGCGTCGCCATGGGTCGTCGTCACCGAGCGTCAGCTGTTTCCCGAACGCGCTGCGCAGCCGCGTCGCCGCAAACGCGCGGGCCGCGAACCCGAAGCGATCATCCGCGATCTTGGCGAGCTCAGCGAAGGCGCGCCGGTGGTGCACGAAGACCACGGCGTGGGCCGCTACCGCGGGCTGGTGACGCTGGAAGCCGGTGGGCAGGCCGGCGAATATCTCGACATCGAATACGCCAAGGGCGACCGGCTGTACGTGCCGGTCACCCAACTGCATCTGGTCAGCCGCTATTCCGGCGCATCGCCGGACACCGCGCCGCTGCATTCGCTGGGCGGCGAAGCCTGGGGCAAGGCCAAGCGCAAAGCCGCCGAGAAGGTCCGCGACGTGGCCGCGGAACTGCTGGAAATCCAGGCGAAACGTCACGCCCGCGCCGGACTCGCGCTGGATATCGACCGCGCGCTGTACGAACCCTTCGCCGCGACCTTCCCGTTCGAGGAAACGCCCGACCAGCTCGCGTCGATCGAAGCGGTGCTGCGCGACCTGGCGTCGTCGCGGCCGATGGACCGCGTGGTCTGCGGCGACGTGGGTTTCGGCAAGACCGAGGTCGCGGTGCGCGCGGCGTTCGGCGCCGCCATCGCCGGCAAGCAGGTCGCAGTGCTGGTGCCCACCACCCTGCTCGCCGAACAGCACTACCGCAATTTCCGCGACCGCTTCGCCGATTGGCCGCTCAAGGTCGAAGTGCTGTCGCGCTTCAAATCGACCAAGGAAATCAAGGCCGAGCTGGAAAAACTCACCGAAGGCAAGATCGACGTGATCGTCGGCACCCATCGCCTGCTGCAGGGCGATGTGAAGTTCAAGGATCTGGGACTGGTCATCGTCGATGAAGAACAGCGTTTCGGCGTGCGCCAGAAGGAAGCGTTGAAAGCGCTGCGCGCCGACGTGCATCTGCTGACGCTCACCGCCACACCCATCCCGCGCACGCTGAACATGGCGATGACCGGGCTGCGCGACCTATCGATCATCGCCACGCCGCCCGCGCATCGCCTCGCAGTGCAGACCTTCGTGGTGCCCTGGGACGACGCGCAGCTGCGCGAAGCCTTCCAGCGCGAGTTGTCGCGCGGCGGTCAGGTGTATTTCCTGCACAACGATGTCGAAAGCATCGGCCGCATGCAGCGCGAACTCGAAGCGCTGGTGCCGGAAGCGCGGATCGGCATCGCCCACGGCCAGATGCCGGAGCGCGAACTCGAACGGGTGATGCTGGACTTCCACAAGCAGCGCTTCAACGTGCTGCTGTGTTCGACCATCATCGAATCGGGCATCGATATCCCGAACGCCAACACCATCGTCATCAACCGCGCCGATAAATTCGGCCTCGCGCAGTTGCATCAGCTGCGCGGTCGCGTCGGCCGCTCGCACCATCGCGCTTACGCCTATCTGGTGATTCCGGACAACCGCAGCATCACGTCGGACGCGCGCAAGCGGCTGGAAGCGATCGCATCGATGGACGAGCTCGGCGCCGGCTTCACGCTATCGACGCACGACCTGGAAATCCGCGGGGCCGGCGAACTGCTGGGCGAAGACCAGAGCGGACAGATGGCCGAGGTCGGATTCTCGCTGTACACCGAACTGCTGGACCGCGCAGTGCGCAGCATCAAGCAGGGCAAGCTGCCGGGCGTGGATGCGCTCGGCCTCGATCTGCACGACCATCGCGGCGCAGATGTCGATCTGCACATCCCCGTGCTGATTCCCGAGGACTATCTGCCCGACGTGCATACGCGCCTGACCCTGTACAAGCGCGTCAGCAGCGCACGCAATGTCGACGATCTGCGCGAACTGCAGGTGGAGATGATCGACCGCTTCGGGCTGCTGCCGGAGCCGGCGAAATATCTGTTCGCCACCGCCGAACTCAAGCTCGACGCAACGGCGCTCGGCATCCACAAACTCGATCTCGGTGCAGGTGGCGGGCGCATCCAGTTTACGGCGAAGCCCGATGTGGATCCGATGTCGGTGATCCGCCTGATCCAGGGACAGCCCAGGCATTACCAGATGGACGGGCCGGATAAACTGCGGATCAAGCTCGAACTTCCCGACGCCACTGCGCGACTGCAGACGGCGCGCGGCCTGCTGGCGACGCTGAGATTGACCACATGACGATGCATTCCCTGCGCTGCCTGCTGATGGTGGCTGCGCTTTCCACGGTTGGCGGCTGCGCGACACGGGATGTGGAGATGGGTCGATCCGCTTCCACGACGACGACGTTCGTGATCGTCCGCCATGCCGAGAAGGCCGCGGACGACCCGAAGGATCCGTCGCTCAGCGAGGCCGGTCAGGCGCGCGCGCAGCGCGCGAGCGAACGTCTCGCAGACCAGCGCGTAACGGCTGCCTACGCCACCCGTTATCGCCGCACACGGACGACTGCGGCGAAGACCGCGCAGGCGCATGGGATCGAAGTCTCGACCTACGACGCTGCGCAGCCTGCCGCCGATTTCGCGGCGCAACTGCGGCGTGCGCACCCTGCGGGCGTGGTGCTGGTCGTGGGCCACAGCAATACGGTCGCCGACATCGCCGGCGCCCTGTGCGGGTGCACGGTGTCGCCGGTGCGCGAAGACGAATACGATCGGTGGATCGAAGTGCGGATCGGCCGCAACGGCGTGGCCGAATACGAAGAAAGCCGTTACTGAAGACGCATCGAGCGAGCGCGCGCGCAATGCGCTCGCATCAAAGACCGAGCATGCGCTTCGGGTCGTAGTCGATGCCGGTGATGTAGCGGCGCCCGGCGTGGGCCTTGATGTGCACGACGATATCGATGGTCAGCATCAACAACCGTTTGATCACCGCGAATTCCAGGCCGGAACCTTCGTTCGACGCCTTGACCATCAGCGCGAGCTGATCCCAGGTCTGCGAGGTGCTGCCGGCGTGACAGCTGGTGATCGAGCCCGGATGGCCGGACGCGCAGTTGCGGATGAAGTAGAACGCCTCGTCGCCGCGAAGCTCGGCGAGGATGATCCGGTCCGGCTTCATGCGCAGACAGGCTTCCATGCAGGTCTTGGCGGTGACGTTGCTCGCGCTCTGGCCGCCTTTCGAATACAGCAGGTGCACGATGTTCGGCTGCTCGATGAACAGCTCGCGGGCGTCCTCGATGGTGACCAGCCGCTCTTCATGCGGAATATGGCCGACCAACGACTTCATGAATGTGGTCTTGCCGCTGCCGGTCGCGCCGGCGACCACTACGTTCTTCTTGTACATGACCGATTTCTTGAAGAACTCGGCGTAATTGCGCTCGGCGCGCAATTCGAGCAACTCTTTGTCGTGATCGCTGACTTCCGGATCGCCCTCGAGAATCTGCTTGAAGAAACCGCTTTCCTCGTAACTCTGGAGCGTGAAATTGCGCTTCGCCGGCAGACGGATGGTGATCGAGGTCTTGCCGGCATCGCAGGCCGGGGGAATCACGAACTGGGCGCGCTGCCCGGTCGGAAAGGTCAGCGACACCACCGGATCGACGTCGGTGATGCGCTGGCCGGTGTTGCTCTCGTTGACCACCGCGGTGCAGAACTGCCGCGCCCGCTCGAAAGTGAGCGACGGCACTTCGATATGCTGCCAACCCTTGCTGGTCTCCAGGTACAGCTCACCGGGCCGGTTGATGCAGATTTCCGTGACTTCGGGAGAGCTCATGTACTCGAGAATGCCGAGCACGCTGTACTGATACTCAAGGAAATCGTTGGAAACGTTGGCGATCGGTGAGTTGTCGATATCCATGGAGACGAGTGTCGGAGATGGGTCGGTTCGGTAGTCGGAGTCAGGCGACCGGGATCAGTCGCTCAAGATCAGCGACGCGTGACCGAAATGACGCCGGAGAAGTCGACGTCCTGGGCCACGTAGATATTCAGCACCGTGCCCTGGTTGATGGTGACCGTCGCCGGTCGACCCAACGACTTGCTCAGCGCCTGGTTCGCGACGCGCTCCATCGTCCTCGCGGTATTGCTCTCGAAGGGCTGGGCCGTGACCAGGCCGCCGGTGGTGACCGATGCCGTCTCCGGGCCGTTCTTGGCGGCGGCGTATTTGAACGCATCGCTGACCAGACTGATCAACAGCGCCGCGCTCATCTTGCTGGCCCAGTGGGCGTTGTAGTCGCCCGGATGGCCCGCACCGCCCAGATTGTCGATGCCGGGACCTTCGAGCATGACGTCCAGACCTGTCGGCGTGGTGATGCGGTCCCAGATCACTGCGACGCGTGGGCCCTGGGGCTCGCCCTGGTATCTGCCCAGCGCTTTCGAACCCTTGGGCAGCAGCAGTTTGCGGCCGTTGATGGAATACACAGGTTCGGTGACGATGCACGAGGTATAACCCGGTACGTCGGTGATGATGCGGGTTTCCAGCACGCAGCGGATGTAGGTGCCGCGCACAAGCAGCGCATCGGGCGTACGCAGGTACTGCGCGATACTGGCCTTGCCGCCGGCATCGCGCGCCGTACCAGCCGCCTGCGCAGGACCACCAGCGGCCTGCTGCTGCGCGGTCTGCAGGTTGCCCAGCATGGCATTGAGCACGGGATCGTTACTCTGACCGCCGCCGGCGCCAGCGCCGCCGCCCTGGCTGCCATCGACCATTCCCATGCGACGCTGGGCGAGGGTCGGACCCTGGGGTTCCTGCGGGCCGCTGTCGCGGTAGTCTTCGCGCTGCTGCGATTGACGGTTGTCGCCACCGCCGCGCGTCGGCTCTTCCGGCGGCAACGGCGGCAATTCCTGCACCGGAACCGGCTGGGGATCCTGCGGCAACTCCGCGAAATCCGGTCCGCCGGGCTGGCCGGCGCCCTTCGGCAGATCGGGAATGACGACCTTCTCTTCTTTCGGCTTCTTGACCTCGTCTTCCTTGTCGGAAGACGCGTTCTTGATGACGATGAAAGTCATCAGAACCAGCATCGCCAGAATGCCGGCAATGAACATCAGCGCCTTGCGATTCATGCGCTGCGAGTCCGACGACTTCAGCTGCGGCGCGCCGGCATCCAGGTCGGGCTGCTGCGACGGCGGCTGCTGGGCGGCGTAATAGGGATTGTTCCCCTGGCCCTGGTTGTCGTCATAGGGATAGTCACCGGACTGGCCGGGCGGATTCGGCGGTAGATTCTGGTTCACTTTTGCTTGTTCCTACGCAGGCCGACGACGTTCTTCCCGTGACGGATGACCAGGAAGGGATATGTACCATGCACGACGAGGGTATTCTCCTCGACGGTGGTATTGACCAGGAAATCTTCTCCGCCTTCCCGTTGACGCGCATACACGGACGGAAAATCGCCGGAGGGGAAACGATTGACGTTGTTGAGCCGGATGTACGTGAACTGCCCGTCGTCGTAGGTGTTGACCGGAATCAGCCACTTGTTCTTGGTGCGGGTCGAATACGAATAGTCGAAGTAGTAGGCCCGGGTCTTGTCGAGTTCGGTATCGATCTCGCTGTTCCTCGGCTTCGGCACGCCCTTGGCATCGGCCGCGGCCGACGGCGAGAACACCGCATTGTTCGGGTAACTGAACGTGATCTTGTAGTGCACGCCTGCCCGTTTGGCCTGCTCCAGCGCCGTCCAGTCCGTGGCGACCACCTTCAGTTCGAAGAGATAGGAATGCGTCGCCGTGCGCACCATCATATTGGTGTCCACGTCGACGTTCTTCGGCTTGAGGTAGAAGACGTTGTCGCGGCGGTTGAGTTCCCAGCCCGAGTTGAAGCCGGTGCTGTAGTCGAGGATATCCTCGCTCGCGCTCAACTCGATCTGGGTGGTGATGCCCAGACCGGTGCGGACTTCGTAGATTCTGTCAGGCTCGTATTCGTACTCGACGATGACCTGCGCGAATGCCGGCATCGCCAGCGTCATCGACGCCAGGACGCACAGCAGGACTGCATAGCAAGAGCGATGCAAGCGGCTCATCTGTTGCCTACTCCATTGACTTGATTGGGGGCCGCCTGGACGGGAGCCTGTGGCTGAGCAGCCGGCTGCGTGCCGGCGGGGACTGCTTGTTGCGGGTACGGCGGCTGGCCTGCGGGCGGCTGACCTACGGGCGCTTGGCCTGCAGGCGTACCGAAGTCGGGGGCGACCGGATAAGGCTGACCCGGAACGACCGGCTGGCCCGGCACCGGCTGGCCCGGAATGGCCTGGCCGGGATAAGGCTGCGCGCCTGGCTGTGCGGGGTAACCCGCAGGCACCTGCTGCTGCACCTGTACCGGAATTTCAACTGGCGGCGACTCCGCGTAATCGTTGTCGACCGTATATTCCGTCACCTGGAAGCCCAACGGATTGTTGTAGCGCTGTTTTTCGTCCATCTCGAGATTCGCCTTGTAGGTGAATTCGAGCCGGGCGATCTTGCTGTCGATGGGCTTTGTTTCGCCGGTCTTCTTGTCGTACAACACGCGCTGGAAACGGATGGTGGCACTGCTGCGCGAACCTTCGCCCTTGCCGATTTTGGGCTGCAGGCTGAGGATCTTCACCCGCACGGCGCGGTCCTTGCCGTACTGCTTGTAAGGGCTCTCGGGATTATTGGCCGCATGGATGGCGCCATAGCCGGCGCGCACGTTCGGCCCCGACATGACGTTCACCAGATCCCAGTCGCGCAGATTCATCTGCGCAACGTCGAAGGACTCGCGCGCGATGATGTACTGGGCGATGTTGCTTCGAGCCAGCGCCTCGCTCTGCGTGATGCTGTTCTTGCTGTTGAAATCGCCTTTCAGCGTCGCGACGGTCGCTTGGCCGGTAAAGGCGTCGGCCATGATCAGGAACGGTACTTCCTTCTTCAAGGGAAGGATGTAGACGAAACCGCCGAGCATGACAAAGACCATGAAAATGGATGTCCAGGCGATCATCCATGCGCGCTTCTCGCTGCGCCGTGCGATGTCCGCGATGCTGACCTCGAAATTGATGCCTTTCGCGGAAGCGTTGTCGATTTGTGGAGAGTCTTTCTTCTTGCCTAACATGCTGGAGCCTGTATTCCGGAAGTTGGGGAAGGGGCGAAACCTGGCGCGTGAGGCCCGGATCCTGCGTCCGGCAGCGATGCCTGGGCGACAGGGCCGAAACCGTCAGCGGCCGGAGCCCCCACCGGCATCGCCGGAAGAAATGCGCACGACGATCTCGTTGCCGCTCACGGCGACGGAGACCTGCTGAGCCGAATACGCCGCATTCAGCTGCGACAGCGCTTCCTGCAGACTCGGCGTGCGGATTTCGGCCACTGCGGTATGCAGGGTGTAGTCCATCGGATGACGATAGGTCAGGACCATGTTGGAGTCGTCCGCCCAGCGTTCGAGCATGTTCTTGAGCGTGCGGTCCATCGGTGAAGCGTAGAACAGGTACGCATCCTGCAACGGAAGGGCCTGGGTCTCTTCCGCGAAACGGTTGACGGACTTCCAGCGGCCGCCGAAATCAGGGGCCGGTCGCGTGGCGCAGCTGGAGAGCACCATCGCAAGTGCGGCGCCGAGCAGGAACTTGGACAAAATCGAGATTGGATATTTCACACGCCACCCGGAGAAAGATTCGGAGAAATTGAGTGAAACGGACGCCGCCCCGCGGCTGGAGCCGGTCGGAGCGAGCGCATGCTGGATAGGGATGCGGACGGACACTCGCCCGGCGCCGCCGGAGAAGTCTGCCTCGAAAAATCGCACCGGTTACGGTGTGGCCGAGTTAGGCCGGTGTAAATCCTTGTTGTCACGACAGATCAGGCCCCCTCCTCGCACCGATCGTCGCCGTCAGCCATTCGTAGATGATTCGAACCGCCGCGACGTCCTTCGATTGAACCCGGTGAATTTCCCCGACACCCGCGACCGGCATTCGGATCGGCTCGCGGCGCCTGCAGCCCGGAACATGTCCCAAGGCTGCGTTAGGTGAACATAGCCTGATCACCTGCGGCTGGTCAAGAAAACCGGAACGATTCTTGCGGGCCAGCGCCAAAAATCCGTTCAGGCCGGCCGGTTCATCCGCAAACTCCGCATGTAACGAGGATTGCAACTGTCATCGATTGCCCGAAACACGCTTTTCATAGCGCACGACATCGCTTATTCGAGAGGACGCAGGCGCCCTTCGTGCAGCTCCAGAACCCGATCGAGCCGCCGCGCCAGACCGCGATCGTGGGTCACTACGACAAGACTGGTCCGGTGTTCGCGATTCAGTTCCAGCATCAGCTCGAATACGGTCGCCGCGGTCTTTTCGTCCAGATTTCCTGTGGGTTCGTCGCCGAGCACGCAGGCCGGACGATTGACCAGCGCACGCGCGACGGCGGCGCGCTGACGCTCGCCCCCGGAGAGTTCGCCCGGCTTGTGTTCGAGCCGATGCCCAAGCCCGACCGACTCCAGCAGGGTCCGGGCCCGGGTCGTGGCTTCCGTCACAGAAGCCCCGTACAGCAAGACCGGCAGCATCACGTTTTCCAGCGCGGTGAATTCGGGCAACAGGTGATGGAACTGATAGACGAACCCGAGCGCGCGATTGCGAAGCCGTCCGCGCTCGGCATCGGAGAGCGCGCTCATCCTGTGGCCGGCGACATACACCTCACCGTCGGTCGGCATGTCCAGGCCGCCGAGGAGGTGCAACAAGGTGCTTTTGCCGGCGCCGGAAGCGCCGACGATGGCGACGGTCTCGCCCGCCATCACCTGCAGATTCAGGGCAGCGAACACGGGGGTGTGCAACTTGCCCTCGGCATAGGTCATCGCCAAGCCTTCGGCGCGCAGCACGACCTCATCGGCCGCATCCTGTCCGGTGGTGCCATGCGCAGGCGAACGCAGATCATTCATAGCGCAGGGCCTCCGCAGGTGCGGTCCGCGCCGCGCGCCATGCCGGATACAGCGTGGCCACGAACGCCATCGCGAGCGCGACAAGTGCGATCACCGTCACATCGAAAGCCCTCAGCTCGGTCGGCAGACCGGTGATGTAATAAACGTCGGCCGGCATCAGCACCACGTCGAAGATGCGTTCGATCAGCTTCAGGATGCGCTCGAGATTCAGGGTCAGCAGGATGCCGCTGGCCACACCCATCAGGGTACCGATGATGCCGATCAGCGAGCCCTGCACCATGAACACCTGCATCACCCCGCGCGGGGTCAGGCCGAGGGTGCGCAGGATCGCGATATCGGCCTGCTTGTCGGTGACCAGCATCACCTGCGAATTCACCAGGGTGAAGGCGCCCATCAGGATGATGAGCGACAGCAGGATCGCGATCATGGTCTTTTCCAGTTTCAGCGCCCGGAACATGTTGGCGTTGTCGCCGGTCCAGTCGCTGACCCGGAAATTCTCGCGCATGCGCTCGGCCAGCCGTTTGCCGAGATCGTGCGAGACCTGCCAGGCCAGATCCATATCGTGCAATTTCAGGCGCACGCCGGTGACGCCCTCGCCCATCCGCAGCAGGCGCTGTGCGTCCTGGAGATGGATCACCGCAAGGTTGCGATCGAATTCCTGATGCCCGACTTCGAACAGGCCGGTGACCGTGAACCGCTTCATCTGCGGCACTGCGCCCAGCGGCGTGCTCTGGAATTCCGGGGTGTAGACGATCACCGTATCGCCGACAGAAACGCCCAGCCACAGCGCGAGTTCGCGGCCGAGGACGATGTTGAACTTGCCGGGCGCCAGCGATTTCAGCGAAGCGCCGTCGACCATCTTTTCGGCGAGCACCGACACCTCGCCCTCGCGAACGGGGTCGACGCCGCGCAGCAGCGCACCCTCCTCGCGCGGCCCCTGCAGCATGACCGGGCGCTCGACGTACGGCGCAGCGCCGGCGACGCGGGGATCCTTGCGCGCTTCATCGATGGCATGCGCCCAGTTCCGCAGCGGCTCGCCGTCGGCGCTGACCGTGGCGTGGGCCGCCATCTGCAGCATGCGGTCGCGGATTTCGCGCTGGAATCCGCTCATCACCGCCAGGGTGGTGATCAGCGCGGCCACGCCCAGCGCGATGCCCAGCATCGACGCCAGCGAGATGAAGGAGATGAAACCATTACGGCGTTTGGCGCGGAGATAGCGCAGGCCGATGGCGACAGGGATGGGTTTGAACATGACGGCCCAGGCGACGAATGCCGACTATGGTGACATCGAGTCGGTGCCGCGCACAGCGCCGGATGCCGGCACGGCCAGCCGCAGTTCACGGCGCAGGGCCGGGCTGAGGGTATCGGGCCACAGGCTGCGGCGATGGATGCGACCGGCGGCATCGCGCCAGGACACGAATCCCAGAGTGCCGCGCCAATCGATCCGCAGCGCTTCTACGGCCTGACCATCGATGGTGGCGGCGCCCGATGCCTCGATCACCACCGCCTGCTCGGTCCGGCGCAGTTCGCGCACCGCGAGGCCCACCGCGAAACAGACCGCCAGAACAGCCACGATTCCGCCGACCCGGGTCGGCAGATCCGAAGACAGCGCCGCCCACGGCACCAGCACCGCCAGCATCAGCATCGCGCCGGCCAGCGCGCGCGAGGGGCGCAATTCAAACCGGCAGGGTGCGGATGCGTTCGACGAGCGCATGCAGTTCGGCGTCTTCAGGGGTTTCATAACCGAGGAACCAGCGCCACAGCCGGTCGTCCTCGCAGCCGAGCAGGCGCTCGAATACCAGGCGTTGTTCCGCGGATGCGGTGGCCCAATTGCGGTCCAGGTAGCGTCCGAACAACTGGTCGAGCTCGCGCATCCCGCGTCTGCAACGCCAGCGCAACCGCTGCAATTCCGCGGCTCCGGAGCCCGACTCGGTCATCCCGCGATCAATCCGTAGCCCAGCACCGCCCACAGCACCAGCAGCACAAGCATGCTGAGCGCGAACGCGCGGAAGCGATGCATGACCTTGTTGTAGCTGCAGTGGATCGCGCTGTGCACGACGCGCGCAGCGACATAGGTCCAAGCCAGCCCCAGCACCAGCGGCGTGACCTGCGCGGTCAGCGCCGCGACCACCAGCGCCAGATAGAACAGCACCGGCGTCTCGAACAGATTGCGGAAATTGTCGGCGGGCGCGACGTCGGTATACAAGGCTGAAGCCTGGGTCGACGTCGACACCTTCTGCGGATGGATGCGGTCGCGCTTCATCTGCGCGACACGGCGGCTGAACATCACGCCGAGCACCACGAAAGTCAGCGCCACCATGGCGAGTGCGGGTAGGAAGATCTCTGAAGTGGTCATTGTCGTTTCATGTCATCCGCACTCGACCGGCGCGCCGGGCTCATGCTATCGGTGAACAGCAGGCCATTGATCGATGGCGTTGAATTTTTCGCTCAATTCCTTCGCAAGCGTCACGCATTCGATCGATGACCGATTCCGGCGAGGGCCGAAAGCGCTGACCGTGTTGATATCCATGCATCTACCGGCGCTTCATCGAAGTCGACATTCCCTTGCGCGGCGCGCGTTCCTCAGACCTGCCGCGCCAGCATGAGTTTCTTGATTTCGCCGATGGCCTGTGCCGGATTGAGGCCTTTGGGGCACGTCCGCGCGCAGTTCATGATGGTGTGGCAGCGATAGAGTTTGAACGGATCTTCCAGATCGTCCAGACGCGCGCCGGTGTCCTCGTCGCGGCTGTCGATGATCCAGCGATACGCCTGCAACAATACCGCCGGACCAAGATAACGATCGCCATTCCACCAGTAACTCGGGCAACTGGTACTGCAGCAGGCGCAGAGAATGCACTCGTACAGGCCGTCGAGCTTGGCGCGATCTTCCTTCGACTGCAGCCGTTCCTTGTCCGGCGGCGGCGCGCTCTGGGTCCGGATCCACGGCTTGATCGAGGCGTACTGGGCGTAGAAATGGGTCAGATCGGGAACCAGATCCTTGATCACCGGCATGTGCGGCAGCGGATAGATCGGCACTTCTTTCTTGTTGCTGCATTCGGATATCGCTTTGGTGCAGGCCAACGTATTGGTGCCGTCGATGTTCATCGCGCAGCTGCCGCAGATGCCTTCGCGGCAACTGCGCCTGAAGGTCAGCGTCGGGTCGATCTCGTTCTTGATCTTGATCAGCGCGTCCAGAACCATCGGCCCGCAGCTGTCGAGATCGACCTCGTACGTATCGGTATGCGGGTTTTCGTCGTCGTCCGGGCTCCAGCGATAGACCTTGAACTCGCGCGTACGCTTGGCGCCGGCCGGCGCGGAGAAGCGCTTGCCCTTGTGGATCTTGGAATTCTTGGGGAGCGAAAACTCAGCCATCGTTACAGTCCGTCAGTGGCGATCGATTGATACATATCGAATGGATACGCACTTGGTGCACACGCGTTCGTCTGGATACAGGTATTGATCAGTACACGCGGGGCTTCGCGGGAACGACCGCAACGTCATCACTCAGCGTGTACATGTGCACCGGGCGGTAGTCGATGCGGGTGTTGCCGGCATCGTCGACCCAGCACAGCGTGTGTTTCTGCCAGTTGGCATCGTCGCGATCCGGAAAATCCTCGCGGGCGTGCGCGCCGCGCGATTCCTTGCGGTTCTCGGCCGACACGATCGTGGTCAGCGCCTGGCCCAGCAGATTCTGCAACTCGAAGGTCTCGACCAGATCCGAATTCCAGATCATCGAGCGGTCGCTGACCTTCACGTCGGCGAACGAATCATGGATCTCGCGGATCTTGCGCACACCGTCGGCCAACGTTTCGCCAGTGCGGAACACCGCAGCGTCGTTCTGCATGGTGCGCTGCATCTTGTCGCGGATCACCGCGGTCGGCGTGCCGCCGTTGGCGTTGCGCAGCTTGTCGAGATTGGCGAGCGCCTTGTCGCAGGCGTCGCCCGCCAGGGTCTTGTGCGGCGCGCCGACCTTGATCGTCTCGGCGCAGCGGTTGGCGACCGCGCGACCGAAGACCACCAGATCGAGCAACGAGTTCGAGCCCAGACGATTCGCGCCGTGCACCGACACGCAGGCGGCTTCGCCGATGGCGTAGAGGCCGGGGACGACCGCGTCCGGATTGCCGTCCTTCAACTGCACGACTTCGCCGTGATAATTGGTGGGAATGCCGCCCATGTTGTAGTGGACGGTCGGCAGCACCGGAATCGGCTGCTTCTCCACGTCGACGCCGGCGAAGATCCGCGCGCTCTCGGCGATGCCGGGCAGCTTTTCGTGGATATCCTTCGGATCTAGATGGGTCAGATCGAGATGGATGTGATCGGCATGTTCGCCGACGCCGCGACCTTCGCGGATTTCGATGGTCATCGAGCGCGAAACGACGTCGCGCGAAGCGAGATCCTTCGCGTTCGGCGCGTAGCGTTCCATGAAACGCTCGCCCTTGCTGTTGCGCAGGATGCCGCCTTCGCCGCGCACGCCTTCGGTGATAAGGCAGCCGGCACCGTAAATGCCGGTCGGGTGGAACTGCACGAATTCCATGTCCTGCAGACCGATGCCGGCGCGCAGCGCCATGCCGCCGCCGTCGCCGGTGCAGGTATGCGCCGACGTGGCCGAGAAGTACGCGCGGCCGTAGCCGCCGGAGGCCAGCACCACGCCTTGGGCGCGGAACAGGTGCAGCGTACCTTCGGCCATGTCCAGCGCCAGCACGCCGCGGCAGGCGCCCTCCTCGTCCATGATCAGGTCGAGCGCGAAGTATTCGATGAAGAAGCGCGCGTTGTGCGCCAGCGACTGCTGGTACAGCGTGTGCAGGATGGCGTGGCCGGTGCGGTCGGCGGCGGCGCAGGTGCGCTGCGCGGCCGGGCCTTCTCCGTAATGGGTGGTCATGCCGCCGAACGGGCGCTGGTAGATCTTGCCTTCTTCGGTGCGCGAGAACGGCACGCCCTGGTGTTCCAGTTCGATGATCGCCGGGATCGCTTCGCGGCACATGTACTCGATCGCATCCTGGTCGCCCAGCCAATCCGAGCCCTTGATGGTGTCGTAGAAATGGAAGCGCCAGTCGTCCTCGCTCATGTTGCCGAGTGCGGCGGAAATGCCGCCCTGCGCCGCGACCGTGTGCGAACGCGTCGGAAAGACCTTGGTGATGCACGCGGTCTGCAAGCCTTTGTGGGCCAGACCGAAGGTCGCGCGCAGGCCGGCGCCGCCGGCGCCGACCACGACCATGTCGTATTTGTGTTCGGTGATTTTATAAGTAGCGGGCTTGTATGCGGAAGTCATGGCGGCTCTTGGAAGAATTGCGTCAGGCCAGCAGGGCGATCCGGCCGATCGCGTAGAGAGAAGCCAGAGCGCCCAGCGCGCAGGCGAAGGTGATCAGCAACTGCAGGAAGATTTCGGTCGGGCGATGGTGGATGTAGTCCTCGACCACCACCTGCAGCCCGAGCCGCGAATGCCAGAACAGGCTGATCGCGAACAGGGCCAGCGCGATCGCGTTCGCCGGTTTCGCCAGCGCCGCCTGCACCTGGGCGTGATCCGCGCCGGCCAGCGCGACCAGCATGCCGAGAATCCATGGCGAGAGCACCAGCAGGAAAACGGCGGTGACCCGCTGCCACCAGAAGTGGCCGGTGCCGGACTTCGCCGAGCCCAGACCGTAGGCGCGGCCGACGGGCGTGCGGTAATCACGATGAGAAGCATCGGGGGCTGAAGACTTGCTCATGCGCCACCCCGCATCGCGAAGAACCAGATCGTCGCGGTAAAGACGAAGGTCAACGCGACCACCATATAACCGGAGCGATAGACCTGCGGCAGCGAAAACCCCCAACCGATGTCCCACAGCAGATGGCGGATGCCGTTGAGCAGGTGATACATCAGCGCGAGCGAGAACCCGAACAGCGCCAGCTTGCCGAACGGCGACGCGAGGCATTCCGCGGCGGTAGCGTAGGCATCGCCGCCCTGCGCGACCGCCACCAGCCACCAAGCGAAAACGAAAGCACCGAACGAAAGGATGATGCCTGTGATGCGATGCAGGATCGACATCACGCTGGTGATCTGCGGGCGATAGACCTGCAGATGCGGCGACAGGGGACGTGCGCGGTTGTTCATGGTCTTGTTGCGCCCAGATCGAAAAGGAGTGACATCAGAAATCGATACAGCGGCCGTTCTTTTCCCAATCGCCGTAACGGGTCGGGTCGGGACCTTCACGGCCCCCGACTTCCTTCGCGTCGCTGCGCGGCTCCGATGCCGACAGCCCGTTAGCCGCAGCCTCGGGAGAAAGCCTAGGAAGATCCGACTCGGGAATGAGAACGGTTTCGCTTATCATGACTGGAATCCTGAACTCGGTAGTTTAAGTCCCACCCCCATGCCGGACAACCCGCAAACACCGATGGCGCCTTGGTTTCCGCTCTCCGACCATCGCCTGATAGCGCTGAGCGGCCGCGATGCGGTGGCATTCGCGCAGGCCCAGACGATGAACGATGTCGCCGCACTGGCCGACGGAGAATGGCACTGGAATGGCTGGTTGACGCCGAAAGGCCGCGTGATCGCGCTGTTCGCCCTGCTGCGTCTCGACACCGATACGGTATGGCTGGTGCTCCCGGATGCAGATGCGGACGCATTCGTCGCGCAGCTGCGCCGATTCGTCTTCCGCAGCAAGGTAACGATCGTTATTCGAGACGATCTGCGCGTGACCGGCAGGCTGCAGGCCTCGGATCTGGCCTCCGGCAATCACTTCGTCCACGACGTTTCGACGGGTCATGACATCGAAACCGGACCGCAAACCATCGAGCTGGACATGAGCGGCGAACTCGGTGCCGATCACCCCGGGCGCAGCATGCGGATCGGGCCTGCGCTCGAGATGCCGCCGAACGGCACCGATATGGAACACTCCGATCTGAAAAAATCCGGCCCCGAACAGTGGCGCCGCGCCGATCTCCAACACGGCTGGCCGCGCCTAGATGCGACCCAGACCGAACAATGGACCCCGCAGCAACTGTCGCTGGAGCGTCTGCGCGCCTACAGCGTCAAGAAAGGCTGCTATCCGGGGCAGGAGATCGTCGCCCGCACCCACTTCCTCGGCCAAGCCAAGCGCGGACTCGCGCAGGTGCGTTCGGCCGCACCGCTGGCGCCCGGCGCCGAGCTGGTTGCAGGCGATGCGAAGCTCGGTACTGTTGTAAGCAGCGCCGGCGACATCGCGCTGGCAGTGGCATCCCTCGATCTGCTGGATGTCGCCCTGCAGACGAACGAAAGCCCCGCAGGAGGCGGGGCTTCGTGGAATACATGGAGCATCCAGCCACTACGCACCGGACTGGCGCGCTGAACCGCCTGCGTCAGAGAGAACGCGAACCCATGCTGGGCTGATCCTGGTCCTGCCCTTGCTGCCGGGCCTGGACCTGCTGCTGGGCCTGGTGGTGTTGCTGGGTCTGACCGAGCTGCTGAGCATTGATGCGGTTCACTTCCTCCAAGTTCCGCTCGGCCGGCTGGGTCAGTTCGTGGGTCGACACCGCCAGCGTACGCACGGTCGGGCTGTTCGGGTCGCCCTGGTACATGATCGCGTAGCGGCCGCCGACATCGTCGAAACGATCGTTGTTACGGCTGAGCACCACGCCGTCGATGCGTTCCTTCGGATCCAGCGATGCGTTGTCGCGAACCGCTTCGGTCTTATAGGCGCGAAGCATCGCTGCGGATGCACGGTGACTCATGTCGGCGCTGTTCATGTCGATGCCACCGCCGATGCCGTTCTCGCCGTGCATCTTGTCGACCATGCCTTTCATGGTCATGTACTGGTCGTAATCGGGGTGCCCGGGTTCGGACGCGTATTTCGGCTCGTACTTCATCACTGCACTCCTCTGGATACAGGCGGGTCTCCGGGCCCGGCGAACCGGGATCGGGCCTGTCGGCCCGACCGATACTACACCCGGCCGGCCTGAACGGTCACCGGCCGGCGGGTCGCAGGGACTGTCGCCGCCCGATCAGTCGGCCAATGCATCGGCCGCCGCGACGATATCGTCGTCGCCCGGGATCACCAGGAAGGCGGCGCCGGCCAGCGGGGTGAAGGTATCGGCGCCGACCACCCTGCGCAGCGGCTTGTCGCCATGCCCGCCCTCGACCAGCGCGGTGATGACGCCCTCGCCCACGCCGGCGCTGCGGCGGCCTTCGTCGACCACAATCACGCGCTTCGCTTTGGCGGCCTGCACCTGAATGAAAGCATCGTTGAGCGGCACCAGCCAGCGCAGGTCGATCACCCGGGTCTTCCAGCCGTGCTTCTGCTCGATCCGGCGCGCGGCGCGCAGGCTCATGGGCACGCCATTGCCGAAGCTGAAGATGACCAGATCGTCGTCGCCCTCCCCGCCTTGTTCGGAGGGATACACCCGGCCTTCGCCAAGCGTCATCGCCTGTTCCGGCGACGGATACTCGGTCAGCCACAGGCCGTCGCCGGCCTCGTACAGATCCTTGGCCATGTACAGGGCGATCGGTTCGAGAAAGGCGCAAACGCGTCCGTCCACTTTCGCCAGCGCCATCAGCGTGCGCAGCATGGTCGCGGCGTCGTCGCCGCGCGACGGACAGCCGACCACCAGCCCCGGGATGTCGCGCAGTGCGGTGATCGAGTTGTCGTTGTGGAAATGACCGCCGAAGCCGCGCTGGTATCCCAGCGACGCGATGCGCATCACCATCGGGTTGCGGTACTGGCCGTTGCTGAAGAACTGCAGGCTCGCCGCCTCGCCGCGGATCTGGTCGCAGGCGTTGTGGAAATAGGCGAGGTACTGGATTTCCGGCATCGGCAGCATGCCGACGTTGGCATAACCCTGGGCCAAGCCGAGGATGATGGTTTCGTCCAGCAGCGTGTTGAACACCCGCTTGTTGCCGAAGGCTTTGTGCAGACCCTTGGTGACCGTGTAGACGCCGCCCTTCTGCGCCACGTCCTCGCCGAACAGCAGGGTTTCCGGGTATTTGCAGAACAGGTCGTGCAGCGCCTGATTGATCTGGACCGCCAGATGTTTCGCCGGCTGCTTCTCGGGCAGTTTCGTCTCACCACCGAACGCGGCGATGCGCTTGTCCGTGTAATCGAAGCGCGCGGCCTCGGCCTGCACTTTGTCGGGGGTGTACGGCGCCAGCGGCCGCATCACGTCTTCAAGCGAAGTCAGGCGCGGGCGGCTGTCGGCATCCTCGGCGGCGGCGAAACACTTCGCGCGAGTCTCTTCGTACAGCGCGAGGATCTCGTCCTTCGACATCAGCCCCGATTCCAGCGCGATGGCGGCGCTGCGTAGCAGCGGGTCGCCGGCTTCGACCGCGCACAACTCGTCGATGTTGCGCCATTCGATCTCGAAGTCGGTGCCGGCGTGGCCCATGATCCGCATCGTGCGCAGGTGCAGAAAGGTCGGACGACGGGTGCGACGGCAGTGCTCCACCGCGGCCTGCACCTGGCCGTAACCGGCGGCGAGATCGAGACCGTCGGCGTAAAAATAATCGAGGTCCGGGCGACTGCCGAAATTGCGCGCGACCCAGCCTTCCGGCGTCTTCACCGAAATGCCGATGCCGTTGTCTTCGCACACGTACAACACCGGCGCCGGCAGCTTCTGGTACGCCGTCCACGCCGCGGCGTTGAACGCGGTCTGCGCCGTGGCGTGATTGCTGGACGCGTCGCCGAACGAACAGATCGCGATGCTGTCGTCGGGAATCGGTAGCGCGTGGCCGATGCGGCGGGCGTGATCGATCGCGATCGCGGTGCCCAGCGCTTTGGGCAGATGCGAGGCGATGGTGGAGGTCTGCGGCAGCACCCACAGCGGTTTGCTGCCCCAGACTTTGTGGCGGCCGCCGCTGGCCGGATCCTCGGCGCTGGCGGCGAACGACAGCGCCGAATCCATGATCGGATCCATCCCCGGGATCTTGCGGAAACGTTCGGCCATGAAAGCGCCGGAACGGTAGTGCAGGAATGCCGGATCGGTGTGCCGGGTCAGCCGCGCGACCATCGCATTGCCTTCGTGACCGCTGCTGCCGATGGTGTAGAAGACCTTGTTCTGCACGCGCAGCACGCGCGCCATCAGGTCGAGATGGCGGCTGATCAACTGCGACGCGAACAATTCACGGAAGCCCTGCGCATCCAATGCGCTGCCTTCGAGAACGCTTCCGGTCGGCGCAGGTGTCGACCGCGGAATGCCATTCCAGTCGCGCACGAACGCCTGGAAATTGACGTCGCAGATCTCGGCGCGGTTCAGGCCCTTCATGCGGGCGGGAATCGGATTGGGTACGGCGGCGAACATTGCGGGCGGTCTCCCCTGCCCTCGCACGCGAGAGCCGGTTGGATGAGTGGAAGGTCGGGGTCGGTCGATCGAGCGTGGGTCGACCGGAATCAATCGGGCATTGGATCGGGCGCCGGATCGCGCATCGGCACGAAACCCGGCTGCATCCGCACGCGCTTGATCCAGCGCTCGACGTGCGGATACGCGCCGAGGTCGAAACCCCCGTCTTCGGCGATGTGCGTATAAGCGAACAGCGCGATATCGGCGATGGTGTAGCGCTCGCCGCCGAACCACGGCAGCCGGTGCAGATGCCGCTCCATCGCCGCCAGGGCTTCGTCGCCGGAGGGTTTCAGCGCCGCCAGCGATGCGCGGCGCGGGTGATCGGCGGGCAGGAACTTGTGGATGAAACGCGAGACCGCGATGTAGGGCTCGTGGCTGTACTGCTCGAAGAACATCCACTGCAGGGTCTTGGCGCGTTCCCAGGCGTCGTCCGGCAGCAGCGGCGTGCCCTGCGCGAGATAATTCAGGATCGCGTTCGATTCCGACATCGTGCGGCCATCGTCGAGCTTCATCACCGGCACCTTGCCGCGGTCGTTCATCGCCAGAAATTCCGGCGACAGGTTCTCGCCGCGGGTCACGTCGATTTCTTCCCATTCGTATCCGCGACCGAGCTGCGCCATCAACAGCTGCAGCTTGTAGCAATTGCCGGAAGAGGACATCCCGTACAGCGTGATCATGGCGACGGCTCCGCGCGCCGCGCGCGCCATTCCTCGCGGGTCTGGCCCCAGATGTCGATGGCGTGCACGTCCAGGGGCGGCGGCAAAGCGCCCGGGCGGAGATTGCGCGAGCCCAGACGCCTGGCGACATTCTGCGACGCGATGTTCGCGGGCGAAATGCAGTGGATCACTTCGGTCCAGCCGAGCGTGTCGAAGGCCCAATCGATGGCCGCGACGCAGGCTTCGGTGCAGTAGCCTTTGCGGTGCGCATCCTGATGAAAGGCATAGCCGACTTCGGTGCCCGGCCAACCATCAGGTTGCCATGGGCCCGCTTGTCCCACCCACTGGCCGCTGGTTTTTTCGATCACCGAGAACATCGCGAATCCCTGCAACGCCCACCCGCCCGGCATCTGCAGGAAGCGTCGCCACGCGTCGCCGCGCGGATGCGGGCCGCCGATGCTCCGCGAAGATTCGTGGGCGAGGAATTCGGCATAGCGCTCGAAATCCTGGATCTGCGGAATGCGCAGGATGAGGCGTTCGGTTTCGAGTTGCGGATCAGAAGTGTTCACACTGGATGTCCTGAGCCCCTCTGCCGTCGGGAGAGGGGTTGAAGAGAGGGTCCGGTCTGACAACGCGGTTTCAACGACGCGATCCCATCATCCGGAGTTGTATCGCCCTGCAATGATTCACTGCCGTCGCTCCGCCGCACCCTCATCCGCCCTTCGGGCACCTTCTCCCGAGGGGAGAAAGAGAACGATCAAAATGCGTTGATGCCGGTCAACTCGCGACCGACCACCAGTTGATGCACCGTCTCGGTACCTTCGTAAGTGATGACCGACTCGAGATTCAGCGCGTGACGGATCGGGCAATGCTCGGTAGTGATGCCGGCGCCGCCCAGGATGTCGCGCGCTTCGCGGGCGATGTCGATCGCCATGCGCACGTTGTTCCACTTCGCAAGGCTGACCTGGGTGGGCTGCATGTTGCCGGCGTCCTTCAGACGACCGAGCTGCAGCGACAGCAGCTGCGCCATGGTGATCCGGCGGGCCATGTCGGCGAGTTTGAGCTGCACGGCCTGATTGGCGGTGAGCGGCCGATTGAAGAGGATCCGGTCCTTGCCGTAGCGCAGCGCTTCGTCCAGGCAGGCGATGGCCGCGCCGATCGGGCCCCAGGTGATGCCGTAACGGGCCTGGGTGAGGCAGCCGAGCGGGCCCTTCAGGCCCTTCACGTTCGGCAGGCGATTGCTGTCGGGCACGCGCACGTTGTCGAAGAACAGCGCGCTGGTGACCGAGGCGCGCAGACTCATCTTGTGCTTGATTTCCTGGGCGGTGAAGCCCGTCATGTCCTTTTCGATCAGGAAGCCCTGGATCCCCTCGTCGGTCATCGCCCAGACGATCGCGACATCGGCGAGGTTGCCGTTGGTGATCCACATCTTCGAGCCGTTGATGACCCAGTCGCCGCCGTCGCGCTTGGCGTGGGTCTTCATATTCGCCGGGTCCGAGCCGCCGTGCGGTTCGGTCAGGCCGAAACAGCCGATTTTCTTGCCTGCGGCCATATCCGGCAGCCAGCGCTGGCGCTGTTCTTCCGATCCGTAGGCGTAGATCGGATACATGCACAGCGACGACTGCACGCTGACGAAGCTGCGGATGCCCGAGTCGCCACGCTCCAGCTCCTGGCAGATCAGGCCGTAGCTGACGGCGTTGAGGCCGGCGCAGCCGTACTGTTCCGGCAGCGACGAACCGAGCAGGCCCATTTCGGCGATTTCGGGCACCAGTTCGTGCGGGAAACGGCCATCGTCGAAGGCCTTACCGATGATCGGCAGCACCCGTTCGTCGGTGAAGCGGGCAACGGTGTCCTGCACCGCGCGCTCTTCTTCGCTGAGCATGGAACGGATGTCGTACAGATCGTAGGGGTGCAGCGCCATGGTTTCGGGACCGATTTGGGCAATGCGCCATTGTAAGGGGGCATCCTGCCTAGACGGTACCTGCGAACTGCGCAGCACGGTCCGGCGAAACGACGATTTCCCGCCGGAAGCACGCGATTTCGCCCAACCCGCAAAAAGACGGGGCCGGATCGCTCCGGCCCCGCCACGAATCTTCGCCAGCCGAAGGGCCGGCCGCGACGCGCTGTCGAACGTCAACCCCGATCGGCACCGCCCGCAGCCGCGACCTGGGTCACCACCTGACCGTCGATCACCGGCAGTCGCGCGCCAGGCTTCTCGTCCATCCGCAGTTGCTGTTCCTGACCCTTGTAGCGGTAGGTCACGTCGTAGCCGATCACGGTCTTTTCGGTGCCCAACGGAATGCGGCTGCCCGGCTTGCGGTCGGTACGCATGGTGTCGGTGCTGCCGTCCGGATTGCGGTAGGTCACGTTCCACGCCACCGTGCGGCTGCTGCTGGTGGCTTCGGAAACCGTGCGGCACTGGCGCTCGGTGCGGGTCGTCACTTTTCCACCCACGTGATTGCGGTCGACGCGATTGCCGATATAGCCGCCAGCCGCAGCGCCGGCCACGGTCGCGGCCTTGCGGCCGTTGCCGTCGCCGACCTGATTGCCCACCAGGCCGCCGATCAGAGCGCCGGCCACGGTGCCGCCGACGTTGCCATCGCGCTCCGGCAGACGATCCTGCACGGCGACGTCTTCGCAGACCTCGCGCGGCGCGGTGCCGTTGACGGTCTCGCGCACCGGGTCGGTGCCGATTACCGTGGCGTAGAGCTGTTCGCTTGTGGTCACCGGCTTCGCGGCGAGCACTTCGGCATATTCAAGCCTGCCGGCCGCGGGAATGACCGAATCGTCGATGCGCCGGTCGTCCTCGATCATGTCTGAAGATGCGGGCTGCGCCAGATCCGCATCGGCAAACGAATAAGCGGATGCGGGAGTCCGGTTGTTGAAATAGGCTGCGGTGGCGACACCGCCCACCAGCAGCGAAGCGAGTGCGATGGCCAATGTGTTGTTGTTCATGGTGAAACCTCCGTTGGACGAATCCAGCTTTCGGCAGGGATTGCAGCACCGGCAAGCTGAACAAGGCCCCAGCCCGGCCAACGGGCATGACGAAAGCCTGAACCACACCCCGCAGAACGCGCAGTGCGTGCTAGCGTTCGCACATTCTTCAATGCCGGAACCGCTGTCATGGCCAACCCGCTCGTCGCACCGATCATCGGATTCCTCAGCCGCCTGAGCTTTCCGCGCCTGTTTATTCTGGCGGCTTCGCTTTGGGCGCTGGACATGGTGATTCCCGATTTCATCCCTTTCATCGATGAACTGCTGCTGGGCATGGGTACGCTACTGTTGGCGAGCTTCCGCAAGCGCAAGGATCCTGCGGTGAATGCGCAGGACCCGCTGCGCAAACCGCCGATCGAAGGCGAACGCATGCGGTAACCGCCGCATTTCCATAGACCGCATGCTTTTCGACAGCCACTCGCATTTCGACGCCTCCGAATTCGACGCCGATCGCGATGCGGTGCTGGCGCGTGCCCATGCCGCGGGCGTGATGCGCCAGATCGTGCCGGCGGTGAGCGCTACTGCCTGGCCGAAGCTGCGTGACGTCTGCGCCGCAGATGCGGGGCTATACGCGGCTTACGGGCTGCACCCGATGTATCTGGCCGAACATCGCCCGGAACATCTGATCGCACTGCGCGACTGGATCGAACGCGAGCGCCCGGTGGCGGTTGGCGAATGCGGGCTGGATTTCTTCGTCGAGGATCTCGATGTCGCGCAACAATCGCGCTATTTCGACGGCCAACTGCGCCTTGCCCGCGATTTCGGCCTGCCGGTGATCGTGCATGCGCGACGCGCTGTGGATCAGGTGATGGCGGCGGTCCGCCGCTTCGCTCCGCTGCGCGGCGTGGTCCACAGTTTTTCGGGCAGCGCCGATCAGGCGAAGCGGCTATTCGACCTGGGTTTCCTGATCGGCCTGGGCGGCCCGGTCACCTACGAACGCGCCAACCGCCTGCGCACGCTCGCCGCGCAGCTTCCGATCGATCATCTGTTGCTGGAAACCGACGCGCCCGATCAGCCCGACAGCGGCCATCGCGGACAGCGCAACGAGCCTGCGCGATTGACGACTGTCTGCGACACCATCGCCGCGCTGCGCGGCGTCGAGCCGGAGGTCGTCGCCCGGGCGACTTCGGCGAATGCGGAGCGGTTGTTCGGGTTGATACCGCAATTTCCGTAGCGCGGGCTGACCAGCCCGCTCTACGGAAGCGGCTTACCGCTTCAACAACATCGCCAAGGCCTTCCCCGCCGCCACGAACGCGAACGCGCCGGTGATGTGGGTCGCGGCGCCCAGGCCTGCACCGCAGTCGAGTTTCAGCGCCGCGTCCGCGCCCAGCTTCGGGCGCAGCCCGCACACGCTGCCGTCGGCCTGCGGGTACTGCACGTTCTCCAGCGAATAGATCGCGGGCACGCCGAAGTAACGCTGGTGGTTCTTCGGGAAATTGAACTCGCCGCGCAGCTTCCTGCGGATCAGCGCCAGCATCGCGTCGTGCTCGGTGCGCGAAAGATCGCGCACGCGCACCAGGGTCGGATCGAGCCGGCCGCCGGCGGCGCCGATCGTGATCATCGGAATCTTGCGGCGCCGGCACCAGGCGATGGCTTCGACCTTGGTGCGGAAACTGTCGCAGGCGTCGATGACGAGGTCGTAACCGCGGCCAAGCATGTCTTCCAGATTCGACGGAGTGAGAAAGTCCAGGACTGGATCGACCGTCATTGCAGGATTGATGGCAAGGCAGCGCTCGGCCATGGCCGCGGCCTTGTTGCGGCCGTATTGCCCTTCGAGCGCCGGCAGTTGGCGATTGGTATTGGAGACGCACAGATCATCGGCGTCGATCAGGGTCAACCGGCCCACACCGCTGCGCGCCAGCGCTTCGACCAGCCAGGAGCCCACCCCGCCCAGACCGACCACCGCAACGTGGCAGCCGGCGAAACGCGCCAGCGCACCCGCGCCGTAAAGCCGGTCGATGCCGCCGAATCGTTCGGTCCAGCGTTCGTCGAGCACACGTTGTTCGATCTGGCTTTCGTTCATCCGTCCAGTTTAACGGAGCGCCCCACCGGGACGCGCAAACAGGACGCATCGCCCGGCGTGGTATGTTTTCGCCTACCCGCCAGGAGCCGCAGCATGTCGACCACGCCCGAACAAACCCGCCCCAAGTCTTCCGCTTTCGGGCGCTACTTCTTCGTCTTCATCCTGGGACTGGTGCTGGGTGCGATCGCCGTGGTGATGCTGATGCGCACCCTCGACGAGCGCCGCGACCATTTCCACGACAGCGTGATGCATGTGCAGGCATGGCATCTGAAACAGTTGGGATCGAAGGCCGCCGAAAACCGCTGCAACGCCACCGACGTCATCCCGCACCTCAAAGGCCTGCGGACCATGGCCGACGATCTGGAGCGCGCATTCCCGGACCTCAGCGACGACGAACGCTTCGTCAAGCAGGCCAGCGGCATGCGCGCCGCGCTCGACGCCGCGCTGTCGGCGCCGCCGCTCAACTGCGAAGGCGTGAATGCGGTCGCGACCAAGATCGGCGAGAGCTGCAAGGGCTGTCACCAGGATTTCCGCTGAGGGACGGAACGCTGTCCGGGCGCGTCCGGACAGCGTCGCCCATCGGTCGTAGCCGCCGTTGCTGCACGGCAGCTTGCGGCGGCATACCGCCCCGCCTATGCTCGGAGTCGCCCGCATCCGCGGGCTTTTCTATTGACTACTGGGGCAAAGGAATGAATCGGAATATCTTGATCACCATCGGTACCGCGACGGTTCTCGCCGCCGGCATCGCCAGCGTGTTCGCCGCGGCCGAAGCCGCGGCGCGAGTAGAAAGGGCCAACCCTCTGCGCGTCAGCATGCTGTCGCTGGGCGACGGTGTCGTCGAAGTCGTGGTGACCAACACCAGCCACAAGACCGCGCGGATCCCGAAATGGCAGCTGCCGTCGACGATCGCCGAATCCAACCTGTTCGCGATCAGCCGCGACGGCGAAGAAGTCCGTTACGAAGGCCGCATGATCAAGCGCGCCATGCCGACCGCGGCGGATTTCGCGATCCTGCGCCCCGGCCAGAGCCACAAGGCGACCGTCGATCTCGGCGAAACCTACGATCTGTCGCAGAAAGGCGCCTACAACATCGTCTTCGGCGCGCCTCTGCAGTTTGCGTCGATGTCGGGCGGCGCGATGCTGAAGCATGCCAACGGCCTGCCGATGGTCGCACAGAGCGCACCGCTGCAGATCTGGGTGGAAGGCGGCGAAGCCACGCCGACGCAGCGTCTGCGGATCTCCGCCGCCGCCAAACCGGTCGGAACGACGGCTGTCGTCAACGGCGTGAACTATGTCGGCTGTACCAGCGCGCGCACGACGACGGCCGGCAGCGCCGTGAACTCGGCGCGTGGCTACTCCGAGAACGCCAAGGGCTACCTCAACGCCAACAGGACCGGCCCGCGCTACACGAGCTGGTTCGGCGCCTACACCTCCAGCCGTTACGCCACCGCAAGCCAGCATTTCGCGGCGATCGACAGCGCCATGGACCAGAGCGGCGGCCAGATCACCATCAACTGCGGCTGCAACCAGAATTACTACGCGTATGTCTATCCGACCCAGCCGTATAAGATCTACGTGTGCAACGCGTTCTGGAATGCGCCGAACACCGGCACCGATTCCAAGGCCGGCACCCTGATCCACGAGATGAGCCACTTCAACGTGGTGGCGGGCACCGACGACTGGGCCTACGGCCAGAGTGCCGCCAGAAGTCTGGCGACCAGCAACCCCACCCGCGCGCTGGACAACGCCGACAATCACGAGTATTTCGCCGAGAACACCCCGGCGCAGAACTGATCCATCGACATAGCGCGTCAATCACGCGTCACCGGACGGCCCGCTTCGGCGGGCCGTTCTTCTTTCCGCGAGCCGTCCCGGCGGGCAGCCACTTTCCTGAACGCGCCCCTGGATTTCCGGGCAGATGCCACGACCCGCCGACCCCGATATGATGCGGGTCGGTCACTGCGGACCGTGTCCGCACAGGGGAATCATCATGTTGCTCAAACCTACCCGGCTCGCGGGCAGCGTCCTCGCCTTCAGTGCGCTCGCCACCGGCGTTTTCGCCGTCGCCATGGCCACCCCGACGCTCAGACAAAAACCGCAGGGCAATCCGCTGCGGGTCAGCATGATCTCGCTCGGTGCGGACAAGGTCGAAGTCACGGTCACCAATACCAGCAGCCGGACGCTGCGCATCCCCAAATGGCAATTGCCTGCCGACGTGCAGCGCTCGAACCTGTTCCGGATCACCCGCGACGGCGTGGAAGTCGGTTTCGAAGGCGCGATGATCAAACGCGGCGTGCCCACCGCAGAGGATTTCGCGATCCTCCGCGCAGGCCGCAGTTACCGCAGCGTTGTCGAGCTGGGCGCCGCCTACGATCTGTCGAAAGCGGGCCATTACACCGTGACCTACGCGGCGCCGCTGCAGTACGCCTCGCTGTCCGGCGGCATCCGCCTGCAGCAGCGCAACGGGCTGCCGATGATCGCGCAGGGCGCGCCGATCCGGATCGTACTGGATCGGAACATGCTGGATCGGAGCATGCTGGATCGGAGCATGCTCGATCAGCGCGCCACGTTCCCTGACGGCCGCCGCATCAGCCCGGTACTGCCGGCCAACCCGGAACTGTCCGATGTCCTCGGCATCAGCACCGTCGCCTGCAGCGCCTCGCAGATCGCCACCATCGGCAATGCCGTACTGTCGGCGCGCACGTATTCCGAGCGCGCCAGGGGCTATCTCAACGCCGGCAGCACCGGCGCGCGCTACACCACCTGGTTCGGCGCCTATACCAGCAGCCGCTACGCCACTGCGCAGCAGCATTTCGTGGCCATCGACAACGCGATGGATCAGACCGGTGGCCAGGTCACCATCAACTGCGGCTGCAACGACAACTACTACGCGTACGTCATCAAGAACCAGCCCTATCAGATCTTCGTCTGCAACGCGTTCTGGTCCGCGCCGCTGATCGGCACCGACTCGAAGGCCGGCACCCTGATCCATGAGATCAGCCACTTCACGGTGGTGGCCGACACCGACGATCACGCTTATGGTCAGGGTCTGGCGCAGAGTCTGGCGATCAGCAATCCGACGCTCGCCCTCGACAACGCCGACAGCCACGAATACTTCGCCGAGAACACACCGGCGCAGAACTGACCGTTGCGGTTCTCCCGGAGACGGCCGACCGGATGCACCCTCGACGGCCCGCTTCGGCGGGCCGTCCTCGTTCAGGCCCGCGGATGCAGCCGCCCGCATCGGCATGCCATCATGCCGCGCACGCGCCCTTACCCTCCGCGCCTGGATTCCCCATGGATTACACCGTTCTTCTTTATGTTCTCGCCGCCATCCTCATCGTGATCGGCGTGGCCGGCGTGATCCTGCCCGCATTGCCGGGCCTGCCGCTGGTGTTCGGCGGTATGTTGCTGGCCGCCTGGGTCGATGGTTTCGAGCGGATCAGCGTGCTGACACTGGTGATCCTGGGCGTGCTGACCGTGCTCTCGCTGGGGATCGATTTCGCGGCCACCGCGATGGGCGCCAAACGCGTCGGCGCCAGCCGCCACGCTGTCATTGGCGCCATGATCGGCACGGTCGCAGGACTGTTCTTCGGCCTCGTCGGGGTGTTCGTGGCGCCTTTCATCGGTGCGGTCATCGGTGAGTTGATGTACCGGCGCAAGCTCGACCGCACCGAAGTCGGCCAGGCCGCGAAAATAGGCCTGGGCACCTGGCTCGGCATCCTCTTTGGCGTGGTGTCGAAGCTCGCGCTGGCATTCGCCATGATCGGCCTGTTCTTCTTCGCCTGGTATTTTTGAACGCATGACAGCATCCGCTTCCCTGCTCCGCTGTTTCGCGACGTGTTGCCTGCTCGCACTGCTGGCGCTTTGTACCGCCAGCGCCATCGCAGCGCCGGCCCCGGTCATCGCCGATACCAAGCCAGCTGCGGCGAATGCAGCGCCCGCGGCCCCGGCCGCACTGGCCCCGAGCCTCTGCAGCATCCGCAACTTCGGCGACTGCTTCGACTCGATGCTCGACAACGCCAACGATTCTCTCGTTCGTCTGCTCGAACGCATCCCGCTGCTGATCCTCGCGCTGCTGGTGCTGTTGATCGCGAACTGGACCTCGCGGTTCATCGGCAATCGCCTGCATCTGGTCAAGCTGCGTTCGCAGAATCCGTACATGAGCGGACTGCTGCGGATGGTCGTGCGTACCGTGATCATCCTGATCGGCGTGCTGATCGCGCTGGATCTGATCGGCCTGACCTCGGTGGTCGGCGCGGTACTGGGCTCCGCCGGCGTCGTGGGCCTGGTGCTGGGTTTCGCGTTCCGCGATATCGCCGAGAACTACATCGCCGGCATCCTGCTGAGCGTGCGGCGGCCGTTCGAGCCGGGCGAGCACGTGGTGATCGACAATCGCGAAGGCAAGGTGATTTCGGTCAACTCGCGCGCGACCGTACTCATGACCCTCGACGGCAACCACCTGCAGTTGCCGAACAGTCTGGTGTTCAAATCGGTGGTGCTGAACTACAGCAAGAATCCGAAACGCCGCTTCGATTTCAGCATGCTGATCGACGGCAGCCAGTCGATCCGCGAGGCCCAGACCATGGCGATGGCCGCGATCGCGAAAGTCGAAGGCGTGCTCGACGAACCCGACCCCGCGTGGACGGTCGTCGAATTCGGCGCGGCCGGCATCCAACTGCGTTTCTACGGCTGGGTGAACCAGCACGAAAGCGATCTGGGTAAAGTGCGCAGCGAAGCGATCCGCCAGGTCAAGGCCACGTTCGCGAATGCCGGTATCGAAGCCCCGCGCACGACCTACCACGTCGTGACCTCGCGCGAACGCGACGCGCCCGAACTGGAAACGACGAGCGAAACGCTGCACAACGGCGTGGACACCTCGGTCAATCGCGAAATCGATGTCCAGGTCGCCGAAGCCCGGGCGGACGCCGCGGGGGCGAATCTGCTGCAGCCGGGCGTCGGCGCGCCCTGATCGCGGAAACAGCGCATCGATACATGCACGACGCTGTATTCCATCTTCGAACATCGACATCAAAGGATCGCTCGACATGCGTCACACAACCGGATTCGCGCTTGGCCTGTTCCTCGCCAGCCTGTCCCTCGCCGGCCTGTCCCTCGCCGGCTTGTCCTCACTGGCGTTCGCCTCGACTCTGAGCAACGGCCTGGATGCCGCCGCGCGGGCCAGACTGGTGGGCGATCACGCACTCACTCTGCAATGGCTGGGTTGGGGCGATCTGAGCCGCGCTGGCAAGGTCGTCGTCGAAGACCACGACGACACCCTGTCGTTGAGCGGCGAACAGAACGGCGAAGGCGAGAATGCCGGCGACTATGTGCGTCTTTCGGGAAAGATCGTTTCCGCGAGCCGCGATGGCTTCGTTTTCGTCGGCGACATCACGACCCGCGTCAACCACATCGCCGACGGCGCCGAATGCAAACGCAGCGGCACCTTCACCTTCAAGACCAGGGGCGCGCGCAAATACTGGCGGATGCAGGAGATGACCAATCCCTGCGACCCGGTCACCGATTATGTGGACGTGTATTTCCGCGGCATATGAAAAGCGGCGGGCATCTTGAACTAAACCGCCGTGCATCTCACACGGTTCCGGGGTGTTCATCCGATGCGGCATAGGGTTCGGCCACGGAGCGAACGGCTCCCGCCCAATCATGTTCCGGAGGTCGATATGAAAACCCAGATCCTTGTCGCTGCGCTCGCTGTCTCCACGCTCTCGCTTGCTGGCTGCGCCACCAGCCCGTCCAGCGGTTATTCCAGCGGCAACGGCTCCGCATACGGCAATTCGCAGACGTCATGCTACGACTGCGGCACCGTGACCCGCATCGAACAAGGCGCAGGCAGCCGCACGCCCAACGCCACCGGCGCGGTCGTCGGCGCGGTGATCGGCGGACTGGCCGCTCGCGAGCTGGCGAAGAACCGCACCGACAGCGACGGCAAGCAGAACACCGCCACCGTCGGTGGCGCGGTGGCGGGCGGCGTGATCGGCAACACGATCCAGAATCGCGCGGGCACCGGCTACAACATCTTCGTGCGCATGCGCGACGGTCGCGAGGTCGTGGTGTCGCAGGACGATCTCAATGGCATCCGTGAAGGTTCCAACGTGCGCATCGCCAACAACCGCGCGAAGCTGTACTGATCGTTCCAGCATCATCCACATGAAGCAAAAGCCCGCATTCAGTGCGGGCTTTTGCTTTTAAGGCAACGGCGTCGTGGAGAGATCGCATTCATCTTTCACCGCCAGCCCGATACGATTGCATCTATTGGATGCGCGTCGAAATCCTCACCTGCATCGTCGCCACCGATACGTCCATGTTTGCCTATTCAACAGGATCTGCCGACCGTCTGATGCGCATGATGCTGCTTGGGCTGGTCGCCCACACAAGCGGCAAGCGATTCGATACCGATCCCGACATGAGATGTCGTGCGCGACGTCGGCAACTCGAAAAACAGCCTGTCAGTAATGACAAGTTCAACGCACCATGCAGAGTGACTACAGTCTCTTGGCAGTCGCGATTTCGAACGCTGCGGCAACAGCTGGCGACAGAAGCCAATCGATCGCATCTCATGCTAGCCCACCCACAAAGGACTGATCAAAATGAAAAATTCAAGGAAAGCGCTCCTCTTCATGACAGCGGCCTCTCTGCTCGCATCCGCCAACATCGCTGCGGCACCTGCACCGCCCGTGAGCTATGTACAGGTCCGCTACGTCGGATCTTCCACTCAGGGGTGGGAAGCAGTGAGCGACAACCAGCTCTCCACATCACGGGATCATGGGGGCGCACTCCTGCGCGTGCTGACAGTAGAGGTCGGCTACAGCTACAGCCCGTTCGCGCAGATCAACGGTGCCTACCTGCCGCAATCGGCCAACTATCAGACCGTTCCGTTTTGCAATTATTCAAATTTTCTCGAGCAATGCAGCCCGGGACAGATCGTGGTCGGATTCGTACGATATTGGAATCTGGACGGTTACCAAGGCGGAACCTTCTGGTACCAGAACAACTCGATAGGCGACAGGATGAACATCCTGTAAGGGTGCGGCCTCTGGGCGCCGTTGCATCCAGGCATTGATGCATCGCCAAACCCGTAACGACGTCCCACGTCAAGTCTACGGATCAATCGCGAAAACCGACGGCACGATCATCGCCCGAAAGCGAACCGTGCCGTCGTTTTTCAACTCATCTACTCAACCACCACCGGAATCCTGCCGATCCTCGCCTGCCATTCGCGCGGGCCGGTCTTGTGGACCGATTCGCCGGTGGAATCGACGGCGACGGTGACCGGCATGTCCTCGACGGTGAATTCGTAGATCGCTTCCATGCCGAGGTCGGCGAAACCGACGACGCGCGAGGCCTTGATCGCCTTCGAGACCAGATACGCGGCGCCGCCGACGGCCATCAGATATACCGATTTGTGTTTGCGAATCGCGTCGATGCCGGCCGGGCCGCGCTCGGCCTTGCCGACCATGCCCAGCAGCCCGGTCTGCGCCAGCACCTGCTCGGTGAACTTGTCCATGCGCGTGGCGGTGGTGGGGCCGGCGGGACCCACCACTTCATCGCGCACCGGATCGACCGGGCCGACGTAATAGATGAAGCGTCCCTTGAAGTCGACCGGCAGCGCTTCGCCCTTGTCGAGCATGTCGACCATGCGCTTGTGCGCGGCGTCGCGGCCGGTGAGCAGCTTGCCGTTGAGCAGCAGCACGTCGCCGGGCTTCCAACTGGCCACGTCTTCGGGCGTGACCGTATCCAGATTCACCCGGCGGCCCTTGCTGGCGTCGTACGTCAGTTCGGGCCAGTCGGCCAGCGACGGCGGGTCCAGCATCACCGGGCCGCTGCCGTCGAGGGTGAAATGCGCGTGGCGCGTGGCCGCGCAGTTCGGAATCAGCGCGATGGGCAAGTTGGCGGCGTGGGTCGGGTAATCCTTGACCTTGATATCGAGCACCGTGGTCAAACCGCCCAGTCCCTGCGCGCCGATGCCCAGCGCGTTGACCTTGTCGTACAGCTCCAGCCGCAGCTCCTCGGCGCGGTTCGACGCGCCGCGGGCCTGCAGATCGACGATATCGATCGGCTCCATCAGCGCTTCCTTCGCCAGCAGCATCGCCTTTTCGGCGGTGCCGCCGATGCCGATGCCGAGCATGCCCGGCGGGCACCAGCCGGCGCCCATGGTCGGCACGGTCTTCAGCACCCAGTCCACGATCGAGTCGGAAGGGTTGAGCATCGCGAACTTCGACTTCGCTTCCGAGCCGCCGCCCTTCGCGGCGACGATCACGTCGACGGTATTGCCGGGCACGATCTTCACGTTGACCACGCCCGGGGTGTTGTCCTTCGTGTTGGTGCGTTTGCCCGCCGGATCGGCCAGCACGCTTGCCCGCAGTTTGTTGTCCGGATGGTTGTAGGCGCGGCGCACGCCCTCATGGACCATGTCCTCCACGCCCATCGTGGCGTCATCCCAGCGCACGTCCATACCGATTTCGAGGAACACGGTGACGATGCCGGTGTCCTGGCAGATCGGGCGGTGGCCTTCGGCGCACATCCGCGAGTTGATCAGGATCTGCGCGATGGCGTCCTTGGCCGCGGCGCTTTCCTCGCGATCGTAGGCGGCGGCGAGGTTTTTGATGTAGTCGACCGGATGGTAATAGCTGATGTACTGCAGGCCGTCGGCGATGGACTGGATCAGATCTTCCTGGCGGATCGAGACCGGGCGGCGCTGGACGGGCATGGCGGAGGCATCTGCGGAGGACGTGCTGGCTGCGGACACGGAGGAACCCGTCGTGGCGTATGGAACCGCGATTTTACCGCGCGCCGGGCGGCCGGCGCTTGCGGATGCCTGAAATCGGCAGACAATGCCCGGGCATCCACGCCAGGGAAAAAGCCGTGCTCAAGAAGATCATCATCGTCATTCTGATCGCGATCGCGGCCGTGCTGGGCTATGCCGCCACCAAACCCGACACCTTCCAGGTGCAGCGCAAGGCGGTGATCGCCGCGCCGCCGGAGAAGATCTTCGCGATGATCGAAGACTTCCACCGCTGGAACGAATGGTCGCCGTGGGAGAAGCTCGACCCGGCCATGACCCGCACCTTCGGCGGCCCCGCCGCCGGCGTCGGCGCGACCTACGCCTGGACCGGCAACAGCGACGTCGGCGAGGGGCGCATGGAAATCGTCGAATCCACGCCGCCGTCGAAAATCCGGATCAGGCTGAATTTCATCAAGCCCTTCGAATCGAACAACGTCAGCGAATTCGTGCTGGCGCCCAAGGATGGCGGCACTGAAGTGACGTGGACGATGCAGGGGTCCCAGCTCTACGTCTCCAAGCTGGTGGACACCTTCGTGAGCATGGACGCGATGATCGGCAAGGACTTCGAAAAGGGGCTGGCCGAGATGGGAGCCGCCGCTGCGCGCTGAGCCCGCGCCGATGCCTCCATCCATGCCTGGCTCCGCCGTCGCCCGTCCCTCGCCCAGCCTGCGCCAGCGCATGGGCGCGCTGCGCAACCTGCCGCCGTTCCTGCGCGAGATCTGGGCGACCAGCCGCGCGCTGACCTGCGTCAGCCTGGGGCTGCGCCTGATCCGCGCGCTGCTGCCGGTGATCACGCTGTACGTGGGCAAGCTGATCATCGACGAGGCGATCCGCATCGCCGGCACCGATCTGCCTGCGGGCCTGATCGCCGCGTGGCGCGACGGTCACCTCGACCCCATCCTGTGGCTGCTGCTGCTGGAACTGGGCCTGGCGGTGCTGTCGGACGTACTGGGCCGGGTCATCGCCTATGCCGACGCGCTGCTGTCGGAGCGCTACACCAACGCCACCAGCATCCGGTTGATGGAGCACGCGGCGAGGCTCGATCTGGAGGATTTCGAGGATCCTGATCTGCAGGACAAGCTGGACCGCGCGCGCCGGCAGACGATGGGACGGATGAACCTGCTCAGCATGCTGTTCGGGCAGGCGCAGGACATGGTCACGGTGATCAGTTTCGCGATCGGACTGATGGTGTACGCGCCCTGGCTGATCCTGCTGCTGGCGGTGGCGCTGATCCCGGCGTTCGTCGGCGAGTCTCACTTCAACGCGCTCAACTACTCGCTGAATTTCCAGTGGACCTCCGAGCGCCGCCAGCTCGAATACATCCGCCAGATGGGCGCGAGTCTGGAGACGGCGAAAGAGGTGAAGATCTTCAACCTCAACCGATTCTTCATCGAGCGCTTCCGCACGATGTCGACGAAGTTCTACCAGGCCAACCGCGCGCTGGCGCGACGACGCGCGTTCTGGGGCAGCCTGCTGGCGGCGCTGGGCACGCTGGGCTATTACGTCGCCTACGGCTATATCGCGTGGCGCACGGTGAGCGGCGACTTCACCATCGGCGACCTGACCTTCCTGGCCGGCAGTTTCCGGCGCCTGCGGCAGATGCTCGAAAGCCTGCTGTCCGGGTTGTCGCAAGTCGCCGGGCAGGCGCTGTATCTGGACGATCTGTACTCCTTCTTCGAGATCGAACCGGAAATCGCCTCGAAAGCGGATGCCGTCGCGGTGCCCAAGCCCATCGCGCAGGGCTTCGCGTTCGAGGACGTGGGGTTCCGCTACCCCGATGCCGAGAACTGGGCGCTGCGCGGGCTGTCGTTCGAGCTGCGCGCCGGCGAAGTGCTGGCGCTGGTCGGCGAGAACGGCGCCGGCAAGACCACGCTGGTGAAACTGCTGGCGCGGCTGTACGAGCCGGACGAGGGCCGGATCCTGCTCGACGGCCGCGACCTGCGCGATTACGACCTGGACGATCTGCGCGCGAACATCGGCGTGATCTTTCAGGATTTCGTCCGCTATCACCTCAGTGCCGGCGAGAACATCGGCGTGGGCGATATCGACGATCTTGACAATCGCGAACGCATCGAGCGGGCGGCGCGGCGGGCGATGGCCGACGACCTGATCGAGTCGCTGCCGCTGGGCTACGACCAGATGATCGGCCGGCGCTTCAAGACCGGCGTGGATCTGTCCGGCGGGCAATGGCAGAAGATCGCGATCGCCCGCGCCTACATGCGCGATGCGCAGGTGATGATCCTCGACGAACCGACCGCCGCGCTGGATGCGCGCAGCGAGTTCGAGGTGTTCCAGCGTTTCAAGGATCTGTCCGACGACCGCACGGCGGTGCTGATCTCGCACCGCTTCAGCAGCGTGCGCATGGCCGACCGCATCCTGGTGCTGGCCGGCGGCCGCGTGGAGGCCAGCGGCACCCACGAACAGCTGATGGCGCAGGGCGGGCGCTATGCCGAACTGTTCGAACTGCAGGCCGCCGGCTATCGGTGATCTGCGCGCAATCTGATCAGGATCAGTATCGGTCCGCTGCTTAGGCAAGACACTGGCACTTCATCCACGGAGTGCCTCCATGATCACCGCCAGCGTCCAACCACAGACCTTGTTCCTGCCCTACGCCGCGAACGTCCTCGCCGACGGCCGCGAAGTGATGATGCGCCCGATGCATCCTGGCGATGCCGAAGCCGAGCGCGCCTTCATCGTCGACCTGTCGCCGCAGGCGCGCCGCTATCGTTTCCAGGAACAGTTCTCCGCGCCGAGCGACGCGCTGGTCGCGCAGATGGTCGATGTCGATCACGCCAACGACGAGGCTTTCGCCGCACTCGCCACCGTCGATGGGCGCGAGGAGATCGTCGGCGTATCGCGCTATGCCGTCGGCAGCGTTCCCGAGGAATGCGAGATCGCGGTGAGCGTGCTCGACGCATGGCAGGGCCAGGGGCTGGGCACCGCGCTGATGCGCACGCTCATCGACGCCGCCCGCGAACGCGGGATCAAACGCATGGTGTCGCTGGATTTCGCGGAGAACCGCGAGATGGCCCATCTCGCGCATCACCTCGGATTCACGACCACGCCGGATCCGGACGACCTCACCCAGGTCTTGCACCGACTGACGCTCTGAGCGCCCATCCCCAGGATCGCGCCGGCCCGCGGTCCGCCCCGGGCCGTCCAGCACGGCCTGCCGGTACAATATCCGCCCACTGCATCACCCCCCACACCGAATTCCCATGGCCTCTCCCTACGGCACCGAAACCGTGCTGGACGTCCGTCACTGGACGGACGCTTATTTCAGCTTCACCACCACCCGCGACGACGGCTTCCGTTTCGACAACGGCCAGTTCGTGATGATCGGGCTGGAGGTGCCGCAGCACGACGGCAGCACCAAGCCGCTGATGCGCGCGTATTCCATCGCCAGCGCCAACTGGGAAGAGCAGCTCGAATTCTTCAGCATCAAGGTCCAGAACGGCCCGCTCACCTCGCGCCTGCAGCACATCCAACCCGGCGACAGCATCCTGATAGGACGCAAGCCCACCGGCACCCTGCTGATCTCCGACGTGCACCCCGGCCGCAACCTCTATCTGCTGTCCACCGGCACCGGCCTGGCGCCGTGGATGGCGGTGGTGAAGGATCCCGCCACGTACGAGCGCTTCGAGCGCGTGATCATCGTCCATGGCGTACGCGGTGCGGCCGATCTGGCGTATCGCGACTACATCCTGCGCGAGCTGCCGCACCATGAATTCCTCGGCGAGGAAATCGCCAGCAAGCTGCGGTACTACCCGGCGGTCAGTCGCGAGGATTTCGTGTTCGACGGCCGTTCGCACCGCGGCCGCATCACCGACCTGCTGGAAAGCGGGCGCATGGCCGCAGACCTCGGCATCGAACCGCTGGACCCGAAACACGACCGCGCGATGATCTGCGGCAGCCCGCAGATGCTGGCCGATTTCCGGCGGATCCTCGACGGCCGCGGCTTCGTCGCGTCGCCGCGGATCGGCACCGCCGGCGAATACGTGTTCGAGCGCGCCTTCGTCGAAAAGTGATCGCGGCTGCAAACGAGCGCAGCTGCAAATGAACGCGCGCCCGGCATAGACTGACCGGCCGCACATCGAACCGCCGCCGGACCCGGACATGCCGATCCACATCCGTACCGTTACCCGCGTCGAAAAGTCCCGCCCTGCCCGCTTCCGGGCCATGACCGCACTACTGTCGGTCGCGATGCTGGCGACCGCCGCCGAACCCAGGAAACAGCCCGCCGTCGGCGAGCTGCCGCCGGACGCGCTGGGCAAGGACCGCGCCGGCACCGAGCAGACGGTCGGCATGCATCGCGGCAAGGTGGTGATCGTGACGTTCTGGGCGTCCTGGTGCGGCCCCTGCCGCCGCGAGCTGCCGGTGCTGGGCAAATTCCAGAGCGTGGTCGGCAAGGATCACCTGGAAGTCATCGCGATCAACGTCAAAGAGCCCAGGAGCGACTACAACGCGGTGGTGCGCGCCAACAAGGATATCGCCCTGACCTGGGTCCACGACGTCAGCGGCGCGACCAGCGCACGCTACGGCGTGGAAGCGCTGCCGAATATGTTCATCATTGATCGGGAGGGCCGCGTCGCCCACGTGCATCGCGGTTACAGCGAAGAACAGATCAAGGTCTTCGTCAGGGAAATCGCGGACCTACTCCCGCCGGAAGTCCTGCAGCGACCGGCCGGCGGTTGAGGCCGCGGCGACACTGCATCCGCAGGCGCTGTGCCCGCGTAAACCGATAGCCCGGTCCGGAGAACGTCATGTCCACCAATGTCCTGCGTCGCAATCTCACGCCCCATCGCCTCGCGCGCCTGACCTTCGTCGTCGCTGCGCTCCTCGTCCTCGGCGGCTGTCTACCCACCCGCGATGCGGGCGAACCCATCGCCACCCAGCTCATCGCAGCGCAGCAGCCAGGACAACGCCTGGTCGTGGTGCTGCCGGGACGCGCCGACGATCTCGACGCCCTGCGCCGCAGCGGCATGGCCGAAGCGATCCAGGGCGCGTGGTCCGATGCCAATGTGCTGCTGGCCGAAGTCACGCTCGGCGATTACATGCGCGGCGACGCGCCCGAACGCCTGCATGCAGAAGTGATCGTGCCGGCGCGCAAACGCGGCCGCTATCGCGAAGTCTGGCTGGCCGGCGCATCGATGGGAGGCATGGGCACGCTGATGTACGACCGGCTGTATCCGGGTGAGATGGACGGGCTGGTGCTGCTGGCGCCGTATCTGGGCGACGCCGAACTTGTGAAGGAGATCGCGGACGCGGGCGGCGTCGCGCAGTGGGAAGCCGGGCCACCGCAGGCGGCGGATACCGATGGCTGGCAGCGCGAACTCTGGCGTCACATCCAGCGCGTGTCGCGCGACCCCGAACAGGCCGGCCGGATCTGGCTGGCTTATGGCGATCGCGATCGCCTGCGCAAGGCGTTCCCGCAGCTGATCCCGGCGCTGCCGCAGGATCAGGTGCTGGTGCGCAACGGCGGGCATACGTGGACGGTGTGGTCGCCGGCGATGGGCGAGGTGTTGCGGAAGGTGGATGCGAAGCGTGGGGGTTCGGCTGCCCGGTGAGTGGGGTAGCGGACTGGCGTCCGCTCTACGGTCGCGGTTATTCGCCGTAGTGCAGCCAGATGCGGGCGCGGGATTCGTTGTCGAACACCCGGCATTCGTAGCCGTGTTCGCGGCCGATGATCTCGCCCACCTCCATCCGACTGATCGCGGTGCCGCGGGCGTCGACGTACGCCACCCGGACATCCGCGAAGCCCTGCCCGCCCACCGAATCGACCAGTCGCTTCAACTGGTCCTCGGGCGGCACCACGCCGAAGCTGTGATCGATCACCAGCACCTGGCGCAGGCCGGTGCGGCGCAGTTCCGCGGCGATCCGCATGAACATCGCGATCAACGCTTCGATGCCGTCGATCCTGCCGGTGACGTTCGCGACCAGACCGCTGCTTTCCAGATCCAGCCTCAGCTCGAAACCGGGATTCGCCGGATCGAAACGCGCGGGCCCGACTTCGACATCCATGTCGGCGCTCCGATCAGCCCAATGCCGCTTCGATGTCCTTGGCCATCGACTCCGGCTTGTCGGTCGGCGCATAGCGCTTGATGACCTTGCCGTCGCGGCCGACCAGGAACTTGCTGAAGTTCCACTTGATCGCGCCGATGCCCAGCAGGCCGCTCTTCTCGTCTTTCAGCCACTTCCACAGTGGATGCGCATTGCCGCCGTTGACGTCGACCTTCGAGAACATCGGAAAGTCGACGTCGTAGGTCAGCGAACAGAAATTCTTGATTTCCGATTCGTCGCCCGGTTCCTGGTGACCGAACTGATCGCTCGGAAAGCCCAGCACCACCAGGCCGCGGTCGCGATAGGTTTCCCACAGCGACTGCAGCCCGGTGTACTGCGGCGTGAAGCCACACTTGGACGCGACGTTGACCACCAGCAGCACCTTGCCGCTGTAGTCGGTGAGCGATTTGTCGTGGCCGTCGATATCGATGGCGGAAAAATCGTAGGCGGTGGTCATGTCGGCGTCTCCGTGCGGATATGTGGGCGAATGCGTGGGCGGATGCGATCAGAGCTGCGTCGGCGACGCCGCAACGGCCGGCGCAGCGCCAGCCGCAGCGACCTTGACCGGCACGGCGAACGGCTTGATGCCGAACGCTTCGTAGATGTCGCTGGGATAGTAGGCGGTGCCATTCTTGATCACCAGCGCGACGTTGCGGATGTCGGCGATGTTCTTCGTGGGGTCGCCGTCGACCAGGATCAGGTCGGCGCGCTTGCCCACGTCGATCGAACCGCGATCCGGCAGCGTGCGCGAATACTTCGCACCGTTGAAGGTTGCGACCTGCAGCGCCTGCGCAGGGGTCATGCCGGCCTGCACGTACAGTTCGAGTTCGCGCTGCAGGGTGAAACCGGGCATGCCGTCGGTGCCGGCAAGGATCGGCACCCCGGCGCGATACATCCGCCCCACGAAGTCCACCATCTTGTCGTAGGACTTGTCGTAGCGCGCGGCGGTGGCGTCGTCGGGAATATCGAATTCGGCGACCGTCAGTCCGCGCTGCACGTCCGGCGGCAGATGCGTGGCGATCGCGGCGAAGGCCTTCGACATCTGGCCAGGACGCTGGCGGATGAAATCGAAGGTCGCCAGCGTGGGATCCACCGCGATCTGTTCCTTGGCCAGCCGGGCGATGAAATCCTGCACAGGTTTGGCGTCGAAGTTCATGTCCGCGACGCGTTTGGCCGGCAGGTAGAAGCGTTCCAGGGTGCGGGTATCCGTGGTGTCTTCGACCAGGAAGTTCAGCAGCACCTGATTGATGTGCTGGATCTCGTCGTAGCCCGCGTCCAGCGCGTCCTGCGCGCGCAGGAACACCGGGATGTGGCCGCTCACGCGCAGATCGCGGCTGTGCGCGTAGGCCACGGTGTCGCGCAGGATCTCTTTCGGGAACGAGTTGTAGATCTTGATCTGCGGATAACCGTTCGCCGCGTACCAGTCCACCGCTTTTTTCGCGGCGGCCAGATCGGCCACCACGAACCCGTTGCGCGCGGACATCGGGCTTTCGCCTTCCAGGAAGCCCGCAGCGACGATACCCGGCGACAGCGCGCGACCGGCGCGCTCATCGGCCATCAATTCCTGCAGGCTCGCGTTGTCGTTGCCCATGTCGCGGACCGTGGTCACGCCCGCGGCCAGGTGCAGGCCGCCTTGCCAGTCGTTGATGTGTCCATGCATGTCGAACAGGCCGGGCAGCAGCATGCGCCCGCCGGCATCGACGACCTGATCGACGGACGCGCGCTCCTGGCCCGCGCCGGAGATCGACACGATGCGGCCGTTCTCGATCAGCAGATCGGAGGCCGCACCGACGGTCGCACTTTCGCTGTCGAACACGCGCGCGTTGCGGATGAGAGTCGTGCCGCGCAGCGGATGCGACAGGCGGCGCTGCAGATCGGCCAAGGCCTCGCCCTCGGCCTCTTTCTGCCTGGCCTCCAGCGTGTCGGCGTTGCCCTGCCAACCCTTTTCGATCAGTTGCAGATAACCGGGGAAGATGAAAGCGAAGAACCGCGGCTGGGCGTCGGCCGTAGTCCAGACGAACGTCGGCGTGAAGCCGACCCCGGTCACCACCATCAGCTGGACCTTGCGCTTCTCGGCACCGTTGATCACGTCCATCTGCGCGACGGAACGCATGCTCAGCGTGCCGCTGGGGATCAGCGGCAGCTTGCCGTCCTCACGACGGGCCAGCGCCGCCAGGGCAGCGGACATGCTCTGCGGGGTACCGCCCAGCGACCAGTAGGCGGCGCCCGGCGCCGCGGGCTGCTCGCCGGCGTCGGAGGTCGATTTCCAGCGGGCGATGCCATTCTCGATCCGGAAGCTCTCGTCCACCGGCGCGCCGAACGTCGACTGGCCCTTCACCGAGTAGGTCGCGAAGGTGCCGTCGGCGCTGAGGGTGTATTCCTCCTTCAACTCGGGCCCGCGGCCGTTGTCCTTGAACAGGTAGTCGACCCGGGTCACGCCGTCGTCGCCGTGGACGACGATCTGGTGACCGGCCTGCTTGCCGCCATCGACCAGCGCGACGTATTCGATCGTTTCCGCCGCATGCGCCGCGCCGAGCGGCAACGCCAGCGCCAACAGAAGGCCAAGGAAACCACTGCGGTTCATATCCATCTCCCGTACTTTGAAGTGTTGCCCCTGTTGATCCTGCCCGGGTCGTGCGCGATGCACGGCCCCGGCCAAGGCCGAAGTCTAGCCCGTTTGCCAGCATCCGGTGGCCGTCTACGATGGCGGACGACAGAATCGCTTGACCCTGACGTTGCGTCGGGCCCGAGGATGCCCCCGCATCGCCACGCACACCATTACTGCGGACGAATGCGCCATCGGCCAAGCCTGTGCAGGCACTGCCAGATCATTACAGGGTGCCACAGCGGATGAGCGATTCAGGGAATCAAGCCGGACTGTGCCGCTTGGTTGCGGGCGACAACCAATAAGCCCGGGCATTGCGCGGGCTTATTCGTTCCGACATCGCAGTCATCCACAGAAGGTGCGTCAGGGCGCACCCCAGTGAAATTTCAATCGGTTCAGGGCGTGCACCAGCACGCCATTTGTCTTAGATTTTTGCGGCTACTGCAAGGGCGCAGAGCAGCCTTGCGGACAGCGGAAAACACAACTCAATGCGCCTGATAGCTTTGGGGTGTTTCAAGTGGCACCAACTGCAGCCTGACTGGGGCGCCAAGCATATTTGCAAGCTTTTCGACTGGCCCGATCGTAGTAGGAAGACACATTTGAACCGCAAACCTACTTCCATGGGCATCGATTACTGTGTACAGATCGACGTCTGGTGCCTCGATTTCGGAGAGCAGGATACCCTCCGAAGCATACGTACCGATAAGCTCTTCGCCTTCGAGTAGCTTGAATGGTGGTTGTGCATGAGTCATGTGCTAAACCCATCCCAAAAATAATTGCCAGCTAGCTACTATTTTCATGGCATATGTCGGACTTGCAGTAACCAAGAAGGCTCTGGCTTGACTATTTAGCATGGGGAGCCGGCCGGTGGCTGCGAATACGCTTTTGGGTCTTACTCAAGTCAACCTTTTACACCTTTCTTGAGCCCAAATCACATAAGAAAAGAAATCCCCCCCTCTATGTAAATTGCTTTCATTTGATGAAAACAGCTCATTTAACCAAGGCCTGAAATATCGGCAATCATAGACAACAACCCCATTGAATTCTAAATAAAATCGCCTGAAAAAAAGACCATTTTTCCACTTTGCGACCGTCCCGACCTCTTTTAAATCATAGACCGTTTGATGCACTTTCAAAAAACAACTTTTTGAAAATTCAGGTACAAATACATCATCACATTTTTTACTATCAGCCGAATAAATTGCAATGAATTTTGGCCGCAAGATCGCGAACCCTGAAAATCCGTCATCGTTCCATGGGTGATTTATTTCGCCTGCACTTTTAAACCCAACAGCATTATTCGCAATCAGATATGCTTGTTTGTTTTTAAAAAAATCACAGACCAGAAAAATTTCTTTATGAGAAGGTGTCGACGGCTCGTTTTTCACAGTCATTAGTCACATCCGCAGGTTTGGGCTGCGTCGTTGGCTTTTTTCAATACCCACGTCGCAGCTAATGAGTTGAAATAACCGTTTGTCGATGCTGCTTTTCTAGCGATTAGCGCAGCATCATCGCCATATTTTGCAATTTTAGCCGCCAAAGCAACCGAATCGACTGGGTCTCGGAACAACCAGCCTAGAAGATTTGCGAATTTTCCGCCAAACAAATTACCACCACGAAATTGAAACTTGATGGCATTTCTCGCCATACTAATCGCTCTGGCACTGTTCAAACTGCCATCAAATCCTTTTAACAGCGACTTGACTCTCCCAGCATAGGCAAACCGGCCGATAGGCGACAGCAATCCTCCAGCAAAGTCTCCTCCTCTATATAAGCCTGAGCATTTGTTGACACTGCCATTGGTACCATTACTTTCCCTGATCCGGTTTGTGAGTCCAAAACTTGCGCCATCGCCCATTCCTGCCCAGAAATTGACAGTCGACTGATCAGGACTCCATCCACCTGTAATGCTGTAAACGGCAGCAAATGCGGGATCAGTATTTCCATCCCAGCCAGTAGCATCATAAAGTCCTCCCCAGACACGATCCATAAAATCTAGTCCTTGTGGATCGATCATGCTCAGCGGATTACCGCCTACATAGGCATATGTATTGAGACCGCCGAGAAGGCCAATCGGATCACTCTGCGTATACCTGCCCGTCGTCGGGTCGTATTCCCTGAAGTAGTTGTAATGCAACCCACTGGCCTGATCGTAACGCTGTCCCGGGAACCTCAGGTCAAACACAAGATTTTCGCTATCGCCATCCGGATCGACCTCCGGCGCATGATCGCCAAACCCTTCCTTCATTTCGTCCCAACGCCAGATCGCCACTTGGCGCGCGGGGTCGATGATCGCCCTCGGCGTGCCCAGCTGATCCGACTCCACATACTTCAGCCGCGCATTCGGCGTCAACGCCTGCGTCGGCGACACCAGCATGCCCACCGATTGTCCGCCCAGCCACAGATACTGCTGGATCGCGGTGCCGCTGATGTCATATTGACCAAGCAGTTGGCCTGCCTCGTCGTAGACGAAGCGTGTGGTGACGCCGGCAGCATGGCGCTGCACCTGTTCGCCGAACCCGTTGTAAACGTAGGTGCCGGCGGTCACGCCGCCTGCGCCCTTGGCCTCGCTCATGCGGTTGGCGTCGTTGTAGACGTATTCCTTCGCAGTGCCACCGATGGTGCGCAGGTTGCCTGCCGCATCATAGGTGCGCGCCGTGCCGCCGACCTGCGTCAGCTGGTGGCTGGTGGACGGGTAACCGTAGGTCGTCGTCGTGCCGTTCGCCGTCGCACTCGTCCGGTTGCCGGTCTTGTCGTACAGATACTCCTCTTGCACCACGTCCGCCGCGTTCTTGCGCTTCGCCAGTCGCCCAAGCGCGTCGTAGTCGAACTTCGCCCGGATCGTCGACGTGCTTTGGGTGGTGATCTGCTTGAGATAACTCGCGCTGTCGTAGACATAACCGATGTCGAGGCCACCTGCGCCCGGATCGCTCACTTTCGTGACGCGATAGTCCTGGTCATAGGTGCGCGTGAGCGTCCTTGCATTGCCGTACTGCCAGCTGGCCACCGGGCCGCCGGGTAGGTACGTCGCATTGTTCAGCAGCACCTGCCGCGTGCCGCCGGTCACCGTTACGCCGATCTCCTGCACCCGTGCCTGTGTGTCGCGGGTGTAATCCACCGACGTGCCGTCAGGGTAGATCATGGTCGCCAGCTGGTTGCTCTTGTTGTAGGTGTAGCGCACTACAAACACTTGGCCGCCCGTGGTCTGCACCTTGCGGGTGGTGTTGCCGAAGCGGTCGTAGCAGTACTCGGTGGTGCCGCTGTGATCGGTCATCCTGCTCAGACGGCCCAGCGCGAAGGTCTCGCCCGCCAGACACACCGTGTTGGCGATGTCGTACACATAGCTCACGTTTTCCGCCGCGGTCGGATAGATCACCGAGATCGGGCGATTGAGCACGTCATAGTGCGTGGTCGAAGTGATGCCCCGCGCATCGGTCATGGTCTTGCGGTTGCCGGCATCGTCGTGGGTGTAGCCGGTCGTGCCGCTGTCCGGGCTGTCCTGCTGGGTCATTCTGCCGAGTGCATCATAGACATAACTGGTCGTCAGGTTCTTCGGATCGACCACGGTGCGCACATTGCCGATGGCGTCATAAGTCATCAGCGTGGTGGCCTGGATGCCGCCCGCCGCGCTGTCGGCCACTGTGCTGACCAGACGATCCAGATCGTCATAGACCTGTGTGGTCTGGACGTTGTTCGGATCGGTGATTTTGGTCTGTCGCCCGGCCGCGTCGTAAACGAGGCTGGTCAGCTGGTCGACAGTCGAGCCCTTGGCCTCCACCACCCGATCCAGCAGATCGATCGCGTAACTCGCGGTGCGCCGCAGGTTCGCTGTATCCACTACGCCCGCGTAGCTTTTTTCTGTTTGGCGGTTGCCCGCGGAGTCGTAGGTGTAGATCTGCCGATGGCCGTTCTGGTCGCGACTCTCGGTCATCCGGTTGCGGTTGTCGTAGAACATCTGCGCGACATTCCCGTCCGGAGTCGTCAGTTGGGTGACGTTGCCGCGCGCATCGGACAGATACTGGGTGATATGATCGTCCGTGATGACCGCAGGGTCCGGGTCGTCGCCACGCACCGCCTGTTGCGTCAACCAGCCGCGCGGGTGATACGCCATCTCCACGATCACGCCGTTCACGTCGCGGATTCTGGTTGGGCGACCCGCCGCGTCGTAACGCAGGAACGCGACATTCTGACCCAGCGCATTGGTGATCTGTTTCCGGTCGCCGAAATGGTGACAGTTGCCGGTCGTCAGTGCGCAGCCTGTGATGTCGGTGCTGCCGTAGTAGCTGATCGTCACCACGTCGGTCACGTCGGTACGCGGCCCATCGACCTGTTTCACCAGACGCCGGTCCGGGCACGTCGTATTGGCGGCGGCAACATCGATTGCGCTGCAATAGGCGTAGTTGGTGGTAAGGAAGCTGCCGTCGTCCTTGCGTTGGCGGACCTGATTCACCGCCACCGGATGGCCGGCACTGAGCAGGAAGCCGAACTCGGTGCGGAACACCTGCGGGCTCGCGGTCGAGGTCGTCTGCTGGCTCGACACCCAGCCGCTGTCGTAGGTCCACGCGGTGGTCACCACTTCGCCGCTGTCCAGCGTCACTCGCTCAGTGAGTTTCTGTGACTGGCCGTTGTAGGTCATCTCCACGGCCTTGAGCTTGGTCAGCGACCCATCGGGCTGCTTTTCCCACAGTTCGGTGCGGATGCGGTCCTGACTGTCATCGTAGAAGTGCCTGGTCTCGTTGCCCTGTGCGTCGATCTCCTTGCTCAGGAACCCACCCGGATCGAACACGCGTGAACTGGTGCGCGTGTGCAGTAACGTGCCGTTCGAGTTCTCGACTCTCTCGGTCACCGTTGTGGTGCCGATGGAAGGATACGTCAGCGTCCAGATCGTGTACCCGTCGGTCTGCCTGGTGACCCGATCCGTATCGTCGTAGGTGTTGACGACCGGCGCTGCGCCTGTGCCGTTGACGAGGGTGGTGATGTTGTGGCTATCGTCTGGATCCGCGTAGCTGAAGGTCTGGGTGTAGTTGCTCAGCCCCGTCACGGAGACCAGATTGCCCCGCGTCGCGCCCGAGAACACATCGTGTGTATAGGTCAGCTGCCGGCCGTCATTGGCGATGGCCCCGATCAGACGCCCGGTCGTGTCGTTATAGGTGAAGTCGACGGCGTAGCCGGTCTGCACGCCGGTGCGGGTGCGCTCCTCGATGCGCGCCAGGCGGGGCAGATAGGCGACCAGCATCGGCTTGTTCGGATCGACCGCACGCGGCGAAGTGCCGATCAGCGGCAGTTGCTCGCCCGCAGCGTAGATGAACTCGTGCTGCCAGCCATTGGGGGCGATCACCGTCGCCAGCTGACCCAGCGGGCTGTAGATATCGCGCGCACCGCTGACGTATCTGAATTCGTAACTGCCGTTGCTATCGGAAACCAGCTGCCCGGCAATCTCCCCGGACACCGAGACATACGCGCCGCCGGTCAGCACGAAACGCGCGCGATGACCGCACCCCGTGCGGATGACGATCGAGCCGTCCGGGTACTCGAACAGCCGTTTGTCGTGCGCGAACGACCAACCGTAGCCGACGGCGCTGTCGTACTCCGAACGGCTGTCGTACTTGCGGACGACGCGGATCGGAAAATTCACCCCGACCTCAAGATCCGTGTAGCTCAGATGCAGACTGCCATCGTAGGTCCAGATCGGGTCGGCCACGCTGCCTTCGCAATGCGTGTTCGACTTCGCACACGCCTCGCCCACGCAGGACGTGTCCGCAACGGTTGGTTTCGCATCGGGCTCAACCGCAATGCCGAACCCGTGCGCCTGCACCGGACGGTGTGGGACGAACACGGTCGCGGCGACCGTCAGCAGAAAAGCTGCGAATCCAATGGAGCGGCTGCGCATGGTGGACATCCTTGCCTGCGCACGCAGAAGCGTGCGTGTGGTGGTGTTGGTCGTGTCGTGTACGCCGGCGAGCATGTTCATCGGGTGCCTGCCTTCGCCGCATCGGGCGTGGACGCGGAGCGATCGGCCACGATCACTTTAACCGTGGCGGCACCGAAGTTGCCTTCGTAACCGCGCACATTGAGGGTGATGAAGTGTTCGCCCGGGTGCATGCGCGCGGTATCCCAGACCCATGTCAACGGCAGATACCCCAACTCGTTCTCGTGGACGTAGGTGCCGTCGATGTAGAACACCGACTCGAATCGGCGTTCCAGAACGCGCTGACGTTCGGCATCGCTGACGTTGACCACCAGCGGCACTTGTCCGGAGACGATCCAGCGCCCTTGCGGATCTTTGCGGTAATCGCCGGCCAATGTCAGCGATGCCGTGATATCGCCACGGGTATCCAATGGTTGCCGGGCGCGGTCGAAGATGCGCTTGCGGGGCGTCGGTGTCGTGCGTTCGCGCTGCGGCGGCGTACCCGTTTGCGTCACGAACCGCACCCGATCCGGCAAAGGCCCGACGAACAACGTGTTCGCAGGCAAGGCAGTGACGTTGACCACCGGGGTCAACGACGGATGCGCCTGCAGTTGCAGCACACCGGAGGCATCCGCGCCGTCCCACACTTCGGCATGGCGCCCGGCCGTGCGCGGCACCCAGTCGACCAGCGTGCGCAGATAAGGGCCGTCCTTCAGGCCGAGCCGCAGGTTTACGCGCGCCGGCTTGTCGAGGTAATAGGTGACCGCCTTGGCCTGCGCATCCCAGCGAACCTCTTTCGCCGTGATCGATTCACCGGCGGTCGCATCGGTGAGGTCGTAGACCACCTCGCCGCCCGCGTTGTGGGCGCGCAGCGTATAGCTGTAGGCTTCCGGCGGCACGGCCACGCCGCGCTGATCGGTCCCCGGCCACGCGATGCTGTGCTCGCCGGGCGTCAGATTGTCGGCAGCCTTGGCGAACACCTGCCGGTCGCGGCCGTCGAAGATCGACAGCGTGACCTCAGCGGTTTCGTTCAAGTGGAAACGCACCGTTGCCGCTTCGCCTTTCTCAGCCATGATCAAGGCGCGATCGACCCGCACCTGGGAGAGAACCAGCGTCGCTTTTTCGGCTGCTGCCGTGCGCGGCTTGTCGCCACCGCAACCTGACACTGCCAACAATGCGGCAGCGAGCAAAGACAGACACGTGCGTGTGGTCATCGCGATCATTGCGCACCGCCTGTCGGTGCCCAGACCGGCATGCGCGCACCGCCCGGGATCGCCGTCAGGCTGCGTGCGGCATGCGCCGGCATCTCCAGCAACCACAGCTGGCTCACGCCGTCGTTTATCGATTCGTATACCAGTCGTTCGCCGTCCGCCGACCAGGATGGCCGCGCGTCGAGCGCCGCATTCTCGGTCAGGCGCTCGGGCGCTCCACTTTTGCGCTGCCACCACAGGTCGTAATCGCCGCCGCGATTGCCAGAAAACGCGATCGCGCCGTCGCCCCGCACCGCAATGTCGAAGTGGTACAGCGCGTTGACCGTGACCTGCTGCGGGCCGCCTGCGGCCAGATCGATCTTCCAGATATCGTGCGTCTCGCTGCCACCAAGACCCGACAGGAAATACAGCGTCTTGCCATCCGTACTCCAGGCAGGCTCATGCTGCAGCCCCGGCATCGCAGCGACTTTGCGCAACTGCCCAGAGGCGCTATCGACCACCCAGATGTCGTTCTGATCGACGCTGTCGGCCAGTGCTGCCGAGAACGCGACGCTGCGTCCATCCGGGCCGATCACTGCATCGAGCACGTTCGGCATGGGGATACGGATCGTTTCGCTGCGCCCGCTCTTGGCATCGACCTTGAGCAGTTGTCCATTCTGCAGATTCACAAGCAGCGCGTCGGCGCTCGGGTACCACGAGATGCGGGCCACGTCCTGCTTCAGGTGCGTCAGCGGCACCGGGTCCGCCTCCAGGCGCGGTTTGATCCACACCTGCCACGTGCCACCGGTCTGCGCCAGAAAGGCGATTGGCGTGTCGACCGGCGCGGGACGACACGCGGTGAGCAAGAGCGTCAGCGCAGCAGCGAGGCCGCATCGCTGCAGTGCGGTGTGCATGGCATCGAATGGGTTCGCGCGCGACATCGGATCACCTGAAGAGATTGAGCACACCGCGATACACGGTGGTGTAACTCGTATTGGGGAGCGTCGCGACGATGGCGTAGGTGTAGTCGCCCTCAGTGCCGACGGTAATGGCGTTGGGATCGCTCGTGGCATAACCCTTCCACTCGACCACATGGTCGATGGGCGTACCGCCGCCATCGCGCGCGAGTTGCAGCTGGGTCGCGGTCAGCGTGATGCCTGCAGGGCTGTCCGGGTCGACGATCCCCGGCGGCAGCAACACGACCTTGACGTTGGCGTCGCTGCTGAGGCGATAGACGAAGCGGGACACCTGTCCGTAGCTGTGCGTGACCAGATACGGATCGGAACGCACCTCGATGTCGGGGGCAGCACCGGGCCCGGTGATCGCTACGCCAGGCACGATGACAATCACCCCGTTCGGTCTGACCGCGGTGCCATCGAACACAAACAGATCGGACGGCACCTGGATGATCTGGCCGTTCAGTCCACGGCCATCCCAATACAGCCAGTGCGTGCCGGCAGGATAAAACACGTCCTTCCACGGCAAGAACTCGGTACCCCCCTGCGGAATGATCCGCAGCGATGCCAGCGTCGGAGTGTCGAAGACGGCGCGGTATCGATAGTGCTTGTTGCGATAGGGCGCCAGTTGGTTGAAAGATACGCCCGAGAGGAATGGTGTCGTCGGCCAATCCGCATCGAACACGAAGCCATCCAGACCATCGTTCGCGGACAGCACGATCCGATAGGCGCCCGGCGCGACAACGTTCGATTGATCGTCGCGGCCATCCCAGGTGATGCTGTATTGGCCCGGCACGGCATAGGCCTGCGTCCATTCGCGCACGACCGCGTTGTCGCTCTCGCGTCGCACCTGGAACAGGACGGTGATGGCGCGGTTGATCGTGAACACGCCTGCCGCGGATTGGGTCGACACCAGTGGTTTGATCGCCTGTTGTGTCATCGTCACATCGGAAATCAGGATCGCCAGTGGCGCGGGTGGCGCGGACAAATAGCCGGACCAGTCGACGAGCGGCCCGGTGGACCCGGCCGCATCGATCGTGGCCGCGATCGCGACGGGGTCGGTCGTGCCCCACCAGTTGCCGGTGGCGGTCAGGGTCGGCTTGGGAGAAGCGAACGTCCTGGCGTAGTAGTTCTTGGTCGTATTCGCGTAGAGGCTGTTGCCGGTGACGGCAGGCAGTGGATTGTCGGCCAGCGTACCGTTGCCAAGGACATGAATGCCGTAGGTGTTGCGCGTGATCTCATTGGCATTGTCGACCACCGGGCTGCTTTTGGCGGCGACGCGAATGCCGTATTTGCAAAACCGGATCAGTGAGTGCGTGAGGGTGCCGCCACCACCATTGAAATACACGCCACTGGTCGCATGCTCGATCCGCGCCCAATCGAGATTGGCCGTGCCGCCGGCTTCGACCTCGATGCCCGCCCAGTCTTCAGCCTCCGGATAGGTGCGGCTGGAGATCAGCTGCGCCCGCTGGCTACTGCTGCCGTTGACCTGCAGCGTGCCGGTATTCGACACCAGGATTTTTCGATCCTTCGCGGCGCGAATCACCACGCCCGGCGAGAGTGTCCAGGTGATGCCCGGGTTGATGACGATATCGCCAAGCATCAGGTAATTGCCTGCCGGCACGGTCGTGTTCTGAGTGATCGCACCGTACAGCGGCGTCTCGGTCGAGGCGGGTGATCCGCCAGCCGCGTCGAGGAATCCGCTGAAGTCCACGTAAGGAGCGTCAGCGTCGTCCTTGCGATCGCGAATCGAGGTGGAGATGGCCAAGGCATCCGTCGTGCCCCACCAGTTGCCCTGCGCCTGAATCACTTTGATGTTACCGGCCCCGAAAGCATCGGCGAACAGATTCTTGGACGTATTGCCGAGCAAGCGGTTGCCGTGAATCTCCGGCACCGGCAGCTGCGCGGCATTGGCGATGGTATTGGTACCGATGACATGGATCCCGGTGGTGTTGCCGGTGATGAGGTTGTTGCCGGTGATGTGCGGATTGCTGTTGAGGCCGATGTAGATCCCCTCGGCCGACCCGGTGATTTCGTTGTCGCCGGCAATCAACGGCGCGATCAGGTCGGCCACGCTTGCGGCCAGCGTGCGGACACCACGATCGTTGTTGACGAAGCGCGAATACCTCAACGAGCCCGTGCCGCCGTTGAAAAAGATGCCATGGGTCGCGCAGTACACGTCCGCATATTCGGTCGATGCACGGCCTGTCGCACCGGTGACTTCGATTCCGGCCCAGTCGGTGCGCCGCGGCGTCGCAGGGGTACAGGCTGCGGTCGATGGTCGCAGCAGCACCCGTGACGTGGATGTGCCCCGGATCGCCAGCTCGCCGCTGCTGGCCAGCAGCTTGTAGTTGCCGGACACATTGACCGTCACGCCCGGCTGGATCCACAGCGCGCCGGTGCTGTTGATGGTGATCGTACCGTTGAGCGTATAGGTGGGGGCATTGCCTGCCGTCCAGACAGTGGGTGCCGAGATCGTGGTCGTACCATAGGTCCGCGAAATCGAATTCGTATAAGTAGTCTGGACCGTGTTGGACGCCGGGCTACTCTCGGTCGTCGTCGTCGCAATGACATAGATACTGTTGAGGCCATCTTCGAGGGGAACCCACATCGAAAACGTGCCGCCTGCGGTGACCGGAACTTTGCGCGTGTAGCGGCCGTTGACATAGACATTGATATCGCTGTCCACGGGCGCCGTGCCGCTGAGGGTGATCGGGTTGGTCGTCGTGGTGGCGGGCGGCGTTTCGAGCGTCGGTACGGCGAGCGCCTTTGTCGTGAAGCCGGCACCGCCGGCCGCTTTGGTAGCGCGCCTTGCCGTGGTGCGATCGAACTTGAGCGGCGGATCGTGACGCACGCGATAGCGGCTGGAGCGCGCTGGGTACAGGGCGCCATCCTCGACCGCCTGGATGGTGTTTTCGCCCCGTTGAGGAATGAATGCGACAGCAAAATCGCCGCTCTCGTTTGCGATCGTTCTGGCGACCATGACCTCGTTGGCCTCGATCCGCACGACCTGCCCGGGCTCGGCGACGCCGGAGACGCGCAGTACCCGGCCAAAATTCGACGCGGCCAACGGGTAGAGCTCGAGACCGTCCTCCGCGCCCTGCGTGACCGGCACGATCGCCACTGTTGCGAGCAGCGACAACGAAACAACGATGGCCGCTGCTCGCTTCCATACACTGGATTTCGGGTGCTGCGCCTTGCGATCCGATGCGTTCATCAACTCGGTCATACCTGAACCTCCATGGATGGATCACGCGCTTATCGAGCGACACCCGATGCGGGGTGCGAAACCGTTGATTCGCTACTATCGGTCCTGCCTGTGCCCCGCCATCGCACCACTGCGGAGACCGCAAGGCTGATGGCAATGAATATCACCAGATACCGCATCGCGCCGTAGCGGGACTCGGTGCCGATGGCGAATGCATGTAAAAACGCCAGGCCGAACACGACGGGCCACAGCAAGTGAACCACCTTCCAGCGTCGCTGTCCTTGCGCGACGCGCCATCCGGCAAAGATCGTCAGGCACACGATCCAGAAGGCAATGGCGCCCAATCCGATGTTCAATCTGTAGTAGCCGTGGGTAAAGTTCGGCACCAACAGATCCCACGCCGCATGGCCGGTGCGCAAGGACGCCGCTACGATGAAGAACGCGACATGCGCCAGGATCAGCAGTGCGGTTGCGGCCCCAAGGCGCCTGTGCAGCCGGAAGTCGCTTGCGGGGAAATTCGGGAGCAGCGGCGCATAACGGGCCAATGCGAGCATGCACTGCAGCCAGAACAGAAAGATCGCGAACAGGCCGGAAAGCTTCGCGACCAGATAAAGCTGTTGCCCGGGTGGAAGTCCATTCAGTCGAAAATACGACATCGGATCATTCACCGATGCCATCCACGCGATCAAAGGCGCGCAACAGATCAGGATCAGCCCGATCCAGGTCGCTCGCGTCTTCATTGCAGTCGTCATTTGCCGGATCCTTCGAGCGCCTTCGGCCCGGCCTGCTCGGCCGTGTTCTTGCATGCCTGTGGCGAGGCGACGCACTCGGCCAATCGTTTCTTCGCGGCAGCGTCGGTCATGGCTTGTGCGCCTACGGTCGGAAGGCCGTCCCCGATCCACCCTTTGATGCCGTACGGGTTCAGGATGACCGCATTGCCGACACCGGCATCCCGCAGCGAGCGCGCCATCTCGAAGCCGCGAAAATCCTTGATGCAGTAACTGACGACGTAATCCGCACCCTGTACGGCTTCAATGTCGTCCGCATCCAAAGCCCGAAGTTGGACATTCATCGCACCCGGGATATGCGCTTCGGCGAACTCGTCGGGCTCGCGCACATCCACGAACACCACCGACTTGCCCGCTTTCATCTCCGCAAGCAGCGTGTCGATCGTCAATTCGGGTACCAGCGCGCCTTGTGCTTCACGACTGGCCAGCGCGTGGCAGTCGACATTCAGATCTTCAAGGCCGATCTGCTTGCCGTCCATGCGTTGGGCGCGTACCGCATCGAATACACGGTCGAAGAATTCGAGATAACACGCCGGTGCGACGGCGTAGCGACCGTGCCGCTGCTGCAGCTCGCGATAGGCGCGTTCGATTACAGGAGACTCCGGAGCATGCGCTGCGCCCCAGTAGTTCACTTCGATGTCGTGGACGATCTGCGCCACCCGTGCGACATCGGGATCCTGGAGTTTGTAGTGGTCGACAACCGACTGAAATGCCGCGTCGTCGCGCTCGCGGCGCAGTGGTGAGGTCGGGACATCGAAAGCGATGCCTGCCGACGGTGGCTTGCCTTGCGCCACTACGACCAACTCAGCGCCAGGTATCGCATGTCGGGCCATCAACCAGGCCGTTGCCCATTTATCTGGCCCAAGACCGTAATCGGTGACGACGACTGCCCGTGGCTGTGCGGGTGAAGCGCATGCGGCCAGGAGGATCACGGCCAACGCCGTACCTGCCCGTACGCACAACCCGAGACAATCCCCGATTTGCATCACATCCCATTCCCTTGTTCCAGTGAACCTTGACCGATGACTGACGCATCGCTTGAGACTGATGAAATCTTGTTTTTGCAACGGGCGGCACCTTATCACGAGTGACCTGCGCCTCGCGCAATTTACTACAGCGCTACCGCTTCGCCTAATAGGAGGCATCAATTCAACAGGGCTTGCCCCGATGGCAGCACAACAGCGGCTACCGTACCGGGCCAGTTGTTTTGGGAAGGGCGTGCTCAAGCAACAGCCCCGCAAAGAATGCTTCATCGCGAGTTGAGTCGCTCCCGCTGAGGAAGCGCAAAAGTGTGCTTTTTAGAGGAACGCAAGGTCGCGACAAGCCTCACGGCAGGGGTAGCCTCACTATGGGTAAGTCACCTGATATCGAGGACCGGGAAGCGCACGCCACGGATACCCGGTCCATTGATGAACGGGCAGCACGATCGATTCTCACTCTGCATCATGCTGGGCGAAGCCGCTCGTCGCAAGTGACTGATTCATATGACATCCGCAACTGGCATGGTTGGTGCATGGCTTACAGGTGCGTAATCCGCGCATCCCCCACAAGGAAATACCCGTGAACCAGACCACCAATCAGAACGACAAGAAAGACATGCCGAATCAGCCGTCCAAGGATCCGAGCGCCACGCCGACGCAGCCGGCTCCGAAGCCGGGCGAGAAGAAGGATGATACGAAGACGGGCACCGTCGAGCGCTGAGTCCGTGCGCACCGTGATTCGCGCTGCTTTCCCCAAGAAATAGCACGCACGGATCGCATGACAAGAAAAACCCGGCCTGCATCGCTGCAGGCCGGGTTTTATTTTGACCGCATGGGTTGCGATAGAACGCCGAGTCGAGATCAGAATCTCGCCTTGAACTCCACGCCCCAGGTGCGCGGCTCGTTGAGGAAGCCGGTGAGATTGTTGAAGTCGATGGCGCCGACGATGGCCTCTTCGTCGGTGATGTTGCGGCCGAACACGGCCATTTCGTAATTGCCGTCGTTCCAGTTGTAGCCGGCGCGCAGGCCGCCTTCCAGCATCGCATCGCCGGTGAATTCGGTCGATTCGTACAGGAAGAAATTCACTTTGCTGCGATACGCCCAGTCGGTGTACGCGAAGAATTCGCCATGGCTGGTGGGGATGCCGTAGCGCGCGGTGACGTTGTAGACGTGCTTGGGCGCCTGCGGCAGCGCGTTGCCGTCGATCAGGAACGTGCCGGCGACAGCACCGGCGGGATCGCGCATGGTGCAGCCGCCGCCGCAGCCGAACACCGCCAGGCTGCTGTCCTGGATCTCGGTGTCGTTGTAGCTGGCGCCCAGGGTGACGAACAGACGGTCGGTCAGCCACGCCTGCATATCCAGTTCCGCGCCCTGGCCGACGGTACGGTCGGCGTTGACCAGACGCGCGACGTTGGCGTTGCCGCCTACGGCGGTGAGCTGCTGGTCGTCCACGGTGTAGCGGTACAGCGCGAAGCCCAGGCGCAGGCGGTTGTCCCACACGGTCGCTTTCACGCCGGCTTCGTACGACAGCACGGTTTCGGTGTCGGCCACGGTCACCAGCTCGTCGGCCGGCAGCGTGGCGTCGGCGAACATCAGACGGCCCTGCACGCTCGGCGCGCGGAAGCCGCGGGCGACGCGGCCATAGACGTTGAGGTTGTCGTTGATCGCATAGACGGCGCTGAGATCCCAGCTGACGTCGGTGTCGCTGGGGCTGACTTCGATCGGCGCGATCGGCGGGCCGAACGGGCCGACCACGCGCTGCGCGGAGAATTCCTTGCTGTCGTCGGTGTAACGTACGCCGCCGCGCAGTTTGAGCTTGTCGGTCACGTCGAAATCGCCGGAGGCGAACACCGCCCACGCGGTGTTTTCCTGACGCTGGGTCGCGTAGCCGTTGCGCGGGTTACCCGCTGCGAGCGTGTTGTAGCTCACGCTGTCGATGTCGATGGTTTCGTCGAACCAGAACAGACCGGCCTGCCAGTCGAAGCGGCCCCACTCGTTGGATTCGATGCGGAATTCCTGGCTGTACTGGCGGTGGTTGGGCAGACCGTCCGCGGATTCGGCCGGGAACAGCGCTTCGCCCGGCGCATCCGGCGGGAAGACATAGCTGGAGCCGCCGTCGATATCGCCGCGGCTGAAGGCGTCGACGCTTTCGTAGCCGGTGATCGAGTACAGGCTGACGCGACCCAGATCCCAGCGCATGCGCAGATTGGCGCCGAGCTGGTCGAGCTTCTGTTCGTTGACGCCGTCGATCGACACTTCGTCGCGATCGAAGCCGTCGACCAGTTCGTTGGTGCCGGGCCGGATGATGCTGGAGCGGAACAGGCGCGCGGTGCCTTCCAACTGGCGCGCATGCACGTTGAACAGCATCTCGAAGTTGTCGCTGGGCTGGAACAGCAGTTGCACGCGGGCCGCGGTTTCTTCGTAGCCCTCGAGGTCGTCGCCGCTGCCGTTGAAGGTGTTGTCGACGTAATCGTCGCGCTGCTGGTGCAGCACCGACGCGCGCGCGGAGACGGTGTCGCTGAGCGCGCCGGTGATCGCGCCTTCGGCGTTGACCGTGTTGTAAGAACCGTAGCCGATACGGCCGTAGCCGCCGAAGTCTTCTTCCGGACGCGCGGACTCGAACTTGAGCACGCCGGCCGGCGAGTTGCGGCCGAACAACGTGCCCTGCGGACCGCGGGCCATTTCGATCTGGTCCAGATCGAACAGCGGGAAGCCCTTGAGGATCGGGTTTTCCTGGACCACGCCGTCGTATACCAGCGAGACCGGCTGCGAGGCGTTGACGTCGAAGTCGGTATTGCCGAGGCCGCGGATGTAGAAACGCGGGAACGCGCGGCCGAACGAGGATTCGATGTTCAGGCTGGGCAGGCGGCCGGAGAGCAGGCGGATGTCGTCGCCGCTGGAGGTCAGCACTTCCAGTTTCTCGCGGTCGATGGTGGTGATGGCCATCGGCACGTCCTGGATGTTCTCCACCCGGCGCTGCGCGGTGACGGTGATGGCGTCGAGCTCGGGGGCGTCCGGTGCGGCAGTCGCCTCCTGGGCCTGTGCCATGGTCGGCAGTGCGAACAGGACAGCGACGGCAAGGGCGCCGAGGCGCGGAATACGGCGACCGGGACGGTGGGAATGGGACATGACAGTGTTCCTGGCAGTGGGGGAAGGGGCGTGAAGGCGACGATCGGCGGGCATCCTGCGGGCCGAGGGGGCGACCGCTCCGTACTGCACCGGATCTCGGCCGAATTGTAAACAATTCGTGATCCGCCCGGCCCGGTCTATCGAAACGATAGGAACCGCACACCCGGATCGGCCGATGCGTGGCCGGAGCATGCCTTTCGTCATGGGCCGTGGCCGCCCCCATCCGCTACCCTGATGCCCGCCTGACATCCGCGACACAACAATCAGTAGCACGACACCCGCTCCGTCCCTGCCGAGGAACACTTCATGAATCGCCCTCTCGCCTGCGCCCTGGCGCTGGCCATCTCCGCGACCGCGCTTGTCGGCTGCGACAAGAACGCCGCCCCCGCACCGACCACTTCCGACAAGGCCGCCATGCCCGCAGACGCCGCCCAGGACAACCCCCTCTTCGTCGAAAGCCCGCTGCAGCTGAAATTCCCGCAGTTCGACAAGATCAAGGACAGCCATTTCGGCCCCGCGTTCGACCGCGGCATGGCCGAGCAGGTCAAGGACATGGAGGCGATCGCCAACAGCGCCGAGCCGGCGACGTTCGAGAACACCATCCTCGCGATGGAGCGCACCGGCCAGCTGCTGTCGCGCGCCATCGCGGTGTTCGGCAACCTCACCAGCGCCAATACCAACGATGCCCTGGATAAGCTGGACGAGGAATATTCGCCGAAGTTCGCCGCGCACGGCGACAGCATTTATCTGAATCCCAAGCTGTTCGAGCGGATCAAGGCGCTGTACGAGAAGCGCGACACCTTGGGTCTGGATGCCGAAGGCGTGCGTCTGATCGAGCGCTACTACACGGACTTCGTCCGCGCCGGTTCCAACCTCACCGAAGAGCAGAAGACCCGGGTCAAGGCCATCAACAGCGAGATGGCGACGCTGGCCACCAAGTTCGGCCAGAACACGCTGGACGAGGTGAACGATTCGGCGGTGGTGGTCGATTCGCGCGATGAGCTGAAAGGTCTGGACGACGAACAGATCGCGGCACTGGCAGAAGCCGCGAAGGCCAACAAGCAAGACGGCAAATTCCGCATCGCCCTGCTCAACACCACCGGCCAGCCGCTGGTGGCGCAGCTGGAAAACCGCGCGCTGCGCGAGCGCATCTACAAGGCATCGATGGCGCGCGGCAGCCGCGGCAACCAGTGGGACACCACCGATATCGTCTCCCGTGTGACCAAGCTTCGCGCCGAGCGCGCCAAGATCATGGGCTACCCGAACTACGCAGCGTTCAGTCTGGCCGAGGAAACCGCGAAGTCGCCGGAAGCCGTGAACAAATTGCTGACCCAGCTGGCGCCGCCCGCCGTCGCCAACGCCAAGCGCGAGGCCGCCGAGCTGCAGGCGATGATCGACCAGGAACAGAAGGCCAAGGGCGAGCCCACCTTCGCGCTGGAAGCCTGGGACTGGTCGTACTACACCGAGAAAGTGCGTCAGGCGAAATACGATTTCGACGAAGCCCAGCTCAAACCCTACCTCGAAATGGACAACGTCCTCGAGAACGGCATGTTCTTCGCCGCGGAGAAACTGTACGGCCTGAAGTTCAAGCGCCGCACCGATCTGCCGACGTACCACGAAGACGTGCGCGTCTATGAGATCTCCAACGAGGACGGCTCGCTGCTGTCGCTGATTCTGGTGGATCCGTACGCGCGTCCGTCGAAGCGCGGCGGCGCCTGGATGAGTTCTTACGTCAATCAGTCCGAACTGATGGGCAACAAGCCGGTCGTCGCGCTGCACCTCAACGTCACCAAGCCGGCCGCGGGCAAGCCGGCGCTGATGACCTGGGACGACGTGAACACCACCTTCCACGAATACGGCCACGTGCTGCACGGCATGTTCTCGAACGTGAAGTATCCGTACTTCAGCGGCACCAATGTGCCGCGCGATTTCGTCGAATATCCGTCGCAGGTCAACGAAATGTGGTCGACCTGGCCGGAAGTGCTGGCGAACTACGCCAAGCATCACCAGACCGGCGAGCCGATGCCGAAGGCGCTGCTGGACAAGGTGCTGGCCGCCGACAAATTCAATCAGGGCTTCGCCACTACCGAATACCTGGGCTCGGCGATGCTGGATCAGCGCTGGCACCAGGTATCCGCAGAGCAGTTGCCCGACGCCAAGGGCGTGATGGCGTACGAAGCCAAGGCGCTGAAGGACATCGGCGTGGATTACGCCCCGGTGCCGCCGCGCTATCGCACGCCGTACTTCAGCCACATCATGGGCGGCTATGCGGCCGGCTATTACGCTTACATCTGGTCGGAAGTGCTGGATGCGGAAAGCGTGAAGTGGTTCGAGGAAAACGGCGGCCTGACCCGCAAGAACGGCGACTGGTTCCGCGACAAGCTGCTCAGCCGCGGCGGATCGAAGGACGCGATGCAACTGTTCCGCGATTTCCGCGGCCGCGATCCGCAGATCCAGCCGCTGCTGGAACGTCGCGGTCTGACCGCGAAGTAAGTTCTTCGCATCGTGTTGCACCGACACCGCCCGGTCTGCCCGGGCGGTGTCGTATCCGGATGGCAATGCAACATCGCCTTGTGATCGCATAAGCTGTATCGATGTCGCAATCGCATCCATCGGAAGACAACGCCGCGACCGCGCGCAGCCTGCGCGCCTGGGTCGATCGTTTCGAGCTTGTGTTCGTGCTCACCGGCGCCGGCATCAGCACCGGCTCGGGTATTCCCGACTATCGCGATACCGCCGGCGCGTGGAAACGTCCGCCGCCGGTGACGTATCAGGCCTTCGTCGGCGACGCTGCCACGTATCGCCGCTACTGGGCGCGCAGCTTCGTCGGCTGGCCCATGTTTTCGACAGCCCTGCCCAATGCCGGGCATCGCGCGCTCGCTGCGTTCGAGCAGCAGCGACGCATCACCTCATTGATTACCCAGAACGTGGACACCCTCCACCAGCGCGCCGGCAGTCGCGACGTGATCGATCTGCACGGTCGGTTGGACGGCACGGTCTGCCTCGGCTGCGGCAATGCGCGTCCGCGCGACGAATTGCAGACGCGGATGGCCGCGAACAACATCGGCTGGCGGCCGCGCGACGCGGCGGCCGCCCCGGATGGCGATGCCGATATCGATCCCGCGGCAGTAGCGGCGTTCGAGCCGCCGCACTGCATGCTCTGCGGCGGCATGCTCAAACCGGACGTGGTGTTCTTCGGCGAAAACGTGCCGGCTGCGCGTTACGCGCAGGCGCTCGCGGCGCTGCACGCGGCCGATGCGGTGCTGGTCGTGGGTTCGTCGCTGATGGTGTATTCGGGATTCCGCTTCGCGCGCATGGGGCATGAGCGCGGCATGCCGGTGGCGATCCTCAATCGCGGCCAGACCCGCGCGGACGCGCTGGTCGACCTGAAACTCGAAGGCGACTGCGGCGAAGTGCTCGCGGCTGCCTTTCCCGCCGCCTGAGATTATTGCGTCGGCGGCACCGCAGGCGCGACGGTTTCGTCGAGCGGCGGCGCCGGCGTCGGCTTGGCCACCACGAACATCGCGCGGTAAGCCGGAGCAAGATTCGGCATCAGCACCGCGGTTGGCACTTCGACCGTGCGCACGCCATCGACGTAGGGCCCGACCTGATACGGCGGAAACACGAAACGCAGGCCCATGAGTTTGTCGCTGTCGGGGGCCAGCACCGGTTCGAACGCCGCGAACGACGTCGGCACCGGCTCGGTGCCCTCGTCGATCATGCGGCCGACCGAACGCATGACTTCGGCGCGCTCGCCCGCGGGCAACTCGTCCGCATCGACCCGCTGCGACAGCGATGCATGCAACTGCTCGCGCGCGTAATCGGAAATCGTGTTCCAGCCTTTCGGGTCGGGCAACAGATCGTTCGCGGTCAGCAGCTTGTTCTGCTGCGGCAACCAGACGAAGCGCGCGACCAGCGGCGCGCCGTGGGCGCCGCCGGTGAACGCGGCGCCGTCGGCCGCCACCGCCACCAGATCGGGCGTTTCCGCGAGCAGCGTGAAATTGAGGGTGAGATCGTACGGACCAGGCTGCTTGGCCGCATCGCTGCCCTGCACCGCTTTGAGCAATTCGGCGCGCGCGCCCTCGGCGTAGCGGCGGAGTTCTTCCGCAAGACCGGGATACTTGTTCGCCTCGCGCGGGTAACTGATGCCGATGATGTAACGGGCATCCTGTTCGATGACGTCCTTCAACTCGACCGTCGCGGGCTGTACCGGCGAGGCGGCGGTGGGCGCAGCGGATGGCGGCGGCAACGCATCCTTGTCCTTCTTGCAGGCGGCCGGCATCAATAATGCGGCGGCCAATATCGCCAGGAGCATGAAAGAAGGACGCGTGCGGAGTGACTTCGAATGTTTGGACATGAGTGGACGCATGGCGGGCCTCCTTACCCGACCCGAATCGGGCGTGCGATCAGGATAACGGACATCGGCGGCGAAACGTTGAACGGACATGCGCAGCAAACGACGCGCAATAAAAACCCCGGGCGCGAACGCCCGGGGTCTTGTCTCGAAAGCGCTGGATCAGAGCGCCTGGACTTCGTCGGCCTGCAGACCCTTCTGGCCCTGCACGACCTTGAAGGTAACCTGCTGGCCTTCCTTCAGCGACTTGAAGCCGTTGCCCTGGATCGAACGGAAATGGACGAAGAGGTCCTGACCGCTTTCCGGGGTGATGAAGCCGAAGCCCTTGGCATCATTGAACCACTTGACGGTACCGCTCTGACGATCTGACATTTGAATTACTCCTGGAAAATTGTTGGATGGATCCGCGGCCCGCTAAGGGTGAATGCAGGATCCGGTGGAACAGGAAACTAACCAATAGCTAGGGCCCCGGCGCTTGCGCCCAGGGCCCCGTCATGATGGATGTTACTGCGGCTGCACTTCATCGGCTTGCAGGCCCTTCTGGCCCTGCACGACCTTGAAGGAGACCGCTTGGCCTTCCTGCAAGGACTTGAAACCGGTGCCTTGGATCGAACGGAAATGGACGAACAGGTCCTGGCCGCTTTCCGGGGTGATGAAGCCGAAGCCCTTTGCATCGTTGAACCACTTCACGACGCCGTTTTGACGATCGGACATGGGGTGTTACTCCTCAATAAACAGTTGGGTGGATACACGGGGCCTTTCGGCACCGCGACTGTCTAGCCAGGGGTAACGCGAACGATGAGCGGATCGTCTGGGCTTGACCGAGTGTAACCCCGCCTGCAAAGCCTCCGGAGAGGATATTGCAGGGCAGGCCGCTGCCGGCTTGCAACCTTGGATCTACCGCATCGGGCCACGATGTACCGTGATCCCGCTTGGAACAGTACGCGCACCATACACCACAACGTCACCGTTTTGGGAAGTAGGGGACGGAACTTTTTTGAGCGTCGAGGGTCGGGCGGCCGGATCCCGTCCCACATCACGGCATGGCGAATCGCGAACCCGCATGAATACAGCGGTTTTACCTGAACCGGGGGCCGAGGACACGGCACGCGGGAAGTCCCGTCGAAAGGTGCGACCCAACGGGTCAGCAGCGGCCGGCGACAGGTGGGGAGTGACGCATTGCGGCAGATCCGCTCTGCCTGCAGACCGCCCGGAACACTGGCACGCTTCATGCTTTAGCACTCTTCAAACACCCGTGCAGCGTGTTCCCAAGCCCCGCCTTCGTTCCATCCAAGAGGAGTTGCCAATGCAGTTCGATGCGCCTGCCAACAATGTCAGCGACGATGTCGTCGTCGCCCGGATCTATGACCTGTCCCGGGAGGGCGACACCACGAACCGCGAGTACCAGTTGCTGGATTACGTGATCCAGAAACGCCTGCAGCAGGCCTACGGCGGAGAGATCACCCGGGGCGCCTACGCCGAATAGGCGGTCGGCCGTCTGGTCAGCCGAAGTCGGGGTTGACCAGACGCTGCAGGAAATGCGGCCCCAATGCAGGCTGCTGGAGCAAGGTGAACGTCACGCCGTAGAGCGCGCCCCACAGGTGGGCGCTGTGATTGATGTTGTCGCCGCCGCGCTTGTCCATCCAGATGCTGTACCAGATGTACAGACCGGCGAAAACGAACGCCGGCACCGGAATGGGGATCAAGAACAGAGAGATCCCCGACCACGGGTCGAGCAGGATCGACGCGAACAACACGGCCGATGCCGCACCCGATGCGCCGAGGCTGCGGTAGCGCGCATCGTGGCGGTGGCGCATGAACGTCGGCAGGATCGCGATCACCACCGCAGACAGATAGAACAACAGGAAGCCGACCGGTCCGATTCTCGAGCCGAAATAGCCTTCCATCAGTCCGCCGAACGAGTACAGCGTGACCATGTTGAAGACGAGGTGCATGCCGTCGGCATGGATGAAGCCATGCGTGAGTAAACGGTCGTACTGCTTGTGGCGATCGATCGCCGGCGGCCACAGGATCAGACGATCCATCAGCTTCGGGCGTTCCCAGGCCTGCCAGGACACCAGCACGGTGATCGCGACTAGCGCCAGGGTGATGTAGCTGTTCACGCGCGTCTCTGCGGTGCGCGAGCGCGACGATCAGCCGGCACGGTAGTAATCCTGCAGCGGATAGCGTCTGGCATACCAGGCGAAGATCAACGCCGCCAGAAATGCGAAGCCGGCGAAGAAGAACATCAGGAACGCGTTCTCGCTCAATCCGGTACTCGCGATCTGCGCCATCGCCGTTTCGTTCCGCACCGCGGCATTGGTCAGCAGCACCCAGACGTTGCCGAAGGTCACCGACAGCATCCAGAAACTCATGATCACGCCTTTCATCGGCGGCGGCGACTGGCTGTAGGCGAATTCCAGGCCGGTGGCGGACACCAGCACCTCGCCGAAGGTCAGCAGCGCATAGGGCACGATCTGCCACGCCAGCGACACCGGGTCGCCGCCGTCGATCGACAGCTGGATCATGCCCGCGACCACCCAGGCCAGGCCCGAGAATCCGATGCCGAACCCCATCCGGCGCAGCGCGGTGACCTTGAAGCCGAGCTTCGTCAACAGCGGATACAGCACGATGTTGTTGAACGGGATCAGCGCCATGACCATCAGCGGGTTCAGCGCCTGCATCTGCCCGGCTTCCTTGACCAGCCAGCTCGGCCACCACCACATGTCGTGCGGCACCATCATGGTCTTGCCCTGCAGCACCCAGGTGGACGCCTTCTGGTCGAACAGCGACCAGAACGGGCTGACGATGGCGAAGATGATCAGGATGCGCAGCACCGCACGCACGCCGTCGACCGCGGCATCCGGATGCGCGCCCCGCGCGCGGTCCAACTGCATCGCAGTGCCCACGCCACCCAACAGCAGCACCGCGCCCAGCGCGAGGCAGAACGAAATCACGAAGCCGAAGCCCTTGGGCCACCAGGCGGGCGACAGCGCCCAGCCCACCAGCAGCGCCACCGCGATCGCCACGCCCGCCATCGCGACCAGACTGCCCGCGCCTTTGCCGTCGTTGCCGCCGCGCAGCGCGGTCTTGACCACGTTCATGAACGAATGCGGATCGGCCGGCGCGGGCGGCATGTTCACGTACTTGGCGCGGCCCATCCAGAAAATCACCGTGGCGATGAACATCAGCACGCCGGGAATGCCGAACGCGATCGCCGGGCCGTACTCGCGCAGGAAGATCGGCATCAGCAACGACGCGAAGAACGAACCGAAGTTGATCGTCCAATAGAACGCGTCGTAAACGATCTTCGCCAGATGCTTGTTGGCCTGGGTGAACTGGTCGCCGACGAACGACGACACCAGCGGCTTGATGCCGCCGGATCCCAATGCGATCAGCAGCAGGCCGGCGTAGAAGCCGTTTCGATTCGTTTCGAACAAGGCCAGGCACGCATGGCCGACGCAGTACACCAGCGAAAGCCAGAGGATAGTGTTGTACTTGCCGAAAAAGCGATCCGACAGCCAACCGCCGAGCAGCGGGAAGAAATACACGCCGATGACGAAACTGTGGAAAACCTCTTTGGCCATGCCCTCGCGCTCAGCGGCGGGCAGGTAAGCCAGGATCACGCTGCTGATCAGGAACTGCACCAGGATGTTGCGCATCCCGTAGAAGCTGAAGCGTTCGCAGGCCTCGTTGCCGATGATGTAGGGAATCTGGCGGGGCAGCTTCGCCGGATCTCCGGCGTACTTCGCTTCAGCGGCTGCAGTCATGGACGGGTCTCGTTATGGATGAACGGGGCCGCCGCGGGCGCGACGGGCTCGGATTCGCGTTGCGATCCGCGAGTGTAGTGCGGAACACGCCGCAGGCGCATGGCCCTTGGCGTTCCATCGGCGGAAGCGCCGTTCAGCGCGCGCCGCCCGAAGCTGGATGATCGGGCTGGGGTGGTGAGACCCGACGGGTCAGGCCCACTCGGTCAGCCCCTCGCGCTCATACAGCGTCGAGAACGAAGGCCGGGCCTTCAGGCGCGATGCCAGCGCCGACAGATGCGGCCATTCGTCAGCCGGCTTCGGCATGTTCCGCGACCACCGCATCAGCATCACCAGATAAAAATCGGCGGCGCTCAGGCGCTCGCCCAGCAGGTGCGGGCCATGTTCGGCGAGGTGACGGTCGATCCGCTGCCATTCCGCCTCGATCCGCCGCTGAACATGTTGCCGCACCGCCCCGGCATTGCCCTCGCCGGCCGGCTCATGCGGATACCACCACTGCCGGAACAGCGGCTGCACCATATTGGCGAGATTGAACATCCACTGGGTGTAGTGCATCCGCTGCGGCTCCGGGATCGATGGGGCCAGCGCTGCCGCCGGAAAGGCATCGGCCAGATGCATCGACAGCGCTGCGGCTTCGTAGTGCGCAGCGCCGTCGATCACCAGCGTCGGCACCACGCCGTTCGGATTGAGCGCCAGATATTCCGGGCGTTTCTGCGCGCCCGCAGCGGTATCGACCAGGGCCAGCGCATGCGACGCATCCACTTCGAGCAGCAGCCAATGCACGACCAGACTGGCGGCGCCCGGGGCGTAGTACAGCGTGTATTCCGTACGGGACATGACGGCTCCGGCATTCAAAACGCCAATCTTCGCATGCTGCTCAAGGCCCTGCGCGTGACCATCGACCTACTCGCCACAGCATCATTGCCGGCACAATGCGGGGTCGCCCCGGAACCCATACGCATGCGCCCTGCCCTGCTTTCCTGTTCGCTGATGTTGGCCCTTGTCGCCGCCGCGTGCGTGCCCCCCGCACACGCCGCGACCGACCTCTCGACCACCGCCGAACGCAGCGGCTACGCCCGCACCGGCCGCTACGACGAAGTGATCGCACTGTGCGATGCGTTCGCACGACGCTACCCGGATGCGGTGCGCTGCATCGAGTTCGGCACCACGCCGGAAGGCCGGCCGATGAAGGCGCTGGTGGTCTCCCGCAGCGGCGCGCGCACGCCCGAGCAGGCGCGCAGCGCCGGGCTGCCGGTGGTGCTGATCCAGGGCGGCATCCACGCCGGCGAAATCGACGGCAAGGACGCCGGTTTCCTCGCCCTTCGCGAAGTGCTGGACGGCAAGACCGCACAGGGCGCGCTCGATAAACTGGTGTTGATCTTCGTGCCGGTGTTCAACATCGACGGCCACGAACGTTTCGGCGCGTGGAACCGTCCGAACCAGAACGGGCCGGCCGAAATGGGCTGGCGCGTCACCGCGCAGAACTACAATCTCAATCGCGATTACGCCAAGGCCGATACGCCGGAAATGCAGGCCATGCTGGCGCTGGAGAACGCGTGGGATCCGATCGCGACCATCGACCTTCACGTCACCAACGGCGCCAAGTTCGAGCACGATATTTCGATCCAGGTCGAACCGCTGCACGCCGGCGACGACGCGATGCGCGCCGCCGGCCTGGCCCTGCGCGACGGCACTATCGGCCGCCTGCGCGCGCAGGGTTCGCTGCCGGTGCCCTTCTACCCGTCGTTTCTCGAACACGACAACCCGGCCTCGGGTTTCTACGACAACGTGTCGCCGCCGCGTTTTTCCACCGGCTACTTCCTGATGCGCAATCGTCTGGCGATGCTGGTCGAAACCCATGCGTGGAAGGATTATCCGACCCGGGTACGGATCACCCGCAATACCGTGATCGCCGTATTGGAACTTGCCGCCAGAGATGGCGCGAATTGGCGTCGGACCGCTCAGGCGGCCGACCTGCGCTCGCAGAACCTCGGCGGTCAGTCGGTGACGTTGACCTGGAAAGCGAGCGACAAGGTGCGCACCATCGATTTCCGCGGGTACGCCTACACCCGTACGCCTTCGGACGTGTCGGGCGCGCTGATGACGCGCTACGACGATACGAAACCGCAGACCTGGTCAGTACCGATGCGCGATGAGATGGTGCCCGGCTTGACCGTTGCCGCACCGAAAGGCGGGTATTTCGTATCGCCCGCCCACGCCGCATCGGTCGGCGCGAAACTGCAGCAACACGGCATCGCCTTCGATCGGATCGCGCGGGCGATGCCGGGAACGCCGGTCGAAGCGTTCCGCGACGAAACGCCGACGTTCGCCGCGGCATCCTCCGAAGGTCGCCAGCGGCTCACGGTCGATGGCGAATGGAAGCGCGAGACGCAGGACATCGGCCCTGGCGCACTGTTCGTGCCGATCGCGCAGCCGAAGGCGCGGCTGGTGATGACGTTGCTCGAACCGTTGGCGCCCGACTCGCTGCTGGCGTGGGGCCACTTCAACAACGCCTTCGAGCGCAAGGAATATATGGAGGATTACGTCGCCGAGGACGTCGCCCGCGACATGCTGACGCGCGACCCCGCATTGCGCGAGCGTTTCGAGCGGAAATTGAAAGAAGATGCGGCTTTCGCGGCAAACCCGCAGGCGCGACTGGATTTCTTCTATCGCCTGCATACCGCCTGGGACGAACGTTACGGGCTGTACCCGGTGCTGCGCACGGATGCCTCGCGGGATGCCTCGCGACCTTCGACGCGCTGAAGCACGTTCGGCTTCAGCGGTTCCGGTTCGAAAACGCTGTTGGTTTCAAGTCGCATATCTGCCCGCGCAACGCACGCGATGCGAATGTCGATCCGGGACTCGCAGAGTGGAACCAGGCGTTTTCGAACTCCAAACCTCAGCCGCAGCGACGGTCTGGGCGATCAGAGCATCGGCGCGAAAAACCAGTACGCGCCGCCCAGCACCGCGGCCCACAGCATCAGCTTGAATACGAACTTCACGACTTTGATGGCGAAATAGGCCGCAACGACAGCCATCACCAGACCGATCCAACCCATCTCCACCACCGCCAACCCCTTCGTCATGTAAGCGCCGCAGGCGGGGCGCGCGAAATCGATCCGCCCGGGTGAACGCCGTGCTCAGCGCGGAACCGGAACGATAGCGGATTCTGCCGCTTCCGCAGGCCGAATGGCAGCCGCAATGGGCGCGAGCGCGGGATCCAGGGCGATGCGATCATCGAAGACGAAGCAATTCCCGGCATACCCCGACCCGCCGACCGCTTCGAAGTAGCCGAGGATGCCGCCATCGAGCTGCAGCACGTTGTCCATGCCCTGCGCGCGCATCCACAGCGCCGCTTTCTCGCAGCGGATGCCGCCGGTGCAGAAGCTCACCACCGTCGCGTCCGCGAGCGATTCGCGGCGATCGAGCACGGCCTGCGGCAGCTCGGTGAAATTGTCGATCGGCAACACCATCGCATCGACGAAAGTGCCGTAGGCGACCTCTTCACGATTGCGGGTGTCCAGCAGCACCAGGCGACGCCCCTGGTCGTCGACGCCGCATTCGATCCAGCGCGCGAGATCCTGCGGCGAGACCGCCGGCGCGCGCCCGGATTCCAGCGAGGACTGCGGCTGGCGGAAACTGATGATCTCCGATTTGACCTTCACTTTCAGTCGCGAAAACGGCACCGCGTCGGATGCGCTGACTTTCGCAGTCAGGTCCGCGAATCTCGCGTCCTGGCGCAGCTGCGTGAGGAAATCGTCGATGGCCAGCGCTTCACCGGCCAGGAACAGGTTGATCCCCTCATCCGCCACCAGAACGGTGCCGCGGAGTTCGCCCGTCTCAGCGCGCGATTGCAGCTGAGCGGCCAGCGAGACGGGATCGGCCACAGGCACGAAATGGTAGGCGGCGATGTTCTTGATCGGAGCATGCCTGGTCTGCGCATGCCTGATCGGAATGTGTGAGCTCATGCCGCGATTTTAACCGGCCAGCGCAGCCTGGAGATTATCCCGCGCCCGCGCCTCGAAACGGTCGCGGAAGAAATCGCTGAGATAGATCCGTTCCGAAGCGAGCAGTTTCCTGAAGAACCGACGGCGTTTGATCCGGTACAACCAACGCGGCACTGCGCGATACTCCTCGGCGATGGCGCGGTCGTATTCCGCGAAGGCCTGCGGCCCGGCGCCGAGGATCGCCATATCGCAATCGAGAAAACGCCGGGTGTCTTCGGCAGCCTCGTCGTCGCCGAAATCCACCGCATTCAGGCCGCCGTGGCGAGCCGTCAGCAGAATCAGGTCGGAGACGCGCGCGCTGTCGATCCCGGCCTGCGGCCACCAGCGGGCGATATGTTCGATCGCAAGACGCGCCGACTCGGCTTCGTTGTCGGCACGCCCGGGCACATAGATCGCATCGTGGTAGAGGATCGCGAGTCCGACTTCGCGCGGCTGACGCCAGCCCGGCCCTTCGGCGACGGTCCGATAATGCGTAAGCACGTCTTCGACATGGCCGAAGTGATGATAGGCGCGGGGTGGAGACGCATAGGCTTGCCGCAACGCGATCAGCTGATCGCCCGGTAGCGACGAAAGCGCCGGGATGTCGATACCTGCGATCAAACCGGGATCCTGCGGAAGTAGCGCCAACCGTCGAGGCGAACTGTTGCGATGCCGGTGCCGTCGTAGAGCGGGCTTCAGCCCGCTGCCGATCTAGGGAAAGACCGCAGCGGGCTGAAGCCCGCTGTACAGACCGCCACCCCATGCATCAATTGTTGATTACCGTCAGCGTCGGCGAGCGCTTCGGCGATTTGTGGTCGACAGCGGCCTCCGCGGTGTAGGCGCAGACCCGGTTTCGGCCTTCGTTCTTGGCGCGATACAGCATCTGGTCGGCGTGCGAGAGCAAACGCGACAGATCGTAACCCGACTGCGCCGTCGAACTCACGCCGAAGCTGGCGGTCACCACGAACGAATACCCGCACTCGCGCGTATCGATCTGGGCCAACTGCGACCGGCAGTCCTCGGCAAGACGCGCGGCGGCGTCGAGATCGAAACCGCGGAGCAGAATGGCGAATTCCTCGCCACCGATGCGACCGATGTAGTCGACCTTCCGGCAGTGCGCACTGCAGGTCTTGCCGACCTGTTTCAGCACCCAGTCGCCGGCGCCGTGGCCGTAGGTGTCGTTGATCGCCTTGAAGTGATCGAGGTCGAACATGACCAGGGCAGCGGAATCGCCCGCACGCGCGGCCTCGACCAGCGTGCGCTCGGAATTCAGTGTGAAGTAATGACGGTTGCCCAGCGCCGTCAGCGTGTCGGTCTGCGCCAGACGCTGCAGTTGCCCCTGATGACGCTTGATATTGATCATCCAGAAAACGATGGCGCCCAACATCACCAGCAGAAATCCCGCAACGAGTCGCGCCTTCTGGGTGCTGGCGCGCTCCAGCGCGAGCTGCTGCGCCTGCTGTTTGGTCTGGTGGCGGAAGATTTCGTAGGCCAGCTCTTTCGCCTTCACATCGTTGTGATGCGCCATTTCGGATTCGGCATAACGCTTGTAGAGCTCCAGCGCCACCGATGGCTTCTCTCGCGTGGCCGCGATCTGATACAGCGTGTTATAGGCGCTGACCAGCGTCGAGGACGACTTGATCTGCTCGCCCAGGGCAATCGTCATGCGCGCATGCGCTTCTGCTGCCGGTACGTCGCCCAGTTTCAGTTTCAGATCGGCAAGCAGTGCGTGAAACCCCGCGATCAGCCGCGGATAGCGGGTCGCCTGGACTTCGGGAAGCGTCGCTTCGAGCACTTCGATCGCTTTTTCGGGTTTGCCGTCGCGAGCGAGCTTGCGGGCGAGGATACCGCGCGCCACGTTCGCCGGTATGTATTCCTTCAACTGCGAGCAACGGGCGATGACTGCTTCGATCGGCGCGTTGTCTTTTGGCAGCAGACCCAGTTCGAACTGGGAAACCACTTTGAAATTACCAGCGAAACAATCGATGCGCGGCGCGGGATCTCCATCGAGCATCTGCTGCGCGTAGCGCAACGCGATGCGATGCTGGCCGATCTCGCTGTAGAGCAGCGCACCGGCGGCCAGGCCTTCGTCATGGATCGCCTTGTCCGTGACGTCCTTGCGGATCGCCTGGGCTTTCTGCAGATACCGCAATCCGGTGGTGAAATCGCGGGTAAGCGCCGAAAAACTCGCGACCAGACCGCCAGCCCGATACTTCAGATTGGGGTCTTTGGTTTCGCCGAAGAGTTGTTGAGCCAGTTTCGAACCCTGGCTCAACTGGTCGCGATAGATCGCCGCTTCGTAGGCCTGAAAATATTTCAGGCGCTGTTTCTGCAGCGGCGTCGTCTTCTGCTTCTCGTTACGGAGCTGCTCGAGCAGCTCAGTGAATCGCTTGGGGTCGGAGCTCCTGGCCGCATCGGCTTCCTTCAGCAAGGAATCGTAGGCGTTCTGCGCACGGACATCCTGGATATTCGCCACGCAAAAGAACACGACAAGAAGTGTGATGAGCTTCCACTGCATAAGACCCTTACCCCTTAGATTGACGACTTGGCCCTCATTCGGCCTGCTTTTTCTCGTCTTCCCCATCCCCTTCGCTCGGGCTCTCTTCAGCAGGCCTTTCTTCGGGGGCAGCGACGGCGAACATCATTTTCTGGCGACCATTCAACAGGTCGTTCAACTTCGAATGGTCGCGGAGTTTGAGCGCCTTGCGGGACTCGTCATCGGCATCCAACATCGCAATTGCGGCTTCGTAATCGGCGGTTGTCATCCGCGCCATCACGGCATTGCCGCCCATCGATTCGAGAAACTGGATCACATTCGACATTGATTCCCCCATTGTGCTTGATGATTCAACGTGGCTTCAGCCGTTTGTCGGCCAACCCCATCGCGATTTATTGCAGGTACAAGTTGCGCAAAGCGTTGAAATCGAACGCGTTTCCCCGTATCAACCAACCCTGCACCCCTGCCCGCAGTCTCAGGCTATGCGAAAAAACCATCCATATCAATTACTTCTGCCCATCCTGGGGACGGCAGAGCCGCTCACTTGCGAGATCTCACCTAGTTAAGAGACGAGTCGTTCAGCATCCTGCGGCAGCGACTTCCGCACACGATCCTCGTCGGGACAGCCGGCAGGCCGTTCCGCATAGCCTCCGGCCATGCGGCCGACTGCCCACCGACCATAACGGTCAAGCCTGCGCATCCTTCAGGGCCGCATCGATTTCGGCGATGCGCTTGAGCATCGCCTCGTTGCGCTGCATCGGTCGCGCAGGCGGGAGCACCAGCGTGCTCTGCACGGACAGCGTGGCATCGACCAGTGCGCTCAACGGCATGCGCTCCATCCGCGGCGTCGAGATCGGCAGGGTCGCGGCTTCGTAGACGATGACTTCATGTTCCGGCGGGTAACCCTCTTCGGCCAGCAGCTCCAGCAGCAGCCGGCGATACGGCGCGCCGGTGCCGTATCGCGCCAAGGTGCGGTCGCCCGCAAGGCCGATCTGCCAGAGGATCAGATACGCGGAGGGATCGATCCGTCGTCGGAAAAACATCATCTGGCTGGTTTCGTGATGCTGGCAGCCATAGGTGCCGGGGTCGATGCCGAGATCGGCATACAGACAATCTTCGGCCGAGATGCCCGGATGCATCTGGGCGTCGAAGCCCTCGGCGCGGGCTTGAGCAATCGCGTGGTGCGGCACCTGCGCGAACACGCCCGGGTGACCGTAGAACACCCCGCAGACACGGTTGCCGGCGCGGACTTCCACCAGCATCGCGTCGATCATCTCGCGATAACTCTCGGTGCGACGTTTACCTTCGGCGTAGTACGGCTGGAGGCTGCGCATGTCCGGCCGCATGTCCTGCAGCCACAGTTCGACGATGGCATCCGACACCAGGCAGAACACGACATCCGCCTGTCGGATCTCGCTGCGCGCGCGCGGGCTGATATGCGCCCCCAACATCATGCCCGGCCCCACACACACGAAACTGCCGCCTTGCTGCATCGCCGGATACTCTGTGATTGCGTGCGCGCAATGTATCAGTTCGCCTGCGCGCCCAGCGCCGGCATCAGCGCGCCGTACTGCGGAGGGCCCGCCATTCCTGTCTGCTCAGGCGCCATTCCTCTGGCGGCGAAGCGGGCAGTTCGACCGGCGTTTGGGCAGGCCGGTCCACGTGGTCGAAACCGAGCGTCGCGCCGAGACGGGCGACCCGCGCGTTCGTCTCGGCATGGCGGGCGAACACGGTTTCGATATCCAGCCCCCAGTGGTTGCCCAGCAGCAGATCGACCAATCGCTGCGAGGCTTCGATCCCCAGCCCTTGGCCTTGGCTCTGCGGCAACAGCATCATTCCCAGTTCCAGGCTCGCCGGATCCGCAAGGGGACGGATGAACGACTGGATTCCGACCACTTCATCCGTACTTCGATCCGACAACCGCCAATACCGCGCGCGCACCGGCGTTTCAGCGTTGTAGCCCAGCACTTTCCCGAAGACTTCATCCGCTTCGGCGTGGCTCATCACCGCGCCGATATGCGCCATCACCGCAGGGTCGGTGTAGAGACTGCGGTACAGATCGCGGTCCCGGCTGTCGACAAAACGCGCCTGGAGCCTGGGCGTCTCGAAACGCCAGTCGAGCGCGGGGGCTGGATGCATGTCGGTATGCACGTCGATCACGCTCACAGAAAACTCGCGTACGTATCCAACGGCAGTCGCTGGATGTCCGGGACGCGGCAGCCGGGCGCGGGGTGGCCCACCACCAGCAGCAGATAGGCCATTTCGTTCTTCGGCCGCCCCAGAATCCCGTTCAGGAAGCCCATCGGGCTGGGGGTGTGGGTCAACGTGGCCAGACCGGCACGATGCAGTGCGGCGATCAGCAGGCCGCTGGCGATGCCGACGGATTCGTGCGGGTAATAGCGTTTCACCTTCTCGCCGTCGGTGTCGAAGGCAAAGCGTTCGTAGAAGATGCCGATCAGCCACGGTGCGGTGTCGAGGAAGGGCTTGTCGGCGTCGGTGCCCAGCGGCGCCAGCGCTTCGAGCCATTCTTCCGGCGCGCGATGGCGATAGAACTCGCGCTCCTCCGCCTCGGCGGCTTCGCGGATGCGGTGTTTGATGGCGGCGTCCTGCACCGCGACGAAGCGCCACGGTTGCTGGTTCGCGCCGCTGGGCGCGGTGCCGGCGGCGCGCAGGCAGTGTTCGATCACCGCGCGCGGCACCGGCGTGGCGGCATAGTCGCGGACGGTGCGGCGGCGGGCGAGTTCGTCGGCGAAATCGCGGGCCGCGGCGATACGCGCCTCATCGGACAACGACGGCATCGGCGGCAACGGCACGGTTTGGGGGTGCTGCATCGTTCGGATCCTGTCCCGTGAACCGGAAGAGCGCGGCGCGCCCGGGCGGGCGAACCATAGCAGGCCGCCGGCAGCTGCGCGCTGGCGGTTGAGGGCGCCGCGACGGCTGACTACACTCCCCGGCTGCGCGCACGCGCCGCAACCGGCCGGGGGCCGTCATGCATCCATTGCTCATACTGTCGTTGGCGCTGCAGATCGGCTGCGCCGTGCATGCGGTGCGCACAGGCCGGCCCAGCTACTGGCTGTTCGTGCTGCTGGCGGGCTCCTACATCGGCGTGGCCGTCTATGTGATCGCCGAAGTGCTGCCCGGTCTGCGCCACAGCCGCGGGGCGCGACAGGCGCTGCGCAACGCGCACGACCGCATCGACCCCGAGCGCCGCAAGCGCGAGGCCACGCGCCAGCTCGATGTCGCCGACACCCTCGATAACCGCCGCCGTCTGGCCAAGGAGAGCTTCGACAGCGGCGACTATCAGCAGGCGGCGGAGCTGTACCGTTCCGGCCTGCGCGGCCTGTACGCGACCGATCCGGAGCTGATGCTGGGCCTCGCCCGCTCGCAATTCGCGCTGAATCTGCACGCCGAAGCGCGACAGACCCTGGATGCGCTGATCGCGGCCAACCCGACGTTCCGATCCAGCGAAGGCCACCTGTTATACGCGCGCTGCCTGGAAGCATCCGGCGACAGCGCCGCCGCCATCCACGAATACGAGGCGCTGGTGGAGAGTTTCCTGGGCGAAGAGGCGCGGGTGCGTTTCGGCCTGCTGCTCAAGCGCGAGGGCCGCGGCGCGCAGGCGACGGACGTGTTCAATACGGTGCTCAAGCGCTCGCGTGTCGCACCCGGGTATTACCAGCGCGAGCAGCGCGAATGGATCGAGATCGCGAACCGCGAAACCGCAGCGGGCGCAGGCTGAGGATAGGCGCGCGCAGTCGCGGCCGTGTCCGGCTCCAACCGTTAGCATGGACGGCATGTCCGCGGCCCCCGTCATTCGCCTGATGCCTCCCGGGGCCGATCCGTCCGGTGCGCAGCCTTCGGAGACGGCCACACAAGCGCCCTCCCCGGTGCTGGTCGCTTTCAGCGGCGGACTGGACTCCACCACCCTGCTCCACCGGCTCGCCTACGATCCGGCGATCCGCGACCGCGGGCTGCGGGCGATCCATGTCCATCACGGTCTGCACGCCCGCGCCGACGCCTGGGCCGAACACTGCGCCGAACGCTGTCTGGCCTGGGGCATCGCACTCGATGTCGCGAAGGTCGCGGTGCGCCGCGACAGCGGGCTGGGCCCCGAAGCCTCGGCGCGCCAAGCGCGGCGGCAGGCGTTCGCGGAGGCGCTGCGCAGCGGCGAGACGCTCGCGCTTGCGCAGCATCGCGACGACCAGGCGGAAACCTTCCTGCTGCGCGCGCTGCGCGCGTCGGGGCCAGACGGTCTGGGCTCGATGCGTCCCTGGCGGCGCTTCGCGAGCGGCTGGATGTGGCGCCCGCTGCTGGACACGCCGCGCGATGCGCTTGCGGCCTACGCCGCGCACCACGGTCTGGACTGGATCGAGGATCCAAGCAACGCCGACACCGCGCTGGACCGCAATTTCCTGCGCCATCGGGTGTTGCCGCTGCTGCGCGAACGCTGGCCGCATGCCGACGACGCGTTCGCCCGCGCCGCAGCGCTGGCCGCGGACGCGAGCGGGCTTCTCGCGGGGCAGGACGCAACCCTGCTGGCATCGGTACGCGAAGCGAACGACGACACGCTTTCGGTGCCGGCCCTGCTCACCTTGCCGGCCGCGCAGCGCGCTCGCGCGCTGCGCCACTGGGTCGCCACTCTCGGATGGCCGCCGCTGCCGGCGGAAGGCGTCGCCCGGATCGAAGCCGACCTGCTGGGCTCGCGTTCCGCAGGCGCCAGCGACGGACGCACGCCCCGTTTCGCCTGGCACAGCGTGGAGATCCGCCGCTGGCGCGATGCATTGCATGCGATCGACGCCGACCGCGCGCTTCCACCGGCGTGGTCGTGTCCGTGGGATGGCCGTCAGCCGCTGATCCTGCCCAACGGCGACACCTGGACGCTTGCGGGCGCCGACGAATTTCCCTCGCCGCTGCTCGCGCATGCGCGACGCGGCGGCGAACGCATCCTGCTACCCGGACGCGCCCAGCATCACACCCTCAAACATGCGCTGCAGGAACTGGGTATCGCCCCTTGGGAGCGCGCGCGCATGCCGCTGCTCAGCGCCGCGGATGGCACGCTGCTCGCCGCAGGCGACCGCATCCGGTCTGCCGACCTCGAGGAATGGCTGCAATCGCAGGGCGCGACGCTGGTGTGGAACGGCGAAGACCGACCCATCACCACAATCCATACCGCAGCCCCTGTCGGCTGAAACTTCGAAGGCTTACACTCCCGCCATGGCCCGAAAGACCGCTTCCGACACTCCAGACACCGCCCCGGTCGCATCGCCCGTGGCCGACTTCGAACAATCGCTCGACGCGCTCGAGCATCTGGTCGAGAAGATGGAACTGGGGCAGATGAGCCTGGAGGATTCACTTGCCGCCTACGAACGCGGCGTCGGTCTCTATCGCCGCTGCCAGCAGGCGCTGGAACAGGCCGAATTGCGCGTGCACCTGCTCAGCGATCCCGAGCAACCGGACAGCGCCGAACCCTTCGGCGATACCGCCAGCGGCAATGGTTGATCCGCTGTCGGCGGATCGCATCGCGACCCACGCCACAACCCACCCGGACACGTTTGCGAATTGGCGTCGGCGCGTCGACGAAGCGCTCGAACATGCCCTGAGCCACCGCACTCTGCCCGGTTCGCGCCTGCAGGCATCGATGCGCCATGCCGCGCTACTGGGCGGCAAGCGCATGCGTCCGCTGCTGGTCTACGCCACCGGCGCGCTGCTCGCCGCCGACATCGCCGCACTGGACGCGCCGGCCAGCGCGATCGAACTCATCCATGCCTACTCGCTGGTCCACGACGATCTGCCGGCGATGGACGACGACGCCCTGCGTCGCGGCCAGCCGACGGTGCACGTGGCCTTCGACGAAGCCACCGCGATCCTCGCCGGCGACGCGCTGCAGTCCCTGGCGTTCCAGCAGTTGGCGGAAGCGCCGCTGCCGGCCGACGCGCGCATCGCGATGGTGCGCGAACTGGCCATCGCCAGCGGCGCCGCCGGCATGTGCGGCGGCCAGGCGTTCGATATCGACGCCACCGGCCGCGGCGGCGATATTTCGCTGGGCGAACTCGAACGATTGCACGCGCTGAAGACCGGGGCGCTGCTGCGCTGCGCGGTGCGCCTGGGCGCGATCGCCGGCAACGCCGAGCGCGACGCGCACGACGCGCTCGACCGCTACGCCGAAGCGCTGGGGCTGGCGTTCCAGATCCGCGACGATCTGCTGGATATCGAAGGCGACAGCGCGACGCTGGGCAAGACCGCCGGCAAGGATCTGGCGCAGAACAAGGCCACCTTTCCGGCGCTGCTGGGCGTGGAGGCATCGCGCGCGAAACTCGTCGAACTCGCCGACGCGATGCGCGCGTCGCTGGCGCCGTTCGGCGACCGCGCCGACCTGCTCGCCGCGCTGGCGAGACAGGTCGTCGAACGCGACCGCTGACGCAAAAACGTAGGAGGGCCTTCAGGCCCGAGCTCTACGCTTTTGATTCGATTCGATCGCGTCAAGCAAGAGCTCGGGCCTGAAGGCCCTCCTACGCGTGGTGCGGATTCAGAACAACCGGATCGTCAGCGGATAGCGATATTCCTCGCCGTCGTAGGCCTTGACCGTGGCGACGATGGTCAGCACCACCCAGGCGATGGCCAGCGCGATCCACAGCGGCACCGCGACCAGCAGCCCCAGGCCCAGCGTGAAGATCACCAGCGCGATGCTGGCGACGGCGTACAGGAACATGCTGACGTTGAAGTTGATGGCTTCCTTCGCATGCGCGGCGGCGAAAGCGGAGCGGTCGCGGATCAACAGCCAGACCACCAGCGCGGCGATGGCGCCGGCGATGCCCGCGAACCACGAAGTCGCGAACGCGGCGACCAGCGCGGCAAGATGCGCGCCCGCAGCCCAGGTGCGGGCGCTGGAATCGCTCGAAGCGGTGTCGATGGTCGGAAGCGTGTCGTTCATAGCCCTGTCCTCGCGGGGGAAACTCCCGCCTTGCGCGTCCGGAAACGTCCGGCGCCCCTACAAGATGAGGCCTGCGGCGGCGCGCGCAAGCCAACGAAAGACATATCCCGGCACGCATCGGCGCGTGGCGTCATCCACCGCGCAGCAGCCCTTCCAGCGGCCGTACCGCGCGGCTATCGGGGAAGATCCGCGTCTCCAGCGCCGATTCCGGCACCGCCAGATGCGCGGCCAGCAGGCCTTTGAACACCGCGCGCAGATCGGTGGTAGGGCGCAGGTCGCGGCCGTCCAGCAGCGCACCGGGCGCCAGGCCGGGCCAATCGCCGCCGATCCGACCGCCGCGGACCGCGCCGCCCGCGAGCAGGGCCACGCCGCCGACGCCGTGATCGGTGCCGGCGCTGCCGTTGGCGGCGACGGTGCGTCCGAACTCGGTCGCCACCACCACCGCGGTCCGCGCCCATTCGTCCGCCAAGACTTCGCGGATCGCACGCAGGCCGGCGTCGAGCTCGGCGAATTTTCGGTCGAGCGCCAGTTGCTGGCCGCGATGGGTATCCCAGCCGCTGTCTTCGACGAAGGCGATCCGCGCCGCATTCGGGCCACGCATGCGTCTGGCCGCGGCGGCCATGGCATCGGGCAACCGGAAGGCGCCGCGCTGTGAACCCATGTCGGTGACCGACGTTTCCATGGCATCCGCGAATACCGGCGCCAGCCGCGCATCGGCGGCGTACAGCGGCTCCAACTGCTGCATCAGCGCATCGGGCAAATCGCGAGGCAGCGGCGGCGACCAGATCTCAGCGCGTCCGGAGCCGCGCATCGCCAGCGGCATCACCTGGGCGATGGCGACGCCCTGGGACGCGGCCATTGCCTCGATACAGCGACCGATCCAGCCGTCGCGCGCGCCGCCGGGCGCAGCGGTGCCGTTCTCCAGACAATCCTGCGCATCGAAATGCGAGCGCTGCCGGTACGGCGGCGCCACCGCGACCAGCGGCAGCAACTGTTTATCGGCATACAACGTGTGCGCAAAGGTCATCTTTGGATGCAATCCGAAACTGCCGTCCAATGCCAGCGCATCACGCACGGCGAGCTGTCCGCGCGCGCGCAGGTAATCGGCGTCGCCCTGCGGCGGCAGCAGATGCAGGCCGTCCATCGCGCCGCGCAGCAGCACGACGACCAGCCGCGTCTGTCCGTTCGAGGCGGCCGGCGACAGTCCGGGCCACAGCGTGAGCATCGCGGTGCCGCCGAGCGCGGCGAGAAAACGACGTCGGGTGAGATCGGTATCGCGACGGGTCATCACACTCTCCACTGGAATGCGGGGCTGGAGAACAGCAGCGCGAAGCCTTCCTGCGGCGAACCGGCGCGACTCAGCAGGTCCGCGAACGGCCCCTGCACCGCTTCCGCGCCCAGCACATCGGCCGCGAGTTCGACAGGCTTATGCGCGACCGACACCTGCCCGGCCAGCGCAGCCGCCGCCTGCAGACGTTTGCGCAGCGCATCGCCGCTGGCCCAGTCGGCGGCGGTGTCGGGGAAGCCAGCCGGCGAGCGCGGGGTGAAGGTCGGCTGGCCCAAGCCCTGCAGCAGGCGGGTCAATGCGCGTGGCTGCCGATCCAGACCGATCGCACCCGCACGCATCGCCGAGACAACGAAATCGTCCGGCGTCTTGAATTTGCGCGCGTCGGCCGACCACGCGGCATCGTCGTCGATCATCGCCCGGTACAGCGCCGACAGCGATCCGCCGCTGCGCAGGAACGCCGCTGACATGCGTTCCACCAGCGCCAGCGGCGGCGTGTCGGAAACGAAATGCCGGGCGAGTTTCAGGCTGAGATGACGCGCGGTGGCGGGATGCACGGCGAGGTCGCGCAGGATCGCGCGGCCCTGCGCTTCGCCGCCTTCGGCGTAGCGTTTGCCCAGCACGCTGCGCGCGCCGGGTTCGTGCGCGCCGGGCCGGAACACGAAGGCCGACGTCGCGCCGTTCTGCGCGTCGCGACGCAGCGGCGTGCCCCAGCCGGTGATCGCGCGCGCCAGTTCGACGACATCCTGCTGCGCGTAGCCGCCGTCGACGCCGAGCGTGTGCAGTTCGAGGATTTCGCGCGCCAGGTTTTCGTTGAGACCGAGCCTGCGCTGCGCATCGCGACGCTCGACGCGACGCGCGAGCATCGAGTCGTCGCCCACCGATGCGGCATTGTCCAGATACAGCAGCATCCCGGGATGAGTTTCCACCGCGAGCAGCAGATCGGCGAAATGGCCGGCGACGTGCGGACGGATCGCCTCGCGTTCCATCGGCGCGGCGAGCAGGCGCGCGCTGTTCTTGTCGATGGAGATCGCGAAATGGTTCGACCAGAACCGGACCAGGCGTTCGACGAACGGCGCCGATGTCGTCGCGGCGACACGATAGCGCGCGCCGATATCGGCGATGGCGTCGCGACGGATCGCCTGCTGCAGCGGCGTGCGCTCGATGTCCTCGATCATCGGTGCGATTGCGGATTTGGCCGACGGATCAGCGGCACGCGCGCGACGACGCTGCTGGCGGTATTCGGCTTCGCGCTGGAGGATATCGAGACTGTCGGGCAGACCGGCGAACGGCGCGAGATCCGGTTTGGACTGCAGTTGCGCGTGCAGCCACCGGCGCACATCGTTTGCCTGCGCGAGTTCGCCCGGCATGGCGCCCAGGCCGAAACGATTGACCGCTGCGGTTGCGGTGATGCCGCCCATGTCGCGCTCCAGCGTCGGAAGACTCCTGTGTCAACGCCCGCGGCGATGGCGGGTTGACGCGCAGCCGCAAAAAACCCCGGCGCCTGAGCGCCGGGGTTTCGGATTTTTGAACGTTGAAGCCGTGAACCGCTTCGGCTTACTTGATCAAGCGGATTGCCAAAGGGTAGCGATAGGCCACCCCTTCATTCGCTTTGATAGCCGCGATGACAATGAAGACCAACGCTGTGATTCCAACGATGATCATCAGCGGAATGGTGATGAAAAAAAGTAGTCCCAGAGAAATGAACGTCAGCAGCAGAAGAACCAGCATGATCGCAGCGAGAGTGATGTTGAAGTTAAGCGCTTCCTTGGCCTGCTGGCTCACGAATGGCATGGTCTCTTTTTTGATCTGCCAAATGATCAACGGCCCCAGGAAGCAACCGATACTGCCGGCCCAACCAGTAGTGATCAAACCACCGAGGAGTGCGGACAGATGCGCGAACATCGCCCATTGACGCTCCTCTGCGCTTGGAATGCCGGATGTCGTTTCCGGCGCCGCGCTGTAATCGGTGTTTGGTTCGGACATTGCGTCGACTCCCAAATGGTTGGTTCGTGGATCAGGCCCTCAGCGCAAGGCTGAGGCACGCGGATATAGGTCAAATCTGTAGAACGTCAATCGCCGCCGGCAACGGTCATCCGCCCGACCAGGATCGAACCGACCCGCAGATGCGAGCGGAGGTCGACATCGCTGCCGATCGCCTCGATCCCGCGCAGCATGTCGCGGAGGTTGCCGGCGATGGTGATCCCGTCCACCGGGTAGGCGATTTCGCCGTTTTCGACGTAGAACCCGGCGGCCCCGCGCGAATAGTCGCCGGTGATCGTATTCACGCCCTGCCCCATCAATTCGGTGACCAGCAGGCCGGTCCCCATGTCGCGGACCAGGGCGTCCAGACCCTCGGCGTTCGCCGCGACCTCCAGGTTGAACACGCCGCCGGCGTTGCCGGTGCTCTGCAGGCCGAGCTTGCGCGCCGAATAACTGCCCAGCACGTAGCGCTGGAGAATACCGTCGCGGACCAGATCGGACTCGCGGGTGGCGACGCCCTCCGCGTCGAACGCGCTGGAGCGCATGCCGCGCATCAGGAACGGACGCTCTCGGACCACGCACCAGTCGGGCAGCACCCGGGTTCCGACGCTGTCGAGCAGGAAACTGGCGCCGCGGTACAGCGCGCTGCCGGAGACCGCGCCGAGCAGATGGCCGAACAGCGAGCGCGCGACCTCGGCGTGGAAGAGGATCGGCAGCGTGCCGGTCGGCAGCGTGCGCGGCCGCATCCGCGCGAGCGTGCGTTCGGCGGCACGGCGGCCGATCGCGGCGGGCGTTTCCAGATCCTCGCGGGCCAGCGCGAGGCTGTACCAGCCATCGCGCTGCATGTCCTCGCCTTCGCCGGCGATCAGTGCGCAGGAAATGCTGTGGTGGGTATCGCGTTCGCGGCCCAGGAAACCGTGGGAATTGGCGTAGACGCCGATGGATTCGCCGGTGGACGCCGAAGCGCCGTCGGAATTGGCGATGCGCGGGTCGGCGTCGCGTCCGGCGGCTTCGCAGGCCAGGGCCAGATCCACCGCTTCGTCGGCCTCCAGCCGCCACGGGTGCCAACTGTCGAATTCGCGCGCATCGGTGGCCATGCGCTCGGCGTCGGCGAGGCCGGAGGCCGGATCGTCCTCGGTGTGGCGCGCGATGGCGCAGGCCTGGGCCACGGTGGCTTCGAGGCTCTCCGGACGCAGGTCGGCGGTGCTGGCGCTGCCCTTGCGCTGGCCGAAGTAAACGGTGATGCCGATGGAGCGGTCGCGGGTGGATTCGACGCTTTCCACCGCGCCCATTCGCACGTTGACGTTGAGGCCGCGATCTTCGTCGCAACTCACCTCGGCCTGGGAGGCGCCCTGGGCGCGGGCGCGGGCCAGCAGGTCGCGGGCGAGATCGGACAAACGGTCCAGCCGGGCCTGGCTGTCGTCGCCGACATTCGCGCCGACATTAGCGGACGGAGAGGAAGCGATCGCGTTCAATGCATTATCCTGTGGTCATGAGAGGCAAAGACACCGAAACCGGCGATTTTCTGTCCCCGAGCCGCAGTCAGCAGCGGCGCGAGGCCCTTGAAGTACTCGAACTGGCCCGCCAGCTCTCGGCGTTGACGCCGCAGCAGGTGGCGCGACTGCCGGTGCCCGAGGGACTGATATCGCATATCGACGACACCCGGCGCATCACGTCGCACGGCGCGCACAAGCGGCAATTGCAGTATCTGGCGAAACAGATGCGGCGGGAAGACGACGACACCCTGCACGCGATCCGCGACGCGCTGGACAGCAGCGGCGAGCCCGCGCGGCTGGAGGCGGCGATGCTGCATCGCGCCGAAGCCTGGCGCGAGCGGCTGATCGCCGACGGCGACGCGGCCCTGACCGAACTGCTGACCGACTTCCCGCACGCGGACCGCCAGCACCTGCGGCAACTCGCGCGCAACGCGCATGAGGAGAAGCTGCGCAACAAACCGCCGCATGCATTCCGCGAACTGTTCCGCGAGCTGCGGGATTTGATTGGCGAAGTTCAACACGACAATGCGGAAATAGACGGCACAAACGACAACGATAGTCAGGGCTTGTACTAACCCACTGGACTTCAAACCTAAATTCAATTTAAGGCATCCGAAATTTCCTGCGCAACGACGACAAGCGATTCAGCTACGATTTGACTCAACTCTCCACATGCTTTGAAAGTCTGGCCGAATGCACGCTGATAATCGTCTGCTTCCTCCTTGCACTCACCGACTGCATTGTTCAAGCGGATCGTATTGCCGAAATGCCCCCAATACCTAGAAATCGCGGCTGATACTCCATCCAAATAACCGGAAACAGCTGGTGAGTAACCAATGACCTGTACATGTGCTGCATCAAGAGAATTCACCAAGTTCCGATGCCGAGCTTCAAATTGATCCTTGGTTTCACCTGAGTCAAGCGCGGCGACAGTAGCACTCAGACTCAAATCACGAGAAACACGATGCAATGCCAATGCAACGGTGCGCAGGGCAGCAAGTTGAAACTCTTTCTTACTCGCCATTTTTCTTTCTTCAGCTTCTCGAAGCTTATCTATTCGATCCCACTTACGATCTCTAGCTTGAAAAAAGGAAACGAGAAGCGTACCCGCAATGGTTAAAGCGCCGCCCACAAGAACGCTAAGAATCTCCACAAGCACTCCTTTAAGTTAACCTGCCTTCGTCCCGCCCACCGTGATCTGATCGATCAACAGCGACGGCTGGCCCACGCACACAGGCACGCTCTGGCCGTCCTTGCCGCAGGTGCCGACGCCTTCGTCCAGCGCCAGATCGTGGCCGATCATCTTCACCCGCTGCATGGTTTCCGGGCCGTTGCCGATGAGGGTGGCGCCCTTCACCGGCGCGGTGACGCGGCCGTCTTCGATCAGATAGGCCTCGGTCGCGGAGAACACGTATTTGCCGCTGGTGATGTCGACCTGACCGCCGCCGAAATTCACCGCATACAAGCCGCGCTTGACCGAGCGGATCATGTCCTCGGGCGAATCCTGGCCGGCAAGCATGTAGGTATTGGTCATCCGCGGCATCACCTGATGCGCGAACGATTCACGGCGGCCGTTGCCGGTGACGGACATGCCCATCAGCCGCGCGTTGTGGGTGTCCTGCATGTAGCCGGTGAGCACGCCGTCCTCGATCAGCGTCGTGCAGCGGGTCGGCGTGCCTTCGTCGTCGACGTTGAGCGAACCGCGGCGGCCCGGCAGGGTGCCATCGTCGACGATGGTCACGCCCGGCGACGCCACGCGCTGGCCCATGCGGCCAGCGTAGGTCGAGGTGCCCTTGCGGTTGAAATCGCCTTCCAGACCGTGGCCGACCGCTTCGTGCAGCAGCACGCCCGGCCAGCCGTTGCCAAGCACCACCGGCATCGCACCGGCGGGCGCGTCGACCGCGTCCAGATTCACCAGCGCCTGGCGCAGGGCTTCCTGGCCGCAGCGCTCGGGGCGGTCGCCGCCCAGCAGTTCGGCGTAATCGTAGCGACCGCCGTAGCCGGAACTGGCCGATTCGCGGCGGCCGTTCTGCTCCACGATCACCTGGGCGTTGAAGCGCACCAGCGGCCGGATGTCGCCGGCGACCACGCCGTCGCTGCGGGCGACGAACATGGTGTCGACCGCGGCGCTCAGCGACACAGTGACTTGGCGCACCCGCGGATCGGCGGCGCGCAGCAGGCGGTCGACGCGACGCATCGCTTCGAGTTTGTCGGCGTTGCCGTAAGCATCGATCGGATCGGTCGCGATATACAGCGGTTCGGTGGCGGCCATGCCAGTGCGCATCAGCGTCGCCGGCGTGCGGCTGTCGCCGTCGCGGGCGATGGCTTTCGCGGTGCGCGCGGCCGCCAGCAGCGCATCGACGTTGATTTCGTCGGAATACGCGAAACCGGTCTTTTCGCCGGAAATCGCCCGCACGCCGACGCCCTGGTCGATCGCGTGCGAGCCGTCCTTGATGATGCCGTCCTCCATCGTCCAGCCTTCGCGGCGCGAATGCTGGAAATAGAAGTCGCCGAAATCGATGCCCGGCCCCAGCAGCAGGCCGAATCCGCGTTCGAGGGCGGCATCGTCCAGCCCGGCGGGCGCCAGCAGTCGCGATTCGGAGAGTTGCAGCATCGGGGGCATGGGGATTCCGGTGAATGTATCGACAGGACAGGAGTGGTGACGGGCAGCGACGGTATCAACCCGCGCCCGGCGCGGAACGCGCGGACGCACCGCTGCGTTCGATCACTTCCACTTTCGGGTCTTTCCAAGGCCCGGTGACGCGGTAATTCTTGGCCGAAGCCTGGCCGAGCGGCTTCTGCAGCACCGCATTGGCGACCGCACCGACCGCGGCGCCGACCGGACCGCCGGCGATCGCGCCGACCGCCGTCAGCAGATTGCCGGTCTTGGGCAGTACTTCGATGGTCTGGTCGAAGGTCTGCGTGCGCATGTTCGCGGCGCCGCGGATGTTGATCGACGCCGCCGGGCCGTTGATCGCGAAATCCTCGCTGCGCGCGCTGCCGCCGCTGAACCTCACGGTGCCGCCGAGCTTGTTGAACGCGAAGCCCTTGGAAAAGAAGTCGCGGAAATCCAGGCTGAGGCGGCGCGGCAGCTGGGCGATGCTGAGCAGGCCCAGCACGCGGCCGGTGCCGCCCGGCTCGATCTCGACCAGGCGGCCGTCCTTGACGTTCACCGTGAGCGTGCCGTCCAGCGCGGCGAGCTGGAACGCCATCGGGCTGCCGGCCCAGGACGCATCGAAACGCGCATCGCCCTTGCCGCCGTCGAGCCGCCCGCCAAGGCCGAAATCGTTGAGCAGC
>JAZKFJ010000004.1:209271-380460 GCA_040386495.1 Pseudomonadota bacterium
CGCGGCGCCGCGACCGCTCCAGTCGCCGGCGACATCGATCCGCCGGGTCGCCGCGCGCGTCTGCAACTGCACGATGTCCATGCCGGTCGCGGTGGGACGCGAACGGAACTGGGTGTCGCCGAGCGCCGCGCCGGCGATGCGCAGATCGTCCACGCGCAGATTCATCGCGGGCACTTTCGAGGGATCGATATCGCCGGCGCCCGATGCCCCGATCACCGTGGACATCGCCGTGGATGCCGCCGCGCCTGAACCGGCGCTGCGCCAATGCAGGCGTTGCAGCCGTCCGGCGATGGTGCCGCCGTCGGTCTCCGGCACCAGCAGCGCGCCGGCCAGGGCTGCGCCTTCGAGCTGTACGCCCAGCCCACCGCTGGCGGGCACGATCTGCAGCCGGGTGTCGGGGAATGCCGCGCCGAGCAGCAGCAGGCGGTCGGCGGCGACGTCGGCGCGTCGCAGCGGCAAGCGGCTGCCGCCGTTGCCGCGGGTCAATGCGACCCAGCCGATGGCGTCCAGCGACGCCGCGCGGCCGCCGATCACCAGACCGCTGGCGGGCGGCGCCTCGGCGATGCGATCGGTGCCGAACGCGGCGCGGATGCCGAGCTGCCCCTGGGTGTCCTTCGCACGCAGCGCAAAACGCTGTCCGAAGGCGAGCGCGATCTCGCCCTTGCCGATCGGCAATTGCAGGTCGAGCGTGGTCGGCAGCGCCGTACCGGCGGCCTTGTCCATCGGCGCCGGCAGATCCAGCGCCATGCCGACCAGATCGGAGCGCAGCAGCAGTTTCGTGATCTGCGCGACGGGCGCTTTCGTCGATTTCGACGCGGCGGCGCCCGCGGGCGCTGCCCCTGCAGGGATTGCGATGCCCGCGGTCCAGCGCGAACGTCCGCGCACGAACGGCTTGAGCCAGGCCAGGTCGCTGGCGCGGTCGAGCAGATCGTCGCTGGTCAACGAGGCTTCGAGTTCGGCCTCGAAGCCCTGACGTTTATCGCGCACGTGGCCCGGGCCGGCGCGCAGCGACAGCCGCCCGTCCTGGCGGTCGTACTGGGCGCGCAGATCGTTCGCACTGAAGCCGTTTTCGTCGTAGCGGGCGCGCCCGTTCACGCCGGCGAACGCGAGTTTCCACTCCGATTCGGAGAGGCGCACGCCGCGCAGTTCGATCTCGCCGTCGATCTTCGGCTTCTGCGACGGCGGACCGTGCAGCGGCAGCGCCAGCGTGAAGCCGACCGACGCCGGCCCGCTGGCGCCCAGGCTCGACAGGATGCCGGCGTGATCTTTCCGCATCGGGCTCTGCCGGACCAACCCGAGCAGTTTCGCGGCATCGGCGTCCGCGTGCGCATCGATGCCGAGCGCACCGTCGCCGTAGTCGGGAATGCCCGCCTGGAATGCGTGGATGCCGACCTCGGCCAGCACCGCTTTGCCGGCGACCGAAAACCCGTTGCCGATGAAGGCGATGTCGGCGTCCATGTCGGAGGTCGCCGGCCAATCGGCGTTGAATTTCACGCGCATGTCCTGCAGCGTGGCGCGAGCGTCGAACACACCGGTCGGCACCGCGCCGGCCGGCGACCTGAACGGCCAGTGCTCCAGTTCGCCGGCGATCACCGCGCGGCCGCCGCGCACATGTCCGGAGACCAGCGCGGTATCGAGCCACTGGACCAGCGATGGCGACATCACGTGCTTGGGCCAGAAGCGCTTGGCGGTGGGCGCCAGCGCATCGTCGAGATCGGCGGCGATATCGATCCGCGGCGCGGTGCCGTCGCCCTGGAACCACAGCCCACCGCGCACGTCGGCGCCATAACCGTCGCCGTCGATGCGCAGCGCCGGCGTCTCGACCCGCCAGCCGCCGTCCTCGCGCCAGCCGACCGCCTCGCCGCGCAGCCCGACGACATGCGCCACGCCGAAACCGCGCGGCCAGTCGAAGCGCAACTTCGCCTTGGGATCGAACGCGAACGCCATCGCTTCGGCATCGCCGCGCAGATCGCCGCTCAGGCCATGAATACCGGGCGAGTCGCCGACCGCGGCGAACTGCAGGTCGCGCACGGTGGCTTCGATACGGAGATCGCCCCCATCCGCGCCGCCAAGCAGGCCGCCCACATTCACCTGTTCGAGTACCGCACCGGGTTTCGCCGCCGCCAGCCAGCGACGCATCTTCGGATCGAGCCTGTCGCTGAGCGCCAGCACCGCGAACAGCGGGCCGGCGTCGATGCGTTCGGCGCGCAGGCCGTAGCGCTTGCCGCCCGCGAGGACCAGACCATCGAGCATCTGCGGCTTGCTGTCGGCCTCGGCATGGACCTGCATGCTGGTCGCATCCAGGCGCCAGCCGTCGGCCTCGACGCGCCAGTGCGCGCGCGCCTGCAATCGCGCGAACGTGGCGACCGGCGCGGGGTTCGTGTTCGCGGCGGCGGTCTGCACAGCGGTCATTCGGACGCCCACCGCAGCCGCGAACGGCGCGCCGCGCAGGCGTACGCCTTCCAGATCGCCGTCGACGCTGATCGAAGCGATGCGATGACGGCGCAGAGTCGCCCAGACTTCGGCGCGACCGCGGCCTTCGGCGATGGTCACGCCGTTCACGTGCAGCAGCGACGACCACGAGGACAGATCGGCGTTCTTCGCCGACGCATAGAGCCGGCCATTGCCGCTGGCGCGGTCGAAATCCAGCACGAAATCGACCGGCGAACCATCGCGCCAGCTGCGCGCGCGCAGCCCGCTGCGCACCCGCTCGCCGTCGACCTGTAGGCGCAGATCGACATCGGGGATCACGGTTTCGATCTTCATCGACGGCGCGGAAATGCCCAGCCGCGCGTCGATCACCTGCAGTTCGCCCAGACCTTCCAGCGCGCCCAGCGGATCGCCGCCCTCGGCCTGTCCCGGCAGACCGCGCACCTGCCAGCGGCCGTCGTCGGCGCGTTCGAGGGTCAGCGCGAGATTGCGCACGCGCAGCTCGGTGAAGGAACGTCCCGGCAGCAGGCCGGCATATTGTGATACCAGGATCTCGGCGGCGCCGATGACCACCGCGTCCTTGCCCGCGCCCACGCGCAGACCATCGAGGCGCAGCAGCGGCCCGCGCCGGGTCCATGCCGTTTGAACGGAATCGAATTGCACCGGCCGGCCGGCGCGCGCGCTCAGCCATTCGGCGATGCGGTCCGGGTGACGCTCGGCCAGCGGCAGCAGCTGACTGACGATGCCCGCGCACAGCGCCACCAGCACCAGCGACAGCGCGGTGACGTACCACAGCCCGCGCCGCGCCAGACGCAGGCGACGACGCAGCGACGTCGGCATCAGCGCCGGGCTCCATTCGACACCGCGCGGGGCGTCGCGTCAGAGCAGGACGACATCGAACTGCTCCTGCGTGTACTGCTCATCCGCCTGGAAGCGGATCGATTTGCCGAGGAATTCCTCCAGTTCTGCCACCGCCGGCGATTCCTCGTCGGTGATGCGCGCAACGACCTTGGGCGACGCGATCACCAGCAGCCGCGCGGCTTCGAACTGGCGCACCGCGCGGGTGATCTCGCGGAAGATCTCGTAGGTCACGGTCTCGGCGGTCTTCAGCGTGCCGCGGCCGCTGCACTCATGGCAGGGCTCGCTGAGCTGGCGCTGCAGGCTCTCGACCGTGCGCTTGCGGGTCATCTCGACCAGGCCCAGCGGCGAGAAATCGTAGACGGTGGTCTTGGCGTGATCGCGCGCCAGCGATTTCTCCAGCGTGCGCAATACCTGGCGGCGGTGTTCGGGATCGATCATATCGATGAAGTCGATGATGATGATGCCGCCGAGATTGCGCAGCCGCAGCTGGCGCGCCACCGACTGCGCCGCTTCCAGATTGGTGCGGTAGACGGTTTCCTCGAGATTGCGCTGGCCGAGGAACGAGCCGGTATTCACGTCGATGGTGGTCATCGCCTCGGTCTGGTCGATGACCAGATAGCCGCCGGATTTCAGCGGCACTTCCTTTTCGAGCGCGCGCTGGATCTCGTCTTCCACGCCGTACAGGTCGAACACCGGGCGCGCGCCGACGTAGTGCTCGATCTTCTCGGCCAGCCCCGGCATGTACTGCGCGGCGAACGTGCGCAGGCGGTCGCAGGTTTCGCGCGAATCGACCTTCACCTTTTCCACGTCGCGGCGGATCAGATCGCGCACCGCGCGCATCGGCAGGCTGAGATCCTCGTAGATGCACTCGCCGACCTTCGACGTGCGGACGTTGCTTTCGATCAGCGACCAGGCGCGGCCGAGATAGGCGATGTCTTCGGCCAGCGCTTCGGCCGGCTGGCTTTCGGCATTGGTGCGGACGATATAGCCGTGCGGCTGACCGCCGGCGGAGACCAGCGCCTTCAGACGCTGACGCTCGGCTTCGTCCTCGATCCGCGAGGACACGCCGATCACCTTCGACTGCGGCAGCAGCACCAGGTAGCGCGACGGAATGCTGACCTGGGTGGTGAGCCGCGCACCCTTGCCGCCGATGGGATCCTTCACCACCTGGACCACGATTTCCTGACCGTCGCGGAGCAGTTCGGTGATCGACGGCACGACCTGCGCGGCCGTGGCGGGCGCCTGCACCGGCGCGGCGACCGCGATGTCGCCTTCCAGCGCACCATCCAGCGCGTTCTCCAGCGCGGTGCCGATGGCCGGGACGATAGTGGCGCGGAAGATATCGTTGGCGTGCAGGAATGCGGCGCGATCCAGGCCGATGTCGACGAACGCCGCCTGCATGCCGGGCATCACCCGCTGCACCTTGCCTTTGTAGATGTTGCCGACCACGCCGCGCCGCCAGCCGCGTTCGATGTGCAGTTCCTGCAGCATGCCGTTTTCGACCACGGCAACGCGTGTTTCCCGCGGCGTGACGTTGACCAGGATTTCCTCGGTCATCGCGTCGACTCCATCGCGACGTGCACCTGGGACGGTGATATCGCGGGCTGCGCGACGGGAGGCTGTACCACGGGGGGCTGTACCACGGGAAGCAGTCCGAACTGTTTCAACAGCATCGAGGTTTCGTGCAGCGGCAAACCCATCACACCCGAATGACTGCCGGACAGGTGCGAGATGAAGCTTTGCGCCATGCCCTGGATCGCATACGCGCCGGCCTTGCCGTCCCACTCGCGTGTATCGAGATAGCTGCGGATATCGTCCTCGCACAGCGTCGCGAAAGTGACCTGCGACACCGAGACCGCATGCAGTTCGCGCGCCGCGGACACCATCGAGACCGCCGAAATCACCGCGTGGCTGCGCCCGGAGAGGCTTCGCAGCATCGTCGCAGCATCGTCGGCATCGACCGGTTTGCCGAAGATGCGACCGTCCAGCACCACTTCGGTGTCGGCGCCCAGCACCACCGCCGTAGGCTGCCCGGACAGGCGCAGCAGTCCGGCACCGGCTTTCTCGCGCGCGACCCGACGGACGTAATCCTCCGGCGGCTCCGACGGCGCGGGCACTTCAGGGAGGTCGAGGTCGAGGATGCCGAAGTCGAGACCGAGCATCCTTAACAGTTCGCGACGGCGGGGGGATTTCGAGGCGAGATGCAACATGAAGCTAGGATACCCTGCGGACCGCCGCAGCCTGCGCATGGCGCATCGCGGACCCTGAATGGGCTCACCATGCGTTCACTCGCTGGTACCGATGCTTGCCTCGGATCTCATCACGCCGGCCCCACTCATGGAGACTCATATGATCCCCCGCGCCCTGCCCCGCTTCCTTTCCCTCGCTCTCGCCACCGTTCTCGCCTCGAGCCTCGCCATGACCGCATCCGCTCAGACCCCCACCGCCTCCAACGACGGCACCCTGCTGTCGGTCAGCGCCGAAGCCCAGGCGACCCGCATCCCCGATATCGCCACCATTTCCAGCGGCGTGGTCACCCAGGCAGCCGACGCCAATAGCGCCCTCCGCGCCAACGCCGAACAGATGAGCAAGGTGATGGCTGCGGTGAAGGCCGCCGGTATCGCCGAGCGCGACGTCCAGACCACCGGGATCGGCGTCTACCCGCAATACCGTTATGCCGAGAACCAGCCGCCGGCGATCACCGGCTACCAGGCCACCAATACCGTCAGCCTGAAGATCCGCGACCTGACGAAGCTGGGCAAAGTGCTGGATGCCCTCGTCGCCAGCGGCTCGAACCAGATCAACGGCCCGAGCTTCGAGATCGACGAACCGGAAGCCGCCTACGACGAAGCCCGTCGCAACGCACTGAAGAAAGCCGAGGCCCGCGCCGAGATGTACGCCAAGACGCTCGGCCTGCGCGTGCGCCGGATCGCCAGCATCAGCGAAGGCGGCGGCTTCAATCAGCCCGGCCCGATGCCGATGATGATGAAGGCCGGCGCGATGGAAGCCCGCGACACGCAGATCTCGCCCGGCGAAACCTCGCTGTCGGTCAACCTCAACGTGGTGTTCGAACTGGGTCGCTGAGGGCAGCGACGTTTTCGACAGCATCGACCTCGACAGCATCGACTCCGACCACACCCGCCCCGAGGCGGGTGTGGTCGTTTTGGCCGCCGGAATTTTTTTCGCTCGGCTTAACCCCGCCCGAATCCGCGCCGCGTTCACACCATCGTCCCCAACCGATGGAGGTGTGCCATGGTCCTGATCCAACGTCATCCGCACGCGCAGGCGACGGCCCTGCACCAGGCGATCGCGCGCATCCAGCCCAGCCGGATCTTCGGCATCGCCGGGGCGATCACGCTCAACGCCGCCGCACTGATGCTGTTGCTGGTGCCGGTGTCGGCACCGATGCCGGTGGCGCCAAAAGAAGAGGTCATCGATTGGGTATTGCCCCTGAAAAAGGAAACGCCGCCGCCGATTCCGATCGAAGTGCCGATCACTAGGCCGCAACCTGTGCGCAACACCACCCCGGTGCCGATCAGCCCGCCCACGAAGCAGCCCGTGGTGGATCAGGAAGTGATCGTTCCGGATGGCAGCGATTACGTACCGCCTACAAAGACCGAAGCCACCCTGGACATCGGCCCGACGCTGCCGCCGCACAATCCCGGTCCCCTGCCGAGCACGCGACTGGAATACGCATCGGCGCCCGCGCCTGTCTATCCGCGCGAGGCGATGCTGGACGGCATCGAAGGCACGGTGCTGTTGAAAGTGCTGGTGGACGTGGACGGCAAACCGCTGTCGGTGGAGATCGAACGCAGCAGCGGCAATCGCCGGCTGGACGATGCCGCGCGCCGGCAGGTGTTGCGCAAGTGGATGTTCCGCCCGGCGATCCGCGACGGCCAGGCGATCCAGGTGTTCGGCATGGTGCCGGTGAGCTTCAGCCTGCAATAGCGGCGCCGCCGCAGAACATTTGCCGCGGATCCCACACAACTTGATCGAAGGCATGCCGCCGGTTGTCTATACGACCGGCGGCTCTCTTTTGCGCTTGCTGTTCTCAAGGCAGTGCGCGTGCGCCGCATCGTTCTGCGGGTGTATGCAATCACGCATGGCTATCGCCACGCCCGCTTGCGACACTCTCGCGCCTCCCACACGAGCGCTCCCTATGAAGCATCTGTTCGCACCGCTCCAGGCCGGCGATCTGGCGTTGCCCAACCGTATCCTGATGGCGCCGTTGACCCGCTGCCGCGCGGAAGACGATCACGTCCCCGGGCCATTGATCGCCGAATACTATGCGCAGCGCGCCAGCGCCGGGTTGATCATCGCCGAAGCGACCATGGCGATGGCCGGCAATTCCGCGTTCTGGCGCGAACCCGGCATCCACAGCGAAGCGCAGGTCGCCGGCTGGAAGCGCGTCACCGATGCGGTGCACGCCGCGGGCGGCCGCATCGCGCTGCAGATCTGGCACGGTGGACGCGCCTGCCATCCCGACCTCAACGACGGCGCGCAGCCGGTCGCGCCGAGCGCCATCGCGATCACCAACGATCAGGTGTACACGCCGAAAGGCAAGGTCGATTACGTCGTGCCGCGCGCGCTGGACGACGACGAACTTCCGGGAATCGTCGCCGGCTTCGCGCACGCGGCGAACAACGCGAAAGCCGCCGGCTTCGATGGCGTGGAAGTGCACGGCGCGAACGGTTATCTGCTCGACGAATTCCTGCGCGACGGCGCCAACCAGCGCAGCGGCGCGTACGGCGGCCCGATCGAACATCGCGCACGATTGATGCTGGAAGTGCTGGACGCGGTCTGCGGTGTCTGGGGCAACGGTCGCGTCGGTCTGCGCGTGTCGCCGCTCAACAGCTTCAACAGCATGCGCGACAGCGATCCGGTCGGTCTGGTGCGCTGGCTCGGCAAGCGGCTCAACGATTACGGGCTGGCATACTGGCACGTGATGCGCGCGGATTTTCTCGGCCAGCAGCACGGCGATGTAATGACGACCGCACGCGAAAGCTACGACGGCACGTTGATCGGCAATATGGGCTACAGCGCGGAGGAAGCCGAGGCCGCGATCGCCGATGGCAAACTCGACGCGGTGGCCTTCGGCGTGCCGTTCATCGCCAACCCCGATCTGCCCGAACGCCTGCGGGCAGGCGCGCCGCTGGCCGAAGCGGATCGCAGCACGTTCTACACCTGGGACGCGAAGGGTTACACCGACTACCCGCGTTACGCGGGCTGAGCGGCGCCGGCTCGATGCAGAACCGGCGTCGCCCGTGCGGCGTCAGTTCTGTACCCAGCGCACGTCCGACAGACACCACGACAGGCTGCCGCTGGACTTGTAGGTCCAGTTGTAGCGACGCGGCGGACTGATGCGGTACGCGGTCAAGCCGCTGGCCGGCGCCGTGGGCCGGGTCCACTCGTTGGTTTCGTAGTCGTAGGTGCGGTACAGCTCGTTCGCGGCCGCAGCCAGGGTGTCGTCCCGCTGGCCGGTGATGTTGCTGAAGTAGTACGCCCAGGCCATCGCGCCCGCGACCGACAGCACATGCTCGGGGCCGACGCCGTCGGCGGCGTAGGTGGAACCGTCGATCAGGGTGACGTAATCGACCAGGCGCAGGTTTTCCGGCACGTTTGTGTACACGCTGCGCTGCGCCGGCGTGTACGACTTGGCGCCGTACTTCAGTGCGTTGCCGCTGCGGCGGATGAAGTTCGCGATGTCGGCGCTGTCGGTCAGCGCATAGGCGCGCACCATCGGATCGATCACGAACGGCGTTTGCCAGAAACTGACCAGCAGTTGGGTCGCCGGACCGTTGCCTTCCTGGCTGCCGTATTTCCACAGGCCGCCATCGACGCGATTCGCCGGGAGCGCGCCGCCGGCGCCATTCTGGTGCCACACCAGATTGTTGGTGAGCGTGACCAGGCGCTCGCGGTAGGTCAGCGCCGAACCCGCCCTGTACGGCACGTCGCCGAACAATTCGTAGCCGATGATCATCCCCGACAGCTTGATGCCCATGTGGCGCTCGGTGTAGCTGCTGGTCGGCGACCAGCGGTCGGGCTCGTCGTTGGCGTCCTGCTGCGCTTTCGCGGCCAGCTTCGCGCCTTCTTTCGACAGATCGTCGCCGGTCGTCCAGTGGGTGTAGGCCAGGCCTTCGGGGTAGCTGTACATCGCGCCGTTGGCGCCGATGTAGCCGCTGGGGTTCGGATTCTTGAGCCTGAAGGCACCGACCGCACTGTCCGGCGTGGTGCCCTGCGGATACAGATTCACGCGGTAATACTCGGACGCGCGCACCGACTCGCGCAGCGCCTTGAAGAAACCGCTGCGGAAATACAGACCGTAGAACGCCGACACGCGGTCGTAGAGCCACGGCTCGCCTTCGGCCGACTTGTACGGAATCTGATTGGCGGTGGTGACGCGCGGGTCGTCTTCGTTGATGTGCGCATAGAAGAAATTCTTCGCGCCATACATCTGCTCGGTGTATTCGGGGTAATGCTCGGTCGCATCCATCGTCGCCGGGTCGTCGCGGGTGGCCAGAATCTGCGGCGCGAACGGCCGCATCGGGCCGAGTTTGAGCAAGCCTTTGCTCAAGGTCGACGACGGCAGCACCGCATAGACCCTCGGTTCCGACACGCCGTCGCCGGCGACGAAACTACCCGATACGACCGGCTGCCAGCCGTTGCGCGGGTTCTCCAGCGTGGCGACCGACTGGACGCGGTCGCGATAGCCCCACTCGACGCGGATGGCTTCCGAATTCGGATAGCCCGCGGCGAAGGTGTAGCGGATCTGCACGCGGGCGACGCGCACGGAGGTGTTGTCGAGCGCGGCGTTGGTCGCGTGCCGCCACGGGGTGAGCTGTTCGACGAACGCCGGGATCTCGATGCCTTTGGCGTCGAGCACGCGCAGTTTCGACAGACCCGCCTGGGTGATCGAACCGCGCGGCAGCGGCATACCGAAGGTCACCAGTTGCGCCGCGCCCGCAGGCACGCCTTCCACCGGATGCAGGCGCACATCGACCACGCCGAAGGTCTCGGCGGCAGCCATCAGCGGCTTGAAGACCCGTGGGCTGACGAGGCCGCCGACCGCATTGGCCACCGGAGGTGCAGCCTGCGGCGCGGGCGGCGCCACGATGGATCCGGGACGCACGCGCACCGGCGTCGCGCCGCGCGGTTCGGCCTGCGATGGACGCTTGCCGGTGGTATCGGCGATGCGGGCCTGGGCATTGCCGGTGTCGCAGGCGTTGAGCGCGAACGTCAGCCCGACGATCGCGGCCATTCTTGCGAAGACATGGAGACGGGCAGGTGCGATTCCGTAAGCGAACAGGGCATCGCCACGCGACGAGGACAACGACAGTTGCAGTTTTTGCATGCGACTCACCTGGAGCGCGGAGCATGCGGGGGCACGATCCGACGAGGATGCCGAGGGGGAATGCGTACAGCCGTCGGCTGCGGCCTGCAGCGCCCGGCGACGCGATGCACGCGGCGAAAGGGGCGATGCAACTTAGGCGCGGTCCCAGCGAATAAACTGTGATCGCTGTCGTCAATATGAGCTTAGTGATTGTTTTGCATGATTTTCCTGCACGGATTCACATCCTCGCGGTGATCTGTGCATGGTCTGCACACGTGGGGAGGCCATGCAATTCGTGACGGCACGCACATTCAGCGCAGCTTGCCTGCTGACCTCACGGATTCAGAACGACAGTTCAAGCCCGGTGATAGGGGTGATTCGCCAGCAGCGCCGCGGCGCGGTAGAGCTGCTCGGCCAGCACCAGCCGCACCAGCATGTGCGGCAATGTCAGCGGGCCCAGCGACCACCGCTCATCGGCCCTGGCCAGCACGTCGGGGGCATGCCCTTCCGGGCCGCCGATCAGGAACGCGAGGTCGCGACCACCGCCGCGCCAATGTTCCAGCCGCTGCGCCAGGGCTTCGGAGCTGTGCATCGTGCCCCGCCCATCGAGTGCGATGAGGTGCACGGACTTGGGGAGCGCGGCGACCACGCGCGCGCCCTCGTCTGCGGTCGCGCGCGCTGCGTCGCGGCCCTTGCCGCGCAGGCTGGGTTCGATTTCGATCAGCTCCAGCGGCAACCAGTAGGACAGGCGCTTCTGGTATTCGGCGAAGCCCTGCGCCACCCAGGCGGGCGCGCGTTCGCCGACGGCGATGAGACGGGCCTTCACGCGGCGGTGCTCAAACGGGCGGCGCTCAGGCCGCCGGTTCGCTCACGCGCACCGCGGTGCCGTAACACAGCACTTCGGTGATGCCGGCCATGACCTCGGTGGCGTCGTAACGCACGCCGATGATGGCGTTCGCACCCAGCCGGTCGGCTTCGCGGCACATCTGGTCGAAGGCATCGCGCCGCGCCTGCTCGCACAGTTCGCGGTACAGGCTGATATCGCCGCCGAAGAGCGCCTGGATGCCGGCGAGGACATTGCCGACCACCGAGCGCGAGCGCACCGTGAGGCCGCGCACCACGCCGAGATTCTTCAATACGGGCTGGCCGGGCAGCTCGAACGCGGTGGTGATCTGGACGCGCTGCATCGCGGAACTCAGTAGCCGGCGGGCGGCGGCTCGTCGCCCACTGTCCACAGTCGCTCCAGCGCGTAGTACTCGCGGACCCGCGGCAGCATCACGTGGACGACGACATCGCCCAGGTCGACCAGCACCCATTCGGCTTCGCGCTCGCCTTCGACGCCCAGCGGCATCACGCCGAGATCCTTAACCTTGCGCACCGCTTCATCGGCGATCGATTTGACGTGACGGGTCGAGGTGCCGGAGGCGATGACCATGTAATCGCAGACGCTGGTCTTGCCGCGGACGTCGATTTCGATCGCGTCCTTGGCCTTCAGATCTTCCATCGCCAGATGGACCTGGCGGAGCAGCGCTTCTGCCGACGGCGCCGGGGTGGGCAGCACGGTCTTGATGACGTGCGCATTGTTGGTGTTGGACAAGAGCGATCCTCGCTTGGAATGCCGGGATTATACGCCCCGCGCCGCCGCGGGCCGGGGACCGGGGGCGAACGGACCGGCGCCGTACAGACCATGCTCGACGATGTAGCGCGACACCGGCAACGGCAACAGGTGGTGCCAGGTCTCGCCGGCGGCGATCCGGCGGCGGATCTGGGTGGCGGAGGCCTCGTGCAGCGGCTGGCGCAGGCGCAGCACCTTGCCCCCGGGGCTGTTGCGGAGGGCTGCGGCGTCCAAGGTCCAGCGACCGCCCACCAGCCGGGCCGCCTCGGGCGGCAGGTGTTCGTCCAGCGCGCTGCCGGGACGCTCGGCCACCACCCAGTGCGCACCTGCAATGAGAGCCTCGGGCTCTTTCCAGGTGGCCAGCCCGTGCAGGCTGTCGGCCCCGATCAGGACCGCCAGCGGCGCCTGCTCGCCGTGTTTCGCGCGCAGTTCGCGCAGGGTGTCGATGGTGTAGCTAGGGGTATCGCGGGCCAGTTCGCGCCGGTCCACGCGCAGCCCGGCGTGGCCTTGGATGGCGAGATCGAGCATCGCGGCGCGGTCCTCGGCGCCTGCGCCGGGCGCGGCGCGGTGCGGCGGGTCGGCCGCCGGCATCATCCAGATCGTGGTGCCCAGCGCATCCCGCGCGGCCAGCGCGATGGCGATGTGGCCGTTGTGGACCGGGTCGAAAGTGCCGCCGTAGAAGGCGCGCAGAGGCAAAGCAAAAGACATCAGACCACCGCCCGCCGGGTCAGCAGCGTGGCGCCGCGCGATTCGGCGATGGCCAGCAGCAGGCGTTCCAGCGCCAGCCAGGCGTCGGCCGGCTCCTCGCCGATCCGCGGCCGACCCTTGGCGATGCGATCGACGCGGCCGGCCTCGACCACGAAGCGCTCCCAGCGCACGGCGTCATGACGCTGCAGCGCACGGCGATAGACCGCCTGCTTCGCGTCCCACACCCGCTGCGCCTTGAATTCGGCGGCCAGATTGCCGCCCTTGGCCTGCACCCGCGCCAGCGCGGCCGCGCGCTGCAGTTCCATCACCAGCATGCCCATCAGCGCCGGCACCGCCTCGCCTTCCGCGCGCAGCCCGTGCAGCATGCGCAGCGCCTGCGCGGGCTGGCCGTTGAGGGTGGCGTCGAGCAGCCGGAACACGTCGAAACGCGCGGCATCGGCGACGTAGGATTCCATCCGCGCCAGATCGATCGATTCGCCGTCGGAGAGCAGCGCGAGCTTGTCGATCTCCTGCGCCGCGGCGAGCAGATTGCCCTCGACCCGTTCGACCAGCCGCTCCACCGCGTCGCGGTCGGCGCGCAGGCCGCGCGCGCGCAGGCGGCGTTCGATCCAGTCCGGCATTTCGTGCGGTTTGAGCGACCAAGCGATGGCGTGATGGCCGACGCGGGCGACGGTCTCGCTCCATTTGCCGCCGTGCTGGCGGCTCCAGTCCTCGCCGGTGATCAACAGCACCACATCGTGCGGCGGATCGGCGCAGAACTCGGCGATGAATGCGCTACCGTCCTTGCCGGGCTTGGACGACGGCAAGCGGACTTCCAGCAGCCGCCGCGAGGCGAACAGACTCGGCGCGTTCACGCTCTGCACGAGCTGATTCCAGTCGAAATCGCGGCCGTCGGCGTCGAAGATCTCGCGCTCGCCGATGCCTTCTGCGCGCGCCTGGACGCGCACCGCGTCGGCGGCTTCCAGCACCCGCAGCGTTTCCGGACCGGCGATCAGATACGCCGGGCGCAGCGGTTCGGAGGCTAGCTGCGCAGTGAGGCGTTCCGGGGTGAGTTCCATGCGGGCGGTCGCAACGCTGGCCGCGCGTCAGGGCGCCTTCGCGGGCACCGGGGCGCGCATGGCGGCGTCGATGCGGCGCAGGATCGCGGCGCTCATGTCGCGGCGCATTTCGCTCACCAGCAGCTCGCGCTCGCTGTTGCGGCCGATGGCATCGTTGGCCGGCGCGATGTAGTCGCGAGCCAGCTCCACCGCCTGCTGCGGCACGATGATGCGGTCGTCCTCGGCGGTCGCGCCCGGTTGGCGCAGCCGGAACACCACCGCATAGCGCAGGCTGTATTCCTGGGCGCGGCCGAGGCCATCGAGCGAGATCGGCAGATCCGCCCATTTCTCGGACAGGATTTCGAGCCGGGTCGACGTCTCGACCGCATCGGCCGCAGCCGGCGTCGCGCCCGCGCGTTCCAGCGAACGCGCCAGCGAATCGGCGAGCGCGCTGTAGGGGTCTCGCGCGGTCACCGCGACCGGGCCGAGGTCGGGAGGCAGCACCAGGGCGCTGCGCAGGTGGAAGCCGCAGCCGGTGAGGGCCAGCAGCAGCGACAGGGCGATGACGGGTCGAAGTTTTTTCATGGGCGCAGTCTGGCGGAGGCGGGGGCGGCAGGCAAGGCGCGGGCGGTCCGGGCCGAGGCGTCGTTTATTTGCGTCATCCGTCGAAAAAAGCAGCGACATCCCCGCATTCGCGGAGATGTCGGGCCAAGGTTCAGCCGGCGACGATATTCACGATCTTGCCGGGCACCACGATCACCTTCTTCACGGACATGCCATCCATGAACCTGGCGACGTTGGGCTCGGCGAGGGCCGCGGCTTCGATGTCTTCGCGCGGGGTCTGCACGCCGACCTCGATCGTGCCGCGCAATTTGCCGTTGACCTGCACCGCCAGCGTCACCGCGTCGCGGGCGAGCGCGGCCGGATCGGCCTGCAGGAACGGCACGTCTTCGAGCAGCGTCCCGGCGTTGCCCAACACCTGCCACAGGTGATGGCTGATGTGAGGCGTGACCGGATTGAGCAGCAGCACCATCGTCTGCAGCGCTTCGTGGCGCACCGCCCGCCCCTGTTCGCTCATGTCGTCGAATTTCGAGACATGGTTGAGCAGTTCCATCAGCGCCGCGATCGCGGTGTTGAAGCTGTAGCGCCGGCCGTAGTCGTCGCCAACTTTCTGGATCGTCTCGTGCAATTGCCGGCGCAGGGTCTTCTGCGCGGCATTGAGCTGCGATCCGCTCTTCAACAGCTCGCCGACGTGCGGATGATCCGGCTGCGCCGCATGCGTGGTCACTTCGCGCCAGAACCGGCGCAGGAAGCGCGACATGCCTTCGACGCCGGCTTCGTTCCACTCCAGCGACTGTTCCGGCGGCGCGGCGAACATCGAGAACAGGCGCACCGTATCGGCGCCGTATTTGTCGACCATCGCCTGCGGGTCGACGCCGTTGTTCTTCGACTTCGCCATTTTCTCGACCGCGCCGATCTGCACCGGCTGGCCGTCGCTGCGCAGGGTGGCGCCGACGATGCGGCCCTTCTCGTCGCGTACCACATCGACATTGGCCGGGTTGAACCACTCCTTCGAGCCGTTGGCATTCTCGCGATAATAAGTCTCCGCGATCACCATGCCCTGACACAGCAGATTGATCGCCGGCTCATCGCTGTTCACCAGCCCTTCGTCGCGCAGCAGCTTGTGATAGAAGCGGAAGTACAGCAGATGCAGGATCGCGTGCTCGATGCCGCCGATGTACTGATCCACCGGCGTCCAGTATTTCGCGCGTTCGTCGACCATATCGGTCGCGGGCGGCGAGCCCGCTCCCAATGACGTGTAACGCGCGTAGTACCAACTCGACTCCATGAAGGTGTCGAAAGTGTCGGTCTCGCGCTCGGCCGGCCCACCGCATTGCGGGCACGTGGTCTTGCGCCACTCGGGATCGGCCTTGATCGGCGACAACACGACGCCGGCTGCGAAGGCGTCTTCGACGTTCTCCGGCAGTATCACCGGCAGCTGGTCTTCCGGCACCGGCACCGCATCGCAGGTGGGGCAATAGATGACCGGGATCGGGCAGCCCCAGTAGCGCTGGCGGCTGACGCCCCAGTCGCGGATGCGGAAATTCACCTTGCGGCTGCCCGTGCCGACAGCTTCGAAACGCGCGGCCAGCGCATCGAATGCAGCGTCGAAATCCATGCCGTCGTAATCGCCGGAATTGATCAACAGGCCGCGCTCGGTCTGCGCCCCGCGCTGTTCGATGTTTTCGAAATAATCGCGGACGACCGATACCGCCGCATCGATCTCGACCACATCCACCGGCGCATGCGCGCCCAGCGCGACGGCCATCGGATCGTCGTGGCCGGCGAGGTGCGAAGCGATTTCCGCCAGCGCATCGCGCACCGACGGCGGCACGATCACCGGCCTCACCGGCAGGCCATAGGTGTTGGCGAACTCCCAGTCGCGCTGGTCGTGCGCCGGCACCGCCATCACCGCGCCGGTGCCGTAGCCCATCAGCACGAAATTGGCGACATAGATCGGCACGTCTTCGCCGGTGACCGGGTGGATCGCCCATTGGCCGGTGGCCATGCCGCGCTTTTCCTGGGTTTCCAGTTCGGCTTCGGACACGCCGCCCCGGCGCAGTTCGGCCAGGAACGCCGCCAATTCGGGGTTCGATGCTGCAGCTTTCAGCGCCAGCGGATGCTCGCCCGCGACGCTGATGAAGGTGACGCCCATCAGGGTGTCCGGGCGGGTGGTGTAGACGGTGAGCGGTTCGTCTTCGCCGTCCACGCGGAACTGGATTTCCAGTCCTTCGCTACGGCCGATCCAGTTGCGCTGCATGGTCTTGACCGAATCCGGCCAGCCTGGCAGCGTGTCCAGGCCGTCCAGCAATTCCTGCGCGTAAGCGGTGATCTTCAGGAACCACTGCGGGATCTCGCGCTTTTCGACCACCGCGCCGGAGCGCCAGCCGCGCCCGTCGATCACCTGCTCGTTCGCCAGCACGGTCTGATCGACCGGATCCCAGTTCACCACCGAATTCTTGCGATAGACCAGCCCTTTCTTCATCAGCCGGGTGAACATGCGCTGTTCGTGGACGTAGTAGTCCGGGCGGCAGGTGGCGAACTCGCGCGACCAGTCGATGGCATAGCCCAGCGCCTGCAACTGGCTGCGCATGTGCTCGATGTTGGCGTAGGTCCATTTGGCCGGCGCGGTCTTGTTCTTGATCGCAGCGTTCTCGGCCGGCAGACCGAAGGCGTCCCAGCCCATCGGTTGCAGCACGTTGTGGCCGGTCATCCGCCGGAAGCGGCTGATCACGTCGCCGATGGTGTAGTTGCGCACGTGGCCCATGTGCAGCGCGCCCGACGGGTACGGCAGCATCGACAGGCAGAAATACTTGGGCTTGTCCGAACGCTCGTCGACCTCGAATGCGCGGGATTCGCCCCAGAAGCGCTGGGCGGCGGCTTCGACGGATCGGGGGGAATACTGGGTGGGATCGATCTGGGCGGGCTCGGCGGACACGGCGGGATCATCGGTTCTGACAGAACCGCCAAGCCTACCGCAGTGCACCATCCGCCGCCAGAAAGACGCCTCTTGGCCGAACCTAGCTCGCCTGATCGCCCGGAACGCTGGACTTGAAGGCGGTTCTCCGCACGCCCAACGCCCGTTCAGCCGCTCCAGGCCCGATCAAGCGCGATCTCGATACCGACGTCCGCATTCAGCGTGCCGAACACCATGCCGCGACCGCCGCCGAGCCGGCTGCGGCAGAACGCGTCGGCCAGCGGGCTGTCGGCGCGCAGCAGGGTCGCCGCCTGCAGCGCCAGCGCGAGCCGTTCGACCAGCGCGCGGGCACCGGCCTGCGCCGCGTCGGGATTCAAGGCCAAGAGCGCTGCGGTATCGGCCGCGACCGCCGTCGCCCATGCATCGTAGGCGGGATGCCGTCCGGTCGCGGACAGCAGCGCGGTTCGCAGCGCATCCGCCGCGTCGGGCTCGCGCTGCAATGCGCGCAGCACATCGAGGCACTGGATATTGCCGCTGCCTTCCCAGATCGAATTCAGCGGCGCCTGCCTGTACAGCCGCGGCAGCATCGACTCTTCAACGTAACCGGCGCCGCCCAGGCATTCCTGCGCCTCGTTGACGAACGCAGGCGCGCGTTTGCAGATCCAGAACTTGCCGATCGCCGTGGCGATGCGCGCGAATCCGGCTTCCAGCGCATCGTGCGGCGCGCGATCCACCGCGCAGGCGAGACGCAGCGCGAACGCGGTAGCGGCCTCGGATTCGATCGCCAGATCGGCCAGCACGTTGCGCATCAGCGGCTGATCGATCAATCGTTTGCCGAAGGCGATGCGATGCCGGCAGTGATGCAGCGCCTGGATCAGCGCCATGCGCATCTCCGCGGCCGAGCCGAGCATGCAGTCCAGCCGCGTCAGCATCACCATGTCGAGGATGACCGCAATGCCGCGGCCTTCCTCTCCGATGCGATGCGCGCGGGCGCCGGCGAATTCGACTTCGGACGACGCGTTCGACCAGTCGCCGAGCTTGTCCTTGAGACGCATGATCCGGAATGCGTTTTTCGCGCCGTCGGGGAGACGTCGCGGCATCAGGAAACAGCTGAGGCCGCCGGGCGCCTGCGCCAGCACCAGAAAGCCGTCGGACATCGGCGCGGAGAAAAACCACTTGTGCCCGGTCAGCGCGTAATCGTCCCCGCCCGACAGCGGTGTCGCCACGGTCTCGTTGCTGCGCACATCGCTGCCGCCCTGCTTCTCGGTCATGCCCATGCCGAGAGTGACGCCGGTTTTGTCCGTCATCGGCAGATCGCGACGGTCGTAATGCGCCGCAGCGGCCTTGTCCGCCCACGCGCGCAGCGATGGTTCGCGGCGCAGCGCAGGCATCGCGGCGTGGGTCATGGTCAACGGGCAACTGCTGCCGGGTTCGGCCTGATGGTGCAGGAAACTCAGCGCCGCACGCGCGACGTGCGCGCCGGCTGCCGGCAGCGCCCAGTGTTGCGGCGCCCACGACAGCCCCGCGACGCCGTGCGTAATCGCCGCGCCCATGATCTCGTGATACGCGGGATGAAATTCGACCGTGTCGATGCGATGGCCGAAACGATCGTGCGTGCGCAGCCGCGGGCGGTCGCGATGCGCATCCCAGCTAAGGCGATACAGCGCATCGCCCACGAGACGGCCGTAGTCGGCGAGGTGTCCGGCGAAAGCCTCGCCGCCTTCGCGGGCCACCGCCTCGCGCAGCGCGGGATCGGTGGCCCACAGATCGCAGGGCGCAAACTCCGGCGGTTGATTGCGAACGGCGTGCGTGTCGTCCGCGTGGGTGTTGTTGGCGACGCCGATGGCGTCATCGTGCTTCGACATCGCGCGCTCCGCACGGATGGCAGTGGGACTGCGACTCTATCCCAATGCTCCGATCGCGACAGCCGGCGGCTACGCGATACGGGCCATGAGCGCTTCGAGAAACGCCTTCTGCAACGGCCAGGTTCCCAGCCAGCCGCGACGGGTGCCGGTGAGCACGCGCAGCATCTGTCCGCGGCCGCCGGGGATGCGCGACATGGGATGAAACACCGCATCGCGCATCATCGCGATACTGTCGTGGTCCGACTGGAACATCGGTGTCAGCCAGCGGCTCCAGAAATGATAGGCGCTCAGATGCGCGCGGCGCGCGCGTTGATACGCATCGAGCGCCATCGGAACGTTGTCGGCATCGCGCAGGGCATCGCGCAGCGCCAGCGCATCGACCAGCGCCATGTTCGCGCCCTGCCCCAACTGCGGACTCATCGCATGCGCCGAATCGCCGACCAGCACCGCGCGACCGCGATGCCAGCGACGCAGCACGGTATCGCGATAACGCGCCTGCGCCAGCCCGTCCGGAACCACCGTATCGCGCAGGGAATCCAGCGCTTCGGGCCAGACCTCGGCCAGTGCCTCGCGCCAACGCGCGGCATCGCGGCCCGCTTCGGCGAGCTGCGACGCAGGCAGGCTCCAGAAGAAACTCAGCCGCGGCACCGGATCGTCCGGCCGCGTGCCCACCGGCAGCATGCCGGCCATGCGCCGCGCGCGGCGATAGCGCTGACGCAGTTCGTCGCGCCACGGCCAATCGCCCGCCGCCACCAGACACCACTGCGCGCCCCAGGGATACGGTCGATCGAACGCGACCTCGCCGATCTCCGCGCGCAGCTTCGACGCGGCGCCATCGGCAACCGCGATCAGATCGTAAGGGCCGTGCTCGTCGCCGTGCGTATCGCGCAGCACGCCGCGTTCGTGATCGACATGCGCGATCTCGCGGCCGCAGTGCAGGCGTCGGTCCTGCGTCCACGCGGCATCGAGCAACCGGAAAATCGCGCCCCGCTGCATGCCCAGTCCGAACAGCGCCGGATGCAGTTCGCGGTAACGCATGTCCATCACCGGACGCGCGGCAACGGTTTCGCCGAACAAGCGCGTCACCACCGCGCCGTGCCGCAGCGCGGCATCGAGCAGACCCAGTTCCCACAGCGCGCTCAGACCAGTGGGCTGCAGCAGAAATCCGGCGCCGACCGGGCCGGGCTCGGGCACGCGCTCGAAGACTTCGACGCGGTGACCATCGCGACTCAGGGCCACTGCCAACGCCTGTCCGGCAGTCCCGTATCCGACGATGGCGATGCGCATGGCGGTATTCATGGCGACGACGACTCGAACATGTGTGGAAAACAAAGAAAAAGGCCCCGCCGAAGCGGGGCCCGATCACGAAAGATGCGACACAGCGCCGACGACGTCAGGCAGCGTCTACCGGCCTCACGCCGGCGGCCTGGGCGCCTTTCGGGCCCGTCGTCACTTCATAGCCAACACGCTGACCTTCCTGCAGGCTGCGAAAGCCTTTGGAGTCGATTGCCGAAAAGTGGACGAACACATCGTCTGTACCATCCTCGGGGGCAATAAAGCCAAATCCCTTGGCATCGTTGAACCACTTCACTGTTCCGTATGGCATAAATTCCTATTGACCTCGATTGGGATGCGATGGCGTGCGTCGTCGTATTGCGGCGGTCGCACAGCCGCGAGTATGCCTGAGCGGAATCGCGACGCAAGGGTATCGACCGCAGTTTTGAGACTTGCGGCCGCGTGCCGCGCGCACGCTATTCTCGGCCGTTCGCGAGCATCGCGCGCAGCAGCGACCCCAGGCCGGCGCTCGCCGCTTCGACGTTGCCTAGTACTTCTTGCAGGGTGATCTGTTCGTCCGGATCGGGACCGGCGCCGGCCGCCCAATTCGCGACGACGGCGAGGCACGCATAGTCCAGGCCGAGCTCGCGCGCCAGCCCGGCTTCGGGCATGCCGGTCATGCCGACCAGATCGCAGCCGTCGCGCCGCATCCGCGCGATTTCCGCCTTCGTTTCCAGTCTCGGCCCCTGGGTCGCGCCGTAGCAACCGCCATCGACGATGGCGACGCCCGCGCGTGCCGCAGCGGCCAGTATTTCGCCGCGCAGCGCAGTCGTGTAGGGGTCGCCGAAATCGACGTGCAGCACGTCGGTACCTGTCTCTTCGCACAGGGTGGAAATACGGCCCCAGGTGTAATCGATCAATTGATCTGGACAGCCGAGTGCGCGCGGACCGAAACGTTCGGTGATGCCGCCGACGGTATTGAGCGCGAGTACTCGCTGTGCGCCGATCGCCTTCAGCGCCGCAAGATTGGCGCGGTAATTGATCCGGTGCGGCGGCACCGAATGGCCTTCGCCGTGGCGGGCGAGGAACGCCACGCGCCTGCCGCCGAGCGTGCCGACCCGGATCGGGCCGGACGGCGCACCGTAGCGCGTGACCGGCTGATGCGTGTCCACATCTTCCAGCGCCGCCAGCCCGTACAGGCCGGTACCGCCGATGATGGCGAGAGCGAGATCCGGAGCCAACAGATTAGGAGCCGGCGTCATCGGTTCAATCCTTCAGCGCGTAGATCGCGGGCAGATTGCGTCCCTGCTCGCGGTAGTCCATGCCGTAACCGAACACATAGCGATCGGGCACTTCGACACCGATGTAGTGGGCCTCGACACCTTCGACGCGGCGGTCGTGCACCTTCACCGCCAACACCGCGACGCGCACGTCGGCGGCGCCCTGATCCTCGCACCAGCGTTTCACCGCCAGCAGCGTATGACCTTCATCGAGGATGTCGTCGGCGAGCAGCACGCGGCGCCCGCGCATCGGCGTGGCCGGACGATGCAGCCACGCCAGTCCCGAGCCCGAGGTATTGCCGCGGTAGCGCGTGGCATGGAGGTAATCGAATTCGAGATCGAGCCCGCGCTCGCCCAGCGCGAACGCCAGCTGCACCGCGAACGGCATGCCGCCGTGCATGATGGTGATGTACAGCGGCGGCGACGGGTCAGCGGCGTAGGTGTCGCGGATGTCGTCGGCGATGCGCAGGATCGCGGCTTCCAGCGTCGCGCGGTCGTGGATCAGGTCCGCGGCCGGCAACACGTCGGCGAGGCTCGGCACGGGTGTCATGCGAATGCGCCCAGTTCGCCGGCCAGACGCGCCTGCGCCTCGCCGTAGCGCGCTTCGGCAAGCAGGCTGTCCCAGCCCATCGCCCCGCGCCCCATCAGGCTCGCGCACACCATCGTGTCGAGCGTACGCCCCTGCACCGCAGCCAACGATTCCTCGACCAGCTGCGGATGACAAACCAGGACGACATCGCAACCCGCATCGAGATGCGCATCGATGCGCTGCTTGATGCCGCCCGCCGAGAACGCCGCGGCCATGCCGATATCGTCGGAAAAAACGACGCCGCGAAAACCCATCTCCTCGCGCAGGATGGTGTTGATCCAGTACGGCGAATAGCCCGCGGGCTCGGGCGCGATCTCGGGATAGGTCACGTGCGCCAGCATCACCGCTTCGGCCTTGGCTTCGATGCCGGCGACGAACGGCACCAGATCGGTCTCGCGCATCGCGTCAAGCGAGCGGTGATCCACCGCCACATCGAAATGAGTGTCTTCGCGCACCGTGCCGTGGCCCGGGAAATGCTTGATCGTGGCCGCCATGCCGGCGCTGTGCATGCCGCGCACGTACGCGCGGGCGAACTCGGCCACGATATCGGGCTCGGTAGCGAACGCGCGATCGCCGATCGCCAGATTGCCGCGCCCCAGATCGACCACCGGCGCGAAGCTCAGGTCGACGCCGGTGGCGCGGATTTCGCTGGCCATCAGCCAGGCGTGTTCTTCGGCCAATGCCAGCGCACGCACCGGGTCGGCGGCGTAGATCCGGCCGAAACCCTCGAGCGCCGGCAGCGCGCTGTAGCCGTCCTGGAAACGCTGCACGCGGCCGCCTTCCTGGTCGACGCAGAGCAGCTGTGGGCGCGGCGACGCCTCGCGGATCGCGGCGGACAGCTCCGCGACCTGTGTTTTCGAGGCGAAATTGCGTTTGAAGAGGATCACGCCGGCGCAGGCATCGTGCTGCAGCCAGTCGCGCTCCTGCGCGGTCAATTCGGTACCGGCAACGCCGATTACGAGCATGTAGCGGACTCCAGGTCGGTGCCGGCTTTCTCCGTTCCGCTCCATTGCGAATACGGGCGCGATGCCAGCGCGAGGTTGTAGTAACGGCTGGCTTCGGTGACTTCCATGCCGAGCCACGACGGGCGCTCGAACCATTCGTCGCCCGAATCGAGTTCGATCTCGGCGACGACCAACCCGGCATTATCGCCGAGGAATTCATCGACTTCCCATAGATGGCCCGCATGCTCGACCAGATGCCGGCGTTTGTCGATCAGTCCGCCGACCGCCAGCGCGAGCAGCGCGCGCGCATCGGCGACCGGGATGAGGTAATCGAATTCCTGCCGCGTATGGCCCAGTTCTCGGGATTTCATGTTCAGCCGGGCCTCGTCGCCCTCCAGCCGCACCCGCACCGACACCCGCTGCGCCCCCGAGTCCATGGAGGCCTGATCGTTCAAATACCCCTGCGCCATCGGAATCACCTGCCTGGCCTGCGTGCGCCACGCATCGTCGACGACGAGGAATTTCCGTTCGATTTCGAGGGCCACGTTGGGCTGGTTCCTGGCACGAAGCGTGCCCGCAAGTCGGGGCGATATTGTAGGCGGTCGGAGCCATCAGGAAACGTCGGTATCCATACGTTGTTTGGACTTTGCCGACGCATGCTAGGATTAATGCGGTTGCTCGGCTTTTAGCGAATTATTAACAATTCTCGGCCTGCCGCGCGAAACTGACGAACGCCGAACGTCCACTACAGATCAGGATTCTCGCCATGCGCAGCGACATTCCAAAGAACGGGCTTCCGTTCTCGACAGAAGACGCCAGAAAGCAGCAGGAAGAACTCGACCAGGAAGCCAGGAACATGCGCGCTTCCCTGGGGCTCGATTTCCTCGGCGATTCCGACGACACGCCCGATGCCGACTCCTCGACCGACGGGTCGATCGGTCTCGACGACCCTGGCGACTTCGACGAGACAGCCGCTTCCCTGCTGATGCCGCATGAGCGGAAGCTGCCGATCGCGATGCAGCGGCAACTCGTGTCGTCGCGCAGAAGAGCCGGCGATGGCATCGACGACGACGATGCCGACCGCTCCGGTGAGACATCGCGCAAACATGCCGCGCAGCGCGCGCATTCCGATGATCGCAGCCACACAGCGCCGACCTTGCACGCGGCCGACATCGTATCGCGGGCGAACGGCGGCGACATCGATACCGATGCGAGCGGCGCCTCGGGCTCCGGCGGCGCACGCATCGCCGCACGCGCCGACATCAACGCCGACGGCGATTCCGACAGCACCGGGGGAGGCAGTCGCATCGGAAAAGTCGCGGCGCCGTCGACGGACGCCATCGCAACCGTCGTGAAGGCCGCAGAGATCCAGGGCAAGAGCAGCGATGTCGGGACAGCCAGCGCCGGCGGCGGCGCACGCATCGAAAAAAGCGCCGCGCCCCCGAACGAAGCCGCTGCGGCAATCGCGAAAATCGTCGGTGTCGAGAACAAGAACAGCGATACCAGCGCCAGCGGCAACGCCGGCACCGGCGGCGGCGTTCGCTTCGAGAAAACCGGCGTTCCCGTTAACGAGGCCGCTGCCGTCCTGGTCAAGGCCGCGGGAAGCGACAACAGCACTGGCGATGGCGGCGGCACCAGTGGCGGCACCGGTGGCGGTACCCGAATCGAAAGAGCCGCCACCCCCCCAAACGATGCTGTTGCGACGGCCGGCAAAACCGCGAATGTCGACAACAAGAACGGCGACGCCAGCGGCAACGCCGGCACCGGCGGAGGGACCCGCATCGAAAAAACAGCGACAGCGGCCAACGAAGCCGGCACCGCAGGCGCGAAAACGGACAGGGCCGCCGTCGGCGATGGCGCACCCGGCGGATCCAGGATCGAAAAGGTCGCGACCACGACCACCGGCGCAGAACCAACCCCCAAGTCGGAACGGTCCGCAGCCAACCCGGTCGGCACGCAGGCGACTTCTGCAACCGAATTGAAAACCGACAAACCTGCAGCCGCCGCGGCGAGCGCAATCGCCGTCGACACGAAAATCGAGAAATCCGCAGGCACCGCGGCGAGTCCTGGCGTCGCCGACCCGAAAGCCGACAAACCTGCACCCACCGCGGCGAGCCCCGGCGCCTCCGAGGCGAAAACCGAGAAACCCGCAGCCGCTACAGCGAGTCCCGGCGCCGCAGACCCGAAAGCGGATAGGCCTGCAGCCACCGCGGCGAATCCTGGCAGCGCTGATCCGAAAGCCGATAGACCTGCACCCGCTGCGGCGAGTGCCAATAACCTGACGGCTGCCGCACCCGGCACCACTCCGCCCCCAACCACCGCCCCAGCCGCTTCGGCATCGCCCTCCACCGCTGCGACGGCGGTCGCACCCGCTGCGGCAGCAACGCCGCCCGCCGCGCCGGCATCGACTCCGGCCAACACGGCGACACCGCCAGCAGCACCGGCATCGGCGGCTCCGGCCAACACGGCGACACCTCCAACTGCGCCGGCATCAACTCCAACCAACACGGCGACACCGCCCACCGCGCCAGCATCGACTCCAACCAACACGGCGACCGCACCCACTGCGCCGGTATCGGCTCCGGCCAATACGGTGACACCGCCCACTGCGCCGGTATCGGCTCCGGCCAATACGGCGACACCGCCCACCGCGCCGGCATCGACTCCAACCAACACGGCAACCGCACCCACTGCGCCGGTATCGGCTCCGGCCAACACGGCGACACCGCCCACCGCGCCGGTATCGGCTCCGGCCAACACGGCGACCGCACCCACTGCGCCGGTATCGGCTCCGACCAACACGGCGACCGCACCCACTGCGCCGGTATCGGCTCCGGCCAATACGGCGACACCGCCCACTGCGCCGGCATCGGCTCCGGCCAACACGGCGACACCGCCCACTGCGCCGGTATCGACTCCGACCAACACGGCGACACCGCCCACTGCGCCGGTATCGGCTCCGGCCAATACGGCGATACCGCCCACCGCGCCGGTATCGGCTCCGGCCAATACGGCGACACCGGCCACTGCGCCGGCATCGACTCCGACCAACACGGCGACCGCGCCCACTGCGCCGGTATCGACTCCGGCCAACACGGCGACCGCGACCGCCGCGCCTGTATCGAGTCCGGCCAACACGGCCCCTGCTGCGACAATCGCAGCGCCTGGGCCAACGTCGACGACAGCAGCGGTACCGCCCGCGACGGCGGCGACGAACGCAAGCACGCCCACGCCCGGCCCCGCCACGACGAATGCAAGTCCAACCAATGCCGTTTCATCGGTGCCGGGGCAGACCAGTGCTCCCTTGTTGAACGACCCCAGAAGTCAGAACAACAGCCTGTTCGCCAGCACATTGCAGGGCGTCTCCGCACTCGATCCATCGAAGGTGTCGTTGAACGGCAACGAAAGAGTCAATGTCGCCGGCGCACTGACGGCGAACATCATCAACACCCCGGGTTTCGACCGCTCGAATTCCAATCCATCGGCGGTGTCGATCGCCGCGAGTCAGAACGGGGATCGCGTGTTCGCGATCAATAATCAGAATCCGAGCGCGCCCAACGCGGTCCACACCAGCGTGGACCTCAATCAGGCGCGCACGCAGCCGATCGAAGTCAGTTCCGCGCAGGTATTGCCGACACCGCCGCCCGTACAGCAGCAGACCACGACAGCGCCCCAGATCGAAAGCAGCCCGACACCTCGAGCGATCAACTGACGCATGGTGCCGGTATTGCGGGGCGCCGGCCGCCTCACTTCGGCTCGAACACCGCGATCGATTCGACGTGGGCGGTATGCGGAAACATGTCCATCACGCCCGCTGACTTCAGCACCCAGCCGCGTTCGTTGACCAGATAGCCGGCATCGCGCGCCAGCGAGCCCGGATGGCAGCTGACGTAGACGATCCGCTTCAGGCCTTTCAACGACAGTTGCTTCAACACGCCATCGGCACCGGAGCGCGGCGGATCGAGCAGCAGCTTATCGAAACCCGCGCGCATCCAGGGCAGTCCGGATAGATCCTGAGCGAGATCGGCGGCATGGAACTGCACGTTGGTCAGCGCGTTGTTCGCCGCGTTTTCTTTGGCGCGCGCGACCAACCCGGCCTCGCCTTCCACGCCCACCACTTCGCGCGCAACGCGCGCCAGCGGCAGCGTGAAATTGCCCAGGCCGCAGAACAGATCCAGCACCCGATCCTCCGGCTGCACATCCAGAAGTTCGAGGGTTTTCGCGATCATCTTCTGGTTCAGAGCGGCGTTGACCTGGATGAAATCCAGCGGCCGGAAGTTCAATTCGACATTCCACTGCGGCAGTGCGAACGCCAGACGCGGCGCTTCGGGCCACAGCGCATGCACCGAATCGATTCCGCCCGGCTGCAGGAAGATCGCGAACCCGTTCTTCTGCGCGAAATCGATCATGGCGGCCTGATCGGGCGCGCCCAGCGGCTTGAGATGACGGAACACCAGCGCGATGCCGCTGTATTTGGGCGTGGCGTCGCCAGCGATGAATTCGATCTGCGGGATATCGCTGCGCGCTTCCAGCCCGTTGACCAGCGCCGACAACGCCGCGATTTTTTCGCCGATCTGCGGAATTACCGTGCGGCAGACCGAGAGATCGGCGACGAAACGCGGATCGGCTTCGCGGAAGCCGACCAGGGTCTTGTCCTTCTTCTCGACCCGGCGCACCGAGAACCGCCCCTTGCGGCGATATCCCCAGGCCGCGTCGGTGAGCGGTGGCAAGCGCGTGCCCGCCTCCACGTGGCCGATCCGCTGCAGATTGTCGAACAGCACCTGCTGTTTCGACAGGATCTGCTGGCCTTCCGCCAAGTGCTGCAATACGCAGCCGCCACAGACGCCGAAATGCGGGCAGTGCGGCTCGACCCGGTGCGGCGATGCGCTCAGCACCTCGACCGTCGTCGCCTCATCGAAATGGCGCGAGCGCGCCGTCTGTTTCGCCATCACCCGCTCGCCCGGCAACGCGCCGGAAACGAAGACGGTCTTGCCGGCCTGTCCGTCGCTGCCGCCACGGCGCGCGACGCCGCGACCGTCGTGGCCAAGACTGAGGATGTCGAGTTCGAACGGGGTCTGGTCGATGCGGGCCACGGGTTCTGCTGGTGTCGAAAACGGCCGACGATTGTCTCACGACGCCGGAAACGAAGACGCCCGCCGAAGCGGGCGTCTTGCTGGCGATGTCGGAAATCCGTATCTACATTCGAGACAAGAGCTTCGCGACAGTTCTTATTTCTGCTTCCACGCCCCGCCGCGCTGATACCACCAGCCGCCGCGGGCGCTGTCGACCCACTGCTTGGCGAACACGCTGCGAATCTGGCCTTCCCATTCCGGATGGCCATTGGCCACGGCGATTTCGCGATAGACGGCCTTGCGGTCGCGGTTCTCGTCGGCGACTGCGGTGTTGACCGGCACGCGGTCCTTCAGCGCCAGCGCGGCGGCATCGCGCACCACCACCAGACCGTCCTCGGTGAAGCCGAGCGCGCCGGAATCGAAATGCGGGCGCAGGGCGCTGTCGAAGCGCTGCTCCATCCGCGACTGGATCGCGGTGATCGCCGGGGTCTGGATATTGAAGTCGGGCTGACCCTGAGCGTAGGCCGGGGAGATGCCGATGAGCATCAGCGGATCGAAGCGCGGCAGATCGAGGTGCGGCGCTTCGAGCGCCATACCACCGCCGCCGCCTTCGGGCTTGGGCGCCGCGGCTGCGTCATTGATGACTTTCTCGACGAAGACCTTGGCGGCCTCCTTGGCTTCGGCCGCCGGGAAATACACGTTGATGGTGACGCAGGCGGTGAGGACCACCGTGGCGACCATGGAAAGCCCCAACAAACGACGCATGCTCGTATCTCCAGGAAAGTGTGCAACGGTTGAAAGTGTGCGGATGCTACTCGATGACGACGGCAATCGATGGAAAGCTTACTCGACCACAGGCTTCAGATCGCCGCTGCCGACCGCTTGCAGGCGTTCCACCAGCGTGGGCCAGTCCACCTGACGGTTGAAGCCCACCACGTTCAAGCGCGGAATCCCCGACCCCTGAACGATAGTAAATCCGCCGCTGTCTGAACCTGAGCCCGCCGCAGTCGCCTCGTCGCTCCCCGCGCCCAAGCTTTCGAGGCCGCCCATCGCGCAGACCTGATTGTGCAACCGGCAGGAAATGCCGATCCGGCGATAGCCGAAATCGTCGAACAGTCCGATCAACTGGCCCTGCAGGCTGGTCACGAACGACGCGTCGCCGACGCTTGAAATGTTCTGCACGGCGCGCTGGCTGATCCGCTGTTTCACGCCGCGGCGTCGCTGAGTCTGGAATTGGGCATCGAACGCGGTGGCGGTCCAGTCCACCAGGCGCAGTTCGCGGATGCTGCCGTCGAGACGGCCGCTGATGCTGCCGAAATCGAAGACCTCGGTGACCGACAGCAGATCGAGATCGTCCAGCGCGAGGTCGGCCGACAGGGTCGGCGCGACGCCGAACGGTCGCTCCATCGCCAGCGACGACACCTTGACGCTGCCGTCGAACACGCGCATCTCCAGGCCGCCCTCGAAGACAAGTGTGTCGTCGACGTAACGCGCGTCCGGGATGCTGCCGCTGAGCGTGCCGCGGAACGCCGGCCAGTCCATGCTCTGCGCGAGTTTTCCGATGTCGAACTTGTCGAGGGCGATGCCGAAATTCGCCTGCAGGCCCTTGTCGCCGCTCGGGGGCTGCAGTCGGAAATGATCGAATCGCAGTGTGCCGCCGATCGCATCGACCGCCGTCGGCGCGCGCAGAGAAATCGCGGCCCCGGCACTGCGCAGCGGCAGTTCTGCGGCGCCGAAATCAAGACCATAGAGTTGCCCGCTGCGCCAGCGCAGCGCGCTGTCCACGGGCGCATCGGCGGAATAGCGCAGATCGCCGTGCAAACCGTCGAAACGGAACATGCCGCCCGGCTCGATCACATCGACCTGATCGAAGCGCGCATCGAAGCCGCGCATGCCGGCGGCGTCCAGTCGCAAACGGCTGCGCAGCCGTCCTTTCAAACCGAGTTCGGCCAAACCGAAACCGCCGAGCCAGCCCGACAGGTAGCGAGCGGTCACCGGCGCCAGATCGTCGCTGTCGATCCCGATATCGAGTGCGCTCAACGCACCGTCGGGCGCGAGCGCGGCGCTGCCGCGCACGGCGAGCGTGCCGCCGTCGCCCCAGTGCAATGTCGGCAGGCGCCAAGCGCCGGTGGCGTCGCCAATGGCGTCGATGCGCAGCGCCACCGGCGTCGGCGGCAGCGCGACGTAAGCGCTGCCGAACAGCAATTCGCCGCCGCGCAGCTCGCCGCTCAGATCGACGCGCTGTTCGTTCGCGGCGCTACGGTAATCCAATGCGAGATTCGCGCCGAGACCTTCGGCGGCGATACTGCCGTCGGGCGTTTCCAGCGCCGCGGCGGCCAGCGTCAACGGTCCCACCACGCGCAGCGGCCGGTCCGAGGGCGCACTGACGATGAGGCGACCGTCGAGTTGCCCGCTTTTCCAACGCCCGTCGGCCCAGGCGCGACTGAGCAATGCCTGCGACCAGATCAGCGGCACCTTTACCAGATCGATGCGGGTGTCGTCCGGCGCCGCGGCCTGACGATGCACTTCCAGCCGCGCGTCGCCCTGGCGCAGCACGACATCAGTAAACGCGGTCGCCAGATCGATGCCCAAACGCATCGGCCGCGCATCGCCGCTGCGCAGTTCGCCGTCGCAGCGCCAGCCGCCCTCGCCGTCTCGCTGCAACGGGCACTGCCAGCTCAGATCGCGGAAGGCGTAACCCAGGCCCGGGGCGTCGAGCTTGCCGACGCGCAGCCGCAGGGTGCCGCGGTCGGCGGTTTTCGACCAGTCGAGACGGACATTGACCTGCTCCAAGGTCGCCAGACCGGTGCGGATGCGTGCGATATCGGCCGTCGCAGTCTGCGCCTGCGCTGTCTGCGGCCAAAAAAGCGCGCACAGCACGAGCAAGAAGAGAATGCGTAAGATCGGAGCCGACATGGCCGTCAGCATAAATGACCCGCAATGAACGCATCCGCTTCCGTCGCCCTGCCTCGCATCCTGCTGCTGGAAGACGATCCGGTGAGCGCCGCGTTCCTTTCTGCCGCCATCGAGGGATTGCCGGCACAGGTCGATGCCGCCGGCACGCTGGCCGAGGCGCGCGCGTTGGCGTCTGCTCGCACGCACGATCTCTGGCTGTTCGACGCCAATCTGCCCGACGGCCGCGGCGCAGATCTGCTCGCCGAGCTTCGCGAACGCGGGATCCTCATCACCGCGCTGGCGCACACCGCGCATGCGCGTCGCGACGAACTCGACGCGCTGATAGACGCGGGCTTCGAGGAAGTGCTTCTGAAGCCGCTGTCGGTGGCGCAGTTGCAGGGCGCGATCCGGAGATTCTGCGGAGATGGCTCGCCTACCGGGATGGACCGCGCACAGTGGGATGCGACGGCGCGCGGCGGCAAGCTGCCGGTCTGGGACGACGAGGCGGCGCTGCGCGCGCTCAACGGCCACCGCGCGCATGTCGACGCGATGCGCGGCCTGTTCGCGCAGGAACTGCCGCTGGTGTCGCTGCGCGTGTCGGTCGCGCTCGCGAGCCGCGATACGACATCGCTGCGCGATGAATTGCACAAGCTGCAGGCGAGCTGCGGTTTCGTTGGCGCCGCTCGCCTGGGCGGCGCGGTCGTGAACCTGCGCGATGCGCCTGCATCCGCGGACGCGGCGATGCAGTTCGAAGCCGCGCTTCAGGACACGCTGTCGTCGTTGCCCGCTTGACTCCCGATCGTCGGCTCGGCCGACGCGCGCGGCAGCGCCGCGATCAGTTCCCACGATTTCAGGCCGCGACCGCCGAGATGATGCAGCAACAACATGCGGATCACCCGGCGCAGGCCGGGCATGTCCTCGGCGCAGGGCTCGCGATCGGCGGCAAGATCCAGCAGCGCGCGGCCGGTGGCGGTATGGCTGCGATCGTTGCGACCGCTGTCGCCGAGCACGCGCCGCGGCCCGTGTTCGGGATCCAGCCGATAGCGCGCGGCCGGGTCGATGGCGGTGCCGTCGCCGTCGCAATCCCAGGCAAAACCGACGCCCAAGGCTTCGAAGAGATCGCGCTCGAACCGCCGCAGCGTCCACGCCAGCGGCAGTTCCAGGCCCAGGCGCGCGCGGGTTTCGCCGTAGATCGCGTAGAGGATGCCGGCGCCGTCGTGGCGCGGCGCCAGCCGCAGCATCAATTCGTTGAGATAGAAACCGGCCAGCATCACATCGCCGTGCAGACGCGGCGCTTCGTCGATGGCTTCCGCCGATGCCAACTGCGCCAGCTCGCCGCGCTGCACGCCGTCGAACCGGATGTGCTGCAGCGGCTGCAGCGCCGCGCGCAGCTGTTGTTTCTTCGGCCCGTGCACGCCGCGCGCGACCAGACCCACGCGCCCGTGCTCGTGCGTGAGCACTTCGACCAGCAGACTGGTTTCGCGCCAGGCGCGGGCGTGGAGGACGAAGGCGGGTTGGGCGGTGTAGCGCATCGCGCTCGGAAGCGCCCTATTCGGTGTAGCCGAACGACTTGAGCGCGGCCTCGTCGTCCGACCAGCCCTCGCGTACGCGGACCCAGGTTTCGAGGAAGACCTTGCTGTCGAACATCCGCTCCATCTGGATCCGCGATTTCATGCCGATCTCGCGCAGGCGGGTGCCGCCCTTGCCGATGACGATGGCTTTCTGGCTCTCGCGCTCGACGAAGATCACCGCGCCGATGCGCAGCATGGCGCCGTCGACGACGAAGCTTTCGATTTCCACCGTGGTGGCGTACGGCAGTTCGGCGCCGAGCTGGCGCATCAATTGTTCGCGCACCAGTTCGCCGGCGAGGAAGCGCTGGCTCTTGTCGGTGATTTCGTCCTCGGCGTACAGCGCAGGCTGTTCCGGCAGATGCGTCAGCACCGCTTTCACCAGCGCTTCCAGGCCCTTGCGCTTGAGCGCGGAGACCGGATGCACGCTGGCGAATTCGCGGCCTTCGTTGGCCGTCTGCAGATACGGTAGCAGCACCGATTTATCGGGATAACGGTCGACCTGATTCACCACCAGCACCACCGGGATGCCGGCGTCCTTCATCGCGTCGTAGGCAAAGGTGTCTTCTTCGCTCCACTGCCCGGCGCGCACCACCAGCAACGCGACATCCACACCTTCCACCGCACCGCGGGCGGCGCGGTTCATCATCTTGTGCATGGCCGACGCGGTGGACTTGCCCTGATCGCGGTGCAGGCCGGGGGTGTCGACCAGCAGCAACTGGCCTTCCGGAAAGGTGGCGATACCCAGCAGGCGATGGCGGGTGGTCTGCGGCCGCGGCGAGACGATGCTGACCTTGCTGCCGACGAGCGCGTTGATCAGGGTGGATTTGCCGACGTTCGGGCGGCCGAGGACGGCAACGTGGCCGGCGCGGTAGGGAGAGGTATTCATGCCGGCATTGTAACCGCCGGGGTTATCGGGACGACGAAAGCCGAAAACCGAATGGCAGGATCAAGCCCCTGCCGCAAGCACCTGGAGTACGGATTCGGCCGCCGACTGCTCGGCGGCGCGGCGCGAACCGCCCTCGCCTTCGCGGGTCATCGCCGGGTCGGTCAGGGTGCAACTGACCCGGAACGATTTGGCGTGATCCTCGCCGCTTTCGGCCAGAAGTGCATAGACCGGCAGCGGGTACTGACGCCCCTGCAGCCATTCCTGCAGACGGGTTTTGGCGTCCTTGCCCAGCTTGTGCAGCGGCGGCAGGGCGTCGATGGATTCGGCGAACCACGGCAACACCGCGGCCCGACAGGCGTCGAAACCGGCGTCGAGATAGATCGCCGCAACCACCGCTTCCAGGGCGTCGGCCAGGATCGAGTCGCGGCGATGACCGCCGGATTTCATCTCGCCCGGACCCAGCAGAATCCGCTGGCCCAGCTCGAGTTTTCTCGCCAGCGCGGCGAGGGAGGATTCGCGCACCAGTTCGGCGCGGGCGCGGGTGAGATCGCCTTCGGGCGCCTTGGGCCAGCGCAGATAGAGCGCCTCGGCGACGAACGCCCCGACCAGGGCGTCGCCAAGGAATTCCAGACGCTCGTTGTGAGCGGCGGCGGCGCTGCGATGGGTCAGCGCCCGTTCCAGCAAATTCGAATCGCGGAAGACATGCCCACCGAGGCGATGACTTCCGGGGCTTCCGCTTGCATGGGCAACGTTCACCGCGGCTTCGACTTCAATACGATGCGGTGCCGCCGAGCGGCTGATCGACGACGAACCTGCCGACCGCATCGAGATTGGCGACGATGGGCACGCGCACTTCGTAATTGATGTGCATGACCTTGCTGCCGTTGGCGTTATCGATCTTCACGTGCTCGGGCTTGACCGAATTCACGTAGCCGATGTTGAACCGCTTGAAGAGCTTGTCCTTGATCTGCGCCGGCTGCTCATTGGCGATGCCCGCTTCGCCGGCGAGGCTTTTCGCCGCCGACTTCACGCCATAGAACTCCTGGTACATCGGGAACAGCTTCATGGCGATGAACAGGAAGAATCCGACCACCGACGCGACGATGACGAAACTGATCAACGTGATGCCGCTCTGATTGCGTCTCTGATTGCGTCGCATATCCAATCCCCCGGAACGATGATGTGGTTGATGACGGTGCGCGTGACCGCGCGGGTGTTACCGAAGCCCGGCTTACGGAATGCCGTTGCCGATCCGGGAGGGTTCGAAACTGTCCGTGCAGAACCAGCCGCTGCAGTTCAACCACACCAGGAAGGCCTTGCCGCGAAGCCGGTTCTCGGGCAAGTAGCCCCAGAATCTACCATCATCGCTGCGGTCGCGGTTGTCGCCCATCACAAGATAGTGACCGGCCGGAACCACCCACTGTCCTTCGCCGCGCGGGTCGGCGAACTGGTCGGGCATCTCCAGCACTTCGTGCTCATGGTCCGGAAACTTTTCGGTCAGTCGCGCAGCGCCGTTCATTTCGGCATTGCGGCCGTTGCCGCTGAACGCGCCGTTCTCGACGTATTCCAGGGTCTGGCCGTTGACCTTCAGCGTGCTGCCGGCGTACTCGATGGTGTCGCCGGGCAGCCCGATCACGCGCTTGATGTAGTCCGCGCCGGTATTGGGATCGTCCGGTCCCTTGCCGGGATAACGGAACACCGCCACATCGCCGCGAGCGGGTTTACCCACTTCGATCACCTTCCCGTTGGTGACCGGCAGACGCAGGCCGTAAGCGAACTTGTTGACCAGGATGAAATCGCCGATCAGCAGCGTCGGCATCATCGAACTGGATGGGATGCGGAACGGTTCGGCGACGAAGCTGCGCAGCATCAGCACCAGCGCCAGCACCGGGAAGAAGGCCCGGGCGTAATCGACGATCACCGGCTCTCTGGTTTCGTCCAGCAGGCCGTCGGCCCTGGCCCGGCGCTTGGCGAAGAACAGCCTGTCCAACAACCAGATCAGGCCGGTCAGCAGGGTCAGCGTGACGAGGACGATTTCGAACCAGACCATACATTCTCCATGTGTAAGCCCCATGCCCAGCGGGCCAAGGGTTGAAGCGAGAGTACGACAACGTCGCAGCGATTCATCGCTTGCGCCGCTTCGCACCCGCATCGGGCCCCGGGTCGAACCGGGACAGGCTCTTCGGGCGTCCTCTCCCGGCGGGAGAGGACGGAAACATCACTTGCTGTCCATCTGCAGTACGGCGAGGAAGGCTTCCTGCGGGATTTCCACCCGCCCGACCTGCTTCATCCGCTTCTTGCCTTCCTTCTGTTTTTCCAGCAATTTCTTCTTGCGGCTGATGTCGCCGCCGTAGCACTTGGCCAGCACATTCTTGCGCAGCGCCTTGACCGTACTGCGAGAGATGATCTGCGAACCGACCGCCGCCTGGATCGCGACGTCGAACATCTGCCGCGGAATCAGATCCTTCATCTTCTCGCACAGATCGCGACCGCGACGATCGGCGTAGTTGCGATGGACGATGATCGACAGCGCATCGACCTTGTCGCCGTTGATCAGCGTGTCCACGCGCACGAACGGGCCGGCGTCGAAGCGCAGGAAGTGATAGTCCAGCGACGCATAGCCGCGCGATACCGATTTCAGCTTGTCGAAGAAATCCAGCACCACTTCCGCCATCGGCAATTCGTAGCTGATCTGCACCTGGCCGCCGAGATAGTTGATGCCGATCTGCGAGCCGCGCTTCTCTTCGCACAGGGTGATGCAGTTGCCGACGTAATCCGGCGGCGTGAGGATGTTCGCGCGGATGATCGGTTCGCGCACTTCCTGGATGTGATTGGTCGGCGGCAGCTTGGCCGGATTGTCCAGCGGCATCACCGTGCCGTCGGTCTTCAGCACTTCGTACACCACGGTGGGCGCGGTGCTGATCAGATTGAGGTTGTATTCGCGCTCCAGGCGCTCCTGCACGATTTCCATGTGCAGCATGCCCAGAAAGCCGCAGCGGAAGCCGAAGCCCATCGCTTCGGAGCTTTCCGGCTCGAAGCGCAGCGCGGCGTCGTTGAGCTGCAGTTTGTCCAGCGCTTCGCGCAGATCCGGATAGTCCTCGGCGTCGACCGGAAACAGACCGGCGAACACGCGAGGCTGCATTTCCTGGAAACCCGGCAAGGGTTTGTCGGCGGGATCGCTGGCCAGCGTCAGGGTGTCGCCGACCGGTGCGCCGTGCACGTCCTTGATGCTGGCGTTGATCCAGCCCACTTCGCCCGCGCCGAGCTTCTTCAACTCCTTGCGCTTGGGGGTGAACACGCCGACCTTGTCGACCAGATGGGTGCGGCCGGTGGTCATCACCAGGATCTTGGTGCCGGGCACGATCTCGCCCTGCATCACCCGCACCAGCGAGACCACGCCGAGGTAGTTGTCGAACCACGAGTCGATGATCAGCGCCTGCAGCTTGTCGGTATCGCGCGGCTTGGGCGGCGGAATGCGATGGACGATGGCTTCGAGCACATCGATCACGTTCAGGCCGGTCTTGGCGCTGATCGCCACCGCATCGGTGGCGTCGATGCCGATCACGGCTTCGATTTCGGCCTTGGCGCGCTCGATGTCGGCGGTGGGCAGATCGATCTTGTTCAGCACCGGCACCACTTCCAGGCCCTGCTCCACCGCGGTGTAGCAGTTGGCGACCGACTGCGCTTCCACGCCCTGGGCGGCGTCCACCACCAGCAGCGCGCCTTCGCAGGCCGCAAGCGAACGGCTGACTTCGTAGCTGAAGTCGACGTGGCCGGGGGTGTCGATGAAGTTGAGCTGGTAGGTCTGCCCGTCCTTCGCCTTGTAGGGCAAGGATACGGACTGGGCCTTGATAGTGATGCCGCGTTCGCGCTCGATCGGATTGGAGTCGAGCACCTGCGCCTCCATCTCGCGCGCCTCCAACCCGCCGCACAATTGAATGATGCGGTCGGCGAGCGTGGATTTGCCGTGATCGACGTGGGCGATGATGGAAAAGTTGCGGATGTTCCGCATTGCGTCAGACATGGGGAGCGGCGCGTGCCGTCATGGCCTTGAGGTCAAACGTTGGATTATCGCACAGCGCGAGGTCCGACCCGCCGGGAATGACGCCCGACAGGCCGGACCAGGGTTTCGTGGCGCCGCTCGGGACGCGGCCGAGCGTCTTCAGCGGTGTAAACCTAGCCCTCGTCGGGCGTCACCGCCAGGAACTGGGTCGCTGCGCCGCGGCGGACCAGCAGCATCGCGGTCTGGTCTTCGCGGACCTTGCCCAACTCGCGCTCCAAGGCGGACACGCTGCCCACCGGGGTGGTGCCCACCCGCAGGACGATATCGCCCGGCCGCAGGCCCGCCTTGCGTCCCGCCTTGCCCTCGATCCGGGCCAGAGCCACACCTTCGCCGGCCTTGAGACCCAGCTCGCGGCGCTGGTCGGCGTCCAGATCCTCGCCGACCAGGCCCAGCCGGTTCTCGGCCTTGGCGGCAGCGGGCTCGCGTGGGGCGACACGGCGCTGGTTGCCGGCGACATCGGTTTCATCGAGCCGGGTCAGGGTGACATTGCGCTGGATCGGCTTGCCGTTGCGGAGAATGTCGAGCTTGGCGGTGGCGCCCGGCGCCATCGCGCCGATCACCGGCGGCAGGTCGCTGGAATCGTCGATCGCGATACCGTCGACCGAGCGGATCACGTCCCCGGGTTCGAGGCCGGCCTTTTCCGCGGGACTGCCGGCCAGCACATCGTTGACCAGCGCGCCACGGGTATCGGGAAGATCGAAGCCCCTGACCATGTCCGAGCTGACGGCGCCGACCGACACGCCGATCTGTCCGCGGCTGACCTTGCCGGTGGTCTTGAGCTGCTGGGCGACATTCATCGCCACGTCCATCGGGATGGCGAAGCTCACGCCCATGTAGCCGCCGGAATTGCTGAAGATCTGGGAATTGATGCCGACCACTTCGCCGCGGGTGTTGAGCAGGGGGCCGCCGGAGTTGCCGCGGTTGATCGCCACGTCGGTCTGGATGAAAGGCACGTAGCGCTGCTGGTTGTTGGCGGCGCGGCCGACGGCGCTGACGATGCCGGCGGTGACCGAGTGGTCGAGCCCGAACGGCGAACCGATCGCCACCACCCATTGGCCGGGCTTGAGCGATCTGGATTCGCCGGTGCGCAGGTACGGCAGACCAGTCGCCGGGATTTTCAGCACGGCGACGTCCGACTGCGGATCGCTGCCGACGACCTTGGCCTTGAACTCGCGACGATCGGAAAGTTTGACCTTGACCTCGTCGGCGCCGTCGACCACGTGATGATTGGTCAGCAGATATCCGTCGTCCGAGATCATGAATCCAGTGCCGATGGACTGACTCTGCGGGCCCTCGTTGCCATCCGGGGACTGCGGACCACCCGGCATCGGCGGCCCGCCCGGGCCGAAGAAACGCCGGAAGAATTCGGGCATCTCGTCGTCTTCCGGCATCTCGCCGCCGCGCATGGCAGCGCCGCGAGCGCTGCCGGTCGCTTCGATGCTGACGACCGCCGGGCCCACGCGTTCGACCAGTTGGGTGAAATCGGGCAAACCAGTGACCATGGGCGCGTCGATGGCCTGGGCGGCCGTGGCGACGGTCGCGGACGATGCCGCCATCGGCAAGGCCGCAGGCACGGAATGCCCGGCGCCGATCGGAAGCACGACGGTCGCCGCTGCGGTGGCGGCAGCGGTGGCGGTCACGAGAGCGAAAGTACGAAGTGTCGGTTTCATCGGGGAAACGTCCTCGATAAAGGGTGGGATGGGAACGGATGGGATGGAAACGGATGTCGACCGGGCCGGCGACGGGCGAGGTCGCCGGCTGCAATCAATGCGATGGCGATGCGGCTTCGGCCGACGATGCGGCGTTCGGCGGCAGCCATTCGGACCGGGGCGGCTGGAACGGTTGGAACGCCGGCGAGCCGTCCAAACCTGCGGTCACTTCGCCGCCGGCGGATGCGCCAGGTACCAGCGCCCGCGGCCAGGGCTTCGATGTGATATGGGCGCCCGGCGCGAGATCGCGACCGTAGGTGGCGCTTGCGACCTGGACCGCCTGCGACGACATCGCCTTCCGCGACTTGGCAGCCGCAAGGTCTGCAGCAGCGGAGCGACCGACGGGGACCGCCTGGGCGCTGGCGACCAGATGCGGCCGCACAGCACGATTGTCCTTCGTGGCGGCAGCGGCCGCGGCGATCGCAGCGGCGCCTGCTTCGGCTACGCCTGCGGGCAATACGGGTTCCGGAACCCGCACCGACGCTACGGGGACCGCGACAGGCGCGGCCGGCACGGTTGCGACCTGCTGCGGCGCGTGATCGGGAGCGGATAGCGTGCGCGAACCGATCAGGGCAGCCAGCGCGACCGATGCCGCCAGCGCGGCGCCTCCGCCCCAGCGCAGCAGCGGCCGGCGCGTGCCCGGAGCGACGGCCACCGCAAGCGTCTGCGCTTCAATGGCATCGGCCAGAGCGACGTCGTCGGCAATCGCGCGGCCGACGCGACGCGAGAAGTCAGCCGGCAATGCGCGGCCGGCAATGCCGCGCATGGCGTCGCCAGCGAACTGCCAGCGTTCCCAGCAGTCGGCGAGTTCGTCGTCGTGTTCCATTCGACGCAGCAGGAATCGGGCTTCATCCGCCGAGAGCGCGCCGTCCATCATCGCGGAGAGCTGTTCGCGGTGGAATTCCCGGGAATTGGCGTCGCGTGAAGCAGAGGTTTCGTGCAATCCGGTCATGGGGCTCGATATCGGGATTGTGGGGGGCTTGTCGCTGGGGTCATCTTGAAGCGGGCATCGTTTCGGAACCGGGTCATGCAATGCGGATCGGGGGAACTCAACGCGTCGCCCGTTCGCGCGAGTCGGGCGCATCCATCAAGGGTCGCAACTGCGCGTCGATGGCATCGCGTGCCCGGAAGATGCGCGAGCGAACCGTACCGATGGGGCACTGCATCTGCTGCGCGATCTCCTCGTAGCTCAACCCATCCACCTCGCGGAGCGTGATCGCCGTCCGGAGTTCCTCGGGCAAGGCTTCGACCGCGCGCATCACCGTTTGTTCCATCTCATGACGCATCAATTCGCGCTCCGGAGTGTCGTTGTCGCGCAGGCGCAGGCCCGATTCGAACTGCTCGGCGTCGTCGATATCCACGTCGTCGCCCGGCGGGCGGCGCTTGTGGGCCACCAGATGGTTCTTGGCGGTGTTCACGGCGATGCGGTGCAGCCACGTTGAGAACTGCGCATCGCCGCGGAAGTTCCCCATCGCGCGATAGGCGCGGATGAACGTGTCCTGGGCGACGTCCTGGGCCTCGCTCCAGTCGTGGACATAGCGTCCGATCAGCGCCACGACCCTGTGCTGGTGCTTGCGCACCAACAGGTCGAAGGCGGCGCTGTCGCCGCGCTGCACCCGCCGGACCAGTTCGAGGTCCACATCCTGCAATGTCGTTGCTTCGGCCATCCGGCCGGCTCTCCTGAGTGTGGATCGGGCCGGTACGGTAGCCGGGCCATCGGACAATACACGCCGGCGAAAAGTTCCCGGCCCCCGGCAACCCATGCAGGGCCACCTGTGCAACATGCATTCATCTGGGGGCTCCGCGCGACTGCCACAAGCCATGCGCCGTGGGACCGTGTCGATGCCGATCCGACGACACCGATTTGACGCCATCCCTCGATGGTCCGGATCATAGGGACATTCTCCAGCGTATGGATTCCCGCTCATGACCTCCACCTCACCCAGCTTCGACGGCCTGCGTCTGCGCCACTGGAAGACCGAATTGCGGCCGGACGGCGTGCTGGTGCTGTCCTTCGACCGCGAAGGCGAGTCGGTGAACACCTTCGGACAAGGGGTATTGATCGAACTGAACAGCCTGCTCGAACGCATCGCGCTGGAGCCGCCCAAGGCGCTGGTGCTGCGATCGGCCAAGGAAAAGGGCTTCATCGCCGGCGCCGACATCCGCGAATTCCAGGAGTTCGACGCAAAAGGCACCATCGGCGACTCGATCCGCCGCGGCCAAAACCTCTTTCAGCGCATCGCGGATCTGCCCTTCCCCACCGTCGCCGCGATCCACGGCTTCTGCATGGGCGGCGGGACCGAGATCTCACTGGCCTGCCGCTATCGCGTGGCCTCGAACGATCCATCGACGAAGATCGGCCTGCCCGAAGTGATGCTGGGCATCTTCCCGGGCTGGGGCGGCAGCGCCCGTCTGCCGCAACTGGTCGGCGCTCCTGCCGCCATGGACATGATGCTCACCGGCCGCAGCCTCTCGGCGTCTGCGGCGCGCGCGATCGGTCTGGTCGACAAGGTCGTGGACCCTGCGGGCCTGATCGACGCCGCTGCCGCGCTCGCGCTCAAGGGCGTCGAACGTCCGTTCAAACAGCGTTTCATGGCCTGGGCGACCAACACGTGGCCCGCCCGTCAACTCATCGCGCCGAAAATGATCAAGATGACCGCACGCAAGGCGCGCAAGGAACACTATCCGGCGCCGTACGCACTGATCGAGACCTGGCGCCGCAGCGCGGGCAACGGCATTCGGGCACGTCTGGATGCCGAGCGCAAAGCCGTGGTCAAGCTCGCTGGCACACCAACCGCGCGCAACCTCACCCGCGTGTATTTCCTGCAGGAACGATTGAAAGCACTCGGCGGCAAGGATCACGGCATCGCCCACGTCCACGTGGTCGGCGCCGGCGTGATGGGCGGCGACATCGCTGCCTGGGCGGCTTACAAGGGCTTCCAGGTCACGCTGCAGGATCGCGAGCAGCGCTTCATCGACACCGCCATGACGCGCGCGCAGGAATTGTTCGCCAAGCGCGTTAAGGATGCGGGCAAACGTCCCGAGGTAGCGGCGCGACTGGTCTCTGACCTGGAAGGCGCCGGCGTCGCCAGTGCCGACCTGCTCATCGAAGCCATCATCGAAAGGCCCGACGCCAAGCGCGACCTCTACACCGCGGTCGAGCCGAAGATGAAGGCCGACGCGCTGCTGACCACCAACACATCGTCGATTCCGCTGACCGAACTGCGCGAACACATCGCGCGTCCGGCGCAGTTCGCCGGCCTGCATTACTTCAATCCGGTGGCGATGATGCCGCTGGTGGAAATCATCCAGCACGACGGCATGGCGCCGGAGACCGCGAAACGCCTCGCCGCGTTCTGCAAAGCCATCGACAAACTGCCGGTGCCGGTCGCCGGCACGCCCGGCTTCCTGGTCAATCGCCTGCTGTTCCCGTACATGCTGGAAGCCGTCACCGCCTATTCCGAGGGCATTCCCGGCCCGGTCCTCGACAAGGCCGCGGTGAAGTTCGGCATGCCGATGGGGCCGATCGAACTCATCGACACCGTGGGCCTGGATGTCGCTTCCGGCGTGGGCGCCGAACTCGCGCCTTTCCTCGGCCTGCCGATTCCGGCCGCGCTGGCGGCACCGCCGGAAGCCGGCAAGCGCGGCAAAAAGGACGGCCAGGGCCTCTATCGCTGGGAAAACGGCAAGGCGCAAAAGCCTGAGATTCCGGCCGATTACAAAGCGCCGGACGATCTCGAAGACCGCCTGATCCTGCCTTTCCTCAACGAAGCCGTGGCCGCCCTGCACGAAGGCGTGGTCGCCGATGCCGAACTGCTGGACGCCGGCGTGATCTTCGGCACCGGTTTCGCCCCCTTCCGCGGCGGCCCGATCCAGTACATCCGCGACAGCGGCGCCGAGGTGCTGCTGGCCAAGCTCAAGGTGTTGCAGGCCACGTACGGCGACCGCTTCGCGCCGCGCCCGGGCTGGGACAACCCGGCGCTGCTCAAACAGTAATCACGGCTGTCGCCACGACGATCCCGAAACCCCGCCCCGGCGGGGTTTCGGCGTTGAGGGCTTGCAATCCGCACCATACCGTCGGTATAACGTACGTTACTACTACCTTCCATGTGATAGACATGAAACTGAAAATTACGACCGTAGGCAATTCCGCAGGCGTGATCCTGCCCAAGGAATTGCTGACACGGATGCGTCTGGAAAAAGGCGACGAGCTGTATGCGTTGGAAACGCCGGGCGGCATCGTCTTGACCACCTACGACCCGCAACTCGCCGCGCAGATGGAAGTGGCCGAGCGCGTCATGCGCGAAGACCGGCAAGTGCTGCACAAGCTGGCGCAGTAGGGGACCACATGATCGTCTGGATCAACCGACGGCTGGCCCTCGCCATCCATGATCGCCAGCTCGCCGAGCACGGCGGCGGCACCGGTGTGCGCGACGAAGCCCTTCTCGACTCCGCTCTCGCACGCCCTGAACAATTGTTCGCCTACGGCGACCCGCCACCTGATATCGCCGCGCTATGCGCAAGCCTGGCATACGGTCTGGCGCGGAACCATCCCTTTGTCGATGGCAACAAACGTACCGCACATGTCTGCTACCGCGTCTTCCTCGCGCTCAACGATGCTGAACTCGTCGCATCGGAAGAAGAGAAATATATCGCGATGTTGCGTCTCGCCGAAGGCAGCCTCTCCGAATCCGGATTCGCAGAATGGCTGCGCGAACATCTGGTGCTGAATGCGAAAGGCAACGTCAACGAACCGCAGGCGGCATACCAGCGCTGATATACGCGGCGGCCCGCTCTTGTGTGCCGCCGGTATCGGCTGAGATCGTTCGGCCGGCATCCACCCACAGCATCGCGAGCCGCCAGCATGGCGGCCGCCACTACCCAGTCTTCAAGCACATCATGCACGACGACACACCGTTCGATCCCTTGGGCTCTGCCCCACCTACGCCTTCGGCTTCGGGAAAGAAATCGCTCGCGGCCAGCGCCGTGACTGCGAAGCGTTCGCCCCTGCAACGCGAGTTCGATCGCCTGACCGGGCAGATCGAAGAGCGTCAGGCATTGCTCGCCGCATGGCAGCAACAGCCGGCCGCGATCCTGCAGAAGTACCACGCGGAATTGGAACCCGTTCTGCGGGAGCTTACGGATGTGCAGAAAAGCCTGGTCGTACAGCTCGACGCGCTGCTGACCTCGCCGCCGAAAGGCCTGCGCATGACGGCGCGTCGCCGCGGCGCATTGACCGACTGCCTGCTCGATCTGATCGACAACGTCATGGCGCACGGCGCCGATGACACCCTGATCGATATCCACGACCGTCACAGCGACACGCCCATGGTCGAAATCGAGAAGGAGGATGAGGCCGAGCGGGAGGCGGAGATCATCGAATTGTTCCGGCAGATCGGCGAAGCCGGCATCGAACGGCGTGCGGACGAATCGCACGAAGCCTTCGTGGAACGCGCCCAGGCGCGGCTGTTCGACGCCCTGGACGCCGAAGAGCGCAGGAAAGAAGCACAACGACAGAAACGCGCCGACAAGCGCTCCGCGAAAAAGAACGCCAGGCACGCGAAGACGCCACCGCCGTCAGGCAACGACGACGATGCCGCATCGCCCAGGCCCGACCTGCTGCGCGCGCTCTATCGCAAGCTCGCCAGCAGCATGCATCCCGATCGCGAATTCGACGCCGACGAAAAGCTGCGCAAGACCGAAGCGATGCAGGGGCTCAATACCGCCTACCAGAACAAGGATCTGCTCTCGCTGCTGAAACTGCACAATCGCACGTTGCAGAGCGACCCGGTCGCCGACACGCTGGCCGAAGACACCCTGCGCGAGTACAACGTGCTGCTCAAATCTCAGCTCAAATCGCTGGAATCCGCGATCGCGCGCGCCATCGAAGACGCCACGCCGCCCGCCATCGCGATGATCCATGGCCGCATCAAGCGCCCGGAACAACTCGAACAGCTGATGGACGCGGACATCCGGAAGATGGCGCGCACCGTCGAAACCGTGCGCGTCACCGTGCGCGATCTGGATAATCCAAAACTGCGGGCCAATGTGATCAACGATCTGGTGGAGATGGCCGAGGAACGCCGCATGCTGGATGCGTTCGACGAGATCGCGGGAGATTATTTCCGCTGACGAGTGCGACGCACATCGTCCTGCGCACGCTCTGAGCAGCAGGCGCTTACCCACACCTGCGCAGCTCTACCGTTTCCTGCACGCACCCTGCGGCCTCCAGCCATGCGTGACTCTGCAACGCCGCCACCATCACGTCGCTGCCCAGCGCCAACTCGGTATCCTCGGCACGCTCGGCCAGACGGCGCAGGCGCACAAGTCGCGGATGCAGCGCATCCGCGGCAGCCAGGTCGGCCTGCGCTGCGGCGAGATCCAGGTCAGGCACCATGGCCTGCGGTTGCGCAGCCATCGCCGTCAACGTCCGCCGACAGAACGCCTCGGACTTCTCGCCCATTCTGGCCAATCCCGGCTGGATATCGGGCCGCAGCGAAATCAGCATGACTAGCCGCGATTCCAACGCATCCAGCGCCGCGTCCACCGCCTGCAGATCCTCGACAGCGAACGTCATCGACAACCGAGTCTCCGACAAATATTCCACGCTCATCCCACACCTCCCGTCGTTCACGGGCGAATTCCCGCGGTGCAGACAGCATCGCGAAACGATGGATGACCCGATATCGGAAGACCGCACGACATCGTGTAGGAATTATCCGATTCGCCGCAGCAACCGTGCCCGGCGAATACCACGACAAACATCACTCCAGCGACGCCAGCAAACCCTGCACCCTGTTGCCCTGCCTGTAGAAGCGACGGAAGTCGCGATGAACCACCGACCATCCCACAGCAAGTCCACAATCCATCTTCGGCCACAGCAGAAGCATCGGAACGCGCAAAAGCCCACCACCGCCACATCCGCAACCCCCTGTGGGAGCGACGCAAGTCGCGACACCCTCTCCGTTTGAACCGCCTGGACCAACACGGTAACGCGACAGCCTGCGTTTCCAGCGCACCGCCGCGACCATCCCGAAACAATCGATGATGCCTTCAGGCCGAACGGCTGCGGGCTCTATCCGCTGTGGCGATGCGACTGCCGAGCCATGCGACTGCCGCGTCGTTCACCCCTCATCCGTCGCTACGCGCCACCTTCTCCCCGCTGTGCGGGGAGAAGGCATGAGGCACCGCAACAGCCCAGAATGAATCGCAGCGTCGGTACAGAAGCCATCGATCGCCGATCCCACCGCGTTCCTTCTCCCCGTACAACGGGGAGAAGGTGGCGCGAAGCGCCGGATGAGGGGCCGGGCGACGACGTCCAGCTGAAGTGCACCCCACTCAACCTTCGACCACCCGCTCCCCGCGCGATGACGGGCTGCGCCGAAATCATCTGCTGGATGTTGGGCTTGCCCGGCCAGGAAAAGCGAAGGCCCCGCGGTACGGGGCCTTCGTTGGAGGCGCGGATCTGGATGCTTGCAGCAGGTCCCTCGCCTGCGGCTCGGGATGACAGCACTGGTTCCGATCTTTCGAGCATTCCGATCGTCAGATCGTTCAGATCATGCAAACGGATCCCGCAGGACGATGTTGGCGTCGCGGTCCGGGCCGGTGGAGACGATGGCCAACGGGCAGCCGGCGAGTTCTTCCAGCGAGCGCAGGTAGGCGCGGGCGGCGGCGGGGAGTTTGTCCCATTCGGTGATGCCGGCGGTGGATTCGCTCCAGCCCGGGAATTCGAGGTACACGGGCGTGCACTCATCCCAGCCGTCGGCGTCCAGCGGCGCGTATTCGGTGCGCTTGCCGCGGTATTCGTAGGCGACGCACATCTTCAGTTTGTCCATGCCGTCGAGGATGTCGAGCTTGGTGATGCACAGGCCGCTGATGCCGTTGATGGCGACGGCGCGTTTGAGGGCGACGATGTCCATCCAGCCGCAGCGGCGCGGGCGGCCGGTGGTGGCGCCGTATTCCTGGCCGCGGTCGCGGATGCCCTGGCCGATCTCGTCGTCCAGTTCGGTCGGGAAGGGGCCGCCGCCGACGCGCGTGGCGTAGGCCTTGGCGATGCCCAGGACGTAATCGATGGCATCCGCGCCCACGCCGGTGCCGGCCAGCGCGCCGCCGACGGTGGTGTTGCTGGAGGTGACGTACGGATAGGTGCCGTGGTCGATGTCGAGCAGCGAGCCCTGCGCGCCTTCGAACAGCACGCGTTTGCCCTGCTTGCGCAGCTCATGGAGGATACCGGCCACGTCGAACTTCATCGGCTCGACGTATTCGCCGAATGCGAGCGCTTCGTCGAGCGTTTTCTGGAAGTCGATTTCGTCGACCTTCAGATAATTCTTCAGTACGAAATTGTGGTAATCGAGCGTGCTGCGCAGTTTTTCCGCGAGTTCCTTCGGATAGCTGAGATCGGCGACGCGGATGCCGCGACGCGCGACCTTGTCTTCGTAGGCCGGGCCGATGCCGCGGCCGGTGGTGCCGATGGCGCTCTTGCCGGCGGCCTTTTCGCGGGCCTGATCCAGCGCGATGTGGTACGGCATGATGATCGGCGTGGCCGGGCTGATCTTCAGGCGGCTGCGCACTTCGACGCCGTTGGCTTCGAGTTCGGCGATTTCCTTCTGCAGCGCGCCGGGATGCAGCACCACGCCGTTGCCGATCAGGCACAGCGCATCGGGACGCAGAACGCCGGAGGGGATCAGATGAAGGACCGTTTTTTTGCCGCCGATCACCAGCGTGTGGCCGGCGTTGTGGCCGCCCTGGAAGCGGACGACGGCGCCGATGTCCTGCGTCAGCAGGTCGACGATCTTGCCCTTGCCTTCATCGCCCCACTGGGCGCCCAACACCACGACTGACTGACCCATTTCGTACTCCGGAAATCTGGATGTAGGTGCGACGGAGGCCGCGACCCGATGCGTCCGACGGGATCCAGCGTGGGATCGCGGCTACCGCCGCTCCTACAAAAGAGATCGTCCGACACGGAAAAAGCCGGCGGGGCAGATGCCCCTTCCGGCTTTTGTGCATTCTCCGGGTTTCGGGGCGCCGGGGCCACCCTTTCGACGGATTTATTGCAGCGCGTTAAGGCAAAACGGATCGGTATGGCGGCTGTCACTGCACCCGATATGCGGATCGTGCCCGCATCAGTGGCGAACAAAGTACAGGGCCACCAGCCCGGCGATCAGCACCAGACCGCCGATCAGCCGCAGCTGCTGCGGAGGCATGGCCAGCAGTTGCTCGGCCGCCCGCCTCCAGACATTCGGAAAGGCGAACAGCGCCAGCCCTTCGAGCACCGCAACGAGGGCGAGTGCGGCCCAGAGGTCGGTCATGCGCGATGCAACGCGATGCGATCAGCGATCGCTGCGCATGTACTGCAGGAACGGGTCGTCCTTGTCGAGCACGATCACAGCGTCGCCGTCGGAGAACGAGCCGCGATACGCTTCGAGGCTGCGCTGGAAGGCGTAGAAGCCGGGATCGGCGTTCGCAGCGCTGCCGTAGATGCGCGCGGCCTCGCCGTCGCCCTCGCCTCGCATCACCTGCGCGTCGCGCTCGGCTTCGGCCAGGATCACGTTGCTGTCGCGGTCGGCCTTGGCGCGGATCTCGTTGGCCTGCTCTTCGCCTTCGGCGCGGAGCTTGCTGGCGACTTGCTGGCGCTGCGCGCTCATGCGGCGGTAGACGTCGCGGATGACCTGGCTGTCGGTGGGCAGATCGATCTGCTTGATGCGCAGGTCGATGATGCGCACGCCCAGCGTGGCGGCGGCCTTGTTGATGGCGGCGAGCTGCGTGCCGGCGATCTTGCTGCGCTCGCCCGACACCACTTCGGACAGCGTGCGCGCGTTGATCTCGTTGCGGAGCGAGTCCTTGATGATCGGTTCGAGGCGCGCGATGGCGACGCTTTCGTCGCCGGCGGTCGCGCGATAGAACGCCTGGGTGTTGCGGATCTGGCCGACAGCGAAGAAATCCACGCTCACGTCCTTGCGCTCGGAGGTGAGGTAGCGCTCGGGCTGGGCCGGCAGCACCTGGAAGCGGCCGTCGAAGATGCGCGCGCTTTCGACCAGCGGCACCTTGAAATGCAGGCCGGGGCCGAGATCGCTACGGACGACCTTGCCGAGATTCAGCACGATGGCGGTATGGCCTTCGCGCACGATGAAGACCGAGCCGAGCAGCGTGAACAGCACGGCGACGACCAGCGGAACCAGGACTGACATTTTCATTTTCATCGGCTGCCTCCTCCGTTGCGACCCGCGCTGCGGGCTTTACGGGCGGTCGTGGGTTCTTCGGGCGTTGCGGTGACGGTGGGTGCGATCAGCTCCGGCGGCGGCGCTTCGGTCCCGGTCGGCGCCGCGCCGCGACCCGGCGCGACCGGCAGGTACAGCAGCTGACGACTGTCGCCGCCGATGATCTTGCGGTTGTCGGCCAGCACCTTCTGTACGGTTTCCAGCCACAGACGCTTGCGGGTGACTTCCGGCGCGCCGCGATACTGCTGCAGCAGCGAGGTGAAACGCGAGGCGTCGCCAGTGGCGCGGGCGATGGAGGCGGTCTTGTAGCCTTCGGCCACGGTGCGGGTGCGCGCGGCTTCGCCTCGGGCTTCCGGCACGATCTTGGCGGCGTAGGCGCGGGCCTCGCTGATCAGGCGGTCCTTGTCCTGCTGGGCGCTGTTGACGTCGTCGAAGGCGGGCTTCACTTCTTCCGGCGGACGCGCGTTGGGCAGGTTGAGTTCGGTGACGGCCAGGCCGGTGTTGTAATTCTGCAGCGATTTCTGCAGGCGGATACGCGCGGCGACTGCCAGCGCATCGCGCGCGCCCAGCACGGTGTCGAGCGTGGAGCGGCCGACCTGTTCGCGCACGGAGCTCAGCGCGGCCTGCTTCAGCATTTCCTCGGCGTCGCGGGTGCCGAACAGCGAAAGCCGCGCATCGTTGATGCGGTACTGCACGTTGATTTCGACCTGGACGATGTTCTCGTCGCTGGTCAACACCGGCACGCTGTCGCTGTAGTTCTTGATCTCGGTGGCGTTGACCTTGTAGACGCTTTCGATCGGCCACGGCAGCTTGAAGCCCGGGCCTGGGGACATGGTCCGCGAATACTTGCCGAACTGGAGCACGACGCCGCGCTGTTGTTCGGTGACCAGCACGAAGCAGCTGAAGACCAGCCAGAGCGCGACCAGGCCGCCGATCCAGCGCAACGGGCTGCCGCCGCCTGCGCCGTCGAAGAAACCGCGCAGGCGGGCGACGATATCGTCCATGCCACCGCCACCGCCACGGCCGGTGTGACGGGGTTTCCACGGCGAGCGATTACCGCCGCCCGAAGAAGAGTCGTTGTTGTTACCGGGAGTATTCCAGGCCATGCCTGCTCCAAAGCGAAGGTGTCAAAGCGAATGCGCTCCGCAGGAATGCGGGCGGGGGGTGCATATTACAAGGGAAGTCCGTCGTCGCCCGGCGGCAGCAGCGCCTCGAAGGCGTCCCCACCGGGGCCAGCGGCCAGTTTTTCGGCATCGCTGAGGGCCAGATCGACGTCGATGGTCCAGCCGCCGTCGTCGTCGTGCGTTTCCGCGCGCACCGCTTCCAGTTCGTAGAGACGCGCGCGCAGGCGCCCGGCGCGTGCGGGCAAGCGGATTGAGCCGGCGACCCGGCGCAGGCCCAGCCGCGCGACCAGCGCCGCACGCAGCAGGTCAAGACCCACGCCGTCGCGCGCCGAAAGCCAGACCCGTTCGCGTGCGATCTCCTCCAGGCCATGGTCGGCGACCGGCTCGCCTTCTTCGATCGGCAGCACGGCCGGATCGTGATGCGGCACCGCGCCTTCGACCCGGTCGATCTTGTTGTAAACCAGCAGTTGCGGGATGTCGCCCGCGCCGATTTCGGCCAGCACCGCGTCGACCTGGGCGATGCGCTCGTCGCGCAGCGGGTCGGCGGCGTCGATGACATGCAGCAGCAGATCGGCCTCGCGCGCTTCGGACAGCGTCGAGCGGAACGCCGCCACCAGATCGTGCGGCAGGTCGCGGACGAAGCCGACCGTGTCGGCCAGCATCGCCGCGCCGCCGGGCAGCGTGATCCGGCGCACGGTCGGGTCGAGGGTCGCGAACAGGCGGTCGTCGGCGTAGGCATCGGCGCCGGTGATCGCATTGAACAGCGTGGATTTTCCGGCATTGGTGTAACCCACCAACGCCACACGCGGCAACTCGCTGCGCACGCGGGCGCGGCGCATCTGGGTGTGCTGCACCTCCACTTTCTCCAGCCGCTTCTGCAACTGCTCCACCCGCTTCTGCAGCAGGCGACGGTCGGTTTCGAGCTGGGTTTCGCCGGGGCCGCGCAGACCGATGGCGCCGCCGCGCTGGCGTTCCAGATGGCTCCAGCCGCGCACCAGACGCGTGGCCATGTGCCGGAGCTGGGCCAGTTCGACCTGCAGCTTGCCTTCGTGGCTGCGCGCGCGCTGGGCGAAAATGTCGAGGATCAGGCCCGTGCGGTCGACCACGCGGCGGCCCAGCGCCTTTTCGAGATTGCGCTCCTGCACCGGGCTCAGTCTGTGGTTGACCAGTACCAGATCGGCGCCGGTGGCGTCGGCCGCGGCCTTGACCTCTTCCAGCTTGCCGCTGCCGATGAGGATGGCGGCGTTGGGGCGGTCGATGCGGGCATGCAGCAGCGCCGCGACCGTGGCGCCGGCGGAACGGGCGAGATCGGCGAATTCTTCCAGCACATCGGGTTCCGGCGGGCCGCCGGCGTGGGTCTGGATCAGCAGCGCGATTTCGCCCTTGCGGGATCGTTCGAACAAATCGGGGGATATCCGTGGGGGAAAACAGACGCCCAGTATGCCGCGCGCGGGATCGCCGCGCGCGTTCGCATGACGAATGGCGGGAGACGGACGTCGCCCGCCGAATGCGAAATCACTTCATGGCGAGGCCGGCAGCGTCGGAACGCCGCCGGCCGCATGATCGCCCGGCAACGGAATCAGTCGGCCGTGGCCGCGAGGACGCCGCTGGTGTCGTCGTCGGTTTCGGCCGAATGCACATAGCCGCCGCCCGGCCCCACGCGCACGTTGCGCGCCGGCACCACGGTGGAAATCGCGTGTTTGTAGACCATCTGACTGACGGTGTTGCGCAACAGGACGACGAATTGATCGAACGATTCGATCGTGCCCTGCAATTTGATGCCGTTGACGAGATAGATCGAAACCGGAACGCGCTCACGGCGCAAAGCGTTCAGGAAAGGATCCTGCAAAGACTGCCCCTTCGACATGGTGTTCCCCATTTTGGGTGTTGTTATTGGATGCAACATGATCGTGACGATCGCATGATGGATTGCATGATGGGTCGTTCGCCGGCGGCCCGGTCGCATCGCGACCCGCATCCCCTGCCGGACACCCGGATGGTTACACAACTGCGCGTGAACCGGAAGCCGGCCGAAGGTCGAACGTGTCCACAGAGCGACGGTCGTCGCAGCGACAGACCGTTCAGCTTTTCAGGAACCCGCGCAGCGCGTCGTCCAATCGCGACGCATCCATCGCCGGATCGAACCAGCGCAGATCGAGCGCGCCGCGCAGCCAGGTGAACTGGCGTTTGGCGAGCTGGCGCGTGGCGAAGATCGCGCGGTCGCGGAATTCGTTCCTGGACAGCGCGCCGTCGAGATGCTCCCAGGCCTGGCGATAGCCGACCGCGCGCAAGGCGGGAAGATCCAGCGGCGCCGGATGCGTGCGCAATTCCGGCAACGCGCGCAGCGCACGCACTTCGTCGAGGAAACCGGCATCGAGCATCGCGTCGAAACGACGCTCGATGCGCGCGTGCAGGATCGCGCGATCCCGCGGCGCCACCGCGATTTTCAGCACGCGGCACGGAAATGCCTGCGATGCCGCAGCCGACTCGCGCTGCCAGTCGCTGATCGCCCGGCCGCTGAGCCGATACACCTCCAGCGCACGCTGGATCCGCTGCGGGTCGGTGGCGTGGATGCGCGCGGCGGCGATGGGATCGACCTGCGCGAGTTCGGCGTGCATCGCCGCCCAGCCGCGTTCGCCGGCTTCCGCTGCGAGCTGCGCGCGCATCGCGGGATCCGCCTCGGGCATCGGCGACAGCCCCTGCAACAAGGCGCGGAAATACAGGCCGGTGCCGCCGGCAAGGATCGGCAGGCGGCCGCGCGCGACGATATCTTCGACCGCAGCTCGGGCATCGCTGGCGAAATCCGCGGCCGAATAGCGGTGCCAGGGGTCGCGCACGTCGATCAGATGATGCGGCACCGTTGCTAGCTCATCGGCGGTGGGTTTCGCTGCGCCAATATCGAGCCCGCGATACACCAGCGCCGAATCGACGCTGACGATCTCGCCGCCGGAACGCTGCGCACACGCCAGCGCGAACGCGGTCTTGCCCGAAGCGGTCGGGCCCATCAGCGCGATGGCGAGCGGGCGGGTGTCGGTGGTCATGAATCCGAATCCCCTGTAGGAGGGGCTTCAGCCCCGAGCACTTCAGCCCCGATCACCGTAGCCTCAATCACTGCGTCCGCGATCATCGAAGCGGTAACCATCGGGGCTGATGCCCCGCCTGCAAAACTCAATATCCATGCACCTTCAGGGTTTCCATCACGCCCTTGTGCCGGAACTGCACTTCATCGGACGGCGGTTTGCCGATGCGGCTCACCAGCAGGATCGCGACGCATGCGGCGATCACGCCCGGCACCATTTCGTAGAGTTGACTGCCGTGCTGGGCCACCGCGATTTCCTTCCATAGAATCACGGTCACGGCGCCAGCCACCATCCCGGCGAACGCGCCGTTGCGGGTCATGCGGGCCCAGAACAGCGAGAACAACACCACCGGGCCGAATGCGGCGCCGAAGCCGGCCCACGCGTAAGAGACCAGCCCCAGCACTTTGCTGTCTGGATCGCGCGCGATCCAGATCGCCAGCAGCGCGACCATCAACACCATGGAGCGACCGAACCACACCAGTTCGCGCTGGCTCGCGTTCGGGCGCACGAAGCCCTTGTAGAAATCCTCGGTAAGCGCGCTTGAACACACCAACAGCTGGCACGACAGCGTGCTCATGATCGCGGCGAGGATCGCCGACAGCAGCACGCCCGCGACCCACGGATTGAACAGCACGGTCGCGAGCTGGATGAAGATGCGCTCGGAATTCTCGGCGACCGGGCCGACCTGATCAGGATGGGTCGCGAAGTAGGCGTTGCCGAAGAAACCCACTGCCATCGCGCCCAGCAGGCACAGCACCATCCAGGTCATGCCGATCCGGCGCGCCTTGGGAATGGTGGTCAACGAATCGGCGGCCATGAAACGCGCGAGGATATGCGGCTGCCCGAAATATCCCAGCCCCCAGGCCAGCAGCGAAACGATGCCGACGAAGCCGAGGGTGCCGCCCTTGAACCAGTCGAGCTTGGTCGGGTCGGTCTGTTCGATCAGGGCGAGACTGGCGTCGACGTCACCGCTGCCCAGCACCACCATGATCGGCGTCAGCACCAGCGCGAAAATCATCAGCGACGCCTGCACGGTATCGGTCCAGCTCACCGCAAGAAAGCCGCCGATGAGCGTATAGAGAATGGTCGCCGCCGCGCCCCACCACAGCGCCTGCGCATACGGCACGCCGAACACGCTCTCGAACAGCCGCGCACCCGCGACGATGCCGCTGGCGCAGTACACCGCGAAGAACACCAGAATCACGACCGCCGAGAACACCCGCAGCACCTTGCTGCGATCCTCGAAGCGATGGGTGAAATAGTCGGGCAGCGTCAGCGCATTGCGGGTGCGCTCCGTATAGATGCGCAATGGCCCGGCCACGAATTTCCAGTTGCACCACGCGCCGACGATCAGGCCGATCGCGATCCACGCTTCCGACACGCCGCCGAGATAGAGCGCCCCGGGCAGGCCCATCAGCAACCAGCCGCTCATGTCCGACGCGCCCGCCGACAGCGCGGTGACCAGGCTTCCCAGCGAACGTCCGCCGAGGATGTAGTCGTCGAAACTCCGGGTCGAACGCCAGGCCCACAGGCCGATCAGGATCATCGCGATCAGATAGATGCCGAAGGTGATGAGGAGCGGCTGGCCAGCGGTCATGTCGAGGTCCGGGAGCGTTGCGGATGGCGCGCAGCATACCCCGACGGGCGCCGGCGACGCCGCTGCCGGGCCCGGCTTGCAACCGCAGCGGGTTTGCGTACGCTTGGCCCATGCCTCTGTGGAAACGCTTCGGTTTTCTGTTCGTCTTCGTGGTGCCGGCGTTGATGCCCGCGGCCGCATGGCTCGGCGCGCGCAGCGGCCACCCCGACCTGATGGCCTGGTTCCCGCTGTTCTTCCTGTTCGTGCTGCTGCCGCTGGCCGACTACGGTCTTGGCCACGATCCGCGCAATCCCGATGCGGCGCAGGCGAAAGCGCTCGAGGCAGACGCCTGGTTCCGGATCATGACGCTCGCGGCGCTGCCCACGCAGCTTGGCGTGCTGGCATGGTCGGCCCGGCATTTCGCGCACGCCGATTTCGGCGCCGCGGGCAGCGCCGGCTGGCTGCTGTCGCAGGGCATCGTCGGCGGCGTGCTGGCGATCAACGTCGCCCACGAACTGATCCACAAGGACACCGCGCTGGAACGCGGCGCCGGCGGTCTGCTGCTGACCAGCGTGGGTTACCACGGTTTCAAGATCGAACACCTCCGCGGACACCACGTGCATGTGTCCACGCCCGAAGACGCATCGAGCGCGCGCTTCGGCCAATCGCTCTGGCACTTCCTGCCGCGCGCCCTCGTCCGCAACACCTCGAATGCATGGGCGCTGGAAGCGCGCCGCCTGCATGCGCAAGGCAAGCGATGGTGGCGCATCGACAACGAATTGATCCGCTGGACGGCGCTGTGGCTGACGCTGGCGGCACTGTCCTTCATCTGGCTGGGCGAAGCCGGACTCGCGTTCTTCGTCGTCCAGGGTTTCTTCGCCGCGTGCTCGCTGGAGATCATCAACTACATCGAGCATTACGGCCTGGAACGCCAGCGCCTGGGCGATGGACGCTACGAGCGCACCACGCATCTGCATTCGTGGAATTCCGATTATCTGATCAGCAACCTGCTGCTGTTCCATTTGCAGCGTCATTCCGATCACCACGAAACGCCGCGTCGCCGCTATCAGGTCCTGCTGCACCACGCCGACAGCCCGCAGTTGCCGGGCGGCTACGCCGCGATGTTCCTGCTCGCGCTGTGCCCGCCGCTGTGGTTCCGGATCGTGGACCCGCGCGTGCGGGCGTTCCGTTCCGGCGTCGGATCGCGCTGAGCCCTGCTTTACTGCGGGCGCTGCGCCCACGTACAGTCGCGGCCAGTCCCGCCATCCCCTGGTCGCCCATGCGCCGCGCACATTTCATTGCCGCAACCGCTCTCGCAGGTCTGATCGCGTCCGGCCATGCGCTGGCAGGCGTCCTCGCGACCCAGACATTGCCGACGCCACTGGCGCCGGACATGCCGAGCAGTCTGTCGATTCCGATGCCGCCCAACGTCGACCCCAACGCACCGATCTGGGTGTCGTACCGCACGCTGGCGCTATCGGCCGAGGCATCGCCGACCGGAGAGATCGTGCTCGACGGCAGTTTCGAAGGCGTCGCGACGCCGATCAACGCATCCATCGTGGCATTCACGCCCGACTCGATGACCGTCTCGACTTCGGCCGGAACGATCAAACAACAGTTAGAAGCCATGTACGGCCAACGCAGCCCGCAGGAGATGCAGACCCTGCTGGGCGCGGACCTGTACGCGGCCTATGAAGCGGCGAATGCGGGCACCGGACGCATCCTCGACGGCACGGTCGTGAAGACGCTTCCGGCGCTGGGGAAGACCGAGGGCGTGCTGCTGGTTTCGGTGGAACGCACCAGCGGCCTGCAGCCGGTAGGCATCATCGTTACCGTGGGCCAAGGCGATCCGCCGGCCGCAACCACGCCTGCCGACGGCAATCCAGAATCGTCCATCGCCTATTGGATGGGACGCCTCTTCGGCGTGTTCCTGCTGCTGGGGCTGTTGTACTGGTTCTTCGTCGCTCGCCACAAGCGCTGAAGTTTCACCGCAAGACCCGGTACCGCATCGACCGGAATGTCTTCCCGTCGATAACGCAACGCATCAGTCATCGTCCGGCCAACGGATGGCCGGGCTCGAGGACGCGCCGCCGCGCGGGACCGGCACCGCGTTCACCGCATTCCAGATCTTCAGCGCATCCACGGTCGCGGCCACGTCGTGCACGCGCAGCATCTTCGCGCCGCGCTGCGCGGCGATCAGGTGCGCGGCGACCGAGCCGTGGATGCGATCGTGCGGATCGGTACGGCCGGTCAGCTCGCCGATGGTCCGCTTGCGCGACAGTCCGGCCAGCACAGGCACGCCGAGGTCGGCGAAACGATCCAGCCGCGCCAGCAGCGCGAGATTGTGCGCGGTGTTTTTGCCGAAGCCGAAACCGGGATCGACGACGATCTTCTTCTTGGAAATACCCGCCATTTCCGCCGAGAAGATGCGCTCGGCCAGGAAACGATGCACGTCTGCGACGACATCGTCGTAGTCCGGCGCGGCCTGCATTGATCGCGGTTCGCCCTGCATGTGCATCAGCACCACCGGCACTCCCAACATGGCGGCGGCATCGAGCGCCCCCTCGCGACGCAGTGCGTACACATCGTTGATCATGCCAGCACCCGCGGCGACCGCCGCGCGCATCACCTCGGGCTTCGAAGTGTCGATGCTGATCGGCAGCGCGGTTTCCCTGGCGAGGCGTTCGATCACCGGGATCACCCGGCGCAGTTCTTCCTCCAGCGACACCTCGTCCGCGCCGGGACGGGTGGATTCGCCGCCGATATCGAGGATATCCGCGCCCTCCTCCGCCAGGCGCAGCGCGTGCGCCACCGCGGCGTCGACGCTGTCGTGCTCGCCGCCGTCCGAGAACGAATCCGGCGTGACATTGACGATGCCCATCACCCGCGGGCGATCAAGGATCAACGCGCGACCGGCGCAGTCGAGTTGCAGCGAAACATCGAACATCGGGGCATTCCGTATGACATGTGCGGACAGGAAAAAGGCCAGAGAAACTCTGGCCTTTTCCGGGGTGCGAGGCAAGCGCCGCGCGGGGCGATCGACTTGCGGGAAAACTCTCCCGGGGTCAGGTCTGCGCCGCGGGCCCGCCGATCATCGGCGCCGCCGGCGGACGCGCATCGTCCTTGGGATTGTTGCGGCCCCAGCCCATCGGCGGCGGCGGATCGCGACCTTCCATCACCGCATCGATCTGCGGCACATCGATGGTTTCGTATTCCAGCAGCAGCTTCGCCATCGTGTGCAGCTTGTCGATGTTGTCGGTCAGGATCTGCGTGGTACGGCCATACGCTTTGTCGAGAATGCTGCGCACCACTTCGTCGATCTTGCGCGCGGTGTCGTCGGACACGCTCTTGGTCTGCGACACGCTGCGGCCGAGGAACACCTCGCCTTCGTCCTCGGCGTACGCGATCGGACCCAGCTCATCGGACAGGCCCCACTTGGTCGCCATGTTGCGCGCCATCTTGGTCGCGCGCTCGATGTCGTTGGACGCGCCGGTGGTGACCTTGTCGTTGCCGAAGATCAGTTCCTCGGCGACGCGGCCGCCGTAGAGCGAGCACAGCATCGATTCGATCGCGGTGCGGTTGTAGCTGTACTTGTCGCCTTCCGGCAGATACATGGTCACGCCCAGCGCACGACCGCGCGGGATGATGGTGACCTTGTAGACCGGGTCGTGTTCGGGCACCAGGCGACCGACGATGGCATGGCCGGCTTCGTGATACGCGGTGAGCGTCTTCTCGGAATCGCTCATCGCCATCGAACGGTTCTCGGTACCCATCATGATCTTGTCGCGGGCCCTGTCGAAGTGATCCATGCGCACTTCCTTGCCGTTCTCGCGCGCGGCGAACAGCGCCGCTTCGTTGACGAGATTGGCCAGATCGGCACCCGAGAACCCGGGCGTGCCGCGCGCGATCACCATCGGCACCACGTCGTCGGCCAGCGGCACCTTGCGCATGTGCACGCGCAGGATCTGCTCGCGACCGCGCACGTCGGGCAGGCCCACCACGACCTGGCGGTCGAAGCGGCCCGGGCGCAGCAGCGCCGGATCCAGCACGTCGGGGCGGTTGGTCGCGGCGACCACGATCACGCCCTCGCCGCCCTCGAAACCGTCCATCTCGACCAGCAACTGGTTGAGGGTCTGCTCGCGTTCGTCGTGACCGCCGCCCAGACCGGCGCCGCGATGACGGCCGACGGCGTCGATTTCGTCGATGAAGATGATGCAGGGCGCGTGCTTCTTGGCCTGGTCGAACATGTCGCGGACGCGGCTGGCGCCGACGCCGACGAACATCTCGACGAAGTCCGAACCCGAGATGCTGAAGAACGGCACCCGCGCTTCGCCGGCGATCGCCTTGGCGAGCAGGGTCTTGCCGGTGCCGGGCGGGCCGACCATCAGCACGCCGCGCGGAATCTTGCCGCCGAGTTTCTGGAATTTGCCGGGGTCGCGCAGGAATTCGACCAGTTCGGCCACTTCTTCCTTCGCTTCGTCGCAGCCGGCGACGTCGGCGAAGGTGGCCTTGGTCTGGTCTTCGTTGAGCAATTTGGCGCGCGAACGGCCGAAGGACATCGCGCCCTTGCTGCCGCCCTGCTGCATCTGGCGCATGAAGTACAACCAGACGCCGATGAGCAGCGCGATCGGCAGCAGGTTGAACAGCAGGCTGAGGAAGATGTTGCGGCCGGATGAGGGCGGCGTCTGCACGATCTCGACCTTGTGCTCGATCAGGTCGTTGACCATGTCGCGATCGCCGGGGCTGAGCGTGTAGAACTCGGTGCCGTCCTTGCGCTCGCCGCGGATGGTCATGCCGTCCTCGTCGATGACGACTTTCTTGACCCGGTCGGTCTGTACCTGTTGCACGAACTGGTCGTAGGTCAGGGCCTTGTCGGCCGTGCCCATCCCCGGTGGGGTGAAGCTCTGGAACACCACCATCAATACGATGGCGACGATCACCCACAGCATGAGATTCTTGGCCAAGTTCTTCATCCTTCGCTATCGCCCCGGAGGGCGCTGGTTGTGAACACGTTACCCGTAACTTCGCTGGTCACCCGGCCGAGGCCGGGAGCCTGCCCTGGGCGAGGGCATACACTTCCGTCGACCGCTTGCGCGAGGCCGCCGGTTTACGGATCACGACACGGGTATAACGCTTTCGCAAGGCCCGGACGTAATCGTCGAATCCCACGCCCTGGAACAGCTTGATCAGGAAGGCGCCGCCGGGCCGTAGGTGACGGTCGGCGAATTCCATCGCCAACTCCGCCAGATGCATGGCCCGGGGCAGGTCCACGGCATCGACTCCGCTCATATTGGGGGCCATGTCGGAGAGCACAAGGTCCACGGCCTGCCCGTTCAGCATGGCCTCGAGCTGGGCAAGCACCTCGTCTTCGCGGAAATCGCCGTGGATGAAGTCCACTCCAGCCAGCGACGGCATCTCGAGAATGTCCAGGGCCACCACCCGGCCGCTGTCGCCCATCGACTGGCGGACCCACTGCGACCAGCCGCCGGGAGCGGCGCCCAGATCAACCACCACCATGCCCGGCTTGAGCAGCCGGTCGCGTTCGACCAACTCTTCCAGCTTGTAGGCCGCCCGCGACCGCAGCCCTTCCGCCTGCGCCTTTTTGACGTAGGGGTCGGAGAAGTGTTCTTTGAGCCAGCGTTGGCTGCTCTTGCTGCGGGTGGCCATGAGGAGGATTACGGAAGCGGACGGCGGAAGGAGGCAGAACCGGAAGGAAACAAACCCGCTGAATCGGGCCGGTTGCGGGCCATGATACCCTGCGCGCCAGTTCCCGCCCGCTTTCCAAGACCCTGCCCCGCATGTCGATCACGCTCAGCAACGCCCAGAATCGCTTCCTCCGCGGCCAGGCCCACGGCCTGAAGGCGATGCTGCAGATCGGCGCCAAAGGCCTCACCGATGCGGTCGTGGCCGAGATCGAGAACGCTCTGGAACACCACGAGCTGATCAAAGTGAAGGTCTCCGCCGAGGACCGCGACGCCCGCGACGCGATGGTGTCCGGTCTGGCGGAACGCTGCGGCGCGGCCCTGGTGCAGCGGATCGGCAACGTCGCCATCCTCTATCGCCCCAGTCAGGATCATCGCCAGATCGTGCTGCCGCGGGGCTGAGCCCCGCGATCCAGCGTCGACGGCGCCGCCGCTCTCCTCCGAAGATCGACGACAGCGTCCATGCAACTCCATCTCGATCGTCCCGATCACGAATTCCTCCTCCGCGGCGCCGATGGCGCCATGGCGCTGGTCAACGACCGCCGGCTCACAGCGAGTTTCGTGCTTGCGCCGAACACGCTGGTCGAAGGCTGGGCGGTCCGCGACGTGACCGCGATGACGCCCGCCGACCTGGAGCCGCTGCTCGCGCTGCAGCCGGAATTGATTCTGCTGGGCTGCGGCGCCACCCAGACCTTCCCGCCGGCCGCCACACTGGCGGCGTGTCTGTCGCGCGGCATCGGTCTGGAAACCATGACCAACGCCGCCGCCGCGCGCACGTTCAACGTGCTGGCCAGCGAAAGCCGGCGCGTGGTCGCGGGTTTCGTACTGAACGGCTGAGGGTTTCCCCGGCGTGTCGCGCATGCCGAAAGCCGCTGTGATCGCATTGCTGGCACTGCTGGCAGCCTGCAACGCCGAATCGCCTCAGCCGGGATTGCCCGAAGCGCGATACGAGGCCTGGCTCGCCGCCGGCCATCGCGCCGAAGTACAGGCGTATGCGAACCAATTGCGCACAGAAAGCGTCGGCGACGTGATGCCGATGGCCGCGTTGTCGCGCACGTCGCGACGCTGGCGACTTTGCCGGCACGGCGAATTCGCGACGCCGCCCGAAGATCTCTGGAAAAACATGCCGCCGACCCTGCGCGTGGTGGCGCGGCTGCGCGACGCCGGCATCCTCGACCCGGCGCTGGCGCGGTCGGTCTATCGCGATGAGGCCGTCAACCGCTGCGCCGGCGGCAGCGCACGCAGCAAACATCGGGAAAACCGCGCGATCGATTTCGATCTGGCGTCGAGTCCGGAGAATGTCGCGCGGCTCTGCGCATTCTGGCGCGAACACGGACCGGCGCTGGATCTGGGACTCGGTTTCTACACGCCGACCGCGATCCACCTCGACACCGCCGGTTGACCAGCCATTCGGCTGTTAAAAACCCGGACCTGGGGCAGCGATCATCGCCGCGGTACGTCGCTCTGCATCCAACGGAGGCTCTTGTAGGAGCGGCGGAAGCCGCGATGGGTCACGGAAGGCGCTGCCGCAGCCTGTCGCGACTTCCGTCGCTCCTACAAAGCACTCGGACGACTCGCTGAAGCCACCCTCTGCAGCAGATCACCGCTTCGGCAGCGCCAACAGCGGGTCCTGCGGCTTCCCGTCGTAGCGGGCGAATCGGCGTTGCTTGCAGTCCGCAGGACTGCGCGCCGATGAGCGCGCTGCGCCGGGCCGGGGATCCGCCCATGAATAGGCGGCATTATTATCGCCTCGGCAGCGCCAACAGCGGATCCTGCGGCTTGCCGTTGTAACGGATCTCGAAATGCAGCATGTCGCGCGAGGCGCCGCTGCGGCCCATCTCGGCGATCTGGTCGCCGGCTTTCACGCGCTGGCCTTCGTTGACCAGGCGCGCGCGGTTGTGGCCGTAGGCCGACAACCATTGCTCGTCGTGTTTGACGATGATGAGTTCGCCGTAGCCGACCAGACCGGCGCCGGAATACACCACCACGCCGTCGGCGGCGGCGCGTACCGGAGCGCCGCTCTTGCCGGCGATATCGATGCCTTGGCGGGTCGGATCGCCCGCGGCGAAACGGCCGACGATGGCGCCGTCGGCGGGCCAGCGCCACGCGAATGCGGCGTTCGCCGGCGGCGGCGGTTGCGTTGGCGGTTTGACGGGCGTGGCGACAGGTGGCGGCGTCGTGGGCGAGGTCCCTGTCGGTGGACGCGTCGCAGGCGGTTTCGTGGGGGTACCGGCGACCGGCGGCGGATCGTTCCGTCGAGGCGGCTCATTCCATCGAGGATCGGCACGACGCGCATCGGGCGCGGTCAGGCGCAACCGTCGGCCGGGATAGATCGTGTAAGGCGGCGGGATGCGGTTCCACATGGCCAGATCCAGCGGGCTGACCCCGTGCGTGGTCGCGATGCGGTACAGCGTGTCGCCCTTGCGGACCAGCGCGGTGGCGCCGGGTTTCGGCGGCGGCACCTGACGCGTCGCCGGGGGCTTGCCGCGGGTGGGCGCGCGTACGACGGTCGTGCTGGCGCAGGCGGCCAACAGCATCGACACCAGCAGGCAAACGAAAATCCGCAAAATAGTCCGCGCCGGGCGGCGAACATCGTCGGATCGAAGGATGCATCGCGTCGTCATCGCTGGCGCCTCAACCGCCGAACCGCTGGAACAGCTCACGCACCGCCAGACCGCCGCCGCCGATCAGTACGCTGAAATAGACGATGGTGCCGATGTTCGCCACATGCCCCAGCAGCACCGCGACGCCATCGCGCTGGATGAAACCGATCGCGTACAGCAGCAGCGCCAGGGCCGGCAGGGTGTTGCTGAAGGGGACGAAGCCGAACGGCGCCATCAACAGGAGCGCCGCGAGGATGAAGGCGAGATTGTTGAGCATTTCCACGAAACGGCCCTGCACCAGCGCGCGCACGCGGTGCGGACGGCTGATCTTTTCCAGCCGGCGCACCCACAGCAGTCCGGAGCTCAGCCCCGGGCGCAATTTGTCGGCAGGCAGCGCCTTGCTGCGCAGCCGAGCCGGCAGCCACAGCGGCCGGCCGATCAGCCGACTGATGCCCACCAGCAGGATCGCCGCACCGAACACGGTGCTGACGCCCGGGATCGACACCGGGATCAGGAAAATCAGGGTCAGCAGGATCGTCAGCAGCAGCAGGCCTTCGTCGCTGAACACATCCAGCAGTTCCTGCAGGCTCATGGCGTCCGCCGGCAGGCTGTCGATGATGCGGGCGAGCTGTTCGCCGAGCGAGCCGCTCTGGCTGGTCGCATCGGTGGGAGGCGTCGGCGCCATGCCGTCAGTCCACCATGCCGGAGAGCAGCGGTACGAACACCACCGGCGCCAGATCGGTACGTTCGATATTGCCGTCCGCATCCTTGCGCAGCTTGATCAGCGACTGCCCGCCGCTGCCGCCGACCGGCGCGATGAGCGTGCCGCCGACCGCGAGCTGTTCGGTCAGCGCATCGACGAGCGCCGGCGCCGCGGCGGTGACGATGATGGCGTCGAACGGACCGTTCTCCGGCCAGCCGATGCGGCCGTCGTCGTGTTTGCTGCGGATATTCAGGCCGAGCGTGCGGAAACGCTTGCGCGCGGTGCGCAGCAGATCGCCGATGCGTTCGACGGTATGCACGTCCAGCCCCAGCGCCGCCAGGATCGCGGCCTGATAGCCCGAGCCGGTGCCGATCTCCAGCACTTTCTTCGGCGCGACGCCGTCCTCGAACAGCGCCTCGGTCATCCGCGCGACCACCCAGGGCTGCGAGATGGTCTGGCCGTGGCCGATGGGCAGCGCGTTGTCTTCGTAGGCGCGCGCGGCCAAGGCTTCGTCGACGAACAGATGCCGCGGCACGGTGCGGATCGCGTTGAGCACGTTCTCGTTCTGGATCGCGCGGCTGCTGGGCGTGCCTTCGCGCAGGCGCTCGATCAGGCGGTCGCGCACGCGCTGCGACGTCATGCCCATGCCGATGGCCTCGGGCTGCAGGCGCATGCGTGCGGTCATGCCGCGTCTCCGCCGCGCGGCTTATCGCCGTTGTCCAGCGCAGCGGCGAGTCCGCCGACCCAGCTCGCGACGTGATCGAGCGCCTGATAGCGGGTCAGGTCGACATGGATCGGGGTGATCGAGATGCAGCCGCGACGCACCGCGTCGAAATCGGTGCCCGGGCCGGCGTCCTGCTCGGCGCCGGCGGCGCCGATCCACCACCACTGGCGTCCGCGCGGATCTTCCTGCTGGGTGCAGGCTTCGGCGCGGTGGCGGTTGCCGAGGCGGGTGACCTCGAAACCGGCGATCGCGTGCCACGGCAGATCGGGCACGTTGACGTTGAGGATGGTGTCGGCCGGCAGCGGATCGGCGCGCAGGCGGGCGACGATCTCGACCGCAGCGCGCGCGGCGGTTTCGTAATGAAGGCCTTTGTGATCCGCAGTGACCAGCGACACCGCGACCGCGGGCAGACCGAGGAAACGTCCCTCCATTGCGGCGGCGACGGTGCCGGAATAGATGACGTCGTCGCCGAGGTTCGCGGTGTTGTTGATGCCGGAGACGACGATGTCGGGCTCCTGCTCCAGCATGCCGGTGATGGCGACGTGGACGCAGTCGGTGGGCGTGCCGTGGACGCGCCAGGTCGTGTCGTCCTGACGCACCACGCGGATCGGCATGTCGAGGGTCAGCGAATTGCTGGCCCCGGAACGGTCGCGGTCGGGGGCGACCACCAGCACCTTGTGCCCGGCTTCGCGCAGACCCGCGGCGAGGACGCGGATGCCGGGCGCGTCGACGCCGTCGTCGTTGCTGACCAGGATGCGCATGGGTTCGGGGATTCGCCTTGTCGCGGAAGAAGTGCCCGCCATGATACCGGAACCGTTTGTCCGATCCGCGGCAACGCGCCGCGTCGCAAGTCCCTGCTAACCTCGACCGCGATGAGCGCCCGCAAAGACCCGCCCGAGGACATCGAGGACGCCGACGACGATGCGGCGCTGTTCCGCGCGGCCATCGGTCCGGTGCGCGAACTGCCGGCGGCGCCGATCGCGCCGCAGAAACCGCGACCCAGGCCGCAGGCGCGCATGCGCGACCTCGACGAGGCCGACGCGCGCAGCGAATTCCAGCGCGCATTGGACGCAGCGCCGCTGCTGGCCGGCGATGTCTCCAGCTATCGCCGCGACAACGTGCCCAAGGGCGTGCTGCAGCGGCTGGCGCGCGGCGAATACGCGGCCCAGGACGAACTGGACCTGCACCACGTCAGCGCCGCCACCGCCGAAGCGATGCTGCGCCGGTTCATGAAGGAATCGTTCGACAACGGCATGGGCTGCGTGCGGGTGATCCACGGCAAGGGCCTGAACTCGCCCGATGGCGTGCCGACGATCAAGAATCTGGTTGATCGCGTGTTGCGCCAGCGCAGCGACGTGCTGGCCTTCCACTCGGCGCCGCCCGCGCAGGGCGGCACCGGCGCGGTGCTGGTGCTGGTGGGAAAACCGAGGCCCGCGCAAAGCTGACACGATCTGCGTCATCTGCACCATGCAGGCGCCATGCAGAAGCGCCGACCGCGATCACTGCCGATCGACGTGACGCTTCACCGGCTTGTTGACCCAGTGCACGGTCACGCCGCGGCGGCGAGCGACGCTCTGCACGTAGGCCATGTATTCGGCGTTTTCCTCGATGCGCGGCTCATAGCTGGAGCCGGGCGCCGCCTGTGTGGCGGTCGGGACGTAGCGGGCGGAACTGTCCGTGGTCCGACAGCCCGGTAGCGACACGGCGACGGCGACGGCGAGGACGAGCAGCGAACACAGCTTGACGTTCATGGAAGACCTCCGGGACGACGACTGCGATGCGCACGGCGGCTCTGGGTGCGAATTCTGCCGGGCGTTCAATCGGCTTATACGCCTGCGCCGGGAGGCCGGCTTTACGCGGCATGCTTTTCCGATGAACGGTCGGTTCAGTGCCCGGCCGCAGCGCCCACGACGCTTCCGAGTTCGGCCAGCACCGTAGTGGCGTAGCAGCCGGCCGGCAGCGAGAACCGCAGGCGCAGCACGTCCGGTTCGGGCCAGTCGAAGTCCAGCCCCCCAGGCCGCAGCCGCAGCGCCCGCCGCTCCTGATCCATGCCGGCGCGCTCCAGTCCCTCGCGCAGGGTGCGGAGATGTTCGTCGTCGAGCGTCGCAAGCTCCAGCGCCCGCGCGTCCGCCTGCGTGCGCAACTCGCCGCGGCCCCACAGTGGGCCGCTGGGGTGGATGTCGAACCGCGCCAGTCGCTCCGCCAGCGCATCGCTCCACGGCTCCGGCCCGAACACGCTGCGGCTGCCGTCGAGCACCCAGACTTCACCGTCCAGGCCGGTGTCCCAACACGACGCCGCGACCCGCGCCGCAAGCACGCGGTTGAACAGTTCGGAGCGCGCGGCCGACAGCAGATGGCCGCGCTCCTCGCGCGCCACGCGGCGGCCGGCGAACATCGACAGCGCCTTCGACACGTTGTCGCCGCCGCGCCCGAAACGCTGTTCGCCGAAATAGTTCGGCACGCCGCGTTCGGCGATCGCCTGCAAGCGTGCTTCGATCGCCGCCGCATCGCCTTCCACCTCGCGCAGCGTCAGCGCGAAACGGTTGCCCGCGAGCGCGCCGCGCGGCAACTTGCGCGAATGCCAGGCGTGTTCGAGGACGCGAAGATCCTCCGACTGCAGCGTGTCGATGTCGGGCGCGATCTTCTTCGGAATCCAGACGCTGAAGCGCTGCCGCGTCAGCGCGTGGCGATCCTTGAGGCCTGCATAACCGATCGCCGATTCGGCGACGCCCGCCCAGGCCGCGATGCGCTTGGCTGCGAACGCGGTGTTCATGCCGCGCTTCTCGACCGTCAGCAGCAGGTGTTCGCCCGCACCGCTGGCCGCGAACGCATCGATCTCGTCGACCGCGAAATCCTCGGGCACGCTGCGGATGCGCGCCGTCAACGCCGCTTCGCCGTGCGCGCGCGCCGGTACCGCTTCGCTCATGACCGGACCAGGCTCATATCCTGACCAGAAGACAGACCGCCTGCGCCGCGATACCTTCGCCGCGCCCGGTGAATCCCAGGGTTTCGGTGGTGGTGGCCTTGACGCTGACCGCATCGAGTTCGATGCCGAGGTCCAGCGCGATGACCCGGCGCATCGCCTCCGCATGCGGCCCGACCTTGGGACGTTCGCAGATCGCGGTGATGTCGACATTGCCCGCCATCCAGCCGCGATGGCGGATCAGATGATCGCAATGGCGCAGGAACGCGCGACTGTCGGCGTCCTTCCACTGCGGATCGGACGGCGGGAAATGCCGGCCGATATCGCCCAGCGCCAGCGCGCCGAGCAGCGCGTCGCAGAGCGCATGCAGCACCACATCGCCGTCGCTGTGGGCGACGATGCCGCGATCGTGCGCAACGCGCACGCCGCCCAGCATGACGTGGTCGCCATCACCGAAGGCGTGGACGTCGAAGCCCTGGCCGATGCGGAATGGGGTCATCGCTCTGTTCACCTGTTGATCGAAAAGCAAAATGCAGCCGGATCTGGCTTACCACTGTCATCCCGAGCGCAGCGAGGGACCTGCTGCTGTACACCATGCGGAAAACGCAAAAAGGCAGGTTCCTCGCTGCGCTCGGGATGACATCTCTGGATCATCTCGCGCACAGATTCATCACCGCGCCAGAATGAACTCGAACCGCGCCAGATCCGCCGGCGTGGTGATCTTGAAGTTGTCTTCGCTGCACTCGACCAGCAGCGGACGCAGACCCTGACGCTCCATCGCCATCGATTCGTCGGTGATCGCGATACCCGCTGTGCGTGCGGCGGCGAGCGCGCGGCTCAGCTGCATGCGCCGGAACAGCTGCGGCGTGAACGCGCGCCACAGGCGCTCGCGCGGTTCGGTGCGGTCGATGCCGCCATCGTCGCCGGCCCGCTTGAGCGTGTCGCGCACCGGCGCGGCCAGGATCGCGCCCACCGGATCGCCCATGCCCACTTCCAGCAGCCGGTCCAGATCGCCGTGCGAAAGATTGGGACGCGCGGCGTCGTGGACGAGGACGAATTCGTCGGCGCGCACCGATTCGGGCAGCGCGTCGAGGCCCGCCAGCACCGAGTCCGCGCGTTCGGCGCCGCCGGTGCAGGTCATCAGCGGCTTGCCCTCGATCGAGACTGCGGCGTGCGCGAAGAAATCGGCCCAGCGATCGTCGTCTCCGGCCAGCACCACCATCACGCCGGCGATCGAAGGATGCGCCAGCAGCGTGTCGAGGGTGTGGGCGATCAGCGGCCGGCCTGCGACATCGAGATACTGCTTCGGCATGTCGGCGCCGAAGCGCGTACCGCGCCCAGCGGCCGGCACCACCGCCCAGAGCCTGCCCCGGATCGGATCCGGGGTCATGGCGCGTCGCCTTCGTCCAATGGCGCATCGATCGGCGTGGAGGGTTCGACCACGCGATAGAAGGTCTCGCCGGGTTTGATCATCCCCAGTTCGCTGCGCGCGCGTTCCTCGGCGGCGGCCTCGCCCGATTTCAGGTTCTCCACTTCCGCCGCCAACTGTTCGTTGCGCTGGCGCAAGCCGCGATTTTCAACGACCTGACGATCCACCTTGTCCTGCAGCCCGCCGGCGGCTGCGGCACCGCCTTCGCCGAACCACAGTCTGTACTGCAGCCACAGCAGCAGTGCCAACAGCAGCAATGCCAGCAATCGCAGCGTCCGCGTCGCGTCGGTCGTCGAGGCCGTCATTGAGCCCGTATCAATCCCGGCCGATCGACACGAACGCGGCGCGGCCGGCGTACTTCGCCGCGGCGCCGAGCTGCTGTTCGATGCGCAGCAGCTGGTTGTACTTGGCGACGCGGTCGCTGCGGCACAGCGAGCCGGTCTTGATCTGGGTGGCGGTGGTCGCGACCGCGATGTCGGCGATGGTGGTGTCTTCGGTTTCGCCCGAGCGATGCGAGACGATCGACGCGTAATTGGCGGCATGCGCCATCGCGATGGCTTCCAGCGTCTCGGTCAGCGTGCCGATCTGATTGACCTTGATCAGGATCGCGTTGGCCACGCCCTTGTCGATGCCTTCGCGGAAGATCTTCGGATTGGTGACGAACAGATCGTCGCCGACCAGTTGCACCTTGCCGGCGAGACGATCGGTGAGCAGCTTCCAGCCGGCCCAGTCGTGCTCGGCCATGCCGTCCTCGATGGTGACGATCGGATATTCGCGCGCCCAGTCGGCGAGGAAATCGACGAACTGCTCGCTGGTCAGGCGCTTGCCTTCGCCGGTGAGGTTGTATTTGCCGTTCTCGAAGAATTCGCTGGAGGCCACGTCGAGGCCGAGCAACACGTCTTCGCCGGCCTTGTAACCGGCCTTGCCGATGGCTTCGATGATCGTGTCCAGCGCTTCGGAATTGCTGCGCAGGTCCGGCGCGAAGCCGCCCTCGTCGCCGACCGACGTGCTCAGGCCGCGGCCCTTCAGCACCGATTTCAGCGCGTGGAAGATTTCGGTGCCGCAGCGCAGCGCTTCGCTGAAAGAATCGAAGCCGACCGGCAGCACCATGAATTCCTGCAGATCGACGTTGTTGTCGGCGTGCGCGCCGCCGTTGATGATGTTCATCATCGGCACCGGCAGAGTCACGTCGCGACCATCGGCGAGGTATTGCCACAGCGCCTGCTTGCGCGACGCGGCGACCGCGTGCGCGGCGGCCATCGACACGCCCAGCAGCGCATTCGCGCCGAGCCGGCCCTTGTTTTCGGTGCCGTCCAGATCGATCAGACGTTTGTCGAGACCGGCCTGATCGGCGGCGTCGAACCCGGTCAGCGTCTGCGCGATGGTGCCGTTGACGTTGCCGACGGCCTTCAATACGCCTTTGCCCATGTAGCGGGTCTTGTCGCCGTCGCGCAGTTCGACGGCTTCCTTGGTGCCGGTGGAGGCGCCCGACGGCACCATGGCGCGGCCGAAACTGCCGTCGGCGAGCGTGACTTCGGCTTCCAGCGTCGGATTGCCGCGGCTGTCGAGGATTTCGCGGGCGTGGATCTTCGTGATCGTGGTCATGTCTTTATGGGCTTCGATGTCAAAGGGAGGATTCGAGAAAACCGTTGCGCTTGGTCACTTCGTCCAGCGCCTGCAGCGTTTCCAGCAGCGCGCGCATCTTGCCCAGCGGCCACGCGTTCGGGCCGTCGGACAGCGCCTTGCTGGGATCGGGATGGGTTTCCATGAACAGGCCGGCGATGCCGACAGCGACCGCCGCGCGCGCCAGCACCGGCACGAATTCGCGCTGGCCGCCGCTGCTGTTGCCCTGCCCGCCCGGCAACTGCACCGAATGGGTGGCGTCGAACACCACCGGGCAATCGGTATCGCGCATCACCGAGAGGCTGCGCATGTCGCTGACCAGATTGTTGTAGCCGAAGCTGGCGCCGCGCTCGCAGACCATGATGTCGTGGTTGCCGGTCGACTTCGCCTTTTCGACGACCGGCTTCATGTCCCACGGCGAGAGGAACTGGCCTTTCTTGATGTTGACCGGCTTGCCGGCGGCGCAGACCTTCTTGATGAAGTCGGTCTGGCGCACGAGGAACGCAGGCGTCTGCAGCACGTCGACGACGCTGGCCACTTCGTCCATCGGCGTGTATTCGTGCACATCCGTGAGCACCGGCACGCCGATCTGGCGCTTCACTTCCGCCAGCACGCGCAGGCCTTCCTCCATGCCGGGGCCGCGGAAACTGGTGCCCGACGTGCGGTTGGCCTTGTCGAAGCTCGACTTGAAGATGAAGGGAATGCCCAACGCCGAGGTGATTTCCTTCAGCTGCCCAGCGACATCGAGCTGCAGTTGCTCCGATTCGATGACGCAGGGGCCGGCGATCAGGAAGAAGGGTTGGTCGAGGCCGACATCGAAGCCACAGAGTTTCATTGGACGACTCCTGTAGGAGGGGCTTCAGCCCCGATGCTTTTCTCGGAAGGGATCGGGGCTGAAGCCCCTCCTACGAGATTGGCCTTGTGCTCGCGCGCGGCGCGGATGAAGCCGATGAACAGCGGATGGCCGTGACGCGGCGTCGACAGGAATTCGGGATGCGCCTGGCAGGCCAGAAACCACGGATGCATGGTCTGCGGCAGTTCGACCATCTCGACCAGCAGATCGTCCATCGACTTCGCGGCGACCACCATACCGGCGTCTTCCAACTGCGTGCGATAGCGGTTGTTGAATTCGTACCGATGACGATGACGCTCGCCGACCACGTCCTTGCCGTACATGCGGTGCGCCAGCGTGCCCGGCTTCACGCGCTGCTCCTGCAGGCCCAGGCGCATGGTGCCGCCGAGGTCGCTCTTTTCGCTGCGGCGCTCCACTTCGCCGGTGGCGGTGCGCCATTCGGTGATCAGGCCGATCACCGGATGCTGGCTCTGGCGATCGTTCTCGGTACTGTTGGCGTCGCTCAGGCCCAGGACGTTGCGCGCGAAATCCACCACCGCGGCCTGCATGCCGTAGCAGATGCCGAAATACGGCACGCCGTGCTCGCGCGCGTATTGCGCGGTCAGCACCTTGCCTTCGAAACCGCGGTCGCCGAACCCGCCCGGCACCAGGATGCCGTCGACGCCGGCCAGCGTCGCCGCGGCGCCATCGCGCTCGATGTCCTCGGATTCCATCCACTTCAGCGCGACCTTGCTGCGCTGGCGCAGGCCGCCGTGTTTCAGCGCTTCGGCCACGGACTTGTAGGCGTCCTGGTGATCGACGTATTTGCCGACGACGGCAATGGTGACGGTATCGATCGGATGCTCGGTCGCATCCACCACCGCCAGCCATTCCGACAAGTCCGCGCCAGCCGAGGCCTTGTGCTGCAGATGCAGGTGTTCGACCACGATCTGGTCCAGTTCCTGCGTGTGCAGCCACATCGGGATCTTGTAGATGTTGTCCAGATCGACCGCGGAAATCACCGAGCGTTCCGGCACGTTGGTGAACAGCGCGATCTTGCGGCGCTCGCCGTCGGGCAGCGGCTGTTCGCTGCGGCACAGCAGCACGTCCGGCTGGATGCCGATGGAACGCAGTTCCTTCACCGAATGCTGGGTCGGCTTGGTCTTCAACTCGCCGGCGGCGGCGATGTACGGCACCAGCGTGAGATGCATGAACATCGCCTTGTCGGCGCCGCGCTCGGTGCGGATCTGGCGGATCGCTTCGAGGAACGGCAGCGATTCGATGTCGCCGACGGTGCCGCCGATCTCCACCAGCGCCACGTCGAAACCTTCGGTCGCGGCATCGATGCAGCGCTTGATTTCGTCGGTGATGTGCGGGATCACCTGCACGGTGGCGCCGAGATAATCGCCGCGGCGTTCCTTGCGGATCACCGCCTCGTAGATCTTGCCGGTGGTGATGGAATTCTTGCCGGACAGGCGGGTGTTGACGTAGCGCTCGTAGTGGCCGAGGTCGAGATCGGTCTCGGCGCCGTCGTCGGTGACGTAGACCTCGCCGTGCTGGAACGGGCTCATGGTGCCCGGATCGACGTTGATGTAGGGGTCGAGCTTCATCATCGTCACCCGCAGACCGCGGGCTTCGAGGATGGCAGCGAGGGAGGCAGCGGCAATGCCTTTGCCGAGCGACGACACCACGCCGCCGGTAACGAAGACGAGGGGAGTCGCGGAGCTGGGGGGGTTCATGTCGGCAGCGGGTCGCTGGAAAGCGATAGTCTACCGGGATGCGGACGCCGAGGCGACCTGCCGCACGCAAGAATTTGATTTCTCTGGAAAAAACGACGCCCCGGCATTGCCGGGGCGTCGATGGCTGCGAAACCGGGGAAGCGACGGTTTCGGAAGAGGCCGCTTCCGAAAAGGATGCTCAGATGTCTTCCTCTTCCTCGAGCTCGCGATCGGAACCCTTGTCGTCCTTCGACTTGTCGCGCTTGGCCTTGCGGGCCTCGGCCGCTTCGGCTTGGCGGCGCTTCTCGGCTTCTGCCTTGGCTTGTTCGGCCTTGGCCTTCTCGGCGTCCTGAGCGGACTGCTGGGTTGAGGCCGATTGCGCGCCCGTAGCGTTCTGCGCGAACACGGCATTTGCCGCGAGCGCAAGGCCCGCGATGGCAAACACGCCGATAAGCGAACGGGGGCGGAACATGCTGGTGTTGTTGGTTTTGCGGCTCATGATGTCTGCTGCCCGCGGCGCCACCGGGAGGGGCGGGCTTCGGTACGGACGGCGGCACCTTAGCGCCCGGGGCCCCACTCCGCCATGAACACGCGCTCCACCGCGGCAGCGCGTGAACGGCTTGACCCTGTCACGCCGGACCGCCAAGCTCGCCGGCCTCGGCGTCGCCACCCCGGCGCGCCCGTCCGGACCCACGCCCAACGCCCATGAGCAGTCGCTACAACGCCGCAGATATCGAAGTCCTCTCAGGCCTGGATCCGGTCAAACGCCGGCCGGGCATGTACACCGACACCACCCGCCCGAATCATCTGGCGCAGGAAGTGATCGACAACGCGGTCGACGAAGCGCTCGCCGGCCACGCCCGCAGCATCGACGTGGTGCTGCACACCGACGGCAGTTGCGAAGTCTCCGACGACGGCCGCGGCATGCCGGTGGACATCCATCCGGAAGAGAAGATCCCCGGCGTCGAACTGATCCTCACCCGTCTGCACGCGGGCGGCAAGTTCAGCAACAAGAATTACACCTTCAGCGGCGGCCTGCACGGCGTCGGCGTGAGCGTGGTCAACGCGCTGTCGAAGCAGGTCGAACTGTTCATCAAGCGCGACGGCAACGAGTACCGGATGGCGTTCCGCGACGGCGACCGCGCGTCGGACCTCGATATCGTCGGCAGCGTCGGCAAGAAGAACACCGGGACGCGGCTGCGGTTCTGGCCGGACCCGAAATATTTCGACACGCCCAAATTCAATCTGCGCCATCTGCGCCACGTGCTGCGCGCCAAGGCCGTGCTCTGCCCCGGCCTGACGGTGAGCCTGTTGGACGCCGCGACCGGCGAAAAAGACCAGTGGCATTACGAAGATGGGCTTCGGGACTATCTGAAGAGCGAACTCGGCGCGAGCGAATGCCTGCCGCCGGACCTGTTCGTGGGCCAGCTCAAGAAGGATTCCGAAATCGTCGACTGGGCGGCCGCCTGGGTGCCCGACGGCGATCTGGTGCAGGAAAGCTACGTCAATCTGATTCCCACCGCGCAGCACGGCACGCATGTGAATGGTCTGCGCACCGGCTTCACCGACGCGCTGCGGGAATTCTGCGATTTCCGCAATCTGCTGCCGCGCGGCGTGAAACTGGCGCCGGAAGACGTGTGGGATCGCGTCGCCTTCGTGCTGAGCGTGAAGATGACCGACCCGCAGTTCAGCGGGCAGACCAAGGAGCGGCTGTCGTCGCGGCAGGCCGCCGCGTTCGTCGAGGGCGCCGCGCACGACGCCTTCTCGCTCTGGCTCAACCAGCACACCGAACTGGGCGAGCGGATCGCGCAGCTCGCAATCGAACGCGCCGCCGCTCGCCTCAAGACCGAAAAGCAGATCGTCCGCAAGAAAGTCACGCAAGGACCGGCATTGCCCGGCAAGCTCGCCGACTGCATCAGCCAGGATCTTTCGCGCACAGAACTATTTCTGGTCGAAGGCGACTCGGCCGGCGGCTCGGCGCGTCAGGCGCGCGACAAGGATTTCCAGGCGATCCTTCCGCTGCGCGGAAAGATCCTCAATACGTGGGAAGTCGCCTCCGGCAGCGTGCTGGCGTCGCAGGAAGTCCACGACCTGGCGGTGGCGATCGGCTGCGATCCGGGCAAGGACGACATCAGCGGCCTGCGCTACGGAAAAGTGGTGATCCTCGCCGACGCGGATTCCGATGGTCTGCACATCGCGACCTTGCTGTCAGCATTGTTCCTGAAACATTTCCCCGCACTCGTCACCGCCGGCAACATCTTCGTGGCGATGCCGCCGCTGTTCCGCGTCGATGTGGGCAAGCAGGTGTTCTACGCGCTGGACGAGGAAGAAAAGCGTCTGCTGCTGGAGAAGATCGAGCGCGAGAAAGCTGCGAATACCAAGGGCTTCGGCGGCGCGATCAACGTCACCCGCTTCAAGGGTCTGGGCGAAATGAACCCGCAGCAGCTGCGCGAATCGGCGATCCATCCCGACACCCGCCGGCTGGTGCAGCTCACCGTCGACGGCGGCACCGAAACGCATGCGCTGATGGACATGCTGCTGGCGAAGAAGCGGGCGGGCGATCGCAAGACATGGTTGGAAACAAAAGGCGATCTGGCGACATTGGAAGTCTGACATGACGATTCACGACTGCCAGCCGTTGCGACGGCACGAACGTCGCTTCATCGAAACCCTGTACACGGCGCGGTTGAAAACGAAGCGCGATCGAGCGATACCGGAAGTGTGAATGGCCGTACAGATCGCACTGTTCCGCGGCATCAACGTCGGCAAGGCCAAGCGCATCGCCATGGCCGATCTGCGCACGATGTTCGAGTCGCTCGGCTTCGGCAACGTACGCACGCTGCTCAACAGCGGCAACGTGGTGTTCGAGGCCGGCCGCAGTTCGGCCGCGTCCAATACGAAAAAGATCGGCGATGCGCTGGTCGAAGCCACAGGCGTCTCCGCCAGCGCACTCGTATTCACGGCAGCGGAACTCGACGCCGCTGCAGCCGGCAATCCGTTTATGGATCGCATGGACGACCCGTCGCGGATGCTGGTCGGATTCATCAGCGCCGGTGCCGACCGCACGCCGCTGCAGGCGCTGGTCGATACCGCCCCTGCGGACGAACACATCGCACTGGGCGCGGATGCGTTTTATCTCTGGTGCCCGAACGGTATTCTGGATAGCGCATCGGCCGCGAAACTCGTCGGCCCGAAGTTCCGCGACCTGATCACCAGCCGCAACTGGTCCACCGTGCGCAAATTGCAGGCGCTCGCCACCGCATGACGAACGATCGCGACACGCCGCCCACCGCTGCCGACGGGCATGCCGAAACCGCCTTGCATTACGCGGCCTGGTCTGGAGACCTCGCCGAGGTGCGGCAGCTGATCGAAGCGGGCGCCGACCCGAACCTGCTGGATTCCACCGGCGAAACCGCACTGTTCGGGGCGGTGGCGGGCGCAAGAATCGACGTTGTCGCCTGTCTGCTCTCTTTCGGCGCCCGGCACGATCTGCACGAAAGCACGGCCGGGCTGACGCCGTTGCACTGGGCCGCCAGCCATGGCGGCGTCGAAACGATGCGCTTGCTGATCGAAGCCGGCGCGGATCCCACCGTAGAAGACCGTCACGGCCGGCTACCTGTCGATCTGGCGCACCGCTCCGGCAAGGGCGAGCATGTCGCCTATCTGAAGACCGTCGGTCCAACGATCGCGTCGAAGCGCACCAATTCGAAGCGCGAACTACGCTGAGCGCGGCCGCCGAAGGGCGTCATGATCAAGCCTGTCCTGTAGAGCGGACTTCAGGCCGCTGCGTCCGGATACGCAACCGTTTCGTTTTCATCGGCCGTGGCTACGGCCCCGATGTCGTCGCAGATCGGGTTCGCATGGGCCACCCTGAAGGCCGTTCTACAAGTGCAATCGGCGGATTCGAACGGGCCTCAGCGCATCCCGTCGCAGTCGTCGTAGATCCGCAGCAGATCGGGCAGCGTCTTTCCGGGCTCGTCGCGGAAGCGTTCCGCCAGCGTCTCGACCGTGCGGATGCGGTCGACGCGGAAATTGCGGAAGTCCTGACGCGACTCGCACCACGCGGCCAGCGTCCATGCATGGCCCCAGTAGAAACAGCCCAGCGGCCGCACCACACGCAGGCTGGCCTCGTCCTTCAGATCGAGATAATCCAGCCGCAGTCTGTTCTTGCCCTCGGTGGCGTGGCGCAACTGCTGGAGACGGTCGCGGGTTTCGGCATCCGGTCCCACCGACGGCGCGTACACCGCCAGACTTTCGGCGGCGGCGCGCTCGGCGCTGGGCAATACCGTCAGGATCTTCGCCAGCGCATCCTCCGCGCGTCGCGCCAGCCCGGTGTCGATGCGCGCCTGGGCGATGCGCACGCAGGCCACCAGCGCCTGCGCTTCCGCGGTATCGAACATCAGCGGCGGCAGATCGAAACCGCGGCGCATCCGATACCCCACGCCGGCCTCGCCTTCGATCGGCACGCCCTGCGCCTGCAGCGCGGCGATGTCGCGATAGACGGAACGCTGCGAAATTTCCAGGCGCTCGGCCAGGTGCGCGGCCGTCGTCAGGCGACGGCCGCGTATGAACTGCACGATCTGGAACAGGCGGTCGGCGCGGCGCATCGCGTCTGATAAGCGTGATCCGTCGCAGGCGTTCGAGCGGGGGCGCTCGCAACGCATGCGATATCGATCATTCGCCCATGTAGCAACAGTTCAACTTGTTGCCGTCAAGATCGCGGAAATACGCCGCGTACAAGCCGGGATAACGCTGGCCCGGCGCGCCCTCGTCGGTGCCGCCGAGTTCGATCGCCTTGGCATGCACACGATCGACCTGCTCGCGGTTGGCGGCGGCCAGCGCGACCATGGTGCCGTTGCCGACGCTCGCGGGTTCCTTGTCGAACGGATTGGTGATGCCCAGACCGGCACCGTGCTCCGAGTTGCCCCAGGCGATGTAGTAATCGGGTTCTTCCATGAAACGCGTCGCGCCGAGTTCGGCGAGCACCGCATCGTAGAAATCCGCGGCGCGGGCGAGGTCGTGGGTACCGAGAGTGGTGTAGGCGATCATGAGCGTGTCCTGTGTCGGGCGCGTGGTCGGCGCGTGGTCGGGAGCGCACAGCATCGCCGTCCCCTGCTGACAGCATTGTGTCAGCAGCCCGGTCGCGGCGGAACGATCCCTGCGACGCCTGCTCTGTCGGACATGTCCGGCGAAGACGGCGACGGATCGTTATGCTACGCCCGACCGCGCCATCGGCGTCACCGATTCCTGCCCATGCCCCAGATCCGCTTCGAACTCGACCGCGACCATATCGAACTGAACCAACTGCTGAAGCTGACCGGCGTGTGCGACAGCGGCGGCGCCGGCAAGCATCTGGTCGCCAGCGGCGCGGTGCGCGTCGACGGCGCGGTCGAACTGCGCAAGACCTGCAAGATCCGCAGCGGCCAGCGCGTCGAAACCGGCGATGCGACGATCGACGTGATCGCGGGCTGATCCCGCGAACCTGTAGGAGGGCCTTCAGGCCCGATGCTTTTCGCGCAAAGTTCTCGGGCCTGAAGGCCCTCCTACAAGGCGAACTACGCAATCGCCAGGTCGCGCTGCGCCTGGCACAGCAGGTCGTGGAGTTCGCGCACCGCATCGGCATCGGCATCCACCGGCCCATCGCCGAGCGTCTCGATGTAACGACAGGACGCGTAGTCCTGCGCCTCGCGCTGGTAATCGTCGATCCACGCCAGGCGCGCGGGCAGATGTGCGTGCTCCGGCCGCCACGCCGCGGAATATGGCGGATGCATGCGTGGCATTCCCATCCGCCACGGTTTAGGACTCACCCGCGCGCGGAAGCAATGCTGGTTGTGGCACATGCGCGCGTAAACCGGATCGACGCCGAGCGCGTCGAAACACGCCTGCACCGCGGGTTCGCGCGGATCGAACAACCGATGCAGCGCCAGCAGACGCAAGCCCGCCGGGGTGCGATACGCGCGCACGCGCCAGCCGGGATGCGCGGACAGGAAACGGCGCACGCGGCGAATGGCGACCCGCTCATGCCCGCCCTGCAGCGTCACGTACGCCCGGCGCAATGCGCCCGGCAGCGGGACGCCCAGCAGCAGCGATGCGAAGAACGCCACGATCAGCGACGCACCGACCCGAATCTCCAGGCCCGCGATCAGGACGGCAGCAACCATCGCGAAAACGAGGATCATCGACACGAATACCTGACGCGGCCGGCTGCGTTCGGCGAAATCGATATCCGCGAACAACACGTCCGGCGTGTTCAGACACAATGCGCCATAGCCGTTGCGGGTGATCACGCTGTCGCCGTGGCGGTCGACGATCTCCTCGCGGATCGGCACGCCGTCGGCGCCGTTGTAGGCGACCCGCCGTTCGCGTCTGGGCAGCGTCTCGCCGGCGAGCACGCGTTCCAGCGCCTCGCGTACGCGCGCATCGGCGTGCGCCTGGGCCTCGGCTTCGCCGATGTCCGACCACCCGAAACGCCGCACCGTCACCCGACGCTTGCGGTCACGATGCTGGAGGCGGGCTTCGGCCCAGTAGCGCGGAATGATCATGGCTGTACGATCATGGCTGCACGCGACCGACGACGCGGCTGCGGCTCATCGCACGATGACTCATCCCTGAAACCCGCCGACTCAGGCCCGGACGCGTTTCGGGAAGCCCACGAGTTGCTTCAGATCCTCGTCCCACAGTTTCAGCCTCGCGCAGCGCAGGCTGGACCAGATGGTCAGACGCGGCGCCTGCTGCAGAATGGGGCTGGACTCGAAGGCTTCGCGCAGGCGGTAGTTGGGAATGCGGCTGGCGAGGTGATGGATGTGGTGATAGGCGATGTTGCCGGTAAACCAGTGCATGTCCCGCGGCAGGTCGTAGAACGAACTGCCGGACACCGCGGCTTCATGCGAGTTCCAATCCTCGCCGCGCGTCCAGTAGGCGCCCTCGAAGGTGTGCTGCACGTAGAACAGCCACACGCCGCCGGCGCCGGCGATCAACACCACCGGCAGATGCACCAGCAGGGCGATGTGCCAGCCGACCGTCCACCACATCGCCACGAACACGATGGCAAGCGTCAGGTTGTTGAGCAGTACGCTCAGCCATTCCTTTTTCCACGTGAACGGCATGTCGAACGGGAAACGGTGCTTGATCACGAACTGGTACATCGGGCCGATGCCCAGCAGCACCGGGGTGCTGCGGTAGAAGCGGTAGCAGAAGCGGCCGAACCAGGAACGCTGGCGGTATTCGGCGACCGTGAGGGTTTCGATGTCGCCCACTTCGCGGCGATCGAGATTGCCGGACGTACCGTGATGGATCGCGTGGGTCTTCTTCCAGTAGCCGTAAGGGAACAGGGTGACCACGCCGAGGCAGCGGCCCACCATGTCGTTCGCGCGCTGGCTGGCGAAGAAGGAGCCGTGGCCGCAGTCGTGCTGGATGATGAAGGTGCGCACGTACAGACCGGCGGTCGGCAGCGCCAGCAGCAGCGTCCAGAGATAGTTCCACTGATCGATCACGCTCCAGGCCATCAGCCCCCAGAGCGCAGCGAATGGGACCAGGGTATTGATCAGTTGCCATACGGCGCGGCCCGCCACGGGGCGGGCGAATTCAGCGCAACGCTGGCGCAACTGGGAGGCGGTGGACAGAAGAGAGGGTTCTGCGGCGGATGCTGCGGTCGCTGATTCGGTCACGCGGAGGACTCCGGGAGGATGGCCGATTGTGGGCGGCCAGCGCCGACATCGCAATGCGTGCGTATGCGTATGGTGTGGCGCGGCTCACGTTCCGTGCGCTCGGCAGCGGTTCGGGTATCGCCTTTCGTCGGCGGCACTGACCGTTCGTGCAGAACCGGCGCGTTATCCGCGGTAGGCCCTCTCGAAGGAACGACCATGCGCCGCCTGCCCGTCCGCTCCCTGTTTGCCCTGTGTTGCGCCGCGACGATCCTCGCCGGTTGCCGCAGGGATCCTTCCGCCATCGACGCGAAGCCGCCGACCGGCGAGTTCGGCCAGCCGGGCAGCGGCTTCGTCGCGCAGTGCTCGGGCTGGTTCCCCGACTGGATCTCCGCGAACCCGCCGCCGGCCGGCACCGCGGCCTTCCAACTGGCCCAGGGCTATCCATTGGGCGTACCGGTGTTCGCCGATGTGGACGGCCGCACGGAAGTCGTGCGCTGGGATCCGTTCGCGCCCACGAATGGGCCGTGGAGCGCGCACGACTTCCGGGTGCCCGCGCAGCGCGGCGCGTACCTGAACGCGCTCAGGGACTATCTGCTGGCCGGCATGGTCGAGGTCGATTTCGTCGCCCAGCGCAACCGCACCCGGCGCTGGTACCACGTGCCGATGATGACTTCCGACCCCATCAGCAGGCGCGAGCCCTATCGCGGACTGACCAAGGAGCGTCCGCTCAACGCCAACGATCACGACTGGATCGTTCCCGGGAATACGCTGCAATCGTTCGCGATCGGCTACTACAACAACATCGGCGGCTACACCATCGGCAAAGTGTTCGGCGACCCGGATCCGTCGCTGTCCGACCCGGCGCAGGCGCAGTTCATCGACGGCGCGCTGGTGTTCAAACTGCTGTTCGCCGAATTCGACCCGGCCAAGATCGTCGCCGCGCAGTATCCGCTCGACGGCGCGCCGCAGTGGCAGGTGCAGGATCCGCAGGCGCCGGCCGCAGCGCTGAAGAATGTGCGGCTGATCCAGATCGATGTGGCGGTGAAAGATCCGCGCGCGACGCAGACCGGCTGGGTGTTCGCGACCTTCGTCTACGACGAGAGCCTGACCGCGACCGAGCCGGTGGCATGGCGACGGCTGGCGCCGGTCGGCCTGCAGTGGGGCAACGACCCGGACGTGACCGCGAACGGCGTCGGCACCCTCGACGAAACCTGGATCGCACCCGGCCTGCCGGCCGCTTTCCACAATCAACTCGGCCGGCACGGGCGGCGCAACGGCCCGGTCGACAATCCGCTGTCGTCCTGCCTCAGCTGCCATTCGACCGCGCAGGTGTCGCCGGGCGCGACGCCACTGCGCGCGTTCCGCGGCGTGCGGCTGATTCCGCCGGCCGGCTGCAGCGATGCGCAGGACATGGCCTGGTTCCGCAATCTGCCCGGCAGCCAGACTTTCGGCCTCATGGGTCCGGGCGGCGATGGCTGCGCGCTGAATCCGGCCCAGCCGGCGGCCCTGGTCAGCACCGATTATTCGCTGCAGCTCGCCGATGCGCTGGAGGCATCGTTGTTCTTCGACAACCCCAATCCGTGCATGGCCACGGCGATGGCCATGCGCAAGGCCGCACAGGCAAAGCGCGCCGCGCCGGCCGCGGCCGAAGAAGACACGGCACGCGGCGCGGAACCTGTCGAGCGCGAAATCGCACCCGTCAGTGGCCGGGTGAAGCTGGATCCGAAATCGATGCGCGCGTTGCGGACTCGCGGGAAGGACGCGACTGAAGGCGGCGCGGACGCGCATCGCCGCTGAATCATGGCGCAGCCCGGGCGGATCGTTTCCGCACGGGCCGCTGGGTCACGCCTTGGGCGGACCCTTGCGGTGCGGCTTCGGTCCGGGCTTGAATCCGTCCGGCTTGAAGCCCGGTTTCGAGCCGCCGGGCCGCGGGCCGCCGGGCTTGAACGTGCCGCGCGGCTTGAAGCCTTCCGATTTGAAGCCTTCCGATTTGAAGCTGTCCGGCTTGAAACCTTCCGACTTGAAGCCGCCGGACCCGGCGCCGCCGCTGCCGTCGTATTCGTCGAGTTTCTGCAGGCGCAGCGCCTGCCCGGCCACGCGCACCTTTTTCAGGTGCATCAGCAGCGGCTTGGGCATGCCGTCGGGCAGATCGAGGATCGAATGGTCGTCGTGGATATCGATGCGGCCGATGTACTTGCTGTCGAGTTCGGCTTCGTTGGCGATCGCGCCGACGATGTTGCCCGGCTTCACGCCGTGCATGTGGCCGACTTCGATGCGATACGTTTCCATGCCCGGCTCGGGCGCGGAACGCGGCGCGAAATCCTTCTTCGGCGCGAATTCGCGGCGCTCCTGACCCGGACGCGGCTCGCGCTGCGGGCGGTCGGTGCGATCTCCGCGCTCGGTGCGTTCGCCGCCGCGCTCGCCGCCGGCCCGGTCGCCACCATCACGACCAGGACCGCGATCGGCGCGCTGCGCGCGTTCGGCGTACTCGCGATTCTGCGCGAACGGCTGCGGCTTGCGGTCCGGCGCCAGCAGCAGCGGCGTATCGCCCTGCAGCAGTTTCGCCAGCGCGGCGGCCACTTCGATCGCCGGCACGTTCTGTTCGCGTTCGTAGCGTTCGACCAGCTCGCGGTACAGACCGATGTCGCCGCCGTCGCCCGCGCCCTGCGCCAGGGTGTCGGTGATGCGGGTCAGGAACCGGGTGACGCGGGCGTCGTTGACGCTCTCCACGGTCGGCAGCTGCATTTCCTCGATCGGCTGGCGGGTGGCGCGTTCGATCGCGCGCAGCATGTTCTTCTCGCGCGGGCTGACGAACAGGATCGCCTCGCCGCTGCGCCCGGCGCGGCCGGTGCGGCCGATGCGGTGGACGTAACTTTCGGTGTCGTAGGGAATGTCGTAGTTCAGCACGTGGCTGATGCGTTCCACGTCGAGACCGCGGGCGGCGACGTCGGTGGCGACCAGGATGTCGATCTTGCCGTCCTTGAGGTTCTGGATGGTCTTCTCGCGCTGCGCCTGCTGCACGTCGCCGTTGATCGCGGCGGCGGCCAGGCCGCGCGCCTGCAGCTTCTCGGCGAGCTCATCGGTGGCCAGCTTGGTGCGCGCGAACACCAGCATCGCGTCGTAGGGCTCGGCTTCGAGGATGCGGGTCAGCGCATCGAGTTTGTGCATGCCGCTGACGAACCAGAACCGCTGGCGGATGTTGGTGGCGGTGGTGGTCTTCGCGGCGATGGTGACTTCCGCGGGGTCGCGCAGATAGGTCTGGGCGATGCGGCGGATCTGGCTGGGCATGGTCGCCGAGAACAGCGCGACCTGACGGGTTTCCGGCACTTTCTTCAGCACGGTCTCGACATCGTCGATGAAGCCCATGCGCAGCATTTCGTCGGCTTCGTCCAGCACCAGCGCCTTGAGTTCCGACAGGTCCAGGGTGCCGCGATCGAGATGATCGATGACCCGGCCCGGGGTGCCGACCACCACATGCACGCCGCGCTTCAGCGCCTGCAACTGCGGGTAATAGCTCTGGCCGCCGTAGATCGGCAGCACGTGGAAGCCGGGAATCTTGTTGGCGTAACGCTGGAAGGCTTCGGCGACCTGGATCGCGAGTTCGCGGGTGGGCGCCAGCACCAGCACCTGCGGCTTGCTCTGCTTCAGGTCCAGCCGCGACAGCAGCGGCAGCGCGAAGGCCGCGGTCTTGCCGGTGCCGGTTTGCGCCTGTCCCAGTACGTCGCGACCGGCCAGCAGCGCGGGAATGGTCGCGGCCTGGATGGGCGACGGGGTTTCGTATCCGACTTCGGCGACCGCCGCCATCACGGTCTCGGCCAGGCCGAGATCGGCAAAACGCACGGAGGGGGTTTCGATCGACATACGCAATATCCGGGAACTTCGGCAAGACCGCATATTGTGCGCCCAAGCGTTGGGGCATTGGCTCCAGAGTTCCGCACGAATTCGCAAGAGTTGCTGCATCGCAACAAAAACATCCGTGAAATCATTGATTTACATCATTCCGTACGTATCGGTATTGTCGCTGCGCCGGATAGACAGGCACAGGGGCGCCGTCCCGCATTCCAGCGTCGACGCGCGAAACGACGACGACATTCCACCCGGTCGATACCGACCCGCATCAAATCCGTTCGGATTCCACCACACGCACGCCGGGCTCCGCGGCGAATGCGGCATCCAGCAGGCACTGCGCGATGCGTTCCGCGCGCACCACCCGGTACCGTCGCGGCACCAGCGGTTCGACCGCCAGCATCAGCCGTGCGGCGACATGCTCCATCGGCCGCCGTCGTTCGCGTTCGCCGCCGATCATCGACGGCCGCACCAGGGTCAGCGACGGATAGCCGAGCGTGCGCAACGCATCTTCGGCTTCGCCCTTGGTGCGCAGATAGAAATTGCCGGAGCGCGCATCGGCGCCCAGCGCGGAGGTCAGCGCGAAGCTGCGCGCGCCGGCTTCGCGGGCATGCGTCGCCGCAGCCAGCACGTAATCGAAATCCACCCGCCGGAACGCGGGCCGCGAACCCGCATCGCGGATCGTGGTGCCCAGTCCGCAGACCACCGCGTCGACCCGCCACCACGCTGCCGACGCCGGCAGCGCATCGAAATCGACGACCGGGTTGTCCAGCTTCGCGTGCTGCAGCGGCAGCGGGCGGCGCGTGGGCGCGATCACCTGCGCGAAACGCGCATCCGCCAGCGCCCGGGTCAAGGCCAGCCCGCCCACGAGGCCGGTACTGCCGACGATCAACACACGGCTCATGTCGCTGTGGGCTCCGCTACGACGGTGGCGATGTCGATGTCGATCTCCTTGATGCCGTTCTCTCCCGCGGCTGCGGACTCCACCGGAACCGGTTCCGATCCGACGGCGATACCCGGAGCATACCGGGACAGCACCACGCGCAGCGCGTCGAGCTTCACCGGCTTGGTCAGATAGTCGTCCATCCCGGCATCGAGACAGCGTTTGCGATCGTCGGCCATGGCGTGGGCCGTCAACGCGAGGATCGGCAGCCGCGGACGCCGTTCGACGAGTTCCATGCGCCGCCAGTAACGCGTGGCCGCATAGCCGTCCATTTCCGGCATCTGGCAGTCCATCAGCACCACGTCCCACTCGTGGGCACGCAGCATGTCCAAGGCCTGCACACCGCTGGCGGCATTGATCACTACGCAGCCCTCGCGCTCCAGCATCAGCCGGATCAGCGACGCATTCACCACGTTGTCCTCGACCACCAGCACCCGCAGACCCGCAATCGACGCGATCGCCGGGGCCGGCATGCTCCCGGCGGATTCCGCGACCACATCTTCGGCGAGCTCCGCAGACAGGATCGATTCCGGCACCGTCACCGCGAAGACGCTGCCTGCGCCCGGCACGCTGCGCACATCGATACGGCCGCCCATCAGCGCGACCAGTTCGCTGGAAATCTTCAGACCCAGGCCGGTGCCGGGATACGCACGGGTGGAAGATTCGTCGCCCTGCTGGAACGCGCTGAAAATCCGCGCATGCTCGCTTTCGGCGATGCCCGGGCCGGTGTCCGCCACTGCGATCCGCAGCATCGACGGCGCGTCCTCCACGACCTCATCCGCGGCTCCGGCTGCGGCCTTGTCGAAGGACACCTCGATGCGCACGCTGCCCGCTGCGGTGAACTTGATCGCATTGCCGACCAGATTCAGCACGACCTGCCGCAGCCGCGCCTCGTCGCCGACGAATCGCTCGGGCATCGATGCCGCGTACACCGCATCCACGCGCAGCGACTTGGCTTCGGCTTCCAGCGCGAACATCTCGATCACATCGTCGACCAGCCGTCGCGGCGCGAACGGCGCAGGCCGCAACGAGATGCGACCCGCCTCGATCTGCGAGAGATCCAGCACGTCGTCGATCAGCGCCAGCAACGATTGCCCGGCGCGGCGGATCTCATGCGGCAGCGCACGATGTTCCGGCGCGTCGGGAGATTCGACCAGCAATTCGCTCATGCCCAGGATCACGTTCAACGGCGTGCGCAGTTCGTGGCGCATATTCGCCAGGAATGCCGATTTGGCGCGATTGGCGGCATCGGCGCGATCCAGCGCATCGCCGAGCGTTTTCGTCATCGCCATCAACGCGATGCGCTGGGCGATGTTGTGGCTGATGGTGCGGCCGATGACATGGCCCTCGCGCAGCAGGAACGCGCCGAACAGGCATGCGGCCAAACCCGCGATCACGAATTCGCTGTGGCCCGTCGCCAGGAAATACACCGCGAACGGGCCCACGCTGGACAGCACGTACGCGGCGTAGGCCGGCCACCACGCGCCGAAACTGCTGATCGCGCCCGCGGGCATGCCGATCAGCAGGAATGCGGTGACGAAATAGAGTTCGCTGTGGCCCAGCGGGAACAGCATCGTCGCCGCGGCGCCCCAGACGCCGCCGGACAGTACGCCGACGATGATGCAGATCAGCGGCGTGTTGGGCTGGACATCGCCGGCTTCGGGCGTCGAGCGCTTCGCCCATCCCGCCAGCGCGACGCGCAGCATCGAGATGATCGCGACCGCGATCGCCCAACCGATCAGTTGCTGCCGCGGATGCACGTCGCGCAGCGCCAGCAGGAACAGCGTGGCCACGCCGATGGTCGCGGCCGCGCCGGCCCTGCCCTGGCTGAGCACCAGCTGCCGGCATTCGCGCGCGATGAGCTGTGGAGTCGCGATGGACTCTGCAGTGGTCATGGTGTTCCCCCGTTCAGTTCCGCGTGTAGTCCCGGATGTACTTCGGGATGTATTTTCTGTGTTGTCCCGGATGTACTCCCGGATGCACGTCCGGAGATCCCGCCCCCTCGGATGCGGCGCTCCGGGCGCCGTCCAGATGCCGCGCTCGATGGCGACATCGGCCTACGATACCGGTCCTGTGACCGCATCGCGAGCCGCGACCAACCCTACGCGGCCCGCCGATCTGCGCACAGCGCCCGGCGATGAGCGGGGCGCAGTCGCGGCGGAATTTCGAAACGCGACGCCTGTCGCAGATCAATTTCCTGCGGCCATCGCAGCGACGCACCGATGTCTCGCAATTCGCTGCTGCAGAGCAACAAATCCGATTCCCGCCCGGATCTTCGACAGGAACGGCGGGCCACCGGGCATACTCGGCCGCACGCCGCGGTTTTGGTCGTGGTTTTCGTCGTGTTCCGCCTGAATATCCGCACGCCCCCGCAGGACGCTTACGGGCGGACGACATGCATGCCGGCAAGCGAGCGATCTCTACCCTGCGTGCCGAGTTGCAAAGCCCGCGAATACCGGGCAAACACCCTGCTCCCCCGACCCTTGGCGCCGCGTACGGCCTTCCGGTCGAGACGACACGATCTGCCGCCAAACGGAATTCCACTACACGGAGATGCCATGACTGCCCGCCTGCTGTTGCCGACTGCCCTGTTGCCCGCTGCCCTGTTGCTCTGCCTCGCCAGCCCGTCCATCGCCGCCCCGCCCGGCGCCACCGCAGCGCCGTCGACAAGCGACGCCGATCGCCTCTCGTTCGTCATCGTCCGCTATCGCGAACGCGCCCAGTTGCAGACGCTGGGCGGGATGTTCCAGCACATGATCGTCGACGACAACGCGAAGACCGCGCGCCTCGAAGCCACCGCTGCGGACATCGACGAGATCCGCCGCATGGGTCTGAAGGTCACGATCGATCAGGCGTCGACCGACCGCATCCGCAGCGTCGAAAACGCGATGGCCAACCGCCAGTTCGGCACCCGCAGCATCTCCGGCTACGCCTGTTACCGCACGGTCGAAGAGACCTATACCACCATCGATCAGCTCGTCGCCAGCAAACCCGCGCTCGCTAGCGTCTCGAACATCGGTCCGACCTGGCTGAAATCGCGCAACACCGGCGGCTACGACATGAAGGTGCTGCGCCTGACCAATTCGGCGACCAACGCCAGCCGGCCGAACAAGGCGCCGATGGTGGTGTTCGCGTCGATCCACGCGCGCGAATACACGCCCGCCGAACTGACCACGCGCTTCGCGGAATGGCTGGTCAACGGCTACGGCACCGATCCCGAAGCCACGTGGCTGATGGACAACTACGTTTTCCACCTGATCCTGCAGGCCAACCCCGACGGCCGCAAGAAAGCCGAAACCGGCCTGTCGTGGCGCAAGAACGTCAACAACACCAACGGCAGCTGCAGTGCGAACAGCGTCGGCACCGACCTCAACCGCAATTTCCCGTTCCACTGGAACACCGTCGCCGGTGGTTCCAGCCCCAACGCCTGCGCCGAGACCTATCACGGCCCGGTCGCGCAATCCGAACCCGAAACCCAGAATCTGGTGCGCTTCGTCGCCGGCACACCCGGCGCCAGCGGCGTCTACAGCGGCGGCGTGTTTCCCGACCGCCGCGGCGATGCTTCCAGCAGCATCGCGCCCGACGATTACAAGGGCATTTTCTTCGATATCCACAGCTATTCGCAGCTGGTCCTGTGGCCCTGGGGCGACACCACCAATCTCGCGCCCAACAGCGCGGCACTGGCCACGCTGGGCAGGCGGCTCGCGTTCTTCAACAGCTACAAACCCCAGCAGTCGGTCGGCCTGTACGCCACCGACGGCACCACCGACGACACCATGTACGGCCTGCTCGGCGTGCCCAGCTACACAATCGAACTCGGCGTCGCCTTCTTCGAATCGTGCACCACGTTCCAGTCGACGACGCTGCCGAGGAATCTCGAGGCGCTGAAGTATTCCGCGCGCAATCTGACCGCGCCCTACCGCTACCCGTCCGGCCCGAACACCGTCAGCGTATCCACGTCCAGCGCCTCGGTGCCCGCCGGCACGCCGGTCACGATCTCCGCGATCCTGGACGACAGCCAGTTCAACCAGAGCAACGGCACCGAAGCCACCCACGCCATCGCCTCCGCCAGACTCTACGTCGACATTCCGCCGTGGGAAGCGGGCGCGAGCGGCATCGCAATGACGGCCAGCGACGGCAGCTTCAACAGCACCCGCGAAACGGCGACCGCGAGCCTCGGCACCACCGGCCTCAGCGCCGGCCGGCACATCGTCTACGTACAGGGCACCGACGCATCGGGCAAACCGGGCACGCCGAACGCGGTATTGCTCACCATCGGCGGCAGCGCCCCCAGCGCACCGACCGCAAACTTCAGCGTCGCCACCTCGGCGCTGACCGCCACCTTCACCGACAGCTCGACCGATACCGACGGCAGCATCGTCTCGCGCAGCTGGAATTTCGGCGACAGCACCTCGTCCACCGCCACCAGCCCCAGCCATACCTACGCGGCCGCCGGCACCTACACGGTGACATTGACCGTCACCGACAACAGCGGATTGACCAACACGAAATCGCAGTCGGTCACCGTGAGCAGCGGCGGCGCCGTGACTTACACCAACGACACCGACGTGACCATTCCGGACAACACCACCGTGCAGAGTTCGATCGTGGTCGGCGGCCGCACCGGCAACGCGTCCAGCACGACCCCGGTGGCGGTGAACATCGTCCACACCTACAAGGGCGACCTGAAAGTGGACCTGATCGCACCGGACGGCACCGTCTACGTGCTGCACAACCGCAGCGGCGGCAGCGCCGACAACATCATCCAGACCTTCACGGTCAATCTGTCGAGCGAAGCGTTGAACGGCACCTGGAGACTGCGCGCCAACGACAACGCCACTGCGGACACCGGCTACATCAACAGCTGGGGCATCACGTTCTGAGTGCTGCGATCACTTGCATTTCGCGATCCGGAAATGCGACGACACCGCCTCAGGCCAATGTCAGTGGGTCAACGCTAGTGAATATGTCTGACGGCGCTGTGAGGTGGCCTCCTCTCCCGCGTGCGGGGGAGGATTGAGGTGGGGGCGCGCGACAGGACAGCGCACAGCACCCCCATCCCGGCCTTCCCCCGCACGCGGGGGAAGGAGAAACGGCCGGGCCCGACGGCATTGCGGCACGGTTGCTTCATGCATACTGCAACGCAACACGGCCACGAGACACCCTCCCCATGATCGACAGGAATCTCCTGCGCCTGTCCGACCTCCACGGCTTCGCGCGCCTGGGCATAAGCGCGACGTCCAGCGTCGCCGATCTCGTCGAAGCCATGCATGCCGCGATCGCCAGTCCCCATCTGGGCGTCCGCGGTGCGGCGCCGGAGCGCACCGCCGGCATCACCGGGCTGGTCTACCGCAGCATCCGCGGCGTGACCGGGCTCACCGGCAGCGCGCTCGATAGCCTGCTCGCGCAGCGCGCGGACGCACGCCCTGACGCGCGCAGATCGCCGCAGCGCGAAGCGGTGATCGCCGTACTCAACGGCGTGCTCGGCGATCACCTCGCCGCGACCGGCAATTCCCTGACACTGCCGATGCGCTTGCACCATGCGGGCGAACCCTTGTCGCTGCGAACGGAGACGTTGGTCGAAACGATCCCGGGCCACGGACCCAAGCTGCTGATCCTGGTCCACGGCCTGTGCATGAACGATCTGCAGTGGACGCGCGACGGCCACGATCACGGCGCGATGCTCGCCGATGCGCTGGGCTACACGCCGCTGTATCTGCACTACAACTCCGGGCTGTCGATCGCCGACAACGGCCGCCAGTTCGCCGAACAGCTCGACACCCTGCAACAGCAGTGGCCGGTGCCGATCGACGAGATCGCGATCATCGGCCACAGCATGGGCGGGCTGGTCGCGCGCAGCGCCTGCCGTCAGGCCGAAAGGCTGGATCACGTCTGGCTGAAGTCCTTGCGCCATCTGGTCTGCATGGGCACGCCGCACCACGGGGCACCGCTGGAGCGCGGCGGCAACTGGATCGACATGATCCTGGGCGCGACGCCGTTCGCGGCCCCGTTGGCTCGGGTGGGCAAGATCCGCAGCGCCGGCATCACCGACCTGCGTCACGGCCATCCGCTCGACGCGCATCCGCACGGCAACGCCCATCGCGGCGCAGCGCCGCTGCCGAAGGGCGTGCGCTGCTACGCCATCGCCGCAACCGCCGGCCAGCGGCGCGGCGATCTGCAGGATCGTTGGCTCGGCGACGGGCTGGTGCCCGTCGCCAGCGCGCTGGGTCATCACCCGGACCCGGAACGTGCGCTGGCCTTTCCCAAATCGCGGCAGTGGATCGCCTATGAGACGAGTCATCTCGAGCTGCTGAGCGACCCGGCGGTCGCCGATCGCCTGTTGAGATGGTTGAAGCAGAAGCCGCGGCAAAAGCCGGCATCGCGTTCGTAGGAGGACCTTCAGGCCCGAGCTCCTCCCAGGTTCCAATGCCATCGCAGTCGCAGGAGGCCTCCCGACCGATCGCATTCGATGACATCGGTGGGAAAAGATCGGGCCTAAAGGCTCTCCTACGCGAGCGGGTCTGCGATCATGGCGGGATGACCACGACCACCGATTTCGCCGCGCTGCCGCTTTCTCCCGCCCTGCTGCAGGGCATCGACGCCCTCGGCTACACCGCGATGACGCCGATCCAGGCGCAGGCGCTGCCGGCGATCCTGGACGGCCGCGACGTGATCGCGCAAGCGCCCACCGGCAGCGGCAAGACCGCGGCGTTCGGGCTGGGGCTGCTGCATCGGCTCGATCCGCTCACCATCCGGACCCAGGCGCTGGTGCTGTGTCCCACGCGCGAACTCGCCGACCAGGTCGGCAAACAACTGCGCAAACTCGCCACCGGCATTCCCAACCTCAAGATCTCGATCCTCTGCGGCGGCATTCCGCTGGGCCCGCAGCTCGCGTCGCTCACCCACGAGCCGCACGTCGTCGTCGGCACGCCCGGCCGCATCCAGGAGCTCATGCAGAAGAAAGCGCTGCAACTGGGCGGCGTGGGCACGCTGGTGCTGGACGAAGCCGACCGCATGCTCGACATGGGCTTCGAAGACGCGATCCGCGACATCGTCAAGCGCACGCCGAAGCATCGCCAGACGCTCTTGTTCTCGGCGACATTTCCCGACGCCATCCGCACGCTGGGCAACGCCATGCTGGGCGATGCGCTGGAAGTCAGCATCGACGGCGGCGCCGAACCCGACACCATCGAACAACTGTTCTTCGAAGTGGAACAGGATCGCAAGGCGCCGCTGCTCGCCGCGCTGCTGCTGCGCTACAAGCCGGAATCGTGCGTGGTGTTCTGCAACATGCGCAAGGACACCGAGGAAGTGGTCGGGTCGCTGGCGCATTACGGCTTCACTGCGCTGGCGCTGCACGGCGACATGGAACAGCGCGACCGCGACGAAGTGCTGGTGCGTTTCGCGAACCGCAGCTGCAGCGTGCTGGTGGCCAGCGACGTCGCCGCGCGCGGGCTGGATGTCGAAGACCTCGGCGCGGTGGTCAACTACGACCTGCCGACCGATGCCGACACTTATCTGCACCGCATCGGCCGCACCGGGCGCGCCGGTCGCGATGGACTCGCGCTGAGCCTGTGCATGCCGCACGAACTGCCGCGCAAGACCGCGATCAGCGAACGTCTGGGCAAACAGTTACGGTGGGAACGCATGGAGCCGCTGGCCGGACGGCCGCACAACGTGCAGCCCGCGGCGATGGTCACCCTGCGCATCGATGCCGGCCGCAGCGACAAACTGCGGCCCGGCGACATCGTCGGCGCACTCACCGGCGACGCCGGACTGAAGGTCGAGGCCATCGGCAAGATCGATATTTACGCCACCCGCGCGTACGTCGCCATCGCGCGCGCGCAGGCGGACACCGCACTGTCGCGGCTGCGCGCCGGCAAGATCAAGGGCCGCAAATTCCGCGTCAACCGGCTGTAGCCGCAAGTAGGCCAGGCGGAAAGCAGTCTGGGCCGACAAGCCCAGCCTGAACTCGAACTGCGTCGATGCCGGGCTTGTCGGCCCAGCCTACTTGTCCGCGCACGAATCGCGGAGGGTTATGCCTCTTGCCATCGCGACTTCCGTCGCGCCTACAGAGCGCATACAACGATTCCAGCGAAGCGGTTCGAACCTGTTTTCCTCTGTTTTTCAAAGGGTTTACAGAGTCGCAGCCCTTGCGATCCGGATCAGGACAATAGTCCTCACGCAGACGAAACATCTCATCCACGACCGCCCGATCGCGTGCCGGGCGGACCACTCGTCGATCACCGGGAAAACGACAGGACGTCGTTTTCCGCAGGGACGCGCTTGCCTTCGACGCGGAACGCCACGGATGGCGTTCCGGTCGCGGCGGACGGTGCTGCACGCGGGCGGCGGAAGCCGAAAAGCCGCAACAGAGTAGGCAAACCACAACAAGGAGCAAGACCCATGCCCAATCTCGTACAGGAACTCAACAGCCTCGATTTCAGCGTTTATATCGGCGGCCCGCTGCAGGCCGCAGTGGATGCGCAGCATGCCGCGTCGATGTCGCAGGTCAATTTCATCAAGGAAGTCGGTTTCATAACGACTGCCGCCAACGCTGCCGCTACCCCTCCTGTCTTGGCCTCGACCGACCTGCGTTACGTCGATTTCAAATACAAGAAGCGCGTGCCGAACCCCAATTTCGGCAAACTTCCCGCGGAAGCGGTTCCAGCTGGCGCCAATGTCACCAACGAGTTTCTCGACCAGGAAATCACGATCAAAGTGCCGTTCCTGACGATGCTGACCATCCCGGCGCTGCGGATCGAAGAAATCAACATCGATTTCAATGCGAAGTTGACATCGGTCGAGACCACTGCGGCCTCGAGCGAGTTCGCCGGGAGCGCGGAACTCAGCGCCAAGTTCTGGAAGGTCAAATTCAAGGCCTCCGCCTCGTACAAGCGTTCGACCAGCAGCACGACGAATGTCGAAAAGACGTACAACCTCGGCGTCCGCGTCCGCGCGGTCAACGACGAGTTGCCCGCAGGCCTGGACCGCATCCTGACCATGCTGGAAGACAGCATTCGCGTGTCCTGATATCGCAACACCCGGGGCCGGCGCGATGCCGGCCCCGCTTCCTCTTACCCAAGGACACGGACCATGCCCACCCTCAACGAATATCTCGGCGGCATCTTCAGCAGCATCACCGATGCGCGCGTGATGGCGGACGTACAGACCGTACAAGTCGCCGAACAATATGCAAAGCACGATCTGCTCAAACATTTCTCGGTACCGCGCATGCGCATCAGCGATATCGAACTGACCATTCCAGTCGCGATCGAAGGTCTGACCGAACGCACCGGCTATCAGCTCGACCCGATCGGCAACGCCGAATTCAAGCGCATCAACGCCCGCGAATTGGCGCGTTTCGTCGGCTACAGCGAACTTCCGCCGATCGCCGGGCAGAAACTGCTGACGGCGCTGGATTCGCGCATCGGCATCCTCATCGAGAACATCAAGGCCGAAAGCGACGTCAAGAATCCGATCTGGATATTCGCCGACGGTATGGTCGCCGACCTGTTCGGGATCGGCATCGAAGCACGCCTGCACGAAGGCAAATTCCCCGACGGTTATCGTCAGGATGAGATCACGAAGATCGCCTACGAACTGGGCCTGGGTCTGGTCACAGGCATCGTCGACAAGCCCGTGCTCGATCAGCTTGCGGTCATCGCCGAATCCCATCGCCTGCGCGAACAGCGCCCCGAGGACGTGATCCGTATCCGCATGAAGGTCAGCGAAGACGGCATGGAATGGCAGACCCTCCAGCGCGACGACGGCACCCTCGAACGCAAACTTCTGCCGGAGTAAGCGACCATGCTCAGATCGACACTCCAGCTCACGCGGCAACTGTCCGATGCGCTGCTAGAACTTCCGGACATCGTGCGCCGCTTCGAGCGAAAATCGCCGCAAATGATGGGCGATCTGATGGACTGGATCGGCCGCAGCGAAGACCTGCTGTCGACACATCGTCTGGTCGAAGCGGCGGAAGTCGCCGGCCTGAAGGCGCGCATCCTGGCGCCGGCGTTCGACGACGATAAACGCGGAACGCTGCGCAAGCGTCAGCAGACCGTCGCGATCGGTCTTCTGCACGAACTGCAGCAGAGCCTGCAGCATGCATTGCAGCCGCGCGCCCTCAAAGTGGAACAGGCGCGCGACATGATGCGCCAGTTGCTGCAGATCGTCGCGCAGAGCGGCGCGATCCAATACGACCCTGCCGTGACCCTGGAGGACATGGTCGAGCGGATCTGGCTGCTGTGCACGCATCACGAGCAGCTCATGCCAATGGCCGCACAACTGCGCGCGCTGCTGTCGAACGACGACATCCGCCTGCTCATGGCCGAGGAAATCGACCCGCTCGACTTCCTCGCGGCATGACCATCCGCGCGCCGGATGCGTTCGCGCATCCGGGCGTCCGATGCGGCTGCGATTCCACATTGATTCCCTGCTGCGCCGGGTTGAAGACCGGGTGCCTGAAATACGGGGCTATCGTTTGAATGGCGTCGAGAGCGACGGCCTACGGAAGCTACGCGAACTGCCCGGACAACGACCACCAGACAACGACGGTCGACGCATGCGCATGTCGCGGTCCCGGCAGATGCGTCGATTCCGCATCGGGTCGCCACTCGTCGGATCGTCCGCTCGATACCGGCGCAGGACTGTCCGCCGTCCAGCCGATTCGGCGTTGGCTCTGGCAGACCGCAGCGACCGCCCGCGCTCAACGCGACCGCCGTCGTCATCGAATGGCATCAGGGACGTCTCGCACACCGGCAACGAGCCGCCCCGCCTGTCTCGGCAGATACGCCGGAACACCAAGGGAGGGGACCATGTTGATCACCAAACGCGCCATCCGTCCGTGCGGATGCGACAAACCACGCTGCCAGGTTCCGCCGTCGCCCGAACTGATGGCGAAACTGCTGGAACGCTACAAGGAACTGCTGGCCGAGGGACGGGTGCCGCGAAGTCTGACGTTCAAGCAGTTTTTCGACGTCTGGGCATCGAGGCGGCGCGGCCCGGATTTCGATGGCCTGGACGACGATAAAACCGTGCATGGCGCCAGGAAATCCGGCGCTCTGAAAATTTCCCGACCCAAAGCGCGCCTGTCCGGGCAGATCCGCACACTGGTGCTGCTGGTCGACTTTCCCGACCGCATCCACGACCCCTTGAACAGCAAGGCGCACTACGAACGCATGCTGTTCGGCCTGGACGGCACCTTCCCCACCGGATCGATGCGCGAGTACTACCGCAAGATCAGCAATTTCTCGGCGACCGCGGGCATCGACGTGATCGGCGAAGTCCACGGCTGGTTCCGCATGCCGCAGCCGCTGACCTTCTACGCCAACGACGATTCCGGGATGAGCAACACCGCACCGCGCAACGCCCGCGGCATGGCCGAGGACGCGGTGCGCGCGGCGGTGGCGGCAGGCGTCGATTTCGAGGGCTACGATGTCTTCGGCGAGAAGATGGTGACGGCGCTGTTCATCGTCCACGCCGGCGGCGGCGCCGAGGAAACCGGCAGCACCGACGACATCTGGAGCCACAAGTGGCTGTTGCCCAAACCGATGAAGGTAGGCAAGACGATCAAGGCCTCGACCTATCTGACCGTACCGGAGACCTGCAAGGTCGGCGTCTGCGCGCACGAATGGGGCCATCTGGCGGCGCGCTGGGCCGATTACTACGACACCGGCGAGGACCATAACGCCCGCTCCAACGGCCTGGGCAGCTATTGCCTGATGGCCGCCGGCTCATGGGCCAATCGCGGAGCCACGCCGGCGTTGCCCAACGGCATGCTGCGCATGTTCCACCAGTGGATCAAGCCGCGGGTGATCCAGAAAACCCAGGCCGGCCTGAGCCTCAAACCTGCGGCGGAAGGCGGCGACTGCCTCATCATCCAGAACAAGAAGACGATGAAAACCTCCCAGTACATCCTGGTCGAATACCGTCGGCGACGCGAGCAGGACACGTTCCTGCCCGACGACGGCATCGCGGTGTACGTGGTCGACGAGAAAATCGAGAACGTCAACGACGAGGACGCGCTGGCCATCGAGTTGATACAGGCGGACGACAAGCGCGACCTGGCGATGATTTTCAACAGCGGCAACAACGGCGATGCCGGCGACCTGTATCCGCACGATGGCAACACCACAATCGGCGAGAGCACCAAACCGCCGTCGAACATGCCCAACGGCAAATGGAGCGGCGTGACCATCAAGGTCAAGGGTGTGCCGGGCGCGGACACGATGTCGCTGGACGTGGAGTTCGCGAAGTAAGCACAACCATCGAACGAAAATGACGCACCCTCGGAGCCTGTTTGGAATCGCCGCGCTCTTGCGATGGCAACCACGGAAGTACATGTCATTCCGCGTAGAGCGGCCTTCAGGCCGGCCCAGGACGAGCCCGACCGACGACGACGTCAGGGCCGTGCCCACGGCCGACGAAAACGAAACGGTTACGTAGGGAACCAGCGGCCTGAAGGCCGCTCTACAGGTTTGACCGGGAGATTTTGAACCGGCTCTCCGGGGGTTACGGCACCGATGGCGGCAATGCGAAAAGCGTGCCGTCGAAGCAGCAACAAGAGAGCTCGGCCGAGTTCGGCAGCTACGATTTTGACGTCTTCTGGTGCGAAGCGTCCGAACCATCGGCTGAACGCGTTGGCGAATCGATCAGCGCAGTGTTGCGCGGGGCCACGACTGGTCGCATGCGCACACGACCGCTTCCCGCCGCGCTGAATCAGGCCGCAAACGCGACCGAAAGCCTGCTCGAGGCTAAAGCCCGTCCTGCGCAAGCGCAGCGACGGATTCAAACATATTCGTACCGGATCGATAGCGCCTCAGGACGTAATCACCTGGCTCAGATCGCCCCACGTCGGCGGCGGCGGCCACTGCGCGTTCTGGTTGCCGGCGAGCGTGCGCCGCAGGTCGTGGCGGTCGAGCTGCGGCGCCAACGCCACCAGCAGTTCCACCGTGTAGTCGCGCAGCACGCGTTCGCGCGGCAGCACCGCCCAGGCGATGCATTCGGGAATCGCGTCCGGCGCCGGCAGCGCGACCAGATCGCCGTCCTGGATCGCGCTCACCGCCATCTCCGCCAGCAGGCCGACGCCGATACCGGCGCGGACATAGGTCTTGATCAGATCCGCGTCGCGGGCGGTCATCGCCAGCTGCGGCTCCAGCCCGCGCGTGGCGAAGGCACGGCGCAGCGAAGAATCGGGACGGATCGAGGATTCGTAACTCACCAGCGGATATGCCGCCAGATCGGCCAGGGTCGGCGGCGTGCCGATCTGCGCCAGCGGATGCGCGCGCGGCAGCAGCACCACCCGACGCCAGCGGAACAGCGGAATCGCGATGCCATCGGCGGGCACGTCGCCGGCGGTGCTGATCAACGCCAGATCGGCTTCGCCGCGCGCCAGCTGGGTCAGTACGTCGCCGTCGGCGCTGGGCTGCAGATGAATGCTGAGCTGCGGATAGGCCTGATGCACCTGCGAGATCACCGGCGGCAGCACGAACCGGGCCTGGGTGTGGGTGGTGGCGATCAACAGCTGACCGTGGCCGTCGCGGCGCTGGTTGGCCGCGAACGCGCGGATGTTCGCCGCTTCGGACAGCAGCTTGCGCGAATGCGCGAGGACATGCGTGCCCGCCGGGGTCAGGCCTTCCAGACTGCGGCCCTTGCGCACGAAGAGCAGGAAACCCAGCTCGTCCTCCAGTTGCTTGAGCTGTTTCGACAGTCCCGGCTGGGTCGCATGCACATGCTCCGCCGCCGAGGTGATATTGAAGCCCGCATCGGCGATCGCGACGAAATAGCGCAGCTGAACCAGAGTCATGTCGATGTTTCCGGCAACGGATCAATTGAGGAGGCCCGGTCGGGCAGCCCCGGGAGACGGACGAAAGCTCCATCTCTCCATTCGGATCAAGCGATAGGAATAACATATAACGAATTGGAATGACTACTGGCGCCGCATTCCCAAACGGCATATACCCAAGCCCTGCAGTCATTTCCCGCACCCGCGTCGCGGAACTAGGTTGAATCGCCTCATTTCACCAGCAGAAACAGGTCATGTCTCCAGTGCAGCATCGTATGGATCAGCCATCCCCGGCGACACCTGCCCGGGACTCGGCCGACTGCGCAGCGGACAACGAAGCGACCGACATTCCAACGCTGTTCCCGGCCTTCCTGGATCTGCGCGGCCGGCCGGTGCTGGTGGTCGGCGGCGGCCTCGTTGCCCGTCGAAAGATCGCGGCCCTGCTGCCCACCGGCGCCGAAGTACGGGTCGGCGCACCGGCGCTGGATCACGAAGTCGTCGAGCTGGTCGAAGCCGGCCGCGTCGTCCATCTCGACGGTCGCTTCCAGACCGATTGGCTCGACGGCATCTGGCTGGTCATCGCCGCCACCGATGATGCCGACACCAACCGCACCGTCGCCGAGGCCGCGCACGCGCGCCGGATCTGGGCGAATGTGGTCGACGACGCGCCGCTGTGCAGCTTCCAGGTGCCGGCGCGGATCGAACGCGGTCCACTGCAGATCGCGATTTCCAGCGGCGGTGGCGCACCGATGCTGGCGCGCCATCTGCGCGAACGGCTGGAAACCGATCTCGACGAATCGCTGGGCGCGCTCGGCACGCTGCTGGTGCGTCACCGCCGACGCATCCGCGCGGAGATTCCCGACACCGGCGCGCGGCGGCGATTCTTCGACGCGGTGATGCGCAGCGATGTGCAGACACTGCTGCGCCGTGGCGACAACGACGGCGCCGAACGCAGGCTGCTGGCGATGATCTCCGCATCGAGCATCGCATCGGACAGCGGCGCATCGAACAGCGCCGCCTCCAATCCCACAGGCGAAGGCCGCGTCGCGCTGGTCGGCGCCGGTCCGGGCGATCCCGGCCTGCTGACGCTGCGCGGCCTGCGCCTGCTCAACGAAGCCGACGTGATCCTGCACGACCGTCTGGTCAGCGCCGAGGTGCTGGACCTCGCCCGCCGCGACGCCGAACGCATCGAAGTCGGCAAGGAGTCGGGCCACCACCATGTACCGCAGGAAAAGATCCATGCGCTCATGCTCGAACACGCGCGCGCCGGCAAGCGCGTGGTCAGACTCAAGGGCGGCGACGCCTTCATTTTCGGCCGCGGCGGCGAGGAGCTCGAATTCCTGCGCGCGCACGGGATCGGCTACGAAGTCGTGCCCGGCGTCACCGCTGCGCTGGCCTGCGCAGCGTACGCCGGCATTCCGCTGACCCATCGGGACCACGCGCAATCGGTACGCTTCGTCACCGCGCATGCGAAACATGAAGACGACGGCCTGGACTGGGCCGGTTTCGCCCGCGAAAAACAGACGCTGGCGTTCTACATGGGCGTGTCCGGGCTGGAGCGCGTACGCACGCGCCTGCTCGCGCACGGCCGCGCCGCCTCGACGCCCTGCGCGCTGGTCGAAAACGGCTCGCGCCCGGAACAGCGCGTGATCGTCGGCACACTCGACGATCTGCCCGCACTCGCCCGTCGTCACGACGTGCGTTCGCCCGCACTGCTGTTCGTCGGCGAAGTCGCTGCGCTCGCCGCACAGTTGCATTGGTACGGGGCCGCGCCGATCGGCGGCACCACCAATATCGCACCCGACATCGAAGCGGATGTCTCGCCGGAATTGCCCACCCCCGCACTGGCGGAGGCGGCCTGAAAAAGCGCAGGCTCGCGTTCATCCGATCGCCCTGATCCAGAATCTGATCCAGAATCGACGACCGATACCGTCATCGAAACGCCTCAAGATCCTCACACCCGATTCCACCCAGGATTCCACCATGGCTCTTTACGACAGCATTCTCGACACCATCGGCCGTACGCCGATCGTCAAACTCCACCGCGTCGCGCCGAAGCACGTCACGCTCTACGCGAAGGTGGAATCGTTCAATCCCGGCGGCTCGGTCAAGGACCGTCTCGCGCTGGCGATCGTGCTCGACGCCGAGCGCCGCGGCACCTTGAAGCCCGGGCAGACGATCGTCGAGGCGACCTCCGGCAACACCGGCGTGGCGATGGCGATGGTCGCCGCCGCACGCGGTTACCCGTTCGTGGCGGTGATGACGGAAACGTTCTCGATCGAACGCCGCAAACTGATGCGCGGGTACGGCGCCAAGGTCATCCTGACCCCCGCCGCCGAGCGCGGCAGCGGCATGGTCCGCAAGGCCAAGGAACTGTCCGAAAAACACGGCTGGTTCCTCGCCAGCCAGTTCGAGAACGAAGCGAATCCGGCGTATCACCGCAGCACCACCGGCCCGGAAATCCTCAGCGATTTCGCCGGCAAGCGACTCGATTACTTCGTCAGCGGCTGGGGCACCGGCGGCACCATCACCGGCGCCGGCGAAGTGCTGAAATTCGCGCGTCCCGACATCAGGATCATCAGCACCGAACCCGCCGGCGCGGCACTGCTGTCCGGCGAAGAATGGAAGCCGCACAAGATTCAGGGCTGGACCCCCGACTTCCTGCCGGGCGTGCTCAGCCGCACCATCGCCGATGAGATCATCCTCATCGACGACGTGGTCGCGCGCGACACATCGCGCCGCCTCGCCACCGAGGAAGGCATCTTCGTCGGCATTTCCGCCGGCGCCACCGCCGCCGCCGCGATCAAGGCCGCCGAATCCGCCCCCGAAGGCTCGGTATTGCTGACCATGCTGCCCGACACCGGCGAACGCTATCTCTCGACCTTCCTGTTCGAAGGCGTGAACGAGGGTTCGGACGACGAATGGTTGGCGTCGCTGGGCTGAGCCCATCGCGCAGCCTTCTTTAGCGCAAGATCGCCTTGCGATCCGTGCGACGGCGCAAGCGCAAAACCGCAAAACCTGTAGGGCGGGCCTTGGCCCGCCATTACGGCGTTACCGATTGCGCCGCAAAATGACCGGAGTGTCTCGGCCCCGTACTTTCGACCACCGCGATCCACGACGGAATTGTCGGGACGGCGGGCCAGGGCCCGCCCTACGCTCGGGATACGAGCGGGACGGATTGGCGTGCAACGGGATTCGCATGCGGTGCGAATAATTCGTCGCGGGCGCGCCCCATTGGGAAATCATGGGGAAATGCGAACCGCGCTAATGCAGCCATCAATCCAACCGCTTACGGAACCGCGAGATCGCCAGGGTCATCATCACCGCCGTGAACGCCATCAGCGCCAGCACGTCGGGCCACAGCGAGTAGAGATCCGCGCCGCGCAGCATCACCCCGCGGATCAGACGCACGAAATGGGTCAGCGGCAACACCTCGGCGATCCACTGCGCGGCCACCGGCATGCCGTCGAACGGAAACATGAAGCCGGACAGCAGGATCGAAGGCAGGAACAGGAAGAACGCCATCTGCATCGCCTGAAACTGGGTCTGCGCTTTTGTCGACACCAGCAGCCCAAGCGTCAGATTGGCGACGATCAACAGCATCGCCGCACCGTACACATCCAGCAGGCTGCCGCGCACCGGCACGCTGAAAACGGTCATGCCCAGCGCAAGCACCACCGTGGTCTGCACCAGCCCCACGCCGATGTAGGGCAACACCTTGCCGATCATCAACTCGGCGCTGGACACCGGCGTGGTGATCAACAGTTCGAGATTGCCGCGCTCGCGCTCGCGGACGATCGCCATCGCGGTGAACATCACCATCGTCATGGTCAGGATCACCCCGATCAGGCTGGGCACGATATTCACCGCCGCGCGCCGCTCCGGGTTGTACAGCGGCAGCACGCTGATCGAAGTCGCGCGCAGTCCGCTGCCGCCGTCCAGCGGCATCGCCGCGAGTTGCCGCGCGGTGGCCTGCACGGATGTGTCGCTGCCGTCGACGATCACCTGCACCGCTTCGCGACCGTCGAGCTTGCGGCGCTCGAAATCCTGCGGAATCACGATGCCGATCTTGATCTTTCCGCGATTGAGCAATGTCTGCAGATCCTGCGGCGTGCGCGCGGGCGCGACCTGACGCACGATGCCGGTCGCCAGCATGTCCTGCGCCAGCGCCCGCGAACCGGCGGTATCGGCCATATCGGCAATCGCGGCGGGCAGATTGCGCACGTCGGGATTGATCGCGAAGCCGAACAGCATCAACTGCAGGGTCGGAATGCCGACCATCATGCCCAGGGTCATGCGGTCGCGGCGCATCTGCCGCAGCTCCTTCAGCATCACCGCGAAGATCTGCGCGAATTTCATGCCGCCCTCGCCGTGTCGTCGTGATGCGTGGCGGACACGAAGACGTCTTCGAGATTCGGTTCGATCGCCGACACCTCCGCATCGACGCCCGCCTGCCGCAGCGCCACCTGCAACTGTGCGGCATCGCCGCCGGCGACCGTCAACACCCGCAGTTCGTTGCCGATCTGCGCCACGCTCAGCACGCCGGGCGTCGCATGCAGCGCCGCCTGCGCCCTGCGCGGCTCCGGCGCGCGCACGCCCAGCGTGCGGCCTGCGAGTGCGCGGGTGAGATCGGCCGGCGTGCCGTCGGCGACCAGCCGGCCGCTGTCGAGGATCGCGATGCGGTGACAGCGTTCGGCTTCGTCCATGTAATGCGTGGACACCAGAATGGTCGTGCCGGCATCGGCGAGATCGAAGAGTTTTTCCCAGAAATCGCGGCGCGATTCCGGATCGACCGCGCTGGTCGGTTCGTCGAGGAACAACAGCTCCGGCTTGTGGACGATGGCGCCGGCTAGCGCCAGCCGCTGCTTCTGCCCGCCGCTCATGGTGCCGGCGAGCTGTTTCTGGCGATCGGTGAAGTTGTAGGCCTGCAACAGTTCATCGATGCGCGCCTTGCGTGGTGCGCGCGACAAGCCTTGCACAGAAGCCAGGAATTCTAGGTTCTCGCGCACCGTCAGGTCTTCGTACAGCGCGAACTTCTGGGTCATGTAGCCGATCCGGCGGCGCAGCGCTTCCGCTTCCTGCGGAATCCTGAAGCCGAGGACTTCGATCTCGCCCACGCTCGGCGTGAGCAGCCCGCACAGCATACGGATGGTGGTGGACTTGCCAGAACCGTTCGGACCGAGGAAACCGTAGACGTTAGCGCGCGGCACGCTCAGATCGACGCCGTCCACGGCTTTCAACGCGCCGAAGTGTTTGCTCAGGCCGCGCGCGCGGATGGCGAGATCGGCACTCATCCTGCGATCACTTCGCAACGAACTCGACGCGCACCGGCAATCCGGCGGGCAATGCCTCGCCACCATCGATGACGATCTCCGCGAGATAACTCAGTCGCGCCGCGTCCTTGCCGCTCAGCGCGTAGTACGGCGTGAAGCTGGGTTCGCTGCGGATCGCGCGCACGCGGCCGGACAGCGCCGCGTCGCGGCCGTCGACATGCACCGTCGCGTGGTCGCCGATCTTCATGTTCGCGCGCATCGGCTCGGGCACGTACACGCGCGCATACGGCGCGTCGCCGACCAGCAGGATCGCCAGCGAGGCGCCGACCGGCGCCTGATCGCCGAGCTTGTAAGGCAGGCTGTCGATGCGACCGTCGCGCGGCGCCACGATCTTCAATTTTTCGAGCGCGACGGTCTGCGCCGCGACCTGCGCATCGGCCGCGCGCACCGCGGCCGTCGCCTGCGCGATGCGCTCCTTGCGGGTGCCGTGCTGCAGTTCGTCCAGCAGCGCCTGCGCGGCGCGCACCTGGGCGTCGGCGCTGTCTGCGGCGGCACGGGCGCGATCCACGTCCGCGGCGGCGATGAGCTTGCGCTGGCCCAGCGGCTGCACGCGGGCGAAATAGGCGCGCGCGTCGCGGGCCTGCGCCTGCGCGCCGACCAGCTGCGCCCGCGCCTGCGCGATCTGCTCGTCGCGGCTGCCGGCTTCGAGTTCCGCCAGCGATTCGCGCTGCTGCTGCGCCTGCGCCTGCGCGACATCGGTCTGGGCGGCAATGCGCGTGCGCTCCAGCGTGAGCAGGGTCGCGCCCGCCTTCACCCGGTCGCCCTCGCGCACGTCGACCGAGACGATCCGCTCGGCGGACGGCGCCGGCAGGCTGATGCGGTCGTATTCCAGCGTGCCCAGCACCTGCGGGGCGTCTTCGGCGCAGCCGGCCAGCGCAACCGCCATCAATACGATCGAAATTCTGATCGAGGAAATTTTGACGGACCTAGACATCGCGCAACTCCAGACCATGTTCGAGCAGGGCCAGCACGTGGTTGCAGAGCGCATCGGCATCCACATCGCCGGCATCGAAGACGCCGCGCCAGATCGGCGCGCTGGCGGCCATGAACATCGTCTGCCCGATCAGCGAGACCACCAGCAGCCGCGGATCGAGCCGCGGATTCAACCGCCCCTGCGCCTGCATCGCGGCGAAGCGTGCGGCGAGCGCTTGCGGCAGCATCGGACCGATGCGCTGCTGCATCAATTGGCGCAGGCCGCCGCCTTCGTGCAGCACTTCCCGCACCCACAGCTGCGGCAACCACGGATGCGCGAGCGCGGTGGCCAGGATCGTCCGCACGAAACCGTGGATCAGCGCGCGGGGATCGTCGCCGGCCTGCAGCAGCGGGCCGCGCAGACCCTGCATCACCGGCATGAGTCGCTCCTCGATCACCGCCTCCACCAGCGCCTCCTTACCGCCGAAGTAGTAATGCAGCAGCGCCGGGGTGACGCCGGCCTCGGTGGCGATCTGGCGCAGTGAGCTGCCGGCGATGCCGTGGCGGGCAAAACACCCGACCGTCGCATTGAGCAGTCTCTCGCGCAGATCGGCCCCGTCCGCGGCCGGACGGCCAGGCGTACGCCCAGGCCGTTTGGCAGCAGGCCTTGGGGCCCGATGAACGGGCGTGCTCGAAGGGGGTCTAGGCGACATCCACGTAATTTAATTGATCGATTAATTAATGTCCATGAACAGAGCCGGTGGCCCGACCCGGCATCGCGGGTTACCCTTCGTACCTATGCAGAAACAAGCCCTACACCCGTACAGCCGGGATTTCGCGCTGGATCCCGCCGACCCCGAACGCCTGGCCAACCTCGCCGGCCCCTTCGACGCCCACCTGCGCCAGATCGAACTGCGGCGCGGCGTCGAGATCGCCAACCGCGGCAACGTCTTCCGGGTCAGCGGCGGCGACGAGGCCACGGTCGCCGACGCCGAGAAGCTCCTGCGCGCCCTTTATCTCGAAGCCGGCGAGATCGTCTTCAATGCCCAGGCGATCCATCTGCGCCTAGGCAACGACGATGCGCCGCCCGCCCCCGTCGCCGCCGGTTACCAGGCACAGGAAGTCGCGGTGAAGGTCAAGCGCGGCACCGTCCGCGGCCGCGGCGCGAACCAGCAGAAATACCTGCACCTCATCGCCACCCACGACATCAACTTCGGCGTCGGCCCGGCCGGCACCGGCAAGACCTTCCTCGCCGTGGCCATGGCGGTCGAGGCGCTGAATACCGCACGCATCCAGCGCATCATCCTGGTGCGGCCGGCGGTGGAAGCCGGCGAAAAGCTGGGATTTCTTCCCGGCGACCTGTCGCAGAAGGTCGACCCCTATCTGCGGCCGCTGTACGACGCGCTGTACGAAATGCTCGGCGTCGAAAAAGTCGCGAAACTGCTGGAAAAGAACGTCATCGAGATCGCGCCGCTGGCCTACATGCGTGGACGCACGCTCAACGATGCGTTCGTGATCCTGGACGAAGCGCAGAACACCACCATCGAACAGATGAAGATGTTCCTCACCCGCCTGGGCTACGGCAGCACCGCGGTGGTCACCGGCGACCTCACCCAGATCGATCTGCCGAAACACGTCAAATCCGGCCTGCGCGACGCCATCGACGTATTGCGCGAAGTGGAAGGCGTGAGCTTCACCTTCTTCGAAGCCCGCGACGTGGTGCGCCATCCGCTGGTGGCGAAGATCGTAAGGGCGTACGAAAAGCAAAGCATCGAGCAGGCTGCAGCCACACGGAGCGAGCCATGACCCAGGGCCCCGTTCGCCTCGATGTCGCCGTCGGCTACGCCGCGCCGCGCACCGGCGTGCCCGCGGCCACCAGTTTCCGGCGCTGGGTCGCGACCGCGCTGGAAGGCCGCATCCGCGAGGCCGATCTGGCGATCCGCATCGTCGGCGAGGACGAGGGCCGCGCGCTGAACCGCCACTATCGCGGCAAGGATTACGCCACCAACGTGCTGAGTTTTCCGGCCGACATTGCCGAAGGCGTGATCATGCCCAAGGATGTGGTGCTGCCGCTGATGGGCGACATCGTGCTGTGCGCGCCGGTGGTCTCAAGCGAGGCGGCGGAACAGGGCAAACCGACGACGCATCATTACGCGCATCTCACCGTCCACGGCGTGCTGCACCTGCTGGGCATGGATCACGACGACGAGCGCGAAGCCGAGTGCATGGAACAGCTGGAGCGCGAGATCCTCGCCGAACTCGGGATCGAGGATCCCTACCGCATCCGCGATTGACGCGGGTTCGCCGCCGCGAACCCCGTAGGACGGCATGCGTAGGAGGGCCTTCAGGCCCGAGCTTTTTCGCGATCGTGATGTCCGGCGTGCTATCGACGTGGAGCTCGGGCCGGAAGGCCCTCCTACAAAGCAGGTCCGCGCTTATTCCACCTGCGCGAGCACCGCTTCGCCGTAGCCGAGCTCGCGCACGCCCGCTTCGATCTTATTCAGTTCGACATCCGGGACCGCAAGCGCGGCGGCACGGACGGGCGCCATGCAGGACGGCAGAGACGACAATGGAGCAGCGGCAGTGCTGCGCATGGAAAGCGATCCGGCGGACCGAAACGGACCGGGCGTGGCCCGCCAAGCGTAGAAGTCGCCAGAAGCTGCCATCCGCCCCCGGCAACGCGGCAGGGCCGAATATCAGGGGCCGGGCATGGCAGGCGGCCTGCACGACAGCATGCGCACCCTGCCCCGCTCCGTTAAACTGGCCGTCCGGCCCCGTGGGGCGACGCAATGACCGCAATGTCCGAGGACGACAGTAGTACCCGCGCAGTGGACGCCACCGACAAGGCGCCCATCGAAAAGAAGGCCGAGAAGCGCCGTTCCTGGCTCTCGCGGCTCAGCGCGGCGATCTCCGGCGAACCGGACAATCAGGAAGATCTGGTCGAGTTGCTGCGCGACGTGCAGGCCGACGGCGTGATCGACGCCGACACCCTGCGGATCATGGAAGGCGCCGTCGCCATCTCCGACATGAGCGTCGGCGACATCATGGTCCCGCGCGCGCAGATGGTGGTGCTGCCGGTCGACGGCAAATTCCTCGCGCTGATGAAGGACGTGGTCGAGTCCGGCCACTCGCGCTTCCCGGTGCACGGCGAAGACCGCGACGAGATCCTCGGCATCCTGCTGGCCAAGGATCTGCTGCGCGGCGTGGTCGCCGACAACGGCCCCAGCACGGTGCGCGAACTGCTGCGCCCGGCGGTGCTGGTGCCCGAATCCAAGCGCCTCGACATCCTGCTGCGCGAGTTCCGCCAGTCGCGCAACCACATGGCGATCGTGATCGACGAATACGGCGGCGTCGCCGGCCTGGTCACCATCGAGGACGTGCTGGAGCAGATCGTCGGCCAGATCGACGACGAGCACGACGACGCCGAAGACCCCAACGCGCTGATCGCGGCGCAGGCCGACGGTCAGTATCTGGTCGACGCGCTCACCCCGATCGCCGATTTCAACGCGCGTTTCGGCGCCGATTTCGACGACGACGAATACGACACCATCGGCGGCCTGATCACCGCCGCCATCGGCCACCTGCCGGAAGCCGGCGAAGAGCTGACCCTCGGCCGTTTCGGCTTCCGGGTGGCGCGCGCCGACGCGCGTCGACTGCACACGCTCCACGTGAGCGTGCATGCCGCCTGATCATCGCAAGCGCCGCCGCGCGACCGTCGCGGCGCTGCTGGCATCGCTGCTCGCACTGGTCTTCAGCGTCGCCTGCGCTGCGCAGGATGTGTCGCGGATCGGGCGCCCCGAAGCCCCGCGCATCGGCATCGCGACGATGCAACCGGGCGAGATCTTCTTCGAACGCTTCGGCCACAACGCCATCGTGGTCGACGATCCATCGCTGGCCGAACCGCTGTCGTACAACTTCGGCTTCTTCGACATGACCGAGCCCGACTTCATGGGCCGCTTCGTCAAGGGCGACATGCGCTATTACCTCGCACGCCTGGCCTGGCGCGACGATCTGCAGTACTACCTCGACAGCGGCCGCGGCGTGCGCATCCAGTGGCTGAATCTGTACCCAGCGCAGGCCGAGGAGATGGCCGCCGCGCTGGCCGAGAACGCGAAACCGGAGAACGCCCGCTATCGCTACGATTACTTCATCGACAACTGCGCCACGCGCGTCCGCGACGCCATCGACCGCACGCTTGGCGGCGCGCTCAAACCCCAGCTCACCGCGCGTTCGCAGGGCAACACCTTCCGCAGCGAAGCCGTGCGCCTGGCCTCACCCGCGCCGTGGATGTGGCTGGGCTTCGACGTCGGCCTGGGTCCGTCGTCCGACCCGCCACTGTCGCGCTGGGAAGAGGCCTACGTGCCGATGCGCCTCGCCGCCAGCCTGCGCGAAGCGAAACTCGCCGACGGCCGCCCGCTGGTCGCCCGCGAGGAACAGGTCGCGCCGCACCGCATCGCCCCCGAACCGCCGGAATTCCAGCGCGCGTGGTGGCGCTGGCTGCTCGCCGGTCTCGCCATCGCCGCAATGTGGTCGTGGCTGCAGTCGCGCCGCCCTAAATCCGCCGCAGCCATCGCGCTGGTGTTCTGGGGCATCGCCGGACTGCTCGGCGCGGTCATGGCCTTCGTCTGGCTGGGCACCGAACACCGCTTCGCCTGGGCCAACCACAACCTGATGCTACTCAGCCCGCCGTCGTGGCTGCTGCTGCCCGGCGGCTGGCAACTGGCGCGCGGGCGAGCCGCAGGATCGCTGTTCCGGCGTGTGTTGATCGCGACCGTCGTCCTCGCCATCCTCGCCCCGTTCCTGCACTGGGCCACCTCCGTCCCCCAAGCCAACGCCCACTGGATCGCCCTCCTGCTGCCGATCCACGCCGCCTTCGGCATCGCCTGGTTGCGGCAACCCGTGTAGGAGGGCCTTCAGGCCCGAGCTTTCCGGAACGATCGCCGCAATCCCAAGAAGCTCGGGGCTAAAGCCCCTCCTACAACATCGCCTCCCGACCCCCCGTAGGAGGGCCTTCAGGCCCGAGCTTTTCCGCCTTCGGAAAACACCTACCTCCAACCGCTGCTTCGCCTGATTCCACAGATCCCGGCATCCACCCATGCTGCCCGGATGAACTACACACACCACCAACTCCGCAAAGGCCGCGTGTCGCAACCGGGACAGATCTATCTGATCACGTTCTGCACCCATGCACGCAAACCGATTTTCCGCGATCACGACGTTGCCGCTGATGCGGTCGCCGCACTGCTAGAACCCCGGCATTGGACCGACGCACATCTGATGACATGGGTACTCATGCCCGATCATTGGCACGGCCTGATCCAGCTCGATACCGATATCCCACTATCGCAAGTAATCGGCAGGCTCAAAGGCGCCAGCGCCCGCCTCCTGGGCCAGCGTCATCCGCATATCGGGCCCGTCTGGCAGAACAGTTTCCACGATCATGCGCTACGCGTCGAAGAAGACCTGCCGACCATGGCGCACTACATCCTCAACAACCCCGTGCGCGCCGGTCTGGTCGACGCCGCCGACGCCTACCCGTTTTTGGGCGCCGTTTCACTGTAGGAGGGCCTTCAGGCCCGAGCTCTAAAAGGGTTGCGGCGATCGTTCCGGAAAGCTCGGGCCTGAAGGCCCTCCTACAGCACCCCGCTTGCCCCGCCCGCCCCATCCCGGCAAGCTGCCCGCCATGAACAATCCCGCCCCCGCACCGACGCTGCCGGAATGCGTCGTCAACTGCGCCGTCTATCGCAACGGCGAGCGCACCGACATCAGCCTCGACCAGATCAGCGACGCACTCGCCATCGACGACGGCAGCTTCGTCTGGGTCGGCCTGTACGAGCCCGAGGAAACCCTGCTCGACAAACTGCAGGAAGAATTCGGCCTGCACGACCTCGCCATCGAGGACGCCCAGCACGCGCACCAGCGCCCGAAGATCGAGGCCTACGGCAACTCGCTGTTCCTCGCCGTGCACACCGCGCAACTGCTCGACGGCCACGTGCGCTTCGGCGAAACCCACGCCTTCGTCGGACCGCGTTTCCTGATCACCGTGCGCCACGGCGCATCGCTGTCGTATCGACACGTCCGCGCCCGTTTCGAACGCGAACCGGAACTGCTGGCGCAGGGCCCGGCGTTCGCGCTGTACGGGATCCTCGATTTCATCGTCGACAACTACCAGCCCATCGTCAACGAATTCCGCGACGAACTGAACACCCTCGAACACGACATCTTCGCCGCCGAATTCCGCCGCGACACCATCGTCAAACTCTACGAACTCAAGAAAGAATTGACGCAGCTGCGGCTCGCCGTCGCCCCGCTGCAGGACATCCTTGCCCAGCTCACCCGCACCCAGATGACCCAGGTGACGGAAGAAGCCAAACTCTACTTCCGCGACGTCCTCGACCACGTCGTCCGCCTGAACGACATCATCGACACCCTGCGCGAAATGCTCAGCGCCGCCATGAGCGTCAACCTCTCCCTGGTCACCATCAACCAGGGCGAAGTGGTGAAGAAACTCGCCGGCTGGGCCGCCCTCCTCGCCGCCCCCACCCTCGTCGCCAGCTGGTACGGCATGAACTTCAAGTTCATGCCCGAGATCGAAGGTAAATACAGCTACGCGATTCTGATCGGCGGCGTCGCCACCGTGTGCTTCGCGTTGTATCGATACCTGAAGAAGGTGCGTTGGTTGTAGGCAATCGCATCTCAACGCCGCCCCCTGTAGGAGGGCCTTCAGGCCCGATCTTCTGCCGACATCATCCATCTCCCCGGAAACATCTCGGGCCTGAAGGCCCTCCTACAGTGCGCTTCACTCGCATCGCCAACCTCTGTCATCCCGAACACGGGCGCAGCCCGTTGAGGGATCGGCTATCGCGTTTCGGGAAGAAAATTTAGCAGCCATGCTAATCGGACATAGCCCCACCGGGCCAGAGAACTCCTTCTGCCCGCTCGTCGCAGTGTCGGTGATCGAGTTAACCGGACGGTCGAGTTGGGCCTTGGGCTCAATGCGCGTTAAAGTGTTTCAAACCGCTTGTTCAGGAGACATCATGGATCACAGGACGACCGCATCCGTTTTCCAAGACTGCGCATCCAGCATCTGCCAAGGACTGATCCTCGCGATACTGGCGTTTCCGTTTGCCGCATGCGCCAGAACGCCTTTGGCCAAACCAGCGCCGGCGCCCATCAAAGAGTCCGATTGCTTCTCTATTTCGACGCTTCCGGAAAAGCGAGCATGCCTTGCGAAACAGGGAGAAGTATTTATCGACGACTGCGAACGCATGCGTCCCATGAGCTGCAGACCATATGCCCAGATGTACGCTGCGGAACAAACATTGCGGCAGGCGGAAGCCAACCTAGTGCAATCGGCTCGGCAGGCTTACGCAAGCTACACGGACAGCGACCGCGCATACCTCGATGATCTCGCCGAGTATTCGAAGGATGCAAGCACTGCCTGGCAAGCGTATCGCGACGCGCAATGCGCGCTGGAACCGCTTGCGCAGGGCATGGCCCGGAGCGAGTCGGAGAATCTCGCGGAAGCATGCCGACTTGCTAAAACAAAGGCGCGCATCGCCGAACTGGAAGCATTGAAGGCCTCGACCGGACAATAAAAGGAGTTGCGTTGTGACGGAAGACAACTACACCTACAACCCGCTGGATCGTCGCACCTACGAAGCCATCGCTTACAACGCGGTCGGGCGTGGAAGCGAGACCAACACTTATCCCGCTTATGGATTGGTGCACAGCACAGGCAACTCTGGCTGGTCGGTCGGCGTTGTCCAGTGGGATTTCGGTCAACCTGGACGCGGCGATAAAGTCGACGTCCTTCTGGACGGCTATCAAGCCTGGGCGCAGGAAGGACAGCGTTTCAGCGAGCAGGAAGTGGATTCCCTGTCGCGTCGGCTGCAGACGCGTGGCCAGGCCGGCAATGCACTGGCCGCAGACGAGCAGACACGATTGAATACCTATCTGCGCTCGGACAACGGCCGCGAATTCGTCGACAGTCTCAATCGCGAGCAGATTGATCGCAAATGGGAGAACGTCGGCCAGCCGCTTTCCCAGATCGATTGGTTACAGCGCCTGAGCACGCGCGATCCGGAGCAGGCTGCCGAGATCGTTGCGATGACCAGCAAACTCTACAACCAGAACGAAAACAAGGGCGGGCAACTGCTGCGTCACCTGCAGGCGGCTGAACAGTCCTCGGATCAGGTCAACCAGTGGATCGGCGATCAAGGCATACAGAACCTCAATCCTGCTGCCCGAACCGCAATCGTTTCGGGTAGAGATAATGCACTGGTCGGCATCGGGCTGATGAATGCGCTGGAAACCGGAGATGGGCAACTGAGTCGCGCGTGGCGGGAAGAGGTCCACACCAATGGCAACGTAGGACTGACGCAGAACTTCAATACCAATCCGAATATCCAATTGTTCGACGCGATGATGCGCAGCCCCGCCAGCGGCGAACGCATCCGCGCAATGACCGAGGACGGTGTGCCCGCGCAACGGGTCGTGATCTCGGGGATCAATGCACTGGCGAGAGAAGAAATCGCTCGCACCGAGCTTAACCAGCAGGGGCTATTGACGGTGCGCAGCCCCGCCGGAGTCGAAAACCGACTCACTGCAGATGGCTGGACGCCTGCACAGCAGCAGCAAGGACCACCGGCACCCCAACCCCGACCTGCACGCCCGGCAGATCAAAACGATCATATAGAGCCGGGCAGAATGCCGTTCCATGCCCCGCAAGGTCGCCAGGGCGCGATCAATGACCCTGCCGCCATCGGTGTGCCCGGCAATGCCGCATATGGAAGAATCCGCGAAACCGTCTCTGCTGATGGCAGTCTCAACGAAACTGCCATTGGCAACGTCAGCGCAGCCGCATATCTGGCGATGGTGTCCAACCCTACCATCAAGCAGGCCGATCATATCGGCATCTACAACAATCATCTCGCCGTCGTGCACGCACCGCACAGTCTGGGCAAGGAGCCTATGTTCAACACGTATATCAACATCGCCGAAGCGCAACACGTTTCCGCACAGCAAAGCCTGCAACAAGCCGAACAGATCACGCAGCAGCGAACGTTGGAACAGACGCGACAGCAGGATCAACAACTGTCGCAAGCACAGGGACAAACCGGGCCGAGCATGGGTGCGCGGGTAAGTTGACGGCAAAGCGCGCACCGCTCAGAACCCACGAAGCACCTACGCCCGCGCAGCAGCAGCTTCAGCCGCGAAACCATCGGCAGCATCCATCGGGCCTGAAGTCCCTCCTACAGTGCGTGGTCACTCGCATCGCCAACCTCTGTCATCCCGAACACGGGCGCAGCCCGCAAAGGGATCTGCCGTTGCGTTTCGTAGGAGGGCCTTCAGGCCCGAGCTTTTCCCAACGCTCGCCGCGACTCTTTCGAGCTCAGGCCTGAAGGCCCTCCTACACAAGCCACACAAGCTCGGGCCTGAAGGCCCTCCTACAACGTGTATCGCAACGGCATCGCATCTCCACCCGCCGCGTCCGGAACAGCAACGTTGGAGCGACGCGCTACGACGTCGTAGCACCCACACACCAGCATCGATGAAAATTTCACCATCGCCGCAGCTGAAAGCCCCGCGCGCGAGGGTGCCGAACCCCAACATCGCAGCAATTTGCCCCGGCACCGCAGCACCACAACACCAACATTGGTGAAATTTTCACCATCGATGCGGCTCGCAGCCTCACCGGCGATGCTGTCGAACACCAGCGCCGACGCTTTCCGCCCCACCGCCGCAGCTCCAAGCCCCACCAACGACGCTCCGGGCAGCACATCCACCGCCCGGAACGCCAACCCCTCAACCGCCAGCCACTGCCGGAGGCTCCGCGCGCCGGGCGGTCTTGCCGAACCGCGCCGACAGCGACTGCCGCAGCCCTTCCAGGCCCTGATTGCGGCCCGAGACCTTCAGCAACGCATAGCCTTCCAGCGACGCGATCATCACATCGCTGCCCAGCGCCATCTCCGAATCGTCGGCCCGTTCGGTCAGCCGACGCAGCCGCGCCAGCCGCGGCCGCAGCACATCCACCGCCGCCAGATCCGCCCGCGCCTCGACCAGATCGAAGCTGGGCGGAATCACCTGCGGGTTCTGCGCCAGCACCGTCAGCGTCTGCCGGCAGAAGGCCTCCGACTTGTCGCCCATCTTGGTCAGCCCCCGCCGATCATCCGGCTGCAGCGCCACCAGCCCCGCCAATCGCGCTTCCAGCGCCGACAGCGCCGCATCTACCGCATCCAGATCATCGGCGCTCAACGCCAACGACATCAGGTTCTGTGCCATCCCTCGATCCTCCTGTTGATGCCCGGGACCGTTCCCGGAGCGCAGGCAGCATCGCGGAACGATGGCGTGGTGGATGTCGGTGCATGCCGCGATAAGGGGTAGGGATTTTCCGACACGGCAGCCGCTCTCATTCCCACGCACAACACGCGCCGCTCTCCTTCTCCCCGCACAGCGGGGAGAAGGTGGCGCGCAGCGCCGGATGAGGGGCGGGCTTTCCCCACACCACTTTCAGACAATACCGACATCCATGCACTTTCCAGGCCGCCACCATACCCTGCCCACCCAGGAGCAAACCCGATGCGCGGCCCACAACCCCGCGTGCGCGAACGCAGCCTGCGCCGCCGGCAAACCGAAGCCGAGCGCACCCTCTGGCAGCATCTTCGCGATCGCCGCCTGCTCGGTTGCAAGTTCCGTCGCCAGCACCGGATCGATCGTTTCTACGCGGATTTCGTCTGCCTGCAAGCCCGCCTGATCGTCGAACTGGACGGCAGCCAACATCTCGACCAGCAGGCCTACGACGACAATCGCACGCGACGCCTTCAGCAGTTGGGTTATCGGGTGATTCGCTTATGGAACGACGATGTGCTGCTTCGGATCGATGATGCCTTGGCTGTGATCGCTGCCGCGCTGGTCGCCCCTCACCCGCCCTGCGGGCACCCTCTCCCCGTAGACGGGGAGAGGGAATGAAGCACAGCATCCGTTGTGCTCGCCGCACCGTTGCTCTCTTCTCCCCACATCGCGGGGACGTTGCTCTCCTTCTCCCCGCATCGCGGGGACGTTACTCTCCTTCTCCCCGCATCGCGGGGAGAAGGTGGCCGAAGGCCGGATGAGAGGCGCTTTTCGCGAAGCGGCGAGAACGTAAACAGCTAACGCTTGACGTAAAGATGCTGCTGAAACCCGATAAAAATCTCGCGTATCCGATCCGGCTCACCAAGCTCGGCGAAAGCATCGCCCAGCGCTTGATACCGCAACCTCAACAGCGGCGACAATTTCTCCTGATCCAACTCCTCCACGCCCTGCGCGACGTACTGCGCCAGCACGAAATCGACGAAGGCGCGCTGCGGGTCCGTCAATGCCGTTTCCGCAGCCGTCTTCGCGGCATGGGCACGGGCTTCCCGCGACACCGGATCCGCCGCGAACGACACATGCGCGAGCACATCGAACAGGTCGCTGTTCTCGGCCTCGACGATCTTCTGCATTTCCATCAGCGCATCGTGGCCGAAGCCTTTGTCGGCCAAGCCCATCAACAGCGCCTTGCGCGTGTCGGGCGCGCTCCACTGCCGGCGCAGTTCGTCTTCGTCCTTGAAGAATTCGGGCAGCGCGCCGTACAGGGATTCCACGAACTGCGTCGACGACATCGGGCGGCCATCGGCGCTCCAGAACGAGGTCGCGGTCATGTGCTGGATCTTGCGCACCTTGCCGTCGGCCAGTTTGATCTGGATCTTCTTCGGCGGCTTAGGCTTCTCGCCGTAGTCTTCACCGGGCGGCGGCTCCTGAACGCGATCGCCGCGCGGTCTCGGCATGCCCGGCTCGGGCGGCTCGATGGGCTCGCCGTCCCATTCCGGGTCGTTGAAATGATGATGTGCCTTCACGAAATCATAGATCGTGAAATAGTCCTTGCCGTCGTACAGCCGGGTGCCGCGACCGATGATCTGCTTGAACTCGATCATCGAAGCCACCGGGCGCATCAGCACGATGTTGCGCACGTTGCGCGCATCCACGCCGGTCGACAGTTTCTGCGATGTGGTGAGCACCGTCGGAATGGTCTTGTCGTTGTCCTGGAAATCGCGCAGGTGCTGGTCGCCCAGCGCGCCGTCGTTGGCGGTGACGCGCACGCAGTACAGCGGATCGACGCTGATCTTCATCTGATTGATCAGGTCGCGCACCGCGAGCGCATGCGTCTGGGTGGCGCAGAATACCAGGGTCTTTTCGCGCTGATCGATCATGTCCATCATCAAGCGCACGCGATAGGCTTCGCGCTCCCTGATCTCGATGATCCAGTTGAAGTCCTTTTCCTCGTAGCGCTTGCCGGCCTCGATCTCGCCTTCGATCACGCGGTCGTCGGCGGTGTAGACGTATTCGTCCAGCGTGGTCGCGATCTGCTTGACCTTGAACGGCGTGAGGAAGCCGTCGTTGATGCCTTCCTTCAGCGAATAGACGTACACCGGTTCGCCGAAGTAGCTGTAGGTGTCGGCATTGATCGTGCGCTTGGGCGTGGCGGTCAGGCCCAACTGCACCGCAGGCGAGAAGTATTCGAGAATCTCGCGCCATGAACCTTCGTCGTTGGCGCCGCCTCGATGGCATTCGTCGATGACGATGAAGTCGAAGAAATCGGGCGGGTATTCCCCGAAGTACGGCGAGGGCTGGCCGTCTTTCGGCGGGCCGCTCATGAAGGTCTGGAAAATGGTGAAGAAGATGCTGCCGTTCTTCGGCACTCGACCCTTCTTGCGGATATCGGCCGGGTCGATGCGCACCAATGCATCTTCGGGAAAGGCCGAAAATGCGTTGTAAGCCTGGTCGGCCAGATTGTTGCGGTCGGCCAGGAACAGTACGCGCGGGCGCCGCGTCGGTTCGGCGCCACTGCGCCAGTCGCCCAGGTTCCAGCGGCTCTGGAACAATTTCCACGCGAGCTGGAACGCAATGAAGGTCTTGCCGGTGCCGGTCGCCAGCGTCAGCAGGATGCGGTCGCGTCCGTAGGCGATGGCGTCGAGCACGCGCGCGATGGCGATGTCCTGGTAATAGCGCCCCTGCCACGCGCCGCCCTTGTCCTCGAACGGAATCGCGGCGAAGCGGTCGCGCCATGCGTTGGCTTCGGCGAAGGTCAGCGCCCAGAGTTCGTCGGGCGTCGGGTATGCGGCGACATCGCCCTCTTCGCCGGTCTGCATGTCGATGCGGTAGAGCGCCTGCCCGTTGCTGGCGAAGGTGTAGCGCACCGCCAACTTCGCGGCGTAGGACTTCGCCTGACCGACGCCTTCGGTATGCGGTTTGTCCCAGGCCTTGGCTTCGATCACCGCGAGTTTGGTGTTGCGATACACCAGCACGTAGTCGGCGATCTCGGCCTTCGCGCGCCCGCCCCGCCTGCCGCCCTGCAGCCGGCCCAGCGTGATCGGGTGCTCGCGCAGCACGCGGCTGCCGTCCACCACGCCCCAACCCGCCGCTTTCAATGCGGGGTCGATATGCTCGGCGCGGGTCTCGGCTTCGTTCATCCTTGTGCGCCTTTAGAGTTGTCCGGTGAAGGCTTGGTGCAGGAGGGCTTTTTTTAGCTCATCGAGAGCTGCTAGCTTGGATTCAAATATAGCTGCAAGCCGGTCACATTCCTCCCAAAAATCAATCATGGAAGATGCAATACGCCTTTGCGTTTTGAGTTCAACCGGAAAATCAACGCTAACAGCACCAATCTTGCTGGGCGACGTGTGCCTAACTTTTACACCCGAGGCGCTCGCATGGATTTCACTACGAACACGCTTCAGATTGAAAACATGGAAAAAGAATTCATTCGACCAAGCCACACCCTCCCGGGGCTGCACAAGCCCAAGCCGCTGGTTGTGCAGAAATCGACCGGATTCCGGAACGAGCAATGGGCTTCCCAAAAGGCCTGCGGCCTGTTCTGTCATCGCAAGCAAAAGATCGTCTTTTTTAAGAATGTAGCCGCTAGGTATTGGGCCGATGAAATATTTCTGTTTTTCACCACGATCACGGTAGCCCCCTGCTTCGAAAAAATTTCCAGGCGTGAGTAAAACATGATCTCCAGAAGCCGCAAAGAATTCGCCCTCAAAAGCATAGCCATGCTTGATGTCACAGATATCTGACAGTGATCGATTAATCCAATCAGCTTTAGATCGCGAAAATAACTCTTCACGTCGGCTCTCAAATAATTCGCGAGCATTCTTCAGATTCTTCTCGGCATTGACTTTGGCGGTGACGATGCCCTCGAAAGCCTCGTCGAGGGTGGCGGCGATGCGGCGCTGCTCATCGATCGTTGGCAGAGGAACCTTAATACTTGCGATCAATGGCAGATTTAGCGACGGGTATGCGTGATCTTGCACCATCTCCTGCGCGCGAATCGTCGTCAGAAAGTACAACAAAAACCGTGAATCAACGTAAGTAGGATTCGACACGATGGTCGCCAAGTGACTCGACACATATCCATCCACAGCCATCATCACACGATGATTCAAGAACGTTGACGCTCCGCTTTTTGGAAATAGGATAGTGCCTTTTTGGAAGAGCCGCAGGCCGCGAACTCCTTCGTCATTCAAGTTATCAACTGCTGCTTCGATATCACCTACCCGAATGCGACCAACGTCTGATGTTCTGAAGAAAGGAAAATTGCCATCAACAAACAGCCGAGGATCCTGTGGCGCTGAGTTTCCTGCACTGACGCTGGCGACTGCACCCAACTCCGTTTTGAGCCAGCCTTTCATTGAATTACAAGCTCCCGAATCACCGCCAAAACTTCAGCACTCTCCACATCCAAGGCCGCAATCTCATCCAGAATCTCCTGTGGCGTGCGCAATGCAACTTCATCGCCGCCGTTCGGATTCTTGACCGACAAGTCCCAGGTCTTGCTGTCGATGTCGGCCACATCCACCGACCAGCTCTGCGCCGAATCGGCGAAGGTTTTCTGCAGCGCGACGAAATCGGCCAGATCCTCGTCATTGAGCGGGTTGGTCTTGCCCATATTGCGGCCCGGGTTCAACTGATAGAACCAGACCTTGCGCGTGGGTGCGCCCTTGTCGAAAAACAGCACCACGGTCTTCACGCCCGCGCCTTGGAACGTGCCGCTTGGCATATCCAGCACGGCGTGCAGGTTGCAGGTTTCCAACAATTGTTTGCGCAGGCTGGTGGAGGCGTTGTCGGCGTTGCTGAGAAAGGTGTTCTTGATGACGATGGCGGCGCGGCCGCCGGCCTTCAGCGATTTGATGAAGTGCTGCAGGAACAGGAACGCGGTTTCGCCGGTCTTGATCGGGAAATTCTGCTGAATTTCCTTGCGCTCCTTGCCGCCGAACGGCGGATTGGCCAGGATCACATCGAAACGGTCGCGCTGCTGGATGTCGTTGATGTTCTCGCCCAGGGTATTGGTGTGAATGATGTTGGGCGCTTCGATGCCGTGCAGGATCATGTTCATGATCGCGATGACATAGGCGAGGCTTTTCTTTTCCTTGCCGAAGAAGGTTTTTGTCTGCAGGGTCTTGAGGTCGGCGGCTTTCTTCGCCAGCGGGCGCAGGTGGTCGAAGGCTTCGCACAGGAAGCCGGCCGAGCCGCAGGCGCCGTCGTAGATGCGCTCGCCGATCTTCGGGTCGACCACCTTGATCATCGCGCGGATCAGCGAGCGCGGCGTGTAGTACTCGCCGCCGTTGCGCCCGGCGTTGCCCATGTTCTTGATCTTGGCTTCGTACAGGTGCGACAGCTCATGCTTCTCGGTCTGGCTTCCGAAGCGCAGCTCGTCGATCAGATCGATGGCGTCGCGCAGGCTGTAGCCGCTCTGCAGCCGGTTTTTGATTTCGCTGAAGATCTCGCCGATCTTATATTCGATGGTGTCCGAACCGCTGGCGCGCTGTTTGAAGCCGGCGAGGTAGGGGAAGAGCTTGCCGTCGACGAAGTCGCGCAGGTCGTCGCCGGTCATCGCGACGTTGTGGTCGATCTTGCCGTCCCTGGTCTTGGGCGCGGCCCAGGATTCCCAGCGATGGGGTTTGCTGAGGATGTAGTCGTAACGATTGCCTTCGAGTTTGGCTTCGGCGGCTTTCTCGCGCTCCAGCGCGTCGAGATATTTGAGGAACAGCAGCCATGAGCTTTGCTCGGTGTAGTCGAGCTCGCTGGTGCAGCCGGCGTCCTTGTGCAGAACATCGTCGATGTTCTTGAAAGTCTGTTCGAACACGCTGTGTGTGACCCCTGTATTGGTGCGGGGACTTTACCGCGTTGGCTGCGGGATGCGGGATGGGCGCTGCGGTTCCCGGCGAAAAGCGCCCCTCATCCGGCCTTCGGCCACCTTCTCCCCGTGCGTGGCACGGGGAGAAGAAAAGCGGAGCACGGGATGGTGATCTCCTCCTCCCGCCTGCGGGGTACAGGGAGAAGGAACGCCGAGGGTCGAGTGGCCATTCCTTCTCCCCGCCTGCGGGGAGAAGGTGGCGCGAAGCGACGGATGAGGGGCGGGGCTCCGGCGGGCCTTCGGATTGACCCTCTGCCGCCCCTGCCCTACAGTCGGCGCAGGTGCTGAACACACCTTGCTACTAGCGGCGACCGCACCCGACAGTCCTGCGGTTTTTTTGCGCCCGTTTTCGGCCATCGCGGCGGCGGGCGCGCGTTTTCTATGGTCGGGTGTCCGCAGTCATGCAAGACCCGCAAGGGAAAAGCTGCGGGCCGTCTAGTAGCGGTGTTCAAGCACCCGGCCGCCCTCTCTTGAACAAGGGGGCGAATTTGAACCTCTCTACTAGGACAATCCACATGCCCAAGACCACCCGCCGGCGCGCTGCGCCGTTGCCTTCCTTGGCGGCCACCCCTGCCGCCTGCCCCGCTTCCGATGCCTCGACCGACGAGGCCCATCCGCAGCGCCACATCACCGTGTTCGGCACCGCGCGCGATCTGCGCCACGACGGTTTCCGCACGGGCACGCAGTGGTCGCCGGTGCTGCGCCTCAGCGGCCGGTGGCTGCAGCGCGCAGGGTTCGACATCGGCCAGCGCGTGCGTGTGCGGGTGGATGCGGGGCGGTTGGTGATTGAGCCGGTGGGGTGAGGCTGTGACTCTGCCGGGCCGGCGGTGGGCGCGTACATGGCCATCGCCGGCCTTCTGGGGCACGCGTGCCGGTCAGCGGGGACCAATGGCGGTTGAAGGGCATTGGAGACTTGGCGCGGCCGGGGGCTGCATTCCGATTGATCCGACAGGTTTTGCCGGCCGAGGCGATTGCCTACACTGGGCCGGCTCGCCCGAAAGGGCCAAGGACAGGACGGTCATGCAGTCACTCCCGCAATCTCTTGCCGTATGGGCGGGCTTGGGCCTGGCGCTGCTGTCGGCATGCGCGTCGCAGCCGGGGCTGTCTCAACCCGATGCTTCGGATGTCGAACTGTCGGCATTCCTGCCCGCTGGCGCCAGTTTGCGTCTGGCCGCACGCGGGGATGTGGACGGCGATGGCGATCAGGATGCGGCGATCGTGTTGGATGCGGGTGATGGCGAAGCAGCCCGCCAGCCTCGCCCGCTGCTGCTGTTGCGCCGCGATGCCAACGGCCGCCTGCAACGGGCGATCGAAAGCCCGCGCGCGATCGCCTGCCTTCGCTGCGGCGGCATGGCCGGCGACCCGCTGCAGGGCGTCCGCATCGAACCCCGGGCGCTCACGCTGCGCTTCGAGGGCGGGTCGCGCGAGTCTTGGTCGAGCGAGTTCCGGTTCACGCCTGTGCCCGGGGGCGATGAGTGGCGTTTGATGGGGGTAGTGCATCGCGGGTTTGATCGCGTGGAAGGCGGGAGAGGGGCGGAACGCGTGCTAGGGCCGGACGAGATCGGGGATGTGTCGCTGGCTTTGTTCGATGCGTCGGAGTTTTCTGCGGGTGTGTTGCGTTGAGGGGTTGCGGTGTGTGTGGGTTGTGGGGTGGCGGGTGTTTGGATGCAGGGTCGAAAGATCGGGCCTGAAGGGCCTCGTACGAAGATCAAGAGATCGGGCCTGAAGGCCCTCCTACGAAGAGCGAGAGATCGGGCCTGAGGGCGTCGTACGAAGATCAAGAGATCGGGCCTGAAGGCCCTCCTACGGAAGCCGGAGCCTCGCCCCTCGATTGACCCGCCGGGGTATCCGGGCGACCCTTCGGGCTTCGGCCGGAGGGGCCGCGCATTCGGGGTGTGGGGCATGACGATGATCAAGATCGCCGGCTGGGGGTTGCTGTCGCTGTTCGCGGCGTTCTGCCTGGGCACGGTGGCGCTGTCGCGGGGGGAGACGATCAGTGCGTTCTGGATCGTGGCGGCGGCGGTGTCGATGTTCGCGATCGGGTACCGCTTCTATTCGAAGTACATCGCCGAGTACGCGCTGCGGTTGGACGGGACGCGGGCGACGCCGGCGTGGCGGCGCAACGACGGGCTGGATTACGTGCCCACCGACAAGCGGGTGCTGTTCGGCCACCATTTCGCGGCGATCGCGGGCGCGGGGCCGTTGGTGGGGCCGGTGCTGGCGGCGCAGATGGGGTATCTGCCGGGGATGCTGTGGATCCTGTTCGGGGTGATCCTGGCGGGCGCGGTGCAGGATTTCATGGTGTTGTTCCTGTCGACGCGGCGCGACGGGCGGTCGCTGGGCGACATGATCCGCAGCGAGATGGGCAACGCGGCCGGGCTGACGGCGATGGTCGGCATTCTGGCGATCATGGTGATCCTGCTGGCGGTGCTGGGGCTGGTGGTGGTGAAGGCGCTGGCGATCAGTCCGTGGGGTACGTTCACGGTGGCGATGACCATTCCCATCGCGCTGTTCATGGGCATCTATCTGCGCTGGCTGCGGCCGGGGCGGATCATGGAAGTGTCGATCATCGGCCTGGTGCTGCTGCTCGCATCGATCTGGCTGGGCGAAGCGGTGGCGGCGTCGGCGGTGTGGGGGCCGCGCTTCACGTTCGACGGCAAGGCGCTGGCGTGGATGCTGATCGGGTACGGCTTCGTGGCGGCGGTGCTGCCGGTGTGGCTGCTGCTGGCGCCGCGCGATTACCTCAGCACTTTCCTCAAGATCGGCACGGTGGTGCTGCTGGCGGTGGCGATATTGTTCGCGATGCCGGAGCTGAAGATGCCGGCGATGACGAAGTTCATCGACGGCAGCGGCCCGGTGTTCTCGGGGTCGCTGTTCCCGTTCCTGTTCATCACGATTGCGTGCGGCGCGATCTCGGGTTTCCATGCGCTGATCAGCAGCGGCACCACGCCGAAGATGCTGGAGAACGAGCGCGACGCGCGGGTGATCGGTTACGGCGGCATGCTGATGGAAGCGTTCGTCGCGATCATGGCGCTGATCGCGGCCTGCGTGCTGGACCCGGGCCTGTATTTCGCGATGAATTCGCCTGCGGCGCTGATCGGCACTACGCCGGAATCGGCGGCGGCGGCGATTTCGAGTTGGGGCTTCGTGATCACACCGGAGATGTTGACCGCGACCGCGAACGAGATCGGTGAGTCCACGGTGCTGTCGCGCACCGGCGGCGCGCCCACGCTGGCGGTGGGCATGGCGCAGATCCTGCACGGCATGGTCGGCGGCAGCGGGATGATGGCGTTCTGGTACCACTACGCCATCCTGTTCGAGGCGCTGTTCATCCTCACCACCATCGACGCCGGCACGCGCGTGGCGCGCTTCATGATCCAGGAAGTGGTGGGCGTGGTGTATGCGCCGTTCCGCCGCACCGAAAGCTGGACCGCGAACATCGTCTGCACCGGGCTGGCGGTCGCCGGCTGGGGCTGGTTCCTGTACCAGGGCGTGGTCGATCCGCTGGGCGGCATCAATACGCTGTGGCCGCTGTTCGGCATCGCCAACCAGATGCTGGCCAGCATGGCGATGATCTTCGTGTGCGTGGTCATCGTGAAGATGAAGCGCGAGCGTTATCTGTGGATCCCGGCAGTGCCGACGGTGTGGCTGCTGGTGTGCACGATGACCGCGGGCTGGCAGAAACTCTTCCACGCCGACCCGAAGATCGGTTTCCTCGCCAACGCCGACAAGTTCGGCGCGGCGTTGGCCTCGGGCGAAGTGCTGGCCCCGGCGAAGTCGCTGCAGGATATGGAGCGCATCGTCTTCAACAATCAACTCGACGCCGCGCTGTGCGTGCTGTTCATGAGCGTGGTGACGCTGATGCTGATCTTCGGCTTGCGCGCCGCACTGATCGCGCGCCGGCAGACGCAGCCGAGCGTGCTGGAGAGCGATTATGTCGCGATCGACACCCTTCGCTGAGCGCGCACGCGCGCTCTGGCGCCTGCTGGCGCAGACCGCGCGGCTGATCGTGGGCGTGCCCGACTACGACCTGTACCTCGCGCACATGCGGCGCATGCACCCGGACACGCCGCCGATGACCCGCGAGGCGTTCTTCGTCAATCGCCTGGAAGCGCGCTACGGGCGCGGGGCGTCGCGCTGCTGTTGAGGCCCGCCGCAGAAGCGTGGCCGCCGCTCGAAGTGGGTCTGCATCCAGGCCCGGTTTGAAGCAGCTGACGCATTCACTGAATACAACTGTCGACGCCATGGTTGGCGAACACCCCGCTGTCGAAATCGACAGGTCCGGATGCCGCCTCCGGGAAACCCTGGGCGATACGGACTTGCGCTCGACGCTCGATCCCGCTCCAACGCGCATCGTCGAACAGCTTGCGTAAATCGCCCAATTGACCATCGAGGTCGCGTACCGTCGCCGCGTCCGCGAATGAACGAAGCACCATCGCATGGTAAGCAGCATTTTCAGGATCGGCCTGGATGCTGTCGGGCATCCCGATAAGCACGGGCCGGCCGGCATACGCCTGCTGCAGGTAGTACCAGGCAGAGATTTCGCCTTGAGCGGCGGCGGATTCCAGTAGACGGCGAGCATTTTCGGCGTATGCGCGCCAAGCTTCGGGATTGTCCAGAAAACGTTCGCGATCCATCGGGGGATCCGTGGCGAAACGCACCGCCATCCGCAGATCGCCTTGCTGCGCTGCGCGCAGCATGTAGCGCCATGCGTTGCGCTCGACCCAGCCGGAATCGATTCCTCGGCACAAGACGGATGCGCGATCGCGGCGGGCTTCCAGCCGCGAGATGAAATCCACGTCGTCTTCGACGCCGTCCGGAAGACGGGCCGCCATCGTTTCCATATCGCCGATCACTTCGCCCGATGTCGCGAATTCCCGGCACGACACCGCATCCAGCGCGATGCGGCAACTCGCCGCTGCATCCCCCGCCTTCGAACGCGACTCGAGCAAGGACAACGACTCGGAGAGCGGCGCATCGGCTTTGGGAAGAGGGGCTCCGGCCGACATGTCCGCAGCCCCTGACGAAGCCGCCACCGATGGCGGCGATCCGCTCGCCACCGCCGGGTCCGTTGTGGCGATCGACTCCCGGGAGCGCAATGCGTACCACATTGCCAATGCCGCCAGTACGAGCGCAACGCCCGCTCCGACCTTCCGCCATGATCCATGCATCTACTTAGCTCCTCGACGCGCCAGCGCCGCAATGTCGGCATCGATCGGCCGTCGAAACGTTCGTGAGTGGGTATCCCGCTTGCCAGCCTGATGCCGATCCTGACGGATTCCGGGCGAGCGAAGCGCAGACACGCTTCATGCATCGACCCGGTCGTGCCCGATTCCGCCCGAAGACCGCTTCCGACAATCCGCGGCGTCATGAGTCCGAAGATCGTGGCATGAGGTCCCGGGTTGAAGTCAACCCGTCCCGGCCCGGGATGAGCGGGGCTGGATCGACGCATGCGGGTCGAACCGGGATCGCTAGCGCGAGACATCCTTTCTGAACATCAAGCCGACTGGAATGGTGGACAACATCAGCAACAACGCGACGGCCGCCAGACAGACCAGACCGAGCAGCGCGAAGGACGGCATGTCGAAACCGAATACCGTCCCGGTCAGATAACGTGCCGCCACGATGGCCATTCCCAGACCCAGGAACGCCCCGGACAGGCAAGGCCACAGCACGTGGATCGCGGTCACCTGCAGCAGGTGCTTTGCCCTGGCGCCCAGCATGATCCTCAACTCCAGCTCTCGACGACGTTTGGCGATCACGCTGGACACCGCTCCTATCAATCCGACGATCGACAGCACAAGCGCAACCAGTGCGCCGAAGGCGACGGCCATCGCGAACGCATATAAGGGCCTCAACAGCGAATCGAGCTGCTGCTGTACGGTCGCTTCTTCCGCGATCACGACCGGCATCCGGACTTTTTCCATTGCCGAGCGAAGCACCGCGACAGGATCGCGACCGCCACGCGCAATGAGGTAAGTCTTGCGTGCGTCCTCTGCCTTGAAGGGCACATAGACAGCCGGACCTTCTTTGCCGAAAGGATCGATGCTGCCGATTTCGGGAACGATTCCCACCACTTCATAGCGGAGCTGGCCGGGCGAGTTGGTATCCACGAGCCACTGGCCGATGGGATTGCCGCGCTGACCGAGCTGGCGTGCCAAGGCCGCATTGACGACCGCGACCGGTCGCGAGAAACGCATATCGTCTTTGGCGATGACCCGTCCAGCGGTCGGTTCCAGATCGAACGCGCGGAAGAAGCCATCGTCGACCAGGTTCTGGTTGACCACCAATGGTTCGCCACCCCCTCCAGCCGCGATCACCAGCTTGGCCACGGTTCCGCTCAATGGCGGGCTGCTGGCGAGTCCGGCCATGAGTTTCGGATCGTCTTCCCGTGCAGCGTCGAGAATGGCGTTCAGCTGATGCTGTTCGAGTGCGCCTGAGCCTGCCGCCTCGATACGCAGGAAGGCCGCCTCGCGGCTGTAGCCGGGATCGACGCTCTGCTGTCGCGACAAATGCACAGCGAGCATCGCCGTCACCAATGCGACCCCGACGGACAGCCCCGCCTGGCCGCCGATGAAGACGGACTGCGTGCGCGACAGCGCGCGCGAACCCGCGATACTGTGTCCGCCGGCCAGCCCGGAAACGCCATCGCGCCGGACGAATCGCGCGACCTGGATCGCGGCGATGACCAATCCGGCAAACGCGACAACCATTACCACGACCGATGCGGACAGCGGATCGAGCGACACGTCGCCGATGGGCAGCGACTCGAATGCGAGCTGTTGAAGCACCGGGAGGAAAATCGCGGCGAGCGCGAGTCCGACCGCTGTGCTCATGAGACAGACGATCAGCAGCTCGCTGGCGATCAGCCAATAGACGTGCCGCCACCCGGCGCCCTGCAGCGTATGGATGGCGATTTCGCGGCCTCTCTCCTCGCAACGCAGAAGGAACACGCTGGCTATATTGCCGGCGGCCACGATGAAAACCAGCAAACCTACGCCCTGCATGATCCAGAGACTCTTGGCTGCCCATTGGGTCAGCACGGACTGTAGCGGCAACACCTCAACGCCGGCATGCTCGACCGGCTTCTGGTCTTTCCTGGCGGCCTTGAGCATGCTGTCGACACGCTCGCGCACGGCTTCTGCCTGAGTCGGGTCACGGAGGCGCGCCAGCACGTCGAGATAAAGATCCGCACCCTGCGGCTGGAGATGCAGCGGCAACCAAAGATCCGGATTGCTGCCGGCGCCCGGCAGGGGCGCTCGCACGCTCGCGGAAAATACCCCCACGATCTTGAGCGCCTGCCCATCGACCCGTATCGAGCGGCCCACGACGCCCTGATCACCATCGAACGCCCGCAACCAGTAGTCCCGGCTGATCGCCACGACCGGCTCGGGCGAGTCCGGATCGAATCCGGAGAGCGAACCGAGTTCGGGTTTGAACCCCAGCAATTCGACCAGACCATCGTCGATCCAGACCGCACTGCGCTTCTGGGGAAGACGGTCCAGTTGTACCGCCGCTTCGCCGAGCTGCAGCGCGCCGATGCTCCCCTTGAGGCTCTCGATGGCCCGCAACCGTTCGACTTCCGGCCCCGAAAACGCAGACTCGTAGACATTGCCATCGATTCGGATCGAGGGCCGGACCACCACCAGCTTATCGATGCTGTCGTAAGGCAACGGCGACAAAAGCGTCTGATTCACAAGCGCGAATACGGCGGCATTCACTGCGACCACAAGGGTCAGCGTGATCACCGATGCAGCGAGAAAAACGCCTCCATCCCTCGAAAGGCGGCGCAGCACGGAGAGTAGGTGCGACACAGGCATGTCATGCACCTTCTGTTGCGATCAGCTTGCCATCCTCCAACACAAGACGGCGCCCGGCACGCATCGCGATTTCCTCATCATGAGTCACGATCACGAGCGTACTGCCGGCCCTGTTCACTTCGTCAAGCAGTCTCATCACAGACATCCGGTTCTCGACATCAAGGTTGCCTGTGGGTTCGTCGGCAAGAAGAATCGGCGGTTTGACGGCGAGCGCTCGCGCGATCGCGATGCGCTGCTGCTGTCCACCGGACAACTGGGACGGAAAATGGTCGCGACGATGGGCGAGGCCCACGCGATCCAAGCATTCGGCAGCGACGCGTTCCCTTTCCGATTGGGTCATTCCGCGGTAACGCAAAGGCAATGCCACGTTCTCCAGACTGCTGATTTCGTCGATCAGATTGAACGCCTGGAAGATGAAACCGATCTTTTCCGCACGGAAGCGTCGCCGACCGGCAGGAGAGAGTGCGTCGATGCGTTGTTCCAGAATCGACATCGTCCCGGAACTCGGCCTGTCGATCAGTCCCATCAGGCCGAGCAATGTCGATTTACCGCAACCCGAAGGGCCAGTGATGGCTACGAACTCGCCTTCCTGTATCTGCAGGGAGATATCGGAAACCGCATGAGTCCGCACGCTTTGAGTTTCGAAGGCGCGCGAAACACGCTCAAGAGCAATCGCTGTCGTCATTTTTATCCTGCGAATGATTGAAGATGCCCATTGATCGGCCTCAACGGATATCGATGTTCTGCTGGTCTTTCCACTGGCCGATGTCCGAAACCACGATCCGTTCTCCGGCCTTAAGGCCATCCAGGACGACTGCGCGATCCGGCGATACCGGGCCGAACAGGACATCGCGCGCCCGTGCCCGGTTGCCGGTGACGACGAATACACGAAGCCTTCCGGGCGCGCTCAGCCCGCTGGGTTTGGCCACGACCAACGCAGCGTTGATACGATCGAGATTGATCCTGGCGTCGACCGCGAGATCCTGGCGCAATCCCGGAGGAATGGCGCCGATGAATTCGGCATCCGCCACCACTTGACCTTGGGTCACGGTAGGGTCGATGCGGACGATCTTGGCTTCGAGACGACCGTTCGGCGTGGTGATCGTGACCCGTTGCCCAATCTTCAACAAACGCGCCTGGCGTTCGGCCACCTGAAGCCGAGCATGCAAGGCGGACGGATCGATGAGTACGCCCAGCGACGCCCCGCCGGCGACCACCTGTCCGGGCGTGGCGCTGACGACAGCGACGATGCCATCGAATCCGGCTCGTATCGCCAGCGCACGCTGCCGCATCCTTCTCGATTCGGCGACTTGCGCGAGGTTGTGGAGCTTCATTTCCAGTGCCTCAGCCTCGATCCTGTTGGAGTCCTTGATCTGATCCAGCTCGTCCGCAAGCTGTTTCTGCACAGCCAGCGACAATTCGTAACGCAGTTCGGTTCTCTTCGCGGCGACTTTCGATATGGCCTGCGACTCAAGCAATTGCAGTTCAGCATCGCGTTCCAGGGCAATCGACTTGGCCTCAAGCTCCGCCTTGCCGAGCTCCGACATCACTTGCCGCTCTTCTTTCCTGTGACGCGCGCGCGCCGCGGCCTCATCCGCGCGGGCGACAGCGACGGCGACGTCCGCCTCGCTGAGGGCGGAATCCACGTCATTGCTGGATAATCTCATGATCAGATCGCCCTCGGCGACGAGCGCCCCGGGCTGCAGCAGCACATCCTCCACCCGAGCAGACTCGGGCGCGGACAACAGGAGGGTTCGCTTGGCAGCGAGCTTGCCGAACGCTGAGACTTCGTTCGCGAAATCGCTCCGCTCCACCTGTGCGATCACCAGACGCGCGGCATCCACGCTGGGGACAGCCTTCTCCATGCTGAAGACCAGTCCGATCAGAGCGAGCGCCAAGATCGCGACACCGAGCGCCAAGGCTCTCGGGCCACCGAATCTTTTCGGTTTTGTATCGATGATCTCATCCATAAAAATCCAATTGGATGCTTGGCTCAGGCATCCTTTCGACGCTCTGCGTCAAGCGACAAAGCTCTGACGGTAAAGCTGCGAATAGTATCCATTATTGGCGAGAAGTTGGTCGTGCGTGCCCGATTCGACCACGCAGCCGTCATCCAGGACATAGATCAGATCGGACTTCATGATGGTCGACAGGCGATGGGCGATCGTCAGGGAAGTACGGTTCTCGAGCAGGAGATCCATCGCCTGCTGAATCGCCCCTTCGGTTTCCATGTCCAGCGCCGAGGTGGGCTCATCAAGCACCAGGAAGCGTGGATTTCTCAGAAAGGCGCGGGCGAGGATCAGTCTCTGCCGTTCGCCGCCAGACAATGAATCTTCCTGCAGGATCTCGTCGAGCCCGCCTACGCGGGACTCGACCAGAGGCGTCAGTTGCGCGCAGCGCACCGCCTCATCAATCTCGCCTGCGGTGGGCGTCCTCTCGAGGCCGAATGTGATGTTCTCCCGGATCGTGCCGTTGAAAATATATTCGTTCTGAAGAACCACGCCGATCTGCTTCCGATAAGAGGTGAGATCCACGGTGGACAGATCCTGGCCGTTGACCTTCACTGCGCCTTCCCCTGGCCTATACAAGCCAAGGATCAAATTCATGATCGTGGACTTGCCTGCCCCGGAACGACCGACCAGCGCTACGCGCGCACCCGCCGGAACGACAAGGCTGAAGGCATCCAGAATCTTGTCGCCGCCGTAGCCGAAGCCGACGTTCTCAAGATCGATCCTGCAGGGTCGATCGAGCGCGATCTTCGTCCTGCCTTCGCCTTCCTCCTCGCTAGCCTCGTTCAATACGCCGAAATAGCGCTGGAGAATGATGATCGCCCGGTTGAGATCGACGAAAATATCGACGAACCCCTGCATGGGTTCGAAAGCCTGCTGGACCAGAAAAATGAGTCCCAAGGCGACATGCAGCTCGATCCGCCCTTGTATCGCGCCGACACCGACGAAACAGATCATCGCTCCTCGTAGCAACTGGGTGATCAGACTGGTCGACACCGTCACCTTGGTCGAGAAGACCACGAATCTGAGTTGGGCACCGATGTTATCGTCGAGTTTCGAGGAGACGTCGCGTAGAACGTGATCCTTGGCGCCGAGCGCCTTGATGGTGGTGATCTTGTTCAAGCCTTCGAAAAGGGCATTGGTCAAGGGCGAGTTCGAAAGCAGCGTCGCGGACTGGTATCTCTGGGCCCGAGGAGAGACGATCCTGTTGATCGTGTAGAAAACCGCAAGCATGGACAGGACCAGAATCCCTGTCAAAAGGTCGAAGTACGCGATCACTCCGACCAGCACGAGCAAGCGGACGCTCAGCGCGAACAACTGGGTGATCACGTCCGCAACGACACGATTGAGTTCCAGCGCGTCGATGACACGCTGATAGATCTCGCCGGTATTCATGTAGCGTCTGAAAGCAGAAAGCGGCAGGGACTGCACTTTTTCGTAAAAATCCATGATCACCGGACGATTGGCGAACAGATCGAACCGTCGCCGCAGAAACCCGACGACGGACATGATCAGATTCTGGAAAATCTGCAGGCCCACAACGATCGCGACTGCAACGGCGAAGCCTTCGACATCGCTGCTCTGGAACTTCTCGATCATTCTCAGGAAGAGCTTCGGATACAGAAGACCCAGGCCGGAAGCCAAGGTCGACAGCAGCACGATCGTTGTGAAATTGACCGGGAAGTTTTTAAGCGATTTGAGATAAGTTCGGATCTGGGCGTAGTTCTTCACTGGGGTTCACCTTCCAAGATGATGCTGTTTTTCCATTGCTCGGCCAGAACCTCCAAATTCTCGCCGTAACAGGCTTCGAAGTGGACTCGCTTTTGCCCGGATGCGTAAAATTCGCGGAAAATCGATGTGCCGCGGGTCTCGATCAGCCATCGGATGAAAGACCCTCCGATTTCATAGAAACAGCCCGGCAGGTCCTTCTCATCGATCGCATCGTAGAAATGGTTGATATCGACGCTGACGTGCCTTCGCATATGAAGCCAGCGGGCGACTTCGTGCACATCGGCGCCGGGCGGAGGTCCGATCAGCGCGCCATCGTTGTCGAAGACTACGACATCGTCGAGACTCAATCCGCCGCTGGCGCCTTCGATGCGGAGCTGCGTTCCCGCTTCGATCGAACGCACCGAATCCTCTACTCTCACTCGACCGAAGACTGTTGCGCTCGCCTCCGATACGAAAAAGCGCGGGGTCTTGTTCAACTGGAACAAAAGCGCGTGCACAACCTCATGGATATGGCACGGATAGGACGACTTGACGGTTCCGATGTTTTCGCCGGCCCGCAATTCGGTGAGCCCCGACAGACCATCCCCGCGGTGCGCGAGATCCCGCTGAAGCGTTTCGACCGTCGGATAAAAATAATACCCGATCTTAGGCTCTGCCAATGAAAGGCCAAACAGCTCGCAGGCATCGAGCGCGGCCCGATCCAACATGTCCAGATAGGATTTGGGGAACGGTCGATCGGGCAACGAGCGCACGCTGAAGTATCGGGATTCGTCCTGCAGGACTGCGCTCGCCGCGCTGAAACACGCCTCATCGCGCCGGTAAGCCCATGCGCCTGTGTAGGGATCGTAGAGACAATTCACGGGCGGGCTATCGATTCGCGACATCTCGCTGCGGAAAGTGTAACTGTTCGGGCAGGCGTACCTGAACTCGCAGTCGCGGCAAGTGTCGATTTCATCTTTCGACCGCGACCAATGACGCAGCAGTTCGTCCGAGCGGAGCAATGCCAGCAGCCCGGAGCCGTCCTGAACCACTCCGATCCTGTCGACGGTTTCCAGACGCCATGGATAAACCGCGCCATCCGCGTGTATGTGCAAGCACCCGGAGTGAAGAGAGCCGTGTCTGAATCTTGAGTACGATAGATGATCGCAGAGCATCGAAGCTTCCGTGATCTTGGCGATCGCGGTCGAACGCGCCTTGCGCGGTCGCATGCCAAGACCACGCAGGTGGCCGACATACGAATCGATGCCTGTCGAGCCGCCCACGTTTTCGTCCGAGACGCACAGCCCGAGCCGGGACGCGGCCAGGAATGCGTCGATAACGTCGCCACAGCCGCCGGGAGGAACGATTACCTCAATATGATGGAAATCGAGCGTCGTGGCGTACTCAAGTATCCGCACGATCCATTCAGGCGAGCGGTCGGGCGTTCCCAGAAATACGTTCAGCTGCGCTGCCGGACCATTGAGCCTGGCGGCCCGCAGTATTTCGATCCACGCATCCAGCCCGAGGAGATTGGACTGCCCGTCACGGTCATGCAGCTCGATCCCCAGCACAGACAGCTTGCGCTTGGCGACATCGCCCGGATCGACCCGGAAAGCCTGTGCGCGACTGGATGCATCCGGAGAAATTTCTCCAAACCCAAGTCGAACGAAATCCAAGAGGTAAGCCTCGGCGACTGCGCGATCGCCGTCCTCTGCGATCGGCCTCAGAGAGATGTCGATATCGTCTGTCGACTGACACAAATCGATTACGTAGGACGCGGACGGAGGAATCGGAAAAATCCGTTTCCGGTGCAGATCGTACAGCGCAGAACGTCGAGCACCCTTGACGTGCACGACATAGGGATTGAGCCGGAAATACTTCCGTCCCGCAGCCGGCTCGTTCATTCCGGTCCCCAGATTTCTTTCAGACTGCATGGGCTATCCCATGCGATGAACTTGGTGCGCAACTGCATGGCGTTGAGGAAAGGATCCCGGAAATATTCCATCACAAGACCGTCGATCATCGAGCCCTCCCCGGGCTGTTCTTCATATTTGAGAATGAAGGGCAATTCAGGTCCAAGCGACATTTCGTTCCTCCATACCGCTCCTCAGGATCAGCCAATCGGCGATCGCTTCGTCGATGGGGTGCCCTGTCATGTTCTCGACCCAGCCCCATTGTCCGCCAGGATTGACTTCGAGAAACACATACTCGCCTTTGGGCGTGAGAATGAGGTCAATCGCCCCGTATTCGAGCCCTAACCGTCGCATCAGCATGATCAGCGCGCTGCTTGTCGAATCCGGGAGCACGTACCTGTAGTAGGGCGTGTTGGGGTTGTCGTAGCGACGCCAGTCGACTTTGGTTTTTTCGCTCTTCTGGGATTCGATTGCGGTCGCGAATACTCGCGTGCCCACGACGGTGACCCTCAATTCAAGCACTTTTTCGGCGTATGCCTGCAGCATAGACGGCCCATGGCGAACGCGATCGAGACACTCGTAGTCGTCCTCCGACAACTTGTTCGCGTAGATTTCGGCATGACCTTCCACACCGTCCCCGGGCACGTAGCCGGATTGTCCGATGGCTTTCGTCAGTACATTCCCGGCGTGTTCGCGATAAAAAGCGCGGGCTTCATCGGGATCCTGCGTAATAAGGGTTTCCGGGATCAGCAGACCGCATTGTGTGGCGATACGAAGCTGATGCGGCTTATTGAGCGCACGCTGCTCGGCATGATAATCGTTCATCCACTCCGCGTGCGAAAACATGGAGTAAAGCCCGAGAATCGTCGCCGAGCATTCCTTTCCCATGAATTCACGGCGCCCACGATGCAGTTGATCACCCAGCGAATACAGACCGTGGCGTCGCCCCCATACCGCGCGCACCTGATCCACTTGGGCCGACTTCCCGTCTTTCGTATTGATCCGAGCCTGGCATCGATCTTTACCCAAGCGAATCGAGGCTGTCGTATTGCTGGGATAATCCTCGCCATTCAAACGCAGCCAAGGTGTGCGTTTGTGATCCAGAATTTCGCACACCCTATTGATATTCAATTCGAATTGCTGACCTATAATCAGAATCACTTCTTCAACGCTCCTGGACGACCAAACCGCATGCCTCGCTTGTTTATTTTATTTTTTCACAGACCCAAGTCGAGATCGCTTCTACGCCCATCCAAAAAAGACTGTCGGCGAAGTGGTGGGGCGGCGCACCGGTCTCAACGACCCTTATCAGTAAGCCTGCACCTCGGGCAGCGCCTCGTCGGTGCCATCCTTTCTCCAGAAGGGACCGACTTTGGTCTCAATCGTGGTGCCTGCCGCAACCAGCATGTTTGAAGCGCTGGCGGACTGGCAAATGGCTTCGATATCCAGCTTTTCGAACTTCATGTCTTCTATCCCTAGATTGATGACTGAAAATTTCCTGCATGGAGTCGACTACGAAAACCATGCAGTGACGAATGTCAGTAGAGCTTCTGCTGGACGGGCGTGATGGTGTCCGTAGCGATGATCTTGCCGCTCGAATCCTTGACTCGGGTCTCGTAGGTGGTCGCCTGGGCGACAACGGTCTGGATCATATCGTTACCGAGAATCTCGAATTTCATGATGAATCTCCTTGAGTATGTTGTTTATTCTGTGGATATAGCTTAAGCCATCATTTCCGCCATGGCAGCATCGGAACCGTCTTTCTTCCATACGCCGCCAACTTTTGTTTCAATCGAAGTAGCCGCCACTAGACGCAGGTTCGCGCTGGCGGCGATTTCGACGATTTCTTCCGAACACAACTTTTCAAAACGCATTGAAGTCTCCTTGTCTGTTTCGGTTTTATATTCACGACACGACCCAGAAACGATCATGCCGGTCGAGCGCCAGAGCATCTGCAATTCGTCGACGTTACATCAGTCAAGTTGCGGATGAAGGTGCTCGATTTGATTATTCACAACGTGAATCGATCTTGTCAACATCATTTTTTTACAACCGCATCCGTTGATTCGTTGCAGTCGATGGGCTGCATGAAAAGCATGCAACGATGCTTTCGAGCGGATGCCATTCGGGATGGCGAACGTATCGGCTACACGCGTTGTGTTGCCGATACGCAGGTATCGGCCCACTGATTTAATCGCACAACTCCGGAGTTCGCGCCTGTCAAAGAAAGGAAATGGCACGTCGAACCAGTTGCCACGAACTGAATACGACCGGACATGAGAAGCGGGCGAAGCGACTCGGAGGGCGACGCACACGATCAAGGCACACGTCGTTACTCTGCGAGCTCAGGCGGGAGTGGGGCGTACGGAAACCCAATATTCAAGAGCCACGATGAAAGCGACTGCGCTATGTGCAGCACTCAGATCAGGCAGCAATTTCAACTTCATGATCGATCCTTGAAACAAGCCTTGTTGGATTATCTCGATATTGCCGGCAAGGGCACGAAACACGCAGGTGAGCCTTGCTTCGGTGACTTTCCTTGCTTTTCCCTGACGACAGCAAAAACATAATCCCGACCGCAGGCCGAGTGGAAAACGCATGCTATCCGCCCCAAGACACGTTATTGCCCTCAAAACACACGCTATGGCTTTCCCCAGAGACCGTACAGTCTTAGCGGAAGATGACATCGCGGCCTGGAAATTGTCAACTACCGGGTCGACATGCAAGCCCGAGCGCCGCGGCCGCATGAATTTTCGTCTGCACACTAACGCTATAGCCATCAGCATTGACCGCCTCGAAGCCTGAAGATTTGGAGATCCCATGCTGTTTTTTTGCGTATCAACGCCCTTGTAAACGCTTTCAGGTTGCGCGAACCGCAGCCGGGCTGATGGCAGTGCTCTGGCGGTCATGGAAATCCTGTTGGCAGGCTGAGGGGCGGATGGTGTTGAAGGCGCTGACGATCCGTTGGTGGGATACGTTCACGGTGGCGATGACCACTCCCATCGCGCTGTTGAACGACTGATCCCTGTACCAGTCCGTGGTCAATTGGCTGGGCGGCATCAATACCCTGTGGCCGCTGTTCGGCATCGCCAACCAGATGCTGGCCAGCATGGCGATGATCTTCGTGTGCGCGGTCATCGCGAAGATGAAGCGCGAGCGCTATCTGTGGATCCCTGCCCTGCCGATGGTGTGACTGCTGGTGTGCACGATGACCGCGGGCTGGCAGAAACTCTTCCATGCCGATCCGGAGATCGGTTTCCTCGCCAACGCCGACACGTTCGGCGCGACACTGGCCTCCGGCGAAGTGCTGGCGGCGACGAAATCACTGCAGGACTATGGGGTGGATCATATTGAACAACCAGCTGGACGCCGCGCTGTGCGTGCTGTTCATGAGCGTGGGCACGCGGACGCTGATCTTCGGCGTGCGCGCCGCGCTGATCGCGCGCCGGCAGCCGCAGCCGAGGGTGCTGGAGAACGACTATGCCACGATCGACAGCCTTCGCAGAGCGCGCACGCGCGCTCTGCGAAGGCTGCTGGCGCAGACCGGGCGGCTGATCGTGGGCGTACCCGACTACGACCTGTACCTCACGCACATGGGCCGCCTGCATCCGGATACCCCGCCGATGACCCGCGAGGCGTTCTTCGCCAACCGTCTGGAAGCGCGCTACGGGCGCGGGGCGTCGCGCTGCTGTTGAGGCCCGCCGCCAGGCTCGTCGATGGGACGTGTCATCGGCGCGATGTCCAACGGCAATAACCATCGCGTCGCGCAGCGTCGGCACGCAAAAAAGAAGACATCCATCTCAGTCCGACATTTCGCCGGCGGCTCTTATCGGTGTGCTGGAGAAAGCAGAACGTATGCCTTGCTCAACCCAACCCCCATGACTGCGCTGTCAGGCTGTTTTCAAACACACTTCTGACGAATCGATAACAAAAAAAACACATGGGCGATGAAATGCTTCGGTTGAATCGAAGCGAGAAGTCCCCATTCAAACCTTAGCTGCAGCGCCGATCCGACACCGATCCAGCCTCCAACGTCCCGTCAGCGACGCTTCGAAAAACGCAGCCTTTCCGTCAACCATCATTTTTAAGGACGAATACCCATGGGCAACCCCTTTCAGGGCCAGATAAACCAGATCGAGAACCGACTCGAAGCGCAACGAGATCAATTCGTCGGTGAACTGAATGGGTTTCTGCAACGCGACGGCATTCTTCAACCGGGCCAGACCATCGCTGGCATGGGCCATAACAATGATCTGGACGCCATGCGACATGCCTACGTGACCGGACGCTTCGCCGACACTTATGGTGGCCCGGCTGCGGAAGCCATCGGCAGAGAGCACGAAAAACGCCATCCGAACGATGCTGCCGAACAGGCCATGGATCTTCACAACAACGGCATGGGTGCACGGTACTCCGGCGAAACCCATAGTCCGCAGGAACTTTATGACCGAATCAAACAAGGCATCCAGAACGGTGAGTTGATCATTGCGCCACAGCAGCAAAACGGGAACTATCAATCCAGCGCACGTCCAAACGAGCTGGGCGACAACGCCAGCCAGTTGGTGACGCGCGTTGCCGACCTCACCGGCAATCCCGACGCGCTGCGCATCAGCGCTGCGGTGACCGACGCGGGCATGCGCAACGTCGACAACATCATGCGCAACACTCACGACAATGGCTTCATCGCCAGCGTGGGCGACCCATCGCAAGGCAACCGGCAACTCATCAGCGACGCGAGCATCGATCGTCATACGCCCGAAACGGCGGTTGCATCCTTGAATCAGAATCTGTCCCAGGTGCAGGCTGCTCCGCAGGTCGAGCAGGAACAGCAGCGCAGCCGCAGCATGGCATGAGCGCAACGCTCTGCATCGATGCGATGCACCGACCGCGCGTTTGACCCGGGGCCGACCTGACCGTCGGCCCCGTTTCGTTATGGCCGTTGGCATCCAGAGCGGCATGCGTGATGCGACGATATTGCCCGAGGCTGATTAGGTCAGCTTCGAACAAACCATCATGCACGCCTACCGAGTTGCCATCCGAGCCGCCATGACATTCGCCCTCGCCTGCGCCGTACCCTTGACGCAGGCTGCGCACCCCGACATTCCGGTCACGGACTTCGTGCGCAACCCGACCTGCAGCGGCGTGAAGATCTCGCCGACCGGCGAATATCTGGCGATGACCGTGGATCGCGGCGAGAACGACGTACGACATCGCGACCGCCGAATTACGCAAACCGCATCGAACCCGATCAAACCATCCGCTACCGCATCAAACCCACCATGTACGCGCGATACGTCCCAAGCGCATACCAGCAACCCCACCGGCACCAGCGACCGATGGGAATGCCTGACGTCCTAAGCGCCCGCCAGCGCCTTGAGTATCAATCCGAGGATATAAGCCAACGCGGTGCCCGTGGCATAACCCAGCGTGCCGAGCAGCGCGCCCACCGGCGCCAGCGACGGGTGGAACGCCGAGGCCACTACAGGCGCCGACGCCGGGCCGCCGATATTGCTCTGCGAACCGATCGCGAAATAGAAGAACGGAACGCGCAGCAATCGTCCCACCATCCACAGCAGCGCGATATGGCAGGCGATCCACACGAACCCCAACAGCAGCAGCTGCGGACGTTCGAACAGCGCCAGGATGTCCATCTGCATGCCGATGGCCGCGATCAGGAAATACAGCAGCAGCGTGCCGAGCGTGGACGCGCCCGCGCCTTCCAGCGAACGCGCGCGGGTAAAGCTGAGGGCCAAACCGGCGAACGTGGAAATCGCGATCACCCAGACGAAGGGCTCGTGCAGACTGACTTTCGAAGCCCAGGCGGTATTCGCGCCGAACCACGCCGATGCCGGCCCTGCGATGGCGTGGGCCAAGCCGACGGTGCCGAAAGCGATGCCGACGATCAGCATCTGGTCGGTCAGGGTCGGGATGCGTTCGTGCTGCGCCTTGAACGCGGCGATGCGTTCTTTCAGATCATCGATGGCGCGCGTGTCCGCGCCGCTACGCGCATCGATCTTCGCCGCGCGCTGGGCGAAGAAGATCAGCGTCGCCATCCATGCGTAACCCACGGCGACATCGACCACCGCGAATTGTCCGAAGGTGGTGGCGTCGACGTCGAAGATTTCCTTCATCGCCATCATGTTGGCGCCGCCGCCGATCCAACTGCCGGCCAGTGCGGCCATGCCGGCCCAGGTGTCGCCAGCCATCGCTTCGGGGAAGATCGCGCGCACCAGCAGGAACGCGATCACGCCGCCCGCCATCACGCTCAGCGACGCGGTGATGTACATCGCCAGCAGTTTCGGGCCGAGACGGAAGATCGCGCGGATATCGACGGACAGCGTCAGCAGCACCAGCGCGGCCGGCAACAGCACGCGGCTGGCGACCGGGTTGTAGAGTTTGCTGTTGGCGCCGTCGATCAGCCCGAACGTGTTGTATAGCCCGGGCAGGAAATAGCAGAGGAGCAGCGGCGGCACCACCGCATAGAAACGTTTGAAGCCGCCCCGCTCGCGCGATGCGCTCCAGAACACAGCCGCGAGCGTGGCGGCGATCAGTCCGAAGACCACGATGTCGTTGGTAATCAGCGGTGGGGCGACGTCGGCTGCGGTCTCAAGGGCCATCGATGGCGGCTCGGTTTTCGGAACGGCTGCCGATCATGCCCCAGCGGCTAACGGAGTGCACGTGCCGTCTCCGTCTCCACTCCGTAGAGCGGCCTTATAGAGCGGCCTTCAGGCCGCTGCTTTGCTTCATCGATAACAGCAGCGGCCTGAAGGCCGCTCTACGGAAATCGGATCGGAAGCGGCGGCCTGAAGGCCGGTCTTCCTGTTCGGATGCAATCGGTGTGGAGCCGACGCGATCAGGGTCCGATGTATTTCTTCATCCACGCATGCACGGCGTCGTGCCACTGCAGGCTGTTCTGCGGCTTGAGCACCCCGTGGTTCTCGTCCGGGAAGTACAGCAGCTGCGATTCGATGCCGCGGCGCGGCTTGGCGGTGAACGTGGACAACCTCTGATCGAGCGACACGCGAAGCGCACGTGCCGCGCGCGCGTCGAATGTCGCGATCACCATCGTCTGCGCTTCGCCAGCGCCGGCAGTGGAGCTGCGCCTGTCGTCCATCCCGGGCAACGCCCCGGCCGAAGGCGCGTCCGTTCCACCGCGCATATCGCGTTAGCCGCTTCGAGACAAGGACATCGAACTCGCGCCAGGACGCCACCGAATCGACATCCATACAGGGGATTTTCATGAAATTTCAATCGCTTGCGCAGCCTCGGCCGCTTCGCCATCATGGCCTGCGCATGATCGCCGCCGCCATCCTGACAGTCGCCAGCGGCCATGCGTCCGCGACCGGGTACCCGATCGGCGCGCCCACGCCCGTCCCCTCCGGCTACAGCTGTCAGGACTTCGATACCGCGAATATCCTTGATGAGCTGAGCGTCGCACCGCTGCCGGATGGTCCGTACGGCCACAACGACGGCACGCTCGATCTGTCGACCGTGTATTACCAGAGCACCGAAGGCTGGGTGCTCGACTGGTATCAGAACAGCACCGGGCAATCGATCCACCACGTGGTGATTCAGGGACAGGAGGACGGTTACGCCTACAGCTACGACCCGCCGGTAACCAGCGACCGTAATCTGCACGGCGATCTGGTCGACCTCGGTCCACTGGTGAAGCCGCAATACGAATCTCTGCGCAGCGCGACATTCTGTTACTCGCTGCCCAGCAATCAGTTCGACGGCTGCACACTGGGCTACTGGAAGGTGCGCCAGCACCACGATTCCTGGCCGGCGGGTTTCGCCACCTGGTCGAACCAGCGCATCCATTTCGGCGCCGGCGCGTTCGACGACAGCCTGCTGAACGCGCTGAATTACAAGGGCGGCAGCGGCATCGACGGCGGCAAACGCATCCTGCTGAAGCAGGCCGTCGCCGCACTGCTGAACTCGGCCTCGAACGACGTGAACTATCCGCTGAGCCAGACCCAGGTTCGCGAATACGTCGTTTTCGCGCTGGGCAGCAACGACCGCGACGTGATGCTGGCGCTGGCCGGCACCCTGGACGCCTACAACAACCAGGGCTGCCCGTTGAACTGAGCGACGCGGACGCGCCGGAAAAGAAAAGCCCCGGGAAACCGCAATGCCAGTCAGTTAACGATGCTGAGTATGTCTGGAGGCGATGTGATTTGGCCTCCTCCCCCGCGTGCGGGGGAGGATTGGGGGGCCCGCGACACAACAGCGCACAGCGCCCCCATCCCAGCCTTCCCCCACACGCGGGGGAAGGAGAAAACAACCGCACTTGACGGACAATTTGCGTTAACTGAGACCAGCATTAAGGGAAATCGGGGCTTTTCTTCGAGGCGGGTGCGGACGCGGATCACGGGCCGATGTATTTCTCCATCCACGCATGCACGGTGTCGTGCCACTGCAGGCTGTTCTGCGGCTTGAGCACCCAGTGATTTTCGTCCGGGAAATACAGCAGCTGCGACTCGATGCCGCGGCGCTGCAGGGCGGTGAACGTCGACAGGCTCTGATCGATCGGCACGCGGAAATCGTTCTGGCCGGCGACCACCATCATCGGCGTCTTCCACTTGCTGATATGACGCGCCGGGTTGAAGCGTTCGTAACCTTCGGGTTTCTCGTGCAACGCGCCGCCGAACTCCCATTCGCTGAACCAGAGTTCTTCGGTGACCAGACCCATCGAGCGGGTGTCGAACACGCCGTTGTGATTGAGCAGGCACTTGAACGGCGCATTGCCCTTCCTGTCGAACCAGTTGCCGGCGAGCCAGTTGATCATGTAGCCGCCGTAACTGGCGCCGAGCGCGCAGGCGCGGTCGCCGTCGAGGAACGCGTATTTCTTCTGCGCCGCGGCCCAGCCTTTCTGCAGATCTTCCAGCGGGCGGTCGCCCCAGTGGCCGCTGATCGAATCGGTGAACTTCTGGCCGTAGCCGGTGGAACCGTGGAAGTCGATCATCACCACCGCGTAACCCTGGCCGGCGTAGGTCTGCGGGTTCCAGCGATAGCTCCAGCCGTCGCCGAAACTGCCCTGCGGGCCGCCGTGGATGAGGAACGCGACCGGGTAGGTTTTACCTTCCTCGTAATTCCACGGCTTGAGCACATAGCCGTGGACCGTTTCGTTGTTCCAGCCCGGGAAGCGGAACTGTTCGTACGCGCCGAAGCGCACGTCCGGCAGCATCTTTTCGGCGCTGGGCGTGATCGCGCGCAGCGGCGCCTTGCCGTCGGCGCTGGTGGTGTGGATCACGTCGCCGGTCTTCATCGAATTCGCGGCGATGGCCAGGGTGTCGCCCGCGAGTTCGAACGCGCCCACGGTGCCGTCCTTGAAGATCGAGGTCACTTCGCCGCTGTCGATCGACACCGAGAACAGCGGATGCCGCCCCAGTTCCTGCGCGGTGGTGTAGATCGATTTGCCGTCCGCGGACAGGGTGATGCCGTCGGCGGACGCATCCCACTTCGGCGCGAGGTCGCGGGTGCTGCCGGTCGCCAGATCCATCGCCATCAGCGCGAAGCGGTCGGCCTCGAAGCCGGGGCGCTTCATCGCGCGGTAGTAGAGGGTCTTGCCGTCGGCGGAGAACACCGGGCCGGTGTCCCAGGCCTTGTTGGCGGCGGTGAGATTGCGCGCGCTGCCGCTGCCGTCGGCGGCGACGAGATACAGATCGAAATTGGTGCTGGTCGGTTCGGTGCGGTCGGCCTTGCGCGCGGACAGCACGAACGAGGCGCCATCCGGCGACCATGCGAATTCGCCGGTGTCGCCGAACGGCTTGGACGGCACGTCGCCGATCACGTCGGCGCCGATCAGGGTCGCGGTCTTCAGCGGTTTTTCCTTGCCCTGCGGCAGGGTCGCGGCGAACACGCGGTTGAGGCGGCCGTCGGCCCAGGTGTCCCAGTGGCGGACGAAGATTTTGTCGTACAGCACGCCGCTGCTCTTGCGCGCGGCGGTGTCGTCGAGGCGCTTCTTCGTGCAGGCGAGATCCGACTTGCAGTCGACGAAGGCTTCCAGCGCCAGCGCGACGCGCTTGCCGTCGGGCGACAGCTTGTAACCGCCGACATCCACAGGCAGATCGGTCATCGGTTTCGGTTCGCCGCCGGCGGCCGGAATCGCGTACAGCTGCTGGCTCCCCGATTTCGCGCTGAGGAAGTACACGGTTTTGCCGTCCGCCGAAAACGTCGGCGAATTGACGTTCCAGCCTTCGGGCGTCAGGCGCTTGGGCGGCGCGGCATCGCGCGCGACCAGATTCTCGATCCACAGCGCGGTCGAGGATTTGTTCGCGGCGAGATCCACGGTGCGCTTGGCGAAGACCAGCATGCGGCCGTTCGAGGACAGCGTGGGCGAGGAATAACGGTCCAGCGCGACGAGGTCGCGCGGTTCGAGGCCGCGTGCGGCGCTGGCGGCCACGGGCATCAGCAGGCACATGGCCAGCCACAGGGAGGTGCGCATCGGGGACATGGGGCTTCCTGTCGGGGGGTCGGCAATGGATCGGACTGCGATGGTAGGCCGGCCAGCGGAGCGCGGCATAGTCCAAAAGGCACCCCCGGCCCGAATGCCAGTCAGTCAAGCCCGATGGTCATGACGCACGACGAGCGATTTTCTTCCTCGCTTCAACCGCAGGTTGAGGGGAGGGTTGGGGAGGGGCGCTTTTTTTGCCGCCAAGAGCACCCCCTCCCAACCTCACCCTGCGCTTCGCGCAAGGGAGGAGAAACCCTGCAAACGCGACGAGGCTTGACGACCAGGATTACCCCCGGCCCGGAATGCCGCGGGCACTGCAGCGGACTTCGACGGGTCGCCGCTGGCATACTCCGTCGGTCGTCTCACCGGAAATCGCCGTGACCACCCAAGCGCCCGCCCTGTCCGATCAGGACCAAATCTTCGGCCACCCCAAAGGCCTGTACGTCTGCTTCCTGACCGAGATGTGGGAGCGCTTCGCGTTCTACGGCATGAAGGCGCTGCTGTTCCTGTACCTGACCAAGCATCACCTGTTCACCGATACCGACGGCTATCTGCTGCTGGGCACCTATGCCGGCCTAGCCTACGCGCTGCCGCTACTGGGCGGCCTGCTGGCCGACCGTTACCTCGGCATGCGCAAGGCGGTGGTGTTCGGCGGCATTCTGCTGGTTCTGGGGCAGTTGGGCATGGCCTACACCGGCCACGCGGCCAGCGGCACGGTGGGCAATGCGATACCGGACGGTTTCGCGGTGCAGATCATGTACGCCTCGCTGGCGCTGATCGGCGTCGGCGTGGGCTTCCTCAAACCGAACATCTCGACGATTGTCGGCCGCCTGTACAGCGACACCGACCCGCGCCGCGATTCGGGTTTCACGATCTTCTACATGGGCATCAACGTCGGCGCGTTCCTGTCGTCGCTGATCGTGGCCTACATCGGCGAGAACATCGGCTGGGGCTATGGTTTCGCGCTGTCGGGCGTGATGATGGCGCTGGGTCTGGTGCAATTCATCATCGGCCAGAAGCATCTCTACGGTGTGGCCGAACCCGCCGACCCGGCGATGTTGAAGACCCCGGTGTTCGCCGGTCTGTCGCGCGAGTGGCTGATCTATCTCGGCGGCGCGGTGATGGCGGTGGTGGTGTGGCAGGTGCTCCAGACCCGTATCGATCTGGGTCCGCTGTCGGCACTGGCGGGCGGCCATGAGGTCACGCTGACCGAAGTCGTGGCCGTGGTGCTGGGCGCCGCGCTGTATATCTGGTTCATCCGCCTGCTGATGTCGGGCATCACGCCCCGCGAGAAGGGCCGGATGATCATGCTGATGGTGCTGATCACCGTCAGCGCGCTGTTCTGGGGCCTGTACGAACAGACCTACGGCCCGTGGGTGGCGATGGCCGACCGGGTCATGGACCGCACGACCTTCGGCATCGAATGGACCGCCGGGCAGACCACCGCGATCGGCGCGCTGTTCGTCATTGTGCTGAGCTTCCCGTTCGCATGGCTATGGCCGAAGCTGGACCGCATGGGCCTCAACCCCAGCTATCCCGCGAAATTCGCTTGGGGCTTGGTGTTCTGCGGCCTGGCCTTCGGCATTCTGGCCTTTTCTGCGCTCAATCCCGGCGCGGATGGCAGCGTCAGCCTATGGTGGATGATCTTCGCCTATTTCGCGCTGGTGCTGGGCGAAATGGTGCTGTCGCCGATCGGGCTGTCGGCGGTGACATCGCTGTCGATCCCGCGGGCGGTGGGCATGATGATGGGTGCATGGTTCCTGTTCTCGGCATTCGGCGAAATCATCGCCGGCCGTCTCGGCACGTGGGCCGCGATCCCGCCGGAAGCATCGGCCGCTGAAGCGCTGGCGACCTATGCCGACGTATTCACCAGGATGATGTGGATCGGTCTGGCCGCGGGCGCGCTGCTGTTCATCGCCACGCCGCTGTTGAAGCGCCTGACCCGCGAGTGATCTTCACCACTTCCGGCGGTGCCCACGCGGGCATCGCCGGATAGTGTCCGCTTCAGGGGTCGTGCCAACATCCGCGCATGTCCGAGCACGATCACGATCATCACGACCACGCCCACGCCCACGCCCACGACCATGCTTCTGCGCATGCGCCCGGCACGCACGCGCCTGCGCACGGCGGTCATCACGGCCACAACCACGGTTTCGCCACCGGCACCCGCGCATTCGCCGTCGCGACGCTAATCAATCTCGCTTACACCGCACTCGAAGCGGGCTATGGCTTCTATACCGATTCGCTGGCGCTGCTGTCCGATGCGCTGCACAACTTCGGCGATGTGCTGGGCCTGGCGCTGGCCTGGGGCGCGGCCACGATGGCAAAACGCGCGCCGACCGGCCGCCACACCTACGGCTGGCGCCGCGCCACCCTGCTCTCGCCCTTGGGCAATGCGCTGCTGCTGGTGGGCTTCAGCGGTGCGCTGGGCTGGGAAGCGGTGCGCCGGTTCGCCGATCCGCCGCAGATCCCGGCGCTGCCGGTCATCGTCATCGCCTTGATCGGTATTGCCGTGAATCTGGGCGCGGCCTGGTTCATGCGCGACGGCGACGGCCACAGTCACAGCCAGGACATGAACCGGCGCGGCGCCTTCCTGCACCTGATCGCGGACGCCGCGGTGTCGCTGGCGGCGGTGCTGGCCGGCCTGGGCATGCTGTGGCTGGACTGGCGCTGGCTGGACCCGGCCACGGCGCTGCTGGTGGCGGTGGTGGTGGCGCTGGGTGCGTTCCGGCTGCTGCGCGACGCCTTCGAGGCGGCGATGGACGCGGTGCCGCGGGGCATCGACCAAGCCGAGGTCCAGGCCTTCCTGGCCGGACAGCCGGGCGTGCAGGCGGTCCATCACCTGCACATCTGGTCGCTGGGCGCGGGCGAAATCGCGATGACCGCACATCTGGTCCGGCCCGGCACCGACGACCACGACCGCTTCCTCGACGCGCTGGTCCTGGGTCTCGACCAGCGTTTCGGGATCAACCATCCGACCCTGCAGATCGAGCATGGCAAGGCCTGCGACCACGACCGCCACGACCGCGCGCCGCACGGCGACGGGCACTGAGCAGGCCCGGATCGGGTCCGGCCGGCTCCGGACCGGCATCGCATATAATCGCCGGTCTTGGCGTTCCGGCCGCGCAGGCGCTTCCGCCCGCGGCCGACGATGCAATAGACGCAACCCGATCGAACAGGAACCCGGCATGCTCAACGACATCAAGAAAGACACCCAGGCACGCATGGCCAAGAGCGTGGACGCGCTGCGCCACAGCCTGACCAAGGTCCGCACCGGCCGCGCCTCGCCGTCGCTGGTCGACCACCTCAAGATCAATTACTACGGCTCGGAAATGCCGCTGTCGCAGGTCGCCAGCATCGCCGTCGCCGACGCCCGCTCGCTGGTCATCACCCCCTGGGAAAAGAACATGGTCGCCGCGGTGGAGAAGGCGATCTACGCCTCCGACCTCGGCCTGACCCCCAACACCGCCGGCACCACGATCCGCATCAACCTGCCGCCGCTCACCGAGGAGCGCCGCAAGGAACTGTCCAAGCACGTGCATGCCGAAGGCGAGGACAGCAAGGTCGCGATCCGCAATATCCGCCGCGATTCCAATCAGCAGGTCAAAGAGCTGCTGAAGGAAAAGAAGATCACCGAAGACGAAGAGCGGCGCAGCGAGGACGACATCCAGAAGCTGACCGACAAGGCCATCAAGGACGTCGACGAAGTGGTGAAAGCGAAAGAACAGGAACTGATGGCCGTCTAAGGCCACCCGGATGAGCCTGCCGCAAGCGCCGCAAGCGTCACAACAGACGAGGGTTCCGCGCCATCTCGCCGTCATCATGGACGGCAATGGCCGCTGGGCCGAGCGCCGCCGCCGTCCGCGGGTCATCGGCCACCGGGCCGGCGCGCGCGCGGTGAATCTGTGCATCGATTATTGCCTGCAGCGCGGGATCGGGGCGCTGACCCTGTTCGCGTTCTCCAGCGAGAACTGGGGCCGGCCCGAGGACGAGGTCGGCGCTTTGATGAAACTCTTTCTCAACGCGCTGGAACGCGAAGTGGACGAGCTGCACCGCCGCGGCGTACGCCTGCGCTTCATCGGCGAACGCGACCGCTTCCAGCCCGAGATCCTCGCGCGCATGCGCGACGCCGAGCAGCGCACCGCCGGCAACCGCACCCTGCATCTGGTCATCGCCGCCAGCTACGGCGGCCGTCAGGACGTGGCCCAGGCTGCGCGCGCGCTGGCCGAGGACGTGGCCGCCGGCCGGCTGCGGCCGGACGAGATCGACGAAGCCGCGGTCGCCGCGCGCATGGCGCTGGCCGACCTGCCGCCACCGGACCTGTTCATCCGCACCGGCGGCGATCACCGCATCAGCAATTTCCTGCTCTGGCAGCTCGCCTACACCGAATTGTGGTTCACCGAGATTCTTTGGCCGGATCTCGATGCCGCCACCCTGGACTGCGCGCTCGACGACTTCGCGGGGCGCGAGCGCCGCTTCGGCCTGACCAGTGCCCAGGTAGCGCCCGTTCCATCCCTTCTGCCCGACAGGAACGACGCATGACCCGAACGCGCTTGCTGGCCGCTTTGGTCATGGCTCCCCTCGCCATCGCCGCCGTACTGCTGCTGTCCACGCCGTGGATGGCCGCGCTGAGCGCCGCCGCGTTCCTCATCGGCCTGTGGGAATGGCTGCGGCTGGCCGAAATCGACGATCCGATCGCCCGCGGCGTGTTGATGGTGGTCAACCTGCTGTTGATGGTGGCGCTGGTCTGGGCGTCGCGCTCGGCCACCGGCAGCTCGCTGATCCTGTTCCAGCTGATGATGATGCTGGGCGTGATCTGGTGGCTGTTGGCGGTGATCTGGCTGCGTCATTACGATTTCGCCTCCGACCACGATACCCATGCCCGGGTCTTCAAACTGGCCGCGGCCACGCTCAGCATCGTCCCGGCCTGGTGCGCGCTGGCGCTGATCCATGCCAGCGACCCGGAACCCAGCCTGCTGGGCGGCGTGCAGCAGGGCCACGTCTGGCTGCTGGTGGCGCTGATGATCGTCTGGGCCGCCGACAGCGGCGCCTATTTCGCCGGACGGAAGTTCGGCAAGACCAAGCTCAGCCCGCGGATCAGCCCCAACAAGACCGTCGAAGGTCTGGTCGGCGGCATCGTCGCCGGCATGATCGTGGCCCTGGCCGCCGCGCCGTTGGCCGGCGCCAGCATGAAAGAGCTGCCGTACGTGGCCATCGTCGCGATCTGGACGATCCTGTTCTCGGTGGTCGGCGATCTCTACGAGAGCCTGCTCAAGCGCCACGTCGGGGCCAAGGATTCCAGCCACCTCATCCCCGGCCACGGCGGCGTGCTCGACCGCATCGACAGCGTCCTGGCCGCGCTCCCGGTGTTCGCGCTGGGCAAACTGATGTTCGGGTTCTGAACTTGACTGCGTCGATACGGTCCATGACCGCCATGCCTGCCGCGACCCCGATTTCGCCCGCAGCCCGCCCCGGCGCATGCCGCTTTGAAGCAATGCGCTTTGGAGCATGCCGATGAGGCGCGTCGCGGTGCTCGGCGCGACCGGCTCCATCGGCACCTCGGCGCTGGATGTGATCGGCCGCCATCCGGACCGGCTGGGTGTGGAAACCTTGGCTGCCGGCAGCAATGTCGATGCGCTGGTCGCCCTGTGCCGAACTCACCGTCCCGCGCACGCGGCCATCGCCGATGAAGCCGGCTACGCCGCGCTGCGCGACGGCCTGCGCGATGCCGGGCTGGCGACCGAAGCCCACGCGGGCATGGCCGCGATCGACGCGCTGGCCGCGGATTCCGGCAGCGACACTGTGGTGGCCGCGATCGTCGGCGCCGCCGGGCTGTCGTCCACGCTCGCCGCCGCCCGCGCCGGCAAGCGCCTGCTGCTGGCGAACAAGGAATCGCTGGTGCTGGCCGGAGAGTTGCTGATCGCGGCGGCGCGCGCGGCCGGCGCGGCCATCATCCCGATCGACAGCGAACACAACGCGATCTTTCAATGCCTGCCGGATGCCCACGCCCACGCCGGTTTGAAGCGCATCCAGCTCACCGCGTCCGGCGGCCCGTTCCGCGGTCGTTCACGCGCCGAGCTGGCCGATGTGACCCCGGCGCAGGCCGTGGCGCACCCGAAATGGTCGATGGGCCCGAAGATCTCGGTCGACTCCGCGACGCTGATGAACAAGGGTCTCGAAGTGATCGAGGCGCACCATCTGTTCGGCGTGCCCGGGGCGCGCATCGACGTGCTGGTGCACCCGCAGAGTCTGGTGCATTCGCTGGTGGAATTCGTCGACGGCTCCACCCTCGCCCAGCTCGGCCTGCCCGACATGCGCACCGCGCTGGCGGTGGGCTTCGCCTGGCCGGAGCGCATCGAATCCGGCGTCGGCGGGCTCGATCTGCGCCAGTACGGCCGCCTCGATTTCGAACCGCCGGATCTCGACGCCTTCCCGTGTCTGCGCCTCGCCTATGCCGCGCTCGACGCCGGCGGCTGCGCCCCGGCGGCCTTGAACGCCGCGAACGAGGAAGCGGTTTCAGCCTTTCTTCAGGGCCGGATCGGTTTCCTGTCGATCCCCGCACTCGTCGAAGACGCTCTCGCACGCATGCCGCATGCGCAGGCCGGTTCGCTTGATGCCCTGCTCGCCGCCGATGCCGCCGCCCGCGCCGTCACCCTCGACACCATTCTTCGCAACGGGATGCCCCGCCAGGTGAACGCATGAGCGAATTCCTCGGTTCCGCCTGGTGGCTGATCGTCGCCCTCGGCGTGCTGGTCACCTTCCACGAACTGGGACACTACTGGGCCGCGCGCTGGTGCGGCGTGAAGGTGCTGCGGTTCTCGGTCGGCTTCGGCAAGCCGCTGTGGATGCGCCGCGATCGCAACGGCACCGAATGGGCCGTCGCCGCGATCCCGCTGGGCGGTTACGTACGGATGCTGGGCGAGCACGACCTGGCCGACCGCAAGACCGAAGTTTCGGTCGAAGAACGCGCCCAGTCCCACGACCACAAGCCGGTCGGCCAGCGGATGCTGATCAGCTTCGCCGGCCCGTTCGCCAATTTCGTGCTGTGCATCGCCCTGTTCTGGCTGATGTTCGTGATCGGCCGCCCGGATTACGTGCCGGTGGTCGGACAGGTGGACGGCGTCGCCGCCCAGGGCGGCCTGCGCCGCGGCGACACCCTGCTGGCCATCGGCGAACGCGAAACCCCCACCTGGACCGAAGCGAGCATGGCGCTGGCCACGTCCGCCATCGACCGCGGCCAGGTGCCGGTGCGGGTCCGCACCGCAGAAGGCGTCGACACCACCCGCCGCCTCGATTTCGGCGGCGTGCCCAAGGGCGAGGCGATCGAGCAGGTGTTCGGCCGGATCGGCATCGTGCCGCGGCACCAGATGCGGCCTGCGGTGGTCGAGGCCGTGAGCCCGGGCTCGGCGGGCGAAGGCAAGCTGCGCAGCGGCGACCGGATCGTCGCCATCGACGGCACGCCGGTGGAATTCTGGGGCGATATCGCGCCGCTGGTGGCGCGGATCGGCCCGCGCGGCGGCGGCACGGTCGAACTGATCCGCGACGGCGCCCCGCTGACCGTGACCCTCGTGCCCAAGCTGCAGCGCCAGCCCGGCGCCACGGCCGCCAGTGCGCCCTCGTGGCTGCTGGGCGTCGCGCCGGCGCCGCCCGAAAAGACCGCCAAGGACGCCGTGCTGCGCTATGGGCCGCTGGAAGCCGTCCCCGCGTCGCTGCGCGAGGCCCGCTTCCAGGCCGGCGAACTGCTCAACATGTTCAAGCGCGCCTTCACCGGCAAACTGGCCGTGAAAGACACGTTTTCCGGGCCGATCGGCATCGGCCGCGCCGCCAATGCCTATGCCCAGAACGGGCTGGCCTGGTACATCAGCCTGCTCGCCGCGCTCAGCCTGAGCCTCGGCATCCTCAACCTGCTGCCGATTCCGGTCTTGGATGGGGGGCACCTGCTGTATTACCTTATCGAGTTGGCCAAGGGCCGGCCGTTAAGCGACCGTGCGATGGCCGCCGGGCAATATGTCGGGCTCGTCCTGCTGTTGGGGCTCATGGGCCTGGCCTTCTACAACGACCTGCAAAGGCTGATCCAATGATGCGAGCCAGCGCCACGCTCAAGCCGCCGCCCGACGACGGGCCGGCCGCTTGACTCGTGCAGGACGCACGCGCAGGAAGTACGTACAGGACGCAGGGAACGCGCGCTCCACATCCAGTCGCACCGCTCCGCCCGCTCCATCCGTATCGCACCGCTTCGCCCCACCGATTCGCTAGCCCCATAACCGGACGTATTTGATGACGCGCACGCCAACCCGCCGCCTGCTGGCCCTTGCCCTCGCCACGAGCCTGGCATCGCTCCACACCGCGCCCACCCTGGCGCAAACCGCGTCCCCACTTTCGTCTCCGCGCTTCACGGTGTCCGACATCCGCGTCGACGGCCTGCAGCGCATCGGTGCCGGCACCGTCTTCACCTACCTGCCGATCGAGCGCGGCGACACCATCGATTCGAGCAACATCAGCGAAGCGATGCGCGCGCTGTACAAGACCGGCTTCTTCGAAGACATCCGCGTCGACCGCGAAGGCTCCGATCCGGCCAGCGGGATCCTGGTGATCTCGGTCACCGAACGTCCGGCGATCAACACCCTCACCCTGTCGGGCAACAAGGACATCAAGACCGAAGACTTGATGAAGAACCTCAAGGAAATCGGCATCGCCGAAGGCGAAACCTACGACCGCCTGGCGCTGGACCGCGTGACCCTCGAACTCAACCGCGCGTACAACAACCGCGGCAAGTACAACGTCGAGATCAATCCCACCATCACCCGCCTCGACCGCAACCGCGTCGACGTGACCATCAACGTCAAGGAAGGCAAGGCCGCGCGCATCCGCCACATCAACCTCATCGGCAACGAGAAGTTCGAGGAAGAGGATCTGCGCGAACGCTGGGAATCGAACGAGAGCAACTGGCTGAGCTGGTACCGCCGCGACGATCAATACTCGCGCGAAAAGCTCACCGGCGACCTCGAAAAGCTCAACGAGTTCTACCTCGACCGCGGCTACGTCGACTTCAGCGTCGACGGCACCCAGGTCGCGATCAGTCCCGACAAGAAGGACATGTTCGTCACCGCCAACATGACCGAAGGCGAGACCTACACCCTCTCCAGCGTCGAGATCATCGGCGATACGGTGCTGTCGAAGGAACAGATCGAGAAGTACGTGCTGGTCAAGGAAGGACAGACCTTCTCGCGCACCTTCCTGGAGCTGTCTTCCGACTCCATCATCGCCGCGCTCGGCAACATCGGCTACGCCTTCGCCGAGGTCAATCCGGTGCCGGAGATCGATCGCGAGAAGCGCACCGTCGCTATCAAGCTGCAGGTGGTGCCTGGTCCGCGCGTGACTGTCCGCCAGATCCAGTTCAAGGGCAACACCCGCACCACCGACGAAGTGATGCGCCGCGAAATGCGCCAGTTCGAAGGTTCGTGGTTCTCGCAGGCCGCGATCGACCGCTCCAAGGTCCGCCTGCAGCGCTTGGGCTTCTTCGAAAGCGGTTCGGTCGAAGTCGAAACCGCGCCGGTCGCCGGCAGCAACGATCAAGTCGACGTGGTGTTCAACGTCAAGGAAACCACCTCGGGCAGCTTCACCTTCGGCTTCGGCTATTCGCAGCTCGCCGGCCTCACCACCACCCTGCAGCTGTCGCAGAACAACTTCCTCGGCAGCGGCAACCAGATCAGCGTGGAAGTGCAGCGCAACGTCTATCAGCAGCGCTATTCGTTCTCGTTCCTGAACCCCTATTTCACCGACGAAGGCGTCTCGCTGGGCTACAACATGTGGTGGCGCGAGTTCGACAACTCCGACTTCAACACCGCGCAGTATTCCAGCACCAGCGCCGCGGCCCAGGCCGTGTTCGGCCTGCCGCTGACCGAAAACGACAGCGTCTCGCTGGTGTTCGGCATCGACCGCAACCAGATCCTCGCGTTCCCGGGCTCGTCGCCCGCCAGCGTCGTCGATTACATCGACGCCTTCGGCAAGAGCACCTTCCATTCGTGGCGCGCGGAACTGGGCTGGGCGCGCGACACCCGCAACGACTTCTTCACGCCGACCAACGGCACCTATCATCGGCTGTCGGCGGAAGTCACCCTGCCGGGCTCCACCGCCGAGTACTTCAAACTCAACTACGAGTTCTCCAAGTACTGGCCCATCAACCGGGCGATGGTCCTCAATACCCGTGTGCAATTGGGTTACGGCGACAGCTACGGCAGCGACGCCATCCAGGTGATCTGCCGCTCCGAAGGCGGCCCGCCGCCGATCCCGCGCAAGGAATTCAGCGATGCCGACTGCGCCCCGGGCACCACGCTGGACCGCGCGCTGATCGGCACCGGCCTGCCGTTCTTCGAGAATTTCTACGCCGGCGGCGTGCGCACGGTGCGCGGTTTCCGCGACAACACGCTCGGCCCGGTCGACTTCGCCAACGGCAGCACGTTCCGGCAGCCGATCGGCGGCGCGGTGAAGACGGTGGGCTCGCTGGAAATGTATTTCCCGACCCTGCTCGATACGCCCTCGGCGCGGGTTTCGGCATTCCTCGACGTCGGCAACGTGTTCAAGGACGTCGAAAGCTTCGATGCCGGCGAACTACGCGCTTCCGCCGGCATCTCGCTGCTGTGGCGCGCGCCGGTCGGGCCGATCTCGATCAGCTACGCCTTCCCGCTGCGCACCGAAGAGACCGACGATCTGGAGCGCCTGCAGTTCACCTTCGGCGGCGCGTTCTGATCGCGTCGTAACGAACCCGCCCAGAGCGTCCGCGGATGCACACTACCGACCACACCGCGGCCGCGCTGGCCGAACGTTTCGATCTGACCCTGCAGGGCGACGGCGCGCGCCGCATCGACGGCGTCGCCACCCTTTCGCGGGCCGGCGCCAACCAGCTCGCGTTTCTCGCGAACCCGCGCTACCGCAGCCAACTGGTCGACAGCGACGCGGGACTGGTGGTGATGCGCGCGGAAGACGCCGAAGGCTACGCCGGCAACGCGCTGATCGCGAAGGATCCCTACGCCGCGTTCGCGAAGATCGCCGCGCTGTTCGACCATCGGCCGGCAACCGTTGCAGGCATCCACCCCAGCGCCGTCGTCGATCCGTCGGCGGAGATCTCGGCCGACGCCAGCATCGGCCCCTTCGTCAGCATCGGCGCGCGCACGCGCGTGGACGCCGGCGCGGTCGTCGGCCCCGGCTGCGTGATCGGCGAAGACTGCGTGATCGGCGCCAGCTGCGAACTGAGCGCGCGCGTCACCCTGGTGCGCCGCGTGCGCCTGGGCCAGCGCGTGCTGATCCATCCCGGCGCGGTGATCGGCGCCGACGGTTTCGGGCTGGCGATGGAGCACGGCCGCTGGCTCAAGCTGCCGCAGCTCGGCGGCGTGGCGATCGGCGACGACTGCGAAATCGGCGCCAACACCACCATCGACCGCGGGGCGCTGGACGACACCACGCTCGAAGAAGACGTGCGCCTCGACAACCAGATCCAGATCGGCCACAACGCGCGCATCGGCGCGCACACCGCGATGGCCGGCTGTTCGGCTGTGGCCGGCAGCGCCACCATCGGCCGTTACTGCCTGATCGGCGGCGGTGCGGGTATCCTTGGCCACCTCGAAGTCTGCGATCGCGTGGTGATCACCGCCATGAGCCTAGTCACCAGCTCGATCCGCGAACCCGGCGAATATTCGTCGGGCACACCGCTGATGGACAACCGCAGCTGGCGCAAGAGCGCCGCCCGCTTCAAACAGCTCGACGCACTGGCGCGCCAGGTCGGCGGGCGCAACAAGGAATCGCAATGACGTCGACCGAAACCAGCTGTGAGCCCGCCGCCTTCCAACCGGTCATCCCGTTCGGCACGAGCGAGATCCAGAAGCTGCTGCCGCATCGCTATCCGTTCCTGCTGGTCGACCGGGTGATCGAGTTCCACGCCGGCCATCGCATCGTCGCGTACAAGAACGTCACCCTCAACGAAGAGTTCTTCCAGGGCCATTTTCCGGTGCAGCCGGTGATGCCCGGCGTGCTGGTGATCGAAGCGCTGGCGCAGGCCGGCGGCGTGCTGTACCAGCTCACCAACCAGATCAAAAACGGCGGCCGCATCGACAACAAGCTGTTCTACCTGGTCAAGATCGAGAACGCGCGCTTCAGCAAGATGGTGGTGCCCGGCGACCGTCTGGAACTGGACATCACGCTCAAGCGCCGGATCCGCAACATGGCCATGTACGACGGCATCGCGCGCGTCGACGGCAAGGAAGCGGCGCGCGCCGAATTCCTCTGCGCCGAATCCCAGGATTGAAATGAGCGCGACCGCGATCCATCCGCTGGCGCACGTCGATGCCGGCGCGATCATCGGCGAAGGCGTCGAGATCGGCCCGTTCACCTCGATCGGTCCGGGCGTCGAGATCGGCGACGGCACCCGCATCGGCCCGCACTGCAGCATCCACGGCCCGACCCGCATCGGCCGCGACAACCGCATCCACGGCCACGCCGCGATCGGCGGCGATCCGCAGGACAAGAAATTCGCCGGCGAACGCACCGAACTGGCGATCGGCGACGGCAACACCATCCGCGAATTCGTCAGCATCAACCGCGGCACCGGCAGCGGCGGCGGCGCGACCCGCATCGGCAGCCACAACTGGTTCCTCGCCTACACCCACGTCGCCCACGACTGCACGGTGGGCGATCACTGCGTGTTCTCGAACAACGCCACGCTGGCCGGCCATGTCGAGGTCGGCGATCACGTGATCCTCAGCGGTTTCGCCGGCGTGCACCAGTTCTGCCGGATCGGCGCGCACGCGTTCATCGGCATGGGCGCGTTCGTCAACGGCGACGTGCCGCCGTACCTGATGATCGCGCAGGAAGACTACGGTCGCCCGCGCGGCATCAACAGCGAAGGCCTGAAACGCCGGGGTTTCGAGCCCGAGCGCGTGGCCGCGATCAAGCGCGCCTACCGCGCGCTGTACATGTCCGGCGCGAATCTCGCCGACGCAAAACTGCAGCTGGCCACGCTGGCCGAAGGCAGCGCCGACGTGCGCGCCTTCCTCGATTTCATCGAACGCGGCGAACGTCCGCTGTTGCGCTAGGGCCCAGCCGTGCGGATCGCACTCGTCGCGGGTGAAGCCTCCGGCGACCAGCTCGGCGCGGGCCTGATCGCCGAATTGCGTCTGCGCTTCCCCGATGCCGAATTCGCCGGCATCGGCGGGCCGGGCATGCGCGCCGCCGGTCTGGATGCGTGGCACGACAGTCAGGAACTCGCGGTGATGGGGCTGGCCGAAGTGCTGGCGCACCTGCCGCGGCTGTTGCGCCTGCGCCGCCGCCTGCGCAAACGCCTGCTCGCGTGGAAGCCCGACGCGTTCATCGGCATCGATGCGCCCGACTTCAATCTCGGCGTGGAGAAATGGCTCAAGCAACGCGGCATCCGCACCGTGCACTACGTCAGTCCGTCGGTATGGGCCTGGCGCGAAGAGCGCGCGGCGAAGATCGGCGACAGCGCCGACCGCGTGCTGTGCCTGTTTCCGATGGAACCGCCGATCTATGCGAAACATGCGGTGGACGCGCGTTTCGTCGGCCATCCGCTGGCCGACGCCATTCCGCTGGAACCCGATCGCCGGGCCGCGCGCGATGCGCTGGCGATCGTCGGCCACGCGCCGGTGATGGCGCTGCTGCCCGGCAGCCGGTTGGGCGAAATCGCGAAGATGCTGCCAGTGTTCCTCGATGCGGCAGCGCTCATCGCGCAAAGCATTCCGACGCTGCAGATCCTGCTGCCCGCGGCAAACGCGCAGTGCGACGCCGCGATCCGCGAACAACTGCGCGCACGGCCCGAACTGGCCGCGCGCGTGCGCGTGCTGGACGGCCACGCGCAACGCGCGATGATCGCCAGCGACGTGGTGCTGCTGGCCTCCGGCACCGCCGCGCTGGAAGGCATGCTGTGCAAGCGGCCGATGGTCGTTGGCCATCGCATCTCGCCGACGACCTATCGCATCGTCACCCGTCTGGGTCTGCTGAAAAGCCGCTACGTCAGCCTGCCGAACGTGCTGGCCGACGCGCCGCTGATTCCCGAACTGCTGCAGCACGACTGCGTGCCGGAAAAGCTCGCCGCCGCCTGCCTGCGCTGGTTCGGCCAGCCGCAGACCGTGGAAGCGCTGCTGCCGCAGTTCATCGAACTCCATCGGCAACTGCGCTGCGACGCGTCGGCGCGCGCCGCGGATGCGGTCGCCGGATTGATCGCGCAGTGAGCATACCTGCATGAGCAGGCGCCATCCGCCGGCCGGCAACGGTGGCGGCGGTCTGTTCGAGGATCCACTTGTCGCCATCGCGCGCGTGCGGCCGTTGCGCATCGCCGGCGTGGACGAAGCCGGCCGCGGCCCGCTGGCCGGCCCGGTGTCGGTGGCGGCGGTGATCCTCGATCCGGACCGGCCGATCGGCGGCCTGAACGACTCCAAGAAGCTCACCGAAGCCAGGCGCGAGGCGCTGTATCCGCTGATCGTCGAACGCGCGCTGGCGTGGCGGATCGAATTCGTCGAGGCCGACGAGATCGATGCGCTCAACATCCTGCAGGCCACGCTCACCGGCATGCGCCGCGCGCTGGCCGGACTGTCGCCGGCCGCCGACTCCGCGCGCATCGACGGCAACCGTCTGCCGACCGGCCTGCCATGCGCGGCCGAGGCGATCATCGGCGGCGACGCCATCGAACCGGCGATCATGGCCGCGTCGATCCTGGCGAAAGTGGCGCGCGACCGGCGCATGCTCGAACTGCATCTTCGCTATCCGCAATACGGTTTCGACCGCCACAAGGGCTATCCCAGCCCGGCGCATCTGGCGGCATTGGCCGCGCACGGGCCGTGCCCGGAGCATCGGCGGAGTTATGCCCCGGTGCGGGCATTGCTCGATCCAGGCACGCTGGGCTAACGCGCCGCCTTGCGGTTGCCGAACGTCAGATGCAACGGCCACCGCGGTTCGCGCGGCAGTCCCAGCGCTTCGCGATACGCCAGCGCCTCGGCGCACGCCACCGGATAGAAGACGTACTCGCCGATCTCCTGCGGCGGATGCAGATAGTCGAATGTCATCGACTGGCCCTCCAAAGCCCGCCACTGCGTGGGATCCGGCGGCATCTCGTTCTGCACGATCGAGACGTGCGGCCCCCACAGCGGGTCGCTCAGCTGGCGGGTGTGGCGCACGTCAAGCGCATACAGCTGGCGCAGGTAGCGGCCGACATCGGGCTCGCACTGCAGGATCAGCCACCAGTCGGTGGTGCTGCCGTCGCGACGCACGCGCCCGCCACCGGCGTCCAGCGGCGGAGCGAAGCGGCAGATTCCGGTCAGCGAAGGCATGCAGGTCGATGGAAGCGTGCGGGAGCGCCGGGCATTATCCCGAAACCGGACCATCGCGACCCGGGAACGACATCCGCATGGGCCGGAAAACCGCGCCGTCAAGCCTTGCCGGAACGCCCCCCGCGACCTAACCTGCCGGGCTGTGATCCGCGGTCCTCCGATGTCCTCCCGCTTCGTCCATCTCCACCTGCACAGCGAGTATTCGCTCGCCGATTCGACGATCCGCATCCCGGAACTCGTCGGCCGCAGCGTGGCGCAGGGGCAGCCGGCGGTGGCGATGACCGATCGCAACAACCTGTTCGCGCTGGTCAAGTTCTACAAGGCCTGCGAGGGCGCGGGCATCAAGCCGATCGCCGGCGCCGACATCAGCGTCGCCGAGGGCGACGAGACGCCCTGGAAGCTCACCCTGCTCTGCCGCGACCGCAGCGGCTATCTTTCTCTTTCCAGATTGCTCAGCCGCGCCTGGATGGAAGGCCAGCGCCACGATGGCGTGGTGGTGCGGCCGCAGTGGCTGCAGGAGGCCAACGCCGGCCTGTTCGCCATCGCCGGCCGCCACAGTCAGGCCGGGCAACTGCTCGCCGGCAACCGCCCCGACCTCGCGATGCAGTCGCTCGCCGACTGGCAGCGGCATTTCGACGACCGTATCCACCTCGAACTCACCCGCTGCGGTTTCGAAGGCGAAACCCCGTTCAACAACTTCGCCCTGCACGCCGCGGCCGAGCGCAGCCTGCCGGTGGTCGCCACCAACGACGTGCGCTTCCTCGACGCCGACGGCTTCGAAGCCCACGAGGCCCGGGTCTGCATCTCGTCCGGTCGCGTGCTGGACGACCCGAAACGCCCGCGCGACTACACCGCGCAGCAGTACCTGAAGACCAGCGAGGAGATGGCGGCGCTGTTCGCGGCCGACGCGCCGGACGCGATCGACAATGCGGTCGACCTCGCCACGCGCTGCAATCTCGAATTGTCGCTCGGCAAGTACTACCTGCCGGCGTTCCCGGTGCCCAGCGATCACACGCTCGACAGCTGGATCCGCAGCGAAGCGCACGACGGGCTGGAAAAACGCCTGCAGAAATACCCGATGGCGCAGGGCCACGACCGCGCCAGCTACAACGAACGCCTGGACATCGAGCTGGGCGTGATCGTGAAGATGGGCTTCCCCGGCTACTTCCTGATCGTGGCCGACTTCATCAACTGGGCGAAGGAACAGGGCATTCCGGTCGGTCCCGGCCGCGGTTCCGGCGCCGGCTCGCTGGTCGCGTGGGCGCTGGGCATCACCGATCTGGACCCGCTGCCCTACGACCTGCTGTTCGAACGCTTCCTCAATCCCGAACGCGTGTCGATGCCCGACTTCGACATCGACTTCTGCATGGACCGCCGCGACGAGGTGATCGATTACGTCGCCGCGAAGTACGGCCGCGATCGCGTCAGCCAGATCATCACCTACGGCACGATGTCGGCGAAGGCGGTGGTGCGCGACGCCGGCCGCATCCTGGGATATCCCTACGGTTTCGTCGACGGCATCGCCAAGCTCATCCCGCTGCAGCCGGCCGACCCGCTGTCGCTGGAAGACGTGCTGGGCCGGAGCGAGCGCGCGAAGAAAGACCCCGAACGCGCGATCGGCGAATTCGTCGAACGCTACAACAGCGAAGACGATTTCCGCGAACTGATCGACCTCGCGCTGCAGCTCGAAGACCTGACCCGCAACGCCGGCAAGCACGCCGGCGGTGTGGTGATCGCGCCCGAACCGCTGTCCGACTTCTGTCCGCTGTTCGCGGAACACGACGGTCAGGGCGGCGGCAAGAATCCGGTGACCCAGTTCGACAAGGACGACGTCGAAACGATCGGCCTGGTGAAGTTCGACTTCCTCGGCCTGCGCACGCTGACGATCATCGACTGGGCGGTGAAGGCGATCAACGTGCGCCGCGCGCGCGCGGGCGAGGCGCCGCTGGACATCGGTGCGCTGCCGCTCAACGACAAAGCGAGTTACGAGCTGTTCGCGCGCGGCGACACGGTCGCGGTGTTCCAGTTCGAATCGCGCGGCATGCGCGAGCTGCTGAAGCGCGCGAAGCCCGACACCTTCGAAGACATCATCGCGCTCGCCGCGCTGTTCCGCCCCGGCCCGCTGGGCTCGGGGATGGATCGCGAATGGGTGGACCGCAAGCACGGCCGCACCGAAGTGAGTTATCCGCACGACGCGCTGGAGCCGGTGCTGAAGCCGACCTACGGCGTGATCGTGTACCAGGAACAGGTGATGCAGATCGCGCAGGTGCTGGCCGGCTATTCGCTGGGCGGCGCCGATCTGCTGCGGCGCGCGATGGGCAAGAAGAAAGCCGAGGAAATGGCCAAGGAACGCGCGAAGTTCGAGGCCGGTTCGGCCGAACGCGGCGTCGACCCGAAGACCGCGACCCAGATCTTCGACCTGATGGAGAAATTCGCCGAGTACGGCTTCAACAAGTCGCACTCGGCCGCGTACGCGCTGGTCGCGTATCAGACCGCATGGCTGAAAGTGCATTACCCGGCCGAATTCATGGCCGCGGTGCTGTCGTCGGACATGGACAACACCGACAAGGTGGTGAGCTTCCTCGACGAAGCCCGCACCATCGGCCTGATGGTGATGCCGCCGGACGTGAACGCGTCGGGCTACATGTTCGAGGCGATGGCCGACAAAACGATCCGCTACGGTTTGGGCGCGGTGAAGGGCGTCGGCCGCGGTGCCTGCGACGCCATCGCCGAGGAATGCCGAAACGGCGGGCGTTACGCCGATCTGCTCGACTTCTGCAAACGGGTGGGCAGCAGCAAGCTCAACAAGCGCACGCTGGAAGCCCTGATCCAGGCCGGCGCGCTGGACGCACTGGGCAGCAATCGCCCGTCGCTGCTGAAGCAATTGCCCGAGGTGCTGAAAGCCACCGAGCAGCTCGCCCGCGAACGCGACGCCGGTCAGGTGTCGCTGTTCGGCGGCCCCGCGCAGGCCGCGTCCGAACTGAAGATCGAACTGCCCGAAGAACCCGACTGGTCGCTGTCGCAGAAACTCGCCGGCGAACGCGAAACCCTCGGCCACTATCTCAGCGGCCATCCGCTGGACCCGTACCGCGAAGAGTTGCAGGCGCTGGTCGGCACCGATCTGGGCAGGCTCGATCAGCTCTACGAAAGCAACACGCCGCCTGCGCGCGCGCCGCGGCCCGGCGGCGAGGACGACGGCCGCCGCCAGTGGCGCGCCGAAGCGACCGTGATTCTGGCCGGCCAGGTCGTGGCCATGCGCAAGCGCGGCGATTCGCAGGCCTTCGTGCAACTCGAAGATGGCCGTGGCCGGATCGAATGCGCGTTTTTCGCCGAACCTTTCTTCGAGTATCAGCAACTCCTGACCCGCGACCGCATCCTGGTGGTCGAGGGCGGCCTGCGCGAGGACGAATTCAGCGGCGGTTTCTCGCTGCGCGCGAAACGCTGCTGGGACTACCGCGTGATCTGCGCGCAGCAGGCGCAGCGGCTGTCGATGCGCCTGGACCTGCGCCAGCCCGGGCTGATGCGCAGCCTGGAGGCATTGCTCGCCCAGCACCGCCCCGGGCAGACGCCGCTGCGCTACGACCTGCTGCTGCCGCAGGGCACCGCCGGTACCCTGGATATCAACGGCAGCCAGTCCGTACGCGTGGAAGCCGACCTGCCCGGCACCCTCCGCGCCCTGCCCGGCGTGCGCGCGGTCAAGGTTGCGATGACCAAGCCCTGGCTGTAAGGCAGGGCCCCTTCGGGCGGCGTTCCGGGCCATCCGGCTTCGCGCCCGCGCCGGGAATCCTCACATCCATCGGGAATGACAACATGCCCGATCGCATCGTCGCGCAGACCCAGTGCATACGCTGCAGTACGGCGGTTCGGCGCTTTCGTCGGCTAGACTGAACGTCTTTCCGGCCACGGATCGCCCTCGTCGCATGAACCCCAATTACCTCGATTTCGAACAACCCATCGCCGACCTCGAAACCAAGATCCGCGAGCTGCGCCAGGCCAGCACCGGACCCGCGGTCAACATCGACGCCGAGATCCACGCGCTGGAAAACAAGATGCGGCTGCGCACCGCGCAGACCTTCCGCGACCTGACCGCGTGGCAGGTGTCGCAGTTGGCCCGCCATCCGGCGCGGCCCTACACCCTCGATTACCTGCGGGTGATCTGCGACCAGTTCCAGGAACTGGCCGGCGACCGCGCCTTCGCCAACGACAGCGCCATCGTCGGCGGCCTGGCCCGTATCGGCGGCCGCAGCGTGATGCTGATCGGCCACGAAAAAGGCCGCGATACCAAGGCCAAGGTCCGCCGCAATTTCGGCATGCCCAAGCCCGAGGGCTACCGCAAGGCGCTGCGGCTGATGAAGATGGCCGAACGCTTCCGCCTGCCGGTGCTGACCTTCATCGACACCGCCGGCGCGTGGCCGGGCATCGACGCCGAAGAGCGCGGCCAGTCCGAAGCCATCGCCCGCAACCTGATCGAAATGTCAGAACTGAAGGTGCCGATCATCTGCACCGTAATCGGCGAAGGCGGCTCCGGCGGCGCGCTGGCGATCGGCGTGGGCGACCGCACCCTGATGCTGGAATACAGCACCTATTCGGTGATCTCGCCGGAAGGCTGCGCCTCGATCCTGTGGAAGACCGCCGACAAGAAGCAGGAAGCCGCACAGGCGATGGCGATCACCGCCAAGCGCCTGCGCGAACTCGGTCTGATCGACAAGATCGTGCGCGAGCCCACCGGCGGCGCGCACCGCAACCCGGTGCAGATGGCAAAGCGCCTGAAAGCCGTGCTGATCAACGAACTGGACGCGCTGGAACAGCAGCCCATCGACGAGCTGTTGGACCGCCGCTACAAGCGCCTGCGCGGCTACGGCGCGTACGAAGCGGCCTGAGCCCACAGGCTCTGACTCGCCCCGTCGGCGATCCGGCGGGGCAAGGATCGGTTATCGATCGCCCTCTCTTTTACACATGGATCGAGAACTCCCGGCATTTTTTGCTGATCCATGTTTCTTGCGCAATGCAGGATGTCCCGCCGGCACTGTCTGGATGCCGCAACGCTGGACGGCAAGAGCAAATCCCCCGTAGCCCCCTTTTTCAAAGGGGGCGAAGCATCGATGCTTCAACCGGCGGAGTGGAGCACGGGTGCGTCCAGCCTTTCTTGCATTTCTCATTTCGTGCATCCACCTTTCGTGCATCCGCCTTTCGTGCATCTCTCTTTCGTGCATCCCGCCTTTCTTGTATCCCCCCTTTGAAAAAGGGGGGAAGGGGGGATTTGCTGTTGGCTTTTCTACTCTCCCCACAGACTTTCGTGCACAGATGCGCTGGCCTGGACAACAAAGCGGGGCCACCTTCAGCCCCGTCGCGATACACGGATTTTCTGCCGATACACAAGTGACGCCCGCACACGATTGCCGCGACCGCACACACCAACTTAGCCTCGCGCTTCAACACGCTCAAGACGGAAGTGCGGCATGTGCCTGGGTTGCCATTGCCCCACCCCTCCCCAGATGCAGTCATGACTGCCCGCGCACGATGGCTCGTCTGGCCGCTGCGCACGATATCGGTCCTGCTGTTGCTCGTCGTCGTCTTGTGCTTCGGTGCGTATGCATGGGGCGCGCGCTTAATTCCCGATGACATCCCGGCATCGTCGTACTGCACACCGGACGCGATCCGGGATCAGTATCTCGCGGTCGAAGCCAACGGGGCGACAGGCATTCGAAAGCTCAACCCGGTAACGTTCTGGATCGACTTTTTCATGTCCACAAGACAATTTCCGGAACCACCGCCTCCGGAGGAAATCCTGCTGTATCGGGCGACGCGGGCCGTGCAATTCAAACACAGTCGTGCTCGCACTCAGGGGGAACACCATCTCGCGAGCATCGCGCTGGCGGTAAAAATCGGCCGCCAGTGGACACGCGACGAAGCAGTGAACACGATCCTGGCAGAAAGCTGGTTTTCAGGAGGCCGAAGCCGGAAGGATGTGATCGGTATCGAAGCGGCGGCAGAGTTCTATTTCGGCGTACCGCTAGCGGAATTGCAGCCGCAGGAAAGTCTGGTTCTGATCGCCCTCTTGAAAAGCCCCAGTTGGTACGACCCTTTCTGCAACCGCGAACGCTTCGGGAAGCGCTATGCGCAAACGGTCGAAAAGCTCGGAAAAACCGGCCCGGAATGGTCCGCCGCCGCGGCGCTGTCGCGACTGCGACCGATCGGATGCGACCGCAGTTGAGTTCCACCATGCATCGCGCATGCTGTCCGCTGCGCGCACCGAATGCCGTTTTTTGCGCTTCCCGGAAGCGATCGCGCCCGGATTCCGGCCCGATATCGGCAGATATGCCGCACTTCGTCGTAAATCAGCGGAAAAAAGCCTGAAAAAAGCCCTCCGGGGGCTTGGCGACGGCACGACCTTGGCCTACAGTGCGCATGCCGGCTCGTACCGGCCCAGACACAGTTCAATCATCCGACGAGGAAAACAAATTCTCATGGCAACGAAAAAGAAAGCCGCCGCGAAGAAGGCCGCAGCCAAGCCGGCCGCGCCGAAGCCGATCAAAGAAGTGATGAGCAAGTCCGCGCTGGTCGCGCACATCGCCGCCGCCACCGAAGTCGCCGCCAAGGATGTGCGCGCCGTGATGGCCACGCTCGAAGCCGCCATCCACGCGTCGATCGGCAAGAAGGGCGCCGGCTCGTTCGTGCTCCCGGGCGTGCTCAAGATCACCTCGGTCAGCGTCGCCGCCAAGCCGAAGCGCAAGGGCATCAACCCGTTCACCGGCCAGGAAACCACGTTCGCCGCCAAGCCGGCCACCGTGAAGGTCAAGGTCCGTCCGATGAAGAAGCTCAAGGATGCTGCCACGGCCTGAGTCATCCAGCCGTTGCCATCGCTGCGGGTTCGCCCGCAGCAGCATGCGAAAAGCCGGATTTCCGCAGGGAATCCGGCTTTTTCGTTTCCACTGCGCGGTTTTGCGCCGCATCGGAATCTGCCGCCATGGCCAAAGCGACCTGCGCTTCCGAAGTCCGCCGTTTCACCGATATCCCGAACGTCGGGCCCGCCACCGCCGGCGATTTCAAGACGCTGGGCCTGCACGCACCCGCCGAACTGGCGCAATGCGACGCCTACGCGCTCTATCGGCGCCTCTGCACGACGACCGGCGTCCGCCACGACCCCTGCGTGATCGATGTCTTCCTTGCCGTCATCGACTTCATGAACGGTGCGCCAGCTCTGCCCTGGTGGCATTACACCGCGCAGCGCAAACATGCGCTGCGCGACGGATGAGCACGCCGACCACGATGGATACCCGGCAAAAGATCACCCGCGGTTCATGCCCTTCGCCTAAGCTGCGGCCAACGCCCACGAGCCCACCATGACCGATATGTCCACGACCATGTCCACGACGATCGCGCGTCGCCGCTCTTTCCTGTTCACTGTCGCCATTCTCGTAACGCTCGCCGCCGTCGCGATCCTGCCGGGCTGCAATACGTTGAACACCGCAACCGCCCTGCTGAGCAACCAGGTCGCATTCACCGCGCCGCAGTTGCAGGCGTATCTCGATCGCCATTATCCGCAGCAGTACGACCAGCTGGGCGGCCTGCTCAAACTCAGCGTCAGCAATCCGCAGGTCGCGATTCCGCCGGACAGCACGCGGCTGCATCTGGATTTCGATATCGGCATCGACGGTCTGGGCATGCGCAGCGACAGGCCCGCCGGGCACATCGCGGTCACCAGCGGCCTGCGTTACGACGTGGCCAGCAACGCGCTCTACCTGGAAGAACCCGAACTCGAATCGGCGGAACTGCCGCTGATCGGCAGTCGCATGAACGCGACCGGCCGCGACCTGATCAACGGCTGGCTGCGCGATTACGCCCGCAGCGAACCTGTGTACAAACTCGACAAGGAGATGCTGGATACGCTCGGTTCCAGGCGGATCGCCGGCACCCTGATCCAGAACGGCCGCGTGGTGATCAAGCTCGACAAATGAAGCTTCGTAGGAGGGCCTTCAGGCCCGAGCTTTCCGGAATGACAGCGAAGATTCGCACACGGCATCAATGCCGAAGCACGAAGATGAAGCATCGGGGCTGAAGCCCCTCCTACGAAACGCAATGCCGCGTCTGCGGAAATGTCAACGTGTGTTCAGATCTCGAACCGGTAGGACAGCTTCACCAGCAACTGTTCGCTGTCGCGCAGATCGAACGCGCCGCTGAATTCCTCGCCGACCGAATACGGGCGCGCGCCGGCGTCGAAGATCGAACCGCCGCGCACGTAGGCGACGTACAGATACGACAGCGGTGCGAACTCGTAGCGGTAGCGCACCTGGAACCCGAGGTTGCGCAGCGCGAAGCTGTCGGCCGGGTCGTTGTTGCGTACCGGGGTGCCATCGGGTGCGACGACCCAGGTGCGTTTGGCCTCGGCGTCCAGGCCCAGCGCTTCGAGGCGCACGCGCAGTTCCTGCTTGCTGTCGATCAGCCACACCGTGCCCGCATTCAGCAGCGCCTGCTCTTGGCCGTAAGTGACCAGACGCGCGGTGTCGCGATCCCAGATCAGCCAATCCGGGTTGCGCAGCAATTCCAGGCCAAGGAAAAAACTCAGGTTGTCGTTGACCGCATAGGTCGGCTCCAGATACGCGCTCCAGGCGCCACGGTCGATACCGCCCAGACCTTCCGCGCTGTAGCGCAGATTGGCGTAGAACGACCAGTGCTTTTTCTTCGGAAAGAAGCGCTCGGCGAATCCGAACAACCGCCCCGGGTGATCGACCACCCCGTTGCCGCGGGTGATCAGATCCTCATGACCGGGTGTCCAGCCCGCGATCTCGAAGAACTGGTTGCCGCCGTCGCGGCGTTCGCTGCCGCGGTTCACCGCGAAAGCATCGCCGATATGCACGCCGTTGTCGTTCGTGCGCCGCGAAGTCGCGAAGCGCCACTGGTGCGAGGCGTACGGCGAGGTCTCCGGCAGCGAGGTGAAGCGTCGCGAGACTTCGTAGCGTCCGTAGTTATAGTTGTTGCGATCGAGGAAGCCGAGGTCGTTGAGCTGCAGATCGCCGCCCGTGTGCAGCAGATACAGCTGCTGCCGCCAGCCGTCGCCGAGATCGTGATCGATCCGCACCTGCGCGCCGGAATCGCGCACGGTCTCGCCGCGCTGATCGACGCTGGAACCGACCACGTTGGTGCGGATATTCCACTGCGCGTTCGGCGCCCACTGATGATCGAGCGACAGCACGGTCGCCTCGCGGTCGAGGAACGGACGGTTCACGTGCGTCAGCATCGCGCCGACGTTCTGCCCTTGGAACCCGCGGGTCGCGCGCAACGCGTAGAAATCGCGGCCGACGCTGTCGCCCTCGGTGGCCGCGAACACGCCGTAGCCGAAACCGCCGGCGCTGCCGTTGATCTTGACTGCGGCGGTGACGTCGCCCGAACCGCTGCCGT
>JAZKFJ010000004.1:380470-425350 GCA_040386495.1 Pseudomonadota bacterium
CCGCGACGGGTGTAGATCAATTGCTGGGCATTGCCGAGCGAGCCGAACGGCACTTCGAAATAACCCTGATTCTCGGTGAAGAACGGACGCCGGTCGCCGAAGAAGGTTTCGATCGCGCCGAAGTTGACGACGATCCCGTCGCTTTCGACCTGGCCGAAATCCGGGTTCAGCGTCGCACTGAGCTGGAACTGGCCGTTCGGCTTCCAGAACAGATCGACGCCGGCATCGACATCGGCCTTGCCGTCGACGTTGTCGTAGAGGCCGACGACATACGGTGTGATCGCGAGCAGCGATTGACTGAAACGCGGCACCTCGACCTTGTTCAGCGCGCTGAGATAGCGCTGTTCGTTGAAGCTGATCGCCGGCCAGGCCATGCGCTCGTTGCTGTCGCCGACGACCCGGTCCAGCGCCAGCCCGATCGTGCGCGTGGCGCCATCGCCGCCGCGCATCGGCGCGATATGCCAGGGAATCAGCATCTCCGCGGACCAGCCGTTGTCGTCCTCGGACACCGCATGCGACCAGTTGCCGTCCCAGTCGCCGTTGAACTGGGTCTCGTTGCTGATCGTGCTGTCGGCGATATCGTCCGACAGCGCGACCATGAAGTTGTAGCCGCTGCGGCCATCGCCGTCGAAGTCGACGTAGACATTGACCCGGTCGACATTGCCGTTGTTGTCGCGCTGGAACCGCTGCCGGGTGCGCGGTACGTCCGCAGGCTGCAGATTGCGGAAGGCGATCGCCAAGCCATCGGCGGTGGCCATGTACCAGGCCTCGGTGGCGTGCCGGCTGGGGTCGCGGGTGAGCGGCTGGGTCATGCGGAAGTCGTCGATCCGCTGCGCGCCGGACCATTCCGTGGGATCGATCCTGCCGTCGATGTCGAGGGCGAAGACCTGTACGGGTGTCGAGACGATCGCGGCGAGGAGCAAGGCGCGCATGGCGGCATCCCGTTTGGAGTTGCGCGCATCCTGCGACAACCGCCGAAGTGCGACGACTGTCTTAAGTCATGGGAACTTCCGTCGCTCTGTATCGCTCGTCACACGCCACATATGCCGAGTCTGGCGGCATCGCCGCCGGTGGCGCCTACTTCTTGGGCTGCAGCATCGTGCCGGTGCACTTCTTCGCGCCGCACTTGCAGCCCCAGATCTTCTTCAGCTTGGCGGTATGCCGCTCGGCCAGCACGATGCCGTAGTTGTAGGTCAGTTCTTCGCCCGGCTGGATGTCGCGGATGGCCTCGATGAACACCTTGTCCTTGTGAAGCTTGCCCTTGGTGTTCTCTTCCTGCACCGCCTCGCAGTTGGGCGCGCAGCTGTGGTTGATCCAGCGCGCGACGTTGCCGTCGACGTTGGCATCGATCACGTAGTCGTCGTTGAGGGTGAACAGGAAGGTGTGTCCGTTTTCGTCGATGTCCGCGTAGGCCTCGTCGACCTGCGCGTGGGTGCGCACTTCGCCCTTGTAGCGCACGATGCGCTCGCCCTTGCGGATCAATTCGTCGGCGAACACGCCGTTGCCGTGGATGGGCGACAAGCGGGCGACGATCTTCTTCTTCGGCATGGCGTGAACGGTTCCGGCTGCGGATGCGTGGAGAGCGATTATGGCCTATTTGCCGGTGACCGCGACGGCGCTTGGCATCGGGTCAGGACATGCGCGCGCCCTCGACATGGCTCAGAACCACCCGCGCCAGGCGCCGCTCCAGTACAGGGCCATGCCCAGGCCGAAGATGGTCCAGAACAGCGACTTGAACCCGCGCCAGGCTTTCCAGAGCAGGAACGCCGCGCCCGCGGCCAACAGCCAGCGCAGCCACTGCGAACGCTCGGTGGCGTTCGCGGTGGATGCCGCGCGCTCGGCCAGGCGTTCGACAGTGGTCTGGAACGACGACGGGATGCTGTGGGTGGTGCGCATGGCGGGCTCCTGCGTCCGGGAGTGGACGCGGCCTATTCTCCTCAACGTCGCGGAGCCGACCTATTGGCCGGCATCAGCCATCCGCGGTGACAGTCGTCACCCGAAACCGGCATCAGGATCCGTACGGATTGAGCCCGGACGGCCGAAAGCGTACAATTTCGGTCCTGTTTCGCTCGAGCCGCCTCCGGGCGCCAACACCAGCCGATGCTTCGCGTCACCAAACTCACCGATTACGCCAGCGTGGTGCTGACCGTGCTGGCCAGCGCGCCGGACACCGTGCTCAGCGCGACCGGGCTGGCCGAACGCGCCGGCCTGGAACCGCCGACCGTCGCCAAGCTGCTCAAGCCCCTAGCCCAGGCCGGGCTGGTGCAAGCGTTCCGCGGCGTCGCCGGCGGCTACCGTCTGGCCCGGCCGCCCGCCGAGATCTCGCTGGTCGAGATCGTGGAAGCGATGGAAGGCCCGCTGGCGATGACCGAATGCAGCATCCATGAAGGCCAGTGCGGCATCGAGCATTCCTGCAGCGCCCGCGCCAACTGGCGGCGGATCAACGATGTCGTCGCGGACGCCCTGCGTCGCGTCACTCTGGCCGACATGATCCTGCCGGGCCCCGCGACGGATGCGCGCAGGACCATTCCCGTTTCGCTGTCGGCCAACTGAGAACGACGATGACCGCCCAACAGTCCCATGAATCGCCGCCGCAGCAGAGCGCGCCCGCCCTGGGCATGCCCGTCCAGAACGCCGAAATCCTCGAACAGCTCGGCCGTCGCTACGACGCCGGCTTCGTCACCGATATCGAGTCCGAGACGCTGCCGCCGGGCCTCGACGAAGACGTGGTCCGCTTCCTCTCGGCGAAAAAGAACGAACCCGAGTGGATGACCGAATGGCGGCTCGCCGCGTATCGCCACTGGCTGACGATGACGCCGCCGCAGTGGGCCAAGCTGGACATCGCGCCGATCGATTTCAAATCCATCAGCTACTACTCGGCGCCGAAAGCCAAGTACGCATCGCTCGACGAGGTGCCGCAGGAACTGCTGGATACCTACGACAAGCTTGGCGTGCCGCTGCACGAGCGCGCGAAGCTGGCGGGCGTCGCAGTGGACGCGGTGTTCGACTCGGTCAGCGTCGGCACCACTTTTCGAAAAGAACTGGCCGAGAAAGGCATCATCTTCTGCTCGATGTCGGAAGCCCTGCACGATCATCCGGAACTGGTCCGCCAGTACCTCGGCAGCGTGGTGCCGGCCGGCGACAACTACTTTGCGGCGCTGAATGCGGCGGTGTTTTCCGACGGCAGTTTCGTGTTCATCCCCAAGGGCGTGCGCTGCCCCATGGAGCTCAGCACCTACTTCCGGATCAACGCGATCAACACCGGCCAGTTCGAGCGCACGCTGATCATCGCCGAGGAAAAATCCTACGTCAGCTATCTCGAAGGCTGCACCGCACCGATGCGCGACGAGAACCAGCTGCATGCGGCGGTGGTCGAGCTGGTGGTGCTGGACGATGCCGAGATCAAGTATTCGACCGTACAGAACTGGTATCCCGGCGATGAGAACGGGATCGGCGGCATCTACAACTTCGTCACCAAGCGCGGCGAGTGTCGCGGCGCGCGCAGCAAGATCAGCTGGACCCAGGTCGAGACCGGCTCGGCGATCACCTGGAAATACCCGTCCTGCGTGCTGCTGGGCGACGATTCCACCGGCGAATTCCATTCGGTCGCGTTGACGCATCACCGCCAGCAGGCCGACACTGGCACCAAGATGATCCACATCGGCAAGCGCACCAAGTCGAAGATCGTGAGCAAGGGCATCAGCGCAGGCCGCGGCCAGAACACCTATCGCGGGCTGGTGAAAGTGGAGCGCGGCGCCGACGGCGCGCGCAACCATACCCAGTGCGACAGCCTGCTGATCGGCAAGCGCTGCGGCGCGCACACGTTTCCGTACATCGAAGTGAAGAATCCCAGCGCGACCGTCGAACACGAAGCCACCACTTCGAAGATCAGCGACGACCAGATGTTCTATTGCCGCAGCCGCGGCATTTCCGAAGAGAACGCGGTCTCGCTGATCGTCGACGGCTTCTGCAAGACCGTCTTCCGCGAACTGCCGATGGAATTCGCGGTGGAAGCCAAGAAACTGCTGGAAGTCTCGCTGGAAGGTTCGGTCGGATGAACGCGGTCGCCGTCGGCGAAACCGATCTGCAGCGGCTGCTGGCCGGGCTCGCGCCCGAACTGGCCACCCGTCCGCGCGCGATCCGTTCGCAGGCCGCTGACGCCCCGGTCCCGACCGGAACGATCATGCTGTTCCGCGAAGAGGAAGGCGTCACCACGGTCGTCGAGGTCGATGAATCGACGGACGAACCACTGTGGGCGCAGATCACGCTGCGCATCCATTCCAGTCTCGAAGCGGTCGGAATGATGGCGGCGATCGCCACCGCCCTCACCGCACGCCACATTCCCTGCAACGCCGTGTCCGCGTATTACCACGATCACCTGTTCGTCCCGTGGGCGCGCCGCGACGACGCCATCGCCGCACTGCAGGCGCTCACCGGAGACACCGCATGACCCTCAGCGACATCATCGGCACGTTCGGCGTCTCCATCCTGCTGATCGCCTTCGTGCTCAATCAGCGACGCAGGATCTCCGAGCATTCGCGCACCTTTCTCTCGATGAACATGATCGGCGCGCTGCTGTGCGCCTATTCCGCCTGGCTGGTGAGCTTCATGCCGTTCGTGGTGCTCGAAACCGTCTGGGCGCTGTTCGCCGCATGGGGGCTGCTGCGCTGGTCGCCGGCCACCGCAGACTGACGCCCTCCTTTCATACCTGAGCCTTTCCGGCACGAAGAATCCAATATGTTGAAGATCGACAACCTCCACGCCAGCGTCGCCGGCAAAGCCATCCTCAACGGGCTCACGCTCGACGTGAAACCCGGGGAAGTGCACGCCATCATGGGCCCGAACGGCGCCGGCAAATCCACGCTCGGCAACATCATCGCCGGCCGCGATGGCTACGAAATCGGCGAAGGCACGGTGTCGTTCGAAGGGCAGGATCTGCTGGCGCTCGAACCCGAGGAACGCGCCGCGCTCGGCGTGTTCCTGGCGTTCCAGTATCCGGTCGAAATCCCGGGCGTGAACAACACTTACTTCCTGCGCAGCGCGCTCAACGCCCAGCGCAAGGCGCGCGGCGAAGGCGAACTGGATTCGATGCAGTTCCTCAAGCTGGTACGCGAGAAGCTGGCGGTGCTGCACCTGAAGGACGAACTGCTGCATCGCGGCGTCAACGAAGGTTTCAGCGGCGGCGAGAAGAAGCGCAACGAGATCTTCCAGCTTGCGGTACTGGAGCCAAAGCTCGCGATCCTCGACGAGACCGACTCCGGCCTCGACATTGATGCACTGAAAGCCGTCGCCGACGGCGTCAACGCGCTGCGCAGCCCGGACCGCGCGTTCGTGGTCATCACCCACTACCAGCGTCTGCTCGATTACATCAAGCCGGACGTCGTGCATGTACTCGCCGACGGCCGCATCGTCGAAACCGGCGGCCCTGAACTGGCGCTGGAACTGGAGGAACACGGCTACGCGTGGATCAAGGACCGCGTGACGCCGGAGGCGGCGGCACGATGAGCGCATTGCTCGACTCGTTCGCGGCCGCGTTCGACGGCCTCGCCCAGCGCGAGGCCGCGGGCCTCGGCGCGCACCGCCGCGAAGCGCTGGATGCGGCGCTGCGCGACGGTCTGCCCGGACCGCGCAGCGAAGCCTGGAAGTACACGCCGCTGCGTGCGCTGGAGCGGCGCGCGTTCGTGCCGGCGACATCCGCCGCCATCGGCGCCGGTGCGTTGGTGGATGCCGCGCTCGCGCACATCCCATTCCCGCGCATGGTGTTCGTCGACGGCCACCACGATGCCGCGCGCAGCGATGTCGCGTCGCTGCCGACCGGCATCGACGCGCAGCCGCTTTCGCAGGTGCTGCTCACGGACAAGCCGCGCGACGCGAATTTTCTCGGACGCCGTTACGAAGGGGCCGACGAAGTGTTCGCCGCGGTCAATGCCGCACTGTCCGAGGAAGGCGCGGTGGTGCGCGCCGAAGATGGTTCACGCGATAGCGCGATCACGCTGCATCTGGTGTTCGTCGCCAGCGGCACGGCGCAGGACAGCGGCGTGCATCTGCGTCACTTCATCGACCTGCGCAACGACGCGGCCCTGCATCTGGTGGAATACCACATCGCGCTCGGCGAGCATCGCGGCCTGGCGAATCATGTCGCCCATGTGCATCTGGGCCAGCGCGCGCGACTCACCCACGTGCGCGTGCAGGCGGAGGCCGAAGGCGCCAGCGGATTCGCGCGCACCGATGCGGTACTGGCGCGCGGCGCCGACTATCGGCGTACCGACCTGGAACTCGGCGCCGCGCTGTCGCGGCACGAGTTGAACGTCCGCCTCGAAGGCGAAGGCGCGACGCTCACCGCGAACGGCGTGTTGTTCGCCGACGGCAAGCGCCATCTCGATACCCGTCTCGGCATCGAACACATCGCCCGCGACACGTCCTGCGCCCTGCTGTGGCGCGGGCTCGGCGCGGGCCGCGGCCGCGCGGTCTTCCACGGCGGCATCGTCATCCGCGAAGGCGCCGATGGCGCCGATGCCAATCTGTCGAACAAGAATCTGCTGCTGTCGGCGCAGGCCGAGATCGATACCCAGCCGGTGCTGGTCATCCATGCCGACGAAGTGCAGGCCGCGCACGGCGCCACTGTTGGCCAACTCGATCCGACCGCGCTGTTCTATCTGCGGTCGCGCGGTTTACCCGAGGCCGAGGCGCGCGCACTGCTCACCGCCGCGTTCTGCCGCGAAGTGCTGGCCGGGATCGACGACATCGCGCTGCGCGAATCGATGACCGTCGTGCTCGACGCGCATCTGGCGCGGGTGACGACGGCATGAGCATCCAGCCCGCCGATACCGTTCGCGACTGGAACGCGATCCGCGCCGATTTCCCGCTGCTGACCCGCGAAGTCCACGGCAAACCGCTGATCTATTTCGATTCCGCCAACACCGGGCAGAAGCCGGCGACCGTCATCGGGAAAGTCGACGACTTCTTCCGTCATCACAACGCCAACGTGAGTCGCGCGGTGCATGCGCTCGGCACCGAAGCCACCGAAGCCTACGAAGCGTCGCGGACGAAGCTCGCCGGGTTTCTCGGCGCGCATCGCGACGAACTGGTGCTGTGCAGCGGCACGACGTTCGCGATCAATCTCGTCGCGTATTCGTGGGCGCTGCCGCGGCTGAAGGCCGGCGACGCGATCCTGCTCAGCCGCATGGAGCATCACGCCAACATCGTGCCGTGGCAGCTGGTCGCCGAGCGCACCGGCGCGACGATCAAGGTCGCGGACATCCATGAAGACGGCACGCTCGATCTCGACGCGCTGTATGCGGCGATGACGCCGGACGTGAAGATCCTCGGCCTGACCCACGTCAGCAACGTGCTGGGCACGGTCAATCCTGTGCGCGCGATCTGCCGCGAAGCGCGACGTCGCGGCATCGTCACCGTGATCGACGGCTCGCAGGCCGCGCCGCATCGCACGCTCGACATTCCATCTCTTGGCTGCGATTTCTATGCGATCACCGGCCACAAGATGTGCGGCCCGACCGGCACCGGCGCGCTGTGGGCGCGGCGCGAACACATCGCCGCGATGCCGCCGTTCCTCGGCGGCGGCGAGATGATCAAGGAAGTGCGCTTCGAAGGCACGACCTTCAACGACGGTCCGCATCGCTTCGAAGCGGGCACGCCGAACATCGCCGGCCACATCGGCTTGGGCGCGGCGGTCGACTACCTGTCCGCGATCGGCATGGACGCGATCGAAGCCCGCGAATCCGAACTGCTGGCGCACGCCACCGAGGAACTGCACCGCATCGATGGTCTGCGCATTCTCGGCAACGCGCCGGAAAAAGCGGCGGTGATCAGCTTCCTGGTCGACGGCGCGCACGCGCACGATCTGGCGACGCTACTGGATCTGGAAGGCGTCGCGGTGCGCTCCGGCCATCATTGCGCGCATCCGCTGATGCGTTTCTACGGCGTCGCCGCCACCTGCCGCGCTTCGTTCGCGTTCTACAACACGCACGAAGAGATCGAACGCTTCATCGCTGCCCTCGTCAAAGTCCGCCGCCTGCTCGGCTGATCGCCGGGCAGAAGTCATTGTTCTCGAAAGGAATGGCCCGCTTGACCGTCATGCTGGATTTCCGCACCGCCACCCACGACGATATCCCCGCGCTGATCGCGCTGGTCACCGCCGCCTATCGCGGCGATGCCAGCCGTCAGGGCTGGACCACCGAGGCCGATCTGCTCGATGGCCAGCGCATCGATGCGCAGATGCTGCGCGCCGATCTGGATGCGCCGGGCAGCGTGATCCTGCTGGCGACCGACAGCGGAGACGAGGATCGGCCGCGTCTGGTCGCCTGCGCCAACATCGCGAAGCAGACCAGCGACGACGGCATCGCCACCGGCTATTTCGGCATGTTTTCGGTCGATCCCGATCTGCAGGGCGGCGGTATCGGCAGGCTGGTGCTGGCGGAAGCCGAACGCATCGCGCGCGACGCGCTGGGCTGCGCACGCATGCGCATGACGGTGATCGACAGTCGCGAAGAACTGATCGCCTATTACGAACGTCGCGGCTACGTGCGGACCGGCATCAACAAACCTTTTCCCTATGGCGATCCACGCTACGGCCTGCCGAAGCGCGACGACCTGCGGTTCGAGATCCTCGAAAAATCATTGGAGATACAGCCGTGAGCGACTGGACCTTCGTTTGCGCGACCGGACAATTGCTACCCGGCGAAAAAGCCGTGGCCTGGGCCGACGACACCCCGATCCTGGTGGTCAACCTGGACGGCGAACTCTATGCCCTGGAAGACCGCTGCACGCACGAAGAATTCGAGCTGTCGTCCGGTGATGTCGATCCCGTGGAAGGCAGCATCGCCTGCGTGCTGCATGGCGCCCGCTTCGACTTGCGCGAAGGCACCGCGTTGTGCGCGCCAGCGTATGAGCCGGTCGCGAAATTCCCGGTCAAGATCGAACACGGCGGCATCTGGGTGCGCGACGACCGATAGGCCGGATCCAGTCGAGCGGGTTTGGGAAGATGCCTCGTAGGAGGGGCTTCAGCCCCGAGCTTTTTTCGCAGAGCTCGGGCCTGAAGGCCCTCCTACGGGATCGACAGCGCTTCCAACCCAAGCGTCGCCAACATCCCGGTCATGCGCCCGGCCTGCATCGCCTGCTCGCTGGACGCATTGCCCTGTTCCGCGCGCTTGGCGACGCCCTGCGCGATCGCGGCGAGCCGGAAAAAACTGAACGCCAGCACGAACGGCCAGTCGGCCGGAATCGGCCGGCCGGTCAAAAGCGAATAGCGCGCGAGCAAGGCGGCTTCGTCGGGAATGCCCAGCGCCGCGCGATCCAATCCGGCCAGACCCGGCAGCGCGGGATTGCGCGGCAGGCGCAGCGCCATGCAGAAATAGCCGAGGTCCGCGAGTGGATGGCCGAGCGTCGACAGCTCCCAATCGACGATGGCGATGACGCGCGGCGATTGCGGATGGAACATCAGATTGTCGATGCGGAAATCGCCGTGCGCCAGCGCGACCACGCCTTCGTCGGCCGGACAGCGCGCCGGCAAGGCGTCGATCAGCGCATCCATCGCCGGCAGGGGCTGCGTTTCGCTGGCCCGGTATTGTTCGGTCCAGCGCCTGATCTGGCGCTCGAAATAATTTCCGGGTTTGCCGTAATCGCCCAGACCGACCGCTTCCGGATCGACCGTGTGCAACGCCGCCATCGCATCGACGATCCCGCTGTAGATGTCGCTGCGGCCGTCCGGCGCCATGTCCGGCAGCGACGGATCCCAGAAGATCCGGCCGTCGACGAACGACATCAGATAGAACATCGAACCGATCACCGACGCGTCGCTGCACAGATGCAGCGGCTGCGCGACCGGCACCGCGGTGCCGTGCAGCGCCTGCAGCACGCGAAATTCGCGATCCACGGCATGCGCCGACGGCAGCAGCTGCCCCGGCGGTTTGCGGCGCAGCACATAGGTACCGCTGGCCGCATCGATCCGATAGGTCGGATTGGACTGGCCGCCCTTGAACTTGGTCGCGGTCAGCGGTCCGCGGAAGCCGGCGACGTTCGTTTCCAGATAGGTCGCCAGCGATTCCGCGGGCAGATCGAGCGGATGGGTCATGTCCATGTCTCAGGAAAATCCATGGGCGGGGCTTCGGCCCCGATCTTTTTCTGTCGAATGCGTCATCGCGAACGGCTCGGGGCTGAAGCCCCTCCTACAATTGGGTTTCTTTCAGCATCGATCGCGCGAGCGATGCGATGTGCACTTCGTCCGGACCATCGGCCAGACGCAGCGAACGCGCGCCGGCATAGGCCTGCGCCAGGAAATAATCCTGCGACAGGCCGCCGCCGCCGTGCATCTGCATCGCGCGATCGATGACCGCGCAGGCCATCCGCGGCGCGACGATCTTGATCATGCCGATCAGGTCCTTCGCGCCCTTGTTGCCGTGCACGTCCAGCGCCGCCGCGGCCTGCAGCGTGAGCAGCCGCGCCTGTTCGATCTCGCAGCGCGACAGCGCGATCGCTTCCTGCGCCATGCCGTGTCCGCCGAGCGGACGACCGAAGGCTTCGCGGCTGCGCGCGCGCGCGACCATGAGTTCCAGCGCGCGCTGGGCCAGGCCGATCAGGCGCATGCAGTGATGGATGCGCCCCGGCCCCAGTCGCGCCTGCGCGATCTCGAAACCGCTGCCCGATTCGCGCAGCAGGTTGGCGACCGGCACGCGCACGTCGGTGAACTCGATTTCGACATGCCCGTGCGGCGCATCGTCGTAACCGAACACCGTCAACGGCCGCAGCACGCGCACGCCGGGCGTCGCCATCGGCACCAGCACCATCGACTGGCGGCGATGCGCGGGCGCGTCGGGATCGGTCACGCCCATCACGATCATGATCTCGCAGCGCGGATCGCCGGCGCCGGTGGTCCACCACTTGCGGCCGTTGATGACGAACGCGTCGCCGTCGCGCACGATCGGCAGCGCGATGTTGGTGGCATCGGAGCTGGCGACGTCGGGTTCGGTCATCGCGAACGCCGAGCGGATCTCGCCCGCCAGCAATCGCGGCAGCCACGGCGCCTGTTGCCCGGTCGTCGCGAAGTGGAGCAGCACTTCCATGTTGCCGGTGTCGGGCGCGCTGCAGTTGAACACCTCGGGGGCGAACAGGCTGCGGCCGGTGAGCTCGGCGATGGGCGCGTAATCGAGATTGCTCAGACCGGCGCCGTGCGTCGGATCCGGAAGGAACAGGTTCCACAATCCCCGCGCCTTCGCCTCGGCCTTCAGCGATTCCAGCAGCGGCGGAATCGTCCAGCGCGTCCGTAGATCGGCGGCATGCGCATGGAATGCGATTTCCGCCGGGATGATCTTCTGCGCGACGAAATCCGCGACCGCGGACTGCAGTTCGCGTGAGCGGTCCGAGAAAGGAAACAGTGTGGCGACGCGTTCGGTGCTCATCGTGACTTCACTCATCGTGCTTTCCTACCATGTTTGTCTGTTGTGCCTTTCGAGGAGCGCCAATCCGGCGTCGAACACACCGGGCGACGAACGGCTCCTCCTTCTTGCGCGCAGCGCAGGGGAGGGAGTTCTGGTCAGGCGACGACCTGCTCCTCCCCTTGCGCGCAACGCAGGGGGAGGTTGGGAGGGGGTTGCTCCTGCAACCCAGCCACATCGGCGCCCGGCGAACCCCTCCCCAACCCGTCCGGCCCTCGCATTTGCGAGGGCGCTCAGCGAGGCACGAATCGGTGATTCGTAGCGCCACGCTTCGCCCCCTTCGCCGATGGCGAAAGGGAGGGAGTTCTGATCAGTCGACGAACGGCTCCTGCCCTTGCGCGCAGCGCAGGGGCAGGTTGGGAGGGGGTTGCTCCTGCAACCCAGCGACATCGGCGCCCGGCGAACCCCTCCCCAACCCTCCCTTTCGCCGATGGCGAAAGGGAGGGAGTTCTGACCAGTCGAAGAATGGCTCCTCCCCTTGCGCGCAGCGCAGGGGGAGGTTGGGAGGGGGTTGCTCCTGCGACTCAGCCACATCGGCGCCCGGCGAACCCCTCCCCAACCCTCCCCTTCGCCGATGGCGAAAGGGAGGGAGTTCTGGTCATCGGCAAAAGGGAGGCCGTTTTCGCCTGTCGCAAAAGCGTCGGAAATGATTGCCGTCGACCGGATTTCGACGCTGTCAGGCCGTGCTCCGGTCATCGATGACCTCGAAACGTGCGCGGCGCGCATCAGTAGTAGGTCCACAGATCGCGTTCGCCGTGCAGATGCGGCAGTGCGTTCCACGAGCCCATCCGCAGGCGGCTGCCGTGCGGATGGAACTCCGACAACGCGCTGTTGCGCAGCGACAGATTGAGTTCGACCGCGCGCGCGTTGGGCACGTCCAGTGCGATCTGCGCGAGCCGCGAGATCACGCCGCCGGAGCTGAGCACCAGCACTTCGCCGTCGCCCGCCAGCGCTTCAAGCCGCTCGCCCGCCGACTGCACGCGCTGGCCGAACGCGGCCCAGCTTTCCGGCAGGCCCGGCAATTCGTCGTTCGCCCATGCCAGCAGCGCCGCCTGCAGCATCGCCGCCACATCGCGCGGTTGTCCGCTGCGACTGGCGGCAGCGATGGGGTGCTCGGGATCGCGCGCGAGATAGGCGCCGAACACCGCTTCGTGATCGAACTCGGCGAAACCGGCGTCGGCCACGGGCTCGGGCAGCGGCAAACCCTGCGCGGCGAAGGCCTCGGCCACGCCCTCTGCGGTCTGCCGATGCCGGCGCATGCCTCCCACCACCACCGACTCGAATCGATGACCTCCGCGCGCCAGCCAATCGCCGAGCCGGCGCGACTGCACGCGCCCGCGCTCGGACAGGTTGTCGTAATCGGCGGCGCCGTAGCTCGCCTGTCCGTGACGGACCAGCAGCAGGGTCATTGCGAGGAGTCCTTTGGCGAACGACGGTTGCGGGTACGGATCGTGCGATGCGGGCGATGGATGTTCAAGGGACGCTCATCGATGAAAACGCTCGCGTCATCCTACGCAGTCCGCGGGCGACCCGACACTCGCCGGCTCAGCGTGGCCGCAGCCGGATCACCAGCACTTCGCCTCCGCCGTCCAGCGCGAAACGCGCGCGCGCCGTGGTCGCACACAATATGAGTGTGTCGCCCATCGCAGCAGCCTCGCGGTCGCTGCCGTCGCTGGCCTGCGTGTGGCCGGACAGGACATGCACGACCCAGGTTTCGCCCGGTTCGACGAACAGCACCATCGAGCCCACCAGCGGGCGGTGCCACAGCTCGGCGTCGATGCACTCGCGCCGCCACATCAGATTGAAATCGTGGGTCGGGCCGTCGATCAGCTCGCCGGACACCGTGCGTTCGCCAGCAAAACGCACCCGCCCGTGCGGCGGCTCGACATCGCGCACTTCGCCATCGTCGAAGCGCAGGCGCACGCCGTTGCCGTGCAGCAATACCAGTTCGCGATCGATGCCGTCGAACGTGGAAAACGGCCCGTCGCGCTCGATCTCGGCGATCGACAGGCGCCAGTCCCAGTCGTCCGCAGCCTCCGGGCGGACCGAAGAGGACAAGCGCAGGATCTCGCGGGTCCAACCGAAGCCGTTGCGCCAGCGTTCGCGGCGGTAATCGTGTGCGGGAATCAGACGCAGGCGGGCGGACATTCGGACCTCCGGAACGGACGGGGCGAGTGTAGCCGAGCGCTCCAACGCCCATACCGAAGGCCGCGATCGCTCGCGGCCTTCGGCGCCGGTGGGGATGGATGGATCAGCGCTTCTTCGGGGCCGCCGCCGGGGCCTTCGCCGCGGCGACCGGCTTGGCGGGCGCGACCGCGCCGCCGATCACGATCATCTCGCGGTTCTTTTCGACCGTCTTCAGGCCGATGCCGTCGACCTGCGCCAGTTGCTCGGCGCTGCGGAAGGCGCCGTGCTGCTTGCGGTAGGCGACGATGGCTTCCGCCTTGCTGGGGCCGACGTTGACCAGCACGCGGTCGAGGGTGGCGGCGTCGGCGGTATTGATGTTCACCTTCTCGGCGGCGAAGGCGCTGCCGGCGAGCGCCAGCGACAGGGCGGTGGCGGCGATCAGGGACTTGAGGTTGAACAGGTTCATGGCATTGCTCCTTGGTTGGATTGGATTGGATTGGATTGAATTCGGGTCTGTCGGTGGTGTCGACGCTGCCGGCCTTTTCGATGCGGCCGGTGCGTTGCGTCGACAGGGACAGTGTCCGGATTCGCCCGGACCGGCCACATCGCCGAACTACCCGGACAGAGGCCAGCCAATGCCTCACGCGGGGGTAGGGAAATTCCTACAAGGGCCGGCCAGGCGCTGGTCGGGCCTGATCCCCCGGATCGGGGGCGTACAATGACCGCACTCTTCAAATCGGTTCCCAGCGCCATGGCCATCCGCAACGCCGATCCGGCATCCATCCAGCCTGCCTCCATCCAGACCTTCATCGATGCGAAATGGGACGACGAGATCGTCCCCCAGCTCGTCGACTACATCCGGATCCCGAACAAGTCGCCGATGTTCGACAGCGACTGGGCCGCGCACGGTTACATGGACGATGCGGTGAAGCTGATGGAAACCTGGGCGCGGGCGCAGAACGTGGCCGGCATGCAGGTCGAAGTGGTGCGCCTCGATGGCCGCACGCCGCTGATCTTCGTCGACATCCCGGCCAGCGCCGACGCCGACACCGGCGAAGACTGCGTGCTGCTGTACGGCCATCTCGATAAGCAGCCGGAAATGACCGGCTGGGACGACGACCTCGGCCCGTGGAAACCCGTGATCAAGGGCGATCGCCTGTACGGCCGCGGCGGCGCCGACGACGGTTACGCGATCTTCGGCTCGATCGCCGCGGTGCAAGCTTTGCAGGAACAGGGCGTGCCGCACGCGCGCTGCGTGGTGATGATCGAAGCCTGCGAGGAATCCGGCAGCTACGACCTGCCCGCCTACGTCGACCATCTGGCCGCGCGCATCGGCAAGCCGTCGCTGGTGGTGTGCCTGGATTCCGGCTGCGGCAACTACGACCAGCTGTGGTGCACCACCTCGCTGCGCGGCCTCGCCGGCGGCAACCTCACCGTCAAGGTGCTGAGCGAAGGCGTGCATTCGGGCGATGCGTCCGGCGTGGTGCCGTCCAGCTTCCGCATCCTGCGCCAGCTGCTGGCGCGGATCGAGGACCAGGACAGCGGCCGGATCCTGCTCGACGGCCTGCACGTGGAGGTGCCCGCGGACCGCATGGTGCAGGCGAAAACCTGCGCCGAAGTGCTGGATACCGCGATTTTCGACAAGTTCCCGTTCCTGCCCGGCATGACCCCGATGCACCCGGACCTGACCGAGCTGGTGCTCAACCGTACGTGGCGCCCGGCGCTGTCGATCACCGGCGCGGAAGGCCTGCCGCCGCTGTCGTCGGCCGGCAACGTGCTGCGTCCCTACACCTCTGTGAAGCTGAGTCTGCGCCTGCCGCCGACGCTCGACGGCAAGCGCGCCGGCGAGCTGCTGACCGAAGCGCTGCTGCGCGACCCGCCGAACGGTGCCGAAGTCACCCTGCATCTCGAGAAGGATTCCACCGGCTGGAACGCGCCGACGATGACGCCATGGCTGGAACAGGCGATCGACGACGCCAGTCAAGCTTTTTTCGGCAAGCCGGCGATGTACATGGGCGAAGGCGGCACCATTCCGTTCATGGGCATGCTCGGCGAAAAATTCCCGGGCGCGCAGTTCATGATTACCGGCGTGCTGGGCCCGCACTCCAACGCGCACGGCCCCAACGAATTTCTGGACATCCCGATGGGCAAGCGCGTCACCGCCTGTGTGGCCAAGGTGCTGGCAGAACACCGCAACGCCAGCGTCCGCGGCGAAACCGTCGGCGTGGCCGCGGTGGCCGGCGGCAAACAGCACGGCGATCACGGCTGCTGCTGATCCGCGGCGCCGGTTGCGGGACTGCTAGCATGCCGGGGCGTCGACTCGACGCCCTGCAATCGAGGGGACATCTCCATGTTTGAAGGCATCCTGGGTTACATCATCGGCGGCGCGGTCATCGGCCTGCTGGCCCGCCTGTTCAAGCCCGGCGCAGACGCGATGGGTTGGATCATGACGATCCTGCTCGGCATCGCCGGCGCGGCGATCGGCGGTTACCTCTACCCCGGCCACGGCATCATGACGTGGGTGGTGGCGATCGTCGGCGCGATCGTATTGCTGTTCGTGTTCGAGATGATCCGCAAGAAAAGATAAGGCCGGCGCAGCCGCGCCGACACCTGTCCAGCAAACCGGAACGCCCGGCGCATCGCCGGGCGTTCCGGTTTGGAAATCAGCCGGGCTTCAACCGGCCAGCAACCGCTCCACCACGGTCTCGGCCAATACGTCCGGCGTCTGCGCCACGGTTTCGAGGCGCATTTCCGGCGCTTCCGGCACTTCGTACGGCGAATCGATGCCGGTGAAGTTCGGGATCTTGCCGGCGCGGGCTTTCGCGTACAGCCCCTTCACGTCGCGGCTCTCGGCCACCGCCAGCGGCGTGTCGACGAAGACTTCGATGAACTCGCCGCCGTCGAACAGTTCGCGGGCCATCCGCCGTTCGGCGCGGAACGGCGAGATGAAGCTGACCAGCACGATCAGGCCGGCATCGACCATCAGTTTCGCGACCTCGGCGACGCGGCGGATGTTCTCCACGCGGTCCTCATCGCTGAAGCCCAGATCCTTGTTGAGGCCATGGCGCACGTTGTCGCCGTCCAGCAGATAAGTGCGCAGGCCCATCGCCATCAACCGCTTCTCGACCAGATTGGCGACCGTGGATTTGCCCGAACCCGACAGGCCGGTGAACCACAGGCAGCGCGGCGACTGGCCCATGCCGCGCGCGCGCGCGGCCTTATCGACTTCAAGATGCTGCCAGTGGATGTTGGCGGCGCGGCGCAGCGAGAAATCCAGCGTGCCGGCCGCGACCGTGGCGTGCGTCTGGCGGTCGATCAGGATGAAGCCGCCCAGTTCGCGACTGTCGGTGTACGCCTCGAATGGAATCGGCTGGTCGAGGTGCAGATTGCAGTAACCGACTTCGTTGAGCTCCAGGTGCTTGGCGGCGAGATGATCCTGCGTGTTCACGTCGACGCGATGCTTGATCTCGGTAACCGAAGCGCCGACCGTGCGCGCGCCGACTTTCAGCCAGTACGGGCGGCCCGGCAGCAGCGGCTGTTCGCCCATCCACAGCAGGTGCGCGGCGAACTGATCGGCCACTTCCGGCGGCGACGCTACGGCGGCGATCACGTCGCCGCGGCTGATGTCGATCTCGTCTTCCAGCGTGAGGGTGACCGCGCGACCCTTGCCGGCGCGCGCGAGGTCGCCATCGCCGCCGAGCACGCGCGCGACGCGCGAGCGCCGGCCCGACGGCAGCGCGACGATCTCGTCGCCGGGCGCGACCGTGCCGGAGGCGATGGTGCCGGCGAAGCCGCGGAAATTCTGGTCCGGGCGGCAGACCCACTGCACCGGCAGGCGCAGCGCGGCGTCGGCCGCTTCGCCCGCGCCGGCGACATGCACGGTCTCCAGATGCGCCAGCAGCGTCGTGCCGGTGTACCAGGGCATCCGCGTCGAAGGCGCCAGCATGTTGTCGCCGTTCAACGCCGAGAGCGGAATGGCGGTGACCTGCGGAATGCCGAGCTGCTCGGCCAGCGCACGGTAATCGTCGACGATGCGCGCGAACACCGCTTCGTCGTAGTCGACCAGATCCATCTTGTTCACCGCCAGCACCACGTGGCGGATGCCCAACAGCGAGACGATGTAGCTGTGGCGGCGGGTCTGGGTGAGCAGGCCCTTGCGCGCGTCGACCAGCACGATGGCCAGATCCGCGGTGGACGCGCCAGTGGCCATGTTGCGGGTGTACTGCTCATGGCCGGGACAATCGGCGACGATGAACTTGCGCTGGTCGGTGCTGAAAAAGCGATAGGCGACATCGATGGTGATGCCCTGCTCGCGTTCGGCCTGCAAACCGTCGACCAGCAGTGCGAAATCGATCTGGCCGTTCTGGGTGCCGTGGCGCAGGCTGTCGGCTTCCAGCGCCGCCAACTGGTCGTCCAGCAGCAGCTTGGTGTCGTGCAGCAGCCGGCCGATGAGCGTGCTCTTGCCGTCGTCGACGCTGCCGCAGGTGATGAAACGCAGCAGTTGCTTGTGTTCGTGCTGCTGCAGATAGGCCGCGACCGCGGCATCGGCTTCGAGATTGGTGTCGCGATTGGTGTCGTTGACGATGGCGGACATCAGAAATACCCCTCCTGCTTCTTTTTCTCCATCGAAGCGGAAGGATCCTGATCGATCACCCGTCCCTGGCGTTCCGAGGTGGTGGCGACCAGCATCTCGGCGATGATCTTTTCCAGCGTATCGGCTTCGGATTCGATCGCGCCGGTCAGCGGATAGCAGCCGAGGGTGCGGAAGCGCACGCGCTTGATGGCGGGCGTTTCGCCGTCGCGCATCGGCAGGCGTTCGTCGTCGACCATGATCAGCGCGCCGTCGCGCTCCACCACCGGGCGCTCGGCCGCCAGATACAGCGACGGCACCTCGATCTTCTCGCGATAGATGTACAGCCACACGTCCAGTTCGGTCCAGTTGGAGATCGGGAACACGCGCACCGATTCGCCCTTGTGGATGCGGGTGTTGTACAGGCTCCAGAGTTCGGGCCGCTGGTTCTTCGGATCCCAGCGATGCTGCGCGCTGCGGAACGAGAAGATCCGCTCCTTCGCGCGCGACTTTTCCTCGTCGCGGCGCGCGCCGCCGATGGCCGCGTCGAAACCGTACAGGTCCAGCGCCTGCTTCAAGCCCTGGGTCTTCATCACATCGGTATGCACGGTGGCGCCATGGGTGATCGGCCCGATGCCCTGCGCCACGCCGTCCGGATTGGTATGCACACGCAGCGGGATGCCCGTCTCCGCGGCGCGGCGGTCGCGGAACGCGATCATCTCGCTGAACTTCCAGCCGGTGTCGACGTGCATCAGCGGGATCGGCGAACGCGCGGGCGCGAATGCTTTCTGCAGCAGATGCAGCAGCACCGAACTGTCCTTGCCGACCGAATACAGCATGACCGGGTTGCGGAACTCGGACGCGACTTCGCGCAGGATGTGGATGCTCTCGGCTTCGAGCCGATCAAGATGACTCAGCGCTGGATACGACATGATGTCCTGTGGATATATTGACTGCGAAGAGGCCTGCATTCGAGGCTGGCTGACTTTGGAGCGTAACGCGGCGGCATTTTCCATCGCGCAAGTGTGCCTTTTCAGCCGGCGAAGGTCTGATACAGGGTGCGGGTGCTGAGGCCGATCACCAGCAGACCGACCACCGGCATCAGCAGTTTCGGTCGGACGAATCGCACCAGCCACGCGCCGAAGGGCGCCGCAACCACGCCGCCCAGGGCAAGACCCAGCACGATGCCCCAGTGACTGAGGCCGATGGTCATCAGGAACACCACCGAGGCGGTGAGGGTCACGAAGAATTCGACCGCGTTGACGCTGCCCACGGTCAGGCGCAGCTCGTGGCCACGGGCGATCAGGTTGCTGGCGACGATCGGCCCCCAGCCGCCGCCGCCCATCGCGTCCAGCAGCGCGCCGATGAAACCGATCGTGGACACGTGCGAGGTGACCTCGCGCGGCACCAGTTCGCGGAATGCCTTGAACAGGATCACCACGCCCATCAGCAGCAGATAGCCCGCGATCCAGGGTTTGAGCGCGTTGCCGTCGATGGCGGTGAGCAGATAGGCGCCGATGCCCGCACCCAGCATCCCGGGCAGCAGCAACCGCCGGAACAGCTTGCGGTCGATATTGCCGAAGGCATGGTGCGAGACCGCCGAGGCGCCGGTGGTGAAGCACTCGGCCGCATGCACGGTGGCGCTGCTCACCGCAGGCGGCACGCCGAAACCGAGCAACAGGCTGGACGCGGTGACGCCGTAGGCCATGCCCAGGGCGCCGTCGATGAGTTGTGCAGCGAAGCCGATGACGACATACAGCAGAAAATCCGGGGGCAGTTCCATGCAGGGGAGGAGCCGCTGAAGGTTTTCCAGTATCCGTGACGCCCCCCGGCGCAGAAAGTGCGTGCGGGCATAAGCGCATAACGACCGATCCTTTCCGCGCGCAAATGCAGGCGCCTAGGCTGAACGCTCGTCGTTTTCCCCTATCCGGTCCCCAGGCTGCCATGTCCCCCGCCAATACCGCCCCTTCGCCGGCCACGCTCGCCCAGTCGCCGCTGACCGCCGAACCCTACGCCCAGATCGCAAGACTGGTCGATGGCATGGACAGCGCCGGCCTGTGGTGGCTCTCCGGCTATACCGCCGGCCTTGCCCGCGCGCAGGGCGGCGCCATCGCTGCCGCGCCCGCCGCCGCCGAACCTGCGGCCGAGCATGCCGACCGCAGCCGGCTGACCCTTGTCTACGGCAGCCAGACCGGCAATGCCAAACGCATCGCCGAAGCGCTGGCCGCGAAATTCGAAGCGGAAGGCCTGCCCGTCCGCCTGCTCCGCGCCGACGCCTATCCGACTCGGGAGCTCAAGGATGAGCGTTTTCTCGCGATCGTGATCAGCACCCAGGGCGACGGCGACCCGCCGGACGACGCCCGCGCGCTGGTCGAATTCATCGAAGGCAAGCGCGCGCCGCAGCTGCCGCAGCTGCGTTTTGCGGTGCTCGGCCTCGGCGATTCCAGCTACCCGCAGTTCTGCGTGATCGGCCAGCGCCTCGATGCGCGTCTCGAAGCCCTGGGCGCGCAGCGCTGGGTGGCCCGCGCCGACGCCGATCTCGATATCGACACCATCGCCGCGCCGTGGTCCACCCAGGTGCTGGCGGAAGCCAAGGACGCCCTGAAGCCACGCCCGCAGTTGGCGAGTGTGACGCCGCTGCGTCCGCATGCCGCCGCGCCGGTGGCATGGACTCGCGAGCGCCCGTTCGCCGCCGAGCTGCTGGCGAACCTGCCGATCACCGGCCGCGGCTCGGACAAGGACATCCGTCATCTGGAGCTGTCGCTGGCCGACAGCGGCCTCGATTACGAGCCCGGCGACGCGCTGGGTGTGTGGGTCGAGAACCCGCCGGCGCTGGTGCAGGCCATCGCCGAGGCGCTCGACCTGGACGCCGACGCACCCGTGACCTTCGGCATCCACACCCTGCCGCTGCGCGAATGGCTGGGCCGCAAGCGCGAGATCACCCGTCTCAGCCGCCCGTTCATCGCCACCCACGCCGCACACGCCGGCAGCGACGCGCTCAACCGGCTGCTCGCGCCGGACCAGCGCGACGGCCTGACCGCGCTGATGGCGCAGTCGCAGATCGTCGATCTGCTGCTCGAACACCCTGGCGCGTGGACCGCGGAGGCGCTGATCGAAGCCCTGCGCCCGCTGCAGCCGCGGCTGTATTCCATCGCCTCCAGCCGCAAGGCGGTCGGCGACGAAGCGCATCTCACCGTCGCTCATATCGAATATCGCCACGGCGATGCGCTGCGCTGGGGCGCGGCCTCGCACCATCTCGCCAGCCGCGAGGAAGGCGCGTCGCTGCCGGTCTACATCGAACGCAACGAACGCTTCCGCCTGCCCACCGACGCCGCGCGCGACGTGATCATGATCGGCCCGGGCACCGGCGTCGCCCCGTTCCGCGGCTTCGTGCAGGAGCGCAGCGTCATCGGTGCATCCGGCCGCAACTGGCTGCTGTTCGGCAACCCGCACGCGCGCAGCGATTTCCTTTACCAGATCGAATGGCAGGACGCGCTCAAGCGCGGCGAACTGCACCGTCTCGACCTCGCGTTCTCGCGCGACCAGGCGCACAAGGTCTATGTGCAGGACAAGCTGCGCGAACACGGCCGCACCCTGTTCGACTGGCTGGAAGGCGGCGCGCACCTCTACGTCTGCGGCGACGCCACGCGCATGGCCAAGGACGTGCACGCCGCACTGCTCGACGCGATCGCCATCCACGGCGGCAAGTCGGCCGAAGACGCCAACGATTACCTCAACACCCTGCAATCGCAGGGCCGTTATTCGCGGGACGTGTATTGAGATGGACATCCTGATATGAGCGCCCATTCGGTCGAAGACATCAAACAGCAGAGCGGCCGTCTGCGCGGCACGCTGGTCGAATCGCTGTCGAACCGGATCACCGGCGCGCTGGCCGACGACGACCAGACCCTGATCAAGTATCACGGCAGCTACCAGCAGGACGACCGCGACGTGCGCGACGAGCGCCGCCGGCAGAAGCTCGAGCCCGACTTCTCGTTCATGATCCGCACCCGCACGCCGGGCGGCGTGGTCACACCGGCGCAGTGGCTGAAGCTCGACACCATCGCGACCACCTTCGCCGAGCGCGGCCTGCGCATCACCACCCGTCAGGCCTTCCAGTTCCACGGCGTGATCAAGGGCGAACTCAAGCCGACCATGCAGGCGATCAACGCCGCACTGATGGACACCCTCGCCGCCTGCGGCGACGTCAACCGCAATATCGCGGTCGCCTCCAATCCTTATCTCTCGCAGGTGCATACCGCGGTGCAGGCGCAGGCCGAAGCGGTGTCCAAACACCTGCTGCCCAACAGCCGTGCCTACTACGAAATCTGGCTGGACGAGGAAAAGGTCGCCGGCAGCGGCGAAGAAGAAGAGCCGATCTACGGTGCGACCTATCTGCCGCGCAAGTTCAAGATCGCGTTCGCAGTGCCGCCCAGCAACGACGTCGACGTGTTCGCGCAGGATCTGGGCTTCATCGCGGTCGTCGGCGACGACGGCGCGCTGCTCGGCTACAACGTCAGCGTCGGCGGCGGCATGGGCGCGACCCACGGCGATGCCGAAACCTATCCGCGCATCGCCGATGTGATCGGCTTCATCGCACCGGACCAGGTGATTCCGGTCGCCGAAGCTGTGGTCACCGCCCAGCGCGACTGGGGCAACCGCGCGGTGCGCAAGCGCGCGCGGCTGAAGTACACCATCGACGATCACGGCCTTGAGGCGTTCAAGCTCGAAGTCGCGCGTCGCGCCGGGATTACCTTCGCGCCGGCGCATGCCTTCGCGTTCGCGCACAACGCCGACGAATTCGGCTGGCACCAGGGCGACGACGGCCGCTGGCATCTGACACTGCGCATCCTCTCGGGCCGCATCTGGGACCGGGACGGCGTACATCACCTCACGGGCCTGCGCGAAATCGCCAAGTTGCTCGATGCCGCTGGCGGTCCGTCGGAATTCCGCCTCACCGCCAACCAGAACATGCTGATCGCGAATCTCGACGACGCGCAGCGCGTGCTGATCGACCGACTCGTCGGCGAATACGCGCTGGACACGCATCGCGAAGCCTCGCCGCTGCGCAAGGCCGCGCTGGCCTGCGTCGCCTTGCCGACCTGCGGTCTGGCGATGGCCGAAGCCGAACGCTATCTCCCCGCATTCGTCGATCGCCTCGAAGCGGTGATGGCCAACAACGGTCTCGACGGCAACGATCTGCACCTGCGCATCAGCGGCTGCCCGAACGGCTGCTCGCGGCCGTATCTGGGCGAAATCGCCCTGGTCGGCAAGGCGCCCGGCCGCTACAACCTGATGCTGGGCGCCGACCACCGCGGCCAGCGCCTGAACACGCTGTACCGCGAAAACATCGACGAAACCACCATCCTCGACACCCTCGATCCGCTGTTCCGACAGTACGCCGCCGAGCGCACCGATGCCGAACGTTTCGGCGACTTTCTGGTCCGCAGCGGCATCGTGGCCGGTAAAGCATTGCCACTGGAGTTGATCGCATGAGCCTTCCCGACCCGATCACCGCGGCCGAATCGCCGCAGGCCCTCGCCGAACTGAACCGCTGGCTCGCCACGAAAACGGCGCCGGAGCGCGTGCAGTGGGCGGTCGAACACCTCGCCGGCCATCACGCGCTGTCGTCGAGCTTCGGCGCACAGGCCGCAGTCGCACTGCACATGACCACCCAGGCGAAGCCGGACATCCCGGTGATCCTGGTCGACACCGGCTACCTGTTCCCGGAAACCTACCTCTTCGTCGATGAGTTGACCGAACGTCTGTCGCTGAATCTCAAGGTCTACCGCCCGCAGATGGGCATCGCGTGGATGGAAGCGCGCCACGGCAAACTGTGGGAAAACGGCATCGACGGCATCCAGCGTTATAACCAGCTGCGCAAGGTCGAGCCGATGCAGCGCGCGCTGCGCGACCTCGGCGTGCGCACCTGGATCGCCGGCCTGCGCCGCAGCCAGACCAGCACCCGCGCCGCCATCGACTTCCTCGAACTGCGCGACGGCCGCTGGAAGCTGCACCCCATCGCGGACTGGACCGATCGCGACATCTGGCAGTACCTCGAAGCCAACAACCTGCCGTACCACCCGCTGTGGCACGAAGGTTACGTCTCAATCGGCGACATCCACACCACCCGTCGCCTCGAAGACGGCATGGATGCGGAAGACACCCGTTTCTTCGGCCTCAAGCGCGAATGCGGCCTGCACGAAGACTGGACGGAGCTGGCGAAGAGCGCCTGAGCGCCCTTTGGAAATACGCCAATGGAACCTTAGAGCGGCCTTCAGGCCGCTGCATTTGAATCCATGAACAGCGGCCTGAAGGCCGCTCTACGTACGGTTTGTCGCGGCGATCGTCGCGCAGCCATAGTGGCCCGGCCGGGTCGCGCATGCATGCCGCAGCCATCCGCGCGACAATACGCGGTCCGGCGGCCTGTCGCCGCCTCGAATCCGGACCGTAATGTCTTCATCGCCCCACCCCGCGCACGACGACGCATTCGACCCGCCGAGCGCCGCCGCTGAGCGCGGCCCCGAAGCGCTCACCGCCGATGCCCGCGCCTGCATCGCCTTCCTGGACGCAGTGGCCGCCGACCGCGACCTGCTCGACCGTTTGCCCGCCGAGGATCGCGGGCGGCTGCATCAGGCGGTGGCGAGCGTCTACCACCCGGATCCGGTGCTGCGCCGGCAGAAGATGAAGGCCGCCGAGCGCGCGCGCAACGCCGCGCAGGTCGCGCGCGAGGAAGCCGTGCTGCACGAAACCGGCATCCGCGAACTGCGCCGCCGGCCGGTGTTCACCACGCCGAATTACTTCCCGCCCCAGGATTTCGTCGCCGACGATCGCGACAGCGACGCGCCGGAGCCGCGCGAGTCGGTCGAACCGCAGCATTGCTATGTCTGCAAGCAGAAATATTCGCTGATCCATCATTTCTATGATCAGCTATGCCCGGCCTGCGCCGAGTTCAATTTCCTCAAGCGCACCGAAACCGCCGACCTGCGCGGCCGCGTCGCGCTGCTGACCGGCGGCCGGGTCAAGATCGGCTACCAGGCCGGGCTCAAACTGCTGCGCGCGGGCGCGACGCTGATCGTGACCACGCGCTTCCCGCGCGACTCGGCTGCACGCTACGCCGAAGAACCGGATTTCGGCGACTGGGCAGACCGTCTTGAAATCTTCGGGCTGGATCTGCGCCATACCCCGAGTGTCGAAGCGTTCTGCCGCGAACTGGTCGCGACCCGCGACCGCCTCGACTTCATCGTCAACAACGCCTGCCAGACCGTGCGTCGCCCGCCCGAGTTCTACGCGCACATGATGGAAGGCGAAACCGCCGCCGCGCACGACGTGCCCGAGCATCTGCGCAAGCTGCTGGGCGGCTACGAAGGCCTGCGCCAGTACGCGATGCTGCCCGAAGGCGCGGATGGTGCTTCGCTGTCGGTGCAGGGGCGCGGCAGCGACCGCGACGCGCTGGCCGGGAACGCGCTCATGGGCATCGCCCGCGCCGCCGAGCTGTCGCAGATTCCGCTGCTGGCCGAGGACATGGTCGGCCAGCAGCATCTGTTCCCGCAGGGCCGTCTCGATCAGGACCTGCAGCAGATCGATCTGCGCACGCGCAATTCATGGCGACTGCTGATGGCCGAAGTGCCGTCGGTGGAACTGCTGGAAGTGCAACTGGTGAACGCGATCGCGCCGTTCATCATCAACGCGCGCCTGAAGCCGCTGATGATGCGCAGCCGCGACGGCGAAGCGCCGTCGCGTGATAAGCACATCGTCAACGTCTCCGCGGTCGAAGGCCAGTTCTACCGCAAGTTCAAGACCACCCGCCATCCGCACACCAACATGGCGAAGGCGGCGCTGAACATGATGACCCGCACCGCCGCCACCGATTACCACGGCGACGGCATCCACATGAACGCGGTCGACACCGGCTGGGTGACCGACGAGGATCCGGCGGAGCTGGCCGCGCGCAAGGTGATCGAGGAACGCTTCCACCCGCCGCTGGACATCGTCGACGGCGCCGCGCGCATCGTCGACCCGATCATCGACGGCATCAATACCGGCCGGCATGTCTGGGGCCAGTTCCTCAAGGATTACAAGCCGACCGATTGGTGATCGAGCGAGGCCTTCATCGGAAGGATTCGCTGCATGACGCCGCGCAGCGGGAAGCGTGCGGCGCAGCCATGGCGGCACATCGCGGCAAGCGTGATTCAAGCCCTGTCCTATGGAAAGGTCGCGCATGCGGCGATCTTCGATCGCAATCGAAGTCAAGGGCCTCCAACGCGCACCGCCCTGCAGATCAGGGCGTATCCGTTCTTCCGCGCCTCGACGCTGATGCGTGCTGCGATGCGCATGGCGCTGCGCATGGTCGGCGTCGATATCAAAACCCCTCCACGCTCGTGGATCGCAAGCATGATCTCCACCGCATCTTCCCGGCTTTTCTCCATGTGATTCATCAACGCATCGACCACGAAGTCCATGGGAGTCGTGTGATCGTTCAATATCTCGACCCCCGTGGCGAAATCCTTCGACGCACTGCGTTCTGACGAAGAAATCCACATTCCCGAAGCATCGACAAGCGGGCGACTCACTGGCTCGAATATGGCCAATGGTTCTCTTCCCATCAGCCTGAGCAGGACATAGCCGTCCGTGGCGATGCCATCGGATTCCTTCAATGGAATGAGGTTCATGACCAGCATGAAGACATTCACGAACAGGAATGTCGCAGCCATGCATTTTCCGAACAGGGATACCGGAAATCCGAACCAGGCAACGTACAGGGCGGTCAATGCCAACAGGACCAACTGCGCCAGGAGTCCGGCGGCGTACACCAGAAACGCCTCACGGACGGTACGCGGCGCTTCGATGTGGCATGCCCCGCCGACCCCGGAAATCTCGATCGCGAACACGTCCAGGCCCGACCAGCGTGCAGCGGCTGCATGACCGAATTCGTGAATTCCAACGAGGAGTATGTATCCGAGGCAATAATAGACCGCTGCCTCGAGATCGAAGCCGCCCCAGAGGGAAATCGTGATGCCGCCCACTGGAAAAGACCAATGGATGAACAGTGGGACACCTCGGATGGTCGCCATTTCAAAGTAACCACGGCGGTTTCCAGCATCCCGCATCGGAGATGGCGGCCTCTCGCGGTGTTGCGGGGTATCGAACATCGCCCAATCGAGCCGCTTGACGAGCAGATACCACAGCCAGCTACCGATGACAGCGATGGGCGCGAATATCGCCAGCGCCAGCAGCCCCTCGAAGCGGACGGCTTCGAACTCCCGGGCCTGCTCTTGCAACTGAGCCAACTCCGGCGCGTATCGATGCACGAACCACATGCTGACGATGAACAATGCGACGAAGACGGGAACGATGGTGAGACCGAACGGATATTTCAGCGCAGGATGAAAATTCAAGTTGCGCGTCACGATGTACGTGGCGGGAATGTAGATGATTGCGATCAGCAACAGGAGCAGCACCACCGCTGATTGATTCATGGCATCCGCTCCGAGTCCAAATCCTTGGGACAATCGATATGTTGCAACACGACGAACCGTCGACGCATTGGCTGGCCCGCAGCCCGCTGCGTCCGGCTCCAGCGTCTGCTGTCCGACATGGAAACGTCAACCAGCAACATCAAAATAGACCAGTCGCTCGCCGAAACCGTCATTCCTGACAGGATCAGATCGGCATCGAAGTCTTCGATCGGTCACCTTGCGCGACTACAGAACTCGAATTCACACCCCCGCCGCATGTCGCCAGAGCGCGCGATTGAGCGGCGCGATCTTCCCGGCCAATCCCAACGCGTGCCCGCGCAGCAGCGTGGTCGCGACGTGATCGTTGGAAAATACGCGATTGATCGCGCTGAAGGCGTAGGCGGATGCGGTGGCGTCGCTGCGACGCGCACGGGCCCAGCGCGCGAGGCGGTGCGGGGCGCTCCAGTCGACGCGGCGCTGCTGCGCGGCGGCAACGCTATCGCGCAGCGCGGAGACATCGCGCAGGCCGAGATTGACGCCCTGCCCGGCCAGCGGATGCACGACGTGCGCGGCGTCGCCGATGGCGAGTACGCGGCCGGCGACATAGGCGTCGGCGAGCTGGCGGCGCAGCGGGAAGGCGATGCGCGGGCTCAGCGGACGCACGTCGCCGAGGCGCGAGGCGAACGCGCGGGTGAGTTCTTCCGCGAAGGCCGCATCGTCGAGTTCGGCGACGCGCGCGGCTTCGGCGTCCGGCAACGTCCAGACGATCGAGGACACGTTCTGCGCATCGGCGGTCGCTGCGCATGGCAGGAACGCCAGCGGCCCGGTCGGCAGGAAACGCTGCCACGCGGTGTCTTCGTGCGCGCGGTCGGTGGCGACGTAGGCGACCACGCCGCGCTGGCCGTAGTCTTCGGTGTTCATGCCGATGCCGGCGAGCTCGCGCAGCGTTGACTGCCCACCGTCGGCGGCGATGGCGATGCGCGCTTCGACGCGCAGGCCGTCGTCGAGTTCCAGCGTCGCACTGTCTTCATTTTGTTCCAACGCAACCACGCGTGCGGGGCAGCGCACGGTCACGTTCGAGCGTCGCAGCGCGGCCCACAGCCGATCCTGCAGCAGCGCGTGTTCGATGATCCAGCCGAGCTGCTTCACCGCGAACGCATCGGCATCGAAGCGCAGCTCATCGCCGCCGGCCGCGTCCCACACGCGCATGCGCCGGTACGGATGCGCGCGCGCGTCGCGCACCGCGTCCCAGACGCCAAGCGATTCGAACAGCGCCGCGCTGTCCGGCGCGAACGCGTACACGCGCGAATCGGCTTCGGCGGACCGCCATGCCGGCGGTTCGGCGTGTTCGATCAGCGTGACCTGCAACCCCTGCTGCGACAGCGCCAGCGCGCAGGCGGCGCCGACCACGCCGCCACCGACGACGGCGGCATCGGCGAGACGGCCGTTGGAGGTTCGACGATCGCCGCTGCGGCTCTCGCTCATTCGACGGTTCATGCGGCCACCTCACGGCAGAGTTGCGGCACATCGCCGCGATAGCCCATCGCGCCGCCGACCAGCATCGCGCGCAGCGCAGGGTCGTTTTCGAGCGCGAACAGACCGAGGCTGCGCAGCGGGGACACCGATGGGGACGGATTCGACGTCCAGCGCGCGAGACCGTCGGAGAACGCGATGGTGCGTTCGCGATCGTCGCGGCGACGCCGTGCGTATTCGGCCAGCACCGATGCGCTGCCTGCGTCTTCGCCGCGCGCGCGGCCGGCTTCGATGCATTCGACGAGGGTCAGCGCATCGCGCAGACCGAGGTTGAAACCCTGCGCGCCGATGGGATGCAGGCTCTGCGCGGCGTTGCCGATCACGGCAGCGCGCGGCGCGACGATGCGCTGCGCCAGCGTGCGCACGATCGGGTAGGCGCTGCGCGGGCCGGTTGCGAGCAAACGCCCCGCGCGCCAGCCGAAGACGCGCTGCAGGCGTTGCAGGTACGCCGCGTCGTCGAGCGCCGCCACTGCATCGACCTCGTCGCTGGCGACGGCGTGGATCGTGCCGTAATGACCATCGCCGCGCGGCAGCACCGCGGTCGGGCCGTGATCGGTCAACCGCTCCCAGGCGGTGCCGTCGGGCGCGCGTTCGGCGCGGACGCGGGCGACGAACAGGGTCTGGCGGTAGTCGTAGTGTTCGACCTCGATCCCCAGCGCCTCGCGCACCGCGCTGGCGGTGCCGTCGGCGGCCACCACAAGTCTCGCGGCGATGAGGCGTTCGCCGCCGATATCTGCCACGCGCGCCTGGCGCAGGCCGTCGACCGAGTTTTCAGCGAAACCGAGAAAGCGCGCGGGACGGTAGCGCGTGAGGCGCGGCAGGGCGTCGAGCTTCGACGCCAGCGCCTCGCCGAAATCGCGCGCCACCACCACCTGGCCGAACGCCGCGCGTCCGTAATCGGCGGCGTTCAACAGCACCCGGCCGAAATCGCCATTGCGGCTGATGTGGATGCGGGCGATGGCGCCGGTGGGCGCGCGCAGGCGCGGCAGCACGTCGAGCGCGCGCAGAGCGTTGACGGTGGCCTCGGCGAAGCTGAGATTGCGCTGGTCGAATACCGCCGGCAGCGCACCGGGCGGCGCGGCTTCCAGCAGGGCGACATCGAGGCCGAGGCGATCCAGAGCGATCGCCAGACTGGCGCCGACCAAGCCGCCGCCGACGATCAGGACATCGTGGGACGCCGCTGCCGGCGCGGCCGAGGGACTGGAAAGAGACTGCAGGGCGGGGTCGGGCGTGGACATTGCGTTATGCTAACCCTCTGTGTTCACTTCCGCCTGCGACCGCCGATGACCGCTCACGCTTCCTCTTCTTCTTCGGGCCACGACGCCAAGCGCGCCGGCCTGCTGGCCCCGGGTCCGCTGCTGCTGGCCGCCATGATCGTGCTGGCCGCGCTGAGCCGCCTGCTGCCGCACCCGCCGAATTTCTCGCCGGTGGAAGCGATGGCGCTGTTCGGCGGCGCGTATTTCGCGAGCCGCGCCTGGGCCATCGTCGTCCCGCTGATCGCGATGGTGCTGTCCGACATCGGCCTGGGCCTGATGTTCGGCGGCAGCTACATGAGTTACGTCGCCAGCCTCTCCTTCTGGTCGGTGTACGTCTGCATCGCGCTGTCCACGGTGCTGGGCTTCGGTTTGCGCGGCAAGGTCAGCGGCGCCAATGTGCTGGGCTATTCGCTGGTCGGCTCGGTGCTGTTCTTCGTGGTGACCAACTTCACCACTTGGTTCGGTTCGACGATGTACCCGCAGACCGGCAGCGGTCTGGTCGCGGCTTACGTCGCCGGCATCCCGTTCTTCAAGTGGACGGTGCTGGGCACCCTGTTCTACTCGGCGGCGATGTTCGGCGGCTTCGCGCTGCTGCGCCGTCAGGCGCCGTCGCTGCGGGCGCAGACGGTCTGACAGGCTGTCATCCCGAACGCATGTGAGGGATCTGTTTTTGCTGTCCGAACCGAACGACAGCGCCCCCTTCCCTGACGAGGTTTGCGTCCGGAACAACGGCTGCTTTTCGCTGCGCTGCCGGTATCGCGGCTCCCGCCGCTCCCACAAAAGGGGCTCTTGAGATGGGAAACAGGCTCTCCAAGATCTACACCAAGACCGGCGACGACGGTTCGACCGGCCTGGGCGACGGCAGCCGGGTGTCGAAGGATTCGGCGCGGGTCACCGCCTACGGCACCGTCGACGAGGCCAATTCCGCCATCGGCGTGCTGCTGGCCTGCGACGTGCCGGACGATATCCGCGCGCTGCTGACCACTGTCCAGCATCAGATGTTCGATCTCGGCGGCGAGCTGTGCATCCCCGGCCACGCCGCGATCGACGATGCCGACATCGAACGCCTCGAGCAGCAGCTCGATCACTACAACGACCCGCTGCCGGCGCTGAAGGATTTCATCCTGCCGGCCGGCGGCGAAGCCGCGGCGCGCTGCCACCTGGCGCGCACCATCGTCCGCCGCGCCGAGCGCGAATCGGTGACCCTCTCGCATCACGACGCCGTACGGCCGCAGGCGATCCGCTATCTCAACCGCCTGTCGGATCTGCTGTTCGTGCTGGCGCGGGTGCTGGCGCGGCACAGCGGGCACGGCGAAGAGTTGTGGAACCACGAGCGTCGCCAGCGCCAGAAATGAGCCTCCCGGTCTTCACCCACAGCGCCTGCCTGGCCCACGACACCGGGCCGACCCACGCCGAAAGCCCGGCGCGGCTGGCTGCGGTGACCACTGGACTGCGCCAAACCTACCCGGACCTGGACTGGCGCGATGCGCCCCGCGCCACGCGCGGCCAACTGCTGCGCGTGCACGCCGAATCGCTGCTGCATGCGGTGCTGGAAACCCGGCCGAACGAGCGCATCTGGCTCGATCCCGACACCGTGCTGTCGCCGGCCTCGGCCGAAGCCGGCCTACGCGCCGCCGGGGCGGTGGTGGCCGCGGTGGAGCTGGTGCTGCACGGCGAAAACAAGCGCGCGTTCTGCGCGGTGCGTCCGCCGGGGCACCACGCCACCGCCACCGCAGCGATGGGCTTCTGCCTGTTCAACTCGATCGCGGTCGGCGCCGCGCATGCGCTGGACAAATTCGGCCTGTCGCGGATCGCGATCGCCGACTTCGATGTGCATCACGGCAACGGTACCCAAGCGATCTTCGATCTGGAACCGCGGGTAGTCTTTGCCAGTTCGCACCAGATGCCGCTCTACCCCGATAGCGGCCATGTCACCGAACGCGGCATCAACAACATCTTCAATGCGCCGCTGCCGCCCGGCGCGACCAGCGCGCAGTTCCGCGACGCGTGGCGCAACCGGCTGCTGCCGCAACTCGACGCCTTCCGCCCGCAGTTGGTGATGATCTCGGCCGGCTTCGACGCCCACCGCCTCGACCCGCTCGCGCAGGTGCAGTTGGAAGCGGAGGATTTCGACTGGATCACCCGCGAACTGGTCGCCATCGCCGAGCGCCACGCCGACGGCCGCGTGGTCTCCAGCCTCGAAGGCGGCTACGACATGCAGGGTCTGCGCGAATCGTGCGTCGCGCACGTGGGCGCGATGCGGGGCTGAACCCGGCAGAGGGCCGCCATGATCCCGCGTTGCCGCACCGGGGCGGATGCGTCAAGCTAGCCGGGATCCGTCTCAAGCCTGGTTGAACGCGTGCGCAAAAAACTCCGTCTGCTGCCGTTGCCCTTCTGCATCGCCCTCTCGTTGTCCGCGCAAGCCGCCGACGAACGCCCGGAGGATTGGGCCCTGTGCCCGATCGAGGACGCGGTTCCGGCCTTCGCGACGGATCTGGCGCCGCAGGAAGGGCTGAATATCGGCGACCCTACCCAGCAGGTCACCGACATCGATGGCGACTCGCTGGACGGCACCGAAGGCGAGGTGGTGAACCTCAGCGGCAATGTGTTCCTGCGCCGCGGCGAACAGTTGCTGTCGACCGACCGCCTCAGCTTCGACCAGGAAAAGCAGACCTACACCGCCGAAGGCAACGTGCGCTACCAGGATCGCGGCATGCGCCTCATCGCCGCCCGCGCAAAGGGCGACCAGAGCAAGGACACGCACGAACTGGAAGACCTGAAATACCAGTTGGTCCGTCGCCGCGGCAACGGCGGCGCCGAGCGCATCACCATGCAGGGCAGCGAGGGCTCGCTGTACGGCTCGACGTATTCCACCTGCCCGCCCGAGGCCCGCCGCTGGGAACTGCGCGCCCAGCGCATCGACGTGAATACCGAGGAAGGCATGGGCACCGCCCGCAACGCCACCCTGCGTGTGGGCAGAATTCCGGTGCTGTATCTGCCGTGGTTCCGGTTCCCGATCGACGACCGCCGCCGCACCGGCCTGCTGTATCCGGCCATTTCCTCGTCGGGACGCAACGGTTTCGACTGGCGCCAGCCGATCTATCTGAATCTGGCGCCGAACTACGACGCCACCCTCAATCCGCGCTGGATGAGCAAGCGAGGCCTGCAGTTGGGCGGCGAATTCCGCTATCTCACCGAGACCGGCAACGGCGTGTTCGACGCCGCATTTCTGCCGTCCGACAAACTGACCGACCGCGGGCGCGAAGACGAAATCGCCGACGGCGTGCCGGAAGAGAACCGTCGCAAGGACAACCGCGGCTATCTGCGCTTCAACGGCGTGCAGGGCTTCGGCCCGCACTGGCAGGCGCGCAGCAACATCGCCTGGATCAGCGACACCCGGTTCCTGGACGACGCCAGCAATACCCTGAACGGCGGTTCGGCCTCGTTCGTGACCAGCGACATCGGCCTGTATGGTCGCGGCCGCAATTGGGAGGCGACGATCATGGCCGACCATTCGCAGTTGGCCGACTACACCCTGCGCGACAGCAACCTGCCCTTCAACCGTCTCCCGCGCGGCCATGTGCGCTGGGAACGCGAGTTCGCGAAGTCGTTGACCGCCGGCATCGATGCCGAGATCGTGCGCTTCGACCACGACCAGTTCTCCGACGGCAGCCGCGTCGACCTGCGGCCCTTCGTCAGTCTGCCCCTGCAGGGCGACAGCTGGTTCATCAAACCGACCCTGGCGTGGCGCTACACCGGCTACCAGCTCGGCGGCGACGCCAGCGACCGGGCCATCACCTACGCCCAGCGCAACGGCCTGGATGCGACGGATCCACTGGTACTCGCGCCGCTGATCCAGCAGTTCCGCGACAGCAGCCCTACCCGCAGCCTGCCGGTGAGCACGCTGGACGCCGGGCTGTATTTCGACCGCGACATGCGGTGGGGCGACGAGGCTTTCCTCAACACGCTCGAGCCGCGGATCTTCTATTACAACGCCCCGTATCGCGACCAGTCCGGCATTCCGCTGTTCGACACCCGCCCGCTCACCTTCGGCTGGGGCCAGTTGTTCCGCGACAACCGCTATTCCGGCGCCGACCGCCAGGCCGACGGCAACCAACTCACCCTGGCCGTCTCCACCCGCTTCATCCGCGAATCCGACGGCCTGGAAAAGCTGGCGGCCAGCATCGGCCAGATCCGCTATTTCGACGACTCGCGGGTCACGGTGCCGGGCGAGAATCCGATCGACCAGGGCAAATCGGCCTGGGTGGTCGACACCAGCTATGCGCCGAACGACCGATGGACGATCGGCGGTTCCTACCAGTGGGATCCGAAAGGCGGCCGCCGCGATCTGGCCAGCCTGCGCACCCGCTACCTGATCGGCGACGACGGTATCGTCAATCTCAGCTACCGCTACCGCCGCGATCTACTGGAGCAGGCGGACCTGTCGTTCCTGTATCCGATCAACCCGAACTGGAGCGTGGTCGGCCGCTATTACTACTCGCTGAAGGACAGCCAGTTGCTGGAAGGCATCGCCGGCGTGCAGTGGGAAAGCTGCTGCCTGGCCGTGAGGCTGGTCGGCCGCCGCTACCTGCGCGGCCGCAGCGGCGAGCTCAACAATGCCATTCAGCTGGAGATCGAACTGAAGGGGTTAGGCTCCGCAGGGCCCGACACGGAAGGCCGTCTGCGCCGTGCTATCCTCGGTTACTACCGCGAGGATCTGTCCCTCGTCCCGCCCCCCCAGACACGCGGTGGCGGCGAACTCCCCTCTTCAGACTCTGTCCCATGATCCGATCGTTCCGCTGCGCCATCGCTGCCCTGTTTATCGCTGGCAGCTTCTCCGCCTTCGCCCAACAACCGCTGGACAGGATCGCCGCGGTGGTGGATGAGGACATCATCCTGCAGAGCGAACTCGAACGCGCCGTCGCCAACATCCGCGGCCAGTACGCGGGCCGCGAAGCCCAGCTGCCGCCCGCCGACGTACTGCAGCGCCAGGTGCTGGAGCGCCTGATCCTGATCCGTCTGCAGACTGCGCGCGCAGCCACCACCGGCATGCGCGTCACCGACGAGGAAGTCGATGCGGCCGTCGCCAATATCGCCCGCGAAAACAAGCTGACTTCGGAGCAACTGCGCCAGCAGTTGGCCAAAGACGGCCTGAGCTTCGCCGACTTCCGCACCTCGCTGCGCGATGAAATCGTGGTCCAGCGCCTGCGCCAGCGCTTCGCGCAGGGCCGCATCAGCGTCAGCGACGCCGAAGTCGATACCGCGCTGAAGGCGCAGGCCGGCGGCAATACTCAATACCGTCTCGCCCACATCCTGGTGGCCCTGCCCGAAGGCGCCACCGCCGAGCAGATCACCACCGGCGAGCGCAAGATCGAAGGCATCAAAGGTCTGCTCGACCGTGGCGAGATGGAATTCAGCGCCGCTGCGGTGCGCTACTCCGACAGCCCGAACGCGCTGGAAGGCGGCAACCTCGGCTGGCGCGCCCTCGATCAGATTCCGACCAGTTTCGCCGGCACGATCAGCAGCATGGAAATCGGCAAGGTCATTGGTCCGATCCGCGGCCCGAACGGGTTCCAGCTGATCAAGCTGGAAGAAACCCGCAACGCCCAGGCCGGCGACGCCAGGATGGTCACCCAGTACCAGGCCAGCCACATCCTGATCCGTACCGAAGAAGGCGGCAACGACACGGCCGCCAAGGCCAAGCTGGAAACCCTGCGCGCCCGCATCGCCGGCGGCGCCGATTTCGCCGAACTGGCCAGCAAGGATTCCGAAGACAACATCAGCAAGGTGCGCGGCGGTGATCTGGGCTGGTTCGCGCAGGACGATTTCGGCCCCGAATTCGGCGCCCAGGTGTCGACCCTCGCCGACGGTCAGGTCTCCGCACCGTTCAAGACCCAGGCGGGCTGGCACCTCGTCAAGCGCGCCGGCACCCGTCAGACCAACGTCACCGACGAAAACCGTCGCAGCCAGGTCCGCGAGAGCATCGGCCAGCGCAAGCTGGAAGACGAGTGGAACCGCTTCCTGCGCGAACTGCGCGGCGAGGCGTTCATCGATATCCGCATCGGCGCCGCTACCGCCGCTGCCGGCGCAGGCTGATCCCGACAAAGGATGATCGCGCACAGGCGCCTGCGATGACACGACGCCCCCGACTCGCGCTGGTTCCGGGCGAGCCGGCCGGCATCGGCCCGGAACTCGTCGTCCGCGCCGCCCAGCGCGACTGGGATGCGCAACTGATCGCCTACGCCGACCGCGACACCCTGCTGCGCGCGGCGGAAGCCATCGGCCTGCCGCTGCGTCTGATCTCTCCCAACGACCCAAGCGCAGCCGGCCCCGGCCGGCTTGCACTGGTCGAAATTCCGCCGATCAAGGCCAGTCGTTTCGGCCATCCCGAGCCGCGCAACGCGCGCACCACCATCGGTGCGATGGAAACCGCCGCCAACGCCTGCCTGCAGGGACTGTGCGACGGACTGGTTACCGGCCCGGTCAACAAGGCCGCGATCAACGACGGCGGCATCCCCTACACCGGTACCACCGAACTGCTGGCCGCGCAGGCGCGCTGCGACGTGGTGATGATGCTGGCCAACGACATCGTCCGGGTCGCGCTGGCCACCACGCATCTGCCGCTGCGCGAAGTCGCCGATGCGATCACCGCCGACGGCCTCGAACGCATCCTGCGCATCCTGCACGCCGCGCTGCGCGAGGACTTCGGCATCGCCGCGCCGCGGATCGCCGTGCTTGGCCTGAACCCGCACGCGGGCGAGGACGGCCATCTGGGCCGCGAAGAACTCGACATCATGATTCCGCTGCTCGACCGGCTGCGCGGCGAAGACTGGACGCTGATCGGCCCGCTGCCGGCCGACACCGCATTTCTACCCGCGAAGCTGGCCGGCTTCGACGCGGTGCTGGCGATGTACCACGACCAGGGCCTGCCGGTGCTGAAATACAGCGGTTTCGAGCGCGCGGTGAATCTCACCCTCGGTCTGCCCTACCCGCGCGTCGCGGTGGATCACGGCACCGCGCTGGAGCTGGCCGGCCGCGGTATCGCCGACCCGTCGAGCCTGTTCGCCGCGATCGAAACCTGCACGCGACTCGCGTCCGCGCGCATCGCGCGCACGGGTACGGCGTGAGCGACGCGGTGCCCGTAACCGATGGCTCGACCATCGACTGGAACGACTTCCTGAAAGTCGAACTGCGCGTCGGCCGGGTGATCTCGGCCGAGCCTTTTCCCGAAGCGCGCAAACCTGCCTACGTGCTGCGCGTCGACTTCGGTCCGCAGATCGGCGTGCGCACATCCAGCGCACAGATCACCGCACATTACCGGCCGGAAGAGCTGATCGGCCGGCAGGTGGTGGCGGTGGTGAATTTCCCGCCGAAACAGATCGGGCCAATGATGTCGGAATGCCTGATCACCGGCTTCCACGACGCGGACGGCGCGGTCGCGCTGTGCGTTCCCGATCGCGATGTGCCGCTCGGCACCCGCCTGCTGTGAAGTGTTTATCGTGAAGCGAGCGACTGCCGTGAAAGGAACGCAGACATGACCCTCGGATTCCGCGAACCCGCGAAAAAATCGCTGGGCCAGCACTTCCTGCACGACCGCGGCGTGGTCGACAAGCTGGTGATGGCGATCGATCCGCGTGCGAGCGACCGCATCGTCGAGATCGGCCCGGGCCAGGGCGCGCTGACCTTTCCGCTACTGGACCGCCACGGCGCGCTGACCGCGATCGAGTTCGACCGCGACCTGCTGGAACCGCTGACCGCCGCCGCAAAATCCCGCGGCGAACTGACGCTGATCAATTCCGACGTGATGAACGTCGATTTCACGGCGCTTGCTGACGGCATCCCCTTCCGCCTGGTCGGCAACCTGCCCTACAACCTGTCCTCGCCGATCCTCTTCCATGCGCTGGACCACGCCGCCGTGGTGCGCGACATGCATTTCATGCTGCAGAAGGAAGTGGTCGATCGCATGGCCGCCGGGCCGGGCAGCAAGGTCTACGGCCGGCTCAGCGTGATGCTGCAAGCGTACTGCACGGTGACCGCGCTCTTCATGGTGCCGCCGGGCGCGTTCCGGCCGCCGCCGAAGGTGGATTCCGCCGTGGTCCGGCTGGTGCCGCACCCGCCGGAACGCGTCGGTATCGACGACCCGCGCCGCTTCGCCGACATCGTGCGCGCCGCGTTCGGCCAGCGCCGCAAGACCCTGCGCAATGCGCTGTCGAGCGTCTGCACCGCGGACGACATCGTGCGCGCGGGCGTCGACCCGCAGAGCCGCGCCGAGCAGCTGGCCGTCGCCGATTTCATCGCCCTGGCCAATCTCGCCGTCGAGCCGCTGGCCGCGGGCGACGGGGCCATCGACGAGGCGTGATGCGCGCAAATCGCGCGATTGCAACTAAACTGTGGCCATGAACGACATCAGCGCCGACGCCATCGCGATCGACATCGCCACCCGCTACCTCGACGATCAATCCAAGCCTGACGAAGAGCTGTATTACTTCGCGTACACCATCGGCATCCGCAACACCGGCTCGCGCCCCGCACAGCTGGTCTCGCGTCGCTGGCTGATCGTTGATGCCGTCGGTTTCCCGCGCGAAGTCGTAGGCGACGGGGTAGTCGGCGAACAGCCGCGACTGCGCCCGGGCGAACGCTTCGAGTACACGTCCAGCACCTTCTTCAAGACGCCCTTCGGCACGATGGAAGGCGCCTACGTGATGCGCGCCGACGACGGCACCGAATTCGAAGCGCCGATTCCCCAGTTCGTGCTGTGCATTCCGCGGATGCTGCATTGACCATGCGCCGCACCCGCACGCTTCGCCCACACATGCACACGCAGGCATGCTGTTCACAAGCTAGCTGTACACAAGCCAGGAGCCGCTGATGGCGGTCTGGGCGATCGGCGACCTGCAGGGCTGCTACGGCGTCACCCAGCGGCTGCTGGAGAAGATCCGTTTCGATACCGCGCAGGATCGCCTGTGGTTTTGCGGCGACCTGGTCAACCGCGGCGGCGAATCGCTGGAAACGCTGCGGCTGGTGCATTCGCTGCGCGAACACAGCGTCGTGGTACTGGGCAATCACGATCTGTCGCTGCTGGCGATTTCCGAACGCACCACCGACGACCAGCGCAAGGTCAATCAGGATCTGCAGCGCATCCTGTTCGCCGACGACCGCGACACCCTGATCGACTGGCTCCGCCACCGCCCGCTGCTGCACAGCGACCGCACGCTGGGCTGGATGATGATCCACGCGGGCCTGGCGCCGAAGTGGACCACCGTCCACGCCGAGAAACATGCGCAGGAAATCGAACGCAGGCTGCGCAGCGACGGCCGCCGCAAGCTGCTGCGCAACATGTACGGCGACTACCCGGCGTGGTCGCCCGCGCTGCGCGGCGTGGAGCGCGAGCGCGCGATCATCAACATCTTCACCCGCATGCGCTATTGCTCCACGCGCGGCCGGATCGCCTTCAACGAAAAAGGCGCGCCGGGCACGCAGGTCTCCGGCTTGTACCCGTGGTACGAAGTGCCGGGCCGGGCCGAGCGCGACCTGAAGATCGTCTGCGGCCACTGGTCCACGCTCGGCCTGTTCATCGGCCACGGCGTGCACGCGATCGACACCGGCGCGGTCTGGGGCGGCAAGCTCAGCGCGCTGCAGTTGGACACCGACGAACTGCGTCTCGTCCAGGTGCCGGGCCGCGAGGTCGCCATGTCTGGATCACAGCCGGGTCCACAGGACTGATGCCTCACGCCGCGATCCAGCGCAGGCGGCTGGTCGCGGCGATATCATTCGCGCTGTCGTGCGCGTTGCCCGGTTGCGGCGATTCGAACGCACAGCCCGGTCCGCAGAGCCCCGCGTCTTCAAGCGCTTCCGCACGCCACGCCTCACGTCCCGCGACGACATCGCACGGTGTCGCGCTGGCGGCCGCCGCACGCAAGCAGATCGGCGTCACCGTCAGCTACGACCCCGCCTATGTGCGCCTGCCCTATCCCGGCGGCGACGTGCCGGCATCGCGTGGCGTCTGCACCGATGTGGTGATCCGCGCGTTGCGCACACGAAACATCGATCTGCAGCAGCGCGTGCACGAAGACATGCGCGCGCATTTCGCGAAATACCCGAAAAAATGGGGCCTGCGCGGGCCGGACAGCAATATCGATCACCGCCGCGTGCCGAATCTGCAGACGTGGTTCGATCGCCAGGGCTGGGCGGTGCCGATCACGTCGCGCGCCGCGGACTACCGCGCCGGCGATCTCGTCACCTGGATGCTGCCCGGCAACCTGCCGCACATCGGCATCGTCAGCGACCGCAGGACTATGATCGGCGCAACGCCGCTGATCATCCACAACATCGGCCGCGGAACCCGCGAAGAAGACATCCTCTTCGATCACAAGATCACTGGGCATTACCGGCCCGTGCTGCTGTAAAGCGGCTGTGGGACGGGCTGTAGAGCGGGCTTGAGCCCGCTGCGATTACCGCGAAAAGCAGCGGCCTGAAGCCCGCTCTACGGGGCACGACCTGACCACACGATCGGATGCGACACGCGCCGTTCAAGCCCGCTCGTAATCCACGAATTCGAATGAGAACGCATGCTTGTCGTCCGACGCATGCGCCTCTCGTGAGGCCACGCGCCATTTCGCACGGTCGAACGCCGGGAAAAAAGCATCGCAACCGACTACGGCAGCATCGACATAAGTGATGTGCAGACGCGTGGCATCAGGCAGGGCCAATGCATACAGTTCGCCGCCACCGATCACACAAAGCTCATTCCCGCCGTCTACCGCAGCGAGTTCCAACGCTTGAGGAAGAGTGGTGACCGCTTCCATACCCTCAAAGGGCACTTGGCCGCTGCGAGTCAAAACGAGGTTACGGCGTTTAGGAAGCGCACGCCCCAGCGACTCCGCGGTCTTGCGCCCCATCAGCACCGGCTTGCCGAGCGTCAACGCCTTGAAGCGTTTCAAATCGTCCGGCAGATGCCACGGCAGTGCACACTCGCGGCCGATGGCGCGATTGCGGTCGAGGGCGGCGATCAGGACCAGCGCAACGCTCACACCGCCACCGGCGCCTTGATCGCCGGATGCGGGTCGTAGCCTTCGATCACGATGTCGTCGTAGGCGAAACCGAAGATATCCTTCACTTCGGGATTCAATCGCAGCGTCGGCAGTGCGCGCGGCTCGCGCGACAGTTGTTCGCGCGCCTGATCGTAGTGATTCGAATACAGATGCGCATCGCCGAGGGTGTGCACGAAATCGCCGACGCCCAGGCCGCAGACCTGCGCGACCATGTGGGTGAGCAGCGCGTAGCTGGCGATGTTGAACGGCACGCCCAGAAAGATGTCGCCGCTGCGCTGGTAGAGCTGGCAGCTGAGTTTTCCATCCGCGACGTAGAACTGGAACATCGTGTGGCAGGGCATCAGCGCCATGTCGGCCAGATCGGCGACATTCCAGGCGCTGACGATCAGGCGCCGCGAGTCGGGATTGCGCTTGATCTCGTCGACCACCCAGCGGATCTGATCGATCTCGCCGCCGTCGGCGGTCGCCCAGCGCCGCCACTGCTTGCCGTAGACCGGGCCGAGTTCGCCGCGTTCGTCGGCCCATTCGTCCCAGATCCCGACCTTGTGGTCTTTCAGATAGGCGATGTTGGTTTCGCCCTTGAGGAACCACAGCAGTTCATGGACGATCGAGCGGAGGTGCAGCTTCTTGGTGGTGACCAGCGGGAAACCGGCGTTCAGATCGAAGCGCAGCTGCCAGCCGAACACGCTGCGCGTGCCGGTGCCGGTGCGGTCCGATTTCTCGGTGCCGTGTTCCAGCACATGCCGCAGCAGATCCAGGTAGGGCCGCATCAGGCGACCTGCGGTTGCAGCGTCGGCGCCTTGCGCGACATGAACAGCAGCACCAGGCCAAGCGCGACCAGCGGCAGGCTCAACACCTGGCCCATGGTCAGCCAATCGAAGGCGAGATAGCCGATCTGTTCGTCCGGCAGGCGCACGAATTCGACCAAGAACCGGAAACAGCCGTACAGCAGCGCGAACAGGCCGGCCACCGCGTAGCGCGGGCGCGGCTTGCGCGAAAACCACCACACTGCGCAGAACAGGACCACACCTTCCAGCGCGAACTGGTACAGCTGCGAAGGATGGCGCGCCATCGCGTCGAGCGCACCGCTGGCATGCATGCGCTCCAGCTGCGCGGCGCCGAGCCCGTACAACTCGGCTTCGGCGCGCGGGAAGATCACGCCCCAGCCGGCTTCGGTGTACTTGCCCCAGAGTTCGCCGTTGATGAAATTGCCGAGCCGGCCCAGACCCAGCCCCGGCGGCACCAGCGGCGCGACGAAATCGACGATGTCGAAGAAATGCATGCGCTGTTTGCGCGCCCACCACAGCGACGCCACCAGCACGCCGGCCAGACCGCCGTGGAAACTCATACCGCCCTGCCAGATCTTGAAGATCTGCACGGGGTCGGCGATGTACGACCCCAGGTCGTAGATCAGGATGTAGCCGATGCGCGCGCCGAAGATCACCCCGAGCATGCAATAGAACAACAGGTCGCTGTAGGCCTGTTCGGTGACGCCCGGCAGGCGGCCGGCGCGGACGCGGCTGCGGCCCAGCAGCCAGGCCGCGCTGAAGCCGAGGAGATACATCAACCCGTACCAGTGGACCGCCGGCTGGAAATTCGCCCCGAACAGCGAAAACTCGGGCGATTGGAACAGGATCGGGTCGATCTGGTGCAGGAAAGTCATCGGCGGGGGCGGCGTGGCGAACGGTGCGCGTATTGTGCCGGAGCCGGCGGCGCTTCGCCGGACCCACGGTTCAGTCGAGCACCTGCGGGCTGTCGGGCAACTCGTTGCGGTCTGCCTGGCCATCGATGCGCGGGAAATGCGCGGCCAACAGCTCGCCCGCTGCCGCCACGCCCTCCAGCACCGCCGCTTCGGCGTCGGCCGCGCGCAGGCGCTCTTCCATCAGCTGGCAGATGCCGCGCCACTGTTCGCCGCTGACCCGCCCCGCAAGACCGCGGTCGGCCAGAATCTCGATGCGCCGATCGGCCAGCAGCAGATAGATCAGGATGCCGTTGTTCTCGGCGGTGTCCCAGACGCGCAGCTGCGAGAACATCTCGGCCGCACGGTCGCGCGCCTGTCGTCCGGCCCACACCGCACGCCAATCCAGCGCGGATTCGACCGCGAAACAGACTTCGCCGCGATGCCGGAGCTCGTCGCGGGCAATGGCCTCGGCGATGCGCTGCAGGCCGGCCTCCGGAAACAGGCGGCGCGCGGAGCGGGCGAACAGATGTTTGAGCAGGCGCATGGTCACCAACTCCCCGAGGCGCCACCGCCTCCGCTGCTGCCGCCGCCGCCGCTCCAACTGCTGCCGGAACTGCTGGAGCTGCTTGAAGAACCGCTCGAACCTCCTCCCCAACCGCCGCCGCCCCAACCGCCGCTGCCCGAACTGTAGTCGCCGAGCGAACCCCAACTGCCGTGCCGGGCATAGCCGCCGCTGCCGCTCACCGCGCTGACGAAAGCGCCCATCACCACACCGATCACGGTTACCAGCCACGGCGCCGAGAACAGCAGGAGCACCAGGCCGGCCAGACCGCCGACGATCAACATTCGCGCCGCGACCGGCAGGCTGCCCAGCATCGCGCGCACGAACATCGACATGAAAAACACCAGGACGAGCCCCGGCAGCCAATCCTGCCTGTCGTCGCTGACCGCCGCCATCGGTTCGGGAAGGGGTTCGCCGTCGATCAGACGCACCAGTTGCGCCGAGGCATCGCCGATCCCGCCCGCGAAATCGCCGGCACGGAACCTCGGCACCAGATATTCCTGGATCACGCGACCGGCGGCGATATCGGGGATGGCGCCCTCCAGGCCGTAGCCAGGCTGGATGCGGACGGTGCGGTCGTCCTTCGCCACCAGCAGCAGCACGCCGTCGTCGACGCCCGTACGACCGAGCTTCCAGATATCGAACACACGCTGCGAATAATCCTCGATCGTCTCGGGCCGGGTGGTCGACACCATGAGGATCTGCAGTTGACTGCCTTTACGCTGCTGCAGCGCCAGCGCCTGCCGTTCGAGCAGCGCGATCTCCGCGGCGCTGAGCGTACCTGTGATGTCGACGACCGGCGAGGTCAACGGCGGAATCGGCGACTGCGCCTGTACGGAAGCCGCCATCGGCAGAGCGAATGCGGCGAACAGCAGAGCGCTCATCTGCAGAGCACGGCGGAAGAACGTGCGCAGCATGTCGTGTCTCCGTATCAGACCCGAATCAACCGCCGGTCGGCGCGGGCTGCGGCGGCTTGAACGACTGGCTCTCGGGCAGCGGCACCGGCTGCGGTCCGGGATCGGCGGTGCGGGCGGGCGCCAAGCCCGGCGGCGGCGCGACCGGGGCGACCGTCTGCGTCTGCCCCGGCGCATCCGCAGCCGCAGAATCTCTCTCTGTTGCGCCAACATTTTCATTCCTTGCAACTGGCGGATGGCAGCACTGCGCCGGCCGGCGCTGCTCCGTCAACCGACTC
>JAZKFJ010000004.1:425360-433730 GCA_040386495.1 Pseudomonadota bacterium
ACCGGGGCGACCGTCTGCGTCTGCCCCGGCGCCAGCGGCGGGGCGGCGCTGGCCTGCCCGCCGAAATCGACCGTCGGCGCATCCTGGATCGCGCGCTCGTTCTCCACGGTGAAACTCGGCTTCTCCGCGTGCCCGAACATCTTCGCGGTGAGATTCACCGGGAATTGCCGGATGTAGGTGTTGTAGGCCTGCACCGCCTCGATGTAGCGGCCGCGTTCGACGGTGATGCGGTTCTCGGTACCTTCCAGCTGCGTCTGCAGATTCAGGAAGGCCTGGTCGGACTTCAGATTCGGGTAGTTTTCGGTGATCACCAGCAGCCGCGACAGCGCGCTGGAGAGTTCGCCCTGCGCCTTCTGGAACTGCTGCAGCGACGCGGCGTCATCCGGGTCGACGTTGATCTGCCCGACTTTCGCCCGCGCCTCGGTGACCCCGATCAGCACGGCCTGTTCCTGCTGCGCGTAGCCCTTCACGGTGGCGACCAGATTGGGAATAAGGTCGTCGCGGCGCTTGTAGACGTTCAACACCTGCGCCCACGACGCCTTCACCGCTTCGTCCTTGCTCTGGATCTCGTTGTAACCGCAGCCCGACAACAGGGCGACCAGGATCAGGAGAACGATTGCGCGCATGGGAACGCTCCATGGGGATCCGAGGGGGATCCGAGGGGAATCGGGGGATTGCAGCACGGATTGCGGCGTCTGGGGGCCTCCGGCGCAAGACGTGCGGCCGTTTACTCGGGCAGCAGCCGCTCCTGCGCCCGTCGCTTGGTCCACAGATTCAGGCTCTCGACCGCGGCCGAGAAGCCCATCGCGAAATAGATGTACGCCTTGGGCACATGCACTTCGAGGCCTTCCGCGATCAGGAACGCGCCGACCAGCACGATGAACGCCAGCGCCAGCATCTTCACCGTGGGATTGCGGTCGATGAACTTGCCCAGCGGGGTCGCCGCCAGCAGCATCACCGCGACCGCGAGCAGGATCGCCGCCACCATCACCTCCGTCTGGTTGGCCATGCCGACCGCAGCGATGACCGAATCCAGCGAGAACACGATGTCGATGATCGCGATCTGGGCGATCACGCCCCAGAACACATTCATCGGTTTGGTGTCGATGTCCTCGCTCTCGGGCTCGCCCTTGACGATGTCGCGGATCTCCATGGTGCCCTTCACCAGCAGAAACGCGCCGCCCAGCACCAGCACCAGATCGCGGATCGAAATGCCCTGCCCCAGCACGCTGAACAGGTCGTGGGTCAGGCCCGCCAGCCAAGCCAACGTCAGCAACAGCGCGATGCGGCTGATGCAGGCCACCGCGATGCCGAACTTGCGCGCTTTCTCGCGCTGTTCGTAAGGCAGTTTGGATACGGCGATCGAGATGAACACCAGATTGTCGATCCCCAGCACGATCTCGATCGCGCTCAGGGTGATGAGGGTGATCCACGTCTGCGGATCGGAAATCAATTCCATCATTGCGTTGCTTCCAGTCTGTGAGACCACGGTCCCGACGCGGCGCCGGGGCGGTGTTGAATGTCAGGGTAAATCAAAGGAATGACAGGATCAGAAATAGCGATCGCCGAGGATCAATGCCCAGACCAGCAGGACGTTCATCATCAGCACGAACACCGCGGCCGAACCCATGTCCTTGGCGCGACCGGCCAGTTCGTGGAATTCGGGGCCGTAGCGCTCGATCACCGCCTCCACCGCCGAGTTCAGCAATTCCGCACTGAGCACCAGCAGGCAGCTGCCGATCATCAGCGCACGCTCCACCGGCGTTTCGCCCAGCCACCAGGCCAGCGGCGCCAGCACCGCCAGCAGATAGACCTCGAGCCGGAACGACGACTCGTGCAGCCACGCGGCACGCAGGCCCTGCAGCGACCAGATCGTCGCCTTCAGGATGCGGCCGGGCGTGCGCGGCAGGTGCCCGGTGCGGTCGGCCATGTCAGCGGGCGCCACGGCAACGGCAGGGAACGGACAGGGCGGGAGCCGGCATCGGACGGTAACCATTCAGTCGGAGGTCGGCGATTTTGCCACAAGCCCCCCGTCGCCGCCCGGGCTGCGCGGTTCAGGCGGCGGTTGCGCGCAGTCGCAGCAACGCCTCCAGCCCACCGCCGTCGCGATTGCGCAGGATCAGACCGCCGCCGTGGAGCGCCGCGACCCGGGCGACGCTGGCCAGACCCAAGCCGCTGCCGGAGCCGCCGCGGGCGCTGTCGACCCGGTGGAACGGCCGTCCAAAACCGGACAGCGCCGCCTCCGGCACGCCCGGTCCGCGGTCGGCGACCGTCAACCGCCAATCGCCGCCGTCGGCCGCCAACTCGACCTGGAACGGCGCGGCGCCATGGCGGGCGGCGTTGTCGAACAGATTCGCCAGCGCCCGCCGCAGCGCCAGCGGGCGGCCGCCGAGCCTGGCCACGACCGGCGACGACAGCTGCCATGCGCGGCCCTGGCGCGCCTCGTCGGCCACCAGCGCGTGCAGCAACGCGGCCAGATCGACCGTTTCCAGCGGCTCGTCGCGGCCGTCGCGGACGTAATCGATGAACTGGCCGACGATGCCGTCCAACTCGTCGATATCGCGCTCCATGCCGTCGCGTGCCGCGGCATCCACGCCGTGATCCTCCAGCGCCAGCGCATAGCGCAGCCGCGCCAGCGGCGTGCGCATGTCGTGCGAAATGCCGGCGAGCATCAGTTCGCGATCGCGCGCCGCGGCGCGGGTGCGTTCGGCGGCATCGGCCAGCGCGCGCTGCAGGTCGGCGATGTCCTCGCTGGCGGAATGCGGTAGCGCTGGCGGCGGTTCGCCGGCGACGATCCCCGGCGCCGCATCGGCCAGCATCCGCAGCGGCCGGGTCAGGCTGCGCGCGAACAGCGCCGCCGCAGCCAGCACCAGCGCGCCGATCGCGATCAGCGACAGCAGCAAGCCGCGGCGCAGCGGCTGGCCTTCGCCCATCACCGGAATGCCGACCCAACCCTCGCCCGGCGGCGCCGCCCGCACCCACAGCCGCGCAGGCGTGCCGGACAGGCGCAGGGCGCGGCCGGGCAGTCGCGCGCGCATCCGGGCCTCGGTGCGGACCAGGAACCGCAGCGACGAACGTTCGCCAGGCGGCAGTTCGGCGCGTTGGACGATGCCCAGCGCCGCCAGCCCGGGCGCCGCCGCGTCGCGATCCTGCCGCGACAGCAATGCGTCGGCGGCGATCACCTGCGCATGCAGCGCGCGCGCCACCCGCTCGGCGCTGCTGTCGCGCGTCGACAGACCGAACGCGACGGCGGCCGCCGCCAGCGCGGCGATCACCACCGCCACCAGCAGCAGCAGTAGCCGCGCGTGCAGCCGTCGCGGCATCACGATCCGTCGCCCCGGCTGCCGTCAGGCCCGACGGCGCTCACATCGACGCCGCCCGGTTCAATCTCGCCCGGCACGAACACATAGCCCGTGCCCCACACCGTCTGCAGCCAGCGCGGATGTTTCGGATCGTCTTCGACCAGTTTGCGCAGGCGGCTGATCATCACGTCCATGCTGCGATCGAAGGCGTCGTGCTCGCGGCCGCGCGCGGCGCTCATCAACTGGTCGCGGGTCAGCGCCTGCCGCGGCCGCTGCACCAGCGCCGCCAGCACCGCGAATTCGCCGGTGGTCATGTGCAGTTCGCGGCCGTCGCGACGCAGCGTACGCGCGGCGAGATCCAGCACGCAGGGGCCGAAGCCGACCCTGCCGCCGTCTTCCCTCGGCGCCCCCGGCGCGACGCGGCCGCGACGCAGCACCGCGCGGATGCGCGCGACCAGTTCGCGCGGATTGCCGGGTTTGGGCAGGTAATCGTCGGCGCCGATCTCCAGGCCGACGATGCGGTCGATCTCGTCGCCCTTCGCGGTCAGCATCACGATCGGCGTGTCCACGCCCTGCCCGCGCAGGCGCCGGCAGATCGACAGGCCGTCTTCGCCCGGCAGCATCAGATCGAGCACGATCAGGTCGACGTGATTGCGCGACAGCTGACGATCCAGTTCGCGGCCGTCGCCGGCCGCCAGCGTCTCGAAGCCCTGCTGGGCGAGATAGCGCAACAGCAGATCGCGCATGCGCGCGTCGTCGTCCACTACCAGCAGTCGGGCAGGCGGTGCGGCGGCATGCGGATCGATCGCGTTCGACATGCCGCCATTGTCGCCGCTGCCGCATCGCCGGCAAGCACGGATCGCGGTCCGGACCGGCCATCGACGACCGGACTTGTAAACGGATGTGTCCGTCGACGCATGCGGACACGTCCGTTCGCATTCCGACGCTACATGGACACGCCTTGCGCAGGGGTCGCGACGCAATCTGCATCCACACCCACCCACGCTTCCCGGAGCATTCCAATGAAAGCGAAACACATGTTTTTCTTTGCCGCCGGCCTCACCGTCGCGCTCGCCGCGACCACCGCCATCTCGGCCCCGCGCGTGCCGCGCGGCGACGCGATGCTGCCGCCCACCGCCGCCGAGCTCGGCCTCACCGCTGCGCACGCGAAGCAGTGGGACGCGCTGCGCGCCGACGCCGTGGCGCTGCGCCAGGTCCGCCGCGTCGACCTGCAGGGCGGCGCCGTCGAATTGCGCGCGCTGCTGGACCAGCCATCGGCCGATCTGCGCGCGTTCTCCAACGCATCGCAGCTCAAGTTCGATGCGCACATCGCCGAAGCGCGCGCGCTGCGCGACCGCCAGCTCGATCTCTACGAATCGCTGTCGCCGGGCGAACAGGCCCGCGTGCGCGAGGCGATGGCCGAACGCCTCGATCGTCTGTCCAAGCTGCGCGAACGTCTCGCCGGTTTCATCGCCGCGCGGCAGTAGGCGCACGTATCGGAAGCGCGCGCCGGACGATCCGGCGCGCTGCGGGCCATCAGTCTGCGGTTCGTCGAATCACCGACGCCGAAAGCCGCCCGGCCTCGCGCGTCACCGTCTCCGCGCCGCGCCCGGCGGCTGGTACAGGCTGAGCATGTTGCGATCCGGATCGACGAAATCCAGCGACAGTCCGCCATCCGGCGCTTCGCTGACCGGCACCACGATCTCCACGCCCTTCGCGGCCAGCGCTTCTGCGTAGTCGTCGATGCCGCCTTCCAGCCCGAACACCACCACCGGGCTGTCGCCGGCCTTCGCCGGGCGCTGGATGAACACGAGCGTCACTTCGCCGAGTTCGACGAGCGCGAACGGGCCGTCGTGGCCGTCGATCTCGTTGACGGGCAGGCCGAGGGTGTCGCGATAGAACGCGACCGAGCGTTCGAGCACAGCGACGAAGAACACGATGGCGTCGACTTTGGCATTGACGAGCATGGAAACCTCTCCTGCGGTTGGATGTGCCTACTCGTTGCCGCTGGCAGGCGAAGTGTGAGCGCTTCCGGGCACCGCCGCGCGCAGCACGATCAGATGCCCGTCGGCATCGTGGGTGCCGATGCCGTCGGTGCCGCCCAGCGCGGCCTTCAGCGCCCGCCGGATCAGACCGAACTGCAGATCGACCGTACGCGCGGGGTCGCGGACATAGGCCAGCGCCAGCGCTTCGGCGCGCTGCGACGGCGGCAGCGCGCCCATGGCCTTGCGGATCGAGGTCAAACGCTGGCGGAACGCGGCCGCACTGATGTCGAGCACCCAGCGGATTTCTTCCGCGTTCAAACCGTGCAGCACCAGCACGGCGACGCGGCGGGCTGCGGGCGGCAAACGTTCGAGCAATGCGCCGGCCGATAGCGGCGTTTCTTCGTGTGTGGGCGCGACATGATCGTCAGCCACTGCGGCTTCGCGCCTACGGCGACGGATCGCGCTGCGCGCCTGCATCGCGGCCTGATTGCGGATCACGCCGGCCAACCACGCCGGGTCATCGCTGCGCCCTTGTTCGAGCGCGATCAGCAACGCGTCCTGCACCAGATCGTCGGCGTCGGCCGCACGGCGCGCATGGCGGCGGGCTTCGGCACGCAGGCGGCGGTAGGTGTCGAGATCCATAGGCGATGGGCAGTGATCGTGCGAATCAAATCAGCCGGCGAAGCGGCGTCGGCTTGAATGACTTGTTAGCCTTCATCCATGCTCCCAGAATACATTGCGCCATCAGCATAAATGCTTGTACGTATATCCGCGGGCATTGCATTGAAAAACGTCAACTTAATCTGCTGAATAGCTTCATAGGCGCGAGTTGCATTGCCAAGCGTTATGTCCCGTTCCAGAGAAGATTCCGGCCATTTCCCAGACTCTTTTTCAAAGGCCTGATCCGGAATCTGTTTGACCTCCAAGAGGTCTTCGGGTTTGGCGTGAGCTGCTTTGTTGCGAAAACCGCACAACCACTTAGCGGTGGCCCAAGGCTCAGAAGTACGATTGAAATCAACATTCAATCGCTCGCAAAGCAATCGAAGTTTTGCCCATGGGCTAGAACTCTCAAAGTCTTTCCAGTCCTCCATGACACGTGCACCGACGGCGTTTGCTAGTGCCTCAATGGAGAGTGCAGACATGACTATGGAAGTGAACTCATGGTAGTGCCACCCGGGCTGTCTAGACTTGGCAAGTCCAAGCGAAACTCGGGCGGCTCCAAGAAACGTATGGTGAGGCGCAAAAGATCGCGCTTTCGTAATCTGCATGAAACCATCCATGAAGGCTAACAACTGAGTTAAGTCAGACCGCTTTGCGGCCGCGGCGATAGCTGAATCTTACGGCCATTTCTGCGACCACGAAGCGGGCTCAGCTTGAACTAATTGCTAGGCTCCGCCTCGATGATGGGCAAATGTCTCCATCTTTGCGTTAAGAAGATCATTGGCAAACCCTCTAACGAGCAGGGCCTCTAGGTCGTCAATCATGCCGTGGTCAATCTGGTAAGCGCTGAAATAGGCCGCTAGGTCGTAGAGCGGAAGTTGCCTTCTCTTCGGCTGTCTCAACTTCTCATAACCTGGCTTGAAATCCTGATTTCGATCAGGATGTTGAGTTAGGCTAATTTTTTGAAGTTCGCGATCCCTGTTAAAAGCGAGATTCATTTCTTTCCAGAGGGATTGATCCTTTGCTTTTCCGGCATATAGCGCTTTGCCACGCGAGTCATAAAAAATATAAACACCGTGCGCTTCCTCTAGAGCCGAACGAACACCCTTTTGGTAGGTAGTTGCCGTGGAGCCCGTGTCTAGGACTTGCGAAGACTTTCCTGTTCGTGTGTCACAGATGTCTATTGCATAGAATTCAACGATTGGCTGAATCGTGCGTAATTGAGATTTTTTTACTGCAGCAGTATTCGATTTTGAGATCGCGTTTGCCAGTTGACCTGCTGTCAGCGATGGATTCTTCGTCTTCCAGTTGTGCAGCGTCATTGAGCTAACGCCTAGAGCGGACGCCAAGCTAACTTGCGACTTGGTTTTTAGCTTCTTGGTAAGGGCATCAAGTAGCGCTTTAGCTTTCATTTCAGAGCTCCTCAAGTCTGTGTGCGGCGCCTAACTACTCTTATCTGTTCGTGTCGTCTTCCCGGAACACCGCCGTACCACGACTACCATCTGGCTTGATCCAACCGCGATACATGCCGCTGGTATTGAACGGCATGGCGATGTTGCCGTCGACGTCCAGCGCGATCGCGCCGCCGTCGCCGCCCAGTTTCGGCACCACCACGTTCACCACTTCGTGCGCAGCGGCAGCCAGCGATGCACCGCCATAAGCGACGCGCGCGCAGATGTCGTGCGCGACCGCGGCGCGGATGAAGAACTCGCCCCAGCCGGTGCCGGACACGCCGCAGCGGTCGTCGGCCCAGGTGCCGGCGCCGATCACCGGCGAATCGCCGATGCGGCTCCAGCGTTTGTTGGTCATGCCGCCGGTGGAGGTGCCCGCGGCGATGCGGCCGTCGCGATCCAGCGCGACCGCGCCCACGGTGCCGAAATACGTGCCGCGCAGGTCGTGCGTCGCACTGGCCCGTTCGCGCGCCTTGGCCTCGTCAAGCTGGCGGCGGCGGTGGTCGGTATCGAACCAATCGTTCGGCACGCGCTCGATATCCTTGCGCGTGTCGGCGAACGCTTCGGCGCCGTCGCCGGCCAGCATCACGTGCGAGCTGTGTTCCATCACCGCACGCGCCAAGCGGATCGGATTGCGCACGGTCTTGACCCCGGCGACCGCACCCGCGCGACGAGTGTGGCCTTCCATCACCGAAGCATCGAGCTGGTGGTGGCCGTCTGCATCGAACACAGCGCCCTTGCCGGCGTTGAAGTGCGGCGATTCCTCCAGCACCAGGATCGCCGCTTCCACCGCATCCAGCGCGGAGCCGTGGCGCATCAGCACCGCATTGCCGGCGCTTTCATGGTCGGCGGGAATGTACTCAGGCAGGATGCCGCGCGGCTCGTAGCCCTCGCTCATCTGGAACTCGACGACCTGGTCGCGCACCTTCTTGGCCTTCAGGATCTCGACGAGCGCGCGCAGGATGGTCGTCT
>JAZKFJ010000004.1:433740-454270 GCA_040386495.1 Pseudomonadota bacterium
CGTGGCGCATCAGCACCGCATTGCCGGCATCGAGCGCGCGATCGAGCGCGGCGCGGATCGCGGCCTCGTCCCCGGCGCTGAGCTTGGCGCGATCCATCACCCCGGCGCCGCCGTGGATGACCAGCGCGGTGGGTGGCGGAGGCAGTGGTGCATCCTGGGCGGATGCGGTCATGGCGGCGAGCGTCAACAGCAGCGGCATCAGCGGGCGCATCGGCGGGTCCAGCGGACGGGAGCGCCAGCATAGCCCGGCCGCGGGACGGCGGCGCACCGGTACCCGTAGCACCTACACCGGCCTGCCGCTGTCCGCATCCGCACCGCGTCCGCGTTGCCCTTGAAGCGGAGTTCTTTCCGCTATCGCAGAGGAAGCGGCCATGTCCTGGCATATCGTTCCCCAACGCACTGGCGACATGGCCGTACACGCAGTCCTGCTGCCGGGCGCGACCCGCGGCGAGGTGCTGTACTTCGGCGGCTTCAGCGTCGACGACACCCATCGCTACGACGTCGAAGCGCAGACCATCTTCGACATCTCGGCAAATCTCTCGCCCGATTACAACGTGTTCTGCAGCGGCCACGCCTTCCTCGCCGATGGCCGGGTGCTGGTGGCCGGCGGCCAGTTGCACCTGTTCACGCCCAACGGCACCCCGATCGACCCGCCGCCAAAAGAACAGCCGGGCGAGATCGAGCATGCGATCCATGGCGGCATGAACTGGGGCGGCGAGCGCCGCAGTTCGATCTACAGCCCGCTGGCCGGCAGTTGGCAGGAAATCCAGCCGATGAGCCTCGACCCGGCGGGCAACGCCGAGTCGGGCGGGCGCTGGTATCCGACCCTGGTGACGCTGTCCAACGGCGACGTGCTGGCGGTCGGCGGTCATCCCGACCTGCGCGAGCACTACCCCAGCCACGACGACCATCGCCACAGCAACAATATTCCCGAGCGATATTCCATGGGCAGCGGCCAGTGGACGCTACTCGGCGGCACCAACGCCGGCGACGACCGCAAGACAGCGGCCGATTCCGACTGGGGCTACGACTACCAGCGCACCCATCTGCTGCCGAACGGACGGGTGTTCTTCGCCAGCCCGGTGCGCGGCCGCAACCGCACCTACGATCCGTGGGCGGGACGGTTCTTCGATTCGCCGTCGATCGCACTGCCGGCGGACGAGAAGTACGGCGGCATCTCCGCCTCATGGACCTCGGTGATGCTGCCGCTGCTGCCGGAGGAGAGCCACCGCCCGCGGGTGCTGCTGTTCGGCGGCGTCACCGCGCAGCGCATCGACCTTGGCGTCGCCGAGAACCAGATGCAGTGGGTCCAGGCCGGCAACCGCAACTGGAACGGCACGCCGCCGGTGCGCAGCTTCGTCTGCCCGGTGCTGCTGCCCACCGGCCAGGTGTTCTTCTCGGGCGGCACGCGCGGCGGCCCGCCGGACGACCAGACCAACAGCGTGCGCGAGGGCGAGCTGTACACACCCGGCATCGACTGGAACACCGGCCAGTACAGCGGCGGCGAGAGCTGGCAGACGGTCGAAGCCGCGGTCGTCGGCCGCCATTATCATTCGGTGGCGCTGCTGCTGCCGGACGGTTCGGTGTGGACCGCCGGCTCGAACGGCCCCAGCGACGATCCAGATGTCAGCACGTCCGAAGACCGCGAGGAGCGGGTCGAGATCTGGCGTCCGCCGTATTTCGGCCTGGCCGGCCGGCCGACGATCGCCGACAGCCCGCAGAACATCGGCTACGGCTATCCGTTCCTGATCCAGACCCCGAAGGCCGGCAGCATCCGCCGGGTGGCGCTGATCCGCTGCGGCTCCTGCACCCACGGCTTCAATCCCGACCAGCGTTACATCGCGCTCGATTTCGAGCACGTCGACGGCGACACCCTGCGCGCGTTCACCTATTTCGACGGCAACATCGCGCCGCCCGGCTACTACCTGCTGTGGATCGTCGACGACCAGGGCCGGCCGTGCCAGTGGGCGCCCTTCATCCGCGTGTCCAAGCAGAAATGCTACGTCACCGCCGATGTCTCGACGTTCTCGGTGCACGAGGTGGACGCGCTGGGCCCGCCCTCGAATTTCGACAACGCGCTGTACGTGGTCTACGAGGGCTTCCTGCCCGACGAAGTCTCCGAGCCCGACGTCGCGGTGCGCTGGCGCAACGGCCAGACCGTGCCGGGAATGTCGGTCGAAGTGATGGGCGCGCCGCTGTACGAAGGCAATCCGCTGGTCAAGGACGTGGCGCAGCGGATCGCCTACCCGGTGCGTGTGCATTTCTCGTCGGTGGATGCCTTCAACCAGATCCCGGCCGCCGAGGATTTCGAGGACGTGACGTTCACGGCGGTCGCGGGCGCTTTCGAATGCGTGACCACGCTGAGCCTGAGCAAGAACGCCAACCCGCGGATCAGCGACGGTAACCCGCATTGGCTCAGCATCGACCTGCGGGTATTCAAGACCGGCCCGAACGACGACGAGCCCTACACCGCCGGCGTCGCCCACGGCAGCGGCGGCGACGCGCCCTACACTTACATCCAGTCCGTGCTCGCGGCCTACAACGCGACCGCGGCCAGCGCCTCGCATCCGTTCGAGTCGCTGCCGACCGAACAGGAAAGCAATCGCCTGGCGCTGTACTCGCATGACGCCGGCGGCCATCCGGTCTACAACTACGGCATCGCCAAGGTGCGCTTCCGTGCGCCCGAGGGCGTCGACGCGGCGCAGGTGCGGGTGTTCTTCCGGCAGTGGACCACCGGCTGGACCGCGATGATGGTCACCGATCCGACCGGCGCCACCGGCAGCTTCCGCCGCGTCGGCGACGGGCCCACGGCGCGGGCGCTGCTCGGGATCGAAGGCAACGACATCAACAACATCCCCTGCTTCGCCGAGGCCCGCAATCCGAACATGGCGGCGCAGATCGACGCCACCAATCTGCGCACCCTGGAAGGCAACGGCGCCGATGAGGTGCATGCCTACTTCGGCTGCTGGCTGGACTTCAACCAGGACGTGGCGCGCTTCCCGCTGCACCCGCAGGGCAACGGTCCCTACGGCGGCGAGCTGCTGAGCATCCAGGAGTTGATGCGCGGGCTGCATCAGTGTCTGGTCGCCGAGATCCATTACACGCCCGATCCGATCCCGCTCGGCGCCACGCCGTCGTCGTCGGACAACATCGCCCAGCGCAACCTGTTGCTCGACGAATCCGACAACCCCGGCGGCTTCGCCTCGCACCTGGTCCATCACACCTTCGAGCTGAAGCCCTCGCCGCACGCGTTCCCGCCGCCGCAGGTCGCGGGCATGCCCAGCCTCGCGGCGACGCGGACGCCTCATCCTGACGAACTCGCGATCCACTGGGGCGGCCTGCCGCGCGACAGCCAGGTCACGCTGTACCTGCCGCAGGTCGACGTCGACGCGCTGCTGCGCCAAGCGGCGCTGCGTCCGAATCCCGCCAATCTGGCCAAGGCCGGGCCGGGCACGCTGCGGCTCGCGGTGAACGGCGACGCCTGCTACGTGCCGCTGCCAGGCCCGTTGCCGAAGAACATCGCCTGTCTGCTCAGCGTGCAGCTGCCGCCGACGGTGGTGAAGGGCCAGCGCTTCCACATCGTGCTGCGCCAGGTGGAAGGGCGCCGGCTGCGGGTGCTCGGCGCCACCCAGTTCGACATCCATGTGCGCACCGCCGACGTGGTCCGCCCGCGGCTCGAACGCAATCTCTCGGTGCTGCGCCACATCCAGCGCGCGATTCCCGAGGACGACCGCTGGCATCCGGTGTTCGTCCGCTATCTTGGCGAACTGGCCGATCGCGTGCGCGCCATGGACGGCGATCCCGACCGGATCGAGCCCTCGCCTGCCGGCGACGGCCGCGATCCATCGCGCCAGCCCTGCGCCGACGACGGCCCGCACCGCCACCCGAGCGCGGTCGGCAAGGTCGCCGAACTCGATTACGACGGCTTCGGCGACTTCCGCGGCTTCGTGATCGAGGACGGCGCGCGGCGCTGGAAGTTCCGCAGCTGCGAGCCGCAGGTCGAGCGGATCGTGCGCCGCGCCTGCCGCGAACGCAGCCGGCTCGCGGTCTATGCCGACGCGCGCTGCGGCGTCGACGGTCTGGCCTTGCGCTGCTGCGACGGCCAGTACGCCCCCGCGCCGTGCCTGCCGTCGTCGCCATGTCTACCCGCTCCCTGCGGGCATGCAGGGCCGGACGACCCGGGCATGCACGGCGGCGACGGGCTGTCGGCGGGCGACCGCGACCAGTTGCGACTGCTGTCGCTGCTGCACCTGCTGTTCGCCGGGCTTGGCCTGCTCGGCCTGGGTGCGCTCGCGCTCCATCACGCCCTGGTCCACGCCGCATTGGGCGCGCCGCTGCCCGGCATGGCTGGCCAGTTCGAGTGGCTCTATGTCCTGATCGCGCTGCTGTGCATCGCCGGCATCGTGCTCAACGCGCTGGCCGCGCACTCTCTGCGCGCGCGCAGGCATCGCGGGTTCTGTCTGATGGTGGCCGCGCTGGACACGCTGCAGGTACCGTTCGGCACCCTGCTCGGCGTGTTCGCGTTCGTCGTGCTCAGCCGCGAACGCGTGCGGCGCGCGTTCGGGAACTGAGGCCGACACCGGCGCGTCCGCAACCGGACGCGCCGGTCACTGCTGGCGCAGCGCCTCGATCGGATCGAGCTTCGATGCCTTGCTGGCCGGGTAATAGCCGAAGAACAGGCCGGTGGCGATGGAGAACGCCGCGGCCAGGCCGATGACCTGGCTGTTGAGCGCGATGGGCAATGTGCCGACCTTGCTGACCAGCAGCGCGCCGATGATGCCGAGCGCGATGCCGATGATGCCGCCGATCAGCGAGATCAACATGGCTTCGGCCAAAAACTGGCGGCGGATGTCGCGCGGGCCGGCGCCCACGGCCATGCGCAGGCCGATCTCGCGGATGCGTTCGGTCACCGACACCAGCATGATGTTCATGATGCCGATGCCGCCGACGATCAGCGAAATACCGGCGACCGCACCGAGCAGCCACGACATCAGTTTCGTCGTCTGCGTGCGGGTGGCGACGATCTCGGCGAGATTGCGCACGTTGAAGTCGTCGTCTTCGCCCGGCTGGATCTTGTGGCGCTGACGCAGCAGGGCTTCGATCTCGGCCTGAGCGGTGGACAAGCCATCCGGATCGGCCACGCCGACCGATATCTGCTGCACCGCGCCGGGCGGCAGCGAGGCATTGCTGGACATGCGCCGACGCGCGGTGCCCAGCGGCACCACGATCAGATCGTCCTGATCCTGGCCGAAACCGCCCTGGCCTTTCGATTTCAGCGTGCCGACCACGGTGAACGGCACGCGGCCGAGGCGGATGGTCTGGCCCAGCGCTTCTTCTTCGCCGAACAGTTCGCGGCGCACGCTTTCGCCGAGGATCGCCGACTTCGCGCCGCTGGTGTAATCGCGCGACTCGAAGCCCGGGCCGCTGGCGAGTTCCCAGCCGTTGATCTCGAACCAGTCGGCCTCGACGCCCTGCCACGAACTGGACCAGTTGCTCTCGGCGTACACCGCCTGGGTGTTGCCGCGCAGCAGCGAGGTCGTGTACTGGATGCCCGGCACTTCGCGGCGGATCGCGTCGGCGTCGTCTTCGGTCAGCGTGAAGAAACTGCTGGCGCTCATGCGCACGCCGCCGGCACCGCGGCCGGCGCCGGGGCCGATGTCCAGACGCTGCGAACCCAGGCCCGACACAAGCTTTTCGATCTCGGCCTGGGTGCCCTGGCCCACCGACACCATCACGATCACCGCGGCGATGCCGATGATCACGCCCAGCGAGGTGAGCGCGCTGCGCAGCCAGTTGCCGCGCAGCGCGAAGGTCGCGGTGCGCATCACTTCGACTACGGTCATGCCACCGGGAACCTGGTGCGGGTCGTGCGACAACGAAGCCTGCAGCTTCGGATCGAGCGCGGCGGTCATGCGGCCGTCTCCGGCACGGCATCGTGCAGCTCGCCGTCGCGCATCACGCAGGTGCGGTCGGCGTGCGCCGCTACTTCGGCGTCGTGGGTGATGAGAATGATCGTATGGCCTTCGCCGCGCAGGCGTTCGAACAAGGCGAGGATTTCCTGCCCGGTGCGCGTATCGAGCGCGCCGGTGGGTTCGTCGGCCATGATGATCGCCGGCCGGTGGATCAGGGCGCGCGCGATCGCCACGCGCTGCTGCTGACCGCCGGAGAGTTCGCTGGGACGATGCTGCATGCGTTCGCCCAGACCCACGGCCGCCAGCGCTTCCGCGGCGCGGCGCCGGCGTTCGGCCGGCGGCACGCGCGCGTAGCTCAAGGGCATCGCAACATTGTCCTGCGCGCTCATCCGCGACAGCAGGTTGAAGCCTTGGAACACGAAGCCGATCTTGTCGCGGCGCAGGATCGCGCGTTCTTCGGCATCGAGCGTCGCGACGTCCACGCCGTCGCACAGATAGGTGCCGGAGGTCGGCGTGTCGAGACAGCCGATGAGATTCATCAGCGTCGATTTGCCGGAACCCGACGGCCCCATGATCGCGACGAATTCGCCGTGTTCGATCTTCAGATCCACGCCCTTGAGCGCGGCCACTTCGGCTTCGGTGCCGGCGGAATAGACCTTGCCCAATACCCGCGTTTCGATCACGGGATGCGCCGGGCGGGCGCGCGGGACTGCATTCACTTGCCCGGCTCCGCGGTCTGCACACCGACGATCACCTGCTGGCCGGCCTTGATGTCGCCGGTGATTTCGGTGCTGCTGCCGTCCGATGCGCCCACGCGCACCATGATCTGCTTCGGCTTGCCTTCGGCCAGCACATAGATCGGGGCGCGACGCGCGCCGACCAGCGCATTGACCGCAGCATCCCACTGCTGGCGCTGCGACTCGTTCAAAGCGGTGCGGAAGGCACCGAACTGCTGGTTGAAACGTTCGAGCATGCGCTGGCGCATCGCGCCGCTGGCGTTGTTGCCGCCGCCGGAAGACTGACCGCCACCGCCGGGTCTGCCGCCGCCGAACAACGCGCTGCCGCCCTGTCCCTGCGGCGGTGCCGCGGTGCGCGCGGCGTTGCGTTCGCGCATCTTCGTCAACGCTTCGTCGAACGCGGCCTGCTGCGCCGCGTCCAGTTTCAGCGAGGCCGCGATCGCCGGCAGTTCTTCGCTCATGCCGCCGCCGCGCTGTTGCGGCTGCGCCGACGGGTCTTCCACCGGCGGCTTGAAGCGCATCGCCGCATTGGGCGCCTTCAGCACGTTGTCGCGGCGGCTGACTTCGATCTCGGCGTTGGTGGTCATGCCCGGCAGCAGCACCTGGTCGCTGTTGTCCACCGCGACCACCACCGGATAGGTGATCACGTTGTTCGTGTTGGTCGCCGACAGCCTGACCTGACTGACCGTGCCGCGGAACTGGCGGTCCGGGAAAGCGTCGACGGTGAAGCTCACCGACTGGCCCTGCTTGACCTGGCCGATGTCGGACTCGTCGACCGCCAGCACGATTTCCATGCGCACCAGATCCTCGGCGATCTTGAACAGCACCGGCGCCTGCAGGCTGGCGGCGACGGTCTGGCCGGGTTCGACCGAACGCAGCAGCACCACGCCGTCGACCGGCGAGCGGATCACGGTGCGGCCGAGGTTTAGGCGGAAATTCTGCGTCGAAGCCTGCTGCTGGCGGATCTGGGCCTGGGCCGAAACCACCTGCGCCCGCGCCTGATCGCGCGCGGACTGGGCCAGATCCAGATCGCCGCGGGCGATGAGTTTCTGTTCCACCAGCTTGGCCTTGCGGGCGTAATCGAGTTCGGCGTTGCGCAGCCCCGCCTGGGCGGTCTGCAGTCCGGCGCGCGCATTGGCGATGGTGGCGTCGCCCTGCTCGATCTGGGTCTCGAAGGTGCTGGGATCGATGCGGGCGATGATCTGGCCCTTGGTCACCTCATCGTTGAAATCGACCAGCACTTCCTCGACCTTGCCGGACACCTCGCTGCCCACGTCCACGGTCGACAGCGCGCTGAGCGTGCCGGTGGCCGAAATCGCCACCCGGATGTCGCCCTGCTCCACCGCCGCGGTGCGGAACTTCTGCTCGTCGCCACCGCCGCCACGGCCTTTCCAGAACCAGATCGCTGCGGCGGCAACCGCCAGCACGATCACAACGACGACGAAACGGGGAACGCGCGGTTTGCGGGATGCGGGCATGGGAGCTCTGGAAATGGCAGAGAAAGGGAGTGAACGCTCGCGGGCGCCGCCGGTTGACCTTACGGGGCAAAGGAATGTTCCCGGATGGCGATGCGGCCTTGGCGGACCCGCGTACCGACCTGCATCATCTCACGATCTTTCCGGACGCCGCCCCCCATGCCGACCCTCCTCGAACGCATCGCCCCCATCGTCCTGCTGCTGTTCTCGAACATCTTCATGACCTTCGCCTGGTACGGGCATCTGAAGTACAAAAGCGCGCCGCTGACCACCGCGATCGCGGTGAGCTGGGGCATCGCCCTGTTCGAGTACATGCTGCTTTGAAGCAAGGCTGATCGTGCCGGCCAACCGGATGGGCAGCGCCATTTATTCCGCGCCCCAGCTGAAGGGCATGCAGGAAGTGATCACGCTGGTGGTGTTCGCCGGCTTCTCGGCGATGTATCTCGACCAGCCGCTGAAGTGGAACCACTGGGCGGGATTCGGCCTGATCGTAGTGGCGGCGTGGCTGATTTTTCTGGAGTGACGCTTGCTTCGCAAACCCTGCCGGTTGCGATGGATCTCTTGTAGGAGCGGCGGGAGCCGCGATGAATCACGGACAGTCTTTCCGCCGGCCATCGCGGCTTGACCAGCCATTCGGCTGTTGAAAACCGCCGCTCCCATAGGAAGCTTGGTGCCGCGATCAGAATTTGATCTTGCCGATCAGAATGTCCTTGTACATGACCCAATCGCCGATGAAGGAATAGAACGGGTGCTTGAACGTCGCCGGTCGATTCTTCTCGAAGAAGAAATGTCCCACCCACGCGAACGCATAGCCGCACATCAGCGCGCCGAGCAACCACCACGCGTTGTCGCGCACGATCGCCGCAACGATGCAGCCCAAGGCCGCGGACGTACCGACGAAATGCAGCCGGCGGCAGGTGCGGTCGCGATGCTCGCCGAGGTAGAACGGATAGAATTCGCGGAAGCTGGAATAACCGGCCATGGGGATCTCCGATCAGGACGTGCGCGCGCGATCCGCCGCACGCTGCAACAGCAGGACCACACCGTACCAGACGAACAACATGCCGAGCAGGTTCGGCACGCTCATCGACCATTCCGAATAGCGATAGCCGTAGTACAGCACCGCCGCGCCCAGCACCACAAGCAGGGTCGACCAGAACCAGGCGACCGGCGCCGAAGCGCCCGCGCGTTCGCGGATTCGCAGGCGGCGGGCGCAGGCCTCGTCGCAGTGCAGGCCGAAGTCGCTGTCGTGCGTGCAGACCTCCGCGCAAAGACCTTTGCCGCATGCCGCGCAGACGCCGACCGCGTCGCGTTCGCGGTGACGATGACATTTCACGGGTCGGCACCCGCTCCGGGGGATTCCAGGGCCTTCGCGCGGTTCCAGTAGGCGTCCTGCGCCTCCAGCGGCAGATCGGCCAGACGCACGCCGTCGGCGGCCGCCATGGTTTCCATCGCCCGGAAACGCCGCTCGAACTTGTGATTGGCGCGACGCAGCGCAGCGCCGGGGTCGACCTTCGCATGCCGCGCGAGATTCGCGGCGACGAACAGCAGATCGCCGAGTTCGTCCTCCAGCCGGCCGCGCACATCGGCGCTGTGCGGCGCGGCCGCGAGCGCATCGAATTCGACGCGGACTTCCTCGAGTTCTTCCTTCAATTTTTCGATCACCGGCGCGGGGCCGGGCCAGTCGAAGCCGACGGTCGCGGCCCTTTTCTGGAGCTTCAGCGCGCGCTGCCATTCCGGCAAGCCACGGGCGACGCCGGCCAGCGCGGAGGCATCGGCCGAAGCGTCATGCCCTTGTGCGGCATGCTTCGCGAGCCGCTCTTTCTTTTTCTCGGCATCCCACATCGCATTGAGCGCATCGCTGTCGGCGATGCTCATGCCCGCGAACACGTGCGGATGCCGGCGCTCCATCTTGTCGCTGATCGCCGCGACCACGTCGCCGAATGCGAACGCACCCTGCTCCTCGGCCATGCGCGCATGGAACGCGACCTGGAACAACAGGTCGCCGAGTTCGTCCTTCAGATCGTCCAGGTCGCCGCGGTCGATCGCATCGGCGACTTCGTAGGCTTCCTCCACCGTGTACGGCGCGATGGTGGCGAAGGTCTGTTTCAGATCCCACGGGCAACCGTTCTGCGGGTCGCGCAGGCGCGCCATGATGGCGAGGAGGCGTTGGATGTCGGTGGGGTCGGTCATTGTTTCGCAGGGGTATTCGTTGCGACATCGTTGGGCGGGAGCGGCGTCGGCCGCGATCCGGACAAGCTCGGGCCTGAAGGCCCTCCTACGAAAAACGGTGGCTGCGAGGTGTCATTCGACCCATTGCCGCCACGGCAGCGCCGCATCGCCCAGCGCCACGAAATCCCCGTTCAGCAGCGTGTCGCGCTGGTTGTAGCGGAACGGGCGCCCCTGAGGATCCAGCACGCGGCCGCCGGCGGCTTCGACGATGGCCTGGCCTGCGGCGGTGTCCCATTCGCTGGTGGGCGCGAAACGCGGATACACGTCGATGGCGCCTTCGGCGACGCGGCAGAATTTCAGCGACGAACCGACGCCGATGGCTTCCAGTTCGCCCATCTGCGCCGCCATCTTCGCCATGAACGCTTCGGTGCGCGCGTCGCGGTGCGAGCGGCTGGCGGCTACGCGCAGCGGCGGGCTTGGCCGCGCGCGGGTGTTCAGCGCGATTTCGTCGCCGATATCGTCGCGGCGATACGCGCCGTGGATCAGGTCGCCCCACCACAGGTCGCCGGTGACCGGCGCCTGGATGACGCCGAACGTGGCCACCCCGTCTTCGATCAGCGCGATGTTCACGGTGAACTCGTCGTTGCGCTTGACGAATTCGCGGGTGCCGTCCAGCGGATCGACCAGCCACAGCCGCGACCAGCTGCGGCGGGTCGCGATATCAATTTCCGCGGATTCTTCCGACAGCACCGGAATGTCGGGCGTGAGCCGCTCCAAGCCATCGACGATGCGTCGATGCGACGCGAGATCCGCGGCGGTGAGCGGGCTGTCGTCGGTCTTGTGCTCGACGTCGAACGGATGTTCGTAGATCGCGAGGATATCGGCGGCGGCGGCCACGGCCAGCGCGATCACGCTTTCGCGCACGGCATCTTCAAGCAACATCGGCATGACGCAACCACTCCCTGACCAGAAAAAGAGCGGCGATCGAACGCCCCTCGGAAAAATCCTCGGCGAGGATCAATTCGTGCAACGCATCGAGCTTCCACGGCACCACGTCCAGGATTTCCGGCTCGTCGCCGGGCAGACGCTCCTCGTACAGGTCGCGCGCCAGCACCAGCACGGTCTCGTGGCCCATGTAGGTGGGCGCCAGACTGATCCGGCGCAGCACGGTGAGCGAACGCGCGCCGTAGCCGGCTTCTTCCTTCAATTCACGATTCGCCGCTTCTTCCGGCGTCTCGCCGGCATCGATCTTGCCCTTGACCAGCCCCAGCTCGTAGCGATGGGTGCCTGCGGCATATTCGCGGATCAGCAGCGCGGTGTCGTCGTCCAGCAACGGCACCACGATCACCGCGCCGTTGCCGGTGGCGGGCGCACGGTGGTAAAGGCGGCGCTCGCCGTTCGAGAATTCGAGATCCAGTTCCTCGATCACGTGCTCGGGGTCGACGCCACGGCGACGCACCTCATGGATGGTCGGCAATGGCCGGCTCATGGCGCACCTGTACGGACGCGCCGGGCGATAATGGGGGGATGAAGACGCATGTGCCGATGATAAACGACAAGAGCGCCGGCCAGCCGGACGCAGGCGAAGCGATCGCCGATGCCGGCGGGCAAGCCCTGGCCGACCGCTGGCGCGCGCGCGATCTCGCGGTGCTGTGGCACCCCTGCACGCAGATGCGCGAACACCCCGACACCTTGCCGCTGCTGCCGGTGGCGCGCGGCGAGGGCGCGTGGCTGATCGGCCACGACGGCAGCCGCACGCTGGACGCCATCAGCAGTTGGTGGACCAACATCCACGGCCACAGCGAGCCGCGCATCGCCGAAGCCATCGGCCGTCAGGCGCGCACGCTCGAGCATGTGATCCTGGCCGGCGTCTCGCACGCGCCGGCGGTGGAGTTGGCCGAACGCCTGCTGGCGATGGCGCCGCGGCAACACGGCCGTGCGCCGCTGAGCAAGGTGTTCTACGCCGACAACGGTTCGGCCGGGGTGGAAGTGGCGCTGAAGATGGCGTTCCACTGGTTCCGCAACCAGGGCGAACCCCACAGGACCAAGTTCGTGGCGCTGGAGAACGGCTATCACGGCGAGACCATCGGCGCGCTGTCGGTCGGCGACATTCCGCTGTACCGGCGCGTCTATGCGCCGCTGCTGGTGGAATGCCTGTTCGCGCCCTCGCCCGATGCCTACGCCGCGCCGGAAGGCTGCGGCGCGCAGGCGCATGCAGAGGCGGCCGCGGACGCCCTCGCCCGCCTGCTCGATGCGCATCCGGGCGAGATCTGCGCGCTGATCCTCGAACCACGCGTGCAGTGCGCGGGCGGCATGCGCATGCACCACCCGGTGTATCTCAAGCGCGTGCGCGATCTGTGCGATGTCCACGGCATATTCCTGATCGCCGACGAGATCGCGGTGGGCTTCGGCCGCACCGGACCGATGTTCGCCAGCGAGGATTCCGGCGTGATGCCCGACCTCCTTTGCCTGTCGAAAGGCCTCACCGGCGGCGCGCTGCCGCTGTCGGCGGTGCTGGCGACGCAGGCGCTGTACGACGGTTTCCTCGACGATTCCCGCGAGAAGGCCTTCCTGCATTCGCACAGTTACACCGGCAACCCGCTGGCCTGCGCGGCAGCGCTGGCGTCGCTGGACATCTTCGAACAGGACGGCGTGCTGGCGCGCAATCGCGACACGTCGGCGAAGATGCGCCGGCTCGCGGCCGAGGTCGGCAAGCATCGCCATGTCGCCGACGTGCGCCAGGCCGGGATGATCGTCGCGTTCGAACTGACCCGCGACGGCGACAAGCGCACGCCCTTCAACCCGGCGCTGCGGATCGGCCTGCGCGCGTATCGCGCGGCGCTGGCGCGCGGCGTGCTGCTGCGCCCGCTGGGCGACGTGCTGTACTGGATGCCGCCGTATTGCGTCGACGATGCGCAGTTGCAGTTGCTGGCGCAAACCACGCTTGCTGCGATCGAGGAGGCGACCGCATGAGTCGCATTCGCAGCTTGCCAGTCATTGGCGCATCCTCTTTGTGGGAGCGACGCAAGTCGCGACTGCAATCCAGCGCCATCGTGGCCCGTCGCGACTTGCGTCGCTCCCACAAAGGCATCAGCACCGGTAGCGCCGCATGCGCCTGACCCGCGTCTACATCGATCAGCCGCTCGCGCCCGGCGCGCGCGTGACCCTGCCCGAGAACGCCGGCGCGCATCTGGTGCGCGTGCTGCGCCTGCGCGAGGGCGAGGCCTGCGTGCTGTTCAACGGCGACGGCCACGATTACGACGCGCGGCTGCTCAGCGCCGGCAAGCGCGGCGTCGAAGCGGAAGTCGATGCCGTGCGCATCGTCGACAACGAATCGCCGCTGCGGCTGGTGCTGCTGCAGGGCATCGCCCGCGGCGAGAAGATGGATCTGATCCTGCAGAAAGCGACCGAGTTGGGCGTGGCCGCGATCGCGCCGGTGTTCGCGGATCGCACCGAAGTGAAGCTCGACGGCGACCGGCTGGAGAAGCGCATCGCGCACTGGCGCAGCGTCGTGACCTCGGCCTGCGAGCAGAGCGGACGCGCACGCGTGCCCGAGGTCTTGCCGCCGCGCGGGCTGGCCGAAGCCGCGACGTCGCTGGACCCAGATGCACTGAAGCTCACGCTCGATCCGCTCGGCGAACACCGTTTCGACACGCTGTCGCCCAGCGTCGCCGGCGGCATCGTGATCGGCATCGGCCCGGAAGGCGGCTGGTCGGAGAAAGACCGCGTCATCCTGCGCACGCATGGCTTCAGCGGTCTGCGCCTCGGTCCGCGGGTGCTGCGCACGGAGACCGCCGGGCTGGCCGCGATTGCGGCGTTGCAGGCGAAATTCGGGGATTTGTAGGGCGGGTCTTGTACCCGCCGTTTTTGCTGCGAAGAGACATAGTCGCAACCGGGATTGCCGCGATGGCGGGTACAAGACCCGCCCTACGACACCATCACGCCGCCGGCCGCAACACTCCGGCGATCATCCGCTCGGCGGCGTCGAGATCGGGTACCAGCGCTACGTCTTCGTTGAACATCACCCGCATACGGATGCCGTCGGGCATCACTTCGCCGTGTTCGCTGTCGACGATCATGTTGTCGCGGGAAATCGTGACCAGGCGCGGGAAGCCCTGCGCCACCAGCGCGAAGTACGGCAGTTTCGGATCGCCGCCGAGGGCCTTGATCACGATGACTTTGGTGCCGACTGCAGCGCCTTCGGAATGCGTGCCGGCGATGCGCGCGAACGAAACCAGCGGCAGGCGCCAGCCGCGCCAGCGGATCTGGCCGAGCAGCCAGTCCGGCGCGTTGTCCAGCGGTTCCGGATCGACGTAGGACAAGACCTCGACCGTCGCCGCATTCGGCAGCAGCAGCTGCGAGCCGGCGATCTGGATGAGGACGCCTCGGATGTCGTTGACGGTCGTGCTGTTCACGGGGGTGCTGATCCTGGATTCGTTCAACTGGGCCAGCGCGACGCGAGTCGACCGGCGAGTTCGGCGGGCAGCCCGGAGGTCACGCCGCGGTTGCGCAACTCGGCGCAGGCGGCGCCGTCGTAGCAGTCTTCGGGGGACTGGGCCAGGACCACCGTGCCGGTCGCGGCGGCGGCCATCGCGCTCTGTACCAGCTGCGGATCGCTGCCGCTGAGGAACACGAGCGCGCTGGCGCCCGATGGCAGCGCCGCGAACAGCGATGCGGGCGGAGCGGCATCATCGACGAAGCCGAACCCGCCCGCGCTCGCGGTCAAGCCGATGCTGTCGGGAAGAAAATAGATCGTGCCGGCGCTCGCGGTCGCGCCGCCTTGCGCCAACGCGACCGGCAGCGCCGCGGTGCGCTCCATCTGCGCGACCAGGCGATCGTAACGGCCGCCCTGCAGATGCAGGCGTACCAGCACGACGGCCATGAATTCGGCGGGCAGCGACGACAACAGCTGACGCGCGGGATCCGGACCGCCAAGGCCCGCTTCGATCAGCACCACCGGCGCGGCCTGGATGCCGAACGCGGCTGGCGCGCCTTCATCGAGGTCGACCAGCGACAGGCTGGAGATGCGTGCCTCCAGCGCCGAGATGTCGCGCGCAGCCGGGCTGGCGGCGGGTCTCTCGACCATGCTGGGTGCGTCGTCCACGGGCGCCAATGACAGGTCGCCGAGCGAAAATCCGGGCTTCGGCTCCGCTTGCGGTGCGACCGGCGCAGTCGGCGCCTCGGCAGCCGCAGCCAGACTGCTCGCGATCAACGCTTCGAACGACATCACTTCTTCGGAAGACGCCAACGTTCCCGGCGCGCGCGACGGCGCATCGGCAGAGGAGATCGCGTCAAGATCGAACGCTTCGAAGCCGGCGACGTCCTCATCGCTGAGGTCGAGTTCACCATCGAAGTCGCCGCCGAATCGATTCATCGCCACCGGCTCGCCGCGCATCGGCGGCAGATCGGTTGCGGACAATTCTTCGAGGAAGAAGGCATCCTCATCAAGGCGCATCGGCACAACGCTGGGCGCAGGCGCGATGGCGCCGCTGTCGAGCGCGATGTCATCGCGCTGCGCATCGTCCAGCGTCATGCTCTCCAACTGCATGCTGTCCAACTGCATAGAATCCAGTTGCGCGCCGTCGAGCTGCACATCGTCCAGCGTCATGCTGTCCAACGTCATGCTGTCCAACGTCATGCTATCGAGCGATACAGTTTCCCCGGCACCGTCGTCCGTCGCGAATGTCTCGAACGAAATGTCGTCGGCCGCAGCGGCGTATGCACCCGGTTCGGCATCCATCGATTCGAGCGCCATCGTTTCGAACGACGAGGTCTGGAACGCTGCGATTCCCGAATCGGATGGCGGCGGCGCGACCGGCGGAAGCGGTGGCGGTACCGCATGCGCTGGCGGAGCCTGCACCGGCGCGTCCTGCGTCGCCGAAGCGGGGATCGCATCGATCGGCATCGTGTCCAGCGGCAACAGCGCAATCTCGGGCACGACATCCATCGGCACGACGTCCACCGGCATGACGTCCACGGGCAGGACGTCCACCGGCGCGCCGTCGGCGGGCACGCTGTCGGCATGCGCGAGCGCTTCGCGGGTGAAGGCCGTCATGTCCACATCGGCGTACGCGGCCGCGGGCTTCGGGATCTGTCCCGGAGACGGCTGCCAGTCCTGGTCGCTTTCGGTGCCCGGCGGCAGCACATTGCTGTCGTGGCGCAGCTTGGCGGAGAGATGGCGCGCCCAGCGCGCCGCATCCCAGCCGGCGCGATGCGCGGCCACATCGGCTTCGTCGTAGATCACGGTCAGCGCCGGATCCGACAGCAGCCCTTCGAGTTTGTCGAGCATCGGTTCGATGCTGGGTTCCAGCGCGACCAGCACTGCCTGCGGATTCAGCGCGCGCAGCGCGGCCTCGTCGGCGTTCGCCGGATCGATGGCGACCAGCAACTCGGCGCCCGCCTGCCTCACCGCCTCGGCGAGGTGATCGGCGGCTTTGCCCGCGCGCGCCAGCAACACGACGCGCGGCGCCGCGGCATGGGAGACGGCGTCAACCATCGGTCCTCACTTGTCTCGGCGAGCCGGGCTCCAACAGCGCGAACACGTTGCGCATGAGTTCGTTCTCCTGATACGGCTTGCCGAGGTAGCGATCGACGCCGATGTCCATCGCGCGCTGGCGATGTTTGTCGCCGGTGCGCGAGGTGATCATGATGATCGGCACATTGGCCAGGCGCGGATCCGCCTTCATCGTGGTCGCCAGCTCGTAGCCGTCCATGCGCGGCATTTCGATATCGAGCAGCATCAGGTCCGGGACGCGATCGACCATGCGTTCCAGCGCGTCGATGCCGTCCTTCGCGGTCAGCACCTCGAAATTGTTGCGTTCCAGCACGCGGCTGCTGACCTTGCGCATGGTGATCGAGTCGTCCACCACCATGACCAGCGGGACCGCGCGCTGTTCGGCGGCGGGCGCCTGCAGCGCTTCTTCGAGTTCGAGCAGTTGCGCGGCCTGACGGCGCACCAGCGGCGCGACGTCGAGAATCACCACCACACTGCCGTCGCCCATGATCGTGGCGCCGAAAATGCCGGGGATCGAGGCGACCTGCGGTCCGATCGGCTTCACCACGATTTCGCGGTTGCCCAGGATCTGATCGACGGTCACCGCGACGTGCAGATCGCCCGAACGGGTGAGCAGCAGCGGCATCTGCAGCTGACCTTCGGCCTTCGCCGGCGCATGGCCGAGAAGCTTGCCCAGATCGTGCAGCACGTATTCCTCGTTGCCGTAGCGATAGCTGGTGAGGTCGCCCTTCGCCAGTTCCTCGCGCTGGATGCGGCCGACGCCGCGAACCGAAGCGATCGGCACCGCGAAGGTGATTTCGCCGATGCGCACGAACGCGGCCTGGGTGACCGCGAGGGTCTGCGGCAGCCGCAGCGTGAAGACGGTACCTGTGCCGCGCTCGGAGTGGATGTCGAGCGTGCCGCCGAGCTGGCGGACCTCGCTGGCGACCACGTCCATGCCGACGCCGCGGCCGGCCAACTGGCTGACTTCCTCGGCGGTCGAGAAACCGGGCTCCAGGATCAGCGCATCCAGCTGGGCGTTCGACAGCACCGCATCCTTGCGCACGAGGCCGCGCGTTTCGCCGCGCTGGCGGATGGCGTCGCGATCGAGCCCCTTGCCGTCGTCGGTGATCTGCAGCACGACTTCCGAGCCTTCCTTGCGGATGGCGATGGTGACCGTGCCTTCGGCGGACTTGCCGGCGGCGCTGCGCTGATCGGGTTTTTCCAGGCCATGCGCCACCGAGTTGCGGAGCATGTGCTCCAGCGGCGCGGTCATGCGTTCCAGCACGTTGCGATCGAGCTCGCCCTGGGCGCCGTCGAGCTTGAGCTGGACGGGCTTGCCGGTGTCGGTCGACGCCTGGCGCAGCACGCGACGCAGACGCGGCACGATGGTGTCGAACGGCACCATGCGGGTGCGCATCAGACCTTCCTGCAGTTCCGAGCTCACGCGCGACTGCTGCAGCAACAGGGTGTCGTAACCCTGGGTCAGGTCGTCGAGCGTGCTCTGCAGGCTGCTCAGGTCGGCCGCGGTCTCGGCGAGCGCGCGCGACAGCTGCTGCAGGTTGGAGAAGCGGTCGAGTTCCAGCGGATCGAAGGTCTCGTCGCGGGTTTCGCCCTCGCGCTGGTAGCGCGCGATGATCTGCGCTTCGGTTTCGATGTCCAGACGACGCAGCTGATCGCGCAGACGGGTATTGGTCTGCGCCATTTCCGCGGTCGCGCCGCGGAACGCACCGAGCTGCTGTTCGAGTCGCGAACGGTAGATCGCGACTTCGCCGGCGTAGTTCACCAGGCGGTCGAGCAGTTCGGCGCGGACGCGCACCTGTTCCTGCGTGCCGCGCAGGCCGACATCGTCGTCGCCACCGACGCTGAAGTCCACCGGCACCGACAATGGCTTGAGCTCGGGCAAAGGCGCGAAGCTGGGCATCTGCGGCAGGGCTGCGGCGACTTCCGCCTCCGGCTCGACTTCGACCTCAGGCTGGAGCTCGGGCTCGATCTCGATATCGGGCTCGATTTCGTGCTCGATCTCGACGCCGGTCTCGGCATCGACCGTTTCCGGCACTGCGGCGGCAGGAACCTCGAACTCGTATTCGTAACCGACGCGGGCGGCGTAGTCGCGTGTCTCCGGCTCGGCCGGCGCGACGATCTCGGTGAAGGCCTCGTCGATGAATACACCATCGTCGAACGTGTGCTCGGTGAGCGTCTGCTCGACCAGCGTCTGCTCGAACGGGGTCTCTTCGTCCACGCCTTCCAGGGTCGGCGGCAACACTTCAAGCGCGGCATCGTCGAACGCGGTTTCGAGCGTCGTTTCCGCGACAGCGGGCGATTCGAACGTGACTTCTTCGAGAGAGATCTCTTCGAAGGCGACATCTTCGAGCGCGATCTCTTCGGGCGCGATCTCTTCAAAAACAGGTGCTTCGATCGCCTTCGCTTCGGCAACGGATTCTTCAGCGGCCGGTGCTTCGACAGCGGCGTCTCCGAGCGCGGCAGCGCCCAATGCGGCTTCTTCGAGGATCAATTGCTCGATGGCCGCTTGCTCGTTGGCCGCTTGTTCGAAAGCAGCCTGCTCGGCAGCGGCCTGCTCCAGCGCCGCCTGGTCGATGGCAGCTTCTTCGAGGGCGCGCTCTTCGAAAACACGCTCTTCGACCGCGACATCTTCTTCTGCAGCGATCTCCTCGGGTGCGGCCTGTTCGAAAACCGGCGCTTCGAGCGCGACTTCTTCGCGCAGGACGTCTTCGGGAGCGGCCTCTTCCAGCGCCACGGCTTCGAACACGGGCGCTTCGGAGAAATCCTCGACAGCGGTGGCGGGCGCCAGATCCTGGACCGGCGGCGCCCACTGCGCAGAGTCGAAGGCGCGCCCGAAGGCGCGAGCATCGAACGCCGCGACCAGCGCTTCCGGAATGACGACCGCGCGGCGGTCGCCGACGCGGGTCACCATCGTGTGCAGACGATCGAAACCGCTTTCCAGCAGGGGAATGTCCTGTCTTTGGAGCTGCAGGCGATGTTCGGCCGCCGCTTCGAGCAGGGATTCCATGGCATGGCCGAGTTCGCCGATCGCCATGATGCCGGCCATGCGCGCGCCGCCCTTGAGCGTGTGCAGATCGCGCTGCAGGCCACCGATGATCTCGCGCTCTTCCGGATTTTCGCGCAACGACACCAGCAACTGGTCGGAATGATCCAGCAGGTCGTGCGCTTCCTCGACGAAGATATCGATGAGTTCGGCATCGAGATCGGCCATGTCCAGATCGGTGTCCGGATCCACGACGCCTGTATTGGCCAGCAAGCCTGCGACGGCGGAAGGCTCGGTCTGCGGCGTTGCGATCGCCTCCGCTGCGGGCTCGCCGATCTCCGTATCGACGCTTTCGGCAAGCAGGCGTTCCGCTTCCAGCCATTCCGCTTCGCGACGCTCCGAATCGAGTCGCACGGCTGCAAGCCGCTCTTCCTCGATACGGATGAAGTCGCGCATTTCCTGTTCGCGCAGCGCCGCTTCGGCACGCTGGGCTTCGACGCGTTCCGCTTCGAGACGTTCCGCTTCGAGACGTTCTGCTTCGGCACGTTCGGTTTCGAGGCGTTCCGCTTCAACGCGCTCGGTTTCGATACGTTCTGCTTCGATACGTTCTGCTTCGAGACGTTCCGCTTCGACGCGCTCGGCTTCGAGACGTTCCGCTTCGACGCGTTCGGCTTCGGCACGTTCGGCTTCGGCACGTTCGGCTTCGGCACGTTCGGCTTCGGCACGTTCGGCTT
>JAZKFJ010000004.1:454370-505656 GCA_040386495.1 Pseudomonadota bacterium
CGACGCGTTCCGCTTCGGCGCGTTCAGCTGCGAGAAGTTCTGCTTCCGCGCGCTCGATTTCGAGACGTTCCGCTTCGAGACGTTCCGCCTCGTAGGATTCCATGACTGCAAGCAGCCGTGCGGCTTCGTCCGCATCGGTGGGCATGCCCGATTCTGGCGGAATCGTCGCCGACGGCATCGCCGCCGGCGGGTTCGGCGCCCATGTGGATGCCACTGGCGTTTCCACGCTTTCGCTCAGCAGACGCGCAAGCTCGTCTTCGGCCGCGGCGTCGAATTCGACGACATCGAGCTGCGAAGACATCACTTCGTCGCTCATTCCGGCCGGCGTCAGCACGGGCGGTTGGGCATCGAAATTGCCGTACGCGCTCAGATCCAGTTCGGTCAGCTCGATATCGCCCTGCCCGCTCTGTCCGGTTTCGAATTCGATCCCGACAGGTTCCTCGACCGCACTGGCCGGCCTGGATTCCGGCAGGCCGTCGCGCAAGGCCTGGAAACGCGCGGCGAGCGCATCGCAGCGCGGCACACGGCCGCCCGATACCGACAGCGCGGACACAGTCGCGCGGACGCGATCGGCCAGTTCGGCGATCGCGCTCACACCCTCGTCATCGGCGGCACCGGCGGACAGCAGCAAACGGCGCACATAGCTTTCGGCGGGAATCAGCGCGTCGGTGATGGCCGGCACTTCGGTCATCGCGAACGCGCCGTTCATGGTATGGATCGCGCGGACCAGCGGTTCGTCGGCAGCGGTCGGCGCGCTGCGCGCGCGCGACAGCCAGCCTTCGATGGTGCGCAGGTGACCGCCGACTTCCGCCTGCAGGATCTCGAACAGCACGGCGTCGACGCTGACCGGAATGCCTTCTTCCTGCTCGACCATCGCACCGGCGGTGAATTCGGTTTTAACCGGCTCGAATTCGACGACCGGCGGCGCCTGGGCGGCAGCCGCGACGACGATCACGGGCATCACTTCCTCGCCACCGGCGATGCGGTCGGCGAAGGCTTCCATCGCACGCAGATCGGTGGTGACGGTGCCTTGGCCGCGCAGCGCGGCGTGCAGCTGCGGCAGCGTCGCGTAGGCCTGCTCGACCATTGCGATCACCGGCGATGTCGCCGGGCGCAAGCCATCGCGCACCTTGTTCAGCATGTTCTCGATCTTCCAGCTGAACTCGCCGAGTATCTTGGCGCCGACCAGACGGCCGCTGCCCTTCAGCGTGTGGAAGACCCGGCGAACCGGCTGCAGACGTTCGATGTTCTGGGGCTCGGCTTTCCACGCCGGCAGCAATTGCGCGAGGTTGCCGATCTCTTCCTCGAATTCTTCGAGGAAGATTTCGCGGATTTCGTCGTCGATGTCGTCGCTGGTGACGTCGAAACCCGCGGACAGCGGCGCGGCGACCGGCGCTGGCGGCGCTACGGGCGGCGCAGCAACCGGGGGCGGCACAGGCGGTGCTGCTATCTGTGGCGGGGATACGGGCGGCGCAGCAACAGGTTCGCGCGGCGGCAGGAACAGGGGCACGAACGGCGCAGGCGCGGAGGATACCGGCGCGCTGGTGCTTGGCGTCTCGACGGCAGGCGATGCGATTTCGAGCGGCTCGAAAGCCACCGGCTCTAGGTCCGGCGCTTCGGCGACAGGCGCCACGATCTCGAGAGGTTCGTCCATCGGCACGTCGGCGACGGGCTCTGCGATCTCGAGCGGTAAGGCCTCGGGTATCGCTTCGACAGGCGGCGCGACCTCCACCGATACGATCTCCGGCTGGACAACCGGGAGCTCGGCCGCGGGCGTTTCGACGGCAGGCGTTTCGACGGCAGGCGCACGCTCGGCCGGCAGCGGCCAGTAGCCCAGGTTTTCGAGGCTGTTGCGGGTGATGTCGAGGATATCGTCGCGATTGGCGCGCTGTTCGCGAAGCGCTTCGAGGTAATACTCGATGCTGGCGAGCGCGTCGGCGAACGTGTCGAGCTGACGGCTGTTCGGAATGCGGCGGCGTTCGAGCAGTTCGATTTCGGCGTACAGGCGCACGCCGTCGAGATACTGCGCGGGCTGCGACAGTTCGAGGATATTGAGCGCACCGGACACGTCGCGCAGGAGTTTCGGTACCTGCGCCAGTTCGGCGTGGTTCCAGCTGGTTTCGACGAAGGCGACAAAGGCCTGGCGCGCGCCTGCGAAGTTGGTGATCGCCTCGCGGATCAGGACGTCGAGCACCTTGCGGGCTTCGGCGCCGGCCAGATCTTCTTCGGTGTCGGCGCCATCGCCGCTGGCGAGGCGCGCGACCTGGTCGTCCAGCGAGGCGTCGACGTACAGCAGCGCACCGGCGACTTCCAGCAGCGCCGCCTCGTCGGCCTTGCGCTTGCCGTCGACGATTTCGCGCATCGCGTCGCGCTGCTGCAGCACGAGGCTGCGCGCCAGTCCCAGCCCGAGCATGCCGAGCGTGTCGGACACATTCTGCAGGCGCTCGGCCTGCGGCTGGAGCTCGGCCGGATTGTTCTTGGACGTGCGCAGATACAGGTCCAGCTCGTCCTTCACCCGCAGCAGATCTTCCTTGATCGCGGCGGCGACGGTATCGAGCAGCGTGCGGTTGCGACCAGCGACGCTGCCGCGGGCATGGTCGAGTTCGGATTCGGTCGGCTTCAGCGCATCGAGATCGAACACTTCGCGCAATTGCATCAGCGCCGGGTGCACCGATTCGCTGTGCGCGACGTGATAGAGCAGTTGCCGGGTGGGTTCGAGCGCGGCGTCCGCGCGCGGGGCATCGAAGCCGCCCTGCTGGAAGATGCCGCGGGTTTCGCGATCGACGCTGGCGAACGCCTGACGCAGGCCGGGATTGACCGTGAGCGCACGATCGCGCAGCGCGGTGGCGACCATCGAGGCCACCCACAGCATGCGTCGCTGCGATTCGTCGGTGGTGTGCGCGAGCAGGGCTTCGGCCGCGAAATGCAGGCCTTCGGCATCGCCGGGCGCGCCGGTTTCCGGCCACGACTGCAGCGCATCGCGCAGCCGCAGGAGATACGGCGCGACGTTGCTGGCACGGCTGGCGGCCGGGTGCGGCGTCGGGCGCGGCAGCGAGGGCGGCAGATCGCGGTCCAGATCGGGAACGAACAGCACGCTTTCGCTCAGACCGGATTCGCCGCGGGCGGCGCGCAGTTCGTTGAGCATCGGCAGCAGGACGATCGAGATTTCCTTGTGCCCGCTCTGCAAACGCTCCAGATAGTCGGGCAGCAGCACGACGCCGCGCATCAGCGCAGAGCAGGCGCCGTCGCGGTCGGAAATGCCGCCGTTCTGCAGCGCGAGCGACAGTTGCTCCATTTCCTCGGCGACCATCGCCGGGGCATAGAGTTCGACCATCCGCAGGGTGCCCTGCACCTGATGCAGCAGTTCGGCGCTCACCCCCATCCGGCTGGTGTCGGCAGGATCTTCGGCGAAGCCTTCGACCTCCATCCGCACCAGACGCAGGGTTTCATCGAGCTCGGGTTTGACCCAGCCCAGCGCGCTGTGTTCGATCGCGTCATGGAGCGCGGTCATCGTGCGCCTCCACGGACGCGGTCACGTCCGGTTTCACGATCGGAAGACATTCGGATCATCTCGCCATTGCTCCGCAGCATTCCGCCGGATCAGACCGTGGGAAGCTTGAAGTCGGCGACCGAGCGGCGCAGGTCCGCTGCCAGTTGCGCGAGGTTTCCGATCGATTCGGCCGTCTGGTTCGCGCCCTGCGAGGTCTGCGCGGTAATCGACTGAATCGTGGTCATGGTCTGGGTGATGTCGGTCGCCGCCGCGGACTGCTGCTGCGCGGCGCTGGAGATGCCGCGGATGAGGCCTGCGAGGTTGTTCGACACCTGTTCGATTTCGCCCAGTGCGGTACCCGCGTCCTCGGCCAGTCGCGCGCCGGCGACCACTTCGGACGTCGTCTGTTCCATCGAGCTCACCGCTTCGTTGGTATCGGACTGAATGGTCTGGACCAGCGCTTCGATTCGCTTGGTCGCGTTCGAGGTGCGTTCCGCGAGTCGCTGCACTTCGTCGGCCACCACCGCGAACCCGCGGCCCGCTTCGCCGGCCGAGGCCGCCTGGATCGCAGCGTTCAGCGCCAGGATGTTGGTCTGTTCCGAAATGTCGTTGATGAGTTCCACGATCGAGCCGATTTCCTGCGAGCTTTCGCCGAGGCGCTTGATTCGCTTCGAGGTTTCCTGGATCTGGCCGCGGATCGAGTCCATGCCGACGATGGTCTGCCGCACCACGCCCGCGCCCTTGGTGGAGAGTTCCACGGAGCGCTGCGCCACTTCGGCGGACTCGGCGGAGTTCTTCGACACCTGGTTGATGCTGACCGCGATTTCGTTGATGCGGTTGGTCGCGGTGTTGATCTGCTGCGCCTGATGTTCGGCGGCTTCGGCCAGATGCATCGCGGTGGCCTGGGTTTCCTGGGCGCTGGACGCCACCTGCACCGAGGTGTCGTTGATGGTCTGCACCAGGCTGCGGAGCTGTTCGACCGCGAAGTTGATCGAGTCCGCGATCGCGCCGGTCATGTCCTCGGTCACGGTCGCCTTCACGGTGAGATCGCCTTCCGCGAGCGAGCCCATTTCGTCCAGCAGGCGCATGATCGCCTCCTGGTTGCGGTTGTTGAGCTCCATCGAGCCCTCGTACCGGCGTTTCTGGGCGCTGTTGAGGCTGAGCACCAGGAAGATGATCGAGGCCAGCGAGGCCAGACCCGTGGCGACGCTGATCCAGATGTTGCCGGCCAGGTTCTTGTCGCCCGTGCCGAACGCGGTGAACGCGGTGAACAGGCTTTCGCTGTCGGCCAGCAGTCGGGTTGAGCCGATGGTGAGTTCGGTGGCCGCGGACTGCGCGCGGAACAGGTTCTGCGACGATGCCAGGATCGCGTCCAGATCCTTCTTCATCGCGACCCACTGATCGTTGGACTGGTTGAGCGCGCCCAGCGCCGCGGTGTTCGTCAGCTTCTGCACGTTCATGGCCTGATCGCCGTTGCGCAGTCCGTTCAACACCTGCACGAACACGGAGGCGTCGCGGTTGAGCGCATCGCCTGCGAGCGCGGCGCCCGGACCGCCCGCGCGGATTTCGGCGACGCGGCGGGCCATCGAACCGGCCAGCACCACCTGACGCAGCGCGATGTAGATCTGCGAGGACGGTGCGCCGCCGGCAGACATGGCGCGCACCACTTCATCGAGCTGGGCCTGCAACTGCGGAACGCCGTCGGTGAAGCTCTTGGCGTTCTTGGACAGCGCGAGCACCGCGGCTTCGGAAGCGACGATCTGGTCCGCATTCTTGCCCATTGGCAGCCAAGTCGAGGTGACCGTGGCGATCGGGCCGGACACGCCGGTCGAGTTGCCGAAGCGATCGTTGAGCAGCTTCACGTCGCTTTCGATCTGGGTCTTCGTGGTCTTGAAGGCCTTGAACGCCGCGGCATCGCCGTTGATGGCCTCTCGTCCGAGGTTGGCCAGCCGCTGCGAGTTGACCTGCAGGCTGGAGGCCGCCGTGCTGGCGCCGCCGAAGCGCTGCGTCTTCAACAGCGCATAGCCCGTATTCAGGCCGAACACGACCAGCGATACGGCAAGGATCCACAGCCACAGGGTGGTGCTCTGGCTGCGGCCTTTGCCGGCGACGTTATCCATCGGAGTGCTCATGTCTAGCCTCGATCTGTGTTTGGAACTGCTGCAGTGAAAGAAGGGTTGCCGTCAAGTCGCCGTCAGGTGGCGGCGTGTCGGAATTCGGGGGTGCGGACCAGGCGATCCAGGCTGAAAACGCCCCAGACATCATCGGCGGTGCGGTAGGCGCGATCGATCAGGCCGGCATAGCGGCCGTCGGCCAGACCTTCGACTTCGACCTCCTGCTCTTCCATGAAGGATCGCTGGCCGTAGAGTTCGTCGATGGTCACCGCGACGTCGCCGCCGGGCTGGCGCAGGACCATCACTTTCTGATGGCCCTCGTGCAGGACGCTGCGCGCGCCCTCGAGAAATTGTTTGAGATCGACCACAGGCAGCAGGTTGCTGCGCACGTTGGCGACGCCGAGCATCCAGCCCTGCGCACCGGGTACCGGGGTAATCTGCGGGACGGTGAGGATTTCCGCCACCGAATCGTAGTTGGAGACCAGCCGGCGCTGGCCGATGCGGTAACCGATGCCGCGCCACAGGCCGGCGGCCTGAAGCTGTTCCGGCAGACCGGCGACGTGGGCGAGACTGCGCCGTTCGTATTCGGCGAGCGTCTCGAATGCGTCGATCGGCGCCGTCTCGACGATGGCTTCGGCGCCCGCGGCTTCGATGCCGGACTCGTCTTCGCTCATGCACCCGTCTCCAGCAGTTGGTCGATCCGCGCGATCAGCGCATCCTCGCTCGGCGGCTTGACGATGTAGTCCTTGGCGCCCTGGCGCATGCCCCAGGCGCGATCGGTTTCCATGCCCTTGGTGCTGACGATCAGGACCGGGATGGCTTTCGTCGTGGGTTCGCGCGAGAGCGCGCGGGTCGCCTGGAAGCCGTTCATGCCGGGCAACACCACGTCCATCAGCACCACGTCGGGCAGCTCCTTCTTGCACACTTCGATGCCATCCTCGGCGCTGGTGGAAGAGAGCACCTGATGCCCATGGCGCTCGAGCAACCGTGTGAGCACGGCGGTGTCGGTCGGCGAATCTTCGATGAGCAGAATGCGGGCCATGAGTTGCCTGTCCCCCCGGTCAGGCGTTGACGTGTTTGCGGATAGCGTCGAGCAGTTCTTCGCGGGTGAACGGTTTGGTCAGGTATTGCTCGGAGCCGACGATGCGGCCACGCGCCTTGTCGAACAGACCATCCTTCGAGGACAGCATGATCACCGGCGTGTGCTTGAAGACCTGATTGTTCTTGATCAGCGCACAGGTCTGATACCCATCGAGGCGCGGCATCATGATGTCGACGAAAATGATCTGCGGACGCTGGTCCGCGATCTTGGCGAGTGCCTCGAAACCATCCGTCGCTGTCACCACTTCGGCCCCCTCGCGTTTGAGCAGGGTTTCGGCAGTACGTCGGATGGTCTTCGAATCGTCGATCACCATCACCCGCAAACCCTGAAGGCCGCCGGCTGGATTCTCGTCTTGCGTCATCATGTCTCCCCATGCGCCCGGCAATCGATGACTGTGCTGCTGGTTTGTCATCATTTTCAGCCACCTATATCCCAGTCTGAAGCTGGACTGTCAAGGTTTGCTTAGCAATTTCCCCGCCAAGAACGATGAAGTGAGGCTTCCATCGCACCAGCTTGTTACCATCCGACCCGACGAATCTTGCAGGTACAGCGGCATGCCCAAACTCGCGCGCGACGTCGTCGTGGTCATGGACCCGATCGAGTCGATCAGAATTGCCAAAGACTCCACATTCGCGATGTTGCTCGAAGCCCAGCAACGTCAGTATCGGCTCTTTTACGTCACTCCCGGCGCATTGGGCATGCGCGACGGCGTCGCCAGCGCGGAGGTGTCGCCGTTGATCGTTCGCGATGATGCGAAAGCCTGGTTCGAAAGCGGACCTTCGTCACACCGTGCGCTGGGATCGAAGGATCTGATCCTCATGCGCAAGGATCCGCCGGTCGATGCCGACTTCCTGCACGACACGCTGATCCTCAGTGCCGCCCAGCGCGCGGGCGCGCTCGTCGTCAACGACCCGCAGGGGCTGCGCGACCACAACGAGAAACTCGCGGCGCTGGAATTCCCGCAGTGCTGTCCGCCGACCCTGGTCAGCCGGCAGGCGCCGGCGCTCAAGGCGTTCGCCGCCGAGCACGGCGAGGTGGTGCTGAAGCCGCTGGACGGCATGGGCGGGCGTTCGATCTTCCGCTCCCGCAACGGCGACCCCAATCTGAACGTGATCCTGGAGACCCTGACCGGCGAGGGCCGGCATCTGGTCATGGCCCAGCGCTACTTGCCGGAAATCGTCGACGGCGACAAACGCATCCTGCTGATCGACGGCGTGCCGGTGGACTACTGTCTGGCGCGGATTCCGCAAGGCGATGAATTCAGAGGGAATCTTGCCGCCGGCGGCCGCGGCGAAGGCCGCCCGCTGACCGATCGCGACCGCTGGATCGCCGCCCAGGCCGGCCCGGAGATGAAGCGCCGGGGCATGCGCTTCGTCGGGCTGGACGTCATCGGCGAGCACCTGACCGAGGTCAACGTCACCAGCCCCACCTGCATCCGCGAACTGGACAAGCAGTTCGGGCTGAACATCGCCGGGCTGCTGTTCGACGCCCTGGAGGCGGCGGGCTAAACGATGTCCGCCGTCAGCGCGCCACTTCCGCCTCCGCCCACCATCGGCGAGGACCAGCGCCTGGGCGCGACCCTGGTGCTGTCGCTGTTGCTGCACGGGCTGCTGATCCTGGGCGTGGGCTTCGCGCTGGAGCGCGCGGCGCCGGTAGTGCCGATGCTGGATGTGATCCTGACCCAGACCCGTACGCCGCTGACGCCCAAACAGGCCGATTTCCTGGCCCAGGCCAATAATCAGGGCGGCGGCGAGCACGACAAGGCCAGCCGCCCGCGCGACCCGCAGCCCGGGACGGTGCCGCAGGCCGAAGCAGGGGTGGCGCCGCAGACAGTGCGCGCGCAGTCGCCGGCACCGCAGCCGCCGCCCGAAGCGCGGGTGATCGCCAGCCCGAACAGCGACATCCGCCGCGCGGCCCCGAGCCGGGTCATGCAGGCGACGGTGACCCCGCAGCGCATCGGGCCGCAGAAAGTCGAACACGACATGGCGATGGCGCGACTGGCGGCCGAAATCCATCTGCGCTCGGCCCGCTACGCCAAGCGCCCGTCGCGCAAGTTCGTCTCCGCCAGCACCCAGGAATACGCGTGGGCCAACTACCTGCGGGCCTGGGTCGACCGCGCCGAGCGCGTGGGTAACCTGAATTACCCGGACGAAGCGCGGCGGCGGAAGCTGTCGGGCACGGTGGTGATCAATATCGGCATCCGCCGCAACGGCACCATCGAACGCGCCGACATCGTCCAGTCCAGCGGCATTCCGTTGCTGGACGAGGCCGCGCTGCGGATCGCCAGGCTCGCCGAGCCCTACCCGCCGCTGCCGAAGACGACGGAAAACCCGGACATCCTCAATGTCGTGCGCACCTGGCAGTTCCTGCCGGGCGGCGAGTTGATCGACCAGTAGGTCGGGCCCTGGCCGGCCCAGGACGAACCAGATATGCGACCACAGCCGAGGCCGCGCCCGCGGGTGACGCCAATGAATCGGCAAGTGTTCAAAACGCCGTCAGCGCCTAAAAAAAGCGAGATTCAGCCCGCTCTACCAGATCAGCGATTCACAGCTTCATCCAGCCAAACCCTTCGCCGCTGCGGTAATAGACGGCCGAAGCCCGCGCATACAGCGACTTCATCGGCACCAGCCCGAAGAAACGGCCGTCCTGGCTGTTGCCGCGATGATCGCCCAGCACCAGCGCCATGCCGGCGGGAATGGCGACGGTGGAGAGATCCGGGCCGCCGCCGTCGCGCAGATCCAGGCGCACGTCGCGCGCGCCGAAGTGTTCGATATCGCCCGCATCGACATCGTGCAATGGCCGCCCGTCGATCCACAGCCGGCCGTCCACCACCGCAACCGTGTCGCCGCCCACCGCGACCACGCGCTTGATCAGCCGGGTGCCGTCGGTGGGCGATTTGAACACCACCACGTCACCCGGTTCCGGTTCGCCGCGATCGACCAGTTCGATGTCGGTGAACGGCACGCGCACGCCGTAGGCCATCATGTTCACCGCGACGCGATCGCCGGGCATCAGCGTCGGCTCCATCGAGCCGCTGGGCACCTGATAGTGATTGGCGAACGAACTGCGCGCGACGGTCAGCAACAGCACCATCATCGCGAAGGTGAACCATTCGTTGCGCCAGAACGGTATTTTTGCGGCGGCGCCCTCGGTGGATGCGGTTTGCGTCATGTCATTCCCCTTCGCGACGGATCGTCGGGCGATGGACCTGCCGCTGCCGGGCCAAGTTCCCATGAAAGACCCATGACCGATGGACTATCGACCGCCTGCGCGCTCAGATCCGCGCGAAACCGAGCAGCCACGACAGCCCCAGCGCGCACGTCGCCAGCACGATGCGCAGGATGGAAAGGCTGCGCGGCTTCATCGCGAAGCACCCTGTGCGAACACCGATACGCTCATGAACGCGCGGCGCGCAGCGCCTGCTGTTCGACCAGCGTAAGCGCCACCTGATTGCGTAGGTAAGCGGGTTCCAGCAGCTCGGGCGCCACCGCTTCGCCGCGCAGCAGCGCCGCGTGCGCGAGCCGCACGATGTCGGCGGCATGCGGCAGGGCTTCGGCATCCACCGCACGCCAGTGCGGCGGCAGACGCGATGCCAGCGCGCCGCCAAGCGCGCCGAAACCGGTGCCGACGCCGAACCATGCGCCGCCGTCGTCCGGCAATGGCACCGCATCGGGCGCAAGCACCTGCTCGACGACTGTCGGCATCGGGCGCAGCGCGTCGTGTTCGCGCGTCAAATGGTAACCGGCGACGTAGACTTCGTTCATGCGCGCATCGATCGCGGCGAGGACAGCGTCGCCTTCGCCCGCGCCCAGCGCGAGCGAACGCATCGCCAGCGCCGCGAGCGTCGACACCGGCACCGCCGGGCGGTCCAGCGCAAGCGCGATGCCCTGCGCCATCGCCACGCCGAGGCGCACGCCGGTGAACGCGCCGGGGCCGCGACCGACTGCGATGGCATCGAGCTGCGACTTCGCGATCCCAGCCTCCGCCAGCAGCGCTTCCGCCCACGGCAGTGCGAGTTCGGCATGCCGGCGCGGCGCGATTTCGTGGCGCTCGCGCACGTCGCCGTCGACCCACAGGGCGACGGAACAGGCTTCGGTGGAGAGTTCAAAGGCGAGGAGGTTCATGCCGATATTGTAGGTCGTGCCCTGGCCCGACATTACGATCCGGCCGTTTGCGACGCGCGATGATCGAAACCGCTGCGCTCATTGTCCGGAACGATCGGAGAAGGCGGGATGTCGGGCCGGGGCCCGACCTACGACGTCGGATCCGGAGGTATGGCGTTGCCGAAGAATGCCTGCACATCCGCCAGCGAGCGGGTGCGCGCGAACGGCGGCAGCGAATCGAGGAAGGTGCGGCCGTAGGATTTGCCGATCAGCCGCGGGTCGCACAGCACCAGCACGCCGCGGTCGGTTTCGGTGCGGATCAGCCGGCCGACGCCCTGTTTCAGCGCGATCACCGCCTGCGGCAATTGTTCGTCGCGGAACGGATTGCCGCCTTCGCGACGGATCGCGTCCAGCCGCGCCTCGAACACCGGGTCGTCGGGCGCGGCGAACGGCAGTTTGTCGATGACCACCACGCTCAGCGCGTCGCCGGCCACATCCACGCCTTCGCGGAAACTGGCGGCGCCCAACAGCACGCCGTTGCCGGAATCGCGGAAACGCTGCAGCAGCACCGAACGCGGCGCCTCGCCCTGCACGAACAGCGGCCAAGGACATGGCACGCTTCCGTTGCGCAACAGTTCCGAAGCCTCGCGCAGCGCGCGGTGCGAAGCGAACAGCACGAATGCGCGCCCGCCCGAGGCTTCCAGCACCGGGCGCACGATATCGATCACCGCTGCGGTGTAGTCGCGCGAATTGGGCTCCGGCATGCGCTGCGGCAGATAGCACAGCGCCTGGCGCGGCCAGTCGAACGGGCTCGGCGCCAGCAGCGTGCGCGGTTTGTCCAGCCCCAGCCGCACGGACAGGTGATCGAAACCGCCGGCGACCGCGAGCGTCGCAGAGGTGAACACCCACGCCGCGCGCGACTGTTCGCGATGATTGCGCAGCGGCCCGGACACATCCAGCGGCGTGCGCTGCAGGCGGAACCCGCGCGGCGAGAGTTCGTACCAGCGGACGTCCCACGCGCGCGGATCGGGCTTGGCGTCTTCGTCGTCCTGCGATGCGTCTTCGGACTCGGCCGCAATCTCTTCATGCATCGGCAGTTCTGCGCGCAACTGCGCGCCCTCGCCGTCCTCGTCGCCAGCGAGTTCGCGCCGCCGCGAAAAATCCGGCGGCGCCCAGCGCAGCAAACGCGCGCGATTGTCGAGCGCGCGCGCATGGCAGCTCTCGAAACCGGGCGCGGCCTCGCGCAGCGGCGCCAGCGCGTCGATGAACGCGCACAGCGCATCGTCGAGCGATCCCAGCGCATCGAACACGCCGGGCTCCTGCATCGCGCGCCAGCGGGTGCCGCGCGGCGGCAGCGGCTCCATCGCCGCGCGCAGTTCGCGCGTGGCTTCTTCCAGCGAGCGCGCCGGGCCCTGCAGCACGGCGAGCGCGCCGGTAGTGGTCTTGCATTCGGCCACCGCGTCGCGCGCCACTTCCACCAGCGGCCGCGCGCTGAGGCCTTCGCCGAAGAACTGCGCGGCGAGTTCCGGCAGCTGATGCGCTTCGTCGACCACGAACACCTGCGCCCCGGGCAGGATTTCGCCGAAGCCTTCCTGTTTCAACGCCAGATCGGCAAGCAGCAGGTGATGATTGACGACCACCACATCGGCGGCCTGCGCGCGCTGGCGCGCCTGCACCACGAAGCAGTCGTCCCAGAAGGGACACTCGCTGCCGAGGCAGTTGTCGGTGGTCGAGGTGACCAGCGGCAGCAGCGGCGAATCTTCGGGCAGCGCGTCGAGTTCGGCCAGATCGCCCATCCGCGTGCGCCCGCTCCAGGCGACGATGCGCTGGAACTGGGTGATCTGTTCCTTGCTCGTGAAGCGGGGCTCGCCCTTGCTTTTTTCCAGCCTGTATTTGCACAGATAATTCGCGCGGCCTTTCAGCAGCGAAGTCTTGATGCCGACGCCCAGCGCATCGCGCACCCGCGGCAGATCGCGGTGATACAGCTGGTCCTGCAGCGCGCGGGTGCCGGTCGACACGATGGTCTTCAATCCCGACAGCAGCGCCGGAACCAGATACGCGAACGTCTTGCCGGTGCCGGTGCCGGCCTCGGCCAGCAGTACGGCGCGGTCTTCGACGGTTTCGGCGATCGCCATCGCCAGCTGTTGCTGCGGCGTGCGCGGCGCGAAGCCGGGAATTTTCACGGCGAGCACCCCGCCGTCGCTCAGCGCGTCGCGGCAGGCACGGGCCAGCGCGGAGCGCGAATCCAGCGCAGTGTCGTCTTCGCCCGCATCGCGGCCGCTGCGGACATCCGAAGCCATGTTCATCCGCTCAGTACCGCGGTGGGCCGGTGAGCGTGCAGTCCATCTGGCTGCGCTCGGCGGCGGCGGTCGCTCGTCCCAGTTCGTCCACCTCGCGTTGCCACTGCGCGAGTTTCTCGCCCTTGGGCTGCTTGATCTCCGCACGCATCTGCAGCGCGCGGAGCTTGCCGAGCGGCTGCAGACGAATCGTCGCCCAGTGCCGGCGGCACAGCGGCCCGACCTTGCCGCCGAGCGCGTAGGCGTCGCGCGCGAGCGACGCCGCCTTGTCGAGATTCTTCTGCAGCACCGCGACTTCGGCGCGCTCCTGCAGCAGCGCCGGATCCTCCGGCGCGATGACGAGCGCCTTGTCCAGCGCCGCGGCCGCATCGGGATAGCGTCGCGCGCTTTCGAACTGCACGGCCTGCGCGCGCAGATCCTCGACCATCGGGTCGCGCAGCGGCTGCACGTCGAGTTCGCCTTTCTCGAAGGCGCCTGCGGCGCGGATCTCGGCGACCAGTTGCTCCGGCGCGGGGCCGCTCCATTCCGGGGCGGGCGGCGCGCTGGTGCAGGACGCCAGCAGAAGCAGGCCAGCGGAGATGGAAACACGGCGGATCATGAGACTCATGCGACGCGGGCCTCGATCGCGCTGCCCGAAGGCCGCATGCCGCGCTGCTGATCGCGGCGCTCCTGCTCGCGACGCTCCTGTTCGCGGCGATCGGCGTCCTCGCGCTGGCGGCGTTCTCTGTATTCGCGTTCGCGCGCTTCGCGGTAGGCCTGGTCGCGCTGTTGCTGTTGGCGATACGCCTCGTCGCGCGCGCGCACTTCGGCGTAGCGCTGGTCCTGTTCACGTTGAAGCCGTACGCCCTCGCGCATCTGCTGCTCGCGACGTTCCTGCTCTTCGCGATCGCGGGCGTCCTGGTTTTGGCGTTCTTGCTGGCGCTGTTCGTCGTCGCTGCCCGCATCGCCGTCGCCGCGGCCGAAGATCCTGCCCCAGAAGCCTTCATTTCCGGAACCGTCGCCTTCGCCGCCTTCGACGCCGTCGATACTTTCGGGTTCGGTCAGCAGACAGGGCTGGTAGGCGGGCGCGAATCCGGTCACGAAGCCGATCCGGCGTGCGCCCGGGCAGCCGGCGTCGGTGGTGTGGCCGTCGGCCACCCACTGCCAATCGATGCCCTTGCTGCCGACCTGCAGCGGCGCGGTGGGCAGGCGCGAGAACAGTCCCGACCACACCCGCATCGCGCCGGTGGCGCCGTAGAGGCCGGTGGACGCGTTCTGATCGTTGCCGACCCAGACCACCGCGAGATGATCGCCGGTCCAGCCCGCGAACCAGCTGTCGCGGCTGTCGTTGCTGGTGCCGGTCTTGCCTGCGGGCTGCAGCCGGCCGAGACCGTCGCTCATCAGCTGGCGGCCGGTGCCGGAGGTCACCGCCTGCTGCAGCGCGGACGTCACCAGCCGCGCGGCGACCGCGTCGCCGGCCTGCGCGGGTTTCGGCTCGGCGTCGTAGCGGTTGAGCGCCTTGCCGTTGGCGTCCAGCACCCCGCGCACCGCGTGCAGCGGCTGGATTTCGCCGCCGGATGCGAGGAACTGATACAGCTGCGCCATTGCGTACGGGCTCTGGTCCAGCGAGCCGAGGATCAGCGACGGATTCTGGCCGGCGTCGATGCCGGCGAGCGTGCGCAGCAGGTCGCTCAGGCGCTGCGGCCCCACGTCCATGCCGATCCGCACCGTCGACTGGTTGTAGGACTGCGCCAGCGCGTCGATCAGGCGCACGGTGCCGTGGCTGCGGCCGTCGGAATTGCCGGGTTTCCAGCGTTTTCCGTTGTCGAGCACGATGCTGACCGGCGAATCGTCGACGGTGGACGCCAGCGAATATTTGTCGGGCTGCGCCAGCGCCAGCAGATACACGAACGGCTTGAGCAGCGAGCCCACCGGGCGCTGCGCCTGCACCGCGCGGTTGAAACCGTGTTCGTCGAAACTGCGGCTGCCGATCACCGCCACCACTTCGCCGCTGTGCACGTCGGTCACCACCACGCCGGCCTGCAGCGGCGGGCGGCGCGCGGTGCCCAGCGCCTTCATCGCGCGGGTCACCGCGCCTTCGGCATAGGCCTGCGCCGAGGGCGACATGCCGGTGAGCACGGTCAGGCCGGCGCCCTGCAGTTCTTCTTCGGAATAATCGCGCGCCAGCTGGCGGCGGACCAGATCCACATAGGCCGGAAACCGGTTCGCGACCATGCTGCCGGGCACATCGGTCACGCCCAGCGGCGCCTTCGCCGCGCGGTCGTATTCCTTCTGGTCGATGATGCCGGTCTCCAGCATCTTCGCCAGCACCAGATTGCGGCGCTCCAGCGCGCGTTCCGGCTGTTTGCGCGGGTTGTACCAGGACGGCCCTTTCACCAGCGCGACCAGCAGCGCGATGTGTTCGGTGGACAGATCGTCGAGATGGCGTCCGAAATAGAACTCGGCGCCCGACGCGAACCCATGGATCGCCTGCGAGCCGCGCTGGCCGATATCGACCTGATTGAGATAGGCCTCCAGGATCACGCCTTTCTCGTAGCGCGCGTCGATGATCAGCGCGTACAGGATTTCGTTGAACTTGCGGGTGTAGGTCTGTTCCTTGCCGATGCCCAGCAGCCCGGACCGCGCGAGCTGCTGTGTCAGAGTGCTGCCGCCCTGCTTGATCTCGCCGCCGGACTTGATCCAGACCCAGAGCGCGCGGGCCATGCCGCTGGGGTCGATGCCGTGGTGGCGCGCGAAATCGCGATCCTCCACCGCCTGCAGGCTGTCGGTGAGCAGCGGCGGCACTTCGCTGATCCGCACCAGCCGGCGCTCTTCCTGCTTCTGGCCGTACAGCGTGGCGATGCGCGCGGGGTCGAGCCTGGCGGATTTCACCGCACTGCCGCGGGCCAGATCGCGCACCGACTGCACCCGGCCGCCGGAGACCGTCACTTCGATGCGGCTGGGGCCGACCAGCCCGCCCACGTCCTGGTAACCGCGGTTGGCGATCCGCCAGCGCGCGCCCTTGACGCTGTACATGCCGGGCCGTTCGCCCTGGCCGTCGTCGCGGTAGGAAGCGGCCTCCAGCTCGGTCTTCAGGGTGCGGGCGTCCATCGCAATGCCCGGGGCAAGCTGCAGCGGGCGGGCGTAGACGCGGGTGGGCACCTGCCAGCGCAGTTGGCCGAAGCGCACGCTGACCTGATGGTTCAGGTACAGGGTGTAGGGAATGAGGAACCCCATGCCGATGGCCACCGCCACCAGCCCCCAGCCCAGGAACCGCCGACGCCAGCCGCGGCCCGTGCCGTCGGCTTCGTCGAGACCTTCGTCCTCGTCGTCAGCGTCGTCCCGATCTTCCGGATCGTCATCGATATCTTGATTGCGGGCCATTCGGGCGGAGTCGTACCTGTTTATCGCGCCTGAAGGCGCGGGTGCCTGTGATCGGGCGGGAGATGCGAAAATGCCGGCCGAGTCTAGCAGGGTGTCAGGATCCGGCACGCCGCGACGCGCCACGATCCGCCGCATCTTCCGCATCCCTCTCCGCCACCCGCCCGCAGACCTCAGGAGTCGCCTTCAGGATGTCGTTCTCGCCCGCCGATCTGCGGTTCATCTGGCGTCGCGGTTTCGGCTTGCTGCGGCGCGGCTGGGCCAGCCTCCGCAGCCGCGGCTGGCGCGTCACCTGGGATCGCGTGCGAACCCGGCTGGACGGTGCGACGCCATTGCCGCCCGGCAGCCTCTACTCGCCGGAGCCGATGGCGTTCGCGCCGTTCGCAGTGGCGACGTCGACCGCACCGACCGCGAGCATCGTCATCCCGGTCTTCGATCAGTTCGCGCACACCCTCGCCTGCCTGCGCGCGCTGGCCGCGCATCCGCCCGCGACGCCGTTCGAGGTGATCGTGGTCGACGACGGCTGCAGCGACGAAACGCCGGCCGCGCTGCCGCAGATCGCAGGCGTGCGCTATCACCGCCGTGCGCAGAACGGCGGCTTCATCGCCGCCTGCAACGACGGCGCGTCGCTGGCGCGCGGCGCATACCTGATCTTCCTCAACAACGACACCATCCCGCAGCCGGGCTGGCTCGACGCGCTGCTCGGCACCTTCGTCGGGCACGCCGATGTCGGCCTGGTCGGCGCGCAGCTGCTGTATCCGGACGGCCGCCTGCAGGAAGCCGGCGGCTTGGTGTTCGCCGACGGCAGTGGGTGGAATTACGGCAGGTTCGAATCGCCCGATGATCCGCGCTTCGGCTATCTGCGCGAGTGCGACTACGTGAGCGGCGCCGCGCTGGCGATTCCGCGCGCACTGTTCGCCCAGCTGGGCGGTTTCGACATGCGCTACGCGCCTGCCTATTACGAGGACACCGACCTCGCCTTTGCGGTGCGCGCCGCCGGCAAGCGCGTGCTGTATCAACCGGCCGCACGCGTGATCCACGCCGAGGGCGGTACCGCCGGCACCGATACGAATGTCGGCATGAAGGCGTATCAGGTGCGCAACCGCGACATCTTCGTCGCGCATCGCCAGGATGCATTGGCGCAGCAATTGCCCGCCAATACCGTGCCCACGCCCGCGCTGCTGCACCGGCGGCAGAAGCAGATCCTGATCATCGATGCGCAGACGCCGCGCCCGGATCACGACTCGGGTTCGCTGCGGCTGGTGAACCTGATGCGGCTGCTGATCGAGGAAGGCGCGCATGTCGTCTTCCTGCCGCAGGACCGCAATCGCATCGAACCTTACGCCACGCAGTTGCAGCAGCTCGGCGTGGAGGCCTGGCATGCGCCGTTCGCGGCAGCGGCACCGGCATGGCTGCGCGAACACGGGCCGCGCTTCGATGCGGTGATGGTCAGCCGCCATTACGTGATCCGCGAATTCATCCCGCTGCTGCGCAGGGACGCGGCGCAGGCGACGCTGATCTTCGACACCGTGGATCTGCACTATCTGCGCGAGCGTCGCGGCGCCGAAGTGAGCGGCGACGCCGCATCGGCGCGCGCCGCCGAACGCACCCGCACGCTGGAACTGGACGTGATCGCCAACGCCGATACGACGCTGGTGGTCAGCGACATCGAACGCGATCTGCTGCGCATCGATGCGCCGGACGCGCGAGTCGAAGTGTTGTCGAATCTGCACCGCATCGCAGGCAGCGGACAACCGTTCGCGCAACGCCGCGATCTGGTGTTCGTCGGCGGCTTCCATCACCCGCCGAACGTCGATGCCGTGCGCTGGTTCGCGCAGCAGGTGTTCCCGGCGATCCGCGCACGCCTGCCGGATGTGGCATTCCACTGCATCGGCGGCCATCCGCCGCCGGACATCCTGGCATTGACTGCCATGCCCGGCGTGTTCGTGCATGGTCATGTCGCCGACATCGACCCGTTCATGGACGGCGGCCGCATCTCGGTCGCGCCGCTGCGTTACGGCGCGGGCGTGAAAGGCAAGATCAATCTGAGCATGGCCCACGGCCAACCGGTCGTGGCGACCGCCTGCGCGGTGGAAGGCATGCATCTGCGCGACGGCGAAGACGTGCTGGTCGCCGACGATCCGCAGGCATTCGCCGATGCGGTGGTGCGTCTTTACGAAGACGAAAGCCTGTGGAACACGGTCGCCCGGAACGGATTGGACAGCGTGGCGCGGAATTTCTCGCTGGAGGCGGCGCGCGGCGTGGTTCGCGATGTATTTCTGCGCCGGACGCGCGATCCATAACCCGTAATTTCTGTCATCTCGAGCGCAGCGAGGGACCTGCTTTCACGTGCGCAAATCAATCAGCAGGTCCCTCGCTGCGCTCGGGATGACAGAGAAAATCGAAACGTAGCGCGCTCAGCGGTCAACCGACTCCGCCGCGCGCAGCCGCTCGGCGAATTCCGCAAGGCCCGACGTACGCGTATCGAGCCCCTCCGCGGCATCGTGCGCAGCGCGTGCGCCGTCGACATCACCCGCGCCCAATCGCTCCTCGCCCACCGCCACCCAGCGCTGCGCGAGCCTGCTGCGGGCAGTAATGCTGTCGCTGTGGTCGCCCGCCAGCGCGATGCCCGCATCCAGACAGACCCGCGCGCGCTGCAGGCGGTTGTCGCGCAACGCGTTCTCGAAACACTCGCGCACCCGCGGCAGCATGCGTGCGGTGGCCCGACGCACGCCGACATCGTCCGGCGCAAGCGCACGCGCCGCGCGCAGCTTATCGAAGGCGCTGTCGCCGGGCGGCGTAAGCCAGTCGCCGCGGGCTTCGGCGGCGGCGGCTTCCTCCAGCAGCGTGCGCAGGCGCCGTTCCAGCACGCGCGGCGGCAATCGAGGGCCAGCGGTGTCGCGCGCCCGCGCCGCGCGCTGCAATGCGTCGCGCACCAGCACCCACTCCGGCGCATCGGGAACCAGCGCCTCCGCAGCGGCCAGTTCGGCGTTCGCGCGATCGAAGCGGAAATCCGCAGCGGCGTCGCGCGCACGCGCGGCATGCGCACGGGCGACTGCGAGCAGCCCCGCATCGGCGGCATCGGTCTCGACATCGCTGGCCCGCCATGCGCGATAGCCCTCGCCGGCGCGGGTCAGCCGGCCGGCGCGGAGATCCGCGTCGGCGCGCCGACGCAACCGCTCCACCGCCTGCACCAGCGCAGCCTGGGTTTCCGGCAGATCGCCGTGGCCGGCGTCGTATTCGATCGCAATCGAGATTCCGGCCGCAGCCGCGGTCAGATCGCCACGACCAATCGCCTCGCGCGCCTGCTGCAGGCGCGTGGTCAATGCGTCCTCGCGGCCTTCCAGCGCAGCCAGATGCGCAGGCTGCAGCTCCAGAATCCGTCGATACAGCGGCAGCGCCGCATCGGCAGCGCCCTCCAGCCGCCCGGTCGCGCGTGCGGCGTCGGCGGCACGCTGCAGATCGTCGATACCGGCCACCGCGGCTTCGCGACGCCGCAGGATCTCGGCCACCGCATCGGCCTGCACGCGCGGCGCGGACAGCGCGCGCGCCAGGCGCAGCTGTCGATGCGCTTCCGCGAACGCGCCGCGTTCGGCGGCGGATCGCGCCTGTTGCACGGCCGCCTGCGCAACCCGCGCCAGGCCCGAACGCAGTTCGGCGCGATCCGGATCGATCGCCACGGCGGCTTCGTACAGTTCGCGCGCACCGCTGCCGTCGGCGGCGCTCAAGCGCCCCTGCTGCATCGCGGATTCGGCCTGCAGGCGCAGGGCCTCGGCTTCCGCCACCGGCCACAGGCGCTCGGCGATCGGGCCGCGCAGCGCGATGAACAGCACGGTCAGCCCACCGGCGGCCGCGGCCGACGTCCACAGCCAGTGCGCACGGAGATGTGCGCGGAGGCGGTGCCACGAAGTCTCGCGAGTCGGAGTCACGGGCAAGAGGATAGCGCCTCATCCTCGGTGTTGTGGTGGGGGCTTTCGGGTATCGCGGGCGATCCGGCTGCCTGGAGAAGCAAAAGCAAATGCCCCCTGCCCCCCTTTTTCAAAGGGGGAACAGCCGGTGCTTTCTTATGTCATCGGTTCTGATCGCATTGGTTTCCGTATTTCGAAACAGGAAACCACGGGCATTTCCGAAGAACAGCGCAGCCACAGGCGCGGCATGCTTCGCCCCCTTTGAAAAAGGGGGCTACGGGGGATTTGCTTTTCGGTCCGACGCCAGAAGCGCAAGCATTGCAGCGGAAGAGGAAACCACGCGCACTTCCGAGGAACAGCGCAGCCACAGCCGCGGCAGGCTTCGCCCCCTTTGAAAAAGGGGGCGACGGGGGATTTGCTTTTCTGTCCGACGCCGGAAGCGGAAACATTCCAGCGTAAGAGGAAACCACGCGCAATTCCGAGCAACAGCGCAGCCACAGCCGCGGCAGGCTTCGCCCCCTTTGAAAAAGGGGGCTACGGGGGATTTGCTTTTCGGTCCGACGCCAGAAGCGCAAGCATTGCAGCGGAAGAGGAAACCACGCGCACTTCCGAGGAACAGCGCAGCCACAGCCGCGGCAGGCTTCGCCCCCTTTGAAAAAGGGGGCGACGGGGGATTTGCTTTTCTGTCCGACGCCGGAAGCGGAAACATTCCAGCGTAAGAGGAAACCACGCGCAATTCCGAGCAACAGCGCAGCCACAGCCGCGGCAGGCTTCGCCCCCTTTGAAAAAGGGGGCTACGGGGGATTTGCTTTTCGGTCCGACGCTGCAAGCGAAAGCATTCCAGCGGAAATAAAACGTCGCTTTCAATCCCTCGCCCCGAAGCCTGACCAACAGTTCCGGCCCCGCTCACCCCCGACGCACCTGCTCCACGCCGGACAGGCTGTCGATGCGGCCCAACAGCCGGCTGAGCTGTTCATGATCCCGCACCCGCAACTGCATCCGCAGGCGGACGCGGCTGCCTTCGAGGGTATCGCTATGGATCGACAGCACGTGGGCGTCGTCCTGCGCGATCAGATTGGTCAGATCCTTCAGCAGCCAGCGGCGATCGACCGCATCCACCTGCACGTTGACGGTGTGGCCGCCCGCGACCCGGCCCCATTCCACCGCCAGCACGCGTTGCGGCTGGTTGGCGGACAGCCGCAGGAACGCCGCGCAGTCGGCGCGATGCACGCTGACCCCGCGCCCCTGGGTGAGATAACCGACGATGGCTTCGCCCGGCAGCGGATGGCAGCAGCGCGCGATCTGCATCAGCAGATTGCCCAGCCCGACCACCGTGAACGCCGATCCCCCGGACGCGGTGCGCGGCAGTTTCGGCGGCGCACGCGCCAGCTCGCCGCGCTGCGAATCCCGATGCGCATCGCGCGACGGCTCGGCCGCTTCCTGACGGCTGCGCTCGTGGTCCAGCAGCGCGCGCCCGACCTGATGCGGGCCGGCATCGCCCAGCGCCACCAGCACGTACAGATCGTCCACGCTGTCGACGTGGAACTTCGCCAGCATCGGCGTCAGATCGGCCTGCAGCAGCGACAGCCGCCGCAGTTCCTTTTCCAGCAGTTCGCGGCCGGCCTGCACGTTGCGCACGCGATCCAGTTTGTGGAACCACGCCCGCACCTTGTCGCGCGAACGACCGCTGGCCAGGAAACCGTTCGCCGCCACCAGCCAGTCTCGGCGCGGTTCGGCGGTCTTGGCGGTGAGGATCTCGACGCGCTCGCCGCTGCGCAGCCGGTAGTCCAGCGGCACGATCCGGCCGTCGACCTTGGCCCCGCGGCAGCGATGGCCGACCATCGTGTGCACGTGATACGCGAAATCCAGCGGCGTCGCGCCCACCGGCAGGTCGACCACATCGCCCTGCGGGGTCAGCGTGTAGATGCGGTCTTCCACCAGTTCGCTGTCGAAGGCCTTGCGCAGGCTTTCGTCGCTGCCGGCGTCTTCCCGGCCCTGCTCTTCGCGACCGCCGTCGAGCAGCTTGCGCATCCATTCGATCTTGCGGTCCAGGCCGGCGTCGGCCGGCGCGCTGCGCCCTTCCTTGTAACGCCAGTGCGCAGCCACGCCCAGTTCGGCCTGCGCGTGCATGTCGTGGGTGCGGATCTGCACTTCGAGGGTCTTGCCCTCGGGGCCGACGACGGCGGTGTGCAGCGAGCGGTAATCGTTGCGCTTGGGCCGCGCGATGTAATCGTCGAACTCGCTGGGAATCGGCGTCCACAGCGCATGCACAGCGCCCAGCGCCGCGTAGCAGGCCGGCACGTCCTTCACCAGCACCCGCACCGCGCGCAGATCGTAGAGTTCGCCGATCGGCACCGCCTTCTTCTGCATCTTCTTCCAGATGCTGGTGATGTGCTTCGGCCGGCCGGCGACCTCCGCCTCCACGCCCTGCGCCTTCAGCGCCTCGCCCAGCTCGCGCTTGACCTGCTCGATGTAGCGCTCGCGATCGCCGCGCTTCTCGTCCAGCCAGCGCGCGATCATCTGGAAGTTGTCGGGCTCGAGATGTCGGAACGCCAGGTCTTCCAGCTCCCACTTCAGTTGCCAGATGCCTAGGCGGTTCGCCAGCGGCGCGTGGATGTCGCGGGTCAACTGCGCCAGCGCCCGGCGCTCGGCCTCGGGCCGCTTGCCGGCGGTGCGCATCTGTGCCAGCTGTCGCGCCAGCAGCACCGGCACCACCCGCAGGTCGCGCACCATCACCAGCAACAGCCGGCGCAGGCCCTCGGCGTTGCGGCCGCCTGCTGCATGCCCGCCAACCGCCGCCGCGTGCAGCGTCCACACCTGCGCCGCCGCGCGCTGGCCTTCCAGCAGGGTCGCGACCGTCGGCCACTGTTTCGCAAGTTGCGGCTCGATCCGCGCCCGCCACGCCGGCAGGTCGTTCAGGATCGCCGCCAGCACCACGTCGCCATCGGCGTTCAGTCGCGCCAGCGAGCCCAAGGTGTCGGCCAACTCCGCCAGCACCGGCACAGCCAGCGGCTCGGGCCCGGCCGCCTGCTCGAGCGCCTGCCGCCACGGCGCCGCCAACGCCGCCACCGGCGGCAGCGACAACAGGGTTTCGGGCAGTGCGGGGAGGGCGGACACGCGTGTTCGAAACCGGGGGAAGGTACGCCTACACTAGCGGCGTCCCGCCTTCGGCGAAATCCCCAGAGGAACCACCATGTCGCACCTCCGCTCGCTGCTGCCGCTCGCGCTGCTCGCCGCCTTCGCGCTCTCGCCGCTCGCCGTCCTCGCGCAGAAGCCGATCGAACGCGACATGAGTCCGGAAGAATTCAAGGCCGCCGGCCTCGACAAGCTTTCGCCGGAAGAACTGGCGAAGCTCAACGTGTGGCTGGGCCGCAAGATCGACACCGCCGCCACCGAGGCCGCCAGCCTGGCCAAGGACAAGGTCGAACAGGAAAACCGCGGCTTCTTCCACTTCGGCAAGAGCGAACCCATCGTCGCCCGCATCAGCGGCGAATTCCGCGGCTTCGGCAAGGGCCGCAATTACACCCTCGACAACGGCCAGGTCTGGGCCCAGATCGACACCGCGACGCTGGTGGGCGCGAAGATGGATAGTCCGGAGATTCGTATTACGCCGAGTGTTACCGGGAATTCGTGGTATCTGGCGGTGAAGGGGTATAACACTCGGGCTAAGGTTGAGCGGGTGAAGTGAGGCACAGTTACTTTTCTTGGACGGCATAAAAATATGCGTGACGATGAAAAAGGGTCCTCTGTATTCGCCATATCTTTGCCAAAACCACAAGCTCCACTCCCGGAAGTCGACCTAAAAGAACGATACGACAATCATATTGATGCAGTCATAAAAGGACTTTCGCGACTTGGCCCGCCCCCTACCCACGCATGGGTTCGCACTGTGCTTTGCGTCGGCTATTCCGTTCAACTATTTCCAAAAACTTATTCTCCTCTCAGTGCAATTAGTGAATGCTTTGGAAAATGCACAGTCATTCTCCCAGCAATAGTTGATCATCATGAAATTGAACAAGGTCACTTTGAGCATATTTGCGACCCAATCACAGGAGACTACGAAGCTCAAGTGCATTGGGTAAAAAATAGAGTCCACGGAGGAACCCATTTTCTTTTAGCAGTGGAGTCTCATGAAAAAGACGGCGGAGAATTCTCAGAAAACCTGGTAATTCTAGACTCGATAGAATCGCTGCTAAGGATGTGTCTTGGGGCAAACTCGGTAATCCACACAAGAAGCACAAAACACATAGATTTGAGAAACAAATCCAGCCATGTCTATTCACCCAATATATCGCATTACGCCGAATTACAAGTTGCACGAAGCGACCAGCACAGCCTAAGTTCTGCAATAGATCTCGCCAAGAGCTCTTGTGATATTTGCCCCAAAGACTCAAGACGAGTTGCACTAGGGCTTCGCTGGGCCAACCAAGCTTTCAAACAGCAGGATCTTCTTTCATTCTGGACAGCAATCGAAATTCTTGCCAATTTTCGGGGTATTCGCACTTATCCGGTGATTGCGGAGGCTTACGGACTAAAGAAATCAGAGGGGCAAAGAATCGCCAAGAAATTATTGATAAATGAACTCTATGAACTAAGAGGCGATCTAGTTCATGGAGGAATTCCCATCAACCTAAGCTTGCTTGGCACATCATTCCTCTTGGCCTTGACGCACGACTTAGCAAGACATGCAACACAACTTCCACCAATGAAATTCGCAGAGAGTGTTTTGGGCGCTGCACACATCTCAGACTTGGCAAGAAAAATATCCCTATAACTAATGGAACCATCTCCATTAAATACAGATAGCAAAATGTCATAAAAAACCCGATAGCCCAGCCTCCTAGCCCAGGTGTGGCCGATGGCTATACCCAAGGATATACGCAAAGCCATGCCTGTTATCCGTCCCGGCTTCTCGCGCAGCTAGGCTACAAATGTCGTTGATGCCGAAAAGCACCCCTCCCCAACCCTCCCCTTCGCTGCGCGAAAGGGAGGGGGCAGTGCGGGGCTTCGTCAATGATGCGGTGGAATATGCCGCGCGATACAGCAGATCCCTCGCTGCGCTCGGGATGACAGTGGAACGGGCCGCGCGCGGCGAAGCGCATCACTCGTAACGCAACGCCTCGATCGGGTCCAGGCCCGCGGCTTTCGAGGCCGGCATGATGCCGAACACCACGCCCACCAGCGCCGAGAAGCCTGCGGCGGAGAACACGGCCCACAGCGGCACGGAGGCCTGCGGCAGGCTGGGCACCAGGGCGGTGACGGTGAAGGCGATGGCGAAGCCCAGAGCGATGCCGATCAGGCCGCCGAGCAGCGCCAGCAGGCCGGCTTCCAGCAGGAACTGCACGAGGATGTCGCGGCGGGTCGCGCCCAGCGCCTTGAGGATGCCGATCTCGCGGGTGCGTTCGGTCACCGACACCAGCATGATGTTCATGATGCCGATGCCGCCCACCAGCAGCGAGATGCCGACGATGCCGGCCAGCACCGCGGTGGCGGTGGCGGTGATCTCGTTGAATTGCTTGAGGATCGAATCCGCGGCTTCGATCTTGAAGTCGTCGTCCTTGCCCGCAGCGATGCCGCGCGACTGGCGGATGGCGCGCTTGGCCCGGTCGCGCACGGCCGCCACCTGGTCGAGACCCTCGACGGTGAACGTGGCCGCGATCATCAGATCGCTGTTGTTGCCCATCATCGCGCGGCCGACGTCGAATGGGATCATTGCGTAATTGTCCTGGCTGAAGCCTAGGATTTCGCCCTGTTTCTCCATCACGCCGATCACCTTGAACCACTCGCGGCCGATGGTGAAATATTCGCCGACCGGGTTCTCCGGCATCTTCAGGTTGTCGCGCAGTTCGGTGCCGATCACCGCGACCCGACGATGGCCCTTGTCGTCGCTGTCGACGAGGAAACGGCCGAATTTCGGGTAGCGGTTGTTGACCGCCGAATAGTCGGCGGTGGTGGCCCTCACCTGCGGCAGCGCGGTGCGGCCGTTGTAGCTGGCGCCGGCGGCGTTGACGTCCATGACCGGCGCGACTTCCTTCACCCCCTGCAGCCGGTAGCGCAGCACGTCGATGTCGTCGAAGGTGATGGTGTTGAACTTGCCGGTCTGGAAGTTCTCGTTGTCGATCACCGCGCGCAGGGTCAATGCGTTTCCGCCGAGGCCGGAAAACTGGTTCTTGATCGAATCGGAAAAGCCCTGCATCAGCGACACCACCGCGATCACCGATGCGGTGCCGATGAGGATGCCCAGCGTGGTCAGGAAACTGCGCATGCGGTGGCCGGCTAGACTGATCAGCGCGGCGCGGAACGCTTCGAGGAAGGCGGACATCAGTGCGTCCCTGCGGCTACGGCACGGCGGGTGTCTTCGACGATGCGGCCGTCGTTGACGCGGATGGTGCGGTGGCAGTGCGCGGCGATGTCGGGTTCGTGGGTCACCACCACCACGGTCTGGCCCTGCGCGTGCAGGTCGTCGAACAGCGCCATGATCTCGGCGGAGGTGCGCGAGTCGAGATTGCCGGTGGGTTCGTCGGCGAGCAGGATCGACGGCGATCCGACCAGCGCGCGCGCGACCGCGACGCGCTGGCGCTGGCCGCCGGAGAGCTGGTTCGGCCGATGGCTCATGCGATCGCCGAGGCCGACATTCGCCAGCGATTCGGTCGCCAACCGGCGTCGTTCTTCCGATGGAATCCCGCGATACACCAGCGGCTGCATCACGTTCTGCAGCACGGTCATGCGCGGCAGCAGATGGAAACTCTGGAACACGAAGCCGATCTCGCGGTTGCGCACCTGCGCCAGCTCGTTGTCGTTCATGCCCGAGGTGTCGCGGCCGTTGAGCATGTAGGTGCCCTCGGTCGGCGAATCCAGGCAGCCGAGCAGATTCATCAGCGTCGACTTGCCCGACCCCGACGGCCCGATCAGCGCGACGTATTCGTTGCGGTCGATGAACAGATCGACGCCGGCCAGCGCCATCACGATTTCATCGCCCATCGCGTAGCGTTTGACGATGTTGCTGAGCACGATCATGACGCGTCGTCGCCTGCATCATCGTCCGCGTCGTCGCCGGCCTTGTCCGCGTCCGCCGCCTTCTGCTGGATCACCGGCTCGCCCTCGCGCAGCAGGCGCAGCGATTTGGTCGGGCCGACGATCACGGTGTCGCCCGCGGCGACCCCCTTGAGCACGGTTTCCCAGCGGTCGTCCGACACGCCGGTCTGCACTTCGACCTTGGCGGCCTTGCCGTCGCGGCTCAGCCAGACGTAGCGTTTCGCGGTGTCCTTGCCTTCGGTTTCGATCACCACCGCTTCCACCGGCACCGCCGGTTTGCGCTGGCCGTCGCCGAGGAAGATATTGGAGCGCACGCTCATGCCCGAGCGCAGCTTCAGATCGGCCGGCGCGACCAGACGCACGGTGACCTTGTAGGCGCGGCCCTGGCCTTCGATGGTCGGCGCCAGCGCGATCTGCTCGACCGTGCTCTTGAGTGCGGTGTCGGGATACGCGGCGGCGAAGACTTCGGCGCGCTGGCCGATGTCGATCTTGGCGATGTCGGCCTCGTCGACCTTCAACTCGGCGATGATTTCCGAGGTGTCGGCGATCTTCATCAACTGCGCGCCGGCGAAGGCCGACGTGGACGGCACCGCGGTTTCGCCGACCTTGATCGGCAGCGACACCACGCGGCCGGTGATCGGCGAACGGATCACGGTCCTGGCGCGCTGTTCGCGGGCATCGTTGAGCACGGATTCCGCCTGCAAAAGGGTTTCCTCGCTGGTGCGCAGATCGGCGCGGGCCAGATCGAGCTGGTTGCGGTCTTCGTCGAGGCGGGCGCGATCGATCAACCGCTGTTCGGCCAGCGCGCGGCTGCGTTCGTAGGTCTTCTGGCGCAGCGCGACCAGATCGCGCTGACGCTCGATGCCGATGCGGCTCTGGCGCAGGCTGGCCTGCTCGCGCTCGATGGCGTTGTTGTACAACTCGGGATCGAGCAATAACAGCGTCTGTCCCTGCGTCACCGTGTCGCCTTCCTTGATCAGAATCGTCCTGACCTTGGCGGTGACTTCGGCGGTGAGGTTCACTTCGTTGCGGAACGCGAGCACGCCCGACGCCAGAATGCTGGGCTGCACCTGCTGCGCGGCCACGACGGCCAGGTCCACCTCGGTCGCCGAGGTGCCGCGCGCTTTCTTGACGATCAGCGGAACCGCGACCACCGCGACGACCAGCACTGCCGCCAGCCACTTCTTGTTGAATTTCATCGATGCGTTTCCATGGGTGTTTCGCAGGTAATTCCGTTATTCCAGCAGAGCAGCGGTTATTTCGACAGCGCGTACAGCGCCATGGCGCCGTAGATCAGGACGTTCGGCAGCAGCGCGACCAGGATGCCCTGCAACCAACTTGTGCGGCCCCAGGTCTTCCAGCCCAGCGCGGTCAGGAACACGGTCCAGAAGGTCAGCAGGCTGAAATTCTTGGCCAACGTGCTCCAGCGGTTGTCGCGCGGCAGTTCGACCAGCAACGGATCGAAGTTCAACAGCGACAGCGATTCGAGCGGGGTCTGCGGCGTCATCGTAAACACGCCGATCAACGCGACCACGCTGCCAAGGATCGTCGGCATACTCGACCAGGTGGCGAGGCTCATGCCGTGCTTGAAGCTCACGTCGTTGCCGGCGACCTTTCCGGCCACCCAGAAGCACAGCGCATACAGCAAGGTTATGAGGCCAAGAATGACGACAAAGCCTGCAGCGCTTATAGCGCCCATGACCTTCGCGCCGGGCATGAACTTGCGCGCCTGTTCCATCTCCGCGGCGCTCATTTCCTGGCTGCTGGCGGCGAGCGCATCTTCGAGGTACCAGGCCGGGTCGACGCTCAGGGCATAGCCCACCATCAAAGCGATACCGAACGCCGAGACGATCAGCAACGGCATGAGAAAGGTCGGGCGTTCCTTCTGTTCGGCGAACACCCGGCCCGGCTGCAGGAAAATATCGACGATGTGGCTCACGGGCATGGCTCCTCAGCGGTTCCGCGGCGATGCGCCGGGATGATGGACAGGGTTTAGCGAAAGATCCGATCGGTCCGGATCGCCTTCGGCGAATACGGGCGGGAAGCGGTTCCCCTTGCTGCCTGCCTGAGCATGACGGCCCCGGGCGGGGATTGTGACCGAAGGATCGCAAGGTAGAAGTGCCGATGGATGGGGGCATCATGGCACCCCGCCGCGACGTTACCGGCTGCATTGCGTTCCGAGGCCTGCTGTCTGGGTGGAATGATTGCCCGGAAGCGAGGTTTTTTCGCTATCGATCGAGGGATACGCCGCCGCGGATCCGATCGGCCGGCAGTTGGCGGCATCCTGCCGGGAATCACGCGCTTTCAGGCGAACAACCCACCGTCTCAGGCAATGCAACCACCATCACGCGATGCGGATGCAGGTCTGTCGTCGTTTCCGGCGAGTACGTTATGCCAGTCGCGCCAATCGCGTCGCCAATTTCTTCGCCGAAATGCCGCCCTTCGCGCCCAGTTCCTGCGCGAACAGCGAGACGCGGAACTCCTCCAACTCCCAGCGCAGCGCCTGCCAGTCCGCCGAGCCGTCCACCTCGCAGATGCGCGCATCCGCCAGCCCATCGGCGAACGGCTTGAGTTCCAGCATCCGAGCCTGGTCGCGCATCGGGTCGCGCAGCGCACGCTCGGCGCGCAGCGTCATTGCCTTCAGATAGCGCGGGTATTCGCTCAGCGCCCCGGCGGGCGTGTCGCGCAGGAAACCCGGCGACGCAAGCGCGGCGAGCTGCGCGCGCATATCGTCGAGATTGGCCTTCGCCCAGCCCATGAGTTTCGACTCCAGCGCCGCACGCACCTCGGCGACGCGGGTCAGGATGGTTTCCGCCTGCTGCAGCCGGGTCATCGCTTCGGCGAACAACTGCTTCGCAATCGCATCGCGGCGCTGCGCGAACGCCGCGGCGTCGCGGATCGAATCCAGACCATCGGCGGCCAGCGCCGCGAACGCGCCGTCGAGCAGATCCTGGCGCAGGCGGTCGCCGTCTTTCAGAGGGGCGTCCTTCAGGCCATCGCGGCGCGGCGACTGCGCTTCGATGGCCGCGTACAGCAGCGCCGTTTTCGGCTGCACCGGCAACTGCTTGCGGCCCTGCTTGATCTTCTCCGCAAGCGCGATCCGCAGCAGCCGGCGCACGCCTTCGGGATGATGGCGCAGCGCCTCGCTGCGGTCGGCATGCACCGCCAGCGACACGCTGTCGCCGTCGTCGTGCAGCGCGGGATACGCCGGCACCCCGCCGGCGCCTGCGACGGAGACGGGAATCGGCTGCGCCGGAAAATCGGTCAGCCCGCGCTGCGCCAGACCTTCGGCGGCACGCGCGGAAAACGCATCGGCCGCGCGTTTGCCGAAGCGCGCGCGCAGGTCGTCGAGGTCGCGCGACTCGGCCAGCACGTTGCGTCCTTCCGCATCGAGCAGGCGCAGATTCGCGCGCAGGTGCGGCTCGATGCCGGCGGTATCGAAATCGACCGCACTCACTTCCGCGCCGGTCAGTTTCTTGAGGAATCGCGCCAGCGCGCCCTCGAAGCTGTCGGCGTTGGGCTGCCCATTAAGAGGCATGTGCGCCTCGGCGAACGCGCGCGCGAAATCCGGCGCAGGCACGAAATTGCGGCGCAGGATTTTCGGCAATGACTTGATCGACGCCGTGCCCTTGTCGGCGACGAACCCCGGCGCCAGCCACGACAGCCGCGTCGCATCCAGCGCATTGAGCAGATGCAGCGGCACCGCCACGGTCATACCGTCGTCGGGTGCGCCGGGCTCGAAGCGATAGCTCACCGCCAGGCGCACGTCGCCCAGCGGCAGATATTTCGGGAACCGCTCCGCATCGCTGGCGCCGCCAACCATCAGATCGTCGAACGACCATTCCAGCATCGCCTTTTCCGCGGCCGGCAGTTTGCCGTACCACGCATCCAGCGCCTGCTGGTTATGGATCTGCGGCGGCAGGCGGTCGAGATACCACTGCGCCTGCCAGTCTTCGTCGACGATCAGCCCGGCGCGCCGCTGCTTGGCTTCCTCTTCCTTCGCTTTCGCCAGCGTCGCGAGATTACGCGACAGGAACGCGGCGCGGGTGTTGATCTCGCCGGTCACAAGTGCGTCGCGGGCGAAGATCTGCCGGGATTCTTCGGGAAACAGCGCGCCGTAGTGCACGGGTTTTTTCGGCGCCAGCACCAGCCCGAACAGACTGATCTGTTCGCTGCCGACCACGCGTCCCTGCGACCGCGCCCAGTGCGGATCGTGATGCCGCCGCGCGAGCAGATGCGGCAATTCGTCGATCGCCCACTCCGGCTCGATCGCGGCGTTGGTCATCGCCCACACTTTTTCGGTGTCGAGCAGCGTCGCCGACAGCAGCCACGGCGGCGGTTTCTTCGACAGCGACGAACCGGGAAAGATGGTGTACTTGCGTCCGCGCGGACCGTCGTAGAGCCCGCGCTCGCTACGATTGCCGATCTGCGTGGGCAGACCGGCGATCAGCGCGCGATGCAGCTTCGCGTAATCGGCTGCCGTCCCGGCACCCGGTCTGTCTTCCCCCTTTGTTTGCCCGTCTTCCCCCTTCGGAAAAGCGGGCTTGTCTTCCTCTTTCGAAAAAGCGGGCTTGTCTTCCTCCTTTGAAAAAGGGGGCTTGTCTTCCTCCTTTGAAAAAGGGGGCTTGTCTTCCCCCTTTGAAAAAGGGGGATCGAGGGGGATTTGCTCTTTGATTTTGATCTGCTTTTCGCCGCTTGCAAGCAAAAGCAAATCCCCCCTGCCCCCCTTTTTCAAAGGGGGGGACGTCGCCGCATTTTGGCTTGCGGCGGACTGACGAATGGAGCCAGCACCACCGCCCCAATCCAACTCATCGCACAACAGCTTCAACTGCCGATGCAGCTCCCGCCATTCGCGCAGTCGCAGGAAACCGAGGAAATGCTTGTCAGCCCACTTGCGCAGCTGCGACTGGGTCAGATCCTCATGCGCGGCGCGGTACGCATCCCACAATTTCACGATCCCAACGAACTCGGATTTCGGATCGGCGAACTCCGCATGCGCCGCATCCGCAGCGCCGCGCTGGTCGGACGGACGCTCGCGCGGATCCTGGATGCCGAGAAAACTGGCGATGACCAGCATCTCGCGCAGGCAACCGTGCTTCTGCGCAGCGATCAGCATGCGCGCCAGCTTCACGTCCACCGGCAGCCGCGCCATGGTGCGGCCGATGTGCGTCAGCTTGCGGTCGGCATCGACCGCGCCGAGCTCGGACAACTGCTGCCAGCCGTCGGCGACCGCGCGCGGGTCCGGCGGCTCGAGGAACGGGAAATCCTCGATCCGCCCCAGGCCCAACGACAGCATCCGCAGGATCACGCCGGCCAATGCGGCGCGGCGGATTTCCGGATCGGTATAGGCGTCGCGCGACAGGAAATCGGCTTCCGAATAGATGCGGTAACAAGTGCCCGGCGCGATGCGGCCGCAGCGGCCCTTGCGCTGGTCTGCGCTGGCCTGGGAGATCGGCTCGATGTGCAGCCGGTCGAGTTTCTGCCGCGGGCTGTAGCGCTTGATCCGCGCATAGCCGGGATCGACCACGAAATGGATGCGCGGCACGGTCAGCGAGGTTTCGGCGACGTTGGTCGCCAGCACGATCCGCCGCTGCGGGCCGGGATTGAACACCCGATCCTGGTCGCGCACCGACAGCCGCGCGTACAGCGGCAGCACTTCGGTGTGCCGGTATTTGCGCTTTTCCAGCGCCTGGTGGGCGTCGCGGATCTCGCGTTCGCCGGGCAGGAAGATCAGGGTGTCGCCCATCGGAGAGATGCGCGCGATTTCGTCGCAGGCGGAGACGATGCCGTCCAGCACCGAGCGGTCGCCCGCATCGTCGTCGTCGCGGCCGTTGTCGATACCCTCGTCGCGACCTTCGTTCAGCGGCCGATAGCGCACTTCCACCGGATAACCCCGGCCTTCCACGCTCACCACCGGCGCGTTGCCGAAATGCTGCGAGAAGCGTTCGGTGTCGATGGTCGCCGAGGTGACGATCACTTTCAGATCGCGGCGCTTGACCAACAGTTGTTTCAGATAGCCGAGCAGGAAATCGATATTGAGACTGCGTTCGTGGGCCTCGTCGATGATCAGCGTGTCGTAGGACGACAGCCAGCGATCGGACTGGATCTCGGCCAGCAGGATGCCGTCGGTCATGAACTTGACCGCAGTACGCTCGCCGACGTTGTCGTTGAAGCGCACCTGGTAGCCGACCAGTGCGCCGAGCGGCGTCTTGAGTTCTTCGGCGACGCGCTTGGCGACCGTGCGCGCGGCGATCCGGCGCGGCTGCGTACAGCCGATCATGCCGGCCGCGCCGCGACCGGCGGCCAGGCACAGTTTCGGCAACTGCGTGGTCTTGCCCGAGCCGGTTTCGCCGGCGATCACGATCACCTGATGCGCGCGGATCAGTTCGATGATGCGTTCCGCCTCGCCGGCAATGGGCAGCGACGGGTCGATCTCGATCCCTGTCGGCAGTGCCGCCGCTCGTGCCTCGCGCGCCGCGACCGATGGCGCCAGCGCGTCGGCGAACGCGGCCTGCAGCGCGGCATCGCCGGGCTTGCCGCTCCAGCGCGACCACAGCCCGAGCAGCCGCCCGCGGTCGCGCGACAGCGCCCCATCGACCGCGCGCCGGGCGGTCTGCAGGATGCGGTCGTTCGGTTTGCCGGAGCGGGAGCCGCCGGTGTCGGGCGGTTGCGGGTGTTCGTTGCCTGCCATCGTTCGCTGCGTTCGGGAAAAACGGATTTCTAATGTCGCCTGTTGGAGCATAGTGTGAGCCATCCCACTGCAGGAGACGAATCATGGCCAAGACCAAAGCCGAGAAATCCGCGAAGACGCCGCCCGCGAAAGCGCCGCCTGCCGAGGCGGGCGCGCCGCAGATCGATATCGGGATTTCCACGTCGGAGCGCAGGAAAGTCGCCGATGGCTTGTCGAACTTCCTCGCCGACAGTTACACCCTGTATCTGAAGACCCACAATTTCCACTGGAACGTCACCGGACCGATGTTCAACAGTCTGCACGTGATGTTCGAGACCCAGTACACCGAAGCCTGGACCGCGCTGGACGCAGTCGCCGAACGCATCCGCGCCCTCGGCTATCGCGCGCCGGGCAGCTATGCCGAATTCGTCAAGCTCAGCTCGATCAGCGATTCCGAAGCCGTGGACGGCACCGAGTGGCGTGAGATGGTGCGCCAACTGGTCGTCGGCAACGAAGCGGTCTGCCGCACCGCACGCAAGGTACTGAAGACCGCCGACAGCGCGGGCGACGATCCGACCGTCGACCTGATGACCCAGCGCCTCAACATCCACGAGAAGAATGCGTGGATGCTGCGGTCGCTGCTGGCCTGACGGCAGCTGGGATCGGAACGTAGAGCCGGCTTCGGCCCGCCTCGCATGTGCCGGAGATCTCTCCGGCGCGCTAGCGCGACCGCATCGGCCGACTCGGCTCAGTCGCTTTGGCCGGACGGTCCGCACCTGGCATGCGCGAGACCGATGGCACGAACAGGTCGGCCGGCAAGACCGGCTTCACGGGTCCGCGAAGATGCTGGCGGAAAAATTCGACATATCCGTTGTAGCCCTCCGCCCCGTCGAATCGCGGATCGGCTTCCACCGTACAGCGCGTACCGATCCCGGCAAGGCGATACGCCGCGCATATCGCCAGTCCGAAGTCCGGATAGTGCACCGAATCGACGCCGGCCAATTCCTGCTGCGTGACCAGCCGCCCCACGAACGCCTGGTCGTAGCGCAACATCACCGGAGGGTCGTCCGCACTGGCGCTTTGTATCGAACTGCCGAACTGCGCGTATTTCGGATGTAGCGCCTGCCACGCCGCCTTGTACGCCGGGCGATCCGCTTCGACCAGGAACAGATCGGCGAATTCGCGGCCGTCGTAAGTGGTTTGGGCGTTGTAGGCGAACACCGCATTCGCCCGCGTCGATTGGCGCGCGACCGGATCCGGGCTGGTCGGAACCGCCATATCGTTCTGCAGCACGGTCCACAGCGACAACGTGCCACGCGAACCGCCGACCACGAAGACATTGCGGCGATCGATGCCCAACGCGGAGGCATTCGCGCGAATGAATTGCAGCGCACGCGCCAGGTCGTAGTGCGGAACGCCGGGGTTGGTCAGCGAATCCGCCTCGTTTTCGTTGACCACCGGATGACGGAACTCCACCGAAGCGAACGAAAACCCCGCCGCCAAGGCAGGCTTGAGCAGCACGTTGTCGGCCCCCGAACCGGGCGCGATGGATTTGCTGCCGCCATTCGGATGCGCCCAGACGATCAACGGCGCGAGCGTGCCGCCGCTCGCTCCCGGCGCACGGTAGAAATCGAACCGCTGCTGCAACCAGATCCCGCCGAGCGTCGGTTCGCGCCAGGTCGCGGTGCCATAACAGATGTCTTTGCTCGAGGTTCCCGATGTCAACGCCACCGGGGTGCAGCCGCTCTGTGCCTGCGCCGTGGCACAGGCGCACAACAGCAGCGACATCGATGCGCACCATCGCAGACCACGGGACGCCCATCGGGACGAGTACAGGGATATGACGATCATCGGGTTCATCGGAACTCCTTGCGCGCGGCGATGGCAGGCGCCACCGATGTCGCACAACGCGCGAGCGGCGGGCGAGGTTGACCGCACGGCCACAAAAAACCCCGCCCTGAGGCGGGGTCGTGACGATCCGTGACGCGGATCAGCTCAGCGCTTGTCTGCCGGCACGTAATCGCGCGCGGCGTAGCCGGTGTAGATCTGACGCGGACGGCCGATCTTGGCTTCCGGATCGGTCTGCTGTTCCAGCCAGTGCGCGACCCAGCCGGCGGTGCGGGCGATCGCGAACATGACCGTGAACATCTCGGTCGGGATGCCCAGCGCCTTGTAGATGATGCCCGAGTAGAAATCGACGTTCGGGTAAAGCTTGCGCTGGACGAAGTATTCGTCCTTCAGCGCGGCCTCTTCCAGACGCATCGCCACTTCCAGCAGCGGATCGTTGACGCCCAGCTCCGCCAGCACCTTGTGGCACATCTCGCGGATGATCTTGGCGCGCGGGTCGAAGTTCTTGTAGACGCGGTGGCCGAAGCCCATCAGGCGGAAGCCCGATTCCTTGTTCTTGGCCTTGTCGATCGCCGACTGCACGTTTTCCGGGCGGCCGATCTCTTCCAGCATCTTCAGCACGGCTTCGTTGGCGCCGCCGTGCGCCGGGCCCCACAGCGCGGCGACACCGGCGGCGACGCACGCGTAAGGATTGGCGCCGGTGGAACCGACCAGACGCACCGTGGAGGTCGACGCGTTCTGCTCGTGATCGGCGTGGAGGATGAACAGCAGATCCATGGCCTTGGCGGCCATCGGGCTGAGCTCCAGCGGCTCGCTCGGCACTTCCTTCATCATGTGCAGGAAGCGGGTGACGTATTCGAGATTGTTCTTCGGATACCGGATCGGCCAGCCGATCGAATAGCGATAGCACGCGGCTGCGATCGTCGGCACCTTCGCGATCAGGCGGATCGCCGCCATGCGGCGCTGTTCCGGATCCTCGAGGTCGAGTTCGTTGTGGTAGAAGCTCGCCATCGAGCCGAGCATGCCGACCAGCATCGCCATCGGATGCGCATCGTGGCGGAAGCCGAACAGGAAGGTGCGGAACGCCTCGTGCATCATCGTGTGATGCGTGACTTCATGCTCGAACTTCGCGGATTCCTGCTGGTTCGGCAGTTCGCCGTTCATCAGCAGATACGCGACTTCCAGGAAGCTGGAGTGCTCGGACAGCTGCTCGATCGGGTAGCCGCGATACATCAGCACGCCGTTGTCGCCGTCGATGTAGGTGATGGCGGAACGGCACGACGCGGTGGCCATGAAGCCCGAGTCGTAGGTGAACAGGCCGGTTTCCTTCGGCAGCTTGGCGATATCGACGCAAGGATTGCCGAGGGTGCCGCTATGGACCGGCAGGATGACCGACTTTTCGCCGGCGGTGACGGTGACCTGGGTAGGTACTGGCTCTTTGACAGCAGAAGAATCCGGTTGAGACACGGCGCACTCCCATGGAACTTGAATGACGTGGACATCGGCCCGCGGACGGGCTGCTGAACGCTCGGGGAAGGAAGCCGCAACCGAAGTCGCGACAGTCACGGATTATCGCACAACGCGATTCGAGCACCGGCTCTGGACTTTGGTCTAACAAGCACGCGTGAGCGATGCGCGGACACGACAAAGGCCGCCTGGTGGCGGCCTTTGCAGAATGCATACGCTACGCGGCGCGAACATGCGGTCCAGCGACAGCGGACCGGGTTCGCGCGGACGCGTTACTTGTTACCGTAACGCTTGCGGAACTTGTCGACGCGACCGCTGGTGTCGATCAGCTTGTGGTGACCCGTGTAGAACGGGTGCGACGCAGACGAGATATCGACCTTGATCAGCGGATATTCGTTGCCGTCTTCCCACTTCACGGTTTCCTTGCTGCCAAGGGTCGAGCGGGTGAGGATCTTGAACTCGGAGGTCACGTCCTGAAACACGACCTGACGGTATTCGGGATGGATGTCGGCCTTCATGGCGGCACCAGAGTTGAGCGGAAAGCCGGGCATTATAGCGGCCTCCCCCGCCATGACTCAAGCCTTGGATCGCACAGGCTGCGGCTCAGCCGACTGGAAGCTTCAGTCCGCACCCAAAGCCTTGCGGATCAAGGCCTCGAAGGCCGACTGGTCGTAGGCCGTCAGGATCTCCGCGTTGTCGGGGCGCCCGCTGCGACGGTTCCAGTCCACCACCGTCGCACCCCGGCTCTCGGCCCCGGTCAGCTCCACCCGCAGCGGCCGATTCGCCCGTTCGCGCACGCCTTCGGGCGCCACCAGCAGGGCCATGGCCAGTGCGTCCGCGGCGTGCCAACGCTCGCCGCGCAGGCCTGCGGACCATTCCCGGGTCTTCCGCGAGATCGCTTCGTAGAACTTCGCGCGGGGATGCTCGGCCTGCAGCCAGCGCTCGACATCGATATGCAGGAAGCCGTGGCGGATCACCGCCTCCCAGTCCGCGACTTCGACCACCTTGCCGGCCGCGGCGAACGCATCGAACACCAGATGCGCGGCCTCGGGGTCGAAACCGATGTTGAACTCGGCCATCGGCGTGGTGTTGCCCTGCCCCGTCACCGCGCCGCCCATCACCAGCATCCGGCCGACGCGCTGCGGCAGGGTCGGATCGAGCTTGAGCGCCACCGCGAAATTGGTCAGCGGCCCGAGCATGCAGACCACCAGCGAACCCGCATATACGTGCGACAGGCGGATTATGGCCAGCGCGGCATGTTCGGCTTCGGCCTGTTTGGCTGCGGGCGGATAGCCGATATCGCCGAAACCGTCGCGGCCGTGGACGTACGAGGCATCGGGCGCGGGATGCAGCAGTGGCGCATCGCAGCCTGCGAAGACCGGCACATCGACGCCGGCCACTTCGCAAAGTTTCAGCGCATTGGCGACGGTGTGACGCAGGCCGACGTTGCCGGCGGCGATGGTCAGCGCGACCACCTCGTGATGCGGCGAATCGAAGGCCATCAGCAGGGCGAGCGCGTCGTCCACGCCCGGGTCGGTATCGATCAACAGGGGAAGTTTTTTCGTCATCGGCCGATTATGCCGGCTGTCGCGGCACGGTGCGATCACTGGGTGCCGCGATGACGACTGGCAGCGGCGATAGAATCGCGGGATCCGATCATGACGGCGACCATACTGGCGATCATGCCGACCACTCAGTAGCCCGCCATGACCGCGCTCGTCGCGCCTTTCTTCCATGCCGACAGTTGCACTTGGAGCTATGTCGTGTCCGACCCCGCGACGCGACATGCCGCCATCGTCGATCCAGTGCTCGACTTCGACGCAAAATCGGGCCGCACTGCGACCGCTTCGGCGCAGGCGCTGGTCGAACACATCCGCGCGCATGGATTCGACCTGCGCTGGATCCTCGAAACCCATGCGCACGCCGATCATCTCAGCGCCGGCCACTGGCTGAAATCGCAGTTCGCCGATGCGGTGCTCGCGATCGGCGAAGGCATCCGCACGGTGCAGAAGACGTTCCGGCCGATCTTCAACCTTGGCGGACACTTCCCGATCGATGGCTCACAGTTCGACCATCTGTTCGCCGACGGCGAACGTTTCGCGATCGGCGGCCTCGAATCCGAGGTCGTCGCCGTACCGGGCCACACCCGCGACAGCGTGGCCTATCGCATCGGCGATGCGCTGTTCGTCGGCGATTCGATCTTCATGCCCGACGGCGGCACCGCGCGCTGCGATTTCCCCGGCGGCGACGCGCACATGCTCTATCGTTCGATCCAGCGCCTGTTCGCGCTGCCGGGCGACACCCGCGTGTTCGTATGCCACGACTACGCGCCGGGCGGCCGCGCTTACGCCTGCGAAACTACCATCGCCGCGCAGAAGGCGGGCAACATCCACGTGCGCGACGGCATCGACGAAGACGCTTTCGTCGCCGTGCGCACCGCGCGCGACGCGACGCTGCCGATGCCCGTGCTGCTGCTGCCTTCGGTGCAGGTCAACATCCGTGCAGGCCGGCTGCCGGAGCCCGAGGACAACGGCGTCCGCTATCTGAAACTGCCGATCGATCGACTGTGAGCCGACCGGCCTCGCGGCGGTTCAGCCGCCCGCGGGACACTGCGACGGATCGCCGTTTTCACGCGCGGCGACGCAGCGCAGCGCCTGCGTCTGTTCGATGACTTCGCGCGTGCGTCCCTCGATCGACTTCATGCCGGCGCTGCGCCCGAAGTCCAGCGCGGCGGACACCGGCATCCCGCTCTGTGCCATCGCCACCGCCAACAGGCCGCCGACGCGATTGCCGCTGGCGCAATGCACCAGCACCGGACCATCGGCCTGCGCAAGCAGCCTGGACAGCGCCTCCGCATTCTCGGGCGTGATCTCGGCAGGCCCCGAGACGGGCAGTTCGACATAGCGCATGCCCGCAGCGGCGACCTCGGCACGCTCATCGCGGCCCTGCAGTTCCGCCTGCGGACGCAGATTGATCACGGTGCGGATGCCGGATGCGGCCAGCGCGGACCAATCGCCGGTCGCCGGCTGGCCTGCGACCACCAGCCCATCGCGCGGGCGCAGCAGTGGGACGCCGGATGTGGTGGTGGTGGCGACGGCGGCCTCGGATCCGGTCGCGGATACCGGGGCGTCTTCCGTTGCGGAACCCCATGCGCTGAAGACCATCGCCGGCAATGCCACGGCGGCAAGGGCGAGCAGAAGAACACGCAGCGGAAGTCGGGACATGGGTATCTCTCCAGAATGACGGGGTGTATGGCTCAACGCGCGTGCATGCGCGCCCAGCGGGCGATGTCGGCGGCGCCCATCGCGCCGGAATGCCGTGCGATTTCGCGCCCGCCGCGAAACAGTACGAGGCTCGGAATGCTGCGGATGGAGAAGCGCGCGCCGAGTGCGGAATGCGCCTGCGTGTCGACCTTGGCGAGCCGGAAGTCGGGCTCCAGCTCGCCCGCCGCGGTTTCGAAATGCGGCGCCATCATCAGGCAGGGCTGGCACCAGGGCGCCCAGAAATCGACCAGCACCGGCAGGTCGGACTGCACGACATGACGCTCGAAGCCGTCGACATCCAGCGCGAGCGGATGCGCGGAGAACAACGGCACCTTGCAGCGCCCGCAGACCGGCGCATCGCCGAGGCGCGCGGCGGGGACGCGATTGAGCGCGTGACAGGCAGGACAGGCGATGCGGACACTGGCGTCGGCGTTGGACATGGCATCAACCCTCGGAGGCCACGGCGATGGCCGCGGCGTGGCGGCGCACGTGCGGCGCCGGTACGGGCAGGATGTGGGTGGCAGCGTTACAAGCCAAGGCCCGGACTGGTTTCAAGATTGTCGCGGCACGGAGATGGAAACCAGCATGACCGTGCGAGCGCCAGCCCATCGGCATCACTCTCTCCAGGATCACTGGCCCCGGCATCACGCGCCCGGCGTATGCCACACACCATCGGCATCGACGATGCGCACGGCGACATCCACGCCGTCGCGCACGCTCTGGGTGACGACGCAGAACTGTTCGAACTGGGCGATCACCCGATCGAAGTGCTCGAGATCGGCGGCCTTGTCGGCCAGATGGATGACGACCTCGGCGCGCGGGATCCGCCAGCGGCCCTCGGCGTTGCGTTCCTTGCGGGCGACGATCTCGGCGCGGATCGGGCCGGGGTCGTTACTGAATTTGCGCAACGCGAACAGCAGGCTGGCGCCCAGGCAATTGACGATGCTGGTCAACAGGATCGCGGAGGGGTTCGGACCGGCGCCCGCGCCCAGCGGCGCGGGTTCATCGGTATGCAGGGCCTCCAGGTCGGTGCCTTCGAAATCGATCTTGAACGCATAGGGACCTTCCTGCTCCAGAAGGATGCGGATCTCGGGGAAGTCGGTCATGGCGTCTTGTCCTTCGCGGCGTTACGGTTCAACAGAACGTAATACAGCAGAGGGATGACCACCAGCGTCAAGACCGTGCTGACCAGGATGCCGAAGATCAGCGACACCGCCAGCCGGTTGAAGATCGGATCGTCGAGAATGAAGAACGCGTCCAGCATCGCCGCCGCCGCAGTCGGCACGATCGGCTGCGCGCGCGCCGCACAGGCCTCGATCACCGCATCGCCGATCGCCCGCCCTTCCGCCACGGCCCGATTGATGAAATCCACCAGCAGGATGGAATTGCGCGCGATGATGCCGGCCAACGCGATCTAGCGATGACAACCGCGAAAACGCCTGTCGCCCACGCAGAGCGGCCTTCAGGCCGCTGCTCAAACACCCGCACCTGTTTCAGCGGCCTGAAGGCCGCTCTACAGGCTTGATCGTGAGAGTTTGAAGAGGCTTTCAGGCGCTGGCGTAACGCGCGGCGCCGCCGATCCAACGTTCGGTGATGCGCTCGGCCAGTTCGGGCGATGCCGTCATCAGCGCTTCGCCGATCCGCTGCACGGTGGGCAACAGCGCGGCATCGCGGCCGAGGTCGGCGATGCGGAACGCGGCGAGGCCGGTCTGGCGCGTGCCCAGCAGTTCGCCCGGGCCGCGCAGCTGCAGATCGCGTTCGGCGATCACGAAACCGTCGTTGGTTTCGCGCATGGTCGCCAGCCGCTGCCGCGCCATCTGCGACAGCGGCGCCTGATACAGCAGCACGCAGCTCGACGCGGCGCTGCCGCGCCCCACCCGCCCGCGCAGCTGGTGCAATTGCGCGAGACCCAGGCGCTCCGCGTTCTCGATGATCATCAGCGACGCGTTGGGCACGTCGACGCCAACCTCAATGACCGTCGTCGCCACCAGCAGTTGCACCTCGCCGGCCTTGAATGCGGCCATCGTCTTCTGTTTCTCGCCCGCCTTCAGCCGTCCGTGCACCAGCGCGATCCGCAGTTCCGGAAGCTGTAGCGTCAACGCCTCGAACGTGCTTTGCGCGGCCTGCGCGACGACTTCATCGCTGTCGTCGATCAGCGTGCAGACCCAATACGCCTGACGGCCTTCGGCGCAGGCGCCGCGGATGCGTTCGATCAATTCCGGACGACGCTCGGCGCTCAGCACGACGGTCTGCACCGGCGTGCGCCCAGGCGGCAGTTCGTCGATCGCGGAGACATCCAGGTCCGCGTAGGCCGCCATCGCCAGCGTGCGCGGAATGGGCGTGGCGGTCATCACCAGCTGATGCGGCACGTTGCTACCGGCGCTGCCCTTGTCGCGCAGCGCGAGCCGCTGATGCACGCCGAAACGATGCTGTTCGTCGACGATGGCCAGCGCGAGATCGCGGAACGCCACGCCTTCCTGCATCAGCGCATGCGTGCCGACGACCAGCTGCGCCGCGCCGTTGGCGATCTCCGCGAGCACCGCCTCGCGCGCCTTGCCGGTGACCTTGCCGGCCAGCCAGACCACGCGCACGCCCAGCGGTTCGAGCCAGCCGCGCAGATTCGCGAGATGCTGTTCGGCCAGCAGTTCGGTCGGCGCCATCAATGCGGCCTGATGACCCTGTTCGATCGCCAGCATCGCCGCCATCGCCGCAACCACGGTCTTGCCGCTGCCCACATCGCCCTGCACCAGCCGCAGCATCGGCACCGGCTTGGCGAGATCGTCGCGGATCTCGACGAACACGCGCTGCTGCGCCTTGGTCAACGCGAACGGCAGCGCCTTGCGCAAGTCGGTCACACGCTTGCCGCCGCGCAGCGCGGGCGCGGTGTGCGCTTGCATCGCGATGCGTTGCCTGCGCAGGCTCAGGTGATGGGCGAGAAGTTCTTCCAGCGCGAGTCTGCGCTGCGCCGGATGCGTACCCGCCAGCAGCGCCGGCAGATCGCTGCCCTGCGGCGGACGGTGCAGCGTCATCAAGGCGTCGCGCAGCGACGGCATCCCCGCGCACAGCGATTCGCGCGCCAGCACTTCAACCGGCAGGAGTTCGAGCGCGCTATCGTCCGGCAGGCGCTGCAGCGCCTGGGCGATAAGCTTGCGCAGCACCGCCGGACCGATGCCTTCGATGGCGGGATAGATCGGATCGAGCCGATCGCTGAGCGCGAGCTCGTCGGCGGCGCCGAGCACGCGATAGCTCGGATGCACGATTTCCAACCCCTGTTGCCCGGGACGCGGCGTGCCGTACACCCGCACCCGCGTGCCGTTCGCGAACTGCGCGATCTGCTGCGAACGAAAATGGAAGAAGCGCAGCACCAGCGTCGAATAGGAACCGTCGCCGATGGCGACGCGCAGCATCGGTCGACCGCGATACGTCCGCTCCGCCGCTTCGACCGTGCCCTCGACCTGCGCCGGCAGACCCGGCTGCAGCATGCGGATCGGCGTAAGCTCGGTGCGGTCTTCGTATTGCCGCGGCAGATGGAACCACAGATCCTGCAGCGTCGCGAGACCGCGCGCGGCGAGCTTTTCGGCGACGACGTCGCCGACGCCGTTGAGCCGGGTCAGCGGCTGCGCGGCGATGTCATCGATCGGGTTGCGGCTGGGCATGCGCGATGACGCGGGCTGGATCATTCACGGCGCGCACGTGTTCGTTGCGAGCATGCTTGTTGCGAACCGTGCGCGTCGCGACCGTGCACGGTCTGACGATCGGGATCAGCGCAGCACCATGATCGCGTCGACCTCGAATTTCGCGCCGCGCGGCAGCGCCGACACTTCGATGGTGGAGCGCGCGGGATACGGCGCATCGAACACCGCTTGCATCGCCGCGTTCACTGCGGAGAATTCGCTCAGATCGGTCAGATACAGGCCGACGCGGACGATATCGTCGAAGGAACCGCCGGCGGCTTCGCAAACGGCACGCAGATTCGCGAACGCCTGTCGCGCCTGTTCGGAGATGTCGCCTTCGACGATCAGACCGGAATGGGGATCCAGCGGAATCTGGCCGGAAAGAAACACCATGCCGCCGGCGCGCGTGGCCTGCGAATACGGGCCGATGGCGGCGGGGGCGTCGTGGGAATGGATCGGTTCGCGGGGCATGAGGCTTCGCTCGTTCGGGATCGGGGGCGGAAGGACCGACGCGACGGCAGACCGGAGGACTCAGGCGCGCGAACGTGTCGGACCGCATGGGCCGCTAGTGTAGCGCCGGGGGCGGGACGCGGTCATCGCTTGCCGGGGGAGATCGACCGCATCGATCCAGGTCGAACCGCGGGGATCGATCGCGTGCCGCGGACGCGCATCACATCCGCTGCACGCCATGCACCGCCACCAGGCGGCGCACGCGGCGGATCACATCGGCCAGGTGCGTGCGATCGCTCACTTCGATACCGAAACGGATCACTGCGATGTTGTTGTCGCGGTCCAGGTATTCGACCGAATCGATATTGGAATCGGCTTGGGCGATGGCCGCCGCGACCTGCGCGAGCACGCCGGGCCGGTTTTCCACTTCCACGCGCAGCATCACCTGGAAATCGCCGCTCACCTGGCGGTCCCAGCCGATCGACACCCAGCGTTCCGGTGATTTGCGGTACTCGACGACGTTGGCGCAATCCATCCGATGCACCACGATGCCGCGGCCGGTGGTGTGGTAACCCATCACGTCGTCGCCGGGAATCGGCATGCAACAGTTCGCGAACGTGACCACGCCGCGCTCGGCGCCGGTGATGAGGATCTTCTCGCCGTGCAGCGCGACGCCCATCGCCAGATTCAAGCCGTCGCTCTTGTCGGGCACGCGATGCGCCAGCACCTGCGCGACTTGGGTCGGCATGCGGTTGCCCAGCGCGATATCGGCCAGCAGCGCCTCCAGGCGCGGGTAACGATGGTCGACCAGATAGGCTTCCAGCCGCGCCGACGGCACGCGGTCCAGCGAGGTGTGCATCCCTTCCAGCGCGCGGTCCAGCATGCGATGCCCCAGCTGCACGGCATCCTCGTGTTCCAGCTGCTTGAGCTGATGGCGGATCGCCGTGCGCGCTTTGCCGGTGACCACGAATTCCAGCCACTGCGGCTTGGGCGCCGCGGATTTCGCGGTGATCACTTCCACGCTCTGGCCGCTGCTGAGCTTGGTCCGCAGCGGCACCAGCTTCTTGTCGACGCGCGCGGCGACCGCACGATTGCCGACATCGGTATGCACGCCGTAGGCGAAGTCGAGGGTCGTGGCGTTGCGCGGCAAGGCCATGATGTCGCCCTTCGGCGTGAACAGGTACACCTCATCGGGAAACAGGTCGATCTTGACGTTTTCGAGGAACTCCAGCGATGAGCCCGTCGCGCGCTGCGATTCGATCAGGTTCGCCACCCACGACTGCGCGCGGTTCTGCGCGCCGCTGGCCTCACCGCCATGCTTGTACGACCAATGCGCGGCGATGCCGCGTTCGGCGATGAGGTCCATTTCCTCGGTGCGGATCTGCACTTCGATCGGCGAACCGTAGGGCCCGAACAACACCGTGTGCAGCGACTGGTAACCGTTGGCCTTGGGAATCGCGATGAAGTCGCGGAAACGGCCGTCGACCGGCTTGAACACCGCGTGCACCACGCCCAGCGCGTGATAGCACTCGGGCACCGAAGGCACGACCAACCGGAAACCGAACATGTCCATCATCTGGGTGAAGGTTTTGCCCTCGGCGCGCATCTTGGTATAGATGCTCCACGGCGATTTGACCCGGCCGACCAGACGGAACTGGAAGCCTTCCTTGCTCAGCCGCTGCGCGAACTGCGCTTCGATCTTGGCCAGCGCCTCGCGCCGCACCACCGGCTGCGTGCGGATGCGCCGCGCCAGCACCGCATGACGCCACGGATGCAGCGCGCGGAAACCCAGATCCTGCAGTTCGGCCTTCATCAGGTTCATGCCCAGCCGCTGCGCGATGGGCGCGTAGATCTCCAGCGTCTCGCGGGCGATGCGCGTGCGGGCCTCGGCGCTCTGTGCGCCCAGCGTGCGCATGTTGTGCAAACGGTCGGCGAGTTTGATCAGGATCACGCGCAGGTCGCGCGCCATCGCCAGCATCATCTTGCGGAAACTTTCCGCGGCGGCTTCCTGGCGATCCTGGAACTGCAGCTTGTCCAGCTTGGTGACGCCTTCGACCAGTTCGGCGACGGTCACGCCGAAATCGGCCGCGATCTCGTCGCGCGTCAGCGGCGTGTCTTCGATGGTGTCGTGAAGCACCGCCGCGACCAGGGTTTCGATATCCACGCCCTGCTCGGCCAGCACCGTGGCGGCGGCGACCGGATGAGTGATGTAGGGCTCGCCGGATTTGCGGGTCTGACCGGCGTGGGCATCGGCGCCGACGCGCCAGGCACGAATCAGCGTCGCGCGCTGTTCCTCGGGCAGATAGTCGGCCGCCGCTTGCAGCACGCGGACGTAATCCGGCAATTCCGCAGCGGGCGCAGGCGTAGGACCGGCGATGATCGGCTCGAGTTGACTCATCCCGTCAGACTAAGGGGAAACGCTGGTAGTGGGAATGGGGAGCGAAGCATCGGAAAGCGGAGCCGCATCGGCGTTGGCGTCGTAATTTCTCCGTGCCCGCAAACGAAAAAACCCCGCCGAAGCGGGGTTTCGCGGTATCCGGAATCATGGAATCTGCACGATGCGGTATCGATGGATCAACGACATCGATCGAAGACGATTCCCGCGCTTCCGCGCGCCTTGACTCAGAGATCGTCGGCCTTGGACAGGTCGTCATCGGAGACCACTTCAGCGGCGGCCCATTCGAGGGCTTCGCGTTCCTTGCGCTCGCGTTCCGACTTCTCGACGGCATCGATATACGTGTTGTCGATGCGGCGGGCGGCGATTTCGCGCAGCGCGAGCACGGTGGGCTTGTCGTTGGCCTCGCTGTTGTCGATCTGCGGCTCGACGCCGTTGGCGAGCTGGCGCGCGCGCTTGGCGGCCATCATGACGAGCTCGAAACGGTTGTCGACGACTTGCAGACAATCTTCTACGGTGATGCGGGCCATAGCGCTCCCGGCGGCCAAAGGCCGTCCGACTGTTGTGTGTGAACCGGCGATTGTAGCGATTTCAGGGGCTTGCGCACAAGCTCAGAGAGACGCGGAACCCGATCCCAGACCCCACATTCACGTTCCACCCCTATCGAATCAACGACTTCCGCATCGTCGCCTCATCCAGTCGGCAGAATCCGCCGGAACGTGAGATTGATCCGCTCCGCGACCGGGCGCGCCGTTCCGGGCAGCGCATGCCGGTAACGGGTCTGGGTGTCGCCGCGCATCACCAGCAGGCTGCCGTGCGGCAGATCCAGGCTCAGGGGTGCGCCCTCCCCGCGCGGTTTCAGCGCGAAACGCCGGGTCGCGCCGAGGCTGACCGACGCGATCACCGGCTGCGGCCCGAGTTCGGGCTCATCGTCGCTATGCCAGCCCATCCGGTCGCGGCCGTCGCGGTAGCGGTTGGCGAGCACGCTGTTGAAGTCCTCGCCCAGCGCGTCGCGCAGCCGGTCGCGCACCGGCACCAGCGCCGCCGGCCATGCCCGGGGCGTGAAACGGGTACGCGAATAGGTATAGACCGTCCCGGGATCGCCGATCCAACAGCTCAGCCGCGGCGAATCCACCTCGCGGCCGAACATGCGGATACGGTGGACTTCCCACGGCACGTACTCGCGCAGCGCGGCCAGCAACGCGTCCGCCTCCGCCGCCGGTAGCCACGCGTGGTCCAGCCACAGCCCGGCGCCGGGGAGGTCGATGCGCTGCAATCCGTTCGAAAAAAGCATCCGCGCATGCTGCCGATTTGCCCCGGCCACCGCAAACCCGGAAAATCGACGCTCCTGGAACATTCCATGATCTTCGCTGGAGCAGTCGCATGACCGACACCGCACACGCCGCCGCCGTGCTTGCCGACATCAGGCCTCCCGATGTGGAGCGCGACGTGATGGAGTACGACGTCGTCGCCGTCGGCGCCGGCCCCGCGGGCCTGGCGTTCGCGATCCGGCTGAAGCAGTTGGATCCCGCGATCAGCGTCTGCGTGATCGAGAAATCTTCGACCATCGGCGCGCAGATCCTGTCCGGTGCGGTGATCGAAACCGGCCCGCTCGACAAATTGCTGCCGAACTGGCGCGACAACCCCCCGCCGATCTGCGTACCGGCCACCGACGACGAATTCTGGCTGCTGAGCAAGACCGGCGGCCGCAAGCTGCCGGTGCCGCCGGGCATGAACAACCACGGCAACGTGATCGTCTCTTTGGGTGCGATGTGCGCCTGGCTGGCGCCGCAGGCCGAGGCGCTGGGCGTCGAAATCTACCCGGGCTTCGCCGCAGCGGAGACGCTGCATGATGCGGATGGCAAGGTCATCGGCGTACGGATCGGCGACATGGGCGTGGCGAAGGACGGCACGCACAAACCCGGCTTCACCGCGGGCATCGACATTCACGCCAAGGTCACCGTGCTCGCCGAGGGCGCGCGCGGTCACCTCACCAAACGCCTGGTCCAGCGCTTCAAGCTGGACGCGGACAGCGACCCGCAGGGCTATTCGATCGGCATCAAAGAGCTGTGGCAGGTGCCCGAAGACCGGGTTTCGCCCGGCAAGATCGTTCACAGCTTCGGCTGGCCGGCCGACAACCACACCTACGGCGGCAGCTTCCTGTATCACCTCGACAAAGGCCGGATCGCGCTGGGCTATGTCAGCGGCCTCGACTACAAAGACCCGGACTACAAACCGTGGGAAGCCTTCCAGCAGTGGAAGAATCATCCGATGATCAAGCCGCTGCTCGAAGGCGGCAACCTGGTGTCCGCGGGCGCGCGCGCCATCGTCACCGGCGGCTGGCAATCGCTGCCGAAGGTCGAAATGCCGGGCGCGCTGCTGATCGGCGATACCGCCGGACTGCTCAACGTGCCCAAGGTCAAAGGCACCCATCAGGCGATCCGCTCCGGCATGCTGGCCGCCGAACATCTGGTCGCGTCGTCGCTGGCGCCGGAAGGTTTCGACGCGAAACTGCGCGCCTCCGATGCGATGGCCGAGTTGAAAAAGGTCCGCAACATCAAGCCGGGGTTCAAGCGCGGCCTGTGGTTCGGCATGCTCAATGCCGCATGGGAAACGGTGACCAGGGGCGCGTCTCCCTGGACCTTGAAGAACAAGGCGGACTGGTCGTCGCTCGACAAGCTCGGTACGCACGAACAGCCGAAGCGCGATTACGTCGAACGCACGCTGGCGCCCCGCGACCGGCTCGCATCCGTTTATTTCGCCGCAACCGAACACGACGAAGACCAGCCGGTGCATCTGCGGGTACGCGACACCTCGATCTGCGTGACCACTTGCGCCGAGGAATACGGCAACCCCTGTACCCGATTCTGCCCGGCAGGCGTATACGAAATCGTCGAAGATCACACTTCCGGCCATGGCACCGGCAAACGGCTACAGATCAACGCCGCCAACTGCGTACACTGCAAGACGTGCGACATCAAGGATCCTTACCAGATCATCGACTGGGTGACGCCGGAAGGCGGCGCCGGGCCGAACTACCAGAATCTTTGAAGCGCGCCATCCTGATTGCCTGAGACCCGCAATCCGGAAATCCGACCGGCGCGCGCCTCAGGGGGGCCGTGCCAGCCGGACATCATGCAACTGCTCCACCGGACACCGCATTGAGACCAGAAAGACTCGTTCATCCCTTCGACCCACTCCGGTCTGAGGAAATACGGGCACAAGGGGGAAACATGGCGGACCTGCAAGAACTGAGTCGTGCGTTGCAGTCGCTCGCGGAGAGCGGAGCGAGCGCGAAGGTATCCTTCTATTACGTCGACGGCGACGGCGTCTCCATGCGCGCGGGGTCGGTGCTTATCGATCACGGCATCCGCGCCTATCTCGATCACCGGCAACTCGCGCCGCAGGCGGCGATCGACGACATTCTCAAGCTGAAGCTGGTCAAAGTCGCCTCTCTGCAGATGGACCAGGTGCATCCGAATTCCGCGTTGACCGGTGTCGATCTCGGCACGCTGATCGCCGGTCTGCAGGTGGCGCCGCCGCCATCCATACCGGCGGCAACGTCAACGCCGCCGCCCGGATCTGCGATGCACGCCGCCGCGACGACGACCGAATTCCCGGCAGCCGCACCGCCATCGATCGACATCGCCAGCGAAGCGCAGCGCCTGCTCGAACCGCTGTTCGGCGTCGGCACCCGCAAGAAGATCGATGAGTTCGCCAGGACGCATCCGCCTGCCGAACATCCCTACGAGTTCCTGCTTCTATGCCAGAAGCAGTCCAGCATCATGATCGGCAGCAGCAAGGCCGAAGCGATGTTCAGACCGCTGTACGATCGGATCGCGTCGGATCATCTGCGGCGTCGACGCTGATTCTCAGACACACAATCCGCGCGTACGGGTTAATAGATCCATTCCCAATACAGGAGTCGTTTCATGTCGGCAAATCGCACTCTCGTGGCGCTCTGGTTGCTCGCCATCGCCGTCGCAGTGGTGATCTCCACCAGCTGGCCGCTGTTCATCACACCGATGCGTTCGCAGAGGTGGGCGATGACCGCGAGATCGTGGCTGACCATCAGCAGGGTGAGCCCGTGGTCGCGGCGTGGTGACGTCG
>JAZKFJ010000005.1:0-429815 GCA_040386495.1 Pseudomonadota bacterium
CGCCGTCGACCTCGCGCGTGACGCTCACCTTGTCGCCCGAGACCTCGACCTTGCTGGCGAACGTGCCCTGGGGCAGGTCGGCCAGCGCGGCGAGCATCTGGCCGGTCTGGTTGGCGTCGTCGTCGATCGCCTGCTTGCCCAGGATCACCAGATCGGGCTGCTCGCGTTCGATCAGCTTCAACATCGCGCGGGCGGCGGTCAGCGGCTGCATGCCGGCGTCGCTGACGATGTGGACGGCGCGGTTCGCGCCCATCGCCAGACCGTTGCGCAGATGCGGCTGGGCGTCGGCCGGGGCGATGGTGACCACCACTACTTCGGTGGCGAGGCCCTTGTCGCGCAGGCGCAGGGCTTCTTCCAGCGCGATCTCGTCGAAGGGATTGGGCGACAGCTTGACGCCGTCGGTGATCACGCCGGAGCCGTCCGGCTTGACCTGGATGCGGACGTTGTAGTCCACCACGCGCTTGTAGCCGACGAGAATCTTCATCGTTCGGAGTGTCCTGGGAGCGGAAGAGGGACCGGACGATGTTCGGCGTCCGGCCAAGACGTGAATTTTAGCGGTTCGGCGGGGTTGCTGCGACCCGACGCGGGATGTGCGAGCCTCCGGCGGCCTCGATCGGTCCGCTGTCAGGCCGCTTTGATGAGATCGGCCGCGCGCTCCGCGATCATGATCGTCGGCGCGTTGGTGTTGCCGCCGATCAGGCAGGGCATGACCGAGGCATCGATCACGCGTAAGCCTTCGACACCGTTGACGCGCAGCTGCGGGTCGACCACGGCGTCGGCGTCGCTGCCCATCCGGCAGGTGCCGACCGGGTGATAGACGCTTTCGGCCTTGGCGCGGACGAATTCGGCCAGTCCGGCGTCGTCCAGATCGTTGCGCGCCGGGAAGATGGGGGTGCCGCGATACCTGTCGAAGGCCTTCTGCGCCAGGATCTCGCGCGACAGCTTCGCGCATTCGACCATCATCTTCAGGTCGAATCCTTCCGCGTCGCCGAGATAGTTGGCTTCGATCCGCGGCTTGTCGCCGGCGCGGTTGCTGACCAGCGACAACCGGCCGCGGCTGCGCGGGCGCAGGAAACAGGCGTGCAGGGTGTAGCCGTCGCCCGGCAGGCGGTTGCGGCCGTGGTTGTCCAGCATCGCCGGCACGAAATGGAACTGGATGTCGGCGCGATCGTCCGGTGCCAGGGGCGAACGCGCGAAACCGCCGGCTTCGGCGACGTTGCTGGTGCCCGGGCCGCGGCGGCCGCGCAGGTAATAGTCGAAGGCGGTTTTGATGTCGCTGATGCGGTCGTAGGTCACCCGTTCGGTCGAATGGAACAGGGTGCAGATGTCGAGGTGGTCCTGCAGATTGCCGCCGACGCCGACGCGGTCGGCGACGACCGGGATCCCGTGCCGGCGCAACTCGTCGGCCGGGCCGATGCCCGACAGCATCAGCAACTGCGGCGAATTGATCGCGCCGCCGCTGATGATGACTTCGCGCGCCGCCGGCTGGTGGAAGGCCCGGCCGCGCATGGCGTAGGTGACGCCGCTCGCGCGCTGGCCGTCGAAGGTGATGCGGTTGACGACGGCGCCGGTTTGCACGGTGAGGTTCGGCCGCTGGCGGACCGGATTCAGGTAAGCCAGCGCCGCCGAACAGCGCGCGCCTTCGCGCTGTGTCACCTGGTAGAAGCCGACGCCGTCCTGCACCGCGCCGTTGAAATCGGGGTTGTGGGCGAGGCCGATCTGCCGGCTGGCGTCGATGAAGGCCTGCGACAGCGGGTTGGTGTAACGCAGGTCGGACACGCTGAGCGGACCGTCGCCGCCGTGGAAGGCGTCGGCGCCGCGGACGTTGCCTTCGGACTTTCTGAAATAAGGCAGGACGTTGTCCCAGTGCCAGCCGGTCGCGCCCTGCGCGGCCCAGTCTTCGTAGTCGCCGGCAACGCCGCGGATGTAGCACATCGCGTTGATCGAACTGGAGCCGCCCAGCACCTTGCCGCGCGGCCACCACAGCGCGCGCTGGTGGAGATGGGGTTCGGCGGCGGTGTTGTAATCCCAGTTCACGCCCTTCTGGTTGACCAGTTTGGCCACGCCGGCGGGCATGTGGATGAAGGGATGCCAATCGCGCGGGCCCGCTTCCAGCAGCAGCACTTTGACCGTGGGGTCCTCGCTCAGGCGGTTGGCGAGCACGCAGCCCGCCGAACCGGCGCCGATGATGATGTAGTCGAACACGCGTGGACCTTATGAAATCGTGTGCAGGCGACACTATGCCCGCAGCCTAGAGCAATTGCTCTGTGAGCGGATCGGGCGTTCGCGGGGCGGCAAATCCAGGGATCGCCCGCCGCATTGGCTGGCACCGTCGGCCTGCTAGAGTGGCGCCTCCGCATTGCACAGGTGGATGGCGGATGCCGCCGCAGCCCGAAATGGACTCCGCGAAAGATTCCGCACAGCCGGCCAGCGTGCTGCGGGGGCTCCGACAGGAACTGGCCGAATCGCCGCCGCTGTGGTGGGCGCTGCTGTATTTCTTCAGCCTGTTGTGCGGCTACTACGTGCTGCGCCCGGTGCGCGATGCGATGGCCGCGTCCGGCGATATCGCGGCCGTCTTTCCCGACGCCTGGACCGCCTGGGCGCTCAGCCATGGCTTCGCGCTCAAGGACTTCGTCCTGCAGGCGCTGTTCACCGGCACCTTCGTGTCGATGCTGTTGCTGCAGCCGCTGTACGGCGCGCTGGTGTCGCGCTACCCGCGCCGGGTCTTCCTGCCGGCGCTGTATCTGATCTTCATCGTCTGTCTGATCGGCTTCTGGTGGATCTTCGATCGGAACGTCTCCGGCCGCGGCGCCCTGTTCTTCGTGTGGACGGCGGTCTTCAACCTGTTCGCGGTCTCGGTGTTCTGGAGCTTCATGGCCGACGTGTTCGACAACGAACACGCCAAGCGCGTCTACGGCTACATCGGCGCCGGCGGCACCCTCGGCGCGCTGCTGGGGCCGTCGATCACCAGCCTGCTGGTGAACCGCATCGGCGTGGGCTCGCTGCTGCTGGTGTCGGCCGGATTCCTGATGGTGTGCCTGCTGTGCATCGTGCGCCTGCGGCCTTGGGCGCGGCAGCGCGAACAGCGCAGCGGTCAGGTGGTCGATGGCGCGATGGGCGGATCGATGTGGGCCGGGTTCAAGCTGGTGGCGAACGATCCTCTGCTGCGCGGCCTCGCGCTGCTGATGTTCTTCGGCGTGGGCGTCGGCACGCTGCTCTACAACGAGCAGGCCGCGATCGTGAAGCAGTTCTATCCCACGTCGGAGGCGGCGACCAGGTATTACGCGCGAATCGATTTCCTGATCAACTTGTCCACGATCCTGATCCAGGTGTTCCTCACGCGCTGGCTGCTGCGGCGCTATGGCGTCGGGCCGGTGCTGCTGATTCCGGCTTTCGCCATCACGTTCGGCTACTGCCTGCTGGCGATGTCGCCGCTGCCGCTGCTGGTGGCGGCGGTGCAGATCGCCACGCGTTCGGGCGAATTCTCGCTGGGCAAGCCCGGCCGCGAGACCTTGTACACCCGGGTCGATCGCGAGGCGCGCTACAAGGCCAAGGCCTTCATCGATACCGCGGTATACCGCGGCGGAGACCTGACCTATGTGTGGCTGCACAAATGGCTGGCGACGTTCGGCAGCCGGGCGGTGTTCGCCGCGGGTATCGGCATCGCCATCGCCATGAGCCTCAGCGCCTGGCAGGTGATCCGCGCGCAGCGCAGACTGCCGCAGTGATGCCTGCGGTCGACGCGTCGGCTGCACAGTCCTTCTTCGTTTACTGACAGGAGTCTTACCGATGTCGTCGATCGCCGTTGTACTGATCGTGCTGGTCGCGCTGCTGCACGTCTATTTTCTCGTCCTCGAAATGTTCCTGTGGACGAAGCCGCTGGGCATGAAGGTATTCCGCAATACGCCGGAGAAAGCCGAGATCACGAAAGTGCTCGCCGCGAATCAGGGGTTGTACAACGGGTTCCTCGCTGCCGGCCTGCTGTGGGCCGCGTTCGCCGGCAAGGTCGATGTGGCGCTGTTCTTCCTGGGTTGCGTCGTCGTCGCGGCGCTGTACGGCGCCTACAGCGTCAGCAAGCGCATCTTCTACGTGCAGGGTGTGCCGGCGATTGCGGCGATCGTCGCCGTATCTTTCGTGTAGCAGGTCAAACAAAGGAGAGAATCCATGGCTCTGGAAACTGCGCAAGGACTGTTATCGCTCGCAACCTCGCTGCTAGATCCCATCAAAAGCTACGGGCAATGGAAGCGTGATCGTAAAGATCGCGTCGCTGACTTCTGCGAAAAGATTTCTGATTGTCTTGCCGCTGTCGTCGAAGGCGCTGTCGGCGATGGGCGCATATCCGCCAGATGCGGTGAACTCAGCGTTTATATGGATCAATTGATGCAGGCACTCGAAGGCGTGGTCGATACTGCGCGCGTACGCGACTTTTCGGCGATTCTGAACAACGCCACTATCAACCGTACGCTTGTGATGGAATTGTCCGATCCACTTCAACGCGCAGAGGCGATCGCTGTCATCGAGGACGCGGCCGGCAGGTTTCGAGGCCTTTCGAATGTGCTCCGCCTATAAAAAGCAGGACTAGCGCTTCGGCGACATCCACATCGAGATCGTCGCCCGGAACACCACGTCGCCGGCGTCGTCGGTCAACACCACGTCCACCGGCAGCGGGTAGCCGATGTCGGCCGCGACGATCGGGATCGCCGGTGTGGCCACGCCGCGGATCGTGCCCATCCCTTTCTTCACGTATTCGACGGTCATGCCCTTGGGAATCCAACGCATCGAATCGGGCAGGCTGACCTCGGTCATCATTCCGCCGACCAGTTCCGCGAGGTTGCACATCGCGATCGCGTGCACGCTGCCGATGTGGTTGGTGATGGCGCGATGGCGGCGCAGGCGCGCGACGCAGCGGCCGGGTTCCAGCACTTCGATCAGCGGCGAGATGCTGCCGAAGTAGGGCGCCTTGAAGCAGATGGTGCGGGTGAACAGCCAGTGCCCGGCGGGCCAGCGGCGCATGCGTTCGTAGAGGGCGAGGGTCTTGTTGGCCATCGTGCGGTCCCTTGGATGTCCGATGAACTCGAAAAAAAAGAACGCCGGGGGTGGCCCGGCGTTCGTGTAGTCGATGCGATGCGGCTTGTGTGGCCCGCCTTACGCCGCTTCGCGATGCGCGCTCGGCTTGGCATTGTCGATGTAGCCGGCCGAGCGCAGTTCCCACGACTCGAAGTCGTCGACCATGATCGTATCCAGCGTCATCTCGCGCAGCTCATCCAACTGCTTGCGCTCTTCCGCGGTGATCCAGCCTTCGCGCACGCCCTCGTCGAGCTGGGTCTTGAAGTCCAGCGCTTCGATGTCGCTGTTCTTGAGCGCCTTGAGGAACTTCCGCTCCACCGGCTCGGCCAGGATCATCTTCGGCAGATAGCTGTTCACGCGGCCGGCCGGGTTGTTCTCGCAGGGCTCCAGGAACATGTCGCTGGCGAGGCGGTCGCGGGCTTCGCACGGCGTCATCAGCAGGCTGGCGGCGCGGTGGCCCAAGCGGTCGCTCGGCGCTTCCGCACGGCGGCCCCAGGGGAAGATCACCAGCCACAGCAGCCAGCCGACCGGACGGATCGGGAAGTTGCGCAGCGCGCCGGACAGCGCCAGTTCGATGCGGTGGATCGCGTCGTGGAAGGCCCATGCCAACAGCGGGTGATCGGCGACCGGACGGCCCTGGTCTTCGTAACGCTTCAGCATCGCGCTGGCGATGTACAGGTGGCTGAGCACGTCGCCGAGGCGGCCGGACAGCGATTCCTTGAACTTCAGCTTGCCGCCGAGCAGCAGCATCGAGGTGTCGGCCATCACCGCCAGCGCCGCCGAGTAGCGGTTGAGCTTGCGGTAGCAGCGGCGGGTGTATTCGCCGCCCGGCGTGGTGCCGACGCGCGAGCCGGTCAAACCGAACCACCATGCACGCACCGCATTCGAGATCGCATAGCTGATGTGGCCGAACAGCGCGCTGTCGAACTGGTCGATGCGCTGCTTGGGATCTTCCAGCTGCGCCGATTTCATTTCCTTCATCACCCACGGGTGACAGAGGATCGCGCCCTGGCCGAAGATCATCAGGCTGCGGGTCATGATGTTCGCGCCCTCGACCGTGATCGCGATCGGCGACGCCTGCCAGGCGCGACCGGCGTAGTTGCGCGGGCCGAGGATGATGCCCTTGCCGCCGTGGATGTCCATCACGTCGCGCGAGACTTCGCGACCCATCTCGGTGCAGTGATATTTGGCGATGGTGGACGGCACCGCGGGATTTTCGCCGCGTGCGACCGCAGCCGCGGTGGCTTCGGCCAGCGCGCTGCAGGCGTAGGCGCGCCCGGCGATGCGGGCCAGCGCTTCTTCCACGCCCTCGAAGCGACCGATCGACAGACCGAACTGCTTGCGGATGCGGGCGTAGGCGCCGGTGACGATCGCACCCATCTTCGAACCGCCGCTGGCGGTGGAGGGCAGGGTGATGGAACGGCCGATCGACAGGCATTCCATCAGCATGCGCCAGCCCTGGCCGGCGTAGTCTTCGCCGCCGATCAGCTGGCTCAACGGCACGAACACGTCCTTGCCGATGATCGGGCCGTTCTGGAACGGCGTGTTCAGCGGGAAGTGACGGCGACCGATCTCAAGCCCGGCGGTGTCGCGCGGCACCAGCGCCAGCGAAATGCCGATGTCCTTCTTGTCGCCCAGCAGGCCGTCCGGGTCGTACATGCGGAACGCGACGCCGATGAGCGTGGCGACCGGCGCCAGGGTGATGTAGCGCTTGTCGAGCGTGAGGCGGATGCCCAGCACGCTGGCGCCGTTCCATTCGCCCATGCCGACGATGCCGTAATCGGGGATGGAGGTGGCGTCGGAGCCGGCGAACGGGCCGGTCAGCGCGAAGCACGGGATTTCCCGGCCATCGGCGAGGCGCGGCAGGTAGTGGCGCTTCTGTTCTTCTGTGCCGTAATGCATCAGCAGTTCGGCCGGCCCCAGCGAATTGGGCACGCCAACGGTGGAGCTGAGCACGGACGAGATCGGCGCCAGCTTCTGGATGACCTTGTGGTTCATCAGCGCCGAGAAACCCAGGCCGCCGTATTCCTTCGGAATGTTCAGGCCGAAGAATTTGTGCTGTTTCACGTAGTCCCAGATCTGCGGCGGCAGATCGGCGCGGACGTGGGTAATTTCCCAGTCGTTGGTGATCCGGCACAGGTCTTCGACCGGGCCATCGAGGAAGGCCTGCTCCTCGGCGCTGAGCATCGGCCGGGGCAGCGACAGCAGCTTGTCCCAGTCCGGCTTGCCCGAGAACAGTTCGCCCTCGAAGCCCACCGTGCCGGACTCCAGCGCGGTGCGCTCGGTGTCGGACAGCGGCGGCAGCAGCTTGGTGTAGAACTTCAGCAGGGTGGAGGTGATCAGCGCCTTGCGCAGCGGCGCGATCAGCATCGGCACGGCGACCAGCAGCATCAAACCGGCGGCGACCACGGTGGCGGTCTGATGCGCCCCCAGCAGCCAACAGCCGACCAGCAGGGTGGCGGTGATCGCGGCCCAGATCGCCAGTCGCAGGCGGTGGTAGGCGCAGAACCCGGTGGCGATCAAAAGGACGAGAAAAGGAGCGAGGTATTGGATGGCGATGCTCATGAGGCGCTCCGGCGAGCCTGTGCTCGGCGTATGAACTGTATTGGGAAGGCGGGACTGACAGTGCGTGCTGACTAGAGCGTGTTGACCAGGTCGTATTGACCAGGGCGTGCTGACAGGTGTGGCCCGCAGGCCGTTCCATACGCAGCAGTATGGGTTTGCTTCTTCGCCGTTGTCAATGTGCCACAGCGATTCGGGACGCTTCCTGATCGTAGGATTGCAATCGTAGTCACACGATACTATTCCAAGCCGTTCCGTATGGTTAAACTACTGTCATGAATGACATCGCCATCAAGACCGAACGCAACGGCCGCCTCAGCGCGGAAGACTGGGCGCAGGCCGCCCTCGACATGATTGCCGAGCAGGGTGTGGCCGCGGTGGCGGTCGAGCCGCTGGCACGGCGGCTGGGCGTGACCAAGGGCAGCTTCTATTGGCACTTCCCGTCGCGCGACGCGCTGCTCGCCGCCGCGTTGGAGCGCTGGGAAGCGGTGGAGCAGGAAACGGTCTTCGGCCAGCTCGAAGCGGTCAGCGATCCGCGCCAGCGTCTGCGCAGGCTGTTCCATGTCGTCGCGCATGAAGTGAAGCCGCACAAGATCTACAGCGAACTGCTCAAGGCGCTGGATCACGCCGCGGTCGGCCCGGTGATCGAACGGGTCTCGCAGCGTCGCCTCGAATACCTCGCGGCGTCCTTTCGCCAGACCGGGCTGATGCGCACCGATGCGCAGCACCGCGCGCGTCTGGCCTACGCCGCGTATGTCGGCTTCCTGCAGTTGCGGCTGCAGTTGCACAACCCGCGTCTCGCCCAGGACGAGTTCGAAGCCTACGTCGAACACGTCATGGATACGCTGATTCCGCCTGTTCCCGCCCCTCGAGCCTGAGAACCCGTCCTGCATGAACGCGAGCGCCATCAAAGATACCGCCGCCGTCACCGACACCGCACCCACACAACTGCAGAGTCTCAACGAATGGGTGGCCGGGGTCGCCCGGTTGACCCGGCCCGACGCGATCCACTGGTGCGATGGCAGCGACGCCGAGAACGACGCGCTGGTCGCGAAGATGCAGGCCGACGGCACCCTGATCAAGCTCAACCAAGACACTCATCCCGATAGTTGGCTGCACCGTTCGCACCCGGACGACGTTGCGCGCGTCGAACATCTCACCTTTGTCTGCACCGCGCAGGCCGACGATGCCGGCCCGAACAATCACTGGATGGCGCCCGCCGACGGCCATGCGCAGATGGATGCGCTGTTCGACGGCTGCATGCGCGGCCGCACGCTGTACGTGATTCCGTACTGCATGGGCCCGATCGATTCGCCGCTGTCGCGCTGCGGCGTGGAGATCACCGATTCGCCGTACGTGGTCGCGAACATGCGCATCATGACCCGCATGGGCGCACCGGCGCTGGCGCGCATCGAGCGCGAGGGGCTGGCCGGCGGCTCGTTCGTGAAGGGCCTGCACTCGATCGGCGAACTCGATCCGAACCGCCGCTTCATCATGCACTTCCCGGAAGAACTCGCGATCAAGTCGTTCGGCTCCGGCTACGGCGGCAACGCGCTGCTGGGCAAGAAATGCCACGCGCTGCGCATCGCCTCGTACCAGGCGCGCAGCGAAGGCTGGCTGGCCGAACACATGCTGATCCTCGGCGTGGAAAATCCGCAGGGCGACACCCATTACATCGCCGCCGCGTTCCCCAGCGCCTGCGGCAAGACCAACCTCGCCATGCTCATTCCGCCGGAGGGCTACCGCCGGGACGGCTGGAAGGTCACCACCGTTGGCGACGACATCTGCTGGATGCGCCCCGGCGCCGATGGACGTCTGTACGCGATCAATCCGGAAGCCGGTTTCTTCGGCGTCGCGCCCGGCACCTCCAGCAAATCCAATCCGAACGCGCTGGCGACGATCCAGCACGACACCATCTTCACCAACGTCGGCCTGACCGCCGACGGCCAGCCGTGGTGGGAAGGGCTGGATGGCGCGCCCGCCTTTGATTGGCGCGGTCATGACTACGATTCCAATGCGTCCGAGCAGGGTCATGGTCCGGCCGCTCATCCCAACGCCCGCTTCACCGTCAGCGCGAAGCAGTGCCCGTCGTATTCGCCGAAAGCCGAGGACGCGCAGGGCGTGCCCATCAGCGCGATCGTGTTCGGCGGGCGCCGCGCCTCGCTGGTGCCGCTGGTGTTCGAAGCCCGCGACTGGACCCATGGCGTGCTGGTCGGCGCCGCAATGGGCTCGGAAACCACCGCCGCCGCCACCGGCGCGGTCGGGGTGATGCGCCGCGACCCCATGGCGATGAAGCCGTTCTGCGGCTACAACTTCGCCGATTATTTCGCGCACTGGCTGTCGTTCGATCGGCCCGAAGCGAAGCTTCCCAGGATTTTCCACGTCAACTGGTTCCGAAAGGGCGACGACGGCAAATTCCTGTGGCCGGGCTTCGGCGACAACCTGCGCGTCATCGAATGGATGATCGGGCGCGTGAACGGTAGCGCCTCCGCAGCGGACACCCCGATTGGCGCGCTGCCGCGACCAACGGATCTGAATCTCGACGGCGTCGCGCTGAGCGACGAAGCCCGCGCCAAGCTGTTCGGCTTCGATCACGCCGGTTGGCGGGCCGAATTCGCCAGCATCGGCGAATATCTCGACGATTACGGCCCGCGCATGCCCGCGGCGTTGAAGACCGAGCAGGCGAAGATCCTGGCCGAACTGTCGCGCGCGGACGCCTGAACCCGCAGCCCGGGCGGTTCGCTTAAAATCGCGGGATGCAGACTCGCGCGACATCCAACAAACAGCAGGCGCTCTGGCAACAGGGTCAGCGCTACACCCAGCAGCGGCAATGGCGCCAGGCGGCGGCGGTCTACGAGGCCATCGTCGACCACGACCGCGGATTTCTGCCGGCCTGGCTGGAGTTGTCGACCGCGAAGGAGATGCTCGGCGATTATCGCGAGTCCTTTCATGCGGTGCTTGCGTCCACTGCCGTCGACGGCGTGCCGCCGATGGCCGGGCTGGCCGTGGCACGACGGCTGCGCCGCTTCGAGGCGCTGCCCGAACTGCAGGCCTACATCGAACGCACCGGCCTGGCCGGGACGCTGCCGCCCGAGAAGCTGATCGATCTGGCGACGTTCTTCGCCAGCGCCGGCGACCACAGCAGGACGATGACGTGGATCGAGCACGCGCTCAAGCTGCGCCCGCAGCTTGCGGACGCGCACAACATGCATGGCCTGGCATTGATGTTCGCCGGGCGATCCGAGGCGTCCGCCGAAGCCTTCGAGCGTGCGCTGGCGCTGCGTCCGGATTTCGCAGCGGTGTACTCGGTGCTGTCGCGGGTGGCGAAGATCACGCCGCAGCGCAACCACGTCGACGCCCTGCGCAAATTGCTGGCGCAGCCGAATCTCACCGCGAAGGACGAAGGTCACCTCGGCTATGCGCTGCACAACGAGCTGCATGATCTGGGCGATTACGATGCCGCATGGGACGCGCTGACGCGTGCTTGCCGCGCCCGCCGGATCGAGCAGCCCTACGATCATGCGCAGACCGTGGCGGTCTTCGATGCGCTTCGCCGGACCTTCGATGCCGGATTCGTCCGCAACGAATCGTCCTCGGATAGTCCCGCGGATCCGCTCACCCCGATTTTCATCGTCGGCATGCACCGCAGCGGCACGACGCTGCTCGAACGTATCCTGTCGGGACACCCGGATGTCGCCGACGCCGGCGAAACCTATACCTTCCCCGCCCAGTTGCGGTATGCCGCCGACCATTTCTGCCGCAGCATCATCGACGGGACCATCGTCGAGCGCGCCCCTGGATTCGATTACGGCGCGATCGGCCGCGGCTTCCTCGATGCCATGCGGACCCGCGGCCGTCGCTTCGTGACCGAGAAGCAGAACCCGAATTTCATTCTGCTCGGCCCCATCGCCAAGGCGCTGCCGCACGCGCGGCTGCTGCACATGCGCCGGGATCCGGCGGACACGTGCTTCTCCAACCTGCGCACGCTGTTCACGGCGGAAGCCGCGTATTCCTACGATCAGGTGGAAATGGCCGATCACTACAAGGCCTATCGCGATCTGATGGATCACTGGCGCGAGGCGCTGCCGGGGCGCGTCTTCGATATCGATTATGACGCCATGGTCACCGAACCCGAGACGCAGGCGCGGCGGATCGCCGCCCACTGCGGGTTCGACTTCCGTGCCGACATGCTGCAGGTCGATCGCAGTTCCGGCATGGTCGCCACCGCCAGCTCCAATCAGGTCCGCAAGGGCATCCTGACCAACCGCGGCGGTTTGTGGCGCGCCTACGAGCGGCATCTGGGGCCGATGCTCGATCGGCTCGCCGGTCACGGCCTGCTGTGATCGCCGTGGCAGCGACCTCCGCATATCGTCCATCGCAGGTCGACCTGGGCATCCCTGTATGACCGTCAATGTATTCCCCGCTTTCGCCGTCCCGTTCGGCGAGTCGTACCATCCGGAACCCGCATCGCTCAACGCCGAGCTGTTGCGACTGACCCGTGCGCTCGAGGCGTTGGGAGCGGGCTACCGCAATCCGCAGCCGGTCGTCCATCAGCCGGAAGGATTGTTCGAAAGCGAGTTCGACTTCTTCGCGCGGCCCGAGCCCTGTGTGCAGCAACTGCGGGGCTGGGTTTGGGGCGAGTTGGCGGAATTCATCCGCAATATCAATCCGGGCATGGTCGAGAACGCGCGCGGCCTGCAGATCGCCAGCCAGACCTGGTTCCATGTCACCCGCGACGGCGGATATTTCGGCTATCACAACCATCCGATGGCCAGCTGGTCGGGTGTGTACTGCGTCGCCGACGGCGATCCGTCGCCCGAGTATTCGAACAACGGCAGTCTCGTCTTTCCGCATCCGCTCACCGTGGCCAATGCGTTCATCGACCCGACCAATGCCGTGCTGCGCTGGCCCTTCACGCAGGCCAACTACGTCCTCGATCTGAAGCCGGGACAACTGGTGTTGTTTCCGTCCTGGCTGGGACATTACGTCACGCCGTTCCGAGGCCCTACCGAACGGGTCACCGTCGCGTTCAACGCCTGGTTCCAGAAAGCCGCCTGATGTCGGGGTAAGCGCTCACTCGCATCGTCGCGATGCGGCCATGGCGTGCCTGGGCGTTGAAGAGTCCTGGTCGGTATCCGTCATCAACTCCGACTCGCAGACATAAAAAAACGGCCCCTTTCGGGGCCGTTTTTCTGACGCTGAACCGGAAGCGATCAGAACTTCTGGTTGTACTGCAGGTAGAAGAAACCACCGCCCGGCAGATCGTAGGCGCCGTCGAACGAATGCGCGAACGAGTTGCGGGTGATCGGCGGATCCTTGCCGAACAGATTGCGGGCGCCAAGGGAGACCTTGCCGTTCCACGGCGTCTTGAAGCCAACTTGCACATCGTGATAGATGCGCGAGCCGATACGGTTTTCCGCACCGCCTTCGCTGTTGCACAGCTGGGTCGGAGTGATGCCGTAGTCGAAGTAACCCTGGCTATTAAACGGGCATTCCTCATCCAGCGCGGAGTAGTAACGCACCGCCCAGTTTGCGTCCCAGTCGCCCTTCTGCCACGACGTGGTGATGTTGGAGCGCAGACGCCACGCCGGGGTGCCGTTGTACTCGCCCACGGTGCCGAACAGGGTGTTCTCGGTCGTGTAGGTGTTATCCCACTGGAACGCGAACTTGCCCCATGCGGTTTCCGGCATGGCGTAGGTCACCTGGAAGTCATAACCCTCGACTTCGCCGGCATCCAGGTTGAACTGCGACTGGCGCAGATCCAAGATCTGGCCCGAAGCATCGCGAACGATGAACGAGCAGAAGAGTGCACGCGTGGCCGCATCGACAGTGGGATCGTCGCGGTAGCAGGTGTTGAGGATGGACTGCGAACCGCGGAACGAGATCACGTCTTCCAGCGAGATGTTGTACCAGTCGAGCGTGAAGTTCAGACCCTGAACGAAGCTCGGGCTGTACACGATGCCGAAGCTCTTGGTTTCGCCGAATTCGGGCTGCAGGTTCGGGTTACCGCCAGTCAGCGAACGGATCTGGGAGTTGGGCTGCGCAACGCCGCCGACCGGAACATTGCTAGGCGCGCTCGTACAGCGAGCCTGCTCGGTCGATGTGCGGATGGCCCAGTTCGCCGTGTTGCAGGGATCGACCGCTTGCGGGAAGCTTTCGCCGCCGCCCTGGTACAGATCGGTCACGCTCGGCGCACGGAACGACTCGGAGAAGGTGCCGCGCAGCATCAGGTCTTCGAACACCTGCCACTTCAGGCCGATCTTCTTCGAGGTGTCGCCGCCGAGGTCCGGACTGATGTTCGCGCCGCCGAAGAAGCCGGAGGTCTCATAGTCGGACTTGCGGGCCGCCAGGTTGAGCTCGAGCAGCTTGAAGCCGGGGATGTCGGCAAGAATCGGCACGTTGAACTCGACATAGATTTCGTCGGAGTTGACTTCGCCGTTGGTCGGCTCGGTGAAATTGTCCGAGGAACCGCCGCCGGCGACCAGCGCGTCGGGCTGGTTGATGAAGCTGGTGCGGCGGTGTTCGAGGCCGATGGCGAAGCCCAGCGGGCCGGCCGGCAGGTCGAAGAGCGAACCGGACAGGTTCGCGAAGTAATCCTTCGTGCTGTTTTCCTGCGATTCGTTCTTGGTGTAGGTGATATAGCGGTTCATCGCGTCATACTCAGCCCGCGAGATGACGCCGGCACCGAGGCCGAGATCCGCGCCGCCGAAGACGTTGTACGGTACGCAGCCGGTGATGACACCACCGCCCGCATCCAGACACTCCAGCGCACCAGTGACCGGGTTGCGGCGGGAATTGCCCACGGCGCGACGCAGGTTGAACAGGTTGATATAGTTCTCGCCGCGGGTGTTGATGCGCGAGTTCAGATACGAATAGCCGACATCCCAGTACATGTCGCGGCCGGCCAGATCGAACGAACCGTCCAGCGACAGGGTGACGGCGGTGTTGTCATTGTCGTAGTACGGCTTGCGCGGGCCGACGGCCAGAGCGCGGAAGTTGTAGCTCAGGATGTCTTCCGTCGTGAATGGATTGAAGACGTTCCCCCGCGTAGGAGCAAACGCCCACTGCGGACCGCTCGCTCCGCTGCGATTCATCGTCAGCGGCACTTCTGCCAACTGCTGGTTGGAATCGCGCTTGACGTAAACCGCCTGCACGTTGGCGTTGATGCGATCGGTCAGACGCAGGCTGCCCTGGCCGTAGACGTTGAAGCGTTCGATCGGCTGCAGCAGGTAGTTGACCGGCGCGAAGTTGTAGCGATCAGAGTTGCCCGAACCGTCGAGCGTGTAGCTCTGGAACGGACGAAAGTCGGTGGTCTGACGGCCATCGTCGCCCGGACGCAGCGTGGTCGCAGGGCCGGTGCGGCCAGCTCCCGTGGAACCGCCGGTTGCGTTCGGGCAGAAATTGAATCCGGTGATCGGATTGGTAGCGATTGCCCGGGTGCAACGCACAAAGTTGCCGCCCGCGTTGCTGCCCGAACCGAACAGGCCACCCGAAGCGAGCGCGCCGCCGCCGAAGACCGGCACGGACGAGATTTCGCGATCACCGGCATAGACCGGATCCTGGGTCTGGAAGCCGAGGCTGAGCACGGCGTTCCAACGGTCGCTGTTCGAGCCGACGGTGAAGTCGTAGCCCTGCTGGAAACCGTCGCCCTTGGTGTAGCCGCCGAGATAGACGTTGGCTTCGGCGCCGTCGAAATTCTTGCGGGTAATGACGTTGACCACGCCGGCGATGGCGTCGGAACCGTAGATCGCCGATGCGCCGTCCTTCAGCACTTCGATGCGCTCGACGATCGAGATCGGGATGGTGTTCAGGTCGACGTCGCCGCTGCCCTGGGTGACCCAGCGGCGGCCGTTGACCAGCAGCAGGGTGCGGGTCGAGCCCAGACCGCGCAGCGAGATGTTCTGGGTGCCATCGCTGCCGTTGGTGGACGTCGTGATGTTGCGCAGCGCGCCGCCGTCGCTGGCGGTGATGTTGAACAACACATCGCCGACCGAACTCAGACCAGTGGCTTCGAGAGCCGCGCGGTCGATGGTGAGTACCGGCGAGGTGCCTTCCACTTCGGAACTGCGCGGAATGCGCGAACCGGTGACGACGACGGTGTCGAGTTCGTCATCCGAAGGGGTGTCTTGGGCAAACGCGACGCCCGTGCCCGCGAGGGCGGTGGTGCTTACGAGCGCGAAGGAAATCGCGTCGCGCAGCTTATTGGTCTTCAAAGTCATCTCTCTCTCTCCAAGCGAGTCTTGGGGTTTCCCATGGGAACCTGCCCACTGCCGTCAAGAAAGACGCCAAAGCAGGTCAGGCCGGGGCCGATAGTAGCCCCACTCGGAGAAAAATTAAAGTGTCGTTAACCCGAGCCCGGATTGTGCGTAAATCCGGAGGGAAACCGAGGACTTAGAGATCCTGCTCGTAGCGGACGTAGGGCACCGCGCCTTCGTCGTCGCCCTGGGAGGTCGCCGGAGCGAAGGGATTCTTGCCGCGGGTGACCAGGTTGTCGGCGCCGACCGTGAGTTGTCCGCTCCATGGCGTACGCCAACTCAGACCGAGGCCCAAGCTGCCCCAGCGGTCGCGGCCGGGCGTGTCGACGACTTCGCCGACGACATTGACGCCGAAGGCGCCGATGCCGCCGCCGACATTGAGCTGGCGCGAGGTCCAGCGGTCGCTGAAACCGGGAATTTCGGCCGGCGTCTGCAGGCGGGCCCGGGCGACGGTGCCGGCGATCGAGACATAGCCTTCGCGCGGCAGGGATTTCTGGCTGAAGATGGTGAGATCGTTGACGTCGATGCGACCGTTGCCGCCCGAGCCGGGGGCCAGCCATGCCGGCATCGAAAGGCGGCTGGCGCCTGCGCCGATGCCCACCTGCGTGCCATTGCGCTGGAACAGCGCCGCTGCGCCGGTGCGGCCGTTGGTGGCTGGAATCGAGGCGAGGACGCAGTTGTCGGCGAGATTGTTCAGGGCTTTGGTGAGGCCTTGTTTGCGGTCGCAGAGCAGGCCCAGCGAATCGCCGGCGCCGAGGCCGAATGCCGTATCGAGGTGACGCACGCCAAAGCGCGCGAGGGTGCGCGAATGCGCGTTGTCGACGGGTTCGAGTACGACCGCACCTTCGAATTGGCCGCTGGATTTGTTCCAGATCGGAAGTTCGACGCGATCGCGGCCCGGCTTGGATTGCGCATACACGGACGTTGCCGCGCCTAAGGCGAGCAACAGCAGTATCGGCAATGTGCGGGGGGGCGTGCGCATGGTGCAGTCAGACCGCGTATCTGCGGCTTCAGTTCCTCGACGGATCCATCGGAATTCAGGCTATCAGTTTTATGGTTCTTTAACAATCCGGCCGCCCCGGAAAAACCGTGACGTCCCCCGCAGCATGGCGCTGTTTTATTGCAGTCGGTCTGGGGCGTCCAGATGGGCCGGCCGGGGCGAGAACAGGGCGGCGACCTCCTCCTCGGTGTAGCGGTAGGTCTCGCCGCAGAATTCGCAGCGGATCTCGGCGGTTCCGGCATTGCTCTCGGCGGCGGCCCGCGCTTCTTCCTCGCCCAGCGATTCCAGCATCGACGACACCCGTTCCCGGGAGCACGAACAGGCGAACTGCAGAGGCTTGTCGCCCAGCAGGCGCACGCCGTCCTCATGGAACAGCCGGTGCAGCAACGTTTCGACCGGGGTGTCGAGCAGTTCCGGGGCGGCGAGGGTCTCGAACAGGGCGCTGGCCCGCTCCCAGCCGTCGAGATCGCCCTCGTCGCCGGGCAGTTTTTGCAGCATCAGTCCGGCTACCCGTTCACCGCTCGCAGCCAGCAGCAACCGGGTCGGCAACTGTTCGGACTGGCGGAAATAGCCTTCGAAAGCGGCCGAAAGCCCGCCTTTTTCGAGCGTGTCCGCATCCAGCCCGACCAGTCCCTGATAACGCGCGGGCTCCTGGCCGCGCACGCCGGGATTCTCGATGGTGATCGCCAGCACCCCGTCGGCGCCGACCGAACCCAGGCTGTGCGCGCCCGGCAGCTCGCCCTCCGCCAGCGTGGCGATGCCGCGCACGGTGCCGGCGCCGGTGCATTCGGCGAACAGGGTGCGCAGCGCGCCGGTGCCGCGCAGATGGACCGACAGCCTGCCGTCCACTTTCACGTGCCCGGTGAACAGGGCCGAGGCGGCGACCGCTTCGCCCAGCAGTTCGGCCACGTCGTCCGGGTACTCGGCGCGGGCGCGGATCTGCGCCCAGCTGTCGTCCAGGCGGACATGGACGCCGCGCACGCCGGCCTGTTCCAGCAGGAAGCGGGTGAGTCGGTCGGGGGTGGTGTGGGCGGTCATGTCGGCGGTGGGCTCTGCAAGGACGATGTCATGAGTGGGTGCGGCTTCGCGGATAATGCCGCCACCACGGGGAGACGGCAGAAGATGGGGCATAACGGCGCAGATTCAAACCTCGATCCGCCGCAGGCGTCCGTCGCGGCCCCGCAGCGTCGGCGCCGCTGGCTGCGCTGGGTGTTTTTCTGGCTGCCGCTGGTGTTCGTGGTGGCGACGGTGCTGCAGGTGGCGGTGCTGCGCTTCGTCGATCCGCCGCTGACAGCCTTCATGATCGGTCGTTATGTCGAAGCCTGGGGCGAAGGCGACCGCGGCTTCTCCGTGAGCTACGACTGGCGCGACGCCGACGAGATCTCGAAACAGCTGCCGCTGGCGCTGGTTGCCGCGGAAGACCAGCACTTCCCGGTCCACAACGGCTTCGACTTCAAGGCGATCGAAAAGGCCCGCGCCAACAACGCCAAGGGCCGCAAGGTCCGCGGCGCCAGTACCATCAGCCAGCAACTGGCGAAGAACCTGTTCCTGTGGCGCGGTCGCAGTTGGGTGCGCAAGGGTTTGGAGGTCTGGTACACGGTGCTCATCGAGGCGCTCTGGTCGAAGGAACGCATCATCGAGGTCTACGCCAACGTCATCGAATACGGCGATGGCGTCTACGGCGCCCAGGCCGCCGCCCGCCGGTTCTTCGGCAAGGATGCCGCGAGACTCAACGCCGCCGAGGCCGCCCGCCTGGCGGCGGTGCTGCCGTCGCCGCGCAAGTACAGCGCCGCCAAGCCCGGGCCGTACGTGCAGCGGCGCAGCCGGGCGATCCAGCGCCAGATGCGCGCGCTCGGCGGGCCGGAATACCTCAAGTTCGACTGACCGCGTCGCCGGTTACTCTATCTATATGTCTACCGAACGCCTGACCGTCGTCGTCGCCGCCTTCAACGAGGCCGAAGCCCTGCCGGCGCTGCATCCGCGCATCGCCGCGGCGTTGGACGCGCTGGCGGGCGAGGGCGTCGAAGGGCATGTCCTGTACGTGGACGACGGCAGCCGCGACCGCACCTGGGCGGTGCTGGACGATCTCGCCGCCGCCGATGCCCGGGTGTCGCTGCTGCGGCTGAGCCGCAACTTCGGCAAGGAGGCCGCGCTCACCGCCGGCCTCGACCGGGTCCGCGCGGGCGCAGCGCTCATCCTTGACGCCGACGGCCAGGACCCGCCGGAGCTGATCCCGCAGTTCGTGGCGAAGTGGCGCGAGGGCTACGACGACGTCCACGGCACCCGCACCGAGCGCGACGGCGAAGGCTGGCTCAAGCGCAGCACCGCGCATGGCTTCTACCGAGTGATGCAGCGGCTGTCGAAAACCCCCATTCCCACCGACACCGGCGACTTCCGCCTGCTCTCGCCGCGCGCGCTCGCCGCGCTGCGCCAGCTGCGCGAGCGCCACCGTTTCATGAAGGGCCTGTTCGGCTGGGTCGGGTTCGAACAGGTCGCCATTCCCTACCATCGCGAAGCGCGGCTGGCCGGGCGCAGCAAGTTCAACCTGTGGAAACTGTGGAATTTCGCCCTCGAGGGCGTGACCAGCTTTTCCACCGCGCCGCTGCGCGTGGCCACCTACCTGGGCGTGCTCACCGCCGTGCTGGCCTTCGTCTATGCGCTGTGGGTGGTGATCAAGGCGATGTTCTGGGGCGACCCGGTGGCCGGCTGGCCGACGATGATGACCGTGATCCTGCTGCTGGGCGGTGTGCAACTGATGGCGCTGGGCGTGATCGGCGAATACCTGGGCCGGTTGTACGAGGAATCCAAGCAGCGCCCGCTGTATCTGGTGGATCGCTGGCGGCCCGCGGCGGGCGTATCCTTGGGCGCAGACCCTGAAGGAGAGCCGCCTCATGCGCACCGTCCGTCAGCTGTTGGAAGCGAAAAGCCCGGCGATCCACGCGATCCGTCCTGAGGCCCCGGTCCTCGACGCCATCCGCCTGATGGCCGAGGCGCACATCGGCGCGGTGCTGGTGATGGACGGGCCGCACCTGGTCGGGATTCTTTCCGAACGCGATTACGCGCGCAAAGTGGTGCTGCAGGGGCGTTCGTCGTCGGACACGCCGGTGAGCGAGATCATGACCTCGAACGTGTTGACGACGTGGTCGCTGGATACGTCGGCTCGCTGCATGCAGACGATGACGGAGCATCGCATCCGGCATCTGCCGGTGATCGATGGGGATGAGGTGGTTGGCATCGTTTCGATCGGGGATCTGGTGAAGGCGGTGATCGAGGATCAGCAGGCGGAGTTGGATTCTTTGCAGCGGTATATTGCGAGTTAGGACGCAATGAAACTAGCTCACATTCACTTGCAGTATGACCGGCTGAAGCGGCACCACGCGCTCGCCTTGGCTGGCGGCGATGAGATCGCCTTCCTCGATCTAGCCCATGCATTGAGGATCTGGGTAGAGCTCAAAGCGCCGGTCACGGCCATCGCTAAGACGAAGTGCATTTCCCTTAGCCTTCCGCATCACACACCACCAAAGTTCATCAAACGCTCGTTGCAGGGCGCCACTCACATTTCAATGCCTCTTGCATCTGGCGTTGAGAGCCCTGGAGTGCAGATACAAGGAATTACTATCACCAACCGGGCGCTTTCCCCGGAAGAGATCAAGCGTCGGGCCATGGCTGGACCACCAGTCGCAACCGTGTCGAAAATGAACTTTTCCGAGTGGCTTGCGGCTGGCGTGGTGGAGATTCCATCTGAAACGGATGGCCATCCACACGTCATGTTGTCGCGGGAAATGCTCATAAAACGCGTTGCAAATGTCCTCGGAGCAAGCCATCCTGCTGGTTCGGAGAACGCCGATGAATTTGAGAATAGGTTCGACAATATCGTTCTTCAATTGCACGGTCTGAGGCTCGCCGACGGATATCCGTCGACGTACTATCAGCTCCTTGAAATCGCCGGGCAGATTTTTCAAAATCTTGAGCCAATCCGGGCCATTTCGCCATAATAATTCATTCAAACAAGTAGGATGGGTTGAGCGAAGCGATACCCATCTGCTGTCAACAGCAGAGCTTCCGCGCTTTGCGCGGGTAACTTTCTTTGTCGCAAAGAAAGTCACCAAAGAAAACTCTCTAGTGCCGAGTCAAATCTGCCATCGGCGTGTTGGCCGGGATTTTTCGATGCGGCATCCTGCCGCGTCGAAAAACGGTGCGCATCCTGCGCACCGCCCTTCGGGTCTTCAATCTTGAGGACGTTCGCTCGCACGGAAAAATCGTTGGGACGTTGGAGGTTATCGGAAACGTGGCGTATAACTGGCTTCTGATGTATCGGGCTTGTGATGCACGAAAGTCTTGCCTTCAACGCTACTTGCTTCCAACTGCATCGTCATGGTCAAGCCACCTTGCATGTTAGCTTCGGCGTCCGATTTTTTGCGGCGACTTTCAGTTCTGTGCTTCGTTCGCGGCGGGTCAGGACCCGCCCTACAGAAGCGTTCTGCGAGCTGCGTCGTCCCATCGACACCTCAGTCAGCCCGAATCTGATCAAGATAGTAGACCCGGAGGGCGGTGCGCAGGATGCGCGCCGTTTTTCGACGCGGCAGGATGCCGCATCGAAAAATCCCCGTAACACCGCAGACGGCAGATTTGCCTCGGCACTAGAGAGTTTTCTTTGGTGACTTTCTTTGCGACAAAGAAAGTTACCCGCGCAAAGCGCGGAAGCTCTGCAGTTGCTTTTCGCTCGCTCGATAAATTCCAAACAACACCAGCAAGGAGACAAACCCATGAAGCACAAAGGAAGCTGCCACTGCGGAAACATAGCCTTCGAAGTAGAAGGCGACATCGACAGCGCCCTGTCCTGCAACTGCTCGATCTGCTCGCGCAAAGGATCGCTGCTCTGGTTCGTCCCCCGCGACAAACTGACCCTGCTCACCCCCGAAGACGCCGCCAGCACCTACACCTTCAACAAACACGCGATCCAGCATCGCTTCTGCCCCACCTGCGGCATCCACCCGTACGGCGAAGGCACGGATCCGAAAGGCAACCGCATGACCGCGATCAACCTGCGCTGCATGGAGGATCTCGATCTTTCGGCCATACCGGTGCACGAGTTCAACGGCCGCGCGATGTAAGCGCGGGCCTCATCCCGATCGCTCAGGTTGCCGCACAGATTCCTGTCCGGTGTAGCCATCGCTTTCGCGGTACTCACGACCGGGCCCGAAACCGCATGAGACAGGCGCGCCAAGCCCCGGGAGCGACCATCGCAGGACATTCGCACCCGAACCCGCAGGCGCTATGCTATCGCCATGAGCCACAGCTGCCTCGTCGAAAAAATCGGCTACCACATCCCGCTCAGCGCGCAGGATGCGGCGCTGTTGGCGAAGCTGGAGGAGGCGGAGGAGCCGGTCCGCATCAAGGCGATGGTCCGCGACATCGGAGTGCCCGCCGAACATCTTTACGTGGTGAAATCGGGCTGGTTCTACACCTACATGACATTGCCCAACGGCAGCCGGCAGATCCTGCATATCCACTACCCGGGCGACATCGTCGGCATCCCGGACGTCGCGTTCTCCAAAACCGCTTCCGCGCTGGCCGCGGCGACCGATGGCTTGCTGTGTCCGTTCCCGAAGTCCGGACTGTACGAAGTGTTCGAACGCTCGCCGCGCCTGTCGGCGCTGCTCTTCAGCATCGGCATGGTCGAACATGCGGTCCTGGCCGACCGCATCCGCATCATCAGCCGCTTGGGTGCGAGGGAGCGCGTGGTGCATTTCCTGCTGGAAGTGGTATCGCGGCTACGCGTGACCCGTCGCGACATGAAGACGCAGTTCGATCTGCCCCTCAGTCAAAGCATGATCGGCGACGCGGTCGGTTTGACCAACGTCTATGTCAGCCGTGCGCTGAAGCAGATGCAGGCAGAGGGCTTCATCCGTCGCGATGGTCGCGGGATCGATCTGATCGACGAACCGCGCATGAAGCAGAGCGTGGATTTCGAAGATCGGCATTTCCGCATCGATACCACCTGGTTTCCGAAATCCTGAAGCGATCGAAACGGTTGCCCGGCCGGCGACGATGCGTGACGCGGGACATGGTCGTTAATCCGGATTAATGCGGTCGGCGACGGCGACGCTTACCGTATGCCACCCCGCGCAGCGGTACCCCGGACATCAACGACATCATGCGTCATCCCCGTCCCGCCATCGTCGCGCTATCTCCGGGTGTCGCCCGCGTCGCCACGCGGAGGCAGTCATGAAGATGCATGGCATCGCCTACAGCAGCGAAGCGTATCCGATGACCACGGAGGAGTTGACCGAGTTGTTGGAAAGCGCACGGCGCTTCAACGCGCGGGTCGGCGTCACCGGCGTCCTGTTCCATCATTCCGGCCGATTCTTCCAGTATTTCGAGGGCAGCGAGGATGCTGTCCGCGAGGTGCATGCGCGGATCATCGCGTCGCCGCGGCATCATTCTCTGCGCCTGCTGCTGGACACGCCTCTGACAGAACGGCATTTCGTCGGGTGGCATATGGGGTTCTGCGAGTCGCCGGTGAACGAGTTCCAGGCGATCGCCAACGACGACTGGGCCAACGCGATGCCGCTGACCCGGGCCACGATACAGCGCCCCGAACCGCTGGCGCTGGTGCTCTCGTACTGGAGCCGGTGGATCGCGGATCGCCCGGTGGATTGACGTCCGGCGCGCCTCAGCGCTCCGACACCACCTGCGCCATCACCGCGATGTAGTGGCAGACGCTGCCGGCGATCACGAACAGGTGCCAGATCGCGTGCGAGTACGCGAGCTTCGGCCGGTGATAGAAGAATGTGCCGAGGGTGTAGGCGATGCCGCCGCCGAGCAGCCAGCCGAAGGTCCAGGGATCCAGCGCGCGCATCACCGGCTTCGCGGCGAGGATCACCAGCCAGCCCATCGCGATGTAGACGAGTGTGGACACCAGTTTGAAGCGGCCGGTGTAGAAGAGTTTGAAGATCACTCCGAACACCGCCAGCGCCCAGATGGTGCCGAACAGCCACCAGCCCAGCGGGCCGCGCAAGCCGATCAGGGTGAACGGCGTGTAGGTGCCGGCGATCAGCAGATAGATCGCGCAATGGTCGAAGACCTTGAGCCGACCTTTGACCACCGGATGCTGGATGGCGTGATAGAGGGTCGAGGCGACGTACAGCAGCAACAGGGTGATGCCGAACACGATGGCGGCGCTGAGCTGCCAGCCGTCGCCGTAGAGCGCGGCAAGCGTGACCAGAGCTGCGCCGCCGGCCAGCGCGGCGGCGGCGCCGACGCCGTGGGTGAGGGCGCTGGCCAGCTCTTCGCGCATATGGGCTTCACGCATATGGGCTTCGAGGTCGGTGTGCGGGGCGCTCATGCGTCGACGATCTCCGGTTCAAGTCCCGCAGAGACTTCGAATGCGTGCGGGACGGATGCCGGCGGGGGGGAGGCCGGCTGTGAGATCATGAGGGATCGGCCCCCGGTTTGCCCATGATCGTTTCCCATCTGCACCGTTACATGTTCGTCGCGATGCCCAAGACCGGCACCCATTCGGTGCGCCAGGCGCTGCGCGAGCATCTCGGCCCGGACGATATCGAGCAGGTCGGTCTGTTCGTGAACAAGCGGTTTCCCTTCGATGAGGTCGCGCGGATCAGGCACGGCCACCTGAGCGTGCGCCAGATGCGGCCGTATCTCGGCGACGCGGTCTGCGACGGCTATTTCAAATTCACCTTCGTGCGCAATCCGTTCGACCGCTTCGTTTCGTACTGCGCCTTCATGACCCGCCAGCACGGCGAATTCGACCGCGATCCGCAGGGCACGATGCGCAGGATCCTGTTCGATGTTCGGCCGATGGACCACGTCCACTTCCAGCCGCAGTACACGCTGCTGACCAACGACGCCGGCGCGCTGGAGATGGATCTCATCGGCCGGGTCGAGCGCATGCAGGACGACTACGACGCCATCTGCGCGAAGATCGGCATTCCAGGCCGCGCGCTGGACAAGGTCAACAGCTCGAAGCGCGGCGATTACCGCCAGTATTACGATCAGGCGCTGATCGACGGCGTGACCGCGCTGTATCGCCGCGATCTGGAACTGTTCGGCTACGCCTTCTGATCGAGTTCCGGGACCCAGCCACAAGAGACCTGCGATGAGCCACGACCCCTACGCCAATCCGCGCAAGACCACCACCATCCGCCGCCTCGGCGCGGTCGATATCGCCGCGCTGAAAGCCGCGGTGCTGGCGATCCCGGAAGCGGTGTGGGACGCCGAGAACGCCGACAAGCCAAATCGCTTCGAGGCCCTGGACAAGACCCGTCACATCGTCTTTCGCTTCGTCGACAGCACGCGCGACTGGCGTGGTTCGCACGACCGTCCGGCGTGGGCCGAGTGGCAGGCGCTGCTGTTGCCTGTGATGCAGGCGGCGGTGGCGCCGTACGGCTATGCCGGCGGGCAGTTCCCGCGGGTGATGCTGGCGCGGATGGCGCCGGGCGGCGAGATCAAGCCGCATCGCGATGCCAACGCCGCCGCGAAATGGCCGCACAAGATCCATGTGCCACTGCTGACGAACGACAAGGTGACCTTCTACGTCGACGGCATCGGCTATCACCTGCCCGAAGGCGGGGCCGCCGAGGTCAACAACATGGGCGTGCATGCGGTGAAGAACGCCGGCGACGGCGACCGCATCCATCTGATCTTCGAGTATTTCGATTCGGAGCAGCCGGAGCCGGAGTGGTTGGCGGGGGTACTGCGCGATCCCGTCTAGACACCAATGTCATAGGGTCTATTTTTTAACGCGAAATAGAGATTCCGCGGCTAAGGAGTAGTCGGTAAAGTTGCTTTTGCCTAAAATTTTAGATGAAATCAGAAAATTATTTGCCTGTTTGCACATGTGTAGACTGTGCGTTGCAGCCGCATGGCGAATGAAATCGTCATCGAATTCTGGACTCGGTTTGAACATGATGAGTAGCCGAGTCGGTGAAATTGCGAGTGATACGAATTGTATTGGGTTTGTGCTCCCAGAAACATTGACCAATACTGGATTGTCAGACGTAAGGAAGTGCTCCGTTGGGTTTTTCTGGTCGACGGTCAGCCACTCCATTGCGTCAAGATGCCGTGCAATCAATCCTTCTTGCAGAAGTTTTTTTATCGCCCATAAAGTTCCATTTCTTGCTGCTTTATTTAGGTCTGCTGATGAAAGCAGGAGCGCTGCAGTTTTTTTAAAGCTGTCCGAGGGCGCGGCGTCAACCATTTCCTGCAGTGTTCGCTTGATCTCCGGTAGCGCTGCGGCTGTCATGATTTCTATATTTTTTGGCGTCCTCTCCATGAGGGAGAATGTAAATGTAGACCACGCCAAGTGATTTTTTTGATCAAGCGAATTTACGCCATCTGTCATTATTATTTTGTGGGAAATTGCTGCGGCATCATCCAGTTGCTGAAAAAATTTTGTTTCGATGTCATCGTTCGCATCTGCCAAGGCGAGCAATCCGTCTTTCTCAAGTGCATATAGCCCATTGTCAAAGCAGACTGATTTGGAAGGCTTATAGTTTGGTTTTAGTCTACCTTTGGGATCGCGAGTGTAAGACAGTAACTTTTTTTCTTTCGGGTCATACCACGCTCGCAAATAGAACTGTGGAATATAATGGTGCCTCATGTTCAGAACTCCTTGGCATGGTTTTGAATTAGTCCAATCGATTGAGCTTGCGCACTCGTCGCAGCCGGCGCTGAAGGCTGCGCGGGTCTTCGAATAGATATTCCTCGACCTCCACCTGCATGCCGTCGCCCGCGTCGAAGACCTCGCGCATCGCGTAAAGGCGGCCGTTGCCTTCGAAGGCCAGCCAGCGGTCGCCGTCGCGCACGACCTTGATCTGCGACACCGACGGGATGATGGTCTGTAGCGCTTCGCTGTCGAGCAGCTTAGTCGCCAGCAGCGTGTCGCGATGGATGCGCAGCGCGTCGGCGCGCTCGCGTGCGCTGCGCAGGGCGGACTCGCGGTCGATGCGGTGGATCGGCTCCAATTGCGCCAGCGGCACGCGCACCATGGTTTTGCCGGTGCGCTTGCGGTGGATGTCCATGACCACTTTGGCCATGTAAGCATCCTTGTGGTCCATGTACGCGAGTTCGCCGCGCTTGCCGAGAAGGTAGTGCCACCAAGTTCGGACTGTGTGGATCATGCGCGCGGGTGGCTGTCTGTGGTGTTGCATTCTGATCGAAAAGCGGATGCTTGGGGCGCGAAGAGCAAATCCCCCCGCCATCGCTGCGCGATGTCGACCCCCTTTTTCAAAGGGGGTGAGCCGAGGCGCTTGCGAGGCATTGTCTCGCTCATGGAGCCGATGGCATCGCCCTCAGTCGATCGCCACCGCGTGCGCGTGTTCGCGGGTGGCCATGAAGCTGACCGCGGGCGCGCGCTCCTGGGCGAGCTGCAGGTTCACGCGCGTCGGCGCGAGGTAGACGAGCTGGCCGGCGGCGTCGACCGCGAGGTTCATCGCGTTCTTGTCGCGGAATTCTTCCAGCTTCTTCGCGTCGTCGCAGCGGATCCAACGCGCGGTGGCGACCTGTACCTGCTCGAACGAGGCGTCGACGCCGTATTCGTCCTTCAGGCGATAGGCGACCACATCGAACTGCAGTACGCCGACCGCGCCGAGGATCAGGTCGTTGCTCATCAGCGGGCGGAAGAACTGGGTCGCGCCTTCTTCCGACAGCTGCGCAAGGCCTTTCTGCAACTGCTTGAGTTTCAGCGGGTCGCGCAGGCGCGCACGACGAAAGAGTTCGGGCGCGAAGTTCGGGATGCCGGTGAAACTGAGGTTCTCGCCTTCGGTGAAGCTGTCGCCGATGGAGATGGTGCCGTGATTGTGGATGCCGATCACGTCGCCCGGCCACGCGGTTTCGGCGATCTCGCGGTCGCTGGCCATGAAGGTCAGCGCGTTGGCGAGCTTCATGTCCTTGCCGGTGCGCGTGTGCAGGGTCTTCATGCCTGCGCTGAACTGGCCGGAGCAGATGCGCATGAACGCGACGCGGTCGCGATGCTGCGGATCCATGTTGGCCTGGATTTTGAACACGAAGCCGGTGAGTTTGTCTTCGCCCGGCGCCACGATGCGCCCGGTGGTGGCGCGCGCTTTCGGCGACGGCGCGTGTTCGATGAAGAAATCCAGCAGCAGCTGCACGCCGAAGTTGTTCACCGCCGAGCCGAAGAACACCGGCGTCTGCTTGCCCGACAGATACGCATCCTTGTCGAACGGATGCGAGGCGCCTTCCACCAGCTCCAGTTCGTCGCGCAGTTCGGCCAGCATCGCGTTGCCGATGCGTTGTTCCAATGCCGGGTCGTCGATCGACGCGAAAATCGTCGAATCCTGGCGCGTGAAATTGCGTCCGGCTTCGTACAGATGCACTTCGCCGGTGAGCAGATGCACCACGCCCTTCAGGCGCGAACCCATGCCGATGGGCCAGGTGATCGGCGCGCACTGGATGCCCAGCACCGATTCCACTTCGTCCAGCAGATCGATCGGCGGCTTGCCTTCGCGGTCGAGCTTGTTGATGAAGGTCATGATCGGCGTGTCGCGCAGCCGGCAGACTTCCATCAGTTTGATCGTGCGCTCTTCGACGCCCTTGGCCACGTCGATCACCATCAGCGCCGAGTCCACCGCGGTCAGCACGCGGTAGGTGTCTTCGCCGAAGTCGGCGTGGCCGGGGGTGTCGAGCAGATTGACGATGCAATCCTCGTACGGGAACTGCATCACCGACGAGGTCACCGAGATGCCGCGCTCCTTTTCCAGCGCCATCCAGTCGGAGGTCGCGTGGCGGGCGGCCTTGCGGCCCTTGACCGAGCCGGCCATCTGGATCGCGCCGCCGAACAGCAGCAGCTTTTCGGTCAGCGTGGTCTTGCCGGCGTCGGGGTGCGAAATGATCGCGAAGGTGCGCCGACGGGCGGCTTCGGTGGAGACATCGGACATGGGGAGTGGCGCCAGAGCGCCCGGGGTTGATAGGAAGCCGGCGATTATACCGGCCGGGCCCAGCGCAGGCCCGAAGCCTCTGTGGGAGCGGCGGGAGCCGCGATAGGCAGCGGACAGATTTTCGGCAACGCCATCGCGGCTTCCGCCGCTCCCACAGGGAAGCCGCCCGGTCCTGCTGACATGTCCTGTCTGCGGTCTTCGCTATCCTCGCGTCATGAGCACCTACTGCGATGTCGCCCCCGGGCACCCGGTTCACGGGCCATACCACGACCACGAATACGGCGTTCCGACCCGAGACGAGTCGGCGCTGTTCGAGCGGCTGATCCTGGAGATCAACCAGGCCGGGCTGAGCTGGGAAACCATCCTGAAGAAGCGCGAGGGGTTCCGTCGCGCCTACGACGGCTTCGATGTGGATACGGTGGCGGCCTACGGCGAGGCCGAGCGTGCCCGGCTGCTCGCCGACCCCGGGATCATCCGCAACCGGCTGAAGGTGGAGGCCGCGATCCACAACGCCCAGGTCGTCCGCGATCTGCGCGCCTCCCACGGCGGTTTCGCCGGATGGCTGGATGCGCACGCGCGGCTGGACGGCGCGCTGCGCGACAAGGCTGCGTGGGTGAAGTTGTTCAAGACGCGGTTCCGCTTCACCGGCGGCGAGATCGTCGGCGAGTTCCTGATGAGTCTGGGTTATTTGCCGGGTGCGCATCGCGAGGATTGCCCGGCGTTCAAGCGTGTCGCGAAGCTAGATCCGGCCCATGCAAAACCTGGCTGATAACGATATTCGGGCCGTGCCCACGGCTGGAGGAAATGAAACGCTCGCGCTTTCTGTAGAGCGGCCTTCAGGCCGCTGAAACAACAGCAGATCCCTCACGTTCGTTCGGGATGACAGAGCCTGTTTTTTTGCGGATGAGAGGGCAGCGGGCTGAAGCCCGCTCTACAGAAGAATCATCTGGATTCGGTGAACCGCAGGATGCCCTGCGGGCCGAACATGCGGAACGGGATCGATTCGAGGCGCATGCCGCGGTTCGCCTGCACCGTGAAGTGCAGGTGCGGGCCGGCGGTGAAGCCGGTGTTGCCGGAAAACCCGATGGCCTCGCCCTTGCGCACGCGCTGACCCACGCGCACCCGCACGCCATCGACGTCGAGATGCGCATACAGCGCCATCGTGCCGTCGTCGTGGACGATGCGCACGAAATTGGCGCGGCCGGCGAATGTTTCCGCATCCAGGCCCGCCCGGGAGAAATCGGCTTCGACTTCCATCACCGTGCCGGTGCGTGCGGCGATCACCGGGGTGCCGATCCCTGCGGCGAAATCCACCGCATGCCGGTTCTGGACGTCGTGATGGCTGTAGCCGCCGCCCCAGCCCTGTTCGATCCGCAACTGCGAGGTCTGCAGCGGGTAGGCGTATTCGACATCGCGCGGCGTCGCGTCGGGCGTGCCCGCCACGACCTGCAGCCTCACCCCACGGACGGGCTGCGCCTTCAGCCGTGCGATGAGCCTGCGTTCGAATCCGCGCAAGACCGTGCGCGCCGGCAGCGGCGGGTCGCCATCCATCGTGACGTCGTTGTCGGGCGAAAGCATGACTTCCACGGGGCCTCCGAGTCTGTTCTCGGCCCAGACTTCGACCGTCCCGGCGGCGTTGCCGGCCCGCGGTTCGACGACACTCATCGCGACGCGCGGATCCTGCGGCCCGGCCATGCGCAACGTCGCCCACGATGCCTGCGCGCTGGCGCACAGCGTGCAGACGACCAGCAGCGCGAGACGGGGCGCGCGCATCGTGCGGATTACGGACAGCCGCGGTCGAGCTTCAGCGCCTTCGCGATGTCGCGAAGGTCGAAGGCGGCGACCGCTTTGTCCTGATGCACCGCGAACAGCGCGCCCTTCGGAAACCGCTTGCTCGCCGCGGTGCGCAGGGTGATGCCGTCGGTCGCGGCGATGGTCCTGCCGGTGATGCTGCCGACGCGGGTCAGGGTCTTGCGGTCGAACACATGGAACACGGTCAGCGGCGAAAGCTGGTCGACCGAGACCCAATAGCCCTTGTCGCGCTTGCAGGTCCACAGCGACACGCCTTCGGCTTCGAAGGAAAACGTGTCTTCCGGGATCTGCCGCCCGGTCGCGCGGCCGGCCAGCGTGTATTCGCGCAGAGTCGACTGCGGACGGTATTCATCGGCGATCAGCAGGCGATCGTGGGCCGCATCGCCGGCGATCGATTCGACGATGCGCAGCGCATCGGCTTCGCCGGTATCGCCGAAGTGGCCCTGCGATTCGGCGGCGAATCCGCCTTCGGCATCGAAGCGCAGGCGATAGCGGCGGACGCGCTGATCGAGTTGTTCCAGCGGCGGCAGCACGTCGAAACGTTCGCCGAGCATGAAGTTGTCGGTGACGTAGGCATCGACGCCGCCGTCGCTCTGCGGGTTCAGCCACAGCCCGTACGGCGCCCGCAGCTCGGTGTCGCCGAAGCTGCCGAGCGGGCGGAAATCCGGCAGCGACAGCATCTGCACGCGGCGGTTGTCGCGTTCGACCACCAGCAAACGGTCGCCATGGACGGCGATGCCGTTCGGGCGCTTGAACTGGCCGGGCCCGCTGCCTTTTTCGCCGAATTCGCGAAGGCGTGCGCCGGTATCGGCATCGAACACGACCAGTCGATGGCTGGATTTGGCGGTCGCGATCAGCCAGGCGGTGCCGTCGGGATGGCGCCAGGTCGCGAGCGAATCCAGCTCATCCCTGGTCGGGCTCTCGGCCGAGACGAAGGCCTCGGCGACGACGACCGGCGAGGGGCGGGGCGGCTTCGCGGCGGCCAGCGGCAGCATCGATACGGCGGAAACGAGCAGGAAAAGGACGCTGCTGGCCGCACGTACGCGGCGGAAGGAAAGAGTACGCATGCGCGAAGTATCGCGGAATCGGCGCCGCCGGGGGTGACGCTTATGATTTATCGTTCTATGCGGATGAAGCGATTGACAAGCCCCGAACCCTGCGGCAATCTGCATGCATCCATCAAGACCGGCTGAGGGACAGGCCCGAAGACGCCGGGGCAACCTGATGGAGGCATCGCAACCGCGATGGCTCCACAAGGTGCCAACTCCTGCGGGGACCCTGTGTCCGCCGTGAAGATGGTTGCGCGCTCCGGTCGTGTCGTTCATCCGTGCGCAGCAGCTTCCCTCCGGTCTCCCCGCGGCTTCGATGGCCCCATCGCCCCGGAGACCGCCATGACCCTCGCCGCTTTCGCCGAACCGCAGCTCGCGGATTCCACCCATTACGACTGTCGCCCCTTCGCCGTTGCCGCACCCATCGGCGCGATCCGCGGCCGCGTGCACGCGCAGTTGACGCTGGCGCATGCCGGCGCGCGCGATTTGCATATCGGCTACGAACTGGTCGGCCCGGCAGGCGCGCCGGTGGTGCTGGCGGCCGGCGGCATTTCCGCGCACCGGCACGTCGTCGCCAGCGATGCGTTCCCCGAGTCGGGCTGGTGGCAGAGCCAGAGCGGCGTCGGTCTGGATACCTCGCGCGTGCAGGTGCTGGCGATCGACTGGATCGGCGCCGACGGCACCCTGGACGCGCCGATCGACAGCGCGGACCAGGCCGACGCTATAGCCACTGTGCTCGATGCGCTGGGCATCGACCGGGTGGCCGCGTTCTTCGGTTGTTCGTACGGCGCGATGGTCGGCCTGCAGTTCGCGGCGCGTCATCCCCAGCGCATCGGCAGGCTGGTCGCGATCAGCGGTGCGCACCGCGCGCACCCGTTCGCCAGCGCCTCGCGCGCCCTGCAGCGCCAGGCGGTGGCACTGGGCCAGTTGCAGTGCGACGAAGCCCAAGGGCTGGCCCTGGCGCGGCAGTTGGCGATGCTGACCTATCGCACGCCGGACGAATTCGCCGAGCGCTTCGACGCGCCGCCGACGCTGGTCCATGGCCGCCTGCGCGTGGCCGCCGAGGATTATCTGGAACACTGCGCCGCGACCTGGATCGCGCGTACCACGCCGACCGCGTTCCTGCGCCTGTCGGAATCCATCGATCTGCACGCCATCGATCCGCGCCGCGTGCCGGTGCCGACCACGGTGGTCGCCATCGCCGAGGATCGGCTGGTGCCGCAGGACGATCTGTTCGCGCTGTCCGAAGCGCTGCCGCAGGGCGAATTGCGCCTGCTGAGCTCGAAATTCGGTCACGACGCCTTTCTCACCGAAACGCGGGAGATCGGCCGCATCCTCGAACAATCGTTGCGCAACGTGTCGGGAGGTGCCGCATGAGCGCCGATAACCTCAACGCGCTGCCGCGCCGCCGTGCCGCACGCGCCGCCACCAACGCGGTCCGCGCCGGCATCGACCGCGATACCGCGTTCGGCGCGGTGACGCCGCCGCTGGTGCTGTCGTCGAACTTCAGCTTCGCCGGTTTCGGCGAGAAGCGGCAGTACGATTACACCCGCAGCGGCAACCCGACCCGCGACCTGCTGGGCGAGGCGCTGGCCGAGTTGGAAGGAGGCGCAGGCGCGGTGGTCACTTCCACCGGCATGTCCGCGATCACCCTGCTGCTGCACGCGCTGCTGAAGCCGGGCCAGCGGCTGGTGGTGCCGCACGATGCGTACGGCGGCAGCTGGCGCCTGTTCAACGCGCTGGCGGCCAAAGGCGCGTTCGAGCTGACGACCATCGACTTCACCGACCCGCGCGCGCTGGCCGACACGTTGGCGACGCAGCCGGCGGTGGTGTGGATCGAAACCCCGTCGAATCCGCTGCTGCGCATCACCGATCTGCGCTTCGTGATCGACGCCGCGCACGCGGTTGGCGCGCTGACCGTTGTCGACAACACTTTCCTGTCGCCCGCGCTGCAGACGCCGATCGAATTCGGCGCCGATTTCGTGATCCATTCCACCACCAAGTACATCAACGGCCACAGCGACGTGGTCGGCGGCGCGGTGGTGGCGAAGACCGCCGAGCATCACCAGTCGTTGACCTGGTGGGCGAACGCACTGGGCATCACCGGCTCGCCGTTCGACAGCTTCCTCACCCTGCGCGGGCTGCGCACGCTGGATGCGCGCCTGCGCGTGCACCAGGAAAACACCCATGCGCTGATCGCGTTGCTGCAGGATCATCCGGCGGTGCGCAAGCTGCACTACCCGGGCCTGCTCACACATCCGGGCCATGCGCTGGCCGCGCGCCAGCAGCGCGGCTACGGCGCGATGCTGAGCCTGGAACTGGAAGGCGGCGAGGCGGCGGTACGCGCGTTCGTCGACGGTCTGGATTACTTCACCCTGGCCGAATCGCTGGGCGGCGTGGAAAGCCTGATCGCGCATCCGGCCACGATGACCCACGCGGCGATGACGGCCGAAGCGCGTCAGGCTGCGGGCATCGGCGACGGTCTGCTGCGGCTGTCGGTGGGTATCGAACACGCCGACGATCTGGTCGAGGACATCGCGGCGGCGCTGGCGCGCGCGCTCGCGGTCGCCGACGCGCGAAAACCGCAACCGAAACAGGTCGCGATATGAGCGCAGCGGTCGTCGCCACGCGCACGCCGGCGGCCGCGCGACCGGCGCGCATCGCGCTGCTGGGCACCGGCACCGTGGGCAGTGCGGTGCTGGCGCGTCTGGCGGGTTGGCAAGGCACCGCGCTGGGCGAACGGCTGTCGCTGCGCTACGCCGCGAATTCGCGGTTCGCATTTCAGCCGGCGTCGTTCGCCGATGCGGTGGAGCGCGCGACGCGACGCGATCATCCGCGCGCGGTCGCGCCGCCTCCGTCGCCGGACACCGTGCCGCAGATGCTGGGCGAATACGGCGTGCGCATCCTGATCGACGCCACCGCCAGCGAAGCCGTCGCCGAACGCCACGCCGCGTGGCTGGCGCAGGGGATTCACGTGGTCACCGCCTGCAAGCTGGGGCAGGGCACGTCGCTGGCGCGCTGGCAGGCGATCCGCGACGCACAGCGCACCGGCAACAGCCATTACGGCGACAGCGCCACGGTCGGCGCGGGTCTGCCGCTGCTGCGCTCCATCCGCGCCCTGCAGACCGGCGGCGACCGCATCCACGCCATCGCCGGGGTGCTGTCCGGGTCGCTGGCGTGGCTGTTCAACCGCTACGACGGCCTGCGTCCGTTCTCGGGCTTCGTGCGCCAGGCCCGCGATGCCGGCTACACCGAGCCCGATCCGCGCGACGATCTCAGCGGCGAAGACGTGCGCCGCAAACTGCTGATCCTTGCGCGCGCCGCGGGCGTGGCGCTGGACAGCGATGACATCGAAATCGATTCGCTGGTGCCGCCGGAGCTCGGTGCGCTGGCCGCCGCCGATGTCGACGCGGCGCTGCCGGCACTGGATGCGGCGATGCGCGAGCGTTATGCCGATGCCTACAAACGCGGCGAGAAATTGCGCTTCATCGCGCGGCTGGAGAACGGCAGGGCGCGCGTCGGCCTGGAATCGCTGCCGGCGGATCATCCGCTGGCCGGCGGCGCCGGCACCGACAACACAGTGGCGATCTGGAGCGACCGCTATCGCCGGCAGCCGCTGGTGATTCAGGGGCCGGGCGCGGGTGCGGACGTCACCGCCGCCGGATTGCTGGACGATGCATTGCAGATCGCGGAAAGCGCGCTGCGGATGTAACGGCGTTGCCTTGAGCGCGCCGACGCGTTCAGGGTCGATGACCGCCGCTGGCCGTTGCGGACCTCACGGTGGATGTCTAAGAGGACGTCACAGCGCAGGATCGTCCGCGTCTTTGAAGTAGTCCTCCAGCGGCTGCGGCCGGTGCAGGAAATAACCCTGGGCATAGTCGATACCCAGGGTTTTCAGCGTCTGCAGTACCGCTTCGGTTTCGACCTGCTCCGCGATGCTCTTCTTGTCCAGCACGCGCGCGATGTCTGCGATGGCGCGCGCGACCGCCGCCGACAACGGCGAGTCGGCGAGATTGCGGATGAAACTGCCGTCGATCTTGAGATAGTCGACATCGAGCGAGCGCAGGTAGTCGAACGAACAGAAACCGGTGCCGAAGTCGTCCAGCGCGAACGCGCAGCCCAGCGCGCGCAGTTCCGCGATCAGCTCCTGCGCGCGCGACAGATCGCGGACCGCGCTGGTCTCGGTGATCTCGAAGCACAGTTTGCGCGCGGGCAGCGCGCTGCGGCGGACGCGGGCGACCAGGAATTCGCGGAAGGACTCGTCGACCATCGAGGCCGCGGTGAGGTTGATCGCGCACAGCCCGATCCGCGCCGCGGCTTCGGGGCGGGACTCGAACCAGTGCAGCGCGAGTTCGATCACGTGGCGGTCCAGTGCGACGCCCAGCTGGAAGCGTTCGGCCGCGGGAATGAACTGTCCGGGCGCCAGCAACTGGCCGCTCGCGGTATCGCGCATGCGCAGCAGGATTTCGATGTGCCGCCCATCCATGCCCCTGTCGTCGAAGGGCAGGATCGACTGACAATGCAGTTCGAACAGTCCTTGATCCAGGGCTTCGCGGATGCGCACGGCCCAGCGCATGGCTTCGGTGCGTTCCTGGGTGTCGCCGCGCTTCTCGTTGGCCAGACAGACCCGGTTGCCGCCCAGTTCCTTGGCGGTGAAGCAAGCGGTATCGGCGAGCGAGAGCAGCTCGCTGCGTCCGATGTCGCCTGCGCGGAACGGCACCAGGCCGATGCTGACGGTGGCGTTGAGCACACGGCCGTGCCAGCTCACGCGGTAATCTTCGATCGCTTCCCGGACATGCTCGATGCGCGCCCGTACAGGCGCGGCATCGCCTTCGAGCAGCAACGCGAATTCGTCGCCGCCGATCCGGAACACTTCGCCGTCGGGTCCGAGTTCCGCGCGCAGCAGCGAACCGATGCCGTACAGCATGGCGTCGCCGGCCGCATGGCCGATGGTGTCGTTGATGACGCTGAAATGATCCAGGTCGAGATAGGCCAGCCCCTGTCCTTTGGTCGTGCGGGCCAGCACGCTCTTCATCGTCGACTCGAACGCGGCCCGGTTCGGCAGTCCGGTGGTCTCGTCCATGGTCGCACGCCGCAGTGCGCGCTGATTCGCCGCGCGCTGCTGCTCCATCGCCGCCATCAGGGTGACCGGCACGTTCGCGAACACGCACATCGAGCCGACCAGCATCGCGGCTTCCAGCGAGTTCTGCGGTGCCGGAAATCCAGCCATGCCCAGTCCCGCGATGGACGTCAGCGCGACCACGGCGATGGCGCTGCCGATGATGGACCATGCCGGCTCGAAGCGGATCGCGCTCCACAGCAGCACGCCCAGCGGCAGAGCGATCAGGCCAAAAACATACGGGCTGCTCTGGATGCCGAGGAGGAAGATCACCAGATACGACGCGAGCAGGCAGGCGAGCCAGATCCCTTTCTCGCGGCGTTGGGCATACCGTCCCGATCGCCGACGGCGGGTTTGGGACGTTGTGGCCGGCGCGGTGAAATACAGGGTCACCGGACCGATGCTGATGATGCCGAGCAGGTCGCCGAGCGTCCATTTGGCGTAAGCCGGCCAGAAAGCATCGCTCTGCAGCATGCCCGCCGCGATCAGCCCGCTGCTGCCGATGAGGCCCGAGGTCAGCGACATCACCATCCCGCTCGCGATCACGCTGAAACCGCTGCGCATGCTCAAGGGCGTATTGGTCGGATCCCGCCATCGCAAATAGGCGTAACTGCCGACGATCGCGCCGACCACATTGCTCATGACCGAAAACGGCAGGAAGACGGCCGGCACGGGCGCGAACAGCGCATGCAACAGCAGTATCGGAACCACCGCGATGAGCGACCATTGCGGCCCGTAGCGCAAGGCCGCGATGAAGACGATGCCGGACGGCGGCCACAACAGAATGACGTCCGTACCGACGCCCGCGAAGGCGGTCGCGTACCACGCAGCGGCGAAATAGGCGGCTGAGAAAATCAGGATGCGGCGCATCGGGTGGTCCCCTGCCATCCGTGTACTGCGCGAGTGTACGCCGCGCGCGCGCGCAGCGGAGGCCGGCGGCATCCGGTGGAAGAGGCCTGTTGCGTACCTCGGCGATACCTTGGCGATCGGGGGGGGCGCAGCGATCTGTCCCATGGCTGCAATGTCCGCGTCATTCCGCTGCCATCGCGGCGCCGAAGACTGGCCGCCTGCCCGCCAGACCATCGCATCCGCTCATGAGAAAAACGCCGCTCGCCCTGGCCATCGCCGGGGTCTTCATCGTGTCCGTCGCGCCGCTCGCCATTGCGCAAACCAGCGCGCAGACCTCGTTCCCGACCACGCCCGACGGCAGCGCCGATGCGCTCGACACGATTGTCGTGCGCGGCGAAACCGTCTACCGCGACCGAGCAGAAGCGCCGGCGACGCTGGTCTACGATCTGGAATACTTCCAGCCGTTCGAACCGCTGACCGTCGGCGACATGCTCAAGCGCGTGCCCAGCGTGGCATTCCTGTCCGACGTGCTGGAATACGACGGCGTGCGCCTGCGCGGCCTCGATCCCGGTTACACGCAGATCCTCATCAACGGCGAGCGCGTGCCCGGCGCCGGTTTCGACCGTTCGTTCTTCGTCGACCGCATTCCGGCCGAACTGGTGGAGCGCGTCGAGATCGTGCGTTCGGCCTCGGCCGACCGCAGCGGCGACGCGGTCGCCGGTTCGCTCAATATCGTGCTGCGCGACGGCCATTCGCTGGATGGCGGCTATCTGCGCGTCGGCGCGCTGCATTACGACGACGGCAAGACCGAGCCGCTGTTGGGCGCGGTGTGGGGCGGCGAAGCGCTGGGCGGCAACCTGCTGCTCGGCGTCAACAGCCAAGGCCGCCGCAACCCGAAAGACAAGTTCAGCCAACGCTACGACGCGCCCGGCGGCACGCTCGACAATACCGAGGTGCAGACCGACGTGCGCAGCGGCGACGACCGCGCCTTCAACGCCGCCTACGACGCGCAGATCGGCCCGGGCAAACTCGGCATCGACCTGTTCTACGTGCGCACCGACCGGCTGCAGGACGAGGATTCGCTGGAATACGCCGACGGCATCGAGAACGACGCGAATCTGGTGCTGGTCAACGACAACGACCTCGACATCCGCACCGACAACTGGTCGTTCGGCATCGATTACGACTGGGCGATGGCCGGCGGCGAGACGCGCGTGAAATTCGGCTGGGCCGGCCTCGACGACCAACAGTTCGAGATGGAGGACGAGTACGAATATCTGCGCGACGCCAATCCCTTTCCCGAAGACGACCGCTACACCGGCGACCGTACCTACACCGACATCGAAGATCGCGAGCTGTCGTTCGAGCTGCGTCACTCGCGCGACATCGGCGACAGCGCATTGCGCTTCGGCGTGGCGTACGCGCGCAAGCAGCGCGACGCTTCCATCACCACCGACCGCAACCGCATCACGATTCCCAACGCACCGACGCCGCGTCCGACGTTGCCGGGCGCGTTCGGCCCGTATCTGCCGGTCGCCGGCGGCCTGAACACCATCGACGAAACCCGGATCGAGCCGTTCGTGCGCCTCGATGGCAAATCGGGCGCGTTCGAATGGGAAGCGGGCCTGCGCTATCAGCGCACCGAAACCGAGATCGAAGACCTGACCGTCGCGCCGGCCGACCGCCGCAGCGACAGCCGCTACGGCGAACTACTGCCGTCGGCGCATCTGCGCTGGAATCTCGACGACACCCAGCGCCTGAGCCTGTCGCTGGCGCGCACGATGCGTCGTCCGGGCTTCGACAACATCTCGCCGGCGGTGCTGCTGGCCGAACTGGGCGACAACGATCTGCTGGGCAATCCCGATCTGCGCGCCGAAACCGCATGGGGGCTGGACTTCGGCTGGGAGCGTCGCCTCGGTCGCCGCGGCGTGGTCGGCGTGAATCTGTTCTATCGCGACATCAAAGATCTGATCGAGATCGCCAACACCGGCGTGGAAGGCGACGAAGGCCCGGGCACGTTCGTGCTGCAGCCGCGCAATGCCGGCGACGGCGAGGTCTGGGGCGCCGAGCTCGATCTGTCGACGCCGCTCACCGGCTTAGGCCTGGAGCACACCGGCGTGTTCTTCAATTATTCGTGGCTGGACAGCGAGATCGAGGACACCTTCGGCACCCGCCGCTTCAACGACCAGTCGGATTACGTGCTGAACGTCGGTTTCATCCAGGAACTGCCGACGCCTGCGATGTCGTTCGGCGTGACCTACCGCAAGCAGGGCGACGCCTACGGCCGCATCGTCGGCGAGGAAGTGCGCATGTCGTACGACGGCGATCTCGAAGCCTTCATGGAGAAGCGTTTCGGCGAGCGTTGGGCGTTGCGCCTGACCGGCTCGAATCTGCTGGATGCGTCGAAGGACGAAGTGTTCGACAAATTCACCACCATCGCCGATCAGCTCGATCGCGACTACGAAGAATACGAACTGGAAAGCGAAACCGGCGGCCCGGTCTATCAACTGGTGTTGCGCTACGAGTTCTGATCCCGTCGATCCGGTGAACGCGAATGCTGGAATCGACCTGCCGTCGTAGGAGGGCCTACAGGCCCGAGCTCGAAAGAGTCGCGGCGGGCGTTGGGGAAAGCTCGGGCCTGAAGGCCCTCCTACAGGCATGACCATCGAATCCAATGTCGTCATGTTGTATGAGGGGTTTGCGGATAAGAGAGCGGCCTGCGCCGCTCTTACTGTTCTTCAGTGAAGCGCTGCGCATGCCGCGCTTCTTCCGTTCAGTCCATCGCGATCACTCGATCCCGCGACCGAACAGCCCCAGATACAGCGCCCGATAGATCGCGGTCGAATCGATCGTGCCTTCGATCTTCGCCGCGCCCGGACCGATCCCGCGCGCCACCGTGCCGCCCGCGCTGTCCGAATCCGATGCCCAGGTGATGTAGAACGGCTGGCGCACGCCGCGCGCGTCCGGTGCGCTCATGAACGGCTTGCCGCCGTCGCTGTCGAGCAGCGAACCGCTGGCGGTGCGCGCGGGCAGCGGACGCGGCAGATCTTCCGGATCGTCCAGATCGTCGCTGGTGGCGTTCATGCCGCCGTTGTCGGAATCGGAGGCGACGACGATGGTCAGCGCCGGATTGGCGCGCGCTTCGGCCAGGGCGATCTCGATCGCGCGATCGGCGCCTGCGGCGGCTTCCAGCGTGGCCGGCGCATTGTTCTCGCCGGAGAGATTGTCGGTGGCTTCTTCGTTACCGACGATCAGGTAACCATTCGGGGCATCTTTCAGCCGCGAAAGAATGAAGCCGAGCATCTCGTCGAAGCGCGGCGCCTGCGGCTGGAATGGTCCCAGTTTCCTTCGCGCCAGTGTGGCTTCATCGGCTTCGTTGAACGTCGCTTCGTGCGCGAACAGACCGATCACGCGCTGCGTGTCCTGCGGCAGCGCCAGCAACTCGTCGCGGGTGAACACGACCGTATAACCAGCCGCCTTGGCTTCGTCGATCAGATTGCGGCCGTCGGTGCGCACGCCCACGCCGTGACGGCCGCGCACGCCCTTGGGCAGGAAGAACATCTCGCCGCCGCCCAGCGCGATGTCGGGCTTCGCGGCGAGGATCTGCGCGGAGATGCCGGCTTCGTCGTCGCGGTCGGCGATGGTCGCGAGAAACGCACCGGTGCCCGGTTCGCTCATCGATGAAGAATTGAAGATCGCGACCTTCTTGCCGGCGGCCTGCGCTTCGCGCATCAGGCTCATGCGCTTGCCGGAGGCCGCGACCGGCACCTGACCTTTCTCGACCCATCCGTAGCTGTCCAGCGATGCGCGGATGCCGTACGCGTGCGTGGTGGCGCCGCCGTTGGACGAGGCGTTGACGCTGTCGGTCATCGGCCCGACATAGATCGCGAGCCGCGGCAGTCGATCCCAGGCCAGGCGTCCGTCCGGCCCGACCTGCATCAGCCGCGTGGCCGCCCAGGTGTTCGCGCCCATACCGTCGGGATGCAGGAAAATCGCGCTGCCGGCATTGGGCTGCGCAGCGGACGCAGCGGAAAATGGCAGGGATACGGCGAGAGCGAGCGCCAGTGCGAGCGGATATCGGGTCATGGAAGAATTCGGCCTGAAGCGAACCCGTGAAGATCGGCGATGAAGATGACACGCCAGCGACAGCGGCTTGTCGTCGCCATGATCCGTGGCCGTTGCGATCCGTTGCGGCCGTCGCGCATCGCGGCTATGCGGGCATGCGCTCGATGGCCATTGCCGGATCGCGGGCGAAATACGCTTCCAGCGGCTCTGGCCTGTGCAGCCCGTATCCCTGCGCGAAATCGACGCCCAGCGAGCGCAACAGTTCGCAGTCGTCTTCGCTTTCGACCTGTTCGGCCACGGTCTTCTTGTCGAGGACGTGGGCGATGTCGGTGATCGAACGCACGATCGCCGTCGACAGCTGCGAGTCGCGCAGATCGCGGATGAAGCTGCCGTCGATCTTGAAGTAGTCGACGTCCAGCGAGCGCAGATAATTGAACGAGCAGAAACCGGTGCCGAAATCGTCCAGCGCGAAGGCGCAGCCCAGTGAGCGCAGTTGGTAGATCAGCCTCTGCGCGCGGGCCAGATCGCTGACGGCGCTGGTTTCGGTGATCTCGAAACACAGGATGCTCGACGGCAGCGGACTGCGCAGCACGCGCTGGACCAGGAATTGCTGGAACGTCTCGTCGACCATCGACGCGGCGGTGAGATTGATCGCGCACTGGTGCACTTGCGCGGCGGCATCCGGACGCGCCTCCAGCCAGCCCAGCGCCAGTTCGATCACGTGCCGATCTAGCTGGACGCCCAGGTGGAAGCGTTCGGCCGCGGGAATGAAATGGCCGGGCGCGAGGCGCTGGCCGGTCTCCGGGTCGCGCATGCGAAGCAGCACTTCGAAGTGGCGCCCCGGCGGAGCCACGCCGCCCAGCGGCAAAATGGACTGGCAGTCGAGTTCGAACAGCCCGCGCTCGAGCGCTTCGCGGATGCGGACCGCCCAGCGCATCGCCGCGGTCCGCTCCTGCATTTCGCCGGACTCGTGGTTGGCGACGCAGATGCGGTTGCCGCCCAACTCCTTGGCGGTGAAACACGCGCTGTCGGCCAGCGACAACAGGCGGGCGGAGTCGGCTTCGCCGGCCCGGAACGTCGCCAGGCCGATGCTGGCGGTCACGTTCAGGATCTGGTCCTGCCAGCCGATCCGGAAGCGCTCGATCGTGCGCAGTACGATCTCGGCGGTGCGCAAGGACGCATTCGGCGGGCCGTGCAGCAGGAGCGCGAACTCGTCGCCGCCGATCCGGAACACCTGGTCGTCCTGCCCCGCCCGGGAGCGCAGCAGCGCGCCGATCGCCTGGATCACCGTATCGCCGGCAGCGTGTCCGGCGGTGTCGTTGATCAGGCTCAGGTGGTCGAGGTCGAGGTACATCAGACCGTGCTCTTCGCCGCGGCGCGACATCGCCCGTTGCACCGCTTGTTCGAACGCGCCGCGGTTGGGCAGGCCGGTGGCGGCGTCGGTCACCGCCCGGGTCAGTGCCTGGCGGGTGGCCGCGCGCTGCTCGGAGATCGCCGCCATCAGCATCAGCGGGATGTTCGCGAACAGGCACATGAAGCCGAGCAGCAGCGCGGTGTCGAGCGGATCCTTGGGTGCCTGGAAGCCGCCCAGCCCCAGCGCGGTCAGCGAGGTGATGGTGAGCACCGCGATGCCGGTGCCCAGCACCGACCACAGGGGCTCGAAGCGCGCCGCGCTCCACAGCAGCAGGCCGAGCGGCAGCGACACCAGCCCCAGCGAATACAGGCCGCTCTTGGTGCCGGCGTAGTAGAAGATCGGCACCGTGAGCGCGCTGCACAGCACCCAGATCCACTTCTCGCGCGCGGACGAGTATTTGCCGTTGACGGTGAGGCTGGCGCCGCCCGATGGCCGATGGGTCAGATACAGCAGCGATGGCGCCAGGCAGATGATGCCCAGCAGGTCGCCCATGGTCCATCGCGCGAACGCCAGCCAGTGTTCCTCGCCGGCGGCCATGCCCGAGGCCACCAGTCCGGCGGTGCCGATCAGCCCGGAGCTCACGGACATCGTCAGCGCGCCGCACATCAGCCCGAAGCCGCTGCGGACGCTGAGTCTGGCGCGGGTGCCGGTGATCGACGTGCAGACGTAATAACCGGCCAGCGCGCTGAGCAGATTGCTGGCGACCGAGTAGGGCAGGAATTCGGTCGGGACCGGGCTGAACAGCCAGTGGTTCAGCAGCACCGGGATCGGCACGAACAGCGACCAGCGCGGGCCGTAACGGAGCACCGCGGCGTAAGCGACGCCGGAGGCCGGCCAGAACAGGCTGACTTCGCCCGGCGCCAGAATGAAGGCCCCTGCGTACCATGCGCCCAGCAGATACAGGGCCGTCAGCCACACGAGGCGAAACATTCAATATTTCCCCCGGCCGGCTGTCGAACGCCGAGTCTAGCAGGCTATCGAAAAGACCTTTCCGGTCGTTTTTCGAACCGCCGGTCCAGGGCATGACCGACTGGCGCGCGACGCATCAGCCGCGTGCGCGCTGGCTTCCTCGATGCGCGGCAGCGTGTGCTAGAGTCCCGATGGCACGGATGTGCCAGGTCAAGATGCGATTGCAGTCGCCATCATCCCAGGGAGGGAGGAATATGAAGACGGATTCGTCGATCGAGAAACGCCGCCCGTTCGCAGCGATGTTGGCAGCGATGATTCTGCTGTCGGTGCTCTGCGCGGTATCCGCGAGTGCCGCGCAGGCGCAGGGCAAGGCCAAAGTCGTCGTTCCGTCAATCGTGCTGCCGGCGACGCCGGTGATGGAAATGGTCGAAAGCGGCAACGACGCGTCGACGCTGACGATCTACGCCGAATTCGAACCGCAGGGCTGGTCCTTCCACCGGGTCTATCTGGATACCGACAACAATCCGGCCACCGGATTTTCCGTGGATACGATTCAGAACGGCGCGGAATTCTTGGTGGAAGGCCAGTTCATCTACCGCTACACCGGCACCGGCCGGAACTGGTCGTGGCAGGGCCTGGGGACGGTGCCGTTCGAGCTCGGCGCCCGTAGCGCACGCTGGCGGATCGCTCGATCCACGATCGGCGAATCCGCATCGCCGAACGTCACCGGCTTCAGGATCCATCTGCAGACCGCGGCCGGGGCCGGGGCTGATTCGGGACTGTATCTGCACCATTATCCGTGGCAAACCTCGCCGACTGCGCAGCAGTTGGGTATACCCGCTTATATCTGGTACGGGGATACGGCGACTTGGCAGAGGCTATTGGCCAGCGACCCGCTGACGCTGGATCTGGTCGTGTTCGTCGGGCCCGATAACGGTCCCGGCACCGTCGCGATTCCGCAGTTGGCGGGTCATATCAACACCGCGCGGCGGCAGGGCCGACGGGCGCTCGGTTATGTCGATACGAATTATGGCCAGCGCAGCCTGACGGACGTGTTCAACGATATCGACCGTTATTACGCGTGGTACCGGGTCAACGGTATTTTCATCGATCAAGCCGATCCCACCTGCAATCGCGTCGCCTATTACACCGCGATCCGCAACCGCGTGCTCGCCAAGGGCGCCGACCAGCGCGTCGTGCTCAACCCGGGCACGAAGTTCGAGGAATGCATGATGCCGACGGCCGATATCTTCATGAGCTTCGAAACGAATGCGACGAACTATCTCAATACGCCGACGGCATCGATACTGCCGGCGTTCGCGGATAAATATCCCCGCTCGCGGTTCTGGCACGTCGTGCATGGCGCCACGCCCGCACAGCTGAGTGCGGTGGTGGCGCGCAGCAAGCAACTCTATGTCGGGCGCCTGTGGGTGACCAACGACGCGGACCTCAACGTCTACGATTCATTCCCCGAAGCCAGTTTCTACAACGCACTGGCGCAATCGGCCACCGAGCAGGCCAGCCCGGCAGCGAACGTGCGGCGGCCGTATGTTCCGCCGAAACGGATACGTCCGCGAAAGGAGACCAACATCGGAGGCGCCGACGTCAGACGCTGATGCAGCCGGCACCGGGACGGTTTTCGCGATCTGTAAGCGCGCTCAGCACTCGATCACGTTCACCGCCAGACCGCCGCGCGAGGTTTCCTTGTACTTGTCCTGCATGTCGCGGCCGGTGTCGCGCATCGTCTTGATGACTTTATCCAATGACACCTTGTGCTTGCCGTCGCCGCGCAGCGCCATGCGCGAGGCGTTGATGGCTTTCACCGCGCCCATGGCGTTGCGTTCGATGCAGGGAATCTGCACCAGGCCGCCGATCGGGTCGCAGGTCAGGCCGAGGTTGTGTTCCATGCCGATTTCTGCGGCGTTTTCGACCTGTCCCGGTGTGCCGCCGAGCGCGGCGGTCAGACCGGCCGCCGCCATCGAGCAGGCCACGCCCACTTCGCCCTGGCAGCCGACTTCGGCGCCGCTGATCGATGCGTTTTCCTTGTAGAGGATGCCGATGGCCGAGGCGGTGAGCATGAAGTCGAATACGCCCTGTTCGTTGGCGCCGGGGCAGAAGCGGTCGTAGTAATGCAGCACCGACGGAATGATGCCCGCGGCGCCGTTGGTGGGCGCGGTGACGACGCGGCCGCCGGCGGCGTTTTCCTCGTTCACCGCCAGCGCGTACAGATTCACCCAGTCCAGCACCGTGAGCGGGTCGCGCATCCCCGCTTCGGGCTTCGAGGACAGCTCGGCGTGCAGCGCCGGCGCGCGACGGGTGATGTGCAGGCCGCCGGGCAGGACGCCGACTTCGCGGATGCCGCGCTGCACGCAGGCCTGCATCGCGGTCCAGAGGTCGCGCAGGTTCTGGCGGATGTCGGTGCCAGAGCGCCATGCGTGTTCGTTCGCGAACATCAGGTCGGCGATGTTCAGGCCGTTGCGTTCGCACTGATCCAGCAGTTCGGCGCCGCTGTGGAACGGATAGGGCAGTTCGGTGGTATCGGCGACGATGCGGTCTTCGGCCGCTTCGTCCTGATTGACCACGAAACCGCCGCCGACCGAATAGTAGTCGCGGGTGGCGACGACTTCGCCGGCCGCGTCGTAGGCGGTGAAGCGCATGCCGTTGGTGTGGAACGGCAGTTTCTGGCGCTTGTTCATGATCAGATCCTGCTTCTCGTCGAAGCCGATCTCGTGGCGGCCGAGCAGACGGATCTTCTTTTCGCCGCGGATGCGGGCCAGCGCTTCGGGAATGACATCGGGGTCGATTTCGTTCGGCCAATGCCCTTCCAGGCCCATCAGCAACGCTTTGTCGGTGCCGTGGCCGCGGCCGGTCATCGCGAGCGAGCCGAATACTTCGGCGCGCACCCGCGCGGTCCGTGCGAGGTCGCCGCCGCCGCTTTCTTCGAGCCAGCGGTGGACGAAGCGGCTGGCGGCGCGCATCGGCCCGACCGTATGCGAGGAGCTCGGACCGATGCCGATCTTGAACAGGTCGAACGTACTGACGGCCATGCGCGTATCCCGGATCGATGCGCCCGGGCGTGTGCCCGGTGCGCGAGGGCCGTATTCTATGCCGCATCGCGCATGCCGCACTGACGCCAGCGTATGGTCCACGAACTGCCCTCCCGATTCATTCTTTATCGGCGCGACGATTGCCATCTGTGCGATCGGGCGCTGGCGGTGCTGGCCGATGCCCGTTTCCCCGAATTCGAGAGCGTGTTCATCGACGAGGACGATGCGCTGGAAGCCGCGTACGGCCATCGGGTGCCGGTGTTGCGCGACGGTGTCCACGACGTCGAACTGGATTGGCCGTTCGACGCGCACGCGGCGGCCGTGCTGGCGGCCGACTGAACGCACTGCGCAGCCGCACGTTGCCATGGATGACGCGAGTTGGCGTGCGCTCGCGATGTCATCGGAAGGGATGACGGACGAAAGCCGCGATCAAGACCATGAGGAAAGCCGGAATGAAAACAATGATCACGCGCAAGGCCACAGGGATGCGGTGGGGGCTGGTCGCGATAGCGTCGGTGCTGGCCGTTGCGGGCTGGGCATCGGCCGTGGGTCGCGATACGCCCGGGCACGAGGAACTGCTGAGGATGCACGACGACTTCGTGCTGGCGTTCGTGCAGAGCGAGGGCTTCGGCAGGATGCGCGTCACGCCGATGATGCGGGTCATGAGCAACTATCGGACCCGCGGCGAAACGCCGCTGTGGGTCCAGGATCTGCAGCTGATCGGCATCGCCAGACACGATCCGCCGGTGGTGTTCTCCTCGGCGTTCCAGGGATTCCAGCACAGCGAGGACGGCACGGCGCTGGCGCCGCGGCGCGCGGGCAGGCCATTGACCGGAACCGAGCGCGCCGATGTACGCGCGCTGGAGGACGGGCAGCGCCTCGTGGTGCGGCCGCAGGGCGATGCGCTGCGCGTGGTCGGGCCGATCAGCGCCGGCGACGAATGTCTCGGCTGCCACAAAGACAAACGCGCCGGCGATCTGCTCGGCGCGTTCGTATACACCCTGCGCCCGCTGCCGGACGCTAAGCCGGCGCGCTGAGCGGTTGGCCCAGGGCTCAGCGGTACCAGGCGTTGGTGATCGACGACATCTGGACGCCCGCCTTCACGCAGATCGGGTCGTTCTGCCGCATGCACTGCATGGCCTGTGCCCGGTCCTGGACCTGTGCCGTCAGCGTGACGCGGTAGGGATATCCCGGATTGCGACGGGGATGCGCTTTCACTTTCATCCGCGTGATCCGGATTCCGGACTGCTGCTGTGGCGCGAGTCGCGGGGTGAAGCTCTCCGCCCAGGCGATCGGATCCTTCACCCAATAGGTCGCCACCAGCCGCGTCTGCCGTGCTTTCTGTTTCATGGAGCCCCCATCCGATGAATGTGCGGCGATTGTAGGCATCCGCGGCGGGTCGCTGTCGATAGGCCGGAGACAGGCCGGCGGGTCGGCATCGTCGCCTCGTCCGATGCGCATGGGTGAGACGACGATGCTGCAGACCAGTCTGTAACCCGTCTATTTCGTCTTTAGGACGACTTTGGTCGTGATCTTGATCTCGTTCGGGATGACCTTGGTGTCGGCCCAGTCGCCGTCGCCGACGCCGAAGTCGAGACGTTTGACGACAGCGGTGCCGGACAGCACCGGTTTCGCGCCTGCGGTCCAGGTGAAGCTGAGCGTGACCGGCTTGCTCACGCCGCGCAGGGTCAGGGTGCCGTCGGCGGCGTATCGGCCGCCGCCCAGCGAGCGGAACCTGGTCGCCGTGTAGCGCGCCTGCGGAAACTTCGGGCTGTTGAAGAAGGACGCGCCGCGCAACTCGCTGTTGTAATCGGGGTTGCCTGCGGTGGCGGTGGCCAGCGGAATGACCACGGTGAGTCTGCCGAGCTCGGGCTTGGCCGGGTCGAACGACAGGACAGTGGCGAAGCCCGGAAAGCGGCCGTTGAAGGCATCGCCCTGGTATTGGCCGGAGAAGCCGAGCGTGGAGCCCGTGGTCTGGACGTAATCGGCGGCGGAGGCAGGACCGGCCAGCAGCAGGCCAAGGCAGAGCGCAGCGGTCAGGCGCGCGCCGGATGAAAGCGGTCGGGTGGATTCATGCGGCATGGTCTGGATCCTGAGGGGGTGGGGTGTCGGTGGAGGTCGCGGCCGTTGCGGCTGCAGGCGTTGTGGCGGTGTTGTCGCCGACGCGCAGCCAGCCGCGCGGCAGCATGCGTGCGAGCGTGGCGTCGCGCTGGAACAGGTGGTGATAGAAGGCGGCGCCGGCATGCGCCACCACCAGCAGGACGAGCAGCCAGAACATGATTTCGTGCGCGTTCTCGGCCAGTTCGTGCAGGTCGTGGTTCTTCTCGACGATGTAAGGCAGATTGACCAGATGGAACCACTGCAGCGGGAATCCGGCCGCCGAGTTCAGCACCCAGCCGCTCAGCGGGATCGCGAACAGCAGCGCATAGATGGCGAAATGGGTTAGGCCGGCGATGCGTTCCTGCCAGCGGGGCGAGCCGGGCACCGGCTGCGGCGTGCCGGCATACAGGCGCCACAGCAGGCGCAGGGCGACCAGCGCGAGGATGGTGATGCCGATCGATTTGTGCAGGGCGTAGGTCTGGATCTTGTCCGGGCCGTTGGGCAGGTCGCCCATGGTCAGGCCGAGCCAGGCCATGGTCAGGATCAGGACGACGACCAGCCAATGCAGTAGCTGACTGACGCCGCCCCAGCGGTCGTGCGTGTTCTTCAAGGTCATGGTGCGGGTTCCGTGGTGGTCTGGAGAAGCGCGCCGGTCGTTGCGGCTCCCGGAGAGGAAGAGGCATCGATCGGGGCATCGGGTGCGTTGGCATCGACATCGTCGCCGTCATCGGCTCGGCTGCGCACGGCTTCGGCTTCGATCCGCAGCTCGACCGCATCGCCGATGACGCTCGGCCAGGCGTCGATACCGAAAGCCTTGCGGCTCAGCATGGACGTGGCCGAGAATCCGACCGTGCGCCGGAACGGCGGCAGTGGGTGGCGCTTGACCGCGTTGAGGGTCACGTCCAGCACGATCTCGCGCGACACGCCGCGCAGGGTCAGGGTGCCATGCACGGAAGCGCGGTTCGGGGCGATCGGCTCGACGCGGGTGGAGACGAACACGGCCTCGGGGTGGTCGTCGACATCGAGCAGATTGCCGGCCAGGGCCGCCTTGTTCCAGCCGGCATCGCCCATGTCCACGCGCGCCATCGGCACGCTGGCCCGCAGCGTGGCGACGCGCCAGTCTTCGGCATCGAAGACCAACTGGCCGGTACTCCCGGACACGGTCCCGATGGCTTTGGAAAACCCGGCATGCTCGATCGCGAACATCACCCGCGTGTGCACCGGGTCGAGGCTGTAGCGAACGGCTTCGCCCGCCGTCGCACCGCCCGCGAACGGAAGCGGGATCGCGAATGCGACGAGTGCGGCGATCCGGTGGCGATAGGCGAACGGCATTGGGGAACCTCGCAGAGCGTTTGCCGGATTCTAGGCGGATGCCGCAGCATATGTCCCCACGGGGCTGCAACGATGCATCGCGCGCCCGGCGGCCACACGGGGGCAAGGAACGATGTTCAGGATGACCAGGCACAGGAACGGCATGCGCGACGACGGTACGGAAACATGGGCAAACGAAGCATGAGCGGAGATGCCCGGCCGACGAATCGTCGATATGGGTTCGCCATGGCGGGCTGGCTCTGCTTCGCGTTCGTATGGCCGATGACCGGCTCCGCTGCGGCCGGGTCGCCGCCGCTTCCCGTGAAACACCGATTTGTCCGTTTCGGTCCCGGACAGGGCCTGTCTTCGGTCATCAACGATCTTGCCGTGGACCGCCAGGGCTACGTCTGGGCGGCGACCGGCGACGGACTGGCGCGGTACGACGGTACGCGTTTCCGGTTCTGGCGGCGCGAACCCGGCGTGGACAGTTCGCTGCCCGACAACGATCTGGTCGCGTTGGCGCTGGACGAGGACGATCGGGTGTGGGTCGCATCTCCGGGCCATCTCAGTGTGCTGGACCCGACCCATCGGGGATTCGTGCCGGTGCGTTTCGAGGGCGAGGCGGCGGCGTGTGGTCGCGATATCACGGCTATTTCTACAGCTGTGGGAGGAGGTGTGTGGTTCACGACCTACACTGGCAAGCTTTGCCGTGCAACGCGCGACGGCAGAATTAGTCAACGGTTAACTGATACAAGTGCTTTCCTCGTTGGTGTTCCCTCGATGTTGTTCGTTTTAGGTGCGGATGATTTACTAATCGGTAGTGATGTTGGGCTGCATCGATATCGCGGTGGCGCGATCAAAGAGATTGCGCCAAGTATGCTGCGTGGTGCGCAAGTTTTCGGCCTCGATGGTAATCGCTACGGTGAGATCTGGATAGGTACTGATCGTGGACTTTATAAATATGCAGCGGATGGGAGCGTACAGCCAGCGCTTTGGGCGTTACCTGCGTTGGCTACAAATACGATGGTCATGCGCGACAAACGCGGCACATATTGGATAGGAACAGCAGCAGGGCTGTTTCAAGCGCCTACGACCCATGGGCCGGTCGTGATGGCGCATGGGGATCGTCGCGACGATGGATTGAGCAGTGGCGTATTCGCGCAGGTGATGGATCGGGAAGGCGGGCTGTGGTTTGCGTCTTATTCACAGGGGCTGTCGTATCTGCCGCCCGAGCATGAGCGTTTCGCTGTGCTCGACGAAGTGGAAGGCATGGCGATCGAGCGCACGGATCCATTCGCGGTCGCAGCCGACGGGAAAGGAGGATTCTGGATCGTTGGCAGCAGGATGCTTTACGCATTGCGAGCGGGTGAAGCCTCTTTGCGACCGCTCGCCAGCGCCGAGTCGCTCGGCGAGGAGTGGTTGCAGACGCTGGCGCGCTGCCCCGATGGCCGACTGTGGCTCGCCAGTTTCCATGGCGTGGTCGAGTTCGATCCATCGTTCGGCAGGCGCGGACGCAGCCTGCGTTTCCCGGATGATGGCGTGCGCACGCCACAGGCACTCCTGTGTACCGACGATGGTCGCCTGTGGGTTTCCCTGTTCGGCGGAGGTTTGCGGATTCATGCGCCTGATGGGCAATTGCTGTATGAGCTGGCGCCCGAAGCCGTGCTCGGCGCATCGGGTCAGGATTACGCGAAACTTCAGCCCGGTCCCGATGGGCGGCCATGGTTGTCCGATGGTCAACGGCTCAGGCGCTGGAACGGCCAACGTTTCGAAGCGGTCGAAGTGAGTGCCGGCGAGGCGATCCAGTCTTTCGTTTTCGCCGCGCCGCATACGCTGTGGGTAGCGCGTTTCGGCAGTCTGGAGCGCTATGAGTGGCGCAATGAGGGGCTTCGACTGCGGGAACGCATCGGCAGCGATGACGGATTACCCATGACGCAAGTCGCCGGCATCCTCGCTGCCGGCAACGATCAGCTCTGGTTGAGTACCGCGCGCGGCCTCCTGCAATACGATGGGCGCAACCGTCGACTCCGCAATTTCGGCATGAGCGATGGCTTGCCCGACATCGATTTCATGCTGGCCGGACCTGTCCGCGGGAATCGGGGGCCGGCGCTCGCATTGTCCAAGCAGGGGCTGGCGCTGTTCGATCCCGACCGCCCCCTGTCTGCGCCGCGCGCATCCGCCTTGGCGATCGAGGCGGTCGATCTGCGCCGTGGCGAAGACACGGTGACGTTCTCCGGTCGCGATGGCGGCGGGCTGCGCGCGGTGATGCGGCCGCGCGACCGCGATCTGCGCGTGACCGCGCGGGTGATGTCGTTCGTCGATCCGGCGGCGCATCGTTACCGTTTCAGGCTGCGTGGGTACGACCCCGACTGGGTGCTGGATACCCGCGGAGAACGCGTGTTCTCTACATTGCCGCCCGGACGCTATCTGCTGGAGGTGCAGGGCGCCAATGCCGACGGCGTCTGGTCGCCGACGCGGCATATCGATCTGTGGGTCCAGGCGCCCTGGTGGCGAAGCGGCTGGGCGTGGATGCTGTATGCCGCAGCAGCGGTGGCCTTGCTGTGGTGGCTGTCGTATCTGGATCGTATGCGGCTCAAGCGCCGTCACGAATATCAGTTGATCCAGCAGAAGCGCGCGCTGGCCGAAGAAGCGTCCCTGGCCAAGAGCCGCTTCCTCGCCAACCTTGGCCATGAGGTGCGTACGCCGATGACCGGTGTGCTGGGCATGAGCGAGCTGTTGCTGTCGACCGCGCTGGACAGCAAGCAGCAGGGGCAAGTACATGCGATCCGGCGTGCCGGCGGGCATCTGCTGCGCCTGGTCAACGATGCGCTCGATCTCGCGCGAATCGAAGCCGGACGCTTCGAACTGGATATCGCGGATTTCGAACTGGGCGTGTTGATCGACGATACCGCCGCATTGATGCGGCCACTGGCCGAGCGCAAGGGTCTGGCGTTGGTCGTCGAGATCGCGGATGACGTCCGCGGCGGCTGGCAGGGCGATGCCACGCGTCTCAGTCAGATCCTGTTGAATCTGCTCGGCAATGCGATCCGGTTCACCGCGCGCGGAGAAGTGGGCTTGTCCGTCGATGGATCGGCGTCGCACGGTCTGCGCTTCACGGTGCGCGATACCGGGCCGGGCCTCGATGAGGAACAACAGAGCCGTCTGTTCCGCCGCTTCGAGCAGGCGGAGGGCGCACGCACCGCCAGCCGCTATGGCGGCAGTGGATTGGGACTCGCGATCTGCCGGGAGCTGGCGGTGGCGATGGGCGGTGGTATCGAACTGCGCAGCGCGCCGGGCGAAGGCGCCGCTTTCATCGTGCATCTGCCGCTGTTGCGCGCAGCCGGATCCGCCATGGCGGCGTCGCTGCCGAGTCATGCTGCGGTGTCGATGCCGCGGATGAGCTTGCAGGTGCTGTTGATCGAAGACGATGCCATCGTCGCCGACGTGCTGACCGGCATGCTGCAGGCGCAGGGGCATCGCGTGGTGCACGTCGCTCACGCGCTCGCGGCGTTGGCCGAAGTCGCGACCCGGCGCTTCGATCTCGCCCTGATCGATCTGGACCTGCCGGGCATGGATGGCCTGGCGCTGGCGCGGCATCTGCGCATGCAGACATTCGCCCAGCCGATGGTGGCGGTCACTGCCCGTGCCGATCACGAGGCCGAATCGCAGTCGCGCGAGGCCGGCTTCGACGCGTTCCTGCGCAAGCCATTGACCGGAGACATGCTGGCGGAGGTGATCGACGCGATGGTGGTGCCGGCATCATCGCCGTGAACGGTCGTCTCTTCGCTTATCTCGCACTGATCTCATGCACCGCCTGCACCAGCGCGGCGACATGATCGGGATTCATGTCCGGCGACATGCCGTGGCCGAGATTGAAGACGTGGCCGTCGCGCGAGCCGCCATTGCCATCCGCGTAGCTGTCCAGCGCGCGACGCACGTGCTCGCGGATCGCGGCGGGCGAGCCGTACAGCGTCGCCGGGTCGAGGTTGCCCTGCAGCGCGACCTTGCCGCCGGTGCGCCGCGCGGCATCGGCGAGTTCGATGGTCCAGTCCACGCCCACGCCTTCGGTGCCGGAGGCTGTGAGTTCTTCCAGATAGTTGTTGTTGCCCTTGCCGAAGAGGATCAGCGGCGTGCGCTCGGCGCCTTCGCCACGCTGCAATTCGCGGGCGATGCGGACGAGGTAAGGCAGCGAAAATTCGCGATACATCGAAGGGCTGAGCACGCCGCCCCAAGTGTCGAAGACCTGTAGCGCCTGCGCGCCGGCTGCGCGCTGCGCGGCGAGATAGGCGATCACCGCGTCGGTGTTCACCGACAGCACGCGATGCAGCAGCTCGGGCGCGTTCAGCGCCATCGCCTTGATCTTCGAGAAATTGTCGCTGCCGCCGCCTTCGATCATGTAGCAGGCCAGCGTCCACGGGCTGCCGGAAAAACCGATGAGCGGCACGTTGCCGTTCAATTCACGGCGGATCACCCGCACCGCGTCCATCACGTAGCGCAACTCGGTCTCCATGTCCGGCACCGCGAGCTTCGCCACGTCTTCGGCGGTGCGTACCGGGCGCTCGAACTTCGGGCCTTCGCCGTCGGCGAAATACAGACCCAGGCCCATCGCGTCGGGCACGGTGAGGATGTCGGAGAACAGGATCGCCGCGTCCAACGGGAAGCGGCGCAGCGGCTGCAGGGTGACTTCGCAGGCCAGATCGGGATTTTTCGCCAGCGCCAGGAAACTGCCGGCCTGTTTCCGGGTGGCGCGGTACTCAGGCAGATAGCGGCCGGCCTGGCGCATCAGCCACACGGGCGTGCGGTCGACGGGCTCGCGGCGCAGGGCGCGGAGGAAACGGTGGTTGCTCGGAGCGGTGTCGGTGGTCAAGCGGAGATCCCGGGAAAGTGTTGATCGAACATCATGGAATGGAGAGCACGTCGCGCCCGGCGTGCTCAATCGGCGTGCTCAATTCGGCGCGTCGACGCCTTGGGCGAACATCAACTGGAAGCCTTTTTTCAGCGTTTGATCGCGCGCCCGCTCGAACGCGGCGAGCGCACTGGTCTGGTCGAGATACTGTTCGCGCTTGAGCGTGCTGCGGCCGCCGACCTGACCGGATTCGCGGGTCAGCGTCCAGCCGCCGATCAGATCGGCTTCCAACTGCAGTTGCACGAAGCGCGGGGCTTCGCGGTCGTCGGGGCGTTGCTGCAGGAAAAGGCGCATGCGCGGATTGTAAGGGCTGGCGCCGATGGAACGGGCGGTCAGCCTTCCTGCAGGGTTTCCAGCACGGCGTCCTCCGGCACATCCGAGACGATCCGCGCGGTGCCGGGCGTTTCCCACAGCACGAAACGCAGGCCGCTGGCGCTGGCTTTCTTGTCCAGGCGCATGCGGTCGAGCAACAGGTGCGCGTCCAGCCCGGCCGGCAGCGCCGTGGGCAGCCCGAAGGCGGTCAACAGGCTGCGGATGCGTCCCACGTCCGCAGCCGGCGCCATGCCCAGGTGCGCCGACAACCGTGCCGCCAGCACCATACCCACCGCCACCGCTTCGCCGTGATTGAGCGCATCGCCGCCATCGCCGCTGTAGCCCTGTTCGGCCTCGATGGCGTGGCCGAAGGTGTGACCGAAATTCAGTAGCGCGCGTTCGCCGTGTTCCAGCGGGTCGCGTTCGACGATGGTGGCCTTGTGCCGGCAACTGCGTGCGATGGCTTCGACCAGCGGCCCGCGTTCGCGCGCCAGCAGCGCTGCGGCGTGGGCTTCCAGCCAGTCGAGAAAGGGCGCATCGACGATCGCGCCGTATTTGACGACTTCGGCCAGGCCGGCGCGCAGTTCGCGTTCCGGCAGCGTATCCAGCGTGCGGATGTCGGCGAACACCGCGCGCGGCGGGTGGAAGGCGCCGACCAGATTCTTGCCCTGCGGCAGATCCACCGCAGTCTTGCCGCCGACCGAGGAATCGACCATCGCCAGCAGCGTGGTGGGCAGTTGAATGCAGTCGATGCCGCGCATCCAGCATGCGGCGGCGAATCCCGCGAGGTCGCCGACCACGCCGCCGCCCAGCGCCAGCACGCAGGCGTCGCGGGTCGCGCCGGCCTGCGCCAGGGCGTCGATGGCGGCGCCGAAGTGGCTCAGGGTCTTGGACTGTTCGCCGGCGGGCATGGTGAACCGGGTCACCCGCAGCTCGGGGCGGACCTTGTGCAGTGCGGTCTCGACCTGTTTCGCGTAAAGCGGAGCCACGTTGTCGTCGCTGACCAGCAGCACGTGGCGGCCGTGGATGCGGGTCGCCAGCGCGGCGCCCGCGTCGAGCAGACCTTCGTCGATCGCGATGCTGTAGGGATGCGCGCCGCCGACGTTGACGGTGCGAAGTGCGGGAGTGGTCATGTCGTATCCGCGGCGCGGGAGGGTGCAGCCGGACGCTGCCAATGAGGTTCGAGCAGTTCCGCCAGACGGTCCACGGCTTCGCGTTTGTCCATTCCGGTGGGTGAGAAGGTCAGATCGGCGACTTCCGCGTACAGCGGCGCACGTGCGGCCGCCAGCCCTGCCAGCACCTCGCTGCGGTCGACGTCTGCCAGCAGCGGCCGGCTGCGGTCGGCGGCCAGCCGCGCCAGTTGTTCCTCGACGTCGATCTGCAGATACGCCACGAACCCGTGCTTGCGCATCAGCGCCCGGTTGCCCGCGTCCAGCGCCGCACCGCCGCCGGTGGCGAGCACGCAGGCGTCGCGGGCCAGCACGTCCGCCAGCACCGCGCTTTCGCGACGGCGGAAACCGGCTTCGCCTTCGCTGGCGAAGATCGTCGGGATGTCGGTGCCAGCCCGCGCTTCGATCTCGCGGTCGAGATCGACGAAGGCCAGCCCCCAGCGCTGCGCCAGGCGCCGGCCCAACGAACTCTTGCCGGCGCCCATCGGGCCGACCAGGACAAGATGCGTGGAAAGGGTCATGCCGGGATTTTAACAGCCGGGGCGTAGCCTGAGGTTCCGGCGCATCGCCGGCCATCGCGGAGCAAGCTCATGTCCATCGCCAAGATCATCGAAATCAATGCCTCGTCCAACACCAGCGTCGAGGACGCAGTCCGCAGCGGTCTGAAGAAGTGCGCCGAGTCGATCAAGAACATCAAGGGCGCTTGGGTCAACGAGACCAAGGTCGTCACCGACGATGCCGGCAACGTCACCGAGTGGCGGGTGAACATGCGGGTGAGTTTCGTCGTCGAATAAGCATCATCCTGCGGCGTCGGCGACCCGCTCCGGCTCCCGACGCACGCGTCGCCGTTCGTCCAGCGCCAGGGTGCGGTCGGCGATCCCGGGCAGGGTACGCAGCGCCTGTCGGCTGACGCGCTCGAAATGCTGCACGAAGCGGCCGACTTCAGTCCGGGTCATGCCGACCCGCCCGGAATGTGCGGCGCGCATCGTCTGCTCCTGCTGCCAGCGCCAGCGCGCGACCGGCGCGAAATCCGGCGGCTGCAGCCAGAGCAGACGGTCGAGCCGTGTCCACAGGGCCGGATAGTCGCGGCCGAGTCGTTCGTTGCACCAGCGACGCCAGATGCCGTCCGGATCTTCGTCGCGTTCCAGCGGATTGACCGGATCGCGCAGCTGCGCCGACGTTTCCGCCGGCACTTTCAGGCACCAGCTGTCGAACAGGACCAGATCGACCTGCCGGACCATGCGCCAGCGCGACGGCGGCAAGCGCTGGTCGACGGCTTTGTCGAAGCGCGGCAGCCGCACCGCGCTGCCCGCGCGCAGGGCGTCCAGCGTGTCGCAGGCCAGCGCGAGATCGTGCGTGCCCGGCGGGCCGCGGGTGACCAGCAGCGGATGCACGTCGCGCGCCAGCCGCTGGCGTTCGCGACGGCCGAAGTAGACATCGTCGATCGACAGCGTCGCCACGCGCAGACCGCGTTCCCGCGCCAGCACCGCCACCTGTGCGGCGAGCGTGGACTTGCCGGCGCCCTGCAGCCCGGCGATGCCATAGACCCGCGTGTCGCGATGCAGCGCATCGTCGAGCACATCGGCGACGACCGCGTCGTTGAAACCGGGCGACCCGAAACCCGGTCGAGTCGATTTGATCCGGATCACGGGCGTCGGCGGCTGCATCGCGCGACAATACCGCAACGCCGTCTTCCCAAGCCCCCGACATGACTCTCTACGCCGAAGCACTCGCCACATTCGATTCGCTGTTCGCGCAGGCCAAGGCGGCCGGCATCCCCGAGCCCACCGCGATGACCGTCGCCACCGTCGCGCCCGACGGCCGACCCTCGGCGCGCATGGTGCTGTTGAAGGCCCACGACGAGCGCGGCTTCGTGTTCTATACCCACCTCGACGGCCGCAAGGGCCGCGAACTGCAGGCCAACCCGCAGGCCGCGCTGCTGTTCTTCTGGAAAGCGCTCGGCGAAGACGGCGTGCAGGTGCGGATCGAAGGCGAGATCGAGATCGTCGGCGATGCCGAAGCCGAGGCCTATTTCGCGAAACGTCCCCGCGCCAGCCAGCTCGGCGCCTGGGCGTCGCACCAGTCGGATACGCTCGACGCCCGCGAAACCTTCGAACAGCGCTTCGCCGACGCCGAGCGCGAATTTGAGGGCCGCGACGTGCCGCGCCCGCCGCGCTGGGGCGGTTTCAGAGTGGTGCCGCGCAACATCGAGTTCTGGTACGGCGCGCAGTTCCGATTGCACGAACGGTATCTGTACGAGCGCGGCGCGGACGGCGCGTGGACGAAGCGGATGCTTTATCCCTGAGTCGCTGGCGCCGATACCTGCTATCGCCGCCAGCGTTCGCGTTCGCGCACCTTTTCGGCGTATCCAGGCGCCTTGCAGGATGCAGGGCGTTTGTCTGATGTGTCGTGTATTGCTTCCACCTTGAACTCGTACGGGCTCATGCCCAGGTGCCCGTAACTGCCAGGGCCAGTGAGGGTCCCCGTCCACTCGATGTAGAAGCCGTCGTCCGCGCCGATCACGGACTCGCGTATCTGCGCCCAGGTAAGTTCGCCGGCTACCTCCGTCGGCACGTCTGCCCAGGCTGCATGGGAGGCATACAAGTCTTTCTCGGCCGGTGGCGGCAGCCCATTGCAGGGAAAGAAAAGACTGCTTTCAAACTCAGAAACGTACATCCCCGCGAAACGTTCCCGGCGTTTGGATAGCGGTGTTCCACATCGCGCGGCGTTGACATCGATGACCAGATCGATGCGTCCGCCGGTCACGCTGTAATGCTGGTTGGTAAGCATTTCGCCTGCAACGAACAGCTTGGGTGCGCGGCAGCGAATCGAGAAAGTTCCTTGCGGCTCCACCAGCGCGGTACCGGTGTAAACGCCACCGTCCCCTGTCGATCGCGACAGGTATCCGAGATCGAGTATGTCCACGCCGGCGACAGGAAGACCGCTTGTGCTGTCAATAACGCGTATGCGCACCGCGACTTTGGACGTACGTGCCAGGCTATCGGGAGTGGCGATCGCAGGGGCGACCGCCTGTTCAATGGCCGCTTCCTTTTCAGCCCGCGTCTCGATCCGCTCTTCGCAAGCCGAGAGGACCAACGACAGCGGGAAGATCGGAAGCCATGCGCGCATCGGGCACCGGTTAGACTGTGGAATCGTCTCTACTTTGCCACAGCCACCGCATGATCGGCCCCCAACGCATCGTCTGCCTCACCGAAGAACCCACCGAAGTGCTGTATGCGCTCGGCGAGCAGCACCGCATCGTCGGCATCAGCGGCTTCACGGTCCGTCCCGCCATCGCGCGCAAGGAAAAACCCAAGGTCAGTGCGTTCACCTCGGCGAAGATCGGCGAGATCCTGAAGCTGGCGCCGGATTTCGTGGTCGGGTTTTCCGATATCCAGGCCGAGATCGCGTCGGCGCTGATCAAGCAGGGCGTGGAGGTTTGGATCAGCAACCACCGCAGCGTCGAGAGCATTCTCGATTACGTCCGCCGGCTCGGCGCGCTGGTCGGCGTGCCCGACAAAGCGAATGCGTATGCCGACGAACTGCGACGCGGGCTCGACGACATCGCCGCGCAGGCGGCGACGCTGCCGCGGCGGCCGAAGGTGTATTTCGAGGAATGGGACGAACCGCTGATCAGCGGCATCCGCTGGGTCGCGGAGCTGGTGCGGATCGCGGGTGGCGACGACATCTTTCCCGAGCGTGCGGCCGAGTCGCTGGCGAAGGCGCGCATTCTCGAAGATCCCGACGAAGTGATCCGCCGCGCGCCAGACATCATCTTCGGTTCGTGGTGCGGCAAGAAATTCCGCCCGGAGAAGGTCGCGGCGCGTCCAGGCTGGGATGCGATTCCCGCAGTGCGCGACGGCGCGTTGTACGAGATCAAGTCGCCGATCATCCTGCAGCCAGGCCCGGCGGCGCTGACCGACGGCGTGCGCGAGATCGCCAAACATATCCGCGCGTGGTCCGACTGCGCGGCGCGGGTCGGAAGCCCATGAAGAAAGCGGAAGTCTTGCGACTTCCGCTTTCGTTCGCATCGACCGGCTTCGATCGATCCATGTCGATCAGAACGTGATGCTCCAGCTGTCGATGCGGCCGGTATCGCCGCTCGCGTTGTCGTTCACCCGCAGATTCCACGTGCCGTTCAAGGCTTCCGAAGACAGGTTCACGCTGAAGGTCTGCGCGATGTTGTCGGCGCTGCCGCCGCTGCGGTTGTGCAGCACGTAGACCGTGCCGTCCGGCGCCACCAGATCGACCTTCAGGTCGCCCTTGTAGGTGTGGATGATGCTCACCGCCACCGGCGTGGTGGACGAGCCGTTGCCGGTGCGGCCGGCGACGGTGATCGGGCTGTTGACGGTGGCGTTGTCGGCGATCGCGTAGTCGGTGGCGTTGGTATAGGTCTGCGCGCCGCCGTTGCCCACCGTGTAGCTTCCGACCAGGCTGAGGCCCGAGAAGGCGGCATAGGCTTTCAGTCGGACGTGATACGTGCCGGCGGTCGGCGCGGCGAAGGTGCAGGTTTCCGCGTTGCCGCCGGTGTACGGACGGCAGTCGTACACCGTATCGGTCGGCGCGCTGCCGAACCTCACGTACATGTCGACATCGCCGGTGCCGCCGGAGGTCGTGAACACCAGATTGCTCGCGCCCGTGGGCACCACCATCGTGTAGTTCAGCGACGCGCCGACGGCCGCGCTCAGGCCGGTGACCGGCACGCCGTTGCTCAGCACCGTGCCGCCGCCCGCGACGACCGTCACCGCGCTCGCCTTCGAATGCGTGGCGCCGCTGTTGTCGGTGACGGTGAGCGTGACCGTGTAGGTGCCGGCCGCGGCGTAGGTCTTGCTGGGGTTGGTCGCGGTGGACGTGGTGCTGTCGCCGAAATTCCAGCTGCGCGATGCGATGGTGCCGTCGCTGTCGGCGGAGGTATCGGTGAAGTTCGCGGTCAGCGCGCTGGTGGTGAAGGTGAAGTTCGCGACCGGCGGAACGTTGACGGCGCCGCCCGACAGGTCGATCTGCCACGCGCCTCGGCCATAAGTGCCGGCAGTGAGCATATGCGGGCTGTCGTCCACTTCCAGATCGCTCACCACCAGACCGCTGGGCAGGCCGGTGGACATCGGCACGAAGCTGGCGCCGCCGTCGGTGCTTTCGTACACGCCGATATCGGTGCCGACGAAGATGCGCTGCAGGTTCAGCGGGTCGATGGCCACGGTGTTCGCCGGCACGTTCGGCAGGCCGCCGCCGATCGCGGTCCAGCTGACGCCGCCGGCCGTCGAGACATAGAGCTTGGCGCCGCCGAACGCCGCGCGGGCGACGAAGACGCGGCTGGGGTTGACGGGGTCGATCGCGATATCGGCGACGCTGCCGCCCGGGTAGTTGCCGGTGACATCGGCCACATCGGCGCTGGCGGCGCTGGCGCTGTAATAGATCGATCCCGCGGTGGTGCCGGCGTAGACCGCGACATTCCTGTCGATCCTTTTCGCGGTGATGACCCGCACGGTGCCGTTGACGCGCGGGCTGATGGTGGTCCAGCTCATCGCGCCGGCGCTGGTGGGCGCGCGCGAGACGTAATAGCCGCCGACGAAGTGATAGCCGCCGGCGACATCGGTCGGCGTGACCCAGGGGAAACCGCCGCCGGTCAGGCCGCTGCTGCCGGCGCTGGCGAACGTGCCGGGCGCGCCGGACTGGGTCGAACGGTAGATCGACGGCGTGCTGCCGCTGGGGTAACCGTTCTGGAACACGATCGCCGAGTTCAGATCGTCGATGGCGTTCATGAAGCCGTCGCCGTTGACGACGGTCAGATCCCAGACGTTGGAGGTCGTGCGTTTGGAGGACGAATTGTCCTGCGCGCCGCCGAAGACGATGTTCGGATCGGTCGGATGGACCACGATGTCGTAGTACTGGGTGATGTTGAGATTGGCGTTCATGTTCACCCAGCTGGACGCGCCGTTGTCGGAGCGCCAGACGCCGCCGTCGCTGCCGATCCAGATCCGGTTGGGATCGTTGAGCGAATAGCGGATGACGTGGGTGTCCTGATGCACCTGCTGCGAGGTGCCCCAGGTCGAGGTGAGGGTAGTGAAGGTGGCGCCGCCGTCGGTGGAGCGCCGCGGGCGGATCGCGCCGACCATGACCGTCATCGGATTGGTCGGATGTACCGCGAGCGTCAGGTTGTAGCTGCACTGGCCGTCGCAGGCCGCGGTGTTGACGGTAACCCAGGTGCCTCCGGCGTCGTCCGAGCGGTACAGGGTGCTGGAACTGAGTGCGTAGAGCACGCCCGGGCTGCTGGGCGACAGCGCCAGGCGCAGGCGCGACGAACTGTTGGCGACGCCGAGCAGCGTCCAGGTGGCGCCGCCGTCGGACGAACGATAAACGCCGCTGCCCGGCGCGCTGGCGTAGACGGTGCTGGTGCCCGGTACCGCCACGATGTCCTCGACCTTGCGGTCCATGACCTGGGTCCAGGTGGCGCCGTGATCGGTCGAACGGTAGAGGCCGCCGTTGGCGTCGCCGCCGCCGTTGCAGCGGTCGCCGAAACCGGCGGCGAGCACGACATCGGCGTTGGTCGGCAGGGTGATCATCGAGGTGACCACCGACAGCGCCATGCCGGTGTTGCGCGCGGCCCAGGTATTGCCGCCGTCGCTGCTGAGGAACACGCCTTCGCTGAGATAGCCGGCGCAGTCGCCGTCGTTGCGATCGCCGGTGCCGGCCCAGACGTTCTGCGGGTTGCCCGGTTCGACGAACAGCGCGCCGATCGACTGCGAGCCGACATCGGCGAAGGTCGGCGTCCACGACACGCCGGCGTCGGTGCTTTTCCACACGCCGCCGTTGGCCGAGCCGACGTAGAGCGTGCTGTCGTTGGTCGGATGCGGGGCGATGGCGTTGATGCGGCCCGACACGCGGCCCATCGTCCAGTTGCCCATGCGCATCGACGAGGGGCCGAGCTCGCGCCAGACCGCATCCGCAGCGCGGCCTGCGCTGGCTTCCCGGGCCATCTGGATGCGCAGGGTGCGCACCGCGCTGCGGCGCATGTCGCCGGCGCCGCGGACCTTGTCCAGGCCGCGCGATTCGATCCACCAGCGGCGACGCTGTTCGATCTGCCAACTCTCGTTGCCGGTGGCCTTGCTGCCGCGCGCCTGCGGCGGCGTCTGCTGCGCGGCGGCCAAGCCGGCGCCAAGGGCCCCGGCCAGGATCAATAGCGTCATGCCGATCGATTTCGAACCCATTGTCCTGGCTCCATTGCGGTGAAGTGGCGGGTGACAGCGTTGATGCGACGACAGGCATCGCCGGTGCGGCCGGGATCGTCTGTCGTGCGTGTGGGGATATGACGGCTGCGCGTGGATCGGCTTGCCTGCGCTTTGCAGGCACATGCCGCAGGCGAAGCTGCGCGGATGTTACGTCATCCGTCGCGCAGCGTCGGGACGGGCGGCGTGTTTCGCCCATAAGAATGGGTTATGTGCGCGGATCGTCCATGCGGTTGCGGATGGTGCGCGCGATGTCATGCGCTGCGAATCGAGGCCTGCATCAACGCCGGATCATGGTCGCCTGCATCGTCGCGACGTGGACGCGATCGCTGTCGGTGGACGTCGCCAGCGGGAACGCCCAGAGGTCGCCGTGGGTCACCATCAGCGTGTAACCGGGCTTGATCACCCGGCCGCTGGCGACGAAGCGCGCGCCGTCGGCGGGGCGCAGCAGATTGACCTTGAACTCGACGCTCAGCACATCGGCGCCGGCCGGCATCAGCGTGGTCGCGGCCATGCCGCAGGCGGTGTCGACCAGCGTCGCGGTGACGCCCGCGTGCAGGAAACCGTTCTGCTGGGTGAAGTCCGCATTGAAATCGAAGCCGATTTCGACATCGCCCGGCGCGACGCGCAACAGGGTCGCGCCGAGCGTGCGCATCAGCGCCTGCGCGTCGAAGATGCCGCGCACGCGTTCGGCGAACGCGGGGTCGGGGGCCTTGAACGCGCCGCCGTCGAACGCGCTGCCGGCACTCATTCGGGCGTGAACTCGCGGTTGAACTGCATCGATGCCGGGGCCGCGCCTTCGCGCGCGATCGTCAGGTCGAAACTCAGCGTATCCGGCGGCGACACCTCCACTGTGCCGACGTAATCGATCAGCGCCTGCTCCGGGCCCGATGCGGGGTTGCCGGTGCGCAGTTCGCGCATCTCGATGTCGCGGCGCTGGCCGTGCAGGTTGGCGACGGAGGCCTGGATCGTCGCCGGCAGCGCGATGTCCCGGCCATCCGGGCCCTGGCGCACCGACACCAGCAGCATCAGCGTGTCGTCGCTGCGCTGGATGCCGTAGCCGCGGGCCACGGCTTCGTTGAGGTTGGCGGTGCGCATCACGTTGGCGCGGATGGTGACGTCGCCGATGCGGGTGATCGCTTCCTGCGGCGTGTCGATGCGCTTGGCCTGTTTCGGGGCGTCGTCGCCGCAGGCCGACAGCAGGAGCGCGGCGCAGAGTGTCGCGGATTTCAAGCAAGGGCTCATCGAAAGCGGGCTCATCGAAAGCATGGCGGAAGCCTCAGTCGTTCGCGGCGGACAATTGCCGGCCGCGTTCGGTCGCATTGCGGATGGCGGCGGCGACCAGATCGCGGAAGCCGCCGGTCTCGAAGGTCTCGATCGCGGCCTGGGTGGTGCCGCCCGGCGAGGTCACCCGGCGGCGGAGCTCGGCCGGGTCTTCGCCGGATTCGGTCAGCATGCGCGCGGCGCCCAGCACGGTTTCCAGCACCAGCGTCCGCGCAGCCTCGGCCGGCAGGCCCTCGGCCAGGGCGGCGGCTTCCATCGCCTCGGCCAGAAGAAAGATGTAGGCCGGGCCGCTGCCGGACACGGCGGTCACCGCGTCCATCCGCGCTTCGTCGTCGATCCACACGGTCTTGCCGGCGCTCGCCAGCAGATTCGCCGCGCGTTCGCGGCCGTTGGCATCCACTTCCGCGCTGCCGAACAGGCCGGTGACCCCGGCGCCCAGCAGTGCCGGGGTGTTGGGCATCGCCCGGACCACGGCCACCCCGCCGCCGAGCCAGCGCTGCAACTGCGCGGCGGTGATGCCGGCGGCGATCGACACCACCAGCGGCCGTTCGGCCTGCGCCAGGGGCGCCAGCGCCTCGCAGACCGCGCGCATCACCTGCGGTTTCACCGCCAGCAGCCACAGCCCGGCGCCGCTGGCGGCGATCGGGTTTTCGCTGCCGACATGCACGCCGAAATCGTGCGCCAGCGCGTCGCGCAGGACGTCGACCGGCTCGGAGACGCGGATGTCGGCGGCGGCGATGCCGCGCGCGATCAGGCCGCCGATCAGGCTGCGGGCCATGTTGCCGCCGCCGATGAAGGCGATGTTCGATGCGTCACTCATGTCGATGCGTCACTCATGCGGTCTCCGGCGAAGCGGAAAAGGGGTTTTTTGCGGTGCGCGCGCCGAACAGCGCGCTGCCGATCCGGACCATCGTCGCACCTTCGGCGATGGCCAGCGCGTAGTCCTCGCTCATGCCCATCGACAGGGTGTCGACGCCGGCGTGGCGAGCGGCGAGGGCGTCGAACAGCCCGCGCATCCGCTGGAACGCGGCGCGGCGGCGATCCATGTCCGGGTCCGGCGCCGGGATGGCCATCAGTCCGCGCAGCCGGAGCTCGGGCCGCCCGGCGATATCGGCGGCGAGGGCGTCGATGTCTTCCGGCCGGCAGCCGTGCTTGCTGGCTTCGTCGTCGATATTCACCTGGATCAATACGTTCAGCGGCGCCTGTCCGGATGCGCGGTGCCGGGCGAGTGCGTCGACCAGCTTCGGCCGGTCGACGGTCTGCACCCAGTCGAACGCGGCGGCGGCGTCGCGGGCCTTGTTCGACTGCAGGTGGCCGATCAGATGCCACTCCAGCCCCAGCCCGCCCAGCGCCGGCTGCTTGGCCAGCGCTTCCTGCACGTAGTTCTCGCCGATGGCGACGCGGCCCTCGTTGTCGGTCTCGTTGCCGGTCCGCGCGCGCAGTGCCTCGGCCACCCGCGCGATCGCATCGGCGGGCTGGGTCTTGGCGACGACGAGCAGGCGCGGCATAGGCCGGTCGCCGGCGGCGGCCGCCATGCGTTCGAGAATGACGTCGAGTGCGGTGTGGGGCGAGGGTGCGGACATGGCGGCGCGGCGGTTCGATGTCGTGGATGCGACGAGCGTCGCGGAATCGGCACCGGAAGTCGAGCCCGGCGCGCGGATGCGCCGGGTGACAGCATCGGGTCCGGGGCTATACTCCGGCGGTCAGTCGTCTTTCACCTGTCAACACGACATCGCACGCGGGGAGCTTGCATGGATATCGCCGAACTTTTGGCATTCTCGGTCAAGAACAAGGCTTCTGACCTGCACCTGTCGGCCGGCCTGCCGCCGATGATCCGGGTCGACGGCGACGTGCGCCGCATCAACATTCCCGCGCTCGACCACAAGCAGGTCCACGCGCTGGTCTACGACATCATGTCGGACAAGCAACGCCGCGATTACGAGGAATTCCTCGAAACCGACTTCTCGTTCGAGATCCCCGGCCTGGCCCGCTTCCGCGTCAACGCCTTCAACCAGAACCGCGGCGCCGGCGCCGTGTTCCGCACCATTCCCTCCGAAGTGCTGACCCTGGAAGACCTGGCGACCCCGCCGATCTTCCGCGAATTGATCGACCAGCCCCAGGGCCTGATCCTGGTCACCGGCCCGACCGGCTCGGGCAAGTCGACCACGCTGGCGGCGATGGTGGATCACGTCAACAAGAACGAATACGCCCACATCCTCACCGTCGAGGATCCGATCGAATTCGTCCACACCTCGCAGAAGTGCCTGATCAACCAGCGCGAGGTCCATCGCGACACCCACGGCTTCAACGAGGCGCTGCGTTCGGCGCTGCGCGAAGACCCCGACTACATCCTGGTCGGCGAGTTGCGCGACCTGGAAACCATCCGCCTGGCGCTGACCGCCGCGGAAACCGGGCATCTGGTGTTCGGCACCCTGCACACCAGCTCGGCCGCGAAAACCATCGACCGCATCATCGACGTGTTCCCCGCCGGCGAAAAGCCGATGGTGCGTTCCATGCTGTCCGAATCGCTGCGCGCGGTGATTTCGCAGGCGCTGCTGAAGAAGGTCGGCGGCGGCCGTACCGCAGCGTGGGAAATCATGGTCGGCACCCCGGCGATCCGCAACCTGATCCGCGAGGACAAGGTCGCGCAGATGTACTCGTCGATCCAGACCGGCCAGGCCTACGGCATGATGACTCTCGACCAGCATCTGCAGGATCTCGTGAAGCGCAGCCTGATCACCCGCCAGCAGGCGAAGGGTTACGCGAAGGACAAGCGTTTGTTCGAATGATGTTTCTGTGTCATCCCGAGCGCAGCGAGGGACCTGCTTCATCGTTGTGGATCGCAACCCAGCAGGCCGCCCGTTTTTCCTGACGAAGCCCCAATCGCTGTGCTCCGAATGAAAAGCACAAGTACCCGGAGTTCCCCATGAGCACCATCGACTTCACCTCTTTCCTCAAGCTGATGGCGCACCAGAAGGCGTCTGACCTGTTCATCACCGCGGGCATGCCGCCGGCGATGAAGGTGAACGGCAAGATCGCGCCGATCACCCAGAACGCGCTGACGCCGCAGCAGAGCCGCGAGCTGGTGCTGAACGTGATGACGCCCTCGCAGCGCGAAGAGTTCGAAAAGACCCACGAGTGCAACTTCGCGATCGGCGTGTCCGGCGTCGGCCGCTTCCGCATCAGCTGTTTCTACCAGCGCAATCAGGTGGGCATGGTGTTGCGCCGGATCGAGACCAAGATCCCGAGCATCGAGGAACTGGCGCTGCCGCCGATCATCAAGACCCTGGCGATGACCAAGCGCGGCCTGATCATTTTCGTCGGCGCCACCGGCACCGGCAAATCGACTTCGCTGGCGGCGATGATCGGCTATCGCAACCAGAATTCCTCCGGCCACATCATCACCATCGAAGACCCGATCGAATTCGTCCACAAGCACGAAGGCTGCATCGTCACCCAGCGCGAGGTCGGCATCGACACCGACAGCTGGGAGAACGCGCTGAAGAACACCCTGCGTCAGGCGCCCGACGTGATCATGATCGGCGAAGTGCGCACCCGCGAAGGCATGGACCACGCCATCGCCTTCGCCGAAACCGGGCATCTGGTGCTGTGTACCCTGCACGCCAACAACGCCAACCAGGCGATGGACCGCATCATCAACTTCTTCCCGGAAGACCGCCGCAGCCAGCTGTTGATGGATCTGTCGATGAACATCAAGGGCGTGGTCGCGCAGCAGTTGATTCCGACCCCGGACGGCAAGGGCCGCAAGGTCGCGATGGAAATCCTGCTGGGCACGCCGCTGGTCCAGGACTACATCCGCGACGGCGAGATCCACAAGCTGAAGGAAGTGATGAAGGAGTCGACCAACCTCGGCATGAAGACCTTCGACCAGGCGCTGTTCGAGCTGTATCAGGCCGGCGAGATCAGCTACGAGGACGCGCTGCGCTTCGCCGATTCGCAGAACGAGGTGCGGCTGAAGATCAAGCTCGGCCAGGGCGGCGACGCGCGCACGCTGTCGGCCGGTATGGACGGCGTGGAAGTGGCCGAGGTGCGTTGAGGCCCTGAAGCCCCCCACCCATTCGCGCTGCGCGCGAATCTCCCTCCCCCGCATGCGGGGGAAGGCTGGGGAGGGGGAGGCTTTGCGGAACCACCCCGTCGCCTGTTGGTCCTATTCCGGCCGATCGGTTTCAACCCATCCCTCTAACCCTTTCCTCGACGGTGAGGGCTTGTGAGGCGCGGCCCGACCCGCTTCGACACGTTAGAGTATGACCTTCACCCAACATCGGCCGCAGCAGCGGCGGCAAGGGCAACACCCGTGAATGCAGTGGTCCAGACAGCGGCAGAGTCGTTATCGGAAGAACAGGTGGTACCGCCGCTCGCGAGCGACGGCGACCGCATCGTCGCCGCGCTGCTCGAGAAAGGGCGGCTGAAGGAAGCCGATCTGGTGCGCGCCCAGCGCCTGCAGGAAGAAACCGGCAGCGAGCTGCTGGCGCTGATCGCGCGGCTGGGACTGGTGTCCGAGCGCGACCATGCCGAGGCCTGCGCCGACGTGCTGGGCCTGCCGCTGCTGGCGGTGAAGGAATTGCCCGATCTGCCGCCGGAAGGGGTCGAGCTGACCCTCAAATTCATGAAGCAGTTCGCGGCGGTGCCGGTGGGCGAGAGCGAAGCCCACGTCGCTGTCCTCATGGCCGACCCGCAGGACGTCTACACCCTCGACGCGATCCGGCTGGCCAGCCAGCGCGAGATCCGGCCGCTGGTCGGGCTGCGCTCGGAGATCGGCGACCTGATCGAACGCTGGCACGGCCAGGGCCGCAGCGCGATGGGCGCGATCGTCGAAACCGCCGAGGGCGAGACCGGCGATGTCGACGATGTCGAGCATCTGCGCGATCTGGCGTCGGAAGCCCCGGTGATCCGCCTGGTGAATCTGATCATCCAGCGCGCGGTCGAGCTGCGCGCGTCGGATATCCACATCGAGCCGTTCGAGAACCGGCTGAAGGTGCGCTACCGCATCGACGGCGTGCTGGAAGAGGGCGAAAGCCCGCCGGCCAACCTCACCGCAGCGGTCATTTCGCGCGTGAAGATCATGGCCAAACTCAACATCGCCGAGCGCCGCCTGCCGCAGGACGGCCGGATCATGCTGCGGGTGCAGGGCAAGGAACTCGACCTGCGCGTCAGCACCGTGCCGACCGCGCACGGCGAGTCGGTGGTGATGCGTCTGCTGGACCGCGAAACCGTGGTCTTCGATTTCCACAAGCTCGGCTTCACCGACGAATTCCTGCCGCAGTTCCAGCACGTGCTGCAGCAGCCGCACGGGATCATGCTGGTCACCGGCCCGACAGGTTCGGGCAAGACCACCACGCTCTATACCGCGCTGGCGAAGCTCAATACCCCCGACGTGAAGATCATCACCGTCGAGGACCCGGTCGAATACCAGATCGAGGGCATCAATCAGATCCAGGCCAAGCCGCAGATCGGGCTGGATTTCGCCCACGCACTGCGCAGCATCGTGCGCCAGGATCCCGACATCATCATGATCGGCGAAATGCGCGACCTGGAAACCTGCAAGATCGCGATCCAGTCGGCGCTCACCGGCCATCTGGTGCTCAGCACGCTGCACACCAACAACGCCGCCGGCGGCATCACCCGCCTGCTGGACATGGGCGTCGAGGATTATCTGCTGACCTCGACCATCAACGGCATTCTGGCCCAGCGTCTGGTCCGCCGGCTGGAGCCTGTCCACGCCGAGCCCTACGAAGCGTCGCCCGAGGAAATCGAGAAGTTCAATTTCCGCCGCTACCAGCCCGAAGGCACGATCTATCTGTACCGCCCGCGCGGTTCGGCGGCAGCGCCCACGGGCTATCTCGGTCGCACCACCATCATGGAATTCCTGGTGATGAACGACGAGATCCGCCGCGCGGTGATGCGCCACGCCGGCATGGGCGAACTGGAGCAGTTGGCCAGGCAGGCCGGCATGCGCACCATGTATGAGGACGGGATCGTCAAGGCGCTGGCCGGGGTGACCACCATCGAAGAAGTCCTGCGCGTCACCGAGGACGCATGATGGTGTGCAGAGGGCGGTGTCTTCGGGGGCGCCCGATCCGGCGCGGGGCAAGGGTCTGCATGAGGATTCGGGGATGAAGAAAGGCGTCGTGGTCGCGATATGCGCGGCCGTCGTGGCGGTGGCCGTGGCCGGAGGCTGGTGGTGGATCGCGCGCGATCGTGGATCCGTGGCCGATGCGCCCGATGCGGGCGACCAGCCCGCCAAACCGTTGACGGAGGCGCAGCGCGCCGAGCGCAGCGAGCGCATCAAGCAGGGCATCGCCCATCGCCGGCATCTGTGGCGCGAGGCCAGTTACATCGAGATCCGGCAGGCGGCGACGGACGGCGATCTGGTCGCCCAGCGCAGGCTGTCGGAAGTGTATGAAGACTGTCGCGCGCTCGACGGTGCCCTGCGCAGCAGCCTGCAGATGTTGAGCCAGCTGGCCAAGGCCGATCCCGCTTCGGCGCCGATGGTCGCGGCCATCCAGCATGAAAAAGCGCGCCTCTGCGGGCAGGCCCAGGCCGATCTCGCGAAAAACCCCGGCGCTGCGGACTATTGGCTTCACAAGAGCGCCAAGGGCGGCGATCTGGTCTCCGAGATGCGTTATTTCGGCCGGACCGTTCCCAAATTCAGTCTCGGCCAATACCGCTATTTCATCGACAAGACCCGGCAGAGCGGCGATCCCGATGCGATCTTCGAAATGTCGTTGCTGTTGCCCAAGCTCGATGGCCCCTGGCCCGATCCGGCGCAGGCGCCTGCGTTCGTGGGTCCGGCGGCCGAGGAGGCGTGGATCGTGGCGGCCTGCCGTGCCGGTCACGATTGTGGTCGCGGTTCGCGTCTGATGAACCTGATCTGCCTGAGCGCGTTTTCCTGCTCGCAGCCCGATTACGAGCGGCATCTCGTCGCGTTCGGGGGGGCTGCGCAAAGCGTCAAGCGCCGGCAACTGGTGGCGTTGATCCAGGGCAGCATCCTCGGCCCGACCGCGAAGTGAAGGGCATACGGCGCCGTCCGGGGAACCTTCGCGCTGCGGGAGGTTCCCAATCCGGGCCGGTGGCCGATATGCTCCCGCGCTCGACCGCGATGGCCTCTGCTGGCCATCGTGTCCTTTCCGCCGATCCGACTGCCCGGTTCCCATGCCCCTGTACCGCTACAAAGCCCTGAACAGCCGCGGCGAAGTGTTGGACGGCCAGATGGAGGCCGCCAGCGACGCTGAAGTGGTGCTGCGCCTGCAGGAGCAGGGGCATCTGCCGGTCGAGGCGATGCTCGCCTCCGCGGGCGGCGAATTGGCGTGGCGCAGCCTGTTCAAGCCCAAGCCCTTCGCGGGCGCGCGGCTGGTGCAGTTCACCCAGCAACTGGCGACCCTGCTCGGCGCCGGCCAGCCGCTGGACCGCGCGCTGTCGATCCTGCTGGAACTGCCCGAGGACGAAGTCGCGCGTCGCACCATCCAGGACATCCGCGACGCGGTGCGCGGCGGCACCTCGCTGTCGGTGGCGCTGGAACGCCAGCACGGCGCGTTCTCGCGCCTGTACGTGAACATGATCCGCGCCGGCGAGACCGGCGGCAGCCTGCACGACACCCTGCAGCGCCTGGCGGATTACCTCGAACGCAGCCGCGCCCTGCGCGGGCGCGTCATCAACGCCCTGATCTATCCCGCGATCCTGGTGACGATGGTCGGCTTCTCGCTGCTGTTCCTGCTCGGTTACGTGGTGCCGCAGTTCGCGGTGATGTACGAGAATCTCGACACCGAACTGCCGCTGTTCTCGCGTTTCGTGCTGGCGCTGGGCCTGTTCGTGCGCGACTGGTGGTGGCTGTTCATCGCGATTCCCATCCTTGGTGCGTGGCTGTTCGCGCGCAAATTCCGCACCCCGCAATTCCGCGCCCGCTTCGACGAATGGCTGCTGCGGCAGCGCCTCGTCGGGCCGATCGTCGCCAAGATGGAAACCGCGCGGCTGGCGCGCACCGTGGGCACCCTGCTCAGAAATGGCGTGCCGCTGCTCACCGCGATGGGCATCGGCGGCCGGATCATCGGGAACCAAGCGCTGATCGGTGATGTCGAAGCTGCTGCGGCCGAAGTGAAGAACGGCGTCGGTCTGTCCGTCGCGCTGGGCAAGGGCAAGCGGTTCCCGAGGCTGGCGCTGCAGATGATCCAGGTCGGCGAAGAGTCCGGCGCGCTCGATACCATGCTGCTGAAGACCGCCGACACCTTCGAATCCGAAACCGGATTGGCGCTGGATCGGATGCTCGCGGCGCTGGTGCCGGCGATCACGGTGATCCTGGCGGTGGTGATCGGCTTCGTGATCATGGCCGTGCTGCTGCCGATGTATCAACTCAGCGGCTCGATCTGATCGATTCGATCGAAGCCGCGCACGGCCCGGCGCGCAAGGTTCAGTGTCCCGGGCCGCCCGCCATCGACATTCCGCGTTCCCCGTTTCTGAGCGTTCCCACTACTGAATGGACTGACCGACATGCGCAATTCCCGCCCGTTCCGCCGTCCCGCACCGCGCCGCTCGCAGGCCGGCATGACCCTGATCGAGATCATCATCGTGATCGTGCTGATCGGCGGCGTGTTGGCGGTGGTCGGCAGTCAGATCTTCGCGAATAAAGACAAAGCCAACCACAAGCTCGCGAAGCTCCAGGTGGATACGGTTGCCGCCAATATCGAGCAATACAACTCCGATGTCGGCGAATATCCGCGCACGCTGGAAGACCTGACCACCGATCCGCAGCTCAACGGCTGGCTCGGTCCGTACGGCAAAGCCAAGGATCTGAAAGACCCGTTCAACAATCAGTTGCAGTACGCGGTGCCGGGCCAGGACGGCGATTTCGATCTGATCAGTTACGGCAAGGACAAGCAGCCGGGCGGCAGCAGCGTCGACGCCGATATCCGCTACGGCCAGCAGTAAGCGCTTCGCCTCGTCGCCGCCGATCCGGTCCCCGCACCATGTTCTCCGACCGCAGCCGGCGCGACGCCTCGCCGTACCGCGCCCTGCGCCGTGCGGCGCAGGGCTTCACCCTGCTGGAAATCCTGATCGTGGTGACCCTGATCGCCGCGCTCAGTCTGATCATGCTCGGGGCGATGAGCGGGGGCATCGACGGCCTGCGCATGCGTTCCGCCGCCAAGGAACTGGCCACCGAACTGCGCTTCGCGCGCGCGCAGGCCATCGCCACCGGCAGCGTGCAGCGTTTCTCCATCGTGCCCGACAAGCGCAGTTGGACCGGCGCCAAGAACCGCCGTGGCGACGTGCCGAAAACGCTCGATGTGAAATTCATCGGCGTGCGCCAGGTGCAGACCCGCGACGGGGAGGGCGTGGTCCTGTTCTTCGAGGACGGGGCCTCCACCGGCGGGCGCATCCAGCTCAGCCATAAGAACGCGGTGTGGAACGTCGATGTCGCCTGGTTGACCGGCGAAGTCGGCGTTCACCGCGGCGAGGCCGAACGATGAGCCGCGCAGGTCGCATCGGGCGCAGAGCCGCGCAGCGCGGCTATACCCTCATCGAAGTGGTGGTGGCGTTCGCGCTGCTCGCCTTCGGCCTCACGCTGCTGCTGGGGTCGCTGACCAACGCGACCAAGCAGGTGCGGACCTCCACCGATTACGGCCGCGCTGCGCTGCACGCGCAGACATTGCTGGACCAGGCAGGTGTCGGAGAGGCATTGGCCGTGGGCCAGCGCGACGGCGAACTCGAAAACGGCCGCTTCCGCTGGGAAATGAATGTCAGTCCGTTCCGCGACCCGTCGGTGACGCGGCCGCAGGGGCAGGTGCTGGGCGCGCCGCAGTTGCTGCAACTGGACCTGGTGCTGACCTGGGGCGAAGGCGGTCCGCGCAAGCGCCTGCGCCTGCAGTCGCTGCGGCTGGTCACGCCGACCGACATCAATGCCGCCGGGGTGGTGCCATGACGTCATCGGGTATGACGTCATCGGGCACGACGTCATTGGATATGAGGCTGGGGAGCCGAACCCCGCGCATCGCGCGTCGCGGCGCCGCCGGGTTCACCCTGATCGAAATCCTGGTCGCCACGGTCCTGCTGGCGGCGGCGATGACGCTCGGTTTCGCGACCCTGCGCGCCGCGTCCGCCGCGGCGACGCGCGGCGAGCAGCAGTCGCAGCGCAACGAGCGCATGCGCGCGGTCGAAGGTTTCCTGCGCCGACGCATCGCCTCGGCGCTGCCGGTCTCCTACGATGTGGTGGAAGGCACCGGCTCGCCGGTGCGCTTCACCGGCGCGCCCGACCGCATGCGTTTCGTCGCCGATCTGCCGGCCTATCTCGGCCGCGGCGGCCCGCATCTGCATGACATCACCGTGGTCGAGGACGACGAAGGCCTGCGCCTGCAGATCGAATTCGCGGTGGTGCTGGCCAACGAGGTCAATGCCGAGCGCAGCCCGCGCCCGCCGGAACTGCTTGCCGGCGGTCTGCGCGAGGTGAAGATCCTCTACCGCGCGCTGGATGCGCAGAACCGGATCGGCGACTGGGAAGACACCTGGGAACAGAACGACCGCATGCCGCTGCAGGTGCGGATCGACATCGTCGACGGCACCGGCGACCGCTGGCCGCCGTTGGTGGTGTCGCTGCCGCAGGCCGCCAGCTTCGGCGGGTACTCGCAGGCGCCGATCTGATGATGGCCCGCCTGTCTTCTCCCACGCGCCTGCGGCGGCCGGTCCCGCGACGTTCCGCGCAGGGCGCGGCATTGCTGCTGGTCCTGTGGCTGATCCTGATGCTGACCGCGGTGGTCGGCGCGTTCGCGTTGATCGCGCGGGTCGAGCATCTGCAGGGCCGGGTGCTGAGCCACGGCGTGGTCGCCGACCAAGCCGCCCGCGCCGGCCTGGACTATGCGATGACCCGGGTGGTCGATCTGGACCCGACCCGGCAGTGGCTGCCCGACGGGCGTGAATACAACTGGCGCTTCGGCGAAGCGGAGGTGGTGATCACCCTCGTCGACGAATCCGGCAAGGTCGACATCAATGCCGCCGATCTGGATCTGCTCGCCGGCCTGATGGTGGCGGTGGGCGCCGAGCGCGAGCCGGCGCGCAGGATCGCCGCCGCGATCCTGGACTGGCGCGACGCCGACACCCTGACCCAGGTGGAAGGCGGCGCCGAAGATGGCGACTACAGCAGCGAAGAGCTGCCGTACGGCGCGAAAGATGCGCCGTTCGAGACCGTGGCCGAACTGCAGCTGGTGCTGGGCATGAACCCGGAACTGTTCGCGAAACTTGCGCCGCATCTGACGGTCTACAGCGGGCAGGGTCGTCCTTCCGAGCAGTACGCCAGCGCCGAAGTGCTGCGGGCGCTGGGGGTCGATCCGGAGCGTACGCTGGCCGAACGGCGGCGCCCGCGCCAGCCGGGCGAGGCCGGGTCGCTCGTCGGTGCCGGCACAGGCACGTATAGTATCGACAGCCGGGCGCGGTTGCGTGACGGACGCGTGTCGGTTCTGCGCGCCGTCGTGCGCGCCGGAAACAGCGGACTGCCGGGCTCGGCCTACACTCCGCTGCGCTGGGAAGAAGGGGCGATCGTGCGATGAACCGCGCCACGGCCTGTATTTCCCATCGGTTCGGTTCCCACCGGGTTATTCCCGACCGGTTCGTTTCCAATACCGGACCCCGAACGATTCGGGGCGCCTTCACCTGTGGCGCGCCGCTCCGTCGGTGCGTCGTGCGATCGATCGAGGACTGCATCTGAGCACTACCGCCGACAACGCGACGTCCACCAAAGCCTCGTCGAAGCTCCCGCAGGGCGGATTCGCCCGTGCCTGGCCGGGGCTGCGCGGCTTCTGGGCCTGGTGGACGACCGCGCTGGCCAGCGGGCTGCCGCCGCGGCTGCGGGCGGTGTTCGGTCTGGCCCAGCAGCGGTTGCTGCTGCGCCACCACGACGACAGTCTCGCGCTGGCCCTGACCCTGCCGGCCCAGCCCGGCGAATCCCCGATCCGCGAACTGACCGAACTGCCCTGGGACGCCGCTGCCGCTGCCGGCGACGAACCGCTGTCGCAACTGCTGTCGCCGCGGATCAACAGCCTCCCGCGCTGGCTGCTGCTGCCCGAGCGGGGCGGCCTGCGTCGCCGGCTTTCGCTGCCCGCCGCTGCCGCCGACCGCCTGCGCGAAGTGCTGGGTTTCGAAATCGACCGGCAGACGCCCTTCACCCTTGCCGATGTCTATTACGACGCCCGCGTGCTCGGGCGTCGCGGTGACGGCCAGATCGACGCCGAACTGATCGTGGTGCCGCGCGCCAGCCTCGAACGCGCGCTGGCCGCGCTCGGCGAGCCGCTGGTCGCCACCCTGGCCGGCGTCGACATGGCCGATGCCAGCGGCCTGCCGCTCGGCGTCAACCTGCTGCCGGGCGCCCAGCGCCGCCGCCGCCGCGATCCGCGCGCGATCTGGAACTTCGGTCTGGCCGTCGTCGCGCTGGTCGCGCTCGGTGCCGGGCTATGGCAGATCCGCCACAACCGCGAAGCCGCGGCCGACGCGCTCGAGATCGAAGCCAAGCGCCTCGGCCAGCAGGCGGCGAAGGTGTCGGCGGAGAAGAAACAGCTGGTGGATCAGGTCGAAGGCCTGCGTTTCCTGCAACAGACCCGCAGCGGGCGCCCCAGCACGGTCGAAGTGCTGGACGAACTCAGCCGGCGGCTGCCCGACAGCACCTACATCGAACGGGTGAGCATCGAGGGCGAGCGGATCCTGATCGTCGGGCTCAGCTCCGAGGCGCCGCGTCTGGTCGAACGTCTGCAGGGCTCCAAGCTGTGGCATTCGATGAACCTTACAGGCGCGCTGATGCCCGATCAGGCCAAGGGCAAGGATCGCTTCAACCTCTCGGCCGAGCTCACGATCGCACCGTCGGCCACCGATAAACCGGCGCGGCCGCGCGCCAACAACCCGGCGCGCGAACCATGACCCCCGGCATGACGGCGGTGACCGCCCGCGAACGCTGGATCGCCCTCGGCCTGCTGGCCGGTGTCCTGCTGGTCGCTTATTTCGTGCTGATCCATGCGTGGTGGACGGTGCCGATGCTGGAGCTTCAGGACCGCATCGAAGGTCTGCAGGAGCGCGATGCCCGCGCCCGCGCCACGCTGGCGCAGGCGCCGGAGATCCGCAAACGCCTCGCCGCGGTGCGCGAACAGGCGGCGCGGGTGCCGGGCTTCATGGCCGAAAACACGACCGAACAGGCGACCGCCGGCCTGATCCAGCGCCTGGATACCGCGGTGCTGGAGGCCAGCCCGAAGAACCGCAGCTGCGCGATCCAGACACGCTCGCCGATCACCGAACCGCGCAAAGAACGGTTCCCGCGCGCGGTGGTGCAGGTGCGCCTGCGCTGCGGCACGCCGGAACTCGCGGCCGTGCTGCATTCGCTGGAAAGCGGCTCGCCGCGGTTGTTCGTGGACAACCTCAACATCACCGCGCAGCGCTTCTATTTCACGCCCGAACAGGCGCCCACCAGCGGCGGCCTGGACGTGAGTTTCGACCTGTACGGCTATGTTTCGCCCCCCGCAGGAGGCCCCGCCGATGCGCGTCGATAGTCTCAGCCCCAAGACCTGGCTGCTGGCCGGCGTCGCCGGCTGGGCGGTCTGCCTGTGGACGTTCTCGCTGCTGGGTCTGGGCTCGCGCCTGGGCGCGGCGTCCGACGACACGCAGCAGCAGCGCCTGCCGTCGACCACCATCCCGCGCGCCGACCGCCCCGGCGTGCAGGCGCAGTACGTCGAGATCGGCCTGCGTCCGATCTTTTCCGAAGACCGCAAGCCGCAGCCGTTCACCATCGAGGGCAACGGCGAAGCCGCGCCGGTCAATACCTTCGATTACGTCCTCACCAGCATCCTGATTTCGTCGACCGTGCAACTGGCGATCCTCAAGCCGCCCGCCGACGGCGCGCAGCCGGTGCGGGTGAAGGTCGGCGATGCGGTCGAGACCGCGCCGCAGTGGAGTCTGGCCTCGCTGCAGCCGCGCAGTGCGGTGTTCCGCGGCCCGGAAGGCGACAAGACCCTGGAACTGCGGGTGTTCAACGGCGTCGGTGGGGCTGCGCCGACCGGTCCCGCGCCGACCGCGGTGATCAACGAAACCCTGCCCGGCCCGGGCGGCGTAGTGCCGCAGCCGCAGCCGCCCGTTGCGCCGCCGCCGGTACCGCAGCCCGTGGCCAATGCCGACGGCACCGGCGGCAATGTATCGACCGAGGCGCAGCTGGATGCGATCCGCAAGCGCATCGAAGCGCGCCGCGCCCAGATCCGCCAGCAGACCGCGCAGGAAGCGCAGAACCCCGGCACATCGGGACAGAACCCGGGGCAGACCCCATGAGGATCCGGTCGTGAACATGTCCTCCGGATCAGGCCCTCCGGCGCCATCGTTTCCGCCGCCGCCGTCGCGGCGACCTGCGCGCGAACCCATGCCCTCCGCGAGCGACTTCAGCGGCGGGCCCGTCCATGCAGCGCAGAACGCCGGCCCTGTGCCGGGACACACCCTTTGAGAATTCGATGATGAATCTGCGATCCACCGCCTACGTTTTCTTCGCCGCCGCGCTCAGCACGATGCTGGTGGCCTGCGCCACCGGTTCACAGCCGCAGATCAAGCGCGCCGAGGGCAAGCCCGCAAACAGCCAGACGCGTGGCAGCCAGGCACAGGCCGGCGATCCGGTCACCACCCAACCTCTGCCCAACGATGCCGAAGTCGAGGACGGCCGTCCGCGCCCGCGGATCCGCCGCGGCAACGGCCAGGTGATCAATGCGGCGGCCGCGAACGCGCCCCTGCCCGACATCGGCGCGACCAGCGGCGAAGCGCGCTTCAACTTCGAAGGCGAATCGCTGCACGCGGTGGTCAAGGCGATCCTCGGCGACATGCTGGGCCAGAACTACACCATCGCCCCGAACGTGCAGGGCACCGTCACCTATTCCACGCCGCAGCCGGTCGGTTCGGCGCAGGCGCTGTCGGTGCTGGAGATGATCCTCGGCTGGAACAACGCGCGGATGATCTACAGCGACGGCCGCTACAGCATCGTCCCCGCCGATCAGGCGCTGGGCACCGGCGTGGTCACCCCGCGCACCGGCTCGCCGCAGAGCGCCCGCGGTTTCGAATCGCGCGTGGTGCCGCTGCGTTACGTCTCGGCCACCGAGATGGAAAAGCTGCTCAAACCCTACGCGCGCCCCAACGCCATCGTCACCGTCGACGCCGGCCGCAACCTGCTGACCATCGCCGGCACCCGCGCCGAGCTTGAAAGCTATCTGCGCACCATCCAGATCTTCGATGTCGACTGGATGTCCAGCATGTCGGTCGGCGTGTACCCGCTGCAGTCCAGCAAGGCCAACAAGGTCGTGCAGGATCTGGAAAAGGTCTTCGGCGAGCAGAGCAAATCGCCGGTCGCCGGCATGTTCCGCTTCATGCCGCTGGACGGCGCCAACGCGGTGCTGGCGATCACCTCGCAGGCCGACTACCTCGACGACATCGAAGAGTGGATCGAGCGCATCGATGGCGCCGGTGAGGGCATGAAACTCTATTCGTACGAACTGAAATACATCACCGCCAAGGAAATCGGCGCGCGCCTCAGCGAAGTCTTCGGCGGCAGCGGCGGCAATCGCGGCGGCGGCAACGACGGCGGCAACTATTCGCTGATTCCGGGCGGCCAGATGAACACCATCGGCGGCGGTTCGGATGGCGGCAAGGATGGCGGCGATCCGGGCGGCGGTTCCGGAAACAGCGCCGGCGGTCTCGGCGGCGGTTCGCTTTCGCTCAGCCAGAACCAGGGCGGCGGCAGCGGCAGCGTGGTGCTGGAAGTCGGCGGCGACAAAGTCGCGGTGTCGGCGATCGAAGAGAACAACACCCTGCTGGTGCGCTCCACCGCGTCCGCGTGGCGTTCGATCTTCGACGTGATCGAGAAACTCGACGTGCTGCCGCTGCAGGTGCACATCGAAGCGCAGGTCGCGCAGGTCACTCTGGCGGGCGACCTGGAATACGGCGTGAGCTGGTTCCTGGAAAATGCGGCCACCGAAAACGGTCTGCCCGACGTGACCACCCCGGGCCTGGGCACACCCAGCAAGTGGAGCACGCTGGGCGCCAGCATCGGCGGCACCAGCGGCGCCGGCCTGGCCTGGACGCTGATCAAGAACGACGCCGCGGCGGTGATCAAGGCGCTCGACAGCGTCACCGACGTGAAGCTGCTGCAGACGCCGTCGATCCTGGTCCGCAACAACCAGGAGGCGACCCTGAACGTCGGCGACCGGATCCCGGTGGTGTCGACCTCGGTCAACCCGATCCTCGGCAACAGCAACAGCATCAGTCAGGTGCAGTACCTCGACACCGGCACCATCCTGAAGGTCCGCCCGCGCGTGACCCAGGACGGCGTGGTGTTCATCGAAGTGGTGCAGGAAATCAGCTCGCCGTCCGGCGCGCCCGATGCCAACGGCAACCGCACCATCAGCACCAGTCGCCTGAAGACCAGCGCGGTGTCGCAGAGCGGCGACACCGTGCTGCTGGCGGGCCTGATCACCGAGAACGACACCAAGGGGTCCCGCGGGCTGCCCGGCCTGACCCGCCTGCCGGTGATCGGCGGGCTGTTCGGCACCCAGACCAACAACAAGCGCCGCACCGAAATCATCATCCTGATCACCCCGACCATCGTGCGCGACCAGCAGGCGCTGCGCGATTACACCGACGACTATTCGCGCCGTTTCCGCGCGATGGATCCGCTGCCGCCGCCGGGCAAGCTGCGCGCGGTACCGGCGCAGCCGCACCGCTGAACGCACGGGCAGTGACCGCGCTGCCCGTCGTTCTGGTGCCGGTGGGCGTCGACGACGACGCCCTCGACGCCTGCCTCGCTGCGCTCGACGCCGGTACGCCGGCAGGCACCCGCGTGTGGCTGGCCGACGATGCCCAGGCCGGCCCGCGCGGCTTGGCGATCATCGAACGCTGGCTCGCGCGCACCGCGCTGCAGGCCGATTACACCCGACGCCCGCGGCCCATCGGCGAAGCCGCGCATCTCGACGACATGCTCAAGGCCTGCGCCTACGCCGACGTGCTGCTGCTCGCCAGCGACGCGGTGCCGTTCCCCGGCTGGGCCACGCAACTCGCGGCCTGCGCCGCGCGCGATCCCTCCATCGCCACCGCGACGCCCTGGTGCAATGCCGGCGAAACCGCTTCCTGGCCGCGCGTGGGCGAAGTGCTGCCTGTGCCCGACGAGCCCGCGCGGCTGGCGCGCGCCGCGGCGTCGCTGCCGCCGCATCATCCCGAACTGCCGGCGGCGGTGAATCACGCGCTGTTCCTGCGCGGCAGCGCGCGACGCAAGGCCGGCGGCCTCGATACCGCCAGCTATGTCTCGGCGTACGCCGCATTGGTGGATCTGTCGCTGCGCATGGCTGGACTGGGCTGGCGGAACGCCCTGTGCGAAACCGCGTTCGTCGCCCGCTGCGGCGAAGGCATGCCGCAGGGCGACGATGTCGAAACTCTCGGCGTGCGCTGGCCCGCCTGGCATGCGCGGCTGGCGCAGTTCCTGATGCACGATCCGCTGCATGCGCAGCGCGCGGCCTTGACCCATGCGTACGAACGCGCGCCGTTCAGCACGCCGTCCGGCGGCGCCGACTTGCGCCTGCAGCCGGATTTGTTTGCGGAGCCCGAATCGGGCCGCCCGGAAGCGGATGCGACGGGTGTCGGAACCATCGATGATCGCGATCCATGATGCTGCCGAACGCAAAAGCAAATCCCCCCGTCGTCCGCGATGCGGACGCCGACCCCCTTTTTCAAAGGGGGCAAGCGAAGCGCCGCGATTCGGAAAGCACCTGTGATTCGAGCATGGCCCATGCATCGAAAAAAGTCGCCAAGCAGGACGGTGTCGGCAAGCCGGAAAGACTCGATAAGTCAGAAAGACCAGGCAAGTCGGAACGACTCGATAAGTCAGAAAGAATCGAGGAATCGAAAATCAACGGTGAATACCCCCCTTTGAAAAAGGGGGGCAGGGGGGATTTGCTCTTCGGACATCACTCACCCGCGAAGTCATGCATGACTCATGCTGCGCAGAACATCGGCAGGCGCTGACGAATGTCCACCGACCCGCAGACGTCCGCCCCCGACATCGCCGCCATCGTCGTGACCTACCAGAGCGCCGAAACCATCGCCGATTGTCTGACGCGTCTGCGCGCGGCCGACGGCGTGTCCCAGATCCGGATCGTCGACAACGCTTCCACCGACGGCACCCTGGAGATCGTGCAGCGCCATGCGCTGGCGGATGCGCGCGTGCGTTTCATCGCCAATCCCGACAACCCGGGTTTCGGCACCGGCTGCAATCAGGGCACCGACGACAGCGACGCGCCGTGGCTGGCGTTCGTGAACCCGGATTGCCTGGTCGAGCGCGACACCCTCGCGCGGCTGCGTGCGCATGCCCTTGACGTCGCGCGGGAGGCGATGTTGGGCGCCGATCTGGTCGACGAAGCCGGCGTGCGCGACGGCGCCGCGCGGCGTCGCGATCCTGATTTCGCGGCGATGCTGCGCAACGCCGACGCGCGCAGGCTGGATGTCGCCGTCGACGCATCGCAAACGCTGCAGCCTGTGCAGGCGATCTCCGGCGCGCTGATGTTCCTGCCGCGCACGCTGATGCAGCGCATCGAGGGGTTCGATCAGGGCTATCGCCTGCACGCGGAAGATCTCGATCTTTGCCGCCGCGCGCGCGAAGCCGGCGCGTTCGTCGTGGTCGCCAACGATGTCCGCGTCGTCCATGTGCGCGGCGTGTCCAGCCGCTCGCGGCCGGTGTTCGTCGAATGGCACAAGCATCGCGGGCTGGCGCGCTATTTCCGCAGGTTCGAAGCGCCAGGCCGCAGTGCGCTGGTTCCGCTGTGCGTGTACGCGATGATCTGGATGCGGTTTCCGCTGGCGGCGCTGCGGGCGTTGGTCCGTTGATGCGTGGTCGTCCGGCGACCGTCGTGTGGCTGTCGACGCTGCTGTCCGCAGCGTTCGCCTGTTCGGCGGCCACGCCGGATCATGGCCCATTCGACAAGGTCGAAAGCGCCGAAATCGACCGTCTCGTGCGCGACGTCTGCCGCAAGGAGATCGTGCTGCTCGGCGAGGACGCGAGTCACGGCGGCGGTCGCACGTTCGAGGTCAAGACCGAAATCGTGAAGCGGCTGGTGTCGCGTTGCGGCTTCGACGCGGTGCTGTTCGAAAGCCAGCTCTACGACATGCTCGATGTCGAACATGCGGTCGCAGAGAAGACCGCAACGCGGGCGCAACTGGCCGGCGCCATCGGTGCGCTATGGGCGCGTGCGGAGGAATCGAAGCCGCTGATCGATGTCCTGTATCGCGAAACCATGGCCGGTCGCGTCCGCATCGCGGGTATCGATCCCCAAGTCGGCGGCGTGATGGGCGACTACTTGAAGCTTCGGCTCGGCGGCGCGCTGACCGGCCCGCTCGCCGACGATCGGCGCGACCCGTGCAGGCGCGAGATCGATACCCACAACGGTTGGCGCTACGACGAGGCGCATCCGTTCGACGATGCGGCGCAGCAGCGACTGCGCGCCTGCATCGACGATATCCGCGCCGCGCTGGTCGCGCAGGGCGTCGATCCGAAATCCGAAATCGCGGCGATGGCGGCGGCGTATTCGCGCTATCTCGAGATGGCGCTGGGCGGCGACGGCAACTGGCGCGATCTCGGCATGTACGAAAACATCCAGTGGCATCGCGAACGCTGGCCGGCAGGCACGAAGCTCATCGTCTGGTGCGCCACCGTGCATGCGGCGAAAGCGCTGGACGGGCTGGCGACCGACATGACGCCGATGGGGCGGTTCGTGCACCGCGACTACGGCAAACGCGCGGCGGTGATCGGGTTCACCGCGCTGTCGGGCCGGTTCGGGAACCCGGGTGCTGCCGGCGAACCCAACGTGCTGCAACCCGCGGACGCCAGCGCGCTCGAGAACGTCGTTCTGGCGGGGAGCGATGCCGATCTGCGTTACGTCGATGCCAAGCGGCTCAAGCGACTGGGCACGATCGTGTCGCGTCCGATCAATTACCGGAAGCAGCACGCAGCGCCTTGGGCCGAAGTGTTGGATGGCCTGATCGTGCTGCGCGAGGAGCGGGCGACCGAGCGCGCCCGCTAGCGATGCCGGTGCACGATGCCGGCCTGCCCTTTTACGGCGCTGCGATCGACCATGTCATCACGTGTCCGCCGGTCGTGGCGGCCGCGGGTCTGGCGGCCTGCACGGCCCGGTCCAGCGCCATCGGCGCGGCATCGCTACGCGAGCCCAGGGCCGCCAGTCCGCGCGACGCCGCAACGCCGAGCGCTTCGCCCTTGCCGCCGTTGGCGGCCGAAAACCACAGGCGACGCGTGCGCAGATCCGCCGACAGCACCAAGATGAACGGGTCGCCGCCGGCATACGGCGCCAGCGGCGCGCCATTCAGGCTCAGCGCGCTGCGGTTTTCGGTGCAGCATGCGGACACGCCGGCGACATAGACGCGACCCTGCTCATCGGCGGTGATCGCGCGTGGACGGATGGTGTTGCCTTTCGTGTCAGGCAGTCGCGCCAACAGCAGTTGGCCTCTCTGGACGCGACCGTCGGCCGGATCGATTTTCGCGATATAGGTGATGTGATTGGACGCGGTGTTGTAGCCCGTGTTGTAGGGATCGGTGGCGACGTTGGGCGCGGTCTCGGCGAGCGCTTTGCTCTGACGCCGATAAATGGTGTTGCCACCCGCGGATTCGCCCGCGAAATACAGGCCGCCGTCCTGACCGACCGCGATCCGCATGCCCCGCGTATCCGCGCAGGAGGAATCGGTCGCTGCCGCCTCCGCGTGGGTCCAGTCCCAGGCTTTCCAGCGCTCGGTGCCGGTCCTGGAATAGGCGCGGATCCAGGCGACCTGCAGTTGCGAACAGGGGCCGCCATCGCGCTGCGCGAATCCGGTGACATAGACCCCGGCGTTGTCGACCGCCAGATCGTTCACGGCCGAATCGCCGAACGTAAGGTTCGCCAGTTCGTTGCCCTGCGCGTCGAAGATCCGCAGGGTCTTGCCGAACAGCGCCGCCGCGGTGCCGTCGTTGCCCAGCGCGACGCGCGAAGCGGTGCCGAGCCCGGTTTTGTTCCATGCAACGGTATGAAGATTGGCGCTGAGCCGCACCAGGCCGGCATCGCCGCCGATCAGGACGTCGCCGGTCGCATTGGTCGCCAGGTCGTTGATGATCGTGCCGAAGCTGCGCTGCCGGCGTACCGCGCGGCCGTCGTAGATCAGTTCGGCGAATATCCCGGTGCTCGATGTCACGCCCTGCACCAGCGGCTGCGGCGCCGCCGCGCCGTCGAGGGCGCCGATGCGACCCGCGACCAGCACGCTGCAGTCGGCCGCGATCTCGACCGCCGCGACCGTATCGGTATTGCCGGTGCCGAAATGCGTGGCGGTCTGGGAGTCGAGCTTCGTGGCCGCGATCATGCCCGCGGACGGCGCGGTGGCGCAGCGGTTGGGCCGTGCGGCGCCGACGTCCGGCGTGAATGGACGGCCGGGTCTGGGCGAGGGCTTGGCCGCAGCGCGCACCGAATCCCCGGTTCGCTGCATGGTTGTGCGCGGCAGATCTGTTGTGCGCGGCAGATCGATCGCCGTCGTGCCGTAACGCTGCGCGATGACGCCGAGCGTCAACAGGAGGGCGGTTGCGATCGCACCGAGATGGAACGCATGGATTGTCCGCATGTCGGCTGTCCTTGACGAAAGACGTCATTCCAGCAGAAAAAACACATCCGAAATACGCACTGCGATTGAGTTCTGCGAGCGCGTTGCGCTGTTCCGTGACAGGGTGTGGCGCGGCTTCAGCGATGCGGCTCAACGAAAGCGATTGATCTCGTCCCGCAGCGTGCGCGCCGCATCGGCGGCGGCTTCGGCATAGTCGTCGCCCTTCGACGCGTACAGGATCGCCCGCGACGAACTGACGATCAGGCCCGTGCCGTCGGCGCTGCGCGCGTTGGTCACCACGGCCTGGACATCCCCGCCTTGCGCGCCGATGCCCGGCACCAGGAACGGCATGTCGCCGACGATGGCGCGGACTTCGCGCAGCTGTTCCGGCCACGTCGCGCCCACCACCAGCGCGCAGTTGCGGTTGCCGTTCCAGTCGCGCGCGATCTTCTCGGCGACGTGCTGGTACAGCGGGCGACCGGCGCCGCTCTTGTCGAACAGGACCATGTCCTGCAGATCGCCGGCGCCCTCGTTCGAGGTGCGACACAGGATCACCACGCCCTTGTCGGCGCGGTCGAGGAACGGCTGCACCGAATCGCGGCCGAGGTACGGATTGACGGTCACCGCGTCGGCGCCGTAGCGGTCGAAGGCTTCGCTGGCGTAGTGCTGGGCGGTGCTGCCGATGTCGCCGCGCTTGCTGTCCAGGATCACCGGGATGTGCGGGTAGCGGAAACGCATGTGCATGATCAGCATGCGCAGCGCTTCCTCGGCGTGCGCGGCGGCGAAGTGCGCGATCTGCGGTTTGAAGGCGCAGGCGTATTCGGCGGTGGCGTCGACGATGTCGCGGCAGAAATCGAAGATCGCGTCGTGGTCGTTGACGAATTTCGCCGGGAATTTCGCCGGCTCCGGATCCAGGCCGACGCAGACCAGCGAATCGGCGTGGTCCCAGCGGTCGCGGAGTCGGTCGATGAAGCCTCGCATCGGTTCGGGCGTCTTCAGGGTCTGGGAGTCGGTCATGATTTCAAAGATGCCCGCTGTTCGTAAGGATGTCCGCTGCCCGATCCGGTGAACTGTGCCTCAGTTCGGGAAACTCGCCTTGGCCGCATGCGAAACGCCCGCCATGAAGGCGGGCGCAGGTCTCACTTCAGCGCCTTGAACCGCAGGCGGTGCGGCTTGGCGCCTTCTTCGCCGAGGCGACGCTTCTTGTCTTCCTCGTACTCGCGGTAGTTGCCCTGGAAGAACTCGACGTGCGAGTCGCCTTCGAACGCGATGATGTGGGTCGCGATGCGGTCCAGGAACCAGCGATCATGGGAGATCACGAAGGTGTTGCCCGGGAATTCCAGCAGCGCGTCTTCCAGCGCGCGCAGGGTTTCGATGTCCAGGTCGTTCGACGGTTCGTCGAGCAGCAGCACGTTGCCGCCCTGCAGCAGCGTCTTCGCCAGATGCAGGCGGCCGCGTTCGCCGCCCGACAGGGTGCCGACCTTCTTCTGCTGGTCCTGGCCCTTGAAGTTGAAGCGGCCGATGTAGGCGCGCGACTGGATCTCGATGCCGTTGATGTTGAGGATGTCGAGGCCGCCCGACACTTCCTGGAAGACGTTGTGGTCGCCCTCGAGCTTGTCGCGGCTCTGGTCGACGTACGCCAGCTTCACGGTCTGGCCGGTGATGATCTCGCCCTTGTCTGGCTTCTCCATGCCCATCAGCATCTTGAACAGCGTCGATTTGCCGGCGCCGTTGGGGCCGATGATGCCGACGATGGCGCCCGACGGCACCAGCATGCTGAAGTTGTCGATCAGCAGGCGGTCGCCGAAGCTCTTCGACACGTTCTTGAACTCGACCACCGAGTTGCCGAGACGCTCGCCCGGCGGGATGAAGATCTCGTTGGTTTCGTTGCGGCGCTGATAGTCGACCGACTGCAGCTCTTCAAGACGGGCCAGACGCGCCTTGCCCTTGGTGCGGCCGCCCTTGGCGTTCTGCCGCGACCATTCCAACTCGCGCGCGATGGCTTTCTGACGCGACTTCTCCTGATTGTCTTCCTGTTTCAGGCGCTCGTCCTTCTGCACCAGCCAGTCGGTGTAGTTGCCCTTCCACGGAATGCCGCGGCCGCGGTCGAGTTCGAGGATCCACTCGGCGGCGTTGTCGAGGAAGTAGCGGTCGTGGGTGACGGCGACCACGGTGCCGGTGTAGCGGGCGAGGAACTGTTCCAGCCACTCCACCGATTCGGCGTCGAGATGGTTGGTGGGTTCGTCGAGCAGCAGCATGTCCGGCTTCTGCAGCAGCAGGCGGCACAGGGCGACGCGGCGCTTCTCGCCGCCGGAGAGTTTGCCGACGATCGCATCCCACGGCGGGATGCGCAGCGCGTCGGCGGCCACTTCAAGCTGCTGCTCGAGCAGGTGGGCGTCGTTGGTGGCGAGGATCGCCTCCAGGCGCTGCTGTTCGGCGGCGAGTTTGTCGAAGTCCGCGCCTTCCTCGGCGTAGGCCTCGTACACGCGGTCCAGCGCGGCTTGGGCCTGCAGCACCTCGCCGACGCCTTCCTCCACCGCTTCGCGCACGGTCTTGGTCGGATCCAGTTCGGGCTCCTGGGCCAGATAGCCGACCTTGATCCCGGCCTGGGGGCGGGCTTCGCCCTGGAAATCCTTGTCGATGCCGGCCATGATCTTCAGGACCGTGGATTTGCCGGCGCCGTTGAGGCCCAGCAGGCCGATCTTGGCGCCCGGGAAGAACGACAGCGAGATGTCCTTGATGATCTGGCGCTTCGGCGGCACGACTTTGCTGACGCCGTTCATGGTGTAGATGTATTGCGACATGGGGGCTTCCGGTGTGACGCGACGCCGGCTCGATGGGAGCGGGACGCCGCAGTGGCGGGCAGCGGCCACCTGCGCAGGGCAGGGGCCGCGAAGAGGAATCTGGGGTTGGCGGCGATTATACCGGCCCGCGCCCGACGGACGGCAGGCCTGCTTGCCCCAAGGCTCGGCCGGGCGGATGAATACCGGTTCACGGCGCCGGGAACGGGACGGAACGCATTCAGGTTCACGGCGCCATTCTCGGCGCGTCCCAACCGCCATCCACATGAGGCATCGCATGAAACGCATCAATCGCATCCTTCCGGTTCTGGCCCTGGCGATCGCCGCTGCCGTCTCCATGCCGGCGATGGCCCGCGATCACGGGCGCCGCGATCACGACGACCGCGACGACCGCCGCAGCGAATACCGCAGCGATCACCGTTACGACCGTCGCGATGATCGCCGCGACGACCGCCGCGACGACCGTTATTACGACGATCGCCGTCATGGTCGCGACCGCGTGGTCTACGTGGCCCCGCGCTACGCGCCGCCGCCGCGGGTGGTCTATCGCCACGGCCCGCCGGCGCATGCCTATCCCCGCTGGTCGCGCGGCGCGCGTTACGACACCCGCGGCTACGCGCCGACCTACGTGGTCCGGGACTACGGTTATTACGGCCTGCGCGAACCGCCCCGCGGTCATCACTGGCGTCGCGACGACCGGGGCGATTTCATTCTCGTCGCCGTGGCTACCGGCCTGATCGCCAGCGTGATCTTCCGCTGAGCCATCCGGCCCCCGCCTGAGATCCGGGCGGACCATACGGTATGCAATCCAACGGCGCGCCCTTCAGGGCGCGCTTTTTTTGGGCCGGGCCTTCCCTGGCGGTGGGCTACAATGGCCCTATCATCCTGCCCCCGGAGTCCCGATGTTCCCGCGCGACAGCCGTATTGAAGATTTCGATCCCGAATTGGCCGCCGCGATCGCCGCGGAGAACCGTCGTCAGGAAGATCACGTCGAGCTGATCGCATCCGAGAACTACGCCAGCCCGCGGGTGATGGAAGCGCAGGGCAGCCAGCTCACCAACAAGTACGCCGAGGGTTACGTCGGCAAGCGTTATTACGGCGGCTGCGAATACGTCGACGTGGCCGAAACCCTGGCGATCGAACGCCTCAAGCAGTTGTACGGCGCCGACTACGCCAACGTGCAGCCGCATTCCGGTTCGCAGGCCAACCAGGCGGTGTATTTCGCGCTGCTCAAACCCGGCGACACCGTGCTGGGAATGTCGCTGGCGCACGGCGGCCATCTCACCCACGGCGCCAAGGCCAATATCTCCGGCAAGCTCTTCAACATCGTGTCCTACGGCGTGAACGACGCCGGCATGATCGATTACGACGAAGTCGAGCGCATCGCGCTTGAAAGCAAGCCGAAAATGATCATCGGCGGCTTTTCCGCGTATTCGCAGATCGTCGACTGGGCGCGCTTCCGCGCCATCGCCGACAAAGTGGGTGCGTATCTGTTCGTGGACATGGCGCACGTCGCCGGCCTCGTCGCCGCGGGCGTGTATCCGAATCCGGTGCCGCATGCGCACGTCGTCACTTCGACCACCCACAAGACCCTGCGCGGCCCGCGCGGTGGTTTCATCATCTGCAAGTCCAACGAGGAGCTGGAGAAGAAATTCCAGTCGCTGGTATTCCCCGGCCTGCAGGGCGGCCCGCTGATGCACGTGATCGCGGCCAAGGCGGTCGCGTTCAAGGAAGCCTTGCAGCCGGAGTTCAAGACCTATCAGCAGCAGGTGGTGAAGAACGCGCAGGCCATGGCGAACACCATCATCGCCCGCGGTTACAAGATCGTCTCCGGCGGCACCCAGAACCATTTGATGCTGGTCGACATGATCGGCAAGGAGGCTTCTGGCAAGAGTTTGACCGGCAAGGACGCGGAAGAAGCCCTTGGCCGCGCGCACATCACCGTCAACAAGAACGCGGTGCCGAACGATCCGCAGAAGCCGGTCTACACCTCCGGCCTGCGCATCGGCACACCGGCCGTCACCACCCGCGGCTATCTGGAAGCGGACTGCGTGGCGCTGGCGGGCTGGATCTGCGACGTGCTGGACAACCCGACCGACGAAGCCGTGATCGCCCGCGTGCGCGATGCGGTGACCGAGCAGTGCCGGAAGTTCCCGGTTTACGGTTGATTGCAGAGCGTCCGTAGGGTGGGCCCCTGGCCCACCATCGCGGCAATAAACATCGCAATATCGAAAGGAGATCGGTGGGCCAAGGCCCACCCTACGCCAGCCACCATGCATTGCCCCTTCTGCCAGCACGACAACACCCGGGTCATCGATTCGCGCGTCAGCGAAGACGGTGCGACGATCCGGCGTCGGCGTGAGTGCGAGGCCTGCGGCGAGCGCTTCAGCACCCTGGAAACAGTGGAGCTGAAGCTGCCGGCGATCATCAAGGGCGACGGCCGCCGCGAACATTTCGATGCGCGCAAGCTGCGCCACGGCTTCGACCGCGCGCTGCACAAGCGCCCGGTGTCGGAAGAACAGATCGAATCCTCGGTGCGCGCGGTGGTGCATCAGCTGCGGATGACGACCGAGCGCGAACTGGCGTCGCGCCGCGTCGGCGAGTTCGTGATGGCCGAGCTGCGCAAGCTCGATCACGTCGCGTTCGTGCGTTTCGCGTCGGTCTACCGCTCGTTCGAGGACGTGGCCGATTTCCGCGAGGAACTCGACCGTCTCGAACGCGAGCTGCCGTCGCCGGAGACCCAGCTGCCGCTGCTCGGCGGCGAAGTGGTGCCATTCGATCGGCATGCTGATCGGCACGCCGACAAAGACAAGAAGAAGCGTTGAGCGATATGGGTTCCGCCGACGCTGCGACACATGCATTCAGTGCGACCGACCACGCGATGATGGCGCGCGCGCTGCGCCTGGCCGAACGCGGCGCCTACACCACGCGACCGAATCCGATGGTCGGCTGCGTGATCGCGCACGGCGATGAAGTGGTCGCGGAAGGCTGGCATGCGCAGGCCGGCGGCCCGCATGCCGAAGTCGTCGCGCTGCAGGCCGCGGGCGACCGCGCGCGCGGCGCCACCGCGTACGTGACCCTCGAACCCTGCGCGCACACCGGCAAGACCGGGCCGTGCGCGGACGCGCTGGCCGCGGCCGGCGTCGCCCGCGTGGTCGCGGCGATGCGCGACCCGTTTCCGCAGGTCGACGGCGCCGGTTTCGATACGCTGCAAACGGCCGGCGTCGCGGTGCGGTACGGGCTGATGGCCGATGCGGCGCGGCGCTTGAATCAAGGGTTTTTATCGCGGATCGAACGTAAACGGCCGTGGGTGCGGGTGAAGCTCGCGACCAGTCTCGACGGCCGTACCGCGCTGGCCAACGGCGATTCGAAATGGATCAGCGGCGAAGCCTCGCGTCGCGATGTGATGCGCTGGCGCGCGCGCGCCGGGGCGCTGCTCACCGGCGCCGGCACGGTGCTGGCCGACGACCCGCAGCTGACCGTGCGCTTCGACGACGGCGACGACACGCCGTTCCTGCCGCCGCTGCGGGTGGTGTTGGATCCCGGGCTGGCCACGGTCGGCCGCCGCCACATCCGCGCCGGCGAAGCGCCGACGCTCTACATCCATGCTCCCGAGGCCAAGCCGCCGCGCGGCTTCGACGCCGCGCACGTGTCGGTGCCGATCCGCGAGGGCATGCTGGATCTCGCCGCGGTGCTGCAGGTGCTGGCTGCGCGCGAGATCAACGAAGTGCAGGTCGAAGCTGGTGCCACCCTGGCCGGCGCGCTGATGCGCGCGGAGCTGGTCGACGAAGTGCTGCTGTACGTGGCGCCGGTGCTGCTGGGCGCCGCCGCGCGCCCGCTGTTCGACGGCCTGCGCATCGACGAGATGCAGCAGCGCCTGCGCCTGCGCACGGTGGAAACGCGCCGGCTCGGCGACGACATGCGCCTGCTGCTGCGGCCGGAGCGCGCACTTTGACGCAAGCCATCAACGGTATCGACGGGGTCGCAGCATGTTCACCGGATTGATCGAAGGCGTCGGCCGGGTGGCCGCGCTCGAACCGCGCGGCGGCGATGTGCGTCTGCGCATCGCGGTCGGCAGTCTGCCGTTCGCGGATGTCGCGCTGGGCGAAAGCATCGCGGTCAGCGGCGTCTGCCTGACCGTGATCGAATTCGACGCGGGGTCGTTCGCGGCCGATGCCTCCACCGAAACCCTCGGCCTCACCACGCTCGGCGGCATGATCGTGGGGCAGGCGGTGAATCTGGAGCGCGCCATGCGCCCGACCGATCGTCTCGGCGGGCATCTGGTCAGCGGCCACGTCGACGGCGTCGGCCGGGTGCTGTCGGTCCACGAAGACGCCCGCGCGCAGCGCTGGCGCTTCGCCGCGCCGACGTCGCTGTCGAAATACATCGCGACCAAGGGCTCGATCTGCGTCGATGGCGTCAGCCTCACCGTCAACGCGGTCGACGACGAAGGCTTCGACGTCGCGCTGATTCCGCACACCGTCTCGCATACCGCGTTCTCGACGACGCGTGTCGGCGATCCGGTCAACCTCGAAATCGATCTGGTCGCGCGCTATGTCGAGCGGCTGCTGTCGGCAAGGGAACATCCATGAGTTTCGCAAGCATCCCGGAACTGCTCGAAGAAATCCGCGCCGGGCGGATGGTGGTGATCGTCGACGACGAGGACCGCGAGAACGAGGGCGACCTGATCATGGCCGCGGAGCTGGTGCGGCCGCAGGACATCAATTTCATGGTCACTCACGCCCGCGGGCTGGTGTGCCTGTCGCTGATCCGCGAACGCTGCCGTCAGCTCGGCCTGCCGCCGATGGTGCGCGACAACACTTCGCCGCACGGCACCAATTTCACGGTGAGCATCGAGGCCGCCGAGGGCGTGACCACCGGCATCAGCGCCTACGACCGCGCGCATACGATCCGCACCGCGGTGCGTCCCGACGCCAAACCCGGGGATCTGTCGCAGCCGGGCCATATCTTCCCGCTGATGGCGCAGCCCGGCGGCGTGCTCAACCGCGCGGGCCACACCGAGGCGGCGAGCGATCTGGCGCTGCTGGCCGGGTTCGAGCCGTCCGGCGTGCTGGTCGAGATCCTCAACGCCGACGGCAGCATGGCGCGCCGGCCGCAGCTCGAAATCTTCGCGCGCGAGCACGGCCTGAAGATCGGCTCGATCGAAGATCTGATCCGCTACCGGCTGCACAACGAACACACCATCGAGCGCCTGGACGTGCGCGAGATCGAGACCGAGCACGGCCCGTTCCGGCTGCACACCTATCGCGACCGGATCGGCCATGGCCTGCATTACGCGCTGCTGCGCGGCGACGCCGATGCCGAAACGCCGACGCTGGTCCGCGTGCACATGCAGAACCCGCTGGCCGACGCGCTGCACTGGCGCCGCGCCGATTTCGGCCCGGCGGTGGGCGACGTGCTGGCCAAGATCGCTGCCGAAGGCCGCGGCGCGCTGGTGCTGCTGGGCGAGGCGCAGACCCCGGAAAGCCTGCTGGCCCGCATCCGCGAGCAGCCCGAGCCGACCGCGCGCGGCGGCTCGATGGCCGAATGGCGCCGCAACGGCAGCGGCAGCCAGATCCTGGCCGACCTGGGCCTGGGCAAGCTGCGGGTGCTGGGGACGCCGCGCAAACAGGTGGGATTGGCGGGGTTCGGGCTGGAAGTGGTCGAATACGTGGGCCTGTGATCCGTTACTGATCGTCTTCGCTTGTCTTCCTCCCCCGCGTGCGGGGGAGGATCGAGGTGGGGGCTGCTTCCGACGCCCGCTCATCCCAAAGCCCCCCATCCCAACCTTCCCCCGCTCGCGGGGGAAGGAGAGCAGCCCGCATGCGGGGGAAGGAAAACTGCCTGCACGCGGAGTGCCGGCGCCCGGAAACAAGGAGGCGACGGGCTACAATGCCTGCCCCCGTTCCGAGTCGCCCCGCATGCCTCACTACGAAGGCGATCTGCGTGCCCCCGAAGGCGCGCGCTTCGCGATCATCGCCAGCCGCTGGAACCCGCGCATCACCGAACAACTGGTCGCCGGTGCCCGCGCCGCGTTCGTCGCCCACGGCGTGGCCGAGGATGCGGTCGACGTGATCCGCGTCCCCGGCGCCTGGGAGATTCCGGCCACGGCCGCGCGCCTGGCTGCCGCCCGCAGCCACGCCGCCATCGTCGGCCTGGGCTGCGTGATCCGCGGCGATACCCGCCATTACGAGCAGGTCGCCGACGGTTGCTCCGACGGGCTGATGCGGGTCGCACTGGACCACGCGCTGCCGGTGGTCAACGGCGTGCTGGCGGTCGATCACTACGAACACGCCGAAGCCCGCGCCGGCGGCAATCACGGCAACAAGGGCGAAGAGGCGGCGCTGGTCGCCATCGAGATGGCCAACCTGATGGACAAATTGCCATGAGCAAATTCCACCGTCGCCCCGATGGCGTGGACCCCGTCCTGCGCACCCGCGCCCGCCGCCGCGCGCTGCAGGCGGTATACGCCTGGCAGATGTCGGGCGCCGACGCCCGCGATATCGTCACCCAGTTCGCCCACGAGCAGGCGCGCGAAATCGCCGATCTGGTGTATTTCCAGGAACTCGTCCACGGCGTCGACGCGCATTGCGCCGAACTCGACGCCGCGCTGGCGCCCTATCTCGACCGCACGATGGAAGAAGTCGACCCCATCGAGCGCGCCGCGCTGCGCATCGCCGCCTACGAGCTGCAGCACCGCATCGACGTGCCGTATCGCGTGGTGCTGAACGAAGCGGTGGAATCGGTGAAACGCTTCGGCTCCGAACACGGGCACACCTACGTCAACGGTGTGCTCGACCAGGCTGCCGGCGCGCTGCGCGCGATCGAAGTGCAGGCGTCCAGGCAACGTTGAGTCCGATGCAGGGAACGACGGCCACCGCCGAGTTCCCTGCCGCTATTCCTCGCTCACCCCCGCAATCGCGCCGTTCTTCCCGCGCATGCCCGGCGCCACCGATTCCCACCAAGCGATCTGCTCCGGGTCTTCCAGGCATGCGGCGTATGAAACGTCGTCGGCGATGGTGTCGAGCGAATAATCCGGCCGGCCTTCCGCCAGCATCGCCGCAGTCGCGCGCAGCAGCGGCAGTTCGGGCGTGTCGTGTTCGACGAACAGGAACTGCCCGGCCTGGTTGATCTCCAGGAAATGCAGTTCGTCGTGCTCGTCGGCCACCAGGTCGATGCAGCCGAATACCAGCCCCAGCGATTCCATCAGCCGCCGCAGCGCGGCTTCCCACGTGCCGGACAGCGCGAACGGGCGCGAGGTGGCGTTGTCGCCGATCGAGGCGGCGCGCCAGTCGACTACGCCGTCGTCGGTGGCCGGTGCGTCGAGGCGCACCGCGAACACGCGACGGCCGATGACGGTGACGCGCAGGTCGTAGCGTTTGTTCACGCAGGCCTGATAGATGCCGGGACACAGGCGCAGTGCGGCATCGTCCTGCAGCGCCTCGGCGTCGAGCGCGCGCGCGTAGGTGCTGAAGATCCGGCCGTCGCCGTCGCGCCAGCTGTGGGTGGCGAAGGGTTTGTAGACGATGCGCGCGTGCGCCGCGCAGAAGCGCCGGATCTCGTCGGGGTCCGACGACATCAGCGTCGCCGGGAAGCGCAGCCCGCAGCGGTGCGCGGCCTGCATCTGCAGCAGTTTGTTCTCGGCGACCAGTGCGCGGTCGGGCCGGTTGACCCAGAACACGTCGCCCGCGGTCGCGGCCACGGCGTGGACGTTGCCGGCGAAGCGTTTCCATTCGTCCTGGAGGAAGGCCAGGTCAGAGGCCGCCGCACCGTCGAACGCGTCGGGCAGGCGCGGCCGGCGGAACCAGACGCTGGAGGTGCGCGCAGGATCGATGCCGCCGCTGAAACGCAGACCCGCGCGATCGTCGGCGTGCAGCGACAGCGGCGCCATCGCGCCGTCGGCCAGGGTGCGCGCCCACGTCGGGCGATAGCCGCTGCGGCGCAGCGCCCAGCAGACCGCCGCAGCGTGCACATCGTGCGCGTAGCCGGAGAGGATCAGCGGCTGTTTCATGGTGGGTGAGACGTTCATGCGCGCTCCGTCGCGGCGATGGCAGTGATGCGGTACCAATGATGCATATCAATGAAAACGCCGCGCCCCCTCAAGGGAGCGCGGCGTGGCGGGTAAGGATCGCGCGGCGCCGATGCGCTGGCGTTCGCGACGGATCGATCCGCTGCGGATCGGAAGGCGATCTCAGATCGCGCCGCCCGGATCCCCCGGGTCGTCGCCGTTGGGGCCGGTGGCGTTGGTGGTGGTGGGCCGGCCGCCGGAAATCTTTTCGATCTCCTGCTGCGACAGCTCGCGCGCCACGTTGCGGGCGATCGGGCGAACGATGGAATCCTGGGATTTGTCTTCGAACTTGGACATCAATGCACTCCTTCAATCATCCTGAGGAAGAAACGGCAGCCGGGAAGCATTCCCGGTGCGGTACTGCGGTATCCGGCCTCGAAGCACTCGGGAATCGAAGATCCGGCCCGGTTCCCGCAGCGTCCGCGTGGCGGCTGTGCGGGAACGCTTCGAGTCTATTCGGCGATCTGCGGCCGGGTGTTAACTTCCCGTGAGCCCGTGTGTGCACCGTCGCATTACGTCGCCGCATCCGCATGAAAGCGCGCATGGAACTGCGCCTGCGTCCACGCGTCCACCCGGCCGCCGTCGACCATCAGGATGCGATCCGCGCTGCGGATGGTGTCCGGGCGATGGGCGATGATCAGCCGGGTGATGCGCAGCGCGGCGATCTCCGCGTTGATCCTGCGCTCGCGTTCGATATCGAGGTGACTGGTCGCTTCGTCCAGCACCAGGATGTCGGGGGTGCGGAACAGCGCGCGTGCCAGCAGTACGCGCTGTTTCTGCCCGCCGGACAGCGCCGAACCCATGTCGCCGACCAGGGTTTCGTAGCCCATCGACATCGCCGCGATCTCGTCGTGGATGCCGGCGCGGCGCGCGGCTTCGGTGACGGCGTCGGGCTGCGCATCGGGATCGAAGAACGCGATGTTGTCGGCGACCGATCCGGCGAACAGCGCGTCGTCCTGCATCACCGCGCCGACCCGCGCGCGATAGTTCGCAAGGCCGTAACGGGCGATGTCGATGCCGCCGATCCGGATCGTGCCCGCGTCCGGCGGCAGCAGGCCCAGAAGCAATTTCGCGAGGGTGGTTTTGCCCGCGCCGGATGGGCCGACGATGGCGACCGATTCGCCGGCGCCGATGCGGAAACTGCAGTCGCGCACCACCCACGGTTCGTCTTCGCCGTAGCGGAAACTCAGGCCTTCTACCTCCAGCGAAGGCTCGGGTGGCGGGCCGGAATATTCGGCCGCACGATCCCGTTCCGGCGGCTGTTGCGCGATATCGGCGATGCGTCGCGCATGCACGCCGAGCAGGCGCAGGTCGATGACTTTGTCGATCAGCCCGCCGGCGCGGGTGGCGAACATGTCGGCGTAGGCGATGCACAGCACCAGCGTGCCCGCGGTCATCGCGCCGTCCAGCGCCATGCGCGCGCCCAGCCAGATCAGCAGCACCCGCTGCGCGCCGAACACCAGCTTCGACAGCGCCGAGAAGGTGGCGGTGGCGCGGCGCACCGCAGCATCCTGTCGCGCGGCGTCGTTGGCCGCGTTCGCCAGCCGCGCGCCGCGTTCGGCGTGGCGGTTGGCGAGTTTGATCGCCTGCACGCCGTGCACCGATTCGATCAGCAGCGACTGTTGGCGCGCGAGGCTGGCCAGGTGGCCTTCCTTCAATCGCCACAGCCGTTGGTAACTCCACGCGCGCAGCAGCGCGTACACCGCGAAACCGGCAATCACCCAGACGGTGAGCGTCGGCGAATACACCAGCAGCAGCGCCAGCACCAGCACGACCGTCAATCCGTCGAGCAACGCTTCGACGAAGCTGGTGCTCAGCGTCTGCTGCACGCTCTGCACCGACAGGAACCGCGACAGCACCTCGCCGACGCTGCGCTTGGCGAAGAAGGTCAGCGGCAGCCGCAGCAGATGACCGGCGAGATGCGTCGACCACTGCGCTTCGAATGCGGCGGCGATGTCGGCCACCACCCAGCCGCGCACCGCAGCGATGATGCTCTGGAACGCCACTGCCGCGAGGAAGCCCAGCGCGAGCAGGGTCAGCAGTTCGGTATCCGCCGACACCAGGACGCGATCGATCACCCACTGCATCGACATCGGCAGCAGCAGCGTGAACAGTTCCAGCGCGATAGCGAGCGAGAACACCTGCACCAGCGCGCGCCGCCAGCCGGTCACGTCGCCGATCAGCGCGCGCAGGCGGATCGGTTCGCGCGCGCGCATCTGCTGGAAATCGGCCTGCGGCGTGAGTTCCAGCACGATGCCGGTGAAGTGGCGGCCCAGTTCGGCCAGCGGCATCGTCACCGCGCCGCGCGCCGGGTCGTGGAGCTCGGCGACGCCGCGGACGACGCGCTTCAGCACCACGAAATGATTCATGTCCCAGTGCAGGATGCAGGGCGTGCGCAGGTCGGCCAGATGCTCGGGTTCCGCGCGCAATGGACGCGCGGCCAGATCCAGCCGGTCGGCGATGGCGATCAGCCGCGACAGCGTGGCGCCGCGGATCGACACCGCGAAGCGTCGGCGCATGCCGGCCATGTCGACATCGTGACCGTGATACGCCGCGACCATCGCGAGGCAGGCCAGGCCGCACTCGGCGATCTCGTTCTGATGGATCACCGGCAGTTCGCCGCTGCGCGCGCGCCGCGAAAAACCGCTCATGCGCCGCTACCGTCGTTGTCGCCGCTGCCGGTCCTGCCTGCGGGAAAGAACACGTATTCGTACAGCCGCCGGCGTTCCAGCAACAGATCCGCTTCCAGGGTCATGCTGGCGCGCAGCGGTAGCGCGCGGCCGCTGCTGCGATCGGTCTGCGGATCCAGCGCCACCAGCACTCGATAGGCGGGCGCGCTGGTCTTCATGCCGTTGCGGCGCAGGATTTCCTCCGGCGACAGCGCCGAGCGCGAGACCGACAGCACGCGTCCGGACTGCACGCCATAGCGGCGGAACGGAAACGCGCGATAGCGCAGCGCCACGCGCGTGCCGGGCGCGAGTTCGCCGATCGCGTCGCTCGGCGCCCAGAGTTCGGCGTGCAGCACCGAGCCTTCCGGAATCAGCGACAGCAGCCGTTGGCCGCGGGTTACCGATTGACCGGCTTCCACCGCGAGGCCCGAGACCACGCCGCGCGTCGGCGCGCGGACCAGCGCGCCGCCGTCGGCTGCGTTGCGCGCGGCGACCTGCGACAGATCGGCGAGCCTGCGCTGCAGATCGTGGCGGCGTAGCGTCGAGGTCGAATCCAGCGTCGACACCGCGGCCACTGCATCCGCCAGCCGGCGCTGCGCCTGCGAGCGCGCCTGGCGCGCATCCTCGGCGGCGGTGTCGGCTTCGGTGGCGTCGGTTTCGTACTGCGCGATCTGCACGTCGCTGACGATCTTTTCGCGCTGCAGCGGACGGATGCGCGCCAGCAGTTCGCGCGCCTGCGTCGCCTGGCGTGCGCGCAGTTGCAGCGTGCGCTCCGTGGTGGCGAGTTCGCCGCGGAGTGCGGTGAGGCGTTCGCGCTGCGTGTTCGCGTCATGGCTGCGGCTGGCGTCGAGCACATCGATATCCGCTTCGATCAGCGCGCGCTGGCGCTGCAATTGACCGGCGACGGTGGCGCCGACGTCGCCGGTCGACCAGCGCGGACTTTCGACCGACGACGCGATTTCGATCAAGGGCTGGCGCGCATCGACGATCTGGCCTTCCGCGATCTTCACGCCGGTCACCACGCCGGCGTTCGGCGATACCGCGGCCAGCAATCCCTGCGACGGTACCAGCAGACCGTGGACGCGGACCTTGCGCACGTGCTGGCCGAAGATCAGGAACGCGGCCACGCAGACGATCAACGCCAGCGCCAGCCACGTCATCGGCCAGGCGATCCGCGGCGACGGCAGCCGCGTGGTGCCGAGCCACGCGTCGGCGCGCGCCTGGCTCACCTCGGGCCTGAACAGGTTGTCCGTCATTCGTACGCTCTCTCCATGCGCCGCGACCCGCGGCTGCAGTGGGCAGCGGCCGGGAGGCATTCCGGTATGGTTCCAGAAAGCGCCGGGCCCGCCAACCGGCCGTCCGGCGCCGCGAAGCGCTCGCGGCGCTGTGTCACCATAGCCGCGAACCTGCCCGAGCGGGCGCAGTACATATCGACAGCACCGCAGAGACCGCATGGCCGCCCGCGCTTCCGAATTCGACCTCATCGCCCGTATTCGCGCCCGCGTCGCCGACCGCAACGACGTGATCGTGGGCATCGGCGACGATGCGGCGATCCTGCGCATGCCGCCCGGGCATCGGCTGGTCGTGGCGATGGACACGCTCAACGTCAGCGTGCATTTCCCGGCGGAGACCGCGCCCGCCGATATCGGCTGGAAGGCGCTGGCGGTGAATCTTTCCGATCTCGCGGCCATGGCGGCGACGCCCGCGTGGTGCACGCTGTCGCTGTCGTTGCCGCAGCCCGATGCGGCGTGGGTCGATGGGTTTCTGGATGGTTTTCTCGCGCTCGCCGCGCGCCACGGTGTGGCGCTGGTCGGCGGCGATACCACCCGCGGGCCGCTGTCGGTATGCGTGACCGCGCACGGTGTCGTCGAGCCGCGCGGCGCGCTGCTGCGCAGCGGTGCGCGCGTCGGCGACGATGTCTGGATCACCGGCACGCTCGGCGATGCCGCCGCGGCGCTGCGCCAGTGGCAAGCGGGCGAACCGACGACGCCCGCGCTGCGCGTGCGACTCGACCGGCCGACGCCGCGCGTCGCGGCGGGGCTCGCGCTTGCGGGCATCGCGCATGCCTGCATCGATGTCTCCGACGGGTTGTTGGCGGATCTCGGTCATGTCTGTCGCGCCAGCCGCGTCGGCGCCGAACTCGACGTCGATGCGCTGCCGTCGTCGGAAGCGCTGCTCGCGGCGTTCGATGTCGCCGCACGCCGCGAGTTGCAGGCCACGGGCGGCGACGATTACGAACTGTGTTTCACCGCGCCCAAGACCGCGCGTCTTGCGGTGGAGGATGCGCTGAACGCCTGCGATGCACCGGCGACGCGCATCGGGCGGATCACGGCCGATACCGGCAAGATCGTGTTGCGCGATGCAGCGGGCGCGCCGTGGTCGCCGCCGCGCGTGGGGTATGTGCATTTCGAGGGTTGATACCGATTTCTGTCATCCCGAGCGCAGCGAGGGACCTGCTTTCGCTGTAAGCATCGAAACAGCAGGTCCCTCGCTGCGCTCGGGATGACAGATCAAGTCGCGCTCACGGCGGCAGCAGCTTGCCCGGATTGAGGATCCCATCCGGGTCGAACGCGGCCTTGATCGCGCGCATCGTCGCCAGCGTCGGCGCATCGATGGCCAGGGTCATGAAGTCGCGCTTCGCCATGCCGATGCCGTGTTCGCCGGACAGCGTGCCGCCGAGCGAGAGCGTCAGCGCGAACACCGCCGCCATCGCCGCCTGCGCGCGCGCGTTCTGCGCGGCATCGGCCGGGTCGTACATCAGATTGACGTGCAGATTGCCGTTGCCGGCGTGGCCGAAACACACGATCGGCAGCGCGTGTTCGCGCGACAGCGCCTGCACCCCGGCGATCAGCGCGGGAATCCGCGACACCGGCACCACCACGTCCTCGTTGATCTTGCCCGGCGCGAGATTCCGCAGCGCGGGCGACAGCGCCTTGCGCGCCGCCCACAGCCGTTCGCGCGCGGCGTAGTCGGCGGCGGGTTCGACACTCAGGCAGCCGTCGCCGCGCGCCGCGGTGGTCAGTGCGTCCAAGGCATGCGACAGCGTGCGCGCGTCGCCGTCGGCTTCGATCATCAACAAAGCGCCGACATCGTCCGGAATGTCGCACTGTCCGCTGTTCGAGCGCATGTGATCGCGCGCCAGCCGCACCGCGTCGCCATCCATGAATTCCAGCATCGACGGCGCGACCGGCTGCGCCATCAGCCGCGCGACGGCTGCGGCTGCCGCATCGACATCGCGATAGGTCGCCCGCAGCGCGCGGCGCGCGGCCGGCAGTGGGGTGAGGCGCAGCGTCGCTTCCACGATCAGCGCCAGCGTGCCTTCGCTGCCGACCAGCAGTCGCTGCAGGTCGTAGCCGGTCGCGCCTTTGGTGGTGGCGCTGCCGCAGTGGATCAGTTCGCCGCTGCCGGTCACCGCGGTCAGCGCGAGCACGTTGTCGCGGCTGGCGCCGTATTTCACCGCGCGCGGGCCGCCAGCGTTGCAGGCGAGATTGCCGCCGATGCTCGAATAGTCCGCGCTGGTGGGATCCGGCGGCCAGAACAGGCCGTGCGGTTGCAGCGCGCGCTGCAGGTCGCCATTCAACACGCCGGGTTCGACCACCGCGCAGCGGTCGCCCGGGCGGATGTCGAGGATGCGCCGCATCCGTTCGAACGACACCACCACGCCGCCTGCGATCGGCACCGCGGCGCCGGTGGTGTTGGTGCCGCGCCCGCGTGCGATCACCGGCACGCGATGCGCATGGCAGGCGCGCACCAGCGCGACGACCTGTTCGCGCGTGGTCGGCAGCGCCACCGCATCGGGCATCGCCTGTCGCCGCGAGTTGTCGTAGCCGTAGGTCAGCCGCTCGCTGGCGTCGATCAGAAAACCATCGCCGAGCAGGGCGGCGAGTGTACGGACCAGATCGGCGGGCAGCGAGGGCGGCATGTCGACATTATGCCGATTGCCCCCACCCATTCGCGCCGCGCGCGAATCTCCCTCCCCCGCATGCGGGGGAGGGTTGGGGAGGGGGTGTTAGTGCTGCCGTGATGTTTGATGTGCTTCTAAGTATTTGCGGATGGCAGCCAACATCAGTGTCAGTGCCGCAGAAGGCAAGCACACCCACAGGAATTCCGACCACAGCACCGCCAACCCGCGCAGGCTGAAGAACCCGGCACCGATCGGCGAGACCGCGATCGGCCGCCACGGCGCGAAGACGCGTTCGTGCGACCACGGCCACAGCAGCGCCACGCCCAGGCCACCGTTGGTCAGCGCATCCAGCAGCGGATGCGATGCGGTGCAGAACGCCAGAAACAGCAGCGCCCGCCATCGCGTCGTGCGCAACCACGGAGCCATGACCGCGCCGCACAGCCCGACCGCCAGCGCGAACAGCAGCGAATGACTCGCGCCGCGATGCCCGAACTGATCGGCGTAGGCGATGCCGAGTTTGAACGCGACGGTGTCGAAATCCGGCGCGATCGCCGCGAACATCCCGGCGGCGATCAATCGCGGCGAGATTGCGTTGCGTCCGAGCGCAAGGCCCAGCGCGAGCGGCACCACCGCGTGGGTGAAGATGGTCGGCATCGTGGGCGATCAGGGATAGAAGAACCACACGTTGGCGATCAGGCCATCGCTGATCCGATAAACAGCGACGACTTCGGTGGGATGCTCGCCCAGGCCGTGAATGCGCTCGTGATCGATCACTTTGTCGCCCAGCGTCATGCGATTGAGCAATTCGGCCCGCAGGGTCGCGATCGAAAAACGATGTTCGGCGTAGAACGCCCGCAGCGCCGCATTTCCGATGGTGCCGGGTGCCTGCGCGGGCATGCGGTACAGGCATACGTCGTCGCTGAAACACGCCACGAAGCGATCGAGGTCGTGCGCGTTGTAGGCGTCGAGCTGCGCTTGCACGATCTGTGCCGGTGCGATGGGGGCCGGGTCGATGGCGTGGTGCATGATTCGGCCTTCAGCAATCGTCGGCGCGGAACGCGTCGCGCAGCCAGTCGAATGCCGGCATCTCCGGATCGCCGCTGGCGTCGATCACATCGAAGCGGCAGGGCGCCTTCGCATGTTCGCGATGCGCGGCGAGGAACAGTCCGGCCGCATGCACCAGTTTGCGGCGCTTGCTGGCATCGACCGAAGCCGCGCCGCCGCCGAAACCACTGCCGCGGCGATAGCGCACCTCGACGAACACAAGCGTGTCGCCGTCGCGCATCACCAGATCCAGTTCGCCGCCGCGATAGTTCGCGTTGGCGGCGACGGGCGTCAGTCCGTGTCGCAGCAGGAAGTCGCGGGCGAGGGCTTCGACGTGCGCGCCCTGCGCCCGCTTGCCCTCAGTCGCCACTGCTGGCGAGGGCGATGACCTGGCCGTTGCTGAAGGTCGACCACGCCGGGCTGCGCACGATGTTGCCGAAGCCGTCGACGCGCAGGCTGCCGGTCGCACCGGGCAGCGAGGCGTTGGGATTGTTGGCGATCTTTTCCAGATAGCCGGTCAGCATCCAGGCGTCGTAGCCGAAGGCGAAGAGCTTGGCCGCCGGGCCGCGCGCGGTCGACAGCATGCTGCCGGCGCTCTCGGCCGAGGGCAGGCCGGCGATACCCTGCACGCTCCACGTCTCGGCCGGGAAGGCGATGCCGTCGAGCAGTCTGTCCTGCTCCGGTTTGCCGGTGCCCGACAGCAGCTGCGCGGTGGATACCCGCAGCTTCGCGGCGAGGCCGGCGGTGCCGAGCTGCGGCGCCAGCGCGCGCGCCTGCCCGCCCTTCAGCGCGATGAAGATCGCGTCGACGCCGCCTTCCTTCTGCGCGGACGCCAGCAGCGCGGCGGTGCTGTCCAGCGGTTTTTCGGCGATGGTCAGGGTGTCGACCACGGTGCCGCCGCGGCTCAGCAGGTGTTCGCGGAACGCGGCGACGCTGCGACGCATGCCCTCGTCGCCGCCGACCAGCACCAGCACCCGGCGCGCGTTGCGCGAGAGCAGATATTCGGCCGCGGCGATGCCGTCGTCCTCGGGCGCCAGCGCGAAACTGGCGTGGCCGTTGGGCGGGGTGGCCGGGCCGCGGTTCAGCGCCAGCACCGGTACCTTGAGCTCCGACGCGTTGAACAGCGCGCCCACTTCGTCGCGACCGAGCGGGCCGAGCACGTAGTCGGCGCCTTCGCCCGAGGCTTTCTGATAAGCCGCCACGGCGCCGGCCGGGGTGCCGGCGGTGTCGTAGAAGACGATCTCGGGGCGCTGCCGGTGTTCGCCGTAATAGCCGGCGAGCAGACCGTCGCGTACCGGCGACGATGCGGCGGCCATCGCGCCGGTCAGCGGCAGCAGCACCGCGAGTCTGGCCGGCGGGCGGTAGCCGTCGCGCTCGGCCGCCGCGCGGTTGCCGGCATTGAAGCGCCAGCTGCCTTCGCGGTCGAACGGGCGCGGCAGCGGCAGATTGCGGCGCAGCAGTTCGCGGCCGATGAAGTTGTAGAGCGGGTTGCCTTCGCCCAGCATCGCGGCTTCGCTGCCGAGGCTGGCGTTGTCGAGGCCGGCGATGATCCGTTCGATCTCGCGGGCGTTGTCGATCTTGGCCTGGCCGGTCAGCGTCTCGTGATTGGCGGCGAGGGCCGAGGCCTGCGCGATCAGCGGGTTGGTCCGGTAGGTCGACGGTTTGGTGCCGCCGGGCTTGGTCGGCACGCAGGCCGTCAATCCCAGCGCCAACAGGCCGGTGCACAGCCACGCCATTGTTCTGAACTTCATCGACATCGCCGCAACCCGTGAGTGAACCGTTACGATTCTACCCGCCTGCCACACCCCCTAGCGAGCCAGATCCGATGTCCACCGCCAGCGTTGCAGGCACTCTCCACGTCGTTGCGACACCGATCGGCAACCTCGGCGACCTCTCGCCGCGCGCCCTCGACACCCTGCGCGCGGTCGCCGCGATCTGCGCCGAGGACACCCGCCACACCCGCCAGCTGCTGTCGCACTACGGCGTCGAGCAGACCCTGATCGCCCTGCATGAGCACAACGAGGCCGGCCTGGCCGAGCGCATCGTCGCCCGGCTTCTGGCCGGGGAATCGCTGGCGCTGGTCTCCGACGCCGGCACCCCGCTGGTCAGCGACCCCGGTTTCCGGCTGGTCGCCGCCTCCCGCGCCGCCGGCATCCGGGTCAGCCCGATCCCCGGCCCCAGCGCGCTCATCGCCGCGCTCAGCGTCGCCGGCCTGCCCAGCGACCGCTTCGCTTTCGAAGGCTTCCTCCCCGCCAAGGCCGGCGCCCGCCGCGAACGCTTCGCCGAACTCGCCAGCGAGTCGCGCACACTCCTCTTCTATGAGTCCTCGCACCGCATCGAGGACACGCTCGCCGACGCCGTGGCGGTCATCGGCGCCGACCGCCCGGCCGCCATCGCCCGCGAACTGACCAAACTGTTCGAGACCGTGCTCGACGGCACCCTCGGCGAACTGCACGCCCGCGTCGCCGCCGACCCCGACCAGCGCAAGGGCGAATTCGTGCTGCTGATCCAGGGCGTGGGCGACGACGCCGAAGCGAAACTCGTCCAGGGCCGCCGCGTCTACGCGAAGCTGGTCGAACACCTGCCGCCGTCGACCGCCGCGAAACTGGCGGCGGAGATCACCGGGGCGTCGAGGAAAGAACTGTACGGAAGCGCTTCCGAGCCAGTTTGAATGCACAGCGCTTGCAATGGCAGCCATAGGAAAAAGCGTTGTATTCCTGTAGAGCGGCCTTCAGGCCGCTGAAGCATCACTGGGCCATTAAAGCAGCGGCCTGAAGGCCGCTCTACGCGTAATGCCAGTCAGTTAACGCGAATTGTCCGTCACATGCGGTCGTTTTCTCCTTCCCCCGCGTGCGGGGGAAGGCTGGGATGGGGGCGCTCTGCGCTTCATGTCGCGCGCCCCCACCTCAATCCTCCCCCGCACGCGGGGGAGGAGGCTAAATCACCGTATCGCCAAACATACTCAGTCGCCTTGACTGACTGGCATTAGCTCTACGCGGCAGATTTGGCCGAGTCTGCGTCAAGCCGCGCCGGCAGAGGCGGGCAACCCGATCGGCTCCCCATCCTGATCGGCGATCACCACGCGATTGCGTCCCTGCGCCTTGGCCCGGTACAGCGCGCGATCCGCGCGAATCAAGAGTTGATCGAAGCGGGTGTCGCCGGGCGACAGCCGGGCGACGCCGACCGATGCGGTGGGCGCGATGATCTCGTCGCCGCACGCCACCTTCACGTCCGCGATCGCCTGGCGCAGCCGTTCCGCAGCCGCGAGCGCGTGATCGCGGCCGACGCCTTCCAGCAGCACCGCGAATTCTTCGCCGCCGTAGCGCCCCAGGGTGTCGGAATCGCGACAGGCGTGGCGCATGGCGTCGGCCACGGCCTTCAGCACTTCGTCGCCGATGTCGTGCCCGAAGCGGTCGTTGATCTGCTTGAACGAATCGATGTCCACCACCGCGACCGCGAGATTCACGCCGCTGTCGATGGCGCGCGCCACCGCGACGTTGCCTGCGTCGGTGATGAAGCGGCGGCTGTGGACCGAAGTCAGGAAGTCGGTGGAGACGGCGATCTCGAGTTCGCGGCCGCGTGCCTGCATCAGCGTGCCGTGCCTGCGCTGTTGCAGGTACAGGGCGACCGCCACGCCGAGCATACAGAGGGCGAGGATGCCGGCGATCAGGGTGTAGCGGAACTTGTTTTCGCTGACGATCGCGCGCAGGCGTTCGTTCTCGGTCTTGGCGTTGGCGGTGGCCAGCGCGGCGTCACTTTCGGCGTAGCGCAGGCGCTCCTCGAAATCGGCGGCCGCGGACTCGCGTTCGGTGCGGGTGACCTGGTCGGTCAACTGGATCAGCCGCGCGATGGATTGCGGAAGGCTGTCGGCCCGGGTGCCCTTCAGCTGCAGATCGACCATGGCGCGGAGGGCGCGCAACTCGTCCTGCTGCAGTTTCAGGGTGGCGAATTCGATGCGGGCTTTCTGGTACAGCGCGAACGCCCCGGCATCGTCGCCGCGGAGTTCCAGTGCCTGGGCGCCGGTTTCGTAGCCCAGGCCGTGCAGTTGCGTGTTCTTCAGATCGTCGCCGATCGCGCCGATGCGGCGGCCCATCTCTTCCACCGTGTCGGCATCGCCCAGCGCGCGGGCGCTGCGGGCTTCTTCCAGCAGGATCTCCGCGGTCAGCTTGGGATCGTGGTTGGCCGGCAAGAGGCCGCGGGTTTCCTTCAGCAGTTCGCGCGCTTCCAGCGGCCGCCCTCTGGCGGACGCGATGTGCGCCATGTTGCGCAGCAGGCGCAGGCGCATTTCCGGGTCGGTGTCGGCGGGGGCGTGGGCCAGTCCTTCCTTGGCGTAGCGATAGGATTCGTCGAGCTTTCCCAGCCGCTCGCTGATGGAGGAGTAGGCCAGAAAAATGTCGGCCATCAGCACGTTCTGCGGCGTGTCGCCCAGCTTCTGCTGCGCTTCGGCCAGGATGCGGGCGGCGCTGTTGAAATCGCCCAGCCGCGAGAGCGCGCGACCGAGCGCGATGCGCGCGCGGACCTGCAGATACACGCTTCCGCTGCGGTCGGCTGCGGTAATCGCGGCCGAACCGGCGCGGCGCTGGCAGCGCCAGTTGGCGATCACCCGGCAGGCATTGGCTTCGGCAAGCGCCAGTCTGGCGACGCCGACGTGATCGCCTTGGGCCAGCGAGGCGCGCGCCGCGGGAAGCTTGTCCAGCACCTGTCGCGGCTGGGTCAATGCCTCCACTTCCAGCGGATGGCGCTGGTCGCCTTGCGGAGCTGCGAGGCATGCGAGCGGGAGGCCGACCAGCAGCAGGCATGCGGCCAGGGCACTGGCAACATGCAAGCGGGCGTTCGCCATGCGGCGTACGGGGAAGGGGAATCCGAAAAGGTTCAGTCGGCCATCCAGAGTAGGCACCCGGACATCCTTAGCGACGAGCATGCGGTGTGATGGGAACCCTGTTCCGGAGAACGTCCGGAGTGAGGTCGTCGAAACCTCCTGTCGTTGCCGCCCCGCCCCGGATCGAACAACGCGATCTGCGGCGGCGCCAGCCTAACCCACCCGGAGGCGTTTGGTGATGACAGTCGCCGCTATTTCGTGGTGTCGCATGCGATGGCCGAAATCCGACCGGGCCTGCGCGAGCGGCTCCCGTGCGACAATGCCCGCGACGGAGTCGGCCAGGCAGTCGCGTCATCGCATTCTCCGGAATGCCGATGCCGAGGAAAGTCCGGGCTCCACAGGGTACGGTGCCAGGTAACGCCTGGGCGGCGCGAGCCGACGGAAAGTGCAACAGAAAGATACCGCCAACGGTTCTTCGGGGCGCTTGCCGGACGAATGTCCGGCCAAGTGCTCCAGCCTCGCCGAAAGGCGAGGCGGAATGCGGGCAAGGGTGAAATGGTGCGGTAAGAGCGCACCGCGAGTCCGGCAACGGACCGGCACGGCAAACCCCACCGGGAGCAAGACCAAATAGGGAGACGATGCCGCGACCCGCGGTGTCTCCGGGTAGGTTGCTTGAGCGTATCGGTGACGATGCGCCTAGAGGAATGACTGCTCACGACAAAACCCGGCTTATCGGCCGGCTCCGTCTGTTTTTCCCAGGCTGTGCCTGGGAAAAACCCCAAGATTCGCAAAGTTCTTTGCGAATCTTGGGCCCCACCATGCACTTCCATACCCCCGCTCGCGCTTCGCGCGAGCCGCCCCCTAACTTAGGGGGCTATTGGCGCCGAGCCCTTCGACGTATTTGGCTTCCAGCCGCGTATGCGTGCGCCAGAACGGGCGCGGTTCTTGCCCGGACAGGTGGTCTTCGAGAATGCCCAGATGCGTGTGCCAGCCGCCGGCGACGCTGGTCAATTCCTGCGCCGGCAGGCGACGGTGGATCAGGACGAGCCTCACGCGCTCGCCTTCCGTGCTCAACTCGAGGTCGACTTCCGATTGGGCATCGTCGGGTCGCGACGGGTCGTCGCCCCAGGTGAATGCCAATCGTTGCGGCGGTTCGCACACGAGGATGCGGCCATGCACCTCCCCGCTGTTTTCCTGCGCGCGATAGCGTTCTGGCGCGCGGTCGTCGTCGCGCGACAGTTCGGCGTTGCGGAACCGCAGCGCCACTTTGCCGTCGGGTACGAGCGTCATCGGGCCGTCCGCGAGCCACAGTCTGCGTTTCTCGGGTTCGACCAGATGCGCCCACACGCGTTCGATGGGGCCGGGCAGCATGCGTTCGAAACGGATGGTGTCGTTGGCGGTTAGGTCGCCGTATGCGTTCATGGGGAAGGTTCCTCTTCGGGCGATGATGTCGGGGCTGCCGCGTCTGCGGCGACCAGCAGGGCTTCGAGCGCGTCCAGCCGCTTGTTCCAGAACTGCGCGTATTCCCGCAGCCATCCGTCCGCATCGGCCAGCGGTGCCGCTTCGAGTGCGCACAGATGCATGCGGCCGTGGACGGTGCGTCTGACCAGACCGGCGCGTTCGAGCGTCTTGATGTGTTTGGACGCGGCGGCGAGGCTGATGCGATGCGGTGAGGCCAGCTCGCCGACGCTGCGTTCGCGGTGGCGGAGGTCGGCGAGCATCGCCCGGCGGGTCGGATCGGCCAACGCCTGGAAGATGCGGTCGAGGGAAGGGGTTTGATATTCAATCATTGGGTTGAATATCGATTGGCGCCCGCCGATTGTCAACCCTATGGTTGAATATGAAGCGATCTGTGACGGAATCGATGTTCCGACATCTATCCAAACCGCGGTTCAGGTTGCCGCCCGCAGTCGCTCAATCTCAAAATTTGAGACGAAACAGGAGGTTGTGGATAAACCTTGAACCAGTCTGTGAACATCGCTGCAAGTCATTGACGGACTTAGTGAATTTGGTCTCAGAAAGTTGTTGACAACCCTGTGTACGACTCCTAATGTGGCGTCTCGTGGGAAAACCGGGTCTTTAGTGGTTTTTTCGAGTTGACCAAGCCCGCCAAAGACGGGCACAACCAGGCAGGCAATGTGTTCCAGGGTGAGACCGCCATCACGATCGACGACAAGGGCCGGCTGGCGATTCCGACCAGCTACCGGGACTTGATCGCGCGGGCGTGCGACAGCCGCCTGGTCATCACCTACAACCCGTTCGAAGCCGGTTCGCTCTACCTCTATCCGCAGCCGATCTGGGAGCGGGTCCGCGACCAGGTCAACGCGTTGCCCAGGACCAAGAGCGTCAGCCGCACGCTGCAGCTCAAGCTGGTGGGTGCGGCGACCTTCGTCGAACCCGACGGCAACGGCCGCATCGGCGTGCCGGCGAGCCACCGCAGCGCGGTCGGCATCGAAAAACGTGCGGTGTTGCTCGGGATGGGCGACAAGTTCGAACTATGGAGCGAGCAGGCGCACCACGCGCAGATCCGCATGACGCTCAGCGATGCGGATCTCGGCGAGGCGCTGCTCGACCTGCAACTGTGATCGCGGGTGGCGCGGGTGCAGTGCCCGCCCACCTTCCGGTGCTGCACTTGCCTGTCATGTACGCGCAGGTCATGGAAGGACTGCGGATTCGGGAGGACGGAACCTATCTGGACGGCACGTTCGGCCGCGGCGGTCATGCGCGCGGCGTGCTTCAACAATTGAATGCCGGAGGTCGGTTGCTGCTGATGGACAAGGATCCCGAAGCGATCCTCGTCGCCGAACGCGAGTTCGGCGCGGATCCGCGCGTGTCGATCCATCGCGGCAGTTTCACCGACCTCGCGCAGTGGACGCTGGCCCAGCAGGGCCTCGACGGCGTGCTGTTCGATCTGGGCGTCTCCTCGCCGCAGTTGGATGTCGCCGAGCGCGGCTTCAGCTTCGGCAAGGACGGCCCGCTCGACATGCGCATGGACCCGGACAGCGGCGAAAGCGCCGCGCAGTGGCTGGCGCGCGCCGACGACCGCGAGATCGCCGATGTGCTCTGGACCTACGGCGAGGAAAAGCAGAGCCGGCGCATCGCCCGGGCCATCGTCGCCCGTCGCGAGGAAACCCCGCTGACGCGCACCGCGCAGTTGGCCGATCTCATCGCGTCGGTCGTTCCGCGCGGCGCGCAGAAGATCCATCCGGCGACGCGCAGCTTCCAGGCCATCCGCATTTTCATCAATCGCGAACTCGAAGACCTCGAACGCGGCCTCGATGCCGCGCTGGCGGCGCTGAAGCCCGGTGGCCGGCTCGCGGTGATCAGTTTCCATTCGCTGGAAGACCGCATCGTCAAACGCTTCATGCTCAAGCACGCCAAGGCGCCGCCGGCCAACCGCCGGATGCCGGTGGAAATCGCGTTCACGCCGACATTGGCGCTGATCGGCGGCTCGCAGAAAGCGACCGATACCGAACTCGCGATCAATCCGCGCGCCCGCAGTGCCGTATTCCGCGTCGCCGAAAAGCTGGGAGCCTCCGCATGAGCCTGCGTCTGATCGTGGCCGTGCTGATTCTCGCCAATCTGATCTCGGCGATCGGCGTCGTCCACGCGCGCTACAGCCATCGCCAGCGGTTCGTCGAACTGTCGCGCCACGAGAAGGCGCGCGACGAGCTCAACATCGAATTCAGCCGCCTGCAACTGGAGCAGGCGACCTGGGCCGAAAGCAACCGCATCGACCAGATCGCACGCGGGCGCCTGGGCATGAAGACCCCGGAGCCGGCCGATATCGTGGTGGTGCGCCCATGAGTCGGATGTCGGTGAGCTGGATGACGTCCCTGCGCGACCGCTGGCAGCGCCGCAACGACCGTCGCGGTCCGGCGCCGCGCGGTCGCGCACGTTTCGATCTGCGCGGCCGGCTGATGCTGGTCACCGGCGCGCTGGGCGTGTGCGGGCTGGCGCTGGTCGCGCGCGCGGTCGACGTGCAACTGGTGCGCAGCGCGTTCTATCAGCAGCAGGGCGACGAACGCTTCCTGCGCGACGTCGAGATTCCGACCAGTCGCGGCATGATCACCGATCGCAACGGCGAACCGCTGGCGGTGTCGACGCCGGTCGAATCGATCTGGGCCAACCCGCAGGAAGTGCTGAAATCGCCGCGGCGTCTGCCGGGGCTCGCGGCGGCGCTCGGCATCGATGCCGATCAGCTCATCCGCAAGCTGACCCAGCGCTCGGACAAGGAGTTCGTCTATCTCAAGCGCCGGATGAACCCGGCCGAAGCGCGCCGGATCGTCGCGTTGAATATTCCGGGCGTGTTCTCGCAGCGCGAATACCGCCGGTATTACCCGCAGGGCGAGGCGATCGCGCACGTGCTGGGCTTCACCAACATCGACGACAGCGGCCAGGAAGGCCTGGAGCTGGCGTTCGACGAATGGCTGCGCGGCACCGCCGGCATGAAGCGGGTCATCCGCGATCGTCGCGGCCGCACGGTCGAAGAGGTCGATCTGGTCCGCGCCGCCGAACCGGGCAAGAACCTGACCCTGACCATCGACCGCCGGATCCAGTTCCTCGCCTATCGCGAACTCAAGCGCGCGCTGCTGGAAAGCGGCGCCACCAGCGGTTCGGCGGTAGTGCTGGATGTCGCCACCGGCGAAGTGCTGGCGATGGCGAATCTGCCGTCGTTCAATCCGAATGCGGTCGGCCTGGGCAATCGCGACGCGCACCGCAATCGCGCGGTGACCGATCTGATCGAGCCGGGTTCGACGATGAAGCCGCTCACCGTAGCCGCCGCGCTGGAGGCCGGCGTGATCACGCCGAAGACGATGTTCAACACCAATCCCGGTTGGATGCCGAACGGCCGCTACCGCACCACCGATACCCACAACTACGGCATGCTCGACACCACCGGCGTGATCACCAAGAGTTCCAACGTGGGCGCGGCGAAGATCGTGCACATGCTGCCGAACAAGGATTTTTACGACTTCCTGGTGCGCTTCGGTTACGGCCGCAGCACGGGCAGCGGTTTCCCGGGCGAAAGCCCCGGCCTGCTGCCGAAGCCGTCGCGCTGGAGCGGCACCAGCAAGCAGACCATGTCTTACGGCTACAGCCTGAACGCCACGCCGCTGCAGATCGCGCATGCCTACGCGACGCTGGGCAACGGCGGCCGGGCCATCGTACCGACCTTCGTCAAGGGCGAAGTGGGTGAGGCCACGCAGGTGCTGGACGAACCCATTGCGCGCGAAGTGGTGCGGATGATGCAGACCGTGACCGAGCCGGGCGGCACCGCCACCCAGGCCGCGATCCTCGGCTATCACGTCGCCGGCAAGACAGGTACCGCGCGCAAGGCCAGCAACGGGGGTTACTCGCGGCGTTACGTCGCGTTCTTCGCCGGTCTGGTGCCGGTGGACAATCCGCGCTTCTCGATGGCGGTGGTGATCGACGATCCCGATCCGGCGCGCGGGTATTACGGCGGCGTGGTCTCCGCGCCGGTGTTCAAGAACGTGATGGAAGGCGCGCTGCGATTGATGGACGTGCCGCCGGACGATATCGACACCTGGCTTGCGGCGCAGGCGACGGCCGACGTCAAGCGCAGTCGTCAGGCCGGCATCGTGCCGGTCGCGCTGCCCGTTGCGCCGATGCCAGCCGCACTTGTCGAAGCGATCGACGCGCTGCCCGCAGCCGGAGGTGCGCGATGAGTCGTCGCATGCGCCTCGCGGCATTGCTGCCTGATGTGGCGGCGATTCCAGCGGAGATCGAAATCACCGGCCTGGTGCAGGACAGCCGTGCGATCCAGCCGGGCGATGCCTTCGTGGCGATCGCCGGCTTCGGCGTGCATGGCCTGAATTTCATCGCGCAGGCGAAAGCGGCCGGCGCCGTCGCAACGCTCTTCGAGCCGCCGATCCCTGAAGAATTCAAGGCTGCGGCATTCCCGGCGACCGCCAACGACATGCCGATGATCGCCGTACCGGGCCTGCGTGCGCGCCTCGGCGCGATGGCCGACCGTTTCCACGGCGAACCCTCGCGGACGATGACCACGGTCGGCGTTACCGGCACCAACGGCAAGACCTCGACGGTACAACTGTTGGCGCAGGCGTGGACGATGCGCGGCCGTCGCGCCGGCACCATCGGCACGCTCGGCGCCGGCCTTTACGGCGAAGCGGTGCCGACGGGTTTCACCACGCCGCTGGTACTGCAACTGCACGCGCTGCTCGCGCAGCTGCGCGATGCCGGCGCCGATGCGGTAGCGATGGAAGTCAGTTCGCATGCGCTCGACCAGGGCCGCGTCGATGGCGTGCATTTCAAGGTCGGCATGTTCACCAATCTGACCCGCGACCATCTCGACTATCACGGCACGATGGAGGCGTACGGCGCCGCCAAAGCGAAGCTGTTCGCATGGCCGGGTCTGGAAGCCGCGGTGCTGAATCTCGACGATGCGTTCGGTCGCGAACTGCTCGCCAGCATCCATGCGCCGGTCCGGCCGATCGGCGTCAGCTCGCGCGGCGCAGAAACGGCGAGTCTGCGCGCCGACGCTATCGTGCTCGACCTCGCCGGGCTTTCGTTCTCGCTGTGTATCGATGGCGAAACCCATGCCGTGCGCTCGCCACTGCTGGGCCGTTTCAACGTCGACAACCTGCTGGCGGTCGCCGGTGCGCTGCACGCGCTGGGCGAAACCGCGGCGGACATCGCGGCCGTGTTGCCGATGCTGCAGCCGGTGCATGGGCGCATGAATCGTCTAGGCGGCGACGGACGCCTGCCGCTGGTGGTGATCGATTACGCGCATACGCCCGACGCGCTGGAACAGGCGCTGACCAGCCTGCGCGCGCACGCTGCCGGTCGACTGGTGTGCGTGTTCGGCTGCGGCGGCGACCGCGACAGCGGCAAGCGTCCGCAGATGGCCGCCATCGCCGAAGCGCGCGCCGATGCGGTGATCGTCACCGACGACAATCCGCGCACCGAGAGCGGCGACGCGATCGTCGCCGATATCGTCGCCGGCTTCGCAAATGCCAGTGCGATCGTCATCCGCCGCGATCGCGCCGCCGCCATCGCGCATGCGATCGCCATGGCCGCCGCGAACGATATCGTGCTGATCGCGGGCAAGGGCCACGAGCCGTATCAGGAAATCGATGGCATGCAGTATCCGTTCGACGACACCGCGACCGCGCGCGCGGCGCTGGAGGCGCGCGCATGACGCCGCTGCTGCTCTCGCGCATCGCCCAGGCCGTGAACGGACGTCTTGTCGGCGACGATCTCACCGTCGACGCGTGGGCGACCGACACGCGCAGTCTCGACGCCGATGCGTCCGCCGCTGCGCTGTTCGTCGCGCTGAAGGGCGAGCATTTCGACGGCAACGATTACGTCGCGCAAGCAGCGGCCCGTGGCGCGAACGCCGCGCTGGTTTCGCGGCAGGCGGATGTGTCGATTCCGCAGATCGTGGTCGCGGATACCGAGCGCGCGCTGGCATCGCTGGCGGCAAAGGTGCAGCGCACGCGCGCCACGAAGGTGCTGGCGGTGACCGGCAGCAACGGCAAGACCAGCGTGAAGGCGCTGACGTTCGCGATCCTGGAAGCGGCCGTCGCCGCGCAGGGCATGCCCGGCCGCGCCTACACCACGCCTGGCAACCGCAACAACGAGATCGGTTTGCCGTTGGCGGTGCTGGATGCGCCCGAAGACGCGCTGTACGCCATCTACGAGATGGGCGCCGGCAAGCCGGGCGATATCGCCTATCTCACCGACATCGTCCGTCCGGACGTGGCGCTGGTGAACAACATCGCGCCGGCGCATATCGAGCGCATGGGCAGCCTGCTCGGCATCGCCGACATCAAGGCCGCGATCTACGATGCGCTGCCGGCCGATGGCGTGGCCGCGATCAATGCCGACGACGCATTCGCACCGTATTTCGCGGAGCGCGCCCACGGCCATCGCCTGATCCGCTTCGCGCTGGATGCGAATGCCGACGTGACCGCGCGCGACGTCATGCTGGACGCGGAAGGCGCGCGCTTCGTGCTGGTCGCGCCGCAGGGCGAAGCGTCGATCGCGCTGGCGATGCCGGGCCGCCACAACGTCCTCAACGCATTGGCAGCGGCATCGCTGGCGCTGGGCGCCGGCATCGAGCTGGCGGTGATCGCGACCGGCCTCAACGCCGCGCGCCCGGTCGCCGGTCGCCTCAACATCCATCGTCTCGCGTGCGGCGCGATGCTGATCGACGACAGCTACAACGCCAATCCCGGTTCGCTCAATGCCGCGATCGATACGCTCGCGACCGGCGGCGGCGAGCGCTGGCTGGTGCTGGGCGACATGCGCGAACTGGGCGACGACGCGGCTTCGCTGCACGCCGAAGTCGGGCGCCGCGCGAAGGCGTCCGGCATCGCGCGGCTGTACGCACTGGGCGAATTCAGCGCATCGGCGGCGGACGCGTTCGGCGACGGCGGCCGCGGTTTCGACAATCATAAGGCCCTCGGGGACGCGCTGCGTGCCGATATCGCGGCGCATGCGAACGCGGGCACCTTGCGGGTGCTGATCAAGGGCTCGCGCGGCAGCGCGATGGATCGGATCGTGAACGCGATGCTGGCCAACGAAACAGCCACGGACGACACATTCACGGACGACACATCCATGAACGGCAGGCACGCGGACGACGCGGGCGGGGGAGATGCGCATGTTGCTTGAACTGACCCGCTGGCTGGAGCAACTGCAAAGTCTGTTCGGCCTGTTCGGCTATCTGACGTTCCGCGGCATTCTCGCGGCGCTGACCTCACTGGCGCTGTCGCTGTGGTGGGGGCCGGCGGTGATCGCGCGCCTCGCCCAGCTCAAGGGCGGCCAGCCGATCCGCAAGGACGGCCCGCAGTCGCACTTCTCCAAGGCCGGCACGCCCACGATGGGCGGTGCGCTGATCCTGCTGACGGTGGTCGCGTCGGTGCTGCTGTGGGGCGATCTCCGCAACCGCTACGTCTGGCTGGTGATGGCGGTGATGATCGCGTACGGCTGCATCGGCTGGTGGGACGACTGGATCAAGATCGTCAAGCGCGATCCCAACGGCATGCGCTCGCGCACCAAGTACGCGCTGCAGTCGGTGTGCGGCCTCGCCGCCGGTCTGTTCCTGTATTTCACCGCCGACGCGCCCGCAGCGACCACGCTCTATATTCCATTCTTCAAGGAAGTCGCGCTGCCGCTGGTCGGCGTCGGCGGCACCATCTTCTTCGTGTTCATCGCGTATTTCTGGATCGTCGGATTCTCGAACGCGGTGAATCTCACCGACGGCCTCGACGGTCTGGCGATCATGCCGACGGTGCTGGTCGCGTGCGCGCTGGGCGTCTTCGCCTACGCCTCCGGCAATGCGGTGTTCTCCAGCTACCTGCAGATCCCGCCGGTGCCGGGCGCCGGCGAACTGGTGATCATCTGCGCGGCCATCGCCGGCGCGGGTCTGGGCTTCCTGTGGTTCAACACCTATCCGGCGATGGTGTTCATGGGCGACATCGGCGCGCTCGCGCTCGGCGCCGTGCTCGGCTGCATCGCGGTGATCGTGCGCCAGGAACTGGTGCTGGTGTTGATGGGCGGCATCTTCGTCATCGAAACGCTGTCGGTGATGATCCAGGTCGCGTCGTTCAAGCTCACCGGCAAGCGCGTGTTCCGGATGGCGCCCATCCACCATCACTTCGAACTCAAGGGCTGGCCGGAGCCGCGCGTGATCGTGCGCTTCTGGATCATCTCGGTGATTCTGGTCCTCGTCGGTCTCGCCACGTTGAAGATCCGCTGATGCTGAATTGGCTTTCCCTTCCGCGTTTCGGTCTCGGCCAGCAGGCGACGCGTCTCGATGCGTTGCCGGGCCGCTACGACCCGTGGTTGCTCGGCGCGTCGATCGCGCTGGCCTGCATGGGCGTGGTGATGGTCGCGTCCAGCTCGATCGCGATCGGCGAAGGCCTCGATGTCGGCCCCTACTATTTCCTCATCAAGCACCTGATGTTCCTGGTGCTCGGCGCCGGCGTGGCCGGGCTGCTGATGCGCACCGAACTCAAGAGCATCGAGCAGCAGGACCGGCTGATGCTGGTCCTGTGCTTCGTGCTGCTGATTCTTGTGTTCGTTCCGGGCATCGGCAAGACCGTCAACGGCGCCAAGCGCTGGTTGAACTTCGGCATCATGGGCTTCCAAGCGGTGGAAGCGGTGAAGCTGATGTACATCGTCTGGCTCGCCAGCTATCTGGTGCGCTTCCGCGACGAAGTGAACGCGACCTGGGGCGCGATGCTCAAGCCGCTCGGCGTCGCGGTGGTGCTGGTCGCGCTGCTGGTCATGCAGCCCGATTTCGGCTCGCTGTCGCTGATCCTGGCGATCACCGCCGGCATGCTGGTGCTGGGCGGCGTGCATATGCCGCGGATGTTCGGCCCGGTACTGTTCGGCCTGCCGCTGCTGGCGATCGTCGCGATCGCCGAACCTTACCGCGTGAGTCGCCTCACCTCGTTCCTCGATCCGTGGAAGGATCCGTTCAACACCGGTTACCAGCTCACCAACGCGTTGATGGCGGTGGGCCGCGGCGAATGGTTCGGCGTCGGTCTCGGCGGCTCGGTCCAGAAACTGGCGTACCTGCCGGAAGCGCATACCGACTTCATCCTCGCGGTGATCGCCGAGGAACTCGGCTTCGTCGGCGTGTGCCTGGTGATCGGCCTGTACGCCGTATTGGTCGGCCGCGCATTCTGGGTGGGCCTGAAGTGCGTCGAGATGCGCCGTCATTTCGCCGGCTACTGCGCGTTCGGCGTGGCGCTGCTGGTCGGGCTGCAGAGCTTCGTGTCGATCGGCGTGAATCTGGGCATGCTGCCGACCAAGGGCCTGACCCTGCCGCTGATTTCCTACGGCGGTTCCAGCGTGCTGGGCACCTGCGCGGCGCTGGGTCTGCTGCTGCGGATTTCCTACGAACTCGACCGCGCCGAGCGTCAGGTCGCTCGCCTGCGCGGCGAAGCGACGCAATCATCTCCCGGCGTCCCGTCCATGGCGCAGCCGCTCGCGTCCGGCAGCGGCGCGGCGTCGGGCAGCCATCCGCGGATCACGGGGGTACGTGGCACCAGCCGTCTGCGCGATCGCGTCGAGCCGACATTCGGGAGGAGCGCATGAGCGCTGCCGCATCCGTGTCGGGCACGTCTTTGTCGAACACATCCGTTTCCACTGCGCCGGTGATGATTTTCGCCGGCGGCACCGGCGGCCATATCTTCCCGGGGCTCGCGGTCGCCGCTGCGCTGCGTGCGCGCGATGTGCCGGTGGTGTGGCTCGGCGCCGACGGCGGCATGGAAACGCGACTGGTTCCGCAGCATGGCATCGCGATCGAGACCATCGCCATTTCCGGCCTGCGCGGCAAGGGCATCGGCACGCTGGTGCGCGCGCCGCTGCGTGTGCTGTCCGCGATCCGCGCCGCCGCGCGCGTGCTGCGCAAGCATCGTCCGCGCGCGGTGATCAGCTTCGGCGGCTTCGCGGCCGGGCCGGGCGGTATCGCTGCCGCACTGGCCGGCATTCCGCTGGTGGTGCACGAACAGAACCGCGCGCCGGGCATGACCAATCGCGTCCTGGTGAAGTTCGCGCGACGCGTGCTGACGGGTTTTCCGGATGCGTTTCCGGGCAAGGAAACCGTGGTCGGCAATCCGGTGCGCAGCGTGATCAGCGACATCGCGCCGCCGCGCGAGCGTTTCGAAGGCCGCAGCGGTGTCTTGCATGTGCTGGTGCTCGGCGGCAGCCAGGGCGCACGCGCGCTCAACGAAGCGCTGCCGCAGGCGCTGCGTCAGCTGCAGGGCCTGAAGATCGAAGTCCGTCACCAGTGCGGCGAGAAGATGCGCGAAGACGCCGAGCGCGCCTATGCCGTTGCCGGCGTCGAAGCCTCGGTCGAGCCTTTCATCGCCGACATGGCCGCGGCCTATGCGTGGGCCGATGTCGTCGTCTGCCGCGCCGGTGCGCTCACGCTCGCGGAAGTCTGCGCGGCGGGCGTCGCCAGCGTGCTGATTCCGCTGCCGACCGCGGTCGATGATCATCAGACCAAGAACGGGCTGTATCTCGTCGAGCGCGGCGCGGCGATGTTGCTGAAACAGGATGCGACCCTCGCCGAACGCCTCGCGACGACGCTGGGCGAACTCGCCGGCGACGCCGCGAAGCGCCTCGCGATGGCGGACGCCGCGCGTTCGCTCGCCATGCCCGACGCGGCCGACCGCGTCGTCGATGCGGTGCTGCAGGTGGGCACGCAACCGTCAGTCAAAAAACCGGAGCCCCACGCATGATCCGCCGTCTGCTCGACACCAGGGATCTGTCGAAAGCCTTTCCGCGCGTGCATTTCGTCGGCATCGGCGGCGCCGGCATGAGCGGCATCGCCGAAGTCCTGTGCACGCTGGGCTATCAGGTGTCCGGTTCCGACAATGCCGACAACGCGGTCACCCGCCGTCTCGCATCGCTGGGCATCACCGTCTGTCGCGGCCACGCCGCCGCCAATGTGCTCGGCACCGACTGCGTGGTGGTATCCAGCGCGATCAAGCGCGACAACCCCGAGTGGATGGAAGCGCGCGCGCAGCGCATCCCGGTGGTGCCGCGCGCCGAGATGCTGGCCGAACTGATGCGCTTCCGCCGCGGCATCGCCATCGCCGGTACGCACGGCAAGACCACGACCACCTCGCTCACCGCGAGCGTGCTGGGCGAGGGCGGACTGGATCCGACCTTCGTGATCGGCGGTCAGCTGCTCGCGGCCGGCGCCAATGCGCGGCTCGGCAGCGGCGACTGGCTCGCGGCCGAAGCCGACGAGAGCGACGGCAGCTTTCTGCGCCTGAATCCGCAGATCGCGGTCGTCACCAATATCGACGCCGATCATCTCGAAAACTACGGCGGCGACTTCGCGCGCGTACAGGCCGCGTTCTCCGAATTCCTGCACCGCCTGCCGTTCTACGGCCTGGCGGTGCTGTGCATCGATGATCCGGAAGTCGCGGCGCTCGCCGTCGACATGCCGCGCCATGTCATCACGTATGGATTCGCCGCGCACGCCGACGTGCGCGCCGAAGAGGTCGAACAGTCCGGCGGCGCGATGCGCTTCACCCTGTGCCTGCCCGACGGCACGCGCACGCCGACGACGCTGGCGCTGCCCGGTCGTCACAACGTGCAGAATGCGCTGGCCGCGGCGACCATCGGCTGGCAGCTGGGCGTGGCGCCCGAAGCCATCGCGCGCGCGTTGGAGAAGTTCGCGGGCATCGGCCGCCGGTTCAATCTGCTCGGCGAGCTGACGACCGCGCAGGGCGCGAAAGTACAGCTGGTCGACGACTACGGCCATCATCCGAAAGAACTCGAAGCGGTGTTCGAAGCCGCGCGCGGCGGCTGGCCGGAGCGCCGCCTCGTCGTCGCGTTCCAGCCGCATCGTTACAGCCGCACCCGCGATCTGTTCGACGATTTCGCAGCGGTGCTGTCGAACGTCGATGCGCTGGTGCTCACCGAAGTCTATCCGGCCGGCGAAGCGCCGATCGCCGGCGCCGACGCGAAGTCGCTGGCGCGCAGCATCCGCGCGCGCGGGCGCATCGATCCGGTGGTGGTCGGCAGCGCCGCGGATCTGGCGAGCGTGCTGCCCGACGTGCTGCGCGACGGCGATCTGCTGATGATGATGGGCGCTGGCGACATCGGCGCGGCCGCGCAGCAGATCTCCACGCAGGGATTCACCCACAACGCTGCAGAGGACGCGAAGCCGTGACCGCATCCATGTCCAGGGCGTCCATTCCCGCGCCGCGCATCGCGGATGCCGCCGCATTCGGCCGGGTCGCCGTGCTGATGGGCGGCACCAGCGCCGAGCGCGAGGTGTCGCTCGAATCCGGCCGCAACGTGCTGGATGCGCTGCGCGCGCGTGGCGTCGATGCGCATGCGGTCGACGGCATTCCGGCGTTGATCGATGCGCTGCGCGCTGGCGGATTCGATCGTGTGTTCAACATTCTCCACGGCAACAAGGGCGGCGGCGAAGACGGCGTGCTGCAGGGCGCGCTGGAAGCGCTGGGCGTGCCCTACACCGGCTCCGGCGTGCTCGGCTCCGCGCTGAGCATGGACAAGATCCGCACCAAGCAGGTGTGGGCCGGCGAGGGGTTGCCGACGCCGAAGTTCGCGCGTCTGCGCCACGGAGACGACATGCGCGCCGCCGCGCGCACGCTGGGTCTTCCGGTGTTTGTGAAGCCGTCCTGCGAAGGCTCCAGCGTCGGCGTGTTCCGCATCCTCGCCGAAGCCGACCTCGACGCAGCCGAAGCCTTCGCCGCGGGTTATGCGGGCGAACTGCTGATGGAACAGATGGTGGTCGGCGACGAATTCACCGTCGGCATCTTCGGCGATCTCGCGCTGCCGTCGATCCGCATCGTGCCGGCCGGCGAGTGGTACGACTATCACGCCAAATACATCGCCGACGATACCCAGTACGTTTGCCCGGGCCTCGACGGCGACGACGAGATCGCCATTCGCGACCTCGCGCTGCGCGCGTTCCGCGCCGCCGCCTGCAGCAGCTGGGGCCGCGTCGACGTGATGCGCGATCGCAGCAGCGGGGTTGACTCGGGCTTTCAGCTGATCGAGATCAACACCGCGCCGGGCATGACCAGTCATTCGCTGGTGCCGAAGGCGGCGCGCCAGATCGGCATCGATTTCGAGACCCTGTGCTGGCTGATCCTAGAAACGACGATGGCGGAGGTGGGCGGCCGATGAATGCCTTCCTGCGACTCGTCGCGTGGCTGCTGGCGCTGGCGCTGGTGATCCTGCCGGTGGTGGCGGTCATCCAGGGCTGGGCGGGCGCCGAGCGGTGGCCGTTGCGCACCTTGCGCGTGGTCGGCGATCTGGAGCGAGTCGATGACCGACAGTTGCAGGCGGCGTTGGTGCCGCATGCGCAGCGCGGATTTTTCGCCGTGCGTCTGTCGGATGCGCAGGCGTCGGTGGCCACATTGCCGTGGGTCGAACGCGCCGAAGTCCGCAAGCAGTGGCCCGACGTGCTGGTGGTGCATGTGGTCGAACATCGTCCGTTCGCATGGTGGGGCAAGGACCGCCTGCTCTCGGAGCGCGGCCGCATTTTCGCCAGCAAGGGCGTGGCGGTGCCCAAGGGGCTGCCGCGTTTCGATGGGCCGGAATCGCGCAGCGCCGACATCGTCGCGCTCTACAACGAATCGCGGGCGATGTTCGCGCCGGGCGGCCTCGACGTGCGGACGCTGCGCATCGATCGTCGCGGCAGCTGGTCGCTGACGCTGTCCAACGGCGCCCAGCTGCTGATCGGACGCGACGACGCCAGGCTGCGGCTCGCGCGTTTCGCCCGTTTGCTGCCGCAGATCTCGACGCGGGACGGGCAACGGCTGGATCGCGCCGATCTGCGTTACACCAATGGTTTCGCGTTGCGGTGGCAGGGGCTCGTTCCCGTGTCCGCCGTTGCGACGCAAGTGCAGGACAAGACATGAACCGCAAGGGCGACAAATCGCTGATCGTCGGCCTCGACATCGGCACATCGAAAGTGGTGGCGCTGGTCGGCGAGTATTCGCCGGGCAATCCCATCGAAGTCATCGGCATCGGCACGCACGAATCGCGCGGGCTGAAGCGCGGCGTCGTGGTCGACATCGAATCCACCGTGCAGTCGATCCAGCGCGCGATCGAGGAAGCCGAACTGATGGCCGGCTGCGAGATCCGTTCGGTCTATGCGTCGATTTCCGGCAATCACGTGCAGTGCCGCAATTCGCCCGGCATCGTGCCGATCCGCGACGGCGAGGTCAGCTATGCCGATCTCGATCGCGTGCTGGAAGCGGCCAAGGCGGTGGCGATCCCGGCCGACCAGAAGATCCTGCATGCCATCCCGCGCGACTATGTGCTGGACGATTCGCAGGAAGGCATCCGCAACCCGGTGGGCATGACCGGCGTGCGTCTCGAAGTGCATGCGCACCTCGTGGTCTGCGCGCAGTCGGCCGCCGCCAACATCAGCAAGTGCGTGCAGCGCTGCGGCCTGCAGGTGGACGATCTGATCTTCTCCGCGCTGGCGTCCAGCACCGCGGTGCTGACCAGCGACGAGCGCGAGCTGGGCGTGGTGCTGGTGGACATCGGCGCCGGCACCACCGATATCGCGGTGTTCGTGCACGGCGCGATCTGCCACACCGCTTCGCTGCCGATCGCCGGCGATCACGTCACCAACGACATCGCGCACATGTTGCGCACGCCCACGCCGGAAGCCGAGCAGATCAAGGTCCGCTACGCCTGCGCGCTGGCGCAGCTGGCGACGGCCGAGGAAAGCATCCAGGTGCCGAGCGTCGGCGACCGTCCGCCGCGTCGCCTGCCGCGGCATGCGTTGGCGCAGGCGGTGCAGGGTCGCTACGAGGAAATCTTCGAGATGGTGCAGGCCGAACTGCGCCGCTCCGGTTTCGAGGAACTGGTCCGCGCCGGCATGGTGCTGACCGGCGGCGCGTCGAAGATGGAAGGCGTGATCGAACTGGCGGAAGAGATGCTGCAGATGCCGGTGCGCGTGGGCATTCCGCAGCACGTCAGCGGGTTGGGCGAAGTGGTCGGCAATCCGGTGCATGCGTCGGGCGTGGGCCTGCTGCTGATGGGCAGCCAGATCGAGCATCCGCGCCGCCCGGTGATCCCGGCCGGTCGCGCGGTCGGTTTGTTCAATAAATTGAAGAACTGGTATCGCGGCGAGTTTTAGCTTGCAGAGATAAGACGAGAGACAAAACAGTTTCACGGCAACACAAGATCAGACAACAGCAACACTTATAACTAGACGAGGACACGGACATGGCATATTTCGAACTGGTAGAGAAGATGGCGCCGAATGCGGTCATCAAGGTCGTCGGCGTGGGCGGCGGCGGCGGCAACGCGGTCGCGCATATGGTCAACGGCAGCATCGAGGGCGTTGAGTTCATCACCGCCAACACCGATTCGCAGGCGATCAAGAACTGCGGCGCCAAGCTGCAGCTGCAGCTCGGCACCAACGTCACCAAGGGCCTCGGCGCGGGCGCGAACCCTGAGGTTGGTCGTCAAGCAGCGCTGGAAGATCGCGAACGCATCATGGACGCGCTGCAGGGCGCCGACATGGTGTTCATCACCGCCGGTATGGGCGGCGGCACCGGCACCGGCGCCGCGCCAGTCGTCGCGCAACTGGCGAAGGAGATGGGCATCCTCACGGTCGCCGTCGTCACAAAACCATTCCCCTTCGAAGGCCGCCGTCGCATGCAGGTGGCGCTGAAGGGCATCGAAGAGCTGTCGCAGCACTGCGATTCGTTGATCACGATCCCGAACGAGAAGCTGATTACGGTACTCGGTAGGAACGCCACCATGATCCAGGCGTTCCGCGCCGCCAACGACGTACTGCAGGGCGCGGTGCAGGGCATCGCCGATCTGATCGTGCGTCCGGGCCTGATCAACGTCGACTTCGCCGACGTGCGCACCGTGATGAGCGAGATGGGTTTGGCGATGATGGGCACGGGCACCGCCCGCGGCGACGACCGCGCGCAGGCCGCCGCCGAGGGCGCGATCAACAATCCGCTGCTCGACGACGTCAACCTCGCCGGCGCCAACGGCATCCTGGTCAATATCACCGCCGGTCCGGACTTCACGATGGCCGAGTTCGACGAGGTCGGCCGCACCATCGAGAACTTCGCTTCGGAAGACGCGACTGTGGTCATCGGCACCGTGCTCGACCCCGACATGCAGGACGAGGTGCGGGTGACCGTGGTCGCCACCGGCCTCAACCGCTCGGTGGCGCGTCAGGCCGTCCGCGGCAACGAGCGCGACGAAGCCTTCGCCCCGGTGCGTCGTCCGCAGGTGCAGTTGATCAACACCCAGGGCCGTCGCGACGGCACCACCGGCATGATGGTCGACGAGACCGAGAGCTTCTCGCCGGGCGCCGGCATCGCCGCCAACCTGCGTGGTCGTGGCCATGCCGACACCTCGGCACCGGCCGCGGCCGATTTCGGCAGCGACAGCAGCTATCTGGATATTCCGGCGTTCCTGCGTCGCCAAGCGGACTGATCGAACGTAATCCGCATCTTCCCGGCTGTCCGGTCCGGCGGTGCGATGCAACAACAAGACATGCCGGTTGTCCGCCGGCGTGTCGGCAACGTGTCCTTTCCCGCCGGGCCTGTCAGCCCGGCGGGCTTTTGCCGTCACGGCCCGGCAGCGCGATGTTGCAGTGCGGGAACAGTCTGTCGCTTCCGTTCAGGTTCAGCGTCCCGCGTGCTAATCTCGCCCTCCGCTACCGCCGAAACCGCTGCGTTTCCGCGCTTTCCGGCACCCCGAATTCTTTCCGGCGCACGACCGACCATGGCCCAGCAACGCACCCTGCAGAACATGATCCGCGCCACTGGCGTGGGCCTGCACAGCGGCGAGAAGGTCTATCTGACCATGCGCCCGGCGCCGGTCGATACCGGCATCGTGTTCCGTCGCGTCGATCTGGATCCGGTGGTCGAGATCCCGGCCCGCGCCGATTACGTCACCGAAACCATGCTCTGCACCGGCCTGACCCACGACGGCGGCAAGGCGATGACCGTCGAGCACCTCATGTCCGCACTGGCCGGTCTGGGCGTCGACAATGCCTATATCGAACTTTCCGCGCCCGAAGTGCCGATCATGGATGGTTCTTCCGGCCCATTCGTATTCCTGCTGCAGTCCGCGGGCATCGTCGAACAGAACGCACCGAAACGCTTCATCCGCATCCTGAAGACCGTGGAAGTCCGCGACGGCGACAAGATCGCCCGGTTCGAGCCGTATAACGGTTTCCGCCTCGGTTTCACCGTCGAATTCAACCATCCGGCGATTCCCGCCTCGCGTTCGCGTGCGGTCGTGGAGTTCTCCACCGAGAACTACATCAAGGAAGTCAGCCGCGCCCGCACCTTCGGTTTCATGCACGACCTGGAATTCATGCGCGAGCGCAATCTCGGCCTGGGCGGGTCGATGGACAATGCCATCGTGCTCGACGAATTCCGCGTGCTGAACGACGACGGCCTGCGCTATGCCGACGAATTCGTCCGCCACAAGATCCTCGACGCGGTCGGCGATCTTTACCTCGCGGGTGGTCCGATCCTCGGCGCCTACGAGGGCTTCAAATCCGGCCACGCCCTCAACAACAAGCTCGTCCGCGCCCTGCTCGCCGAGCGGTCGTCCTGGGATGAGGTGGTCTTCGAGCGCCACGAGCCGGTGCCTGTCGTCTTCGGCCTGCCGCAGCCGGCTTGAGGCCTTTGCGGCCTTCGCATCGCCTGAACTGAACTGGCGAATTGCCCGATCCGTGACTTCAGGTCGTGCGTTTTACCAAAACTTAACGAAAAAGCCCCGGCTTCTTAACCCGTCTCCGGTCTGCGGCCGGTAGGATTGTCCCTTCGCGCCTTTCCGGCCGGTCCGATACCGGGATCCGGCGGGCCAAGGGGGACGTCAGGCAGAGTCCTTTCGCGGCAGGGTATCGCCGCCGGAAGCGAGTGCGGTCGCAAAGGCTTCAAGTGCGGCCGCAGAGAGGGGAATGGCAGTGACGGTCGTTTCGCTACCGACGTTTCGAGGCCGCATCGCCTGCGGCCCGCTCGCGGTCTTGACGACAAGATCCGTCGCTTCCAGTCCGATGGAACGGGCCGCGTCGAGGATGTCGGTTGCCGCAAGCCGCAGTCGGGCATGCCAGACCGGTGCATCCACCAGGTAAACGAGTCTTCCACGGTCGAAGTTCGCAAGGCGCGCATGCGCTGCGAGCCCGGGTGGAAGGCAGGGATGGAGTTGATGATCCAGAGCTTCAAGCCACAGCGCCCTGCGGATCGGGTCGCTGGCATCGCCGCCCAGCAGGGCATCGATGGCCGTCCGCGGCGGTGCCGCGGGTCGATCGGATGGAGCGCTGGGTCGCGAACGAGACATTGAACCCATGACTTTACACAGCTTCATCGAGCTTGCGCACCGCCATATGACGACCGCTGCGCATGCTGTTCAGGGCACCGCGGTCCACGCCTTCGAAAAGATTGGTCCAAGCGTGGTTCGTGCGGCCGAATTCGGCCGACAGACGATGCGCGAGAAGCCGGGTTATGCCGCCGTCGCGCTGCTCACGGTGGGCGCACTGTTCGGCACCACCGGCCAGGGCATCCTCCGCGGCGCCGAATACAACCGTTTGAAGGCCGAGGTCGCCGCGCAGCGCGACGGTCTGGAAAATACCCGCCGCGAAGCGCAGCGCGAAGTGAATGCGCTGGCCGCTCGCCTCGGCGAACTGCAGGCCGAAGCCAATCGCCTCAATGCGCTCGGCGAACGCCTGACCCGTGTCGCCCAGCTGGGCGACGGCGAATTCGATTTCGACAAGCCGATCGGCGTCGGCGGCGCCGGCCCGGTCCGCGACATGCCGGCGACAGGTCTGCGCAGTGGTCTGGCCAATCTCGGCGCCCAGTTCGAACACGCTGGCGGTCAGTTGTCCGTACTGGAAGCGCTGCTGTTCAATCGCGAACTCGACAAGAACGCGATGCCCACCCGCTATCCGATCGCCGACAGCTACATCACCTCCGGCTTCGGCTATCGCGCCGATCCGTTCGGCGGCGGTAGCCAGTTGCACAAAGGCGTCGATTTCGAGGCGAATACCGGCGACCCGGTGCTGGCGGTCGGCGACGGCGTGGTGACCTTTTCCGGCGTGCGTTCCGGCTACGGCAACGTGATCGAAGTGGATCACGGCAACGGTTACGTCACCCGTTATGCGCACAATTCGCGCCTGCTCGGGCAGGCCGGCGATCTGGTCCGCGGTGGCCAGGAGATCGCCAAGGCCGGTTCCACCGGCCGTTCCACCGGCGCCCACGTGCATTTCGAGGTGTGGGAAAACGGGGTCGTGGTCAATCCGCTCCAGTTGCTCGGCGCCGCCGGAACCGTGAAGCCGGCGGGCAAGGGCTGAAAGCCGTTCCATCTGCCTGATCCTCCTGGGCTTGATACCCCGGGACGTCGGCTCCAAGTACAATCGAGTGTTGCGGGGGGCGCGCTGCGCCCCTTTTTGTTGCGGACGGCTGTCGGCCGCCGCCCATCCCTCTTTCGATTATTCCCAGCCCATGCTCAATCGCCTGTTGACCAGCATCTTCGGTAGCCGCAACGATCGTTTCGTCAAGCAACTCGGCGGCATCGTCAAGAAGATCAACGCACTCGAACCGCAGATGGAGGCGCTGTCCGACGCCGAACTCCAGGGCAAGACGCCCGAGTTGAAGCAGCGCGTCGCCAACGGCGAATCCCTCGACAAGATCCTGCCCGAAGCGTTCGCGGTCTGCCGCGAAGCGTCCAAGCGCGTGCTCGGCATGCGTCATTACGACGTGCAGCTGATCGGCGGTATGGTGCTGCATCTGGGCAAGATCGCGGAAATGCGCACCGGCGAAGGCAAGACCCTGGTGGGCACTCTGCCGGTGTATCTCAACGCGCTCGAAGGCAAGGGCGTCCACGTGGTCACCGTCAACGATTACCTCGCCAGGCGCGACTCGGCGTGGATGGGCAAGCTCTACAACTGGCTGGGGCTGTCTGTGGGCGTGGTCTACCCGGGCATGAACCACGGCGACAAGGATGCCGCTTACGGTTCCGACATCACCTACGGCACCAACAACGAATTCGGCTTCGACTACCTGCGCGACAACATGGCGCTGTCGAAGGAAGACCGCCACCAGCGCGGCCTGCATTACGCGATCGTCGACGAAGTCGACTCGATCCTGATCGACGAAGCGCGTACGCCGCTGATCATCTCCGGCCCGGCCGACGAATCGCCGGAGCTGTACGTCAAGGTCAACCGCATCGTGCCGCAGCTCAAGCGCCAGGAAGTGGAAGACGGCGTCGGCGACTACTGGATCGACGAGAAGAGCAAACAGGTGCATCTGTCCGAAGCCGGTCAGGAGCACGCCGAGGATCTGCTGCGTCGCGCCGGTATCATCGATGCCGAAGACGGGCTGTACGCCGCGCACAACATCCACGTGGTCCATCACCTCAACGCCGCGATGCGCGCGCACGCGCTGTTCCAGCGCGACGTCGATTACATCGTCCGCGACGGCGAAGTGGTGATCGTCGACGAATTCACCGGCCGCACGCTGACCGGTCGTCGCTGGTCCGACGGCCTGCACCAAGCGGTCGAAGCGAAGGAAGGCGTGCCGGTGCAGCGCGAGAACCAGACGCTGGCCAGCATCACCTTCCAGAATCTGTTCCGCATGTACGGCAAGCTCGCTGGCATGACCGGCACCGCGGATACCGAAGCCTACGAATTCCAGAACATCTATTCGCTGGAAGTGGTGGTGATCCCGACCCATCGGGACATGGTGCGCAAGGATCATCCCGATGCCGTGTTCCTCAACAAGGCCGGAAAATTCCGCGCGGTGGCCAACGAGATCAAGGACGCGAACGGTCGCGGCCAGCCGGTGCTGGTCGGCACCACCTCGATCGAAGTGTCGGAAATGCTGTCCGAGCAGCTCAAGGCGGATGGCATCGTCCATGAAGTGCTCAACGCCAAGCAGCATGAGCGCGAAGCCCACATCATCGCCCAGGCCGGTCGCCCGCATGCGGTGACCATCGCCACCAACATGGCCGGCCGCGGTACCGACATCGTGCTCGGCGGTTCGCTGGAAGCCGAGATCGCCGCGCTCGAAGCCGAATCCGGCGCCGAATTGAGCGACGCCGAGCGCCAGCGCGTCAAAACCGAATGGCAGCAGCGCCACGACGCCGTGAAAGCGAGCGGCGGTCTGCACATCGTCGGTACCGAGCGCCACGAATCGCGTCGTATCGACAACCAGCTGCGCGGCCGTTCCGGCCGTCAGGGCGATCCGGGATCGTCGCGCTTCTATCTGTCGCTCGAAGACAATCTGATGCGCATCTTCGCCGCCGACTGGGTGCAGCGGATGATGGCGCGGATGGGGCTGAAGGAAGACGACATCATCGAGAGCCCGCTGGTCAGCAAACAGATCGCCGGCGCGCAGCGCAAGGTCGAAGCGCACAACTTCGACATCCGCAAGAACCTGCTCGATTTCGACGACGTCAACAACGACCAGCGCAAGGTGATCTACCGCCAGCGCGACGAGTTGCTGGAAGCCGAGAGCATCAAGGACAACATCGACGGCATCCGCAACGACGTGATCGCCGATGTGGTCGATCGCTTCGTGCCGCCGAATTCGATCGACGAACAGTGGGATCTGCAGGGTCTGGAATCCGAACTGGCGAAAGAATTCAACCTGCAGTTGCCGGTGGCCGATCACGTGCGCGAGCAGAGCGAGATCGACGCCGAGGGCATCGCCAATTACGTGCAGGCCGCGGCGCGCAAGCTGTTCGACGACAAGGAGCAGGCGGTCGGCGGCGACACGATGCGCATGCTCGAGAAGCATCTGATGCTGACCGTGCTCGACCAGAGCTGGAAGGAACACCTCGGCCGCATGGACTATCTGCGCCAGGGCATCCATCTGCGCGGTTACGCGCAGAAGCAGCCGAAGCAGGAATACAAGAAAGAAGCATTCGAACTGTTCAGCGAAATGCTGGAGAAGGTCAAGCGCGAAGTGATCTCGCTGCTCGCGCGCGTGCGCATCCGCAGCGAAGAAGAGATCGCCCAGGCCGAAGCCGCCGAACGCGCGCGCGCCGAAGCGGTCGCACGGCAGATGCAGTTCCAGCATCCCGACATGGGCGGTTACGGCGCGGATGAGGAAGCCGCCGACCTGGAACAGGATCCGTCCTCGATGCCCAAGGTCGGCCGCAACGATCCGTGTCCTTGCGGTTCGGGCAAAAAGTTCAAGCATTGCCACGGGCAACTGGCGTAAATCTACGATCGGGATAGGTAAGGAATCGCGAGAAAACAGGTGTCATCCCGAGCGCAGCGAGGGACCTGTTTCTGTTTTCAGGGTATCGAAAGAAAGCAGGTCCCTCGCTGCGCTCGGGATGACAGGACATGAACGATTCTCGATTTCCCGCTTCCGACCCTCATGTCGTCCATGTCGTCGCCGGGGTCATTGCCGACGCCCGCGGGCGAATCCTCCTGGCGCGCCGCACCGAAGGTCGCGACCTCGCCGGTCTGTGGGAATTCCCCGGCGGCAAGGTCGATCCGGGCGAAACGCCGGAACAGGCGCTGATCCGTGAGCTGCGCGAAGAACTCGATATCGACGCCCGCGTCGGCGAGGCGGTGATCGCGGTGCCGCAGCAGTATCCGCACAAGCGCCTGCGCCTCGACGTGCGCCGCATCGCTGCGTGGAGCGGCACACTCAAGGGCCTCGACGGCCAGGCGCTGGCCTGGGTGCCGGAGCACAAGCTCGCGAGTTATGCGATGCCGGATGCGGATCGCCCGGTGGTGGCCGCGCTGCGCGACCCACCGCACTATCTGGTCACGCCCGAACCCGGCGACGACGATGCGCGCTGGCTGTCGACGCTGCGCAAGGCGCTGGATGCGGGTATGAGGCGCGTGCAGTTGCGCGCGTACGGAACGGAGCCTCTGCGCTGGCGTCGACTCGTCGAACGCGCCGCGAAGCATGCGCGCGATGCCGGCGCCGACGTGCTGGTCAACGGCGATATCGAACTTGCGACCGCACTCGGCATCGGCGTGCATCTGCGCGCCTCACAGTTGAATGCGCTTTCCGCGCGTCCGCTGTCGCGGCCGTTGCCGGTGATCGCGTCCTGCCATTCGCATGAGGAACTTGCGCGCGCGCAGGCGCTGGACTGCGATGCCGCGGTGCTCGGCCCGGTGCTGGCGACGCCCTCGCACCCGGGCCAGCCGGGCATCGGCTGGGAACGCTTCGTCGAGATGCGCGAACGCGTCGCGATTCCCATCTACGCCATCGGCGGCATGGCTCGCGGCGATGTCGGACTCGCGCGCAGCCACGGTGCGCAGGGCATTGCTGCGATACGCGGGCTATGGGCGCCCTGAACCGGCTTTTCGACAGCAATCTGAATGAATTCAGTCTTCTGAGTGATCCGGATGAGCATCCGGACTGCCTCTTGTCTTGAAAAAGAGGGCGGCGTTCAATGGCGTTGAGGGCCGTGGCCTCATCGTTGCCATGGCCTGACGCCTCTGCATATCTCGTTTCTCAGGCTGCCTGTACTCGGTTTGCGGCGCACTCATTCTGGCTGCAAAACGTTATCCATGGAGGGTTCGACATGTCGAACGCGAATGGCATGAAGTGGTGGCTGACGCTCGCGGCTATCCCTGCGCTGGGACTGACCTTCGGTGCCGATCTGGGTGGGGCTTCCGGCGCCTCGGCGCCGACATCCGCGATTGCCCTGAAAAGCCCAGACGTCCCGTCCGTTGATGCCGTTGCCTATCAGCAATTGATGCCATCGGCGCCAGTCGCCCAGAGCTTCAGCGAGATCAATACCCTATCGCTGAGTCTAGTCGCCATCCCTGATCCGCGAGTGCCCCGGCATCGCCGCAACTTTGATCTAACGGTCGCAGCCTTGATCAAAGGCATGCTGGACAACGATTACGTGCTCGATCGCTACGGTTTCCCCTGGCATACGCCTGTTGCGAAAGATGGTCAGGCCAGGAAAGATGCGGCGAACCTGCAGTCCGATTGCAGATTCGGCGTGATGCTGTTCCGCAAGGATAACTGGCGCGTCCCGAATGCCGGAAACAGCGCGCGCGGAAAGCGTGCGCCTTCGTTTCGCGCGCTCTACCTGCTGCCGGAAACCGCAACTTACGGTGTTGCGAGATCGCCTGCGTTGGCGGCGCTGAGGCATATGCGTATGCAGCATGAGGGAACGACAGCCGCGCCGGTCGCGCAGCCGGAATGCGATGCGGAGGCGACCGACATACCGTTCGATCCTGCGATGCAGGACATGCAGGTCGACTATGCGACGCATGCGATGTGTGCATCGGGCACCGGGCGCGTGCTGATGCTGGGGCCGACGTTTTCGGGCTCGGTCGATTCGCTTGCCCAGATCGAACGCGCCGCGATCGAAGCCGGCCTGCCGGGTCTTTGCGCCGTATCGGTATCGGCGACTTCGGTTTCCAATGCGTCGATCAATCGACAGCAGCCGCCCGGAAATGCGCAGGCGACCTCAACCTATGCCGTCGAGTTTTCGTCGCTCGCGCAGAGCAACGATGCCAAACTCGCGCAGGTGTGGGGGCTGGCCGGCGATATCGGTGCGCAGCATCCCGGCAAGATCGCGGTGTTCAGCGAAGCATCGACGTTCGGGCATGCGATCTGCGCGCCTGGACGGGAATCCGATCCTGCTGCGGATGCGCGCATCCGCAGCGATGCGAAACTGCGCGCACAGCTCTGCAATGCGGCTCATCGGGTCACCTTCCCATCAAGCATCGCCGATATCCGCTCCTCATTCCAGAAAAAAACGAGCGAGAAGAAATCCAGCCTGGAGGGCCTCGGGTTTTCGCGCGACCATATCGCGATCGACGGCGAAAGCGAAAATTCCAGCGAGTTTCCGGACAGTAATCAAACCCGGTTGACATCGGCCGGCAGTGAGCTGGAGTTGGATCGGTCGCTGCGCGTGCTCTCCAGGTTGAAGCCGAAGCTGGTCGTGATCGCGGCGACCGACGTCCGTGATCGACTGTTCTTGTTCGATCGGATCCGCGACCATGCCGGTCAGGCGCTGCTGGTCGATCTTGAAGCGGATATTCTGCTCTACCATCCGCAGCACCTGCACGCGACCCGCGGTGCCATAGCGGTCGCTTCCGAAAATCTGGCGTCCTTTCGACCGCCGACGCAGAGCGGAAACACGACGATCGGATCGTTCTCGTTCATGTCGACCGACTACCAGACCCTGCTGCGGAATGCGGTGTCCGGCATCGATCATCCGGGGTCACCCCCGTGGACGTACAGAATCCAGCCGAGCTGGGACTGCGGGATCGGTTCGCCGACGCTTCCGGTGCTTCACGTGGCCGGCAGGAACGGTTTGATTCCGATGACCTGTGCGATCGAGGAAGAATTCGCGACGAAGACCCGGATCGTTCCCTTACTGGGTTTGCTGGCGCTGCTGCTGATCGCGCTGGCCAGTCCGGCCTGTGCGGGCACATTTGTGGGGTGGTGGCATCAGCGGCGATTCGCGTGGCTGGACAGATGGCAGGCGATACGCGACGCGCGCCAGGGCGATCTCGCGCTGAACCGTTCGCTGTTCGCGATCGTGCCCGCATCCTTGCTTCTGTTGACTGCGGCAGTCCTGTCGCAGTCCGGCGATGCGCTGTTGCTCGCGACGTTGACGGTGCCGGTGTTCGGCTGGGCGATGGCCTATCAGATCGGCGCTTACTGGCACGTGGGCGCGAGCGACGATGCCTCGACAGCCGCGCGCAGCCGCTGGTGGCGGCCCATGCATCGTCATTTTCTGCTCGCGCTGGCCTTGCTTCTGCTGATCGCATCGATCCTGATCGTCGCAGATGCATCGTCGTCCCAGCCCGATCTGGCTTCCGTCGCGCTGTCTCGTCTGGGCTATTCGACCACCAACGGCATGGCGATCGCGATCGCATTGATGGCTTCGATGATGGCGCTCATGTTCGCCGACACATCGCTGTCCACGGCCCGTCGGGTGTCCGCACGCAATCGTGGCGTCGTCGTCGATGCGTTGGAGAATAGGGCAAAAATACGCCTTCCAGCGCTGGACAGCATGTTTTCGGTCAACGCGATTCCTCGCTCGGGCCTGATGACCGCAGGGTTGCTGGCGCTGGCGTTGTGCACCATGGTCGCCTTGCCGATCAATCTGAACTTCTATCGGAAGGACGGCACGGAAGCCGCCATCGGTGGCCTGAACGCGATGTTCCAGGCGGTCGTTTACGTGAAGGCCACCGTCTACGGCTTTTGGCCATCGTTCGTCGCCTGTATGGCCGTGATCGCTTTGAGTTTTGTCGCGCTGTCGTTTTTGGCCAATGCCGTCAGGATCAAACGGCGCGCATTGTTCTTGTCGTTGGTGGTCAAATCTACGGTGGCGATGCGCAAGCCGGTGGTCGCAGCTGCAGTGCCGGTCAAAGCGGGCGAGGCCAAAGCCGAAGCGATCGGTCTTTGGCCCGATACCGATGTTCTGGCCGTCAAATTCGCGGCAACGCCTGCTGCGGCCAGAGTCACGGATGTCGGAGACATCCATATGTCGATGCTGCGCAACGATAGGCGGGCGGAATTCGCAGGCGCGTTGCGGGTGCTGCAGTTCGGCCCTGCAGGCGGCGATTCGCACACGGGCACCGGGATTCCCGCGAAGATCCCCGCGAAAACCCGCATCGCGCTGTATGTGCTGTTCGCCAGCGAGGTCTCGCAGATCCGGTGGGCGACTTTCAGCAGCGCGATCTGCAGTCTGACGGTGGCGGCGTTCGCGTATTTCTACCCGGTGTCCGGCGCGGATGCCTTCGTTCTGTTCAATCTGGTCCTGTTGGCGCTGACTGGACTCTTCGCCGGAAATTCGGCGACCGAGCTGGAGCGGGATGAAGTGATGAGCAATATCCTTTGCAACCGTTCTTCCAAGCTGGAAGTCTCGTCGTCGCTGTTCCGCTATATCGCTTTTCCGTTTGTGGTCCTGGCGGTGATGCTGGCGATCGTGAACGTGCCGGGCGTGCTGAGCTGGGGCGATGGATTGTTCAAAGCGTTGCTGCATCTGGTGGGGGGCGGCAACATCCTCGGATAGTGCAGCGTTGAATCGGCGGATGGACGCTGGTTCGTCAATGTATCGGTAAGAAACGGCCCGCTGACATGCGGGCCGTTGCGTTCGATCGAGGCATGTCCATGCCGGCTGCGACCCGGGAGGCTGTGATCAAGCGATAGCGATCTGATGGCGCTGGTGGCTGTGCTTTCAGTCGCCCGCATCTATCAGATTCTTTTCCCAGAACAGAACGCTCGCCGCACCGAAATAATCGTTGTTGCTCTTCTTGCGGAAGCCGTGGCCTTCGTCGGCGTACAGCAGGTACCACACCGGTTGGCCGTTGGCGCGCACTGCTTTCACGATCTGCTCGGCTTCGGTCCACGGTACGCGCGGGTCGTTCTTGCCCTGGGCGACGAACAGCTTCGCCTTGATACTGCTGGCGTTGTTGAGCGGCGAGATGCGCTCGAAGATGTCCGCCATCTTCGGATCGCGCTCGTCGCCGTATTCCACGCGACGCAGGTCGCGGCGGTAGCTCTCGGTGTTCTTCAGGAACGTGCCGAAATGCGAGATGCCGACCACGTCGATGCCGGCGCGGATGCGGTCGCTGTAATGCACCAGCGACGCCAGCACCATGTAGCCGCCATAGCTGCCGCCCACCACGCCGACGCGCGACGCGTCGAGTTCCGGCTGCTGCGCGATCCAGTCGAGCAGGGCGCCGATGTCCTTCACCGAATCCTCGCGCTTTTCGGCGTTGTCCAGCGACAGATAGGTCTTGCCGTAGCCGGTGGAGCCGCGCACGTTCGGCACCAGCATCGCCACGCCCATCTCGTTGGCCATGAACTGCGCGGTGGGATTGAAGGTCGGCAGCGATTGGCCTTCCGGACCGCCGTGGATGTTGATGACGACCGGCAGTTTGCGCCCTGCCGGTAAGTTCGCCGGACGGTAGTAGAACGCCGGGATGGTGCGCGGCTTGCCGTCGACGCTGTCGAAGGTCGGATAACGCACCAGCGTCGGCGCGACGAACTTCGACGCGTCCAGGCCGCCGACTTCGCTCTGCGTCCAGCGCGTCAGCGCGGCTTTCGCCAGATCGATCACGAACACGTCGCTGGGCGAGGTCGCGCTGTTCAGCGTGAGCGCAAGGCGCGTGCCGTCGGGCGAGAACGCGCCGGAGCCGAACACGCCGATCGGCAGCGCCGGCAGCTTGATCTCACGATGCGACGGCAGCGACAGCACGCGCAGCCGGCTGATGCCGTCTTCGTTGGTGGCGTACGCCAGATGCTTACCGTCGTCGGACAGACTGAAGCCGGCGACATCCCATGGAATCTTCGCGCTGAGCACCGTGAGCTTGCCGCCGGCCGGATCGTGATGGCGCAGGGTCTGGAATTCCTGGGCAACGCCGTCCACCGGCTCGTCGGAGACGAAATACACCGATTTGCCGTCGTGCGCGTAGGCGAAATCGCCGAACGCGGCCTTGCCGCCATCGACCGGGAACATCCGCACTGCGCCGGTGGCGAGATCCACTTCGCCCGGATAAGACTCGGCGGCGGACACGCCTTTCATCACCAGCAGCTTTTTGCCATCGGGCGAGAAATCCAGCGCCCGCCAGCTGCCGCCGGTGGTGACCACGGGTTTGGCCTGGCCGCTGGCGATGTCGCGCACCCACACGTCGGTGTCGGTGCCGTTGCGCGCGGTGCTGCGATACGCCAGCAGCTTGCCGTCGCGCGAGAACAGGCCGCCGGAATTCTGCGTGCGCTTGCCGTCGGTCAGCAGGGTCACGCTGCGGTCGGCGTTGTCGAACCAGTACAGCTGCGAAAATTCGTCGCCGCCCTTGTCCTTCGAGAACACGAAACCGTCCTGCGCAGACTGCGCCGGCGTGGGCGAGATGCCGCCCAGCGGTTCGGGATAGAACGTCAGCTGTTCGCGCATGCCCAGCGGCTGGCAGACGCGGTGCGCCTGATTGGTTTCGGCGAAGCGGGTGCTGATGAGCAGGCAGCCGCTCTTCGTCCATCCGGCGACACCGGCGCCGCGGGTGTTCTGGTAGCGGTTGAGGCGGTCGATGAGGTCCTGCGGAATCGCCGGAATGTTTTCGCTGATTCTGTTGCCCTGCTCCTCGCGCTTGACCTCGGCGGTCTGGGCGAAGGCGGGCAGGGTGCAGGCGAGGCCGAGCAGGGCGGCAGTAAGCATGTGGCGGCGCAGCATGGCGTATTCCCGGCGATGGACAGCTTTCGAGCATAGCCGCTGCAGGTTTGCCATGACTTGGCCAGAAGTCATGCATCGGCGGGCGAAAGTGCATGTATGGCCTCGCCGGATCGCGACGGATGCGTTGCAAGCCGTCGCGAGCGCTGTCCGCGCAGAGGTTGCGGCTGCCGATTACAGTTTGCAGTTGGTCATGTAACCGCCGCCTGCGCGTTTCGGGCAGTAAACGTAATGCTTGACGAGCGCGGGGCCGAAGCCCATGCGGTAGTAGACCAGAGAACCATCGACGTACACATACAGCGCGGCGCCGCCTGTGCTGGTGTTGGTCCAGTAGTTGACGATCGCATTCGTGTTCAGGAAAGGGCCTTCGGTCGGGCAATTCAGACGGATCAGGCCGTCGCCGGGGCACGTGAAATACCAGGCGCCCGCCGCCGGGCCGCCGCCGGAACGCTGGTAGACGAGCGAACCATCGACATACACCGTCGCCGCGACGAAGGGCGCGAATTGCGTCCATGTGACGATGACATCGGCCACATTCTGGAACGGGCCTTCAGGAATGGCCTGGGCGTGGGAACGGCCCGAAAACATCAGTCCGGCAAGCAGTCCGAAGGCAAGCAGTATTTTTTTCAGCAACATGAGTCGGTCCTTGTATGAGTGATCGGCTTCGCCTTGTGCCGGCCGGGCTTCGGTGATCGGAAGTACGGCGAACAGTGCGGCTGGTCCGCGGCAGAACGGCAAAGGCGCCGTTCAAGGCATGAAGCGCTGCGTCCAGGCGAACAGGATCATCGGATAGTCGCAGTGCCCATGCGGACCGTGTCATGACGCCATCGCGCGCGGCGTTAGACTTCGTCCATCACCTTCGGAGAACGCCATGGTCACCCGTCGCGATGCCCTCAAGACGCTCGGCTGCGGTGCGCTGGCCCTGGCGGCCGGTCGCGGTGCCGCCGCTGCGCCCGCCTGGCCCCCTTTCCGCGACACGATCGCGATCGATGCGCTCACCGGCACCGACCTGTTCTATCTGAAGGAAGGCGACCCGGCCATCCCGGCCGCGCTGCAGGCACTGCGCGACTGCGGGCTCAGCGGCGCGATGATCGCGCCCGCCCCGCAGGGCCGGTTCTGGTACGACGACGCGGCATTCGAGCGCACCAAGAACACCATGAACGCGTGGAAGACGGTCATCGAGCGCCATCCGGACGCGATGCTGATCGTGCGCACCTACGCCGACCTGGAACGCGCGCGCCGCGAGCGCAAGGTCGGCATGATCTTCACCTTCCAGGGCACCGAGCCGCTGGGCGAGGATCCCGACCGCATCCCGATGTTCCGCGAGATGGGCCTGCGCGTGCTGCAGCTCACCCACAACCGCCGCAATCTGATCGGCGACGGCTGCATGGAGCCGGGCAACGCCGGGCTGAGCAATCTCGGCCATCAGGTCGTCGAGCGGCTGAATGCCGAAAAGGTCGTGATCGATCTCGCCCACGCCTCGCAGCGGACCATGCGCGAGGCCATCCTCGCGTCGAAGGCGCCGGTCTTCATCGGCCACAGCGGCTGCCGCGCCCTGGTCGACGTGCCGCGACTGTCCTACGACGAGGAGCTGAAGCTGTTGGCCGACCGCGGCGGCGTGCTTGGCATCATCTTCTGGCCCTACATCCGCAAGCAGGGCCAGCAGATGGCCGCCGACGTGATCCGCCATATCGAATACGCGGTGAATCTCTGCGGCGAAGACCACGTCGGTATCGGCACCGACCTCGGCATCTCGCCGGTGGAGCTCACGCCTGCGTTCGTGAAGGACAACGCCGATTACATGCGCAGCATGATCGAGGACGGCATCTTCGAGAAGGACCGCGACCCGAACCTGCAGCTGTTTCCGCTGGATCTCAACACCGCCGATCGTTTCGAAGTGCTGGCCGGCATGCTGTCCGCGCGCGGGCATTCCGATGCGCGCATCGCCAAGATCCTGGGCGGCAATTTCGCGCGGGTGATGCGCGATGTGTGGGGCTGATGGCCGCAGGCGCCGCTGTCGGCGTCCGACCGATCAACCCGCCAGCAATTCGAGAATGCCGCAGGCGACCTTCTGATTCTTGGTGGACAAGCGCCGCGCGCATTCCAGGATCCTGCATTCGAATTCTGTCTGCGCGAAATCGAGCATGTTGATCGTCGGGTCGAACTCGCCGCCGGTGGGGCGCATCGATCCGCGGCCGGTCGCCAGCCACTCGAAGTACACGCCGGTGAGCGTGGCGATCTGTTCGAGATGATGGACGCTGGGCGAGGTGCCGTTCGGCTGTTCCCACTGCGCCACCGCGCTGCGGTGGACGCCGACCTTCGCGGCCAATGACGTCTGGGTGAGATTCGTCAGCCGCCTTGCCCGCAGGATCCTTGTCGACATCGTGTGCATCGGCGTCCTCCCTGGATGCGGGAGTAGAGCATGGCTGTTCGATACAGCACAACTCTCCGTCGACGATGGCGGGCTCAGCGCCCCGGCTGCATCTTGCTTTGCAGCAGCGCGCGCATCTCGGCCTTGTCGTGGTCGTCGAGCCCGACTTCGCGCTGCTTGGCCTGCAGTTCGTCGATGCGCTGGTGCAGGGTCTGTTTTTCGAGCTGGCCCATCGCGTCGAGGAATTCGTCGCGCCACAGCGCTTCTTCGCCCGGCATGTCCTGCGAGGCGAGTTTCTGCAATGCCGCGACTTCTTCGCGATCCGCGAAGTGCTCCAGCACGCCGCCGGTGGTGATGTCCGGGCGCTCGCGCACCAGCGTCACCAGCTCCGTCAGCAGCGGCACGCCGGGCTGGCGCAGGATGTTGAAGGTGTAAGGCGGTTCCAGCGCCAGCGCCAGCGACGGTTGCTGCAGCAGCAGCGCGATCGCGCTGCGCACCAGGCTGCGCTTCTGGGTGTGCGCGGGTTGCGCGCGGGTGCGTGCGGGTTGCGCAGTGGCGGATGCGTTCGCCCGCGCGCCGACCCCCGTGAGTTCGGTCAGGCGCTGACGCATGAGATCGCCGAAAGCGCCGTCGGGAATCTGCGCCAGCAGCGGCTTCGCGCGCTCGGCCAGCCGCGCCTTGCCGTCGAGCGTGCCGAGATTCACGTCCTTCGCCAGTTCATCGAAGAAGAACGTCGACAGCGGCGTCGCGCCGCGCAGGCGCACGTCGAAACCGGCGTGGTCTTCGCTGCGCACCAGCGTGTCCGGATCCTCGCCGTCGGGCAGGAACAGGAAGAACGCCTGGCGTCCGTCCTTCATGCGCGGCAGCACCGATTCCATCGCCTTGCTCGCGGCGCGGCGGCCGGCGGCGTCGCCATCGAAACAGAAATACACGTCGGGCGCATTGCGGAACAGCAGCTCGGCGTGATCGGGCGTGGTCGCGGTGCCCAGCGTCGCCACCGCCTGGGCGATGCCGTGCTGGAACAGCGCGATCACGTCCATATAGCCTTCGACCACGATCAGCCGTTCGATCTTCTGGTTCGATTGCCGCACCTGCCACAGGCCGTAGAGTTCGCGGCCCTTGTGGAACAATGGAGTCTCGGGCGAATTGAGATATTTCGGCGAATCTTCCGGATCCAGCACGCGGCCGCCGAACGCGATGGTGCGCCCGCGGCGATCGTGGATCGGAAACATCACCCGGTCGCGGAATTTGTCGTAAACATGGCCCTTGTCGTTCTTCGAGAACAGGCCGACACGCTCCAGCAGCGCCATCCGCCGCGGGTCGGTGCCCAGCGCATCGCGCAGCGCCGAAAACCCGTCGGGCGCATAGCCGAGGCCGAACTGGCTGCGGATCGCGTCGTCGACGCCGCGGCGGTCGAAATACGCGCGCGCCTTGTCGCTGATCGTCAGCTGTTTCTGGAAGAATTTGCTCGCCGATTCCAGCGCCGCGTACTGATCGACGCTGTCCGGCGTGGCGTTGCGCTGCTGGGTGTCGCGCGGCACTTCCATGCCGACGCGTTTGGCGAGTTCGTCCACCGCATCGAGGAATTCGAGGCGGTCGTAATTCATCAGGAAGCTGATCGCGGTGCCGTGCGCGCCGCAGCCGAAGCAGTGATAGAACTGCTTGGTCGGCGACACCGTGAACGATGCCGAGCGTTCGTCGTGGAACGGGCAGCGCGACGAATATTCCTTGCCCTGGCGCTTCAACGGCACCCGCGACCCGACCAGCTCGACAATGTCTGTGCGAGCGAGCAGGTCGTCGATGAAGGCGTCGGGGATGCGGGCCATGTCAGCTGCGGATCAGGCGTTCGAGGAGGAGGGTCTGCAGATCGCGGCGGGCATCGAGGACCGCCACCACGGCGACGCGCTCGGCTTCGACCGTGTAGATGAGACGCCAGGGCCGTTCGATCAATTCTCGGTATTGGTGTACGCCGATCTCGCGCAACTCCGGAACCGTGCGGTCGCGTGGCTTGAGCGTGCCCAGGGATTCGGCGCGCGCTTCGAGCCTGTCGATGACCGCTGCGGCGGCGGTGGGATTTTCGGCGGCGATGTGGGACAGGATCGACGCCAGATCCTGTAGCGCCGTGGGCGTCCAGTAGATCTCGTGATCGCTCATGCGTCGGGTGCGAAACGCTCGCGCAGCTTGGCGAAGACCTCTTCCTGCGGGATCAGTCGTCCCGCGGCGATATCCGCCTCGCCCTGCGCCAGCAGTTTCAGCATCAACAGCGCCTGCTGCTGGCGCTGGAAGGTCTCGTAACTCTGCACCACGGCGCTGGCGCGACCATTCTGGGTCAGCACCACGGCGTCGGATTCTTCCTGCAGCCGCTTGAGCCATTGGCTGGCGTCGGATTTGAAATCGCTGAGACTGATGATGGGGTCGCTCATGAGGTCGTCTCCGCGGACTGAATTCGGTCCGAGTATAGCAAGGTGTCGGCGGTAAGCCGCCCCGGCAAAGTGCCGGGGCGCTGTGGAAACCGGGATTCAGTCCCTGAAATAGTGGTCGCGTTCCGACCCCTCATAGCGTCCGCCACCGAGGCAGCAATACCTTGAACCTCCGCGTGGAGCCGCATGGGCAGGGATCGTTGCGGCCCAGTTTTTCGAGCAGTTCCTTGTCGCCGTTGACGACGCGGTGGCCGCGTTTCACATGGGTTTCTGACGGGAAGCCTTTGCGGCGCTTGCGCGTGACTTCAACGGCGGGCGTGGCATCGAAAGCACACGCTGTGGGAGTTCTTGCGTTTCATGGGACACCTCCTGAAGACGACCCGGGACGGGTCGGTAAAACGTCAATCCGGTTGTTGCGACTGTGCGGCCAACGCCCGCAGCGCGTCGCCGCTGACGCGCTGCACGGTCCATTCGTCCATGCCGGTCGCGCCGAGGCTGCGGTAGAAGTCGATGGCCGGGGTGTTCCAGTCGAGCACCGACCACTCGAAGCGGCCGCAGTCGCGTTCGACCGCGATCCGCACCAGCCGCACCATCAGCCGCTTGCCCAGGCCGTGACCTCGGAAGGCCGGGCGCACGAACAGGTCTTCGAGATACAGGCCCGGCTTGCCGATGAAGGTCGAGAAATTGTGGAAGAACAAAGCGAAACCGGCGGCGGCGCCGTCGACTTCGGCGATCAGCACCTCGGCGCGCGGACGTTCGCCGAACAACTGCGCGGCGAGCCCGGCTTCGTCGGCGACGACTTCATGCGACAGCCGTTCGTACTCGCCCAGCTCGCGGATGAAGGCGAGGATCAGCCCGGCGTCGGCGGGGACGGCCGGGCGGATGGCGAGGACGGGTTGCGCGGCCATGCGGACGTCTCCGGCCCGTTCAGCCGGCAAGACGCTGCTTGATCAGCTTGGAGACCTCGCCCATGTCGGCCTGACCGGCGAGCTTCGGCTTGACCGCACCCATGACCTTGCCCATATCGGCCGGACTGCTGGCGCCAATCTCGGCGATGACGGCATCGATCACCGCCAGCACTTCGGCTTCGCCGAGCTTGGCCGGCAGGTACTGCTCGATGATCGCCATTTCGGCGCGCTCGATCACGGCCAGATCCTCGCGATTGGCGGCTTCGAACTGGCTCACCGAGTCCTTGCGCTGCTTCATCATCTTTTCGAGGATCGCCAGCACCTGAGTGTCGTCCACCTCGACGCGCTCATCCACTTCCTTCTGCTTGATCGCGGCGTTCATCAGGCGGATGGTGCCCAGACGCTCTTTCTCGCCGGCCTTCATGGCGGCTTTCATGTCGTCGGTGAGGCGTTGCTTGAGGCTCATGGCGGGGCTCCGGGTGACGCGGCCCGCAGAAAACGGGGCCGAAAGGATAGGGGGTCGGAAAGACCGGAAACACAAAAAGCCGGCAACGCAGAGCGCGGCCGGCTTCGGGATTCACTGGAAACCGCGACCGCGGGGCCGCGCAGGAATCGGTCGTACTTGGCTCAGTACAGACGCTGACGCTTGGTGGCGTCGCGCGAACTGCGGCGGGCCTGGCGCTTCACCGCGGCTGCGGCCTTGCGCTTACGTTCCTGGGTCGGCTTTTCGTAGAACTCGCGCTTGCGGACTTCGGCGAGGACGCCGGCTTTCTCGCAGGTGCGCTTGAAGCGACGCAGGGCAAACTCGAAGGGCTCGTTTTCGCGGACTTTGACGCTGGGCATAGGAATCTCGGGCTTTTTGGGAAGCCGGCCATCCGGCCGGGCTCTTGCGAAAGGAACGCGTGCGATGGCATCTGCACCACCCGGTCCGTCCGGGCGAGCCGCGCATCATAACGGCGTCGGCCCCGCCGGGCAAGTCGAAAGCGACCATCCGTCCGGGGCAAGGATAAACTACCGCCCCTGTTCCCCCGGTCCGGCCTCTTCCCGTGAAAGTCCTCGGCATCGAATCCAGCTGCGACGAGACCGGCGTGGCGGTCTACGACACCGCCCGGCCCGGCGCTGCGGGGCTGCTGGCGCATGCGGTCTACAGCCAGATCGCCCTCCACGCCGAGTACGGTGGGGTGGTGCCGGAGCTGGCCAGCCGCGACCACGTGCGCAAGCTGCTGCCGCTGATCCGCCAGACCTTGGCCGAGGCCGACATTCATATCAATGACCTGGACGGGGTGGCGTACACCGCCGGCCCCGGGCTGGTGGGGGCGCTGCTGGTCGGCGCCGGAGTGGCGCGGTCGCTGGCCTGGGCGCTGGACCTGCCGGCGATCGGCGTCCACCACATGGAAGGTCACCTGCTGGCGCCGCTGATGGAAGACCCCGATCCGGTCCACGGCCGACCGCAACCGCCGTTCGTGGCCCTGCTGGTCTCCGGCGGCCACAGCCAACTGGTGGCCGTGGACGCCATCGGCAGCTACCGGCTGCTGGGCGACACCCTGGACGATGCCGCGGGCGAGGCCTTCGACAAGACCGCCAAGCTCATGGGGCTGCCGTATCCCGGCGGTCCGCAGCTGGCGGCGCTGGCCGAGCACGGCACACCCGGTAAATTCAAGTTTTCCCGACCGATGACCGACCGGCCCGGGCTGGATTTCAGTTTCAGCGGGCTCAAGACCCAGGTGCTGCTGGCCTGGCGCGGCAGCGACCAGACCGATGAGACCCGCGCCGACATCGCCCGCGGCTTCGAGGATGCGGTGGTCGATACCCTGGCGATCAAGTGCGAACGCGCGCTGCAGGCCGTTGGCTGCGATGTGCTGGTGGTCGCCGGCGGCGTCGGCGCGAACAAGCGCCTGCGCGCGCGACTGCAGGCGATGGCGGCCAAGCGCGGCGGCCGGGTCTGCTTCCCGCGCCCGGAGCTGTGTACAGACAACGGCGCGATGATCGCCTTCGCCGGCGCGCTGCGGCTCGAAGCCGGGCAACGCAGCGATGCGTCGGTGCATGTCGTGCCGCGTTGGGATATGGCGACCTTGACGGTCGTCGAATCGGAGCGCGGCCGATGAAAACCTACGGTCACCTTTACGGCGTCGAGGAGAGCCTGGAGACGTTCGTCGAATTGAAGAGCGTCGTGATCGAAGTCGACGAACCATTCCTCGTCGCGCTGCGCGATTTCGCGCAGTACGCCCTGGACGACATGCGCAGGCTCGGCAAGGAATACGATCACGTGCATTTCCAGGACAAGTGCGAGGTGTGGCGCGAATCGTGGCCGGATATCATCCTGATCCGACAATCCAGCGGCGACGCACCGGAGGCGACATGACCGACAAGGTCTTCATCGAAGCGCTCGAAATCGAGACCCTGATCGGCATCTACGACTGGGAGCGCCGCATCCGCCAGTCGCTGCTGTTCGATATCGAAATGGCCTTCGACAACCGCAAACCCGCGGCCAGCGACGACATCGCCGACACGCTGAATTACAAGGCGGTGAGCAAGCGTCTGATCGAATATGTGTCCGCATCGTCGTTCGGGCTGGTCGAGACCCTGGCCGAGCGCTGCGCCGAGATCATCCTGACCGAATTCGCCGTGTCGCACGTGCGCCTGAAGCTGAGCAAGCCCGGCGCGGTGCGCGGCGCGCGCGCGGTGGGCGTGATCATCGAACGCAGCCGGTCCTGAGGAATAGCCGATGGGCAAGGCGTTCCTGAGTCTCGGCAGCAACCAGCAGCCGGAAGCGAATCTGCGGTCTGCGTTCGACGCGTTGCGCGCACGCTTCGGCGATATCGCTGCGTCGGCGGTCTATCGTTTCCCGGCGGTGGGTTTCAGCGGCCCCGATTTCCTCAACGCGGGGGCGGCGATCGACAGCGATCTCGACCCGGTCGCGCTCAACGCCTGGCTGCACGCGCTGGAAGACGCGCACGGCCGCGACCGCAGCGGGCCGCGTTTCGGCGACCGCACGCTGGACATCGATATCGTGTTCTACGACGACCTGGTGCTGGACGGCCCCGACCATCTGCAACTGCCGCGCGACGAACTGAAGCACGCGTTCGTGCTGATGCCGCTGGCGGAGATCGCGCCTGACTTCGTCGATCCGCGCAGCGGGCGCACGCTCGGCGACCTCTGGGCCGGCTCGTCCGAGCGCGACGTGCCTTTCGCGGCGGTGTTCGATCCGAACATCGGAGGGTGACGGATCGCACCTGCCGGAGGTGACTTCCAGCGCTTGCAGGGCGCAGGCATCCGCCCCACGATGACGCCTCCACACACCTGTCCGGGGAGGACGCAGGCGATGTTCGAGAAATTTTCGCGCAGTTGGGGGCTGGTCAAGGCCAGCGCGTCGGTGCTGCGCGCCGACAAGGAGCTGATGCTGTTTCCGATCCTGTCCTCGCTGGCCACGCTGCTGGTGCTGGCGACCTTCGCGCTGCCGATCTTCGCGCTGAAACTGTTCGCCGACGGCTTCAATGTCGTCGGTGCGGTCATCGGATTCGTGTTCTATTTCTGCCAGTACAGCGTGATCATCTTCTTCAACAGCGCGCTGGTCGCCGCGGCGACGATCCGGCTGGAAGGCGGCGATCCGACCTTCTCCGACGGCATCCGCGCCGCAAGGGCACGGCTGCCGGCGATCCTCGGCTATGCCGCGATCGCCGCGACCGTCGGCGTACTGCTGCAGTCGCTGAAGAACCGCGACAACAACATCATCGTGCGCCTGATCGGCAGCGGCCTGGGCATGGCCTGGACGCTGGCGACCTTCCTGGTGGTGCCGGTGCTGGTCAACCGCGATATCGGCCCGATCGACGCGCTGAAGGAAAGCGTCGCGCTGCTGAAGAAGACCTGGGGCGAGAACGCCATCGGCAACGTCGGTATCGGCGCCGCGTTCGGCCTGATCACCACGCTGGTCGTGCTGATCGGTATCGCCGCGACGTTCCTCGCGTGGCAGGCGTCGGTGGGCCTGGCGATCGGCGTGGCGGTGGTCTTCGTGATCGGCGTGCTGGTGCTGGGCGTGACCCAGGCGGCGCTGAGCGGCATCTATTCCGCCGCGCTGTACCGGTATGCGGTGTCGCACGAGACCCCGGTCGAATTCCGCGGTCTGTCGCTGGACACCGCGTTCGCGCCGAAGCGCTGAGCGCTTCATCCGTTCGTAGGAGGGCCTTCAGGCCCGAGCTTTACGGCCGGCCATTGAGAGTGTGCTCGGGGTTGTGAAGGTCAAAAGCTCGGGGCTGAAGCCCCTCCTACAAGGACTGAAGCCCGTCCTGCGCCGGATCGATAAGCCGGCTCAGCTTTGCAGCAGCCGGCCGCCTTCCACCGGCAGTACATGGCCGGTGGTGTAGCCGGCGCCCTGCAGCAGCCACAGCACCGCGTCGGCGATATCGTCTTCGCTGCCGGTGCGCGCCAGCGGCGTGCGCGCCAGCAACGCCGACTTCGCAGCTTCCGCCTTGCCTTCCTCCGGCCAAAGGATCGCGCCGGGCGCGATCGCGTTGACGCGCACCTCCGGCGCCAATTCCAGCGCCAGCGCCCGCGTGGCGGCCACCAGTGCGGCCTTGCTCATGCAGTAGACGACGTGGTCGCGCAGCGGGCGCTCGGCGTAGATATCGACGAGATTGACGATGGCGCCGCGCGCGGCCTTCAGGTGCGGCGCGGCGGCCTGGGCGAGGATCAGCGGCGCGCGGGCATTGATCAGGAACTGCGCGTCCCAGTCGGCCGGGGTGATGGTGCCCAGCGGCGTCGGCGAGAACGCCGAGGCGTTGTTCACCAGCGCATCCAGCCGGCCGTAGCGGCCCACCGCGTGCGCCACCAGCTCGGGCAGGCGGTCGTATTCGGCCAGATCGGCCTGCAGGGCCAGCACGCTGTCGGGACGCTCGGCCTCCAGTTGCGCCACAAGTGCGGCCATGTCCGCCGCGGAATGGCGGTAATGCAGGGCGAGGTCGTAACCGGCCGCGTGCAGGCGGCGGGCGATGGCGGCGCCAAGGCGACGCGCAGCGCCGGTGACCAGGGCGACGGGGCGGGGTGAGGGCATTCGGGGTGTCCAAGGATCGATTCGGCCGTCATTTGATCATAGTCAAAAGCCCGGGCCCGTCGCTGGCGCAAGCTCGCGCCCATCCAGACTGGAGCATCGCCATGCATCCCATCCTCTCCGAACTGTTCACCAAGCCGGTCGGCTGGATGACCCTCGGTGGCCTCGCTTTCATCGTCGGTCTCGGTTTCTACCTGTGGTGGTTCGCGCGCAGGGAAATCCGCAAGGAAACGCGCGGCGACTGAGTCCGGCTCTGGCGTCCATCGTCGCGCTGCGGCGGAAGCGCCGCGGGCATCGGGATTCGTTATCCTGTGCGGCCATCGCACCAGAGCGGCCGCATGCAGTACGACGACGATCCCGACTCCGATGCCAGGGCGCACAGCGAGCGTCTGGCGTCGCTGATCCGGAATCAGATCGCGACCAACGGCGGCGCGCTTCCGTTCTGGCGGTTCATGGAGCTGGCGCTGTACGCGCCGGGCCTCGGCTACTACAGCGCTGGCGCCACCAAGCTGGGCCCCGACGGCGATTTCGTCACCGCGCCCGAACTCGGCCCGCTGTTCGCCGAATGCGTGGCCGATGCGCTGGCGCCGGTGCTGCGTCCGCTGGGCGACGATGCGGTGTTCATGGAGATCGGCGGCGGTACCGGCGCGTTCGCGGAAGCCGCGATCGGGCGCCTGCTCGCCACCGGCGCGATGCCGGCGCGCTACGCGATCCTCGAACCCAGCGCCGATCTGCGCGAACGCCAGCGCGAGCGTCTGCAGGCGCGGCTGGCGCCGGAGATCTTCGCGCGCGTGGAATGGCTGCAGAGCCCGATCAACGAATCCTGGAACGGCGTGGTGTTCGCGAACGAAGTGATCGACGCGCTGCCGACTTCGCGCTTCGCGGTGCTTGAAGGCGAAATCTACGAGGAACATGTGGCGCTCGATGCGCAGGGCGGCTTCGTGCGCGTGGACCGGCCTGCGGACGCGCTGCTGAACGCCGCGGTGCGTCATGTCGAACGCCAGTGCGAGCATCCGTTCCGCGATGGCTACCGGTCGGAAATCCTGCCGCAGCTGCCGTATTGGCTGCAGGCGGTGATCGGCGGGCTCGATGCCGGCGCGCTGCTGCTGATCGACTACGGTTATCCGCGCCGCGAGTACTACGATCCGCGCCGCGAGGATGGCACCCTGCGCGCGTTCCATCGCCATCGCATGACCGACAACGTCTTCGCCCGCGTGGGCCTGCAGGACGTCACCGTGTCGGTCGATTTCACCGCGCTGGCCGAAGCCTGCGCCGGTGCAGGGCTGGACTTCTCCGGATACTGCTCGCAGGCGAGTTTCCTGATCGGCAATGGTCTCGATCAGCGCCTCGGCGATCACGAAAGCCGTTGCGCGGATGAGGTCGCGCGCTACGCGTTCCGCCAGCAGGCGAAGAAACTGACGCTGCCCGGCGAGATGGGCGAACGCTTCCAGGCGATCGGATTCGCGCGCAAGTCCAGCCTCGACCACGCCTTCCTGGTCGGCGACCTGAGTTTCCGTCTGTGAGCCGCCGCCCGTGAACATCGACGACAGAACGCGTGCGCCGCGCATCGGCCGTTCGCTGAAACCCTTCCGCCGGCCGCTGCTGTGGTCCGCGCTGTGGTGCGTCGCGGTGGCGCTGGTCGTGGTGCTGTCGCTGATCCCGGTGCCCGATCTCGGCCAATTGCCTTCCGGCACCGACAAGATCAAGCATTTCCTTACCTACGCCGCGCTGGCCGCCGGTGCGGTGCAGCTGTATCCGCGCTGGCGTTCGCTGCTCAGCGTGGGCGTGGCGCTGGTGCTGATGGGGATCGGTCTGGAATACGCGCAGGGTGCGCTGACCGAGTACCGGATGATGGATCGCGCGGACGCGTTGTCGAACACGCTGGGCGTGATCGCCGGCCTGGGCACGAAGCTCACGTCGTGGCGGGATCTGTTGTTGAAACTCGACAACCGCTGATCGCGGGATCCGCATCCTGTAGGAGCGCCGGAAGGCGCGACGGGCTGCGGAAAGATTTTTCTTGGCCCATCGCGCCTTCCGGCGCTCCTACAAGAGTGTTGCGGGTCTCGGCGACTATGCCGAAGGTGTCCGCGCCCGGTGGATCGCCTCGATCCGCGCCAGCCGCAGCGCTTCGCCCAGCGCCGGGCCTGCCAGGCCTTCCTTCATCACATCCGCGCCGCGCACCGACAGCGCCGCTGCGTGCAACTTCAGCAATTCCGCCGCCTGCGGATACTCGGACTCGCGCATGCCGCCGCGGCCGCGCTTGTCGGCTTCGCATACGGTAGCGAGCAGCGCGATCCGCTGCGGCTGGCGGAAACCGTCGTTGCGCGCGAACAGATCGTGGATGCTGCCGCTGCGCTTCTCGAACAGCCGATGCACGTTGAGGTGTTCGCGGCAGGCGGAGAGCGCCAGGTCGCGATGCGCCGTAGGCACCTTCAGACGCGCGCACAGCGCCTGCAAGGGATCGAGGCCGCGCTGCTCGTGCATGATGTGCTTCGGCAGTTCTTCGCTGGGCGTCAGTGCCTTGCCCAGATCGTGGGTGAGCGCGGCGAAGCCGACCAGGTCGTCGCCCGGCGCGAGCCGCGCGGCCATATCGCAGACCATTTCGGTATGCACGCCGGTATCGATTTCGGGATGGTATTCGGCGCGTTGCGGCACGCCGTACAGCGCGTCGACTTCCGGCAGCACCACCGCCAGCGCGCTGCAGTCGCGCAGCGTGCGCAGGAACGCCGACGGCGTGGCGTACGTCAGCGCGCGCGACAGCTCCTGCCAGACGCGTTCGGGCGTGAGGTCGGCCAGTTCGCCCGCCGCCACCATCTCGCCCATCAGCGCCATCGTTTCCGGCGCCACCTTGAAACCGTGCGCCGCGAAGCGGGCCATGAAGCGCGCCGCGCGCAGCACCCGCAACGGATCTTCAACGAAGGCCTCGCCGACGTGACGCAGCACGCGGTCTTCGATATCCCGAGCGCCGCCGTAAGGATCGACCAGCGTGCCGTCGGCGGCTTCGGCGATCGCGTTGATGGTGAAATCGCGGCGGATCAGGTCGTCTTCCAGCGTCACCGTCGGCTCGGCGTGGACGACGAAACCGCGGTAGCCGCGGCCGGATTTGCGTTCGGTGCGCGCCAGCGCGTATTCCTCGCCGGTCTGCGGATGCAGAAACACCGGGAAATCCTTGCCCACGGTCTTGAAGCCGGCGGCCAGCATCGCTTCCGGCGTTTCGCCGACCACGACGTAATCGCGGTCGCCGCAGGGCAGTCCCAGCAGTTTGTCGCGGACCGCGCCGCCGACGAGATAGGTGTTCATGTGTGGTTCGTTGACATCGTCTGTAGGAGGGCCTTCAGGCCCGAGCTCTTTGCGTCACCCGCCTCAGGCAAACAACATTTCGTAGCATAGCCTTCAGACACGACGAAATCCCACAAGCTCGGGCCTGAAGGCCCTCCTACAAAAGCATTATTTCGGTGCGTGCTGTGCGAGCAGGCCGATGATCTGCTGCGCGCCGGAATTGCGGCCCAGATGCAGTTCGATCGGCGCGGCCTGCCCCGACAGCCAGATCCGCAGCTCGGCTTCCAGATCGAAATGACCGGCAGTTTCCAGCGAGAACATGGTGATCGCGCGGTACGGAATGCTGCGGTATTCGGTCTTCTTTGCGGTCACGCCCTGCTTGTTGACCAGGATCACGCGGCGATCGGTGAACACGATCAGGTCGCGGATCAGCGCGAACGCGCGCTGCAGGGTTTCGCCCGGCGCGAGCAGCGGCGCGAATTCCTCTTCGATCTTGTCCAGCGGCTTTTCGCCGGCGTGGCCCAGCAGGCCGTCGAGCAGTCCCATGGCGATGTCCTCATGCGGATGTGTTGGAGTGCGGATGTATCGAGTTGCGGAACAGTATGCAGCGATCACGCGGCGGTGCCGAGAATCTCCGGCAGTTTCACGCGCACATCAGTCGGCGCGACGCCGAGCTTAGGCAGGCCGTTGTCGTCGCTGGTCGAATCGCGCTGCAGCGAGCGCCAGTTGTCGCGGCTGATCGGTTTGCCCGGCAGATGCTCGCCGACTTCCGCCTGCACCCGGCCCAGCGCGGCCGGCAGCGGCAATACGAATCGCGTCCAGCCTTTCGTTTTCGCGGTGAGTTTGACGATGTCGCCGAGCGTCATCACCTCAGTGCCGACCAGATCGTAACTGCGACCGATGGTGGCAGCGTCGTCGAGTGCGCGTACGAACGCTTCGACGACATCGCCGATCCACACCGGCTGGAAGCGCGCATCGGCGCCGCCCAGCGGCAGTCCCGGCGAAAACCGCAGCAATTGCGCGAAGCGGCAAAACAGGCCGTCGCCGGGGCCGGCGATCACCGACGGACGCAGCAGGGTCCAGTCGAGTTTCGATCCCCGCACCCTCGCTTCGGCTTCGCCGCGCGCCTTCAGATAATGGCTGTCGCCGTCGCCCGCGTGCAGTGCGCTCATCTGCAGCAGTCGACGCACACCGGCATCGTTCATCGCTGCGATCATCGTCTCGGCGAGCTCCACATAGACCTTGCGGAATCCGCTGCCGTCGTCGCCGCGTTCGTTGAGGATGCCGACGAGATTGATCACGACATCGGCATCGCGGAAGGCGTCGCGCAGGAATGCCGCCTCGAACACATCGCCGATCTGGATGTCCGCGCCCGCGGGAATGCGCGCGCGGGTGTCGGCGCTGCGCGACAGCACGCGCACGCGGTCGCCCTGCGCGAGCAGCCGCGAGACGAGCGCGCGGCCGACGAAGCCGCTGCCGCCGAGCACGACGATGCTGCGGTTCATCGCTGGGCCTTGCGCGCGGGCGCGGGTGCCGCAGCCGGCGGCGCCGGCAATTCCGGGGTCGGGCAGACGAAGGTCTTGCGGGTATCGACGATGCGACCGGCGAGGCGGTCGGTGATCGGCATCGCGCTGCGGTTGAGGCGCCAGTCGTAGATCACGCTGAACGCGAGGATGCGCGCGACGTAATCGCGGGTTTCTTTATAGCTGATGGTTTCGATCCAGAAATCCGCGTCCATGCCCGGACGCTGCGACTGCCAGCGCGCCACCGGCGCCGGGCCGGCGTTGTAGGCGGCGATGGCGACATAGGTCATGCCGTATTTGTCTTCCATCTCACGCAGATAAGCGGTGCCGAGCTGGATGTTGAACTCGGGCTCGTACAGGCTGTCGCCGCCGCGCCACGGCAGGCCCAGGCGCTTGGCGATGCCGGCGCCGGTGCTGGGCAGCACCTGCATCAAACCGCGCGCGTCGGCCTGCGAGCGCGCCTTGGGATTGAACACGCTCTCGGCGCGGATCTCGGCCGCGACCCAGGTCGGGTCGATGCGGTGTTTCGCGGCTTCGCGACGGATGATGGTGTCGTGATGCAGCGGGAAGCGCAGTTCGTACAGCCGCGATTCTTCCGGATACGACTTGCCGCCGACGTTGAGCAGACCGAACACGCCGCGATCGAACCAGCCGTTGTCCTGCGCGATATCCACCGCGATGCGGCGCTGTTCCGGCGTGAAGCGCGACAGCGCGTCGCTCCATTCGCGTTCGGCCCAGGCGCCGCGCTCGATGCGATACAGCAGCATCGCGCGCGCCATCGCCGGATCGCGTGCGACTGCGGTCTTCGCGGCGGCATCGGTCTTCAGCGTCCACGGGCACAGCGCGTACGGCGAACCGATGCGGTCGGCGGCCAGAAAGCCGTGGAACTCCGGCTTGTTCGCGGCGTCGCGGTAGAGGATCGCGGCGTTGGCCTTGTCGCCGCTCATTTCGAGCAGGCGCGCCTCGAAATAACGCCAGCGCGAATCGCGGCGCTGCTTATCGCCCATCTTGCGGATGCCCGCGATCGCGGCTTTCCAGTCGGAGCGCGCCATCGCCTCGCGCACCCGCCATTCATGCAGTTTCTCGTCGTAGGCGACATCGGGCACCGCGTTCAGGCGGCGCGCCGATTCGGGTTCGTACGAGGCCACGGTCCACAGCGCGGCCTGATACAGCGCGCGACCGCGCTCGGCATCGTTCATGCCCAGCGCTTCGGCGAACTTCGGCATGCGGGTTTCGGCGGCCATCGGCAGCGCCTTCGCCTGGCGGGCCAGGCCGTGCGAGGCGATCAGGCGGCTGCGTGGGGTCTTGGGCCAGTTCAGGGCGCGGTCGTGCGGCGATTCGACGAAGGCGGCGTAGTCGTTGGCCAGCGCGAACTCCTCGGCCGGCAGGCCGCGCGCGGCGGAGCGCATCACCGCGGGCTGCCATTCGGCGGCGGCTTTCTCGATCCGCTCCCAGCGCAGGGCGGGCGGCAACCCGCCCCTGGCCGCAAGAATGGCCATCGGCGCGTTGCAGTCGCCCGGGAGCGATTTGCCGGTGCCGCGCCACAGCGCCTGCGCATCGGTGGTCCAGTCGCCGTCGGTGTCGCCCAGCGCCTGACGGGCGTTCAGTTCGGCGCAGCGCAGGGCGGTGCTTTTCACCGAATCCGACCACGCGGCGCGGAACGCCGGCCAGTCTTCGCGCCTGGCCAGCGCCGCCAGCCACTGGTCGCGGAAGGTGTCGGCCGCGGCTTGGCCGCGATAGCGATTCAGGAACGCCTGACCGCTGGCCGGCGGCAGCGTGTCGATGCGCTTGCGCAGGCCGGCGTATTCGACCCAGCCGGCCAGCGCGTGGCCGGCGGGCAAGGGATTATCAGGCTCGGTGCCGCGCTCGGCGGCGTCCAGTGCGGCACGCGCCTGAACGAGGGTGGCGGTGTCGTTCTGGGCGTGGCAGGCGGCCGAGAGACCGGCAGCGAGCAGACCGATGATGGCGGAGAGAAGTGGGGTTCGCATGACCGCGACTATAGCGAAGCCGGCGCACGGGGTGAGCGACAGCGTTGTGGAAGCGACAGGTTCGTGCGAACTGCGGCTTTTGCAGGCGCGACTGGTTTTGTAGGAGCGACGGAAGTCGCGATGGGCACAGGCAGCGTCTTCCGGAATCCATCGCGACTTCCGTCGCTCCTACAAAAGCCGTCGCTCCTACAGGGCGGCGCGCTGCGGCCTCCCTTCGGCGACCGCCTGCGCGAATGCGGCCGACAGGCGCTGTAGCGCGGTGCGACGCTGGGCCGGCGTCCAGCGGTGGCGATAGGCGATGCCCATGCCGGCCGGGGTCTTGTTCGCGTCGATGATGTAGATGCGGCCGTCGTCGTCGTCGTCGCGCAGCACGTCGAGTTCGCCGAAATCCAGATGCATTTCGCGGCAGAAGGCGAGGATCCGCTGCTGTTCCGCTGCGCTGAACAGGTCGTCGGTTTCGACCAGGCGGCAGGCGGTGGCGTCGGTCTTCAGGTGTTCGACGATCGGCGCCCGCTCCAGGACGTAGCACAGCGGCAGCGTGCCGGCGATCACCGGCACCCGATAATTCACGGTGCGGTCGTGCTCGCGGCATTCGATCAGGCGCTGGTAGACCATGCGCGGGTCAGGGTCGCGGATCGGCGTCGTGACTACGCCGCCGCGGCCCCTCGCGTTCTCGTCGGTCTTCACCGCGCAGGTGCCGTGCCAGGTGCGCGGATCGACTTCCGCGCCGTAGCCGAACACCGCGCGCATCACTTCGTCGACGCGGCGCTTGCTGATGTCGCGACAGTCGATGTTCCAGACCGGCATGCGTTCAGCGAGCGTCTCCAGCGCAGGGTCCCGATCCATCCACGTGCGGTCGGCCCAGGCGACCGCGATGTCGTATTCGGCGTCGATGTCGCTCACGCCCTGATAGTCGAGTTCATGCAGCATCGCGACCAGCGTGTAGCCGTCCATGGTCGGGAATTCGGGATGGAAAAGCACGCGCATCGTCGGTCTCGGTCGGAATGGTCGTGAAGGCATCAATCGAGCAGGCGGGCCAGCGGCGTGGACGCCAGCGACCGGCGCAGCGCGTCGGCGTTGTCGAGCAGTCGCTCCAGCGGTTCCGGGTTCTGGCGGATGCTGCGCGCCTGCAGCGGGCGCGGCGACAGGCCGAGGTAGTCGCAGAGGCGGTGTTGTTCGTCGGCATCGAACAGCGACTCGTAGCGCAGTTCGAGCCAGCGCTGGCCGCTGCGCTGCATCGCGTCGGTCAGGCCGTCGTAGAAGGCCTGCACCTGCCGCATATGCTCATCCAGCTCATCACGTCCGACGTGGATGCGCGGGCGCTCGCCTGGATTTGTTTCCTGTCCGCCTCCCTCGCCGGCATACGCTTCCCAGCGACCAGTGATTTCGGCGATGCGTTCGGACACCAGCGCGCGTAGCGGATTGTTCCGGCGCAGCACGATCTTGGCGATGCCGCCGTCTTCCACCACCGCCTGCAGAATCTCCAGGTGCTGCTCCGGGGTCATCTTGAAGCCAACGCAGGCGTGGCCGCGCGCGTATCGCCACACCTGCGCCAGATACGCGGCAGCATCGCGTTCGCGCGCGGCGATGTCGTGCAGCGGCGTTTCTATGTCGCGCAGATCCAGTGCGGTGAAGATGCCGCGTGGATTAAACAGTTCGTGATGACACAGCGCGTCCGGATGGCTGTCGATCAGCGTGCACAGCAGATTGCTGCCGCTGCGCCGCGCCGACAGGATCACGAAGCGCCGCACCGCTTCAGTCACGGACCGGCTCCGGCCGCTGCTGCATGGCCTGCAGGCGGTTCATCACCTGCAGATCGCGGCTGCGCACAAGATAGTTGCTGCCGTCGTAGGACGAGGCCAGCAGGCGGTCGCTGCTTCCGGGCGAGGCGCCGGGCACGCGGGCGATGGCGCTGATGCCGTTGGCCGCGATCTGCCGGCGCAGGATCGCGCCCGTGGTCAGGTCGACGCGCAGCAGTTCGCCCCAGTAGTTGGTGACGACGACCGTCTCGCGATCGACGAAGCACACCGCCTTGGGCGAGCGCCGGCCCAGATCGAAGGCCTGCAACAGCACGCCGTCGTCCAGCCGATAGATCATCAGATGGAAATCGCGGCCGGTACTGGCGAGGTATTCGCCGCTAGGGTCGAGATCGATGTCGTCGATGATCGCGGTATGGCCGGCGAAGCGATGCAGCAGTTCGCCCGAAAAGCGCCATGAGGTCAGCACGCCGTCGGCGCTGCAACTCACGCCGACCGGGCGCGACGGATGCAGGCGCAGCGCCTTCACCGCATTGTCGTGATGCGCGAACCGATGTTGCACGCGACCGTCGCGATCGGTGCGCACGACCGCGCCGGAATAGCAGGCGACGAACAACGAATCGTGCCATCCGTCCTGCGTGCTGGCGCGGACGCAGTTGATCGGGCCCTCGCCGAGATGGGTGGCGGTGTCGGCATGCAGGCCGTCGCCGGTGCGCGTGAATACATGCAGATGCTGGTCGTGCGCGCCGCCGATGATGCGCTGTCCGTCGTCGAGCACGGTAACGGCGTTCATCAGCATCCTGCCGGTGCGCGGCGCGGCCTGAGTCAGCCAGCGCGCATCGGTGTCGGTCAGATGGCCCAGCCGCACATGCCCGGCATCGTTGACCACTGCGATGTCGCCGTGGCCGGCGCTTGCGATGTCGTTGAAACAATCGTTTCCGATCGCGTCGTCGTCGCTGGCGCCGAGTTCGGTCAGGAAACGACCGTCGCGCGCCTGCCAGACCAGCACCGTGCCGTCGAAAGTGCCGGCCACGATGTGCTGCCCGTCCGGCGACCAGTTGAAGGAACGTTCCCACTGCCGCGCGCGCGCTTCGAGGCTCAGCCGATGGCTGAAATCATTGCCGTCCCAGATGTGGATGGCCTGATCGTAGGCTGCGCTGAGGATCGCGCCGTCGCGCGGCGAACACGCCACTTTCTTGATGCCGGAGCGGTGCGCGGGAATGGTCGCGAGGATGTCGCCGCCGAGGATCGAAAACACCCGGATACAGCCGTCGTCGCAGCCCAGCACCACGCGGCCGTGGTGGGTGTCGATCGCGCAGGTGTCGGTCTCGGTCTCGAACGGCCCCCACATCCGCAGCGGCGCGCCGCTGTCGATGTCCCAGACGCGCAGGGTCTTGTCGTCGCCCGAGGTGTACAGATGCCGGTCGTCGGCGCAGATGCTCAGCACGTCGCGCTCGTGGCCGTCGATGCAGCGGGTGATCGCGCCGGTGTCGAGATCCCACAGCAGGATGCGCCGGTCGCGCGACACCGACGCGCCGCGACGCGCGCCGATGAAGCAGAAATCCTCGACATCGTCGCTATGCCCGAGCAGCCGCTGCAGGCGCGCGCCGTTACGCATATCCCAGAGGACGATGCTGTAGTCGGACGACACCGACGCGGCGCGCAATCCGTCCTCGGAGACCACGATCCGGTTGACCAGGTGATCGTGATGGCCGAGGAGGGTCACCGCGCCGCTGTCCAGATCGAAGCACGCCACCGCGCCGTCGTAGGCCGACGTGACGATCTGTCGGGTGTCCGGTACCCATGCGGCGGTGGTAACCGGTCCGCGATGGCGACGGAAATCGAATGCAGGCGCGGCGGCTTGCGCAGCGCCCGTATGTGCCGCAGACATTGCCGAGGCATCGGCGGCTGCGGGCGAAGCTGCGAGAGTTTCGATGGTCGTCATGCGTCACCTGTTGCGTGGAGCCGGAAGCCGGCACTTCAAAATCCGGCACTTCAAAAGCCCGGCTCTTCAGAAACCCGGCTCTTCAGAAACGGATCGTCGCCGTGGCGCTGCCGGGCAGTGGTTCGTGCATCCCGCCCTGCCACGCCGACAGCAGACTGGCGTAAGCGGCCGCCTGGATGCCGCCGACCGGGCAGTTGTTCGCGTCGGCGCCGAGCAGCCAGGCCTGCGGACAGCGTTCGGCGATAACGTCGATCCAGCGCGAGAACGCGTGCAGGCGTTCGGCATGGCGCAGATGCCATAGCGCATGCACCGACGAGAACGCATTGCTCCACCACACCAGCGCCGGGCCGTCCGGCGGCGTGCCCAGCGCGGTTTCCGGCGCCTGCAGCAGATCGACCTCCACGAAACGGTGGCGCAATCGCCGCGTGGCGTTCCACTGTTCGGCGAAGGCGTCGGCGCCGCCCCAGTCCTGCAGTTCGCGCGCCCACAGTTGTTCCAGTTCGTCGTGTTCCGGCATCTGCCCCCGCGCGGTCGAACGCAGCCAGTAGTGGGTTTCTGCGGGATTCAAGCGCGGCAGCAGGAACGACGGCAGGTCGTAGCCATCCCACTCTTCGATCAGCAGCCGGCGGAACGCCAGCGCCTCGCCGCTGTAATCGAAGAACACGACTTCGGTGTCGGCCGTGTAGCCGTGGCTGCGCAGGATCGCGTTGGGCTTGAAGCCGGCGGCGACGCAGTACAGCGAGCGCAGAGGTTGAGCGTTCTCCACATGCACGTCGTCGTAGGGTTCTAGATTCCAGATGAAGACGCCGCGCTGGCACTGGTCGAGCGTGCGCGCCAGCGATGCCACGAATTCGCCCAGCGGCGGCTGCAACTGCGCGGTGTCGATCTCTGCGGGCGATTGCGACAGCGCCTGCGCATGCGCTTCGCGCTGCGGCTCCAGATCGCGTCCCCGCAGCAATGCCTGCGGCGGGCTGTCGGCGATGCCGTCGGCGGTCGCGAGCGACAGCCACGGCTGCTGTGTATCGCGTTGCAGATGCGGCCGACCGCGCGCCTGCCAACGTTGCAGATCGACCAGCCAGCAGGCGTCGTGGATGCTGTTCGCGGATACTTTGCGCCCGACCAGCCAGGCGTCGTCGCCCAGCGCTGTGATCAGCAGTTCGACCAGTTCGGGCGCCGCGGCGCCCTTGGGCCGCAGAGTTTCGATCACCAGATGGCCGCAGGCCTGGATCAGGCAATAGCGCACGCCGCGCTCCGCGGCGAGTGCGAGCAGTCGGTCGGGGTCGCTGTGTTCGACCATCGATCCGGCGTACGACCAGCGCGACCATGCGAACGTCAGCTCGCGGCAACGTTCGCCCAGCGTTGCGTCGCGCAGGCGGTCGCGTACGTCCAGCACGCCGTACACGAAAGTGGGCGATGCGGTCATGGGGCTGCTCCCGCGCCGCTGTCCGTGCGTTGCGGCCGTCCCCACACTACAAGATCTTCGCCGACTGGCAGGTACTGTGGCTGGGCGATGCGCGTGTGCTGGTGGCGCAGCAGACCCTGGCGCGGCGCGAACGCGGGTACGCCGCCCACCATCAGCGGCGCGACCGTCAGCACCAGCAGGTCGAACAATTGCCGATTGACGATCTGGGTGAGAATGCGTCCGCCGCCTTCGATCATCAGATTGCGCACGCCGCGCTGGCGCAGCTGCGCCATCAATGCGGCAAGATCCACGCGATCGGCGGCATCGGCGGGCACGATCAGCACTTCGGCGCCCAGCGCTTCCAGTCGCTGCACGCGTTGCGGATCGGCGCGGTGGGTCGTGGCGATCCACACTTTGTGGTCCGGATGCGACAACAGCTTGGCGTCGATGGGAAAACGCAGGCGGCTGTCGACGACGATCGGCTGCGGATGATGGCCTTCGGCCTCGCGGACGGTGAGGCTGGGGTCGTCGGACAGCACCGTGCCGATGCCCACCAGGATGCCGTCGTGCGCCGCCCGCAGCCGATGGGTGAAACATCGCGCCGCACCGCCACTGATCGCCAGCGGCCGGTCCTCGACGCCGGCCGCGCAGCCGTCCAGGCTCTGCGCGTAGCTCAGGGTCACGAACGGGCGCGCGGTCATCGGCTGTGTCCGGCTGTGATCCAGCAGATCGTACAGCGCCTTCATCGCCGGCAGCGGAGCGGCGATGTCATGGCTTGTCGGCGCGTCCAGCAGATGCCCCATGCGCTCGGCCTTGGTATGCAGATAATCGCGGTTCTGCGGACGCGGCGGAATCACCAGCGGCACGCGCGCGGCCACCTTGATGCCGTAGCCGCTGAGGCCGGCGACCTTGGTCGGATTGTTGGTGAGCAGTTGCACCGTGTCGACGCCCAGCGCCCGCAGGATCTGCGCCGCGACGCCGTAATCGCGGGCGTCGGGCAGATGGCCGAGGCGGATATTGGCGTCGACGGTGTCCAGCCCCTGATCCTGCAGGTTGTAGGCGCGCAGTTTCTCAGCAAGACCAATGCCGCGGCCTTCCTGGCGCAGATACAGGATCACGCCGCGTCCGGCGGAGGCGACGCGACGCATCGATTCGGCCAACTGTTCGCCGCAGTCGCAGCGACGCGAGCCCAGCACATCGCCGGTGAAGCACTCCGAATGCAGGCGGACCAGCAGCGGCGGGCCCTCATGCAGCTCGCCCATGTACAGCGCCACGTGCTCTTTGCCGTCGAAACCGTCGAACACCGCGGTCTGGAAATCGCCGACATCGATCGGCATGCGCGCGCAGGCCACATCGAGTCGTGTGTTCGCGCTTCCGGCCGCAGCGGATTGAATCAGGCCATGCTCGGTCGAGGCGTGCTCGGTCGTCGCCAGGGTGGTCGTCGCATGTTTGTTCACGGCGCGGACTCCAGTTCGGTGCGCGGTTGCATTACGGCCTGCATCCGCGCCGTTTCGACGGCGAGGCCGGCGGCCGCCGCGTCGCTGGACGCGGTTCGCGGCATGAGGTCTTCCAACTGCTGCCACAGCTCGTAGAACTTGGCGAGGCTGGGCGCCTGCTCGAACAGCGCCGACGGACGCGGCTCCCAGGGTTTGTAGCGGCCGGCCATGTGCACGATGCGCGCATCGTGGAAATGCAGGCGATACGCCCGCCGGATCTTCGCTTCCAGCACGGGCATGTAGTTGTAGCGGCCATCGAGCAACATCGCGCGCCCGGCGAAGCGCCGGTTGAGGATCAACTGATCGGTCCACCCCAGCGTTTCCACATCCGCCCATGTCGCGGGATCGATGTCCGCGACCAGACGGTCGCGCAGCGCTCTGTCCAGCATCTCCGCTCCGATCGACAGTACGCCGGTGTTGAAGCAATGGCGCAATGCGGCGCCGTAGCGGCGCTGGTTCGCGATGCGCGCCGCATCGGCATCGCCGAGCAGTTCGTCGTAATGGCTGCCGTCCGCGCATGCGAGCAGCGGTTGATCGTTGGAGAACAACGCCGACAGATCGCCGGTGACGAACGCGTCGCTGTCGATATAGACGACGCGTTCGAAGTCGTCCAGACCGAACGCCTCCAGCGACGCGAAGCGCGGGCCGGCGGCGCGCAGTTCCGGAATGGCGGCGGCCAGCGCGGCGACGCGCTGTTCGAGATCGCGCCCGGGGCTGATGAATTCCACCGCGCCCAGCGCCGCAAGCCGCGTCCGCGACGCGTCGCTCAAGGATCGATCGCAGAGCACGAGGATGCGCCCGCCGAACCACGGATTGTTGCGCAGAAAACTGAAGATCAGCATTTCCGTGCCGGCGACGAAGCCATCGTCGGAGATCGTCAGCAGACAGTGCGGGGTCGATGTCATGGCGTGATCACTGCGTCGTGCCGCTGACCGGGATCCGGTCGAACAGGAAGCACATGTCGCCCATGCCGAACGGCCAGCCGGGTTCGTTGGTCGCCGGCGCATGGCAGGCGAAACAGTCGCGTCCCATCAATGGCGTCGATCCGGGCGCGCTGACCAGGCAGGTGCCGTCCTGCATCCAGGTTTCCATCGAGGTATTGGCGAGGCGCAGATCGCCGGCGCGTGCGCGCTGCGGCGCGGTGGTGGAGCCGGCGCAGGTGCTGGGGAAGCGCGAACGCGGCGGCTGCGTCGTCAGCATCGGACCGTCGTCGTAGCGGAAACAGCCCACGCCGGGCGCGTGGCCCGCCATGTAGACGGAACCGATCAATGCGTAATACCGCCATTTGTCGGCGAGCGCTGCGGGGAAATCGTCCGCCAAAGCCCGATTGAGGCACGCGACCTGTTCGCCTTCCGCGCCCGAACCGCTGCAGCGCGGCTGCGCCACCGTTCGGCATACGTTGATGCGATGGAATCGCGTGTTGGCATCGCTGTCGATCTGCACGCCGTTGACCGATGCCAAGCGCGGGTCGATGTTGCACAACGGTGTCGCCGATGGCGTGCCGCAGGTCTGGTTCTGCAGCGTCTGCCCATCGGCGGCGACGGTGTACTGGTACGCACCATCCGGCACCGCACAGCGCGCGCCGTCGCCGCCCTGCGCGCGATAACTCGTCCAGTCGAACAGATGCCATTCCGGCAGTGTTTTCCCGGGATGCCGCGGATCGGCCGGCGCCGGTGCGATCGGCGCGCTGCCGCCGGGTGAGCAGTCGGGCGCGTTCGCGACGTGCTCGAACGTCGCCCAGGTCATCTCGCCCAACGTCGGCGTCTTCTGCACCAGATGCAGACCGATCAATCCCCACCAGTGGCCGCGTGCGTCGCGCTCGCAGTGCATCGTCGCGGCGGGACAGGGCTTGCCTGCGGGGAAAGAACGCCACGAGGTCTTGATGCTGATCACGCCGGGCGTTTTCTCGGAACCCGACGGCAGCCACACGCCGCCGCTGGACGGGTCGCGCTGGAATGCGGCTTCCGCCGCGGCCAGCACGTCGGCGCGATAGGTGCGCGATGTCGCGAGGTAATCCACGAACACATCGTTGACGCGGACATCGTAACCGACGCGGCGATACGCGCTGTCGATCAATTCGAAGCTGTCCCCGGGCTGGCCTTCGCGCGAGGTCTTGCGCAGTGCGCGCGTCGACAGCGGCTTGAAGCCGTCGCGCCAGCGCGGCGCCGAACCGTCCTGCGGGATCGCGTCGTACCACGGCGCCATCGACATGAAGCGCGGGTGTCCGTCGCTGTCGTCGTGCGCAAGGTAAAGGAAATTATTGAGGACGAAGCGCTGCATCCCGCAGTTGTCCGCCTGCGCGGGCACATCGGTCCACAGGCGTTTCCCGTCCACGCCGGCGATGCTGCATCGTGGGCTTGCATCGCTGGCGCCAGGCATGGGCGGCCGATCGGGCGCAGTGTCGTGACGGGTGCAGGCCGAGGTCAGTGCGAGCAGTGCGGCGATCGCCGGAAAGGCTGTTTTCATAGGTTCCCTCCCCGAAGACTATGGCAGCGATGCATCCTGTTGTGGCGGCACTGTACGGGAAAAAGAGCAGCGATGGAATCTGTTGCGGACGATGTCGCGCGGATGCGCTTCGCTTACGAAAAACAACCCGCATGCAACCCGAAGGCGACCCGAAGGCGACCCGTTCGCCAGCTACGCTTCAGAGCGCATCTGTGGACATAGCCGTTCGCTGTACGCAGATCGTTTTCATCACGCAGGATGCCGTGCGGCGGTTCCGCATCGTCGCATTCAAGGGGGCGCGATCGAGGTGGCAGGATTCCTGCGTAAAGCCTGCATGCCCGATGCCGGGTGGATAGGCGCTTTCGCGGATATCGGATCCATCCGCGTTCCATCCATCGACCCTGGTTATCAATCAGTGCGTCATCAATCAGTGCGTCATCCACCAGTGCGTCATTCACTGGAATGTCGTCCATCATGAAAGGAGTTCACTCGATGTCCACAAGCACCACCCTCCTCGCGACCGCGCCGCGTGCGGCGAACAATGCCAAGATTGCCCTCGCGGCTGCGCAGGCCCATGCGCAGGTTGCCGTCGCCGTTGAGTTGTACACCATCCCGTTCTATCTCAGCGCGCTGGCTTCGATCATTCCGCCCGGCGCGCCCGGCGCGACCGACAAGTCAAAGGCCGCCTACGCGTCCGTACTGAGCGTCTGCACCGAAGAGATGTTGCACCTGCAACTCGCGGCCAACATGTGCATCGCACTGGGCACCACGCCCGATTACACCGCGCCGATCTACGGCAGCGTACCGACGTTCCCGGACGGCACGCCGATCCTCGATCCCACCGATCCGGCGACCGGCGACAGCGGTATCCTCAACGCGACCATCGGCAATATCCTGCAGGCATTGCCGACGATGCTGGATATCGAGGTTCCGACCGAATTCGAAGCCGCGCGCCTGACGCCGCCCTATCGGTCCATCGGCCAGATGTACGCGGCGCTGCGCGCGTTGACGCGGCTTGCGGGCAAGGAAGTGCCATGGACGATGACCAACCAGCAGAGCGTCTTCGCATCGGGTCAATCGTTCACGCAGACCATCGGGAGTTTCGCCGATCTCTCTGCGGCGATCGACGTCATCTGCGAACAGGGCGAAGGCCAGGCGCAGTCGCCGCCGCCGACGCCGACGGCGCCGTATACCGCCAGCGAATTCACGGTCGCGTCCGGCGATCAGCTCACCGGCACGGGATCCGATCCAGCGACGCAGGCGCAGTTCAGTCATTTCGGCCGCTTCCTGAATGTGCAGGCATTGGGACTGACCAGTGCCGATCTGGTCTATGCCGGTACCGCCAGCTTCACCCCGGGCAGCACGGAAAACCTGAAACTGCAGGCGGATTTCGCGGCGTTGATCACGACGCTCAACGGCATCTGGACAGGCACAACCAGCGTCAACGGCATCTGGAGCATGACCAACCTGCTGACCGACGCCGCCAATGTGTGGACTGCCGGGAATATCCCGCAATGGACGCCTGCTGAGATCGCCTGAGTCAGCGACCAAGGGGCAGGTATCGGCGTCGCGCTTCGGGACGATCCGCTGCTCGATAGATGGCCGGGCTGAAGGCTCGACGATGAACCGCGTGGTGAAAGCCGCGCGGTTTTTTCGTGGTTGGCGCGCGAGAGCGCGACTTCAGAATCCGACCAACTCGGGCCTCGAAAAAACCGTGATGAATATCAAGAAATGAGATCGCGGCAAGTTATGATCTGTCCAAACAAAGGGCAGGGGTTCCATATGCAGGATCGGCAGGGGGGCGCCGCACAGCGCAGCGATTCGATGGCGGCCGTGGGCGATGGCTTCGGTGCGCGGATGCGGGTCGGGTTTGCGATGCTGTTGCTCACCTTCGTGGTGGGCTTGGGCCATCCGGGCGCGATCCCCAGCAGTTACGCGCAATCGTCGCCGATTCCCTTCGATCTGATCGGCGATCAGGCCGCGGTGAGTCTGGCCGGCGAGTTGCCGGCCCACGATCCCACCGTCGGCAGGCTCGCGGGTTCGGCCGGGGTCTCCGGCGGTTCGGCGAGCTACGAGATTTCCATCGCCGTGCCGCCCGGCCGTCGCGGCATGCAGCCGTCGGTATCGCTGAATTACAGCAGCCGCGCCGGCAACGGTATCGCCGGCATGGGCTGGTCGCTCTCGGGCCTGTCATCCTTGCATCGCTGCCCGCAGACGCTGGAACAGGACGGTCAGATCCGCGCGGTGCAACTCGACGCCAACGATCGTCTGTGCCTCGACGGCCAGCGTCTGGTCGCCACCAGCGGCGGTTATGGTGCATCGGGCACGACCTACGGCACCGAGATGGAATCGTTCGCGCGCGTCACCCAGCTTGGCGGCGACCTGACATCGGTCGCCACCTACTTCAAGGTCGAGCGCAAATCGGGCGAGATCGCGTACTACGGCAATACCGGCACCGGCGCCTCGTCTGCACGGGTGGTGCCGGGCGGCGTGAGCGTGCCGCTGACTTGGATGGTGGCGCGCACGGAAGACCGCGTGGGCAATGCCATGCATTACGCCTACACCAGCTATGGCGACGGCGAGACGCTGGTGAACGCGATCCGTTACACCGGCACGCTGAACGCGGTCGGCAACCGCCTCGTCTCGTTCAACTACGAAGATCGGCCGGTGGGCGCCGGTACCAACGACCGTTCCTCGTCCTATCTCGCCGGCGGCCTGACCCGCCAGACCAAACGTCTCACCTCGATCGTCACCTTCGTCGACAGCACGCCGGTGCGCAGCTACGTGTTGAGCTACGGCAGCGGCGTGAGCGCCACCACCGGCCGCAGCCTGCTGCAGGCGGTGGCCGATTGCGCCTACGACGGCGCCAACTGGGTCTGCAAACCGCCGACCGCGTTCGCGTGGCAGCAGGGGCCCATCCAGCGCGCGCTGAAGGCGCCCGGCCTTTCCCTCGGCGCCGGCGCGGATGTCACGGGGCTGCAGATGATCGGGGATATGGACGGCGACGGCGCGACCGAGGTCCTCACCCGCAGCACAACCGGTAGCGCGTCGACCAGCCATCTCGTCTCGCTCACGCCGGAGCGCACCGTACGCTGGGCAATGGCCATTCCGACCAATTACGCGATGATGGATCTGCGCAACGGTTCGGCAGACTTCAATCAGGACGGGCGCGTGGACTTCGTCGCCCGAGACAGCAACAGCGGCACCATCGTCATCCGCGCCTGGAGCGGCTCGCCGACCGACACCGACTTCACGACCGCGCTCGGCACCATCCTCAACACAGGAATTGCAGTGTCCGGTATCGGTAGCGCCGCCGAAGGCGTCGAGCACGTCGGCGACATGGACGGCGACGGGCGTGCCGACATCGTGGTCGTGCGCTCGATGAGCAGCGGCGCGGGCAGTTGTTCGGTCAAGATCTTCATCTATCGCAACACCCCCAACGGCAGTGCTCCGCCGACCTTCCCGGAAATGGCGACGCATTGCCTGAACGTTCCGCATGTCGGCGATGTGATGTACGAGGGCGAGAAACTTCAGGGCGTGAGCGATTTCGACGGCGACGGCCTGCCGGACCTGATGATCGAGTCGAACCTTGCGTTCTGGAATGGTGCCGAGAAAGGTCGTCGCCTGGAGCGCATCTTGTTCGGCACGCGGACAGGCAGCGGCTATTCGTTGACTTCCAAAGCGTTTTCGACCCTGTTCCAGAGCGGTCATGCGCGCACCTCGCAGGAAGGTGAAACCGGCCTGTTCACCATGTGGAGCGACGTCAACGGCGACGGTCTGAGCGATTGGCTGTACGCCAGTTACGACAGCGGCGCGGGCGTGCCGCGCTGGTTCCTGCGCTACAACCGGGGCGGTGTCCTCGGCCAGCGCTATCCGCTGAATACCTCGGCCGGGCTCAAGGGCTGCGGCCCTGGTCCTGGTGGCGATGAGCTTTGCGCCATTGCTTGGCGGCCGTGGCAGGCGCAGCACATCGGCACGAACGATGTGGACGGCGACGGCCGCAGCGAGCTGACCTTCCCGGTCGCGTTCGCCGCGAATGTGTGCGCGTACAAGGAAGTCGACAACGGCGCCTGCCCCGGCGGCGACGGCACCGGCTTCGCCTGCTGGGAACGTTGGGTCTGCCCCGAAGACCCGCTGACCGCCGAGCCCATTCCCGGCGGCGCGGGCACCGGTGTGTCCGTCGATTACGACAACAATGGCTTTCCCGATACCGAAATTTCCCAGATCAGCGTCGGCAGCCACCAGTACGGCTGGCCGGACCACAGCAGTTACAAGCTCAGCGCGCTGCAGATCACAGAGGCCGCGAACGGAGCGCCGATCGTGACCGAAGTTGCGACCGGCCTGATATCGGGCGCCCAGAACAGCATCGCGGGCGACCTGTACGGCGATGGCCATGACGATGGCGGCTTTTATTCATCGCCCGAGTTCGGTCTGCGCGAATCGTTCGGCCTGCTGACTTCGCGCGGCGGTACGCCGGTATCTTCGGCGGTGTCGCCACAGACCTTCCCGGGCGGGCTGGCGATCCTGACCGGCAGGATGCTGATCAACGAAAATCTCGGCCCCGGCGCGGCCAAGAACCCCGACGGCATCACCCCGCAGACGCAGGACATGCTGAAGATGGTCACCGACGGCTTCGGCCAGCAGGTGGTCTGGAACTATTCGCCGCTGGCGGGCGAGGCCGGGCGAACGGCGGGCATGACGCCGCTGTACACCGTGCCGATGGTGGCGTCGCAGCGTTACATCGACGAGCGCCACATCTATTTCACCTCCTCGATGCAGGTGGTGGACTCGATGATCCAGAGCGACGGCATCGGCGGGTTCCGCAGCTGGCGCTACGGCTACGGCGAGGCGATGTACAACACCCAGGGGCGCGGGTTCCAGGGTTTCCGCACGATCATCGAAGAAGACCTGCTGGCGGGCCTGCGCACGACGACGACCTTCCACCAGAAATTCCCGCTCACCAGCCAGCCCGAGCGGGTGGTGACCAATCCGATCTTACGCACGGGCGAGGAAGGCCCGATCAGCAAGCAGCTCTACACCTGGCGCTGCGACCGCACCAACCGCGCGAACGCGGCCGCCTGCGTGCCCGCGCTGGGCACGCCGACGCGCTACTTCCCGTTCCTCGATGTGAAGGAGAGCTGGAGCTACGACGCTACCACGGCCACGGCCGGCGGCACGCCGGCGACGCTGGGCTATACGCAGGAATCGGCGGCGAGCAGCGCGGGCTGCACCGCGGCGCTGGCCTCGACATCGGGCTACGACGCCCACGGCAACCTGACCGCGCGCACCGTCTACAGCAGCGACCTGGGCAGCGGCACGGCCAGCGGCACCCGCGCGCGGCTGGACTGGCAGTGCGTGAGCGAGAGCAACACCTACATCGTGGACACCGCGAACTGGTGGCTGGACAAACTCACGGCCAAGTCCGCGACCACCTCGGTGAGTTGGGATGCCACGCAACACGCGCTGCCGTCCGGCACCGCCAATCCACTGCGCACAGTGAGCAGCAGTTACGTCTGGAACCCCGATCGCACGCTGTCCACGGAGACGGTGCAGGCGGGCGTGGCGCTGCAGCAGCGGGTGACCGCGTACACCTACGCGTCGTCGAACAACTACGGCCTACCCACGGGTGTGGCGGTCAGCGCGGACGGCGACGCCAACGGCACGCGCAGCACCGGCACCAGCTACACCGCAGACGGCTACTTCCCGCTGGCGGTGGTGAATGCGCTGAACCACAGCGCCACCACGACCGTACGGGCCAGCGACGGCCAGCCCACCAGCGTGACCGACGCCAACGGCCTGCGCACGCTGATCGAGTACGACGCCTTCGGCTTCGCGACGCGCAAGAAGTTCCGTGGCGCGACCGATGCGGTGTACGTAGCGCCGGACCAGCTCAGCTCACTGCAGCGCTGCACGGCGAGCTTCTGCTGGCGCCCGATCGAGCAGTATCAGCTGACGACCGTGCAGGACGGCAGCCCGAGCCGGGTACAGCGCTTCGACGCGCAGGGCCGGGTGTGGATGCAGGCGCAGCGCCAGCAGGATGCGGTGTGGACCCACGTGATGATGGAGTACACGGCGCGGGGCACGCTGAACTGGCAGACAGAACCGTTCCGCGGCGGCGACGCGATCGTCAGCACATCGTTCTGGTACGACGACATTCTGGGCCGGATGACGAAGAAGGTCGTGCCCAAGCAGGGCGAGGACGGTCGCGGCGACATGGTGACCACATACGCCTACGCCGGGCGCACCACCAATATCCAAGTCTGCGGCAGCGCGGACAGCGGCACCGGCAATTGCTTGAACCTCAGTCGGACCACCGACAGCCTGGGCCGCTACGTCGAGACGCGCGACGCGCTGAACGGCAGAACGCGGTTCTGGTACGAGGCCAACGGCAACGTGGCTGCGATCGAGGACGCGAACAACGTCGTGACGCAGGCGGCCTACAACAGCATCGGCCAGCGGACCAGCGTATCGGACCCGAACCAGGGCGGCTGGGGCTTCGCGTACAACGGTTTGGGCGAAGTGCTGGCGCAGACCGACGCGCGCGGCATCACCACGCAGCTGACGTACGACCTGCTGGGCCGTCCGAAAACGCGCACGGCGACGGTGGATGTCACCGGCGACAACGTGGCGGACACGGTGAACGACAGTTGGAACTACGACCCTGTGAACGCCAAGGGCGCCCCGGCGAACGATGCGCGCACGATCAACGGCACGCTGGAGCGCAGCACGGCGCAGACCTACGATGCGCTGGCGCGGCCGGTACAGGGCGTTATCGTGCAGACCCTCGCCAGCGGCACGCAGAACTACAGCACGCGGATCCGCTACGACACGTACTACGGCCGGCCCGTGGGCCAGGAATACCCCAACGGCGAATCGGTGCAGGTGCTGTACTCCAGCTACGGCGACGCGATCGCCGAGAAGGAGCCGGTGAGCGGCGTGGAATACCGGCGCACCAACGAGGTGAACGCGCGAGGGCAGGCTACGCAGGAAGTGTTCGGCAACGGGGTGACGCTCACCCCGACCTACCAGGTGCAGACCGGCCAGCTCACCGGACTGACCTACAGCAACACCGGCGGCACGCTGCGCCAGCTGGGCTACGGTTACGACGTGTTCGGCAACCTCAAGCGCCAGAGCCTGGGCGGCGGCGCCAGCCGCGAGGACTACAGCTACGACCAGTTGCACCGATTGGTGCAGTCGATCCGCAGCGGCGCGGCCAGCGGCACGGTGAACTACGGCTTCGACGCGGTGGGCAACCTGACCAAGAAGAGCGACTTCAGCAGCAACACCGCGAATGCATACGGCTATACCGGCGGGTCATGCGGGGGCGGCGCGAATGCGGTCAAATCCGTTGCACTCGCGGCGGGCGGCACGCGGACCTATTGCTACGACGCCAACGGCAACCTGACCGGCGACAATGCGGGCCTGAGCCTGAAGTACGACCACCAGAACCTGCCGGTGGTGGCGCAGCGCGGCGCATTGCGGGACGACTTCCGCTATGGCCCGGACGGCATGCGGACGCGAAGCTGGGGCAGCGATGGCGCGCGGATCTATCTGCCGGGCTACGAACACCGCACCGACACCGGCGAGACCAAGGTCTACATCGGCGATTACGCGGTGATCAGCAGGACCGGATCTACGCGCAAGGTCGAGTACCTGTTGAAAGACCGGCTCGGCAGCGTGGATGCGGTGGCGAACAGCAGTGGCGCGGTCACGGAAACCCGTGGGTACGATGCGTTCGGCAAGCCGCGGTCGGGGACGTGGAACGACCTGAGTCCGGCGAAGATCGCAAGCACGGCGGTCACACCGAAGGGCTTCACCCAGCACGAGCACCTGAACGAACTGGAGCTGATCCACATGAACGGGCGGATGTACGACTACAAAGTCGGGCGGTTCATGGGCGTGGATCCGTTCATTCAGTTTCCGTTGAACTCGCAGTCGTTGAATCCTTATAGTTACATCCTCAATAATCCGCTGTCGGGGACCGATCCGACAGGGTATTGCACTGCTGAAACCGGATCGCATGTAAAGGCTTGCGCGAATGTGAAAGCAAACATGACTGATGGCAGTACCAAGGACCTTGGTAGCTACAACACGCGTAGTGCGGGCGATATGGCAAGCGCGAGAAATGTTGCAATTCCTGGCGTTAGTGGCGGAGACAATGGCTCGAAGAGTGAGCAGGGATCAAAGGGAGCCGATGGCCGTAAAAATCAATCAGAGAAGAAGTGGACGGAATCCACTAGGGTAAACATTGGTGATGAGCTTTCTGCTCGAGGCGCCAGGAAAAGCGAAATCAATGGCATTGCATCTGGTTGCGCCGGGTATGTTCCGCCCGGACCCAAGATGTGCAATACGACCGATCGTCTTTTTGGAATTGTGAAAACAGGGCAGGCAGCTGGGACAGATGATTCTGGTGGCGGTGACGTGGCTAATCCAAAACTTGTTGGAAGATTAGATTTCAATGAAAGCGGCGGTATGGAGCTGTCAGAGACATATTCCTATAAAGGGATATCTGATCAGGCGGCGAAGAATTTTGAATCACGTGTTGAGTCGGCATGGAGTAGCCACGGCGGCAATGTTGATTTGCGAAGAGCTAGAGAGGGTGAGACACCAGATTTAATGTTGTCGGGTATAACGAATAGGCAAATGGCAGAAAATCTTAATCTATGCAGTTGCATGGCAGCTGCATTTGTCGGAGCGCATAGTCAGCGCAGTGGTGTCATCAACATCAACATGGGTACTCCTTTGCCCCAGCACATCACGATGCCTGAACATGAGTTTGGCCATGATCTCGGTCTAAAACATCGATCTGATGGTGTTATGTCTTATTCGGGGAAAACAAAATCTGTTAGAAAAGTAGATTTGCAGGCGCTTAAATCTATTTACCCAAGAAAACGCTAGAAGGCTGCCCGAAATGTTGAAAATATCTTCGTCCCTATTCTTTTTGGTTCTCGCGTCTGGCTGCGCTCATGCCGCTACTGACGATGCGATCGTATTGCGCGCCGGAACTGAGGATGTTTTCCTTGGGTCGGTGTCAGTTGGTGCAAACGATCATATTAGGAAAATCGCTCTTCGCGCCGTAAGTGGGTCTGAATTTTGTCGAGATGCCAGCTTCAAAGTTGATTTGCGAAAATTAAAAAATGCGGTGGTCGACTTTGATTCAATGAAATGGATATACAGATTTCCTGGGGCAAGAAATCAGGAGTGTGGAGACGAAAAAAGTGGTGGATACTCACTGGAGTTCAGCCCGGCTGATGGGTCGGACCTGAAGGAAGTGGATTCTGCGCTGGCCAGTGTTTTTAAGATGTCTTCTGCAAAATCGGTATTGTCAGGTGTTGTCATTTTCGATGAGGCTAGAATCCTTGACTGTGTTTTAAGGCGTGGCAACTGGACGCTTTCTGAAATCTACAATGACTTCGGAATAAAGATAGATGATGATGGGTTCGAGATGAAGCAGAGAATGCCCTCTGTTGTTTTTCATGCTGTCTCAAGCGACGAAAAGTCACGGTGTAAAGATGCCTATCTCTTAGCTTTCTTTCCTGAAAAATCAAAAGAGACCTACTTTTTTGTGACGAGCATGGCTGCCCTGCCTCTGTGACCCGCAAGGCGGAAGACCGGGCGGAAGACCGGGACACCCCTGACGTTTCCCCGCCTTTCATGCTGCGATGCTGAGCCGTTTGCGAAGCGTGGCAACGCCTTGGGGTGACAATGGGATGTCGAGTCGTTCGCACAGCAGTCGCGCGAGCGTCAGCAGCGAGAGCTCTCGCTTTGCACGCTTTGTGGATCGGAAGCGACGCTGCAGCCCCTCACTCTCAGCGATTTGACCGATGTGCCACAGCAGGTACGCCGCAAGGGTGCCGATGAGCAGCAACGCCTGCAGGCGCAGCGCACTGCGTGAGCGGCCGATCGACGAGCCCATGCCGAACACCGGTGACTTGGTATCGCGGAAGTTCTCCTCGATCTGCATGCGCCGGGAGTACAGCGCGACGATCTCGTCTGCACGCAGATCGCGCAGATCCGACGAGTGCGCCAGCGGAAAGACCGGGACACCCACTATTCGCTGATGCGGGATAGAAGACTGTCGAAAAACTAGGACGCCCACAAAATCTAAAGTCCGAAATCTATGCGAAAAGACAATGTCGCGATTGGTTGAGATTGCTAGAATGGCAGTGCCGATATTTCCGGCTCTGGGCTGTCGCCCACGCGCCAACCTCCCTTGCGGGTGCGATGGGGTTCATGCCATGTCAGGTCAAGCTTGCCGCTAGCTTGATGCCTTTCAACCAGTGTTGGCCTAATCGCTCCGCAATCGAGACCATGTCTTGAAATTCGCCGATCACGCGCCAATAGCCGCTGCCTACGGATTTCACGCGAATCGCCCAGCGATGTGGGTGTTGTTCGATGGCGTGCAGACACGATGGTGCGTCTTTTGGAATGCTGCCGCGTTTCCCCGGGCGAAGTTGGCGCCCCGTCCATTCCACAAGCGCGAGATAGTCCGCTGTATTGATCGGTAGATGTGTCGCGATACGACCGACCAGCGGTGTCAGCGCTGTGTGCAGAGTTTCCGGATTTCGCCGTGTGGACGCGATCCGCTTTCGGATGCTTGTGGGCGGCGAGTGGTCGAGCCGGCGGGCGATGCCGGCCCGACTCGGGTTGAGATCGACGTAGACCATCGCTGCGAGTATCGCGCGGTCATCGCACAACAACTGCGATTTGAAGCGGCCTTCCCAGAATCTGACGGTGCAGCCGTCTTCCCGATTCGCGCGGCGAGCGATGGGCTCCGCGAGGCAGCGCATCAGCCAGGATAGGCTGCCCAGACGTGAGCGGATCAAGATCAGACGATCCTTATCCGCAAGCAGCCGCTCGCATTTGATGGTTCGGGCGAGATCTGAATCTTCCCCAGGAGGAAACAATCGAATCCAGCGCTCGGCGACTTCCACGTCGCTCCAGGCGGCGATATGGGCTGGATCCATCTGCAGTACCAGATGCAGATGATTGCTCATGACGGTATAGGCCTGGATGGCCACCGCGAAACATTCGGCGACGAGATGGATACTGTCCTCGACCCAAATCTTGCGGTGCTCGAACGAACGGCCGGTGTATTGATCGATGCCGCAGAGGAATGCGCGTCGAACGCAGCGCTGGACGCAGTGCAAACTGCCGGGGCTTCCGGGCGGTACGAGCTGGGAGCGGGCTTGTGTCATGACATCGATTATGAGTGTTGTGCTTAAACCCGGATGTAGGGCAACGACTCGATGCGTTGTCGGTGTTCTCTGAATCGATGGGTGTCCCATTCTGCCTTGCATGCTGCCTCGGACTTGAGCTCGTCCGTATAGCGCTTGCCGCTCATACCCACCTCCGTCGTAGCCGTAATGTAAGGCTCGAAGACGTCTACTGAATGTGGGACGTTTCAGAGGGCTGCTCTCACTAAGTTAGTTGTTTTGCTCTTATTTCATATTTCAGTATCTTGTTCGCGTGAAGGAATGTGTTGTGTGCGACCGGCCGCAACGAAATCGGCCGAGATTGAGCGCCCGTACCGTCGCAAAGCAACCATTGGACCGGCTACAGCACTCGACGACAAACGCCGTAGCCCATAACTCAAGGATACAAGGATGAATCTGTACTTCCGGCTGTTGATCGCCCTGCTGCGCGGCTTCTTCAAGCCGAAAATGGCCGTCACCAGCACGCTGATCAGAGAGATGCGCGTCTGGCCGAACGACATCGACATCAACATGCACATGAACAACGGTCGCTACATGACCATCACCGATCTGTTCATGATCGAACTCTGTCTGCGTGCCGGCATCCTCGTTCCTGCAATGAAAATGGGCTGGAAGCCTATGCTCGGCGGCAGTCTTGTCGTGTACAAGAAGCAGCTCGCGACGTTCGATAGATACACTGCAGAATTCCGTATCTGCTGCTGGGAAGAAAACTGGACTTACTTCGAGTTTGCCTTCCTCAATTCCGCAGGCGAGGTCGTCGTTACCGGCTACTCCAAGGGCGCATGGGTAGGACGGCGGGGCTTGGTTCCCAATACGGTGGTCGAGGAAAAGCTGGGTATCGCGCCCAACACTACGGCGATACCTGATGCAATCATGAGATGGAGGGAAGCGGAAGCTCAGGTGCTCCAGAAAGCATGATGGCTGTGGACTGACGACGTCACGCCGTCGCGTGGTATGCGCTGCTCGTCGCAGTTTGCGCTTGATCGATCAAAACGACTTCCGTTTCCGCTATGCAAGGACGCGTATATGACAACCAACTTTCCACTGTTGCTGCTGGCTTTTTTCGTCGCCTTCGTATTGGTGGCAGACCTATTCAGGCGATACCGTGCGATCGCGCTGGCATTCTTCACGCTTTCGCTGCCTTCGCTTCTAGCGCCGAACTCGGACTTGTTCATGCGCATAAAGACGGCCAGCGTGCTGTTGCCGACCTGCTTCCTGGTCTACGCGAGATTCAAGCCGAGGATCGAGCGCTTCATCCACAGACTGATTTATGCGGTGATCGTACTGAACATCGTCGAGGCCTCGGTCATCGATATCAAGACGGGGAACTACCTCAATCTGATCGCGGCGATCGCGCTGATGCTCGCGCTTCCTTTCTCGCAGAAGCACTGGGAGATCTCTGGAAGATACAACGATTACGTGGTGCATCTTCCAAGCTTCTGGCCCTTGCTTTACACCAGCTGGAATCTTTGCTTTCTGTATTCGGCGCGCATCTCCACCTTCGGCTATGCGTTGCCGCTGCTGCTCGCGCCGCTGGCCTATGCGCTCGTCCTGCGGAGGACCGATCTCTACTTCCAAGCACGCGCCTACACTTTCGGTTTCTACCTGTTTTTCAGGGCGGCGTTCGGCGATGCAGAGCTGATGAATCTGCCTCAGTTCGATCTCAGCGCCTGGTACAGCTCCGAGTTCGCACTGGCTTGGAGCGCAGCCAATGCGGCGTTCGCCGGCGCACTGGTTTACATCCATTCGTCGAATCGCAAACGGATATCAACCGTCACTCATAGGAACTGACTGATGTTGCAAATCATGCTGATAATTTTTTTCGTCTCCGTGAGCCCGCTGATTCTCCTCATGAGATTCACCAGGATCGACGCCTTGAAATATCCATACATCGGGGTGTATTACGTCAAATTCGTGCCTTTGCTGCTTTCGCTGTATGCGTTCAATCTGACTGCCAGTTTCCTGAAATGGAAGTGGACGCAGTTCCTGTGGTTCTTTCCCAGGTTCTTCGGGTATAGCCACTACAACCGGGATTCGATTTCGATGGAAAGCACCCGGATTCCGGGGACCGACTATCACATGGGCTACATCCCCGTGAAACTTCCCGCGGAACTGGTCTACCGCTGGAGAAAGGACAAGGTTTACCACAACTACATCCGCTCGATCATCAAGGCCAACCGCGACTACGCAAACGTCCCTCTCGGCAATTTCACGGCCCCGACGCCTTTGGCCGACGATGAACTGAAGCGCTTCATGATGGCGTCGCAGATTACCCATTACATCGAAAAAGCCGATGGCAGGTTGACTTTCGACATGAGCTGCTTCATCAAGGAGCTCCGCTATTCCAATTCGTCGTTCGATGTGCTGAACATCTCGATCGCCGAGAACTTGGCCTCAGACAGCATGCGCATCACGATGCGCGACGGGGCCACGGTCGCGCCGGGCGACGCAGACTGGGATCTGGCCAAGATCTATTTCATGTCGAACACGATGGTGTTCTTCATTCTGGGCGCGCACCTGCATCACCACCTTTTCTTTGCGGAGATGGGTGCGGCACTGATGTTCAATCTGGTGCCCCGCGACTCCAATTTCCACAGGTTGATGCACCCGCATACTTCCTACATTTTGATGCTCAACCACCAGTTCAAGACTTCGCCGCTGTCGCTGCAGGAAACCACCGGAATTGTCGACAAGTTCCTGTACAGCTGTATCGGCTACTACTCGTCCGACACCTTCTACAAGGTCGGCTACGAGAACGCCCTGAACATGTACAACAAGCGGCACACCGACGACCAGGCGATCACGCAGAAATTCGACATCAAGTTCGCCATTCCCTTCGACCGGTATCTCGGTGGCGAGTATGCGCTGAACGAACAGTACCGCGACTACTATGCGGCGGTCTCGAAGTTCGTATCCTCCAGCTACGACGATCTCGTGCGCGACGGATCGGAAGCCCACATCAACGTCTGGGTGGACGAGCTTTGCCGCTACGTCAACCTTCCCAATAAGAGCGGCGACCGCGCCTTCAATATCGAAGCGATCTCCACCTTCATCTGGTACGTGTCCTTCGTGCATTCACTGGAGCACTACCAGTTCCACAAGTACAAGCGGAACTACTGCCTGCTCACCCGACTACCGTTTTCGATCGCCAGAACGCTGCCGATGGACAAGGTCTTCAGTCAGTACGACATCTGGAAGTCGAAGCACATCGTGCATACATTCGGCAAAAACCATCTCAACCGCAGCGTGTCGGAATGCTATGCCGACGTGAATTACAAGTTCGTGGACAAACCTTTGATCGATAGGCAGGACAATTTCAAGCGGGAAGTGCTCGATCTGCTCGACAAACACCAGACGCCGAGCGAAGCCATTGCGCTTTCCATCCGTTACTGAGTCCTTGCATCCGTCTTGGCGTACCCCATGACGATCTTCAGGGCCCGTAGGTTGTATGTGAACTCCTCCCGATTGCAGTTCAGAAACAGGGCGGTGTCAGCGCTGTTCGCAGGGTTTCCGGATTGCGTCGCGTGGACGCAATCCGGCTTTGGATGCTTGTGTGTTGCGAGCGGTCGAGCCGGCGCGTGATGCCGGCCCGGACCGGGTTGAGATCGACATAGGCGATGGCTGCGAGTATCGCGCGGTCATCGGACAGCGACTTGGATTTGAAGCGGTCCTGCCAGAATCGGCCGGTGCAGCCGCCTTCCCGATTGGCGCGGCGAGCGATGGGTTCCACAAGACAGCGCATCAGCCAGGACAGGCTGCCCAGACGTGGGCGGATCAGTATCAGTCGGTGGGTGTCCAGCGCGTTGCGTGCACTGCCGCTTGCCTGCCACGGCGGCGGGATGAGCGTGACACCTTTTCAGCCGTCTTCGACGATTGATTCGACGGCCTTGCCGCGCCGGAGCCGTATCCCAGTGGAACGCATTGCCTCGAATCAGGCCATTGCGCGCACCCATGTCATGAATCGGGCCGGCGCCGTACGGCTGCGCATCGATCCAGGAGTGCGTCATTCGGTGAGGACTGTCCCAGTGACACCATGCGCCCCCTTGCCCCTTCTTCACAAAATGTTTACAAAGTCCGCTGCCGCCGGGGCAAGGGGGCCTGCGCGGTGGTCCTCGTTGCCACCTGATCCAATTCACGGAGAGATAGAAAATGAGTAAGTTGCGCCGTAATCGCCTGACGGCCGCCGTCCACCTGACACTGCTTCTCGCGCTGCCCGGCATCGCCGCGGCGCAGGACGCCCAGGATGACCAGGGCACCCTCGACACCATCAAGGTGACGGGTTCACGCATCAAACAAACCAATGCCGTCACCGCACAGCCGGTGTTCGTGCTGGATCGCGCCAGGCTGGAGCAGACCGGGGCCAAGAGCGTCGGCGAAATCCTCCAGCAGCTCACCGCCAGCGGCAAGGCGCTGAACGCCAAGTTCAATTCCTCCGGCAACTTCGGCTATCCGCCGGATGGCGGCGGCATCGGTGCCGGTTCGGCGCAGGTCGACCTGCGCAACCTCGGCTCGCAGCGCGTGCTGGTGCTGGTCGACGGCATCCGCTGGGTCAACGAATCCTCGGCCTCGGGCGTCAGCGGCAGCGCTGACCTCAACACCATCCCGCTGGCCATCGTCGAGCGCGTTGAAGTGTTGGAAGACGGCGCCTCGGCGATCTACGGTTCCGACGCCATCGGCGGCGTGATCAACATCATCACCCGCAGGAATTTCGAAGGCGCCGAAATCCGCACGTACTACGGCGAATACAGCCGCGGCGGCGAAACCAAGGACGCGTCCTTCACCTTCGGCGGCGGTGGCGACGGCTGGTCGGCCATCTTCGGCGCGACGTACTACGAACAGCAGAACATCAGTTCCGGGTCGTGGGGTCAGTCTTCTCTGCCGCAGCCGGGCGCTGGTCTGTCGGCCGGCAGTTCGGGCACGCCGCAGGGACGTTTCGTGTTTTCCGATCCCACCGGAACCACCAACTACAACGTCACGTTGAATCCGGGCACCACGACCCCGGTGTTCGTGCCCGGCAATCCGAACGGCGGCACCTACAATCAGTTCGATGGCTCCGATCGCTTCAACTTCGCGCCGTTCAATCTGCTGCTCACCCCGAGCGAGCGCAAGTCGCTGTTCACCAGCATCAACATCGACCTCAGCGAGAACACCCGACTGCACATCAAGGGTTTGTTCAACAACCGCCAGTCGTCGAACCAGGCCGCGCCGGAACCGATTTTCGTTGGCCCGGGCGCCGGTACCGGCGGCATCGCCGACACGATTTCGATCCCCGCCAATCAGCTCTACAACCCGTTCGGATTCGCCCTCGACGCGAGCAATAATTTCGTGTTCATCGGTCGCCGTCCGCTGGAAGTCGGGCCGCGGCTGTTCACCCAGAACGTCGATACCTGGTATTTCAATGTCGGTCTCGATGGCCTGTTCGACATCGGCAGCCGCAGCTTCGGCTGGGATGCGAACTATGTCCACAGCCGTAACTCGGCCACCCAGCGTTTCACCAACGGCTACAACGTCGCCAAGATCAAGCTCGCTCTCGGCGATCCGGCTGTGTGCGCCGCCACGCCGGGCTGTGTGCCGCTGGATATCTTCGGTGGTCAGGGCCGTCCGTTCACCCAGGCGATGATCAATTACATCCGTACCGACCAGCGCGATGCCAGCACTCAGGTGCTCGACATCTTCTCGGGCAACATCACCGGCGATCTGTTCGCCATCGGCGACCGCACGGCCGGATTTGCCGCCGGCGCCGAGTATCGTCGTTACAAGGGCGATTTCGATCCCGATCCGCTGCGCCAGACCGGCGAGTCGCAGGATTCGTTCGCGGCTCCCGTATCGGCCACCTACGATGTCACCGAAGTCTACGGCGAGTTCAACTTCCCGGTGCTCGCGACGCTCGATATCACCGCAGCCGTGCGCTGGTCGGACTACTCCACCTTCGGCAGCTCCACCACCGGCAAGGTCGGTTTTCGCTTCCAGCCCTTCGAAGACCTGGTCCTGCGCGGTACGTATTCGCAGGGCTTCCGCGCACCGAACCTCGGCGAGCTGTACGGCCTGACGCAGTTCGGCGCGACCCTGGTCGACCCCTGCGGCCCGACCGGCGCGCCGGTGGTGAATCGCGGCGACGGCGTGTCGCCCGGTCTCGAAGCCGCTTGCGTCGCGCAGGGCGTTCCGGACAATTTCGAACAGGCCAACACCCAGATCACCACCTTCACCGGCGGCAATCCGAATCTGGAGCCGGAAGAGTCCGACAGCTTCACCCTGGGCGGCGTCTACAGCCCGGGCTGGGCCGAAGACACCGGCTGGTCGCGCAAGCTCGACTTCGAAGTGAGCTACTACAGCCATGAGATCGAGGGCGCCGTGCAGTCGCGCGACATCCAGGCTCTGCTCAACGCCTGCATTGCCGGCGGCGGCACCAACGGGACTCTGTGCTCGCCCTTCACTCGCCAGGCGAACGGCAATCTCAATCCGCCGAGCAATTTCCTGCAGAACTTCGGCAAGATCGAAACCGACGGCGCGGACCTGAAGATCAATTGGCTCAGCCCGGAATGGGGTTTCGGCACGCTCAATGCCTCGTTCCAGACCACGTTCGTCAACGATTACACGGCGATCGATGGCGATGGCATCCGCTCTTCGCGTCGCGTCGGCGTGGAAACCAGCGACAGTGCGATCCCCGAATGGCAGAGCAACCTGCAACTGGGCTGGAGCCGGGGCAATCTCGACTTCAACTACGGCCTCCGCTATATCGATGCGGTCGTGGAAGACTGCACCAGTGCGGTGATCGCCGATGTGGATGGTTGCCGCAACGCCACGCAGACCAACAAGCTGGGTTCGGTCGTCTATCACGACGCCCAGTTCGGCTGGAAGGATGCGTTCGCGCTGGAAGGTCTGAAGCTCTCGGTCGGCGGCAACAACCTGTTCGGCAAGGAACCGCCGATCTGCGTGACCTGCTCGTTGAACGGCTACGACGCCGGTACCTACGACCTGCCGGGTTCGTTCTGGTACGTCAGCGCCGATTACCGCTTCTGATTCGGGTTTGAAGCTACTCCGCCGGGCGTCATTCCGGGCGGATGCGATGCGAAACGGGCGGCGGATCATTCCGCCGCCCGTTCTTTTTTCGACGAATTGCAGGCTTGACGAAAAGAAGATTGCCGCTCGCTCAGCCGCCGCTGCGTGTTTGCCGAATTCCGCGTACTGTCCACCCATCGCATGGAGCGATCAAGGGGAAAGGGCATGATCAGGAACGGGCGCGATATCGCCAGCGGCACAGAAATTTCCGCGCAGGTCTGCATCATCGGGTCGGGGCCGGCGGGCGTTACCGCCGCCTGGCATCTGCAGAAAGCGGGCATCAGGGTGGTGTTGATCGAAGGCAGTCGATACGTCGGCCAGCCCGATGCGAGTTGGCCGGACAAGAAGCTGTTGTACGCGGGCGAAGCGGTCGGCGTGTTCGCGAACAGCGAGCCGGATTTCCTGATCCGGCCATACGACGGCTGGAGTTCGCCGCTCGAGCGCGAGCGCATTCTCGGCGGCACGTCGAGCCATTGGGGCGGGCAGTCGCGGCCGCTGTCGGCGATCACGTTCGAGGATCGTCCGGGGTACACGGGCTGGCCGATTTCGCGTGCGGATCTGGATCCCTACTACGCGCAGGCGGTCGATTTCTGCCGCTTGTACGCGAACGAGTTCGACGCCGATTACTGGGCGGGCGTGCTGCAGGCGCAGGTGCCCGCGCTCGATGGTTTCGATATCGAGATGTATCAGTTCATCGATCCTCCTTACCTCAATGTCGCCACCCGCACGTTTCCCGACGGCACTACGCTGGCGAATTGCGGCGTGGACGTGATCCTCAACGCCAGCCTGCAGAAGATCGAACACACCGGCGGCCACGTCCAGCGGCTAAGCGTCGCCAGCATGGACATGGACCTTGCGCGGCCGCCGACGAAAGCGACCGGGTTTTTCGTCAAGGCCGACGTGTTCGTGCTGGCCTGCGGCGCGGTGGCTAATGCACACCAGTTGCTGTTGTCGAATGCCGGCAACGAGCACGATCAGGTGGGCCGGTATTTCGGATGTCATCCGCTGTCGAACGGTGGGGTGATCAGTGCGAATGGCTACCTGAAACCCGATCAGGTGCGGCTGATGAACGGCAAGACGCCGGATGGGCAACCGTGGCATCCACCCGGCTCCAACTCGCAGCTCCGCGTGGAGGGCCGTTTCGTGCCCGACAGCGCGACGCTGCGACGCGAGGGCATCGGCGCCTGCTGGTTCTGGGCGGGCGGCGGCCAGTGCTATTTCGAAATGGCGCCCAATGCGGACAGTCGCATCACTTTGTCCGAGAAGAAGGACGCGGTGTTCGGGCTGCCGGAGGTGAAGATCGACTGGCAGCTGTCGGATCTCGATCAACGCACCTACGAGGTGACGGCATCGCTGTTCAAGGCATCGGTCGCGAAGCTGGGCGGCCAAGCCTGGGCCGCGGACTGGGCGGCTGTGAAGGCGCAGATGACCGTGAACGGCCACCATATCGGCACGACCCGGATGTCCAGCGAACCCAAGGACGGTGTGGTTGACGCGAACCTCAAGGTCCACAGCATCGACAACCTGTATGTCGCCGGCTCGTCGGTGTTTCGGACCCCGGGAATTTCCAATCCGACCTTCACGATCATCGCGCTGTCGATGCGCCTCGCCGAGCATCTGCGCCTGACTCTCGCGAAGTAGCCGGATCTCCCTGCCGCCGCCCCCGGGCGGTCGCACGGGTTCGATGCCCGGAGCGGGCATCTTGAGGCCGCCCCTTGAAACCCGGCTGAAGCCCCCCATCTCAGGCCCGTCCCGAAAGCCCGGGCGTTTTTTTGGCCGCGGCTTTGGCACTCTCCCCGGGAGACTGCTAAAATCGCCGCCCATTCTCCCATCAATCAATCACTTGCGAGGGTTCCCATGAATCTCAAGCCGCTCTACGACCGCGTGGTCGTCAAGCCCATCGAAGCCGAAGAAGTCACCGCCGGCGGCATCTATATCCCCGACAACGCCAAGGAAAAGCCGACCAAGGGCGAAGTCCTGGCCGTGGGCGACGGCAAGGCGCTGGACAACGGCACCGTGCGCACCCCGAAGGTCAAGGTGGGCGACAAGGTGATCTACGGCCAGTACGCCGGTTCGGCCTACAAGCACGAAGGCGTCGAATACAAGATCGTCAAAGAAGACGACATCCTCGCGATTCTCGGCTGATGCGCGCGGCGGTTTGTCCGCCGGGTGTTCGCTGACGTAACGATGTCGCAATGGCGGGTGCAAGACCCGCCCTACGTAATCCCCAACATTTTCTGGAGTTATCGCAATGGCTGCCAAAGATATCCGTTTCGGTGAAGATGCCCGCGCGCGCATGGTGCGCGGCGTCAACGTTCTCGCCAATGCCGTCAAGGCCACCCTCGGCCCGAAGGGCCGCAACGTCGTGCTCGAGAAGAGCTTCGGCGCCCCCACGATCACCAAGGACGGCGTGTCCGTCGCGAAGGAGATCGAGCTGGCCGACAAGTTCGAGAACATGGGCGCGCAGATGGTGAAGGAAGTCGCGTCCAAGACCTCCGACAACGCCGGCGACGGCACCACCACCGCCACCGTGTTGGCGCAGGCGCTGATCCGCGAGGGCATGAAGGCGGTCGCTGCCGGCATGAACCCGATGGACCTCAAGCGCGGTATCGACAAAGCGGTCATCGCTGCGGTCGCCGAACTGAAGTCGATCAGCAAGCCCACCGCCGACGACAAGGCGATCGCCCAGGTCGGTACGATCTCGGCCAACTCCGATGAATCCATCGGCAACATCATCGCCGATGCGATGAAGAAGGTCGGCAAGGAAGGCGTGATCACCGTCGAGGAAGGCTCGGGCCTGGACAACGAACTCGACGTCGTCGAGGGCATGCAGTTCGATCGCGGCTACCTGTCGCCGTACTTCATCAACAATCAGCAGTCGATGTCGGCGGAACTCGATGACCCGTACATCCTGCTGCACGACAAGAAGATCTCCAACGTCCGCGACCTGCTGCCGGTGCTCGAAGCCGTCGCCAAGTCGGGCAAGCCGCTGCTGATCGTGGCCGAGGAAGTGGAAGGCGAAGCGCTGGCGACCCTGGTCGTCAACACCATCCGCGGCATCGTCAAGGTCTGCGCCGTGAAGGCCCCGGGCTTCGGCGACCGTCGCAAGGCGATGCTGGAAGACATGGCCATCCTCACCGGCGGCACCGTGATTTCGGAAGAAGTCGGTCTGTCGCTCGAGAAGGCGACCATCAAGGATCTGGGCCGCGCCAAGAAGATCCAGGTCTCGAAAGAGAACACCACGATCATCGACGGCGCCGGCGTGGGCGAAACCATCCAGGGCCGCATCAAGCAGATCAAGGCGCAGATCGAAGAAACCTCTTCGGACTACGACAAGGAGAAGCTGCAGGAGCGCGTCGCCAAGCTCGCCGGCGGCGTTGCGGTGATCAAGGTCGGCGCGTCGACCGAAATCGAAATGAAGGAAAAGAAGGCCCGCGTCGAAGATGCCCTGCACGCCACGCGCGCCGCAGTGGAAGAAGGCGTGGTTCCCGGCGGTGGCGTTGCGCTGATCCGCGCGCTGCAGGCCATCTCCGGCCTGAAGGGCGCCAACGAAGACCAGAACCACGGCATCAACATCGCCAAGCGTGCGATGGAAGCCCCGCTGCGCGAGATCGTCGCCAACTGCGGCGAAGAGCCGTCGGTGGTGCTGAACAACGTGGCCGAGGGCAAGGGCAACTACGGCTACAACGCCGCGACCGGCGAGTACGGCGACATGATCGCGTTCGGTATTCTCGACCCGACCAAGGTCACGCGTTCGGCGCTGCAGAACGCGGCCTCGATCGCCGGTCTGATGATCACGACCGAAGCGATGGTCGCCGAAGCGCCGAAGAAGGATGAGCCGGCCGGCGGTGGCATGGGCGGCGGCGGCATGGGTGGTATGGGCGGTATGGATTTCTGATCCATCCAACCCGCGATGTGTATGAAGAAACCCCGCCGTGAGGCGGGGTTTTTCTTTGCGCGCAGCGAGCATGCATCCATGTGGCGTCGCCCCGGGCCGCACATCCATGTGCGGGCGTTCGCTGGCGCGCGGCGGTGCCGCGCGAGAGCCCCGGCTCACCCTCGCAGAGATGCGGGGTTTTTCTTTGCGTGCCTTATTCCTGCCATCCGGAAGTCTTTTCAAAAAACTCTCGCCCACGCTGAGAGATCTCTCGCACCCGGGGACTTCGACGAGGATCACGCTTTGCGCGCGACTCGCTCCCTACGATGCCGCCCGCACCGGTGCCGCTCGACCGCCGGCGCGCATGTCAGTTCGAGCTTGCCGCAGATGCGATGCGCACCCCATGCGCGCGGCGGCTGCGGCCCCAACAAGGAATGCGATACATGAAGGACCCCACACGTTCCAACCTGCGACTGTGCGTTGCCGCAGCGTTGCTGTCGGCCGGCATCGCCCATGCCCAGACCTATCAACAACTCAGTCCGCTGCCCGGCGGCATGCAGGGCGCGCCGATCCTGGTCAGCAACAATCCCGAATCGGTCAATCGCGCCGGCCTGCTGCTGGGCCTGGACGCGATGAATTCGACCGATCCCGGCAAGGTCACCCGCCGCCTGACCGGCGCGGCTTCGCTCGACAGCGGCTGCGCCAGCGGCGGCATGCGCGAGTTCTCGTTCTACATGCACCATATCCTCGGCGACCTGATCGGCACCGAAGCCCGCGTCGATCGCATCTTCCTGGTCTTGGAGCCGGTGGGCGGCAGCGCGACGTTCACCGCCTTCGGCGCGGCGATCTCGCAGCGCGACATCCTCGAAAACGCCGCGTACACGCTCGACCCGGGCCGCAGCCCCAGCTACTCGGTCGCGCGCGTGCTGGTGACCGGCGCGATGCCGAGTTGGGTGGGCACCGCCAACGGTTCGCAGATCGTCAACATTCCGACCTCCGCCCCGCGGACGATTACCGGTCCGAACCAGATATTCCAACTGCGCGGCGGCAGCACGCCGAAGGGCGCATCGCTGGACGCGCGGGTCACCTTCAAGGCCTCCGCCGGTTGCCTGCGCGCGCGTCTGGTCGCCGCGCCCGCCACCGTCACCACCGCCACCGCGGCCAACGACCTGGGCAAGTCGCTGTACGCCTGGGGCAATGTGCCGACCACCTATAACGCGGACGGCAGCACCAACGTCTTCGGCGGCACGCCCTGCACCTCGCGCCAGTCCCTGGTCCCCAATACCAGCAACTACAACTGGACCGGCTGGGGCCGTCCGGCAGGCATCTATCAATTCAACAAGTGGAACGGCACGGTGCCGGTGTCCTTCACCGCCACCGGCCAGACGTTCGGATATCGCTATCTGGCGGCCCCGGCCAACCTTCTGCAGGCGCCCAGCACTTCTCCGGTGACCATGCCCAGCGGCGTCTGCGATCCGCCGGCCGGTTCGCCGACGTCGCCCTCGGGAGACGCCCAGCGTCCACTGGCCCTGCGCTATTACTCCAGCAACACCTCGTTGTACGCAGCCGGACGGCCTGCCGACCGCGACAGCGACAAGTTCTCCACCGCCAACTACGGCGCGGAGTACAACGTCGCCTACAACGTCACCAACAACAGCGCGTCCTGCATGAAAGCGCAGCTGGTCTTCACCGCCTATCCGGGCGGCCAGACCTGTGCCGCCTATACCGGTGCGGCCACGCGCCACTACGACGGCGACTTCAAGATCACCCAGACCGGCGTGGCCAGTCCGTTCGTGGTGCGGTCCTACATCAAGTGCAACACCAGCGTGAACACCACGCCGTTCATCCCGGCCAACCGCGTCACCGAGACGGTGCTCGCTGAAAAGGTGCTGGGCACCACCAGCACCAACCGTTCGGTCACCTGGACGGCCCAGAACTTCATCCCGGGGCTGATCTCGATCCCCGCGGCGATGCTGGTGCGTTCGGTGCCGTCGATCTATCCGTAAACGGCATCCTGATCAATCAATGATGTCTCCGAGAGCCCCGCGAGCGATCGCGGGGCTCTCGTTCTGCGGGACGCATCGCAGCCGGGGCCGACCTCTGGCACATGCCGGCGCGACGGATTCGGGCATGCTCCGGGCAGGTCCGTGCGCGTTCGGCGCACGGCGACGCCGTCCTTTTCCGGAGAGTCCACATGAGCCGTGGCACCATCATCGCAGTGGTCGCGCTGTGCGTCGCAGGCATATTGCCGCACGCGCACGCACAGACGAAAAAAGAACCGTTCACCGCCGAACGCAGCTGGAAGATCCAGCGCATCGGCGCGCCCACGCTGTCCCGCGACGGCCGTACCGTCATCGCGCCGGTCACGCGGTTCGCGATGGACGAAGACAAATCCTACGTCGACCTGTGGATCTGGAATGCCGATGGCAGCGGCCAGCGCCGGCTCACCACCGATGCCGCGAACGACGGCGCACCGACCATCAGCCCCGACGGAAAATCCGTCGCCTTCACCTCGCAGCGCGGCGACGACAAGGCGCCGCAGCTGTACGTGATGCCGCTCGGCGGCGGTGAGGCGCGGCGGCTGACGAAACTCGCCACCGGCGTGCAGAGCCCGAAATGGTTCGCCGACGGCAAGCGGCTGGCGTTCGTGTCGCGGGTGTTCGCCGATCTGCCGCTGGCCGATCAGGGCAAGCGCCTCGACGAGCGCAAGGACCGCAAGATGACCGCGATGGTCTGGGACGGCGGCCCGATCTCGGCCTGGGACCAGTATCTCGACGAGCGCCAGTTTCACGTGTTTTCGGTGGCGTTCGACCCTGCGGCCGACAGCGCCGAGTTGCCCGCGGTGCGTGCGCTGACCCAGCCGAGCGGGCTGCAGCTGCCGCGCGGCGCGGTGCTGGGCACCGATGGCCATTTCGCGATCTCGCCCGACGGCAGGGAGCTGGCCTTCGTCGCCGATTCCGACCCCGCGATCAACAACAGCAACAACGACGTCTTCACCGTCGCCATCGCCACGGATGGCAGCGCCGGCAAGGACGCGCGCAACCTCACCGCGGGCAACAAGGCCAGCGACGGCGGGCCGCAATACAGCCCGGACGGTCGCTATCTGAGTTTCGTGCAGCAGCGCATCCGCGGTTTCTACGCCGACAAGGGCCGGCTGATGCTGCAGGACCGCCGCGCCGGTAAAACGCGCGAACTGTTCGCCGACTGGGACCGCAGCGCCGGTGGTCTGGTGTGGTCGCGAGACAGCCGCCGTCTGTACGGCGCGATCGACGACGCCGGCACCGTGCGCGTCTACGATCTGCCGCTGGACGGCGCGCCGCGCAAGGTCACCGCCAGCGCATCGTTCACCGCGCTGGCGGTATCCGACAGCGGCACGCTGGTCGGCCTGCGCGAGAGTTTCGTCGAGCCGCCGACGCTGGTGCGGATCGATGCCGGCAGCGGCGTCGCGACCAAGTTGTCGACGATCAACGATGCGCTGTTGGCGGCGACGGAGATCGGCACCTACGAATCAATGACCTACAAGGGCGCGAACGGCAAGGACATCCAGATGTGGGTGAACTATCCGCCGGGTTTCGACCGCACGAAAAAGTATCCGTTCTTCATGCTGATCCACGGCGGCCCGCACAACGCCATCACCGACGGCATGGCATTCCGCTGGAACGCGCAGGTCTTCGGCAGTTGGGGTTATGTCACCGCATGGCCGAACTTCCACGGCAGCTCCGGCTTCGGCCAGGACTTCGCCGACTCGATCAATCCCGAGTGGGCCGAGCAGCCCTATCAGGACGTGATTAAGGCCGCGGACTGGTTCGCGGCGCAGCCGTGGATCGATCGCGAGCGCATGGTCGCCGGCGGCGGCAGCTACGGCGGTTACCTCACGGCTTTGATCCTGGGCCGCGAACACCCGTTCAAGGCGCTGGTCGCGCATGCGGCGGTCTACAACCTCTACGGCCAGTACGCGGCGGATTTCTCGGCCGAGGCGCCGCGTTTCGGCGGATTCTGGGAGGGCGAGAACCGCGCCGTGCTGGAGCGCAATTCGCCGCATCTGGGTGCCGCTGCGTTCAAGACGCCGACGCTGGTCGTCCACGGTCAATCCGATCTGCGCGTCCCGGTGAATCACGGTCTTGAGCTGTACCACACGCTGTTGAACAAGGGCGTGCCCAGCCGATACGTCTATTACCCCAACGAAAATCACTGGGTGCTGAAACCGCAGAATTCGGTGTTCTGGTACCAGCAGGTCGGCACATGGTTCGACGAACACAATCCGCCGAAGGATCGCGCGGCGGTTCGTTGATGCGAAGACTCCGCCGCGAGGCGGGGGTTTTCCTTGCGCGCGACGACGCGGTGGTCGGGATCCGCGCATCGCCTCGCCGCGATGGCGCTGCAAACGAGAATGGTTATGATCGGCGTGATGCGCCGGCTGTATCGATCCGCTTGCGGCGGGCTAAAGACGAAGCCCGCTCTGCGCCCGCAATCATTCGATGAAAGCGTTTTTTCGAGGAAGATTCCGATTTTCGCGCAATTCTCAGACGCTTCGGTCAGCCGGTCGTCCCCTCGGCTTTCATGTACCCATGAGTTCTTTTTTGCAGTGCAGCGTGCGTTGAGATAACGATTCCTTCACGATGCCCGCGCATCCCGACGTGGGGGAGGGAGCAAGCCCGCTACCGGTTCGACCGGGGCGGGCTTTTTATTGCCCGCGTCCCAGGCATGGGAATGCCAGAATCCGCGCATGGATCACCCCCAGCCCCCGCTTTGCGCTTTTTCCGCCGTCGCCGACCGCGCGCTTGCGCGCCTGCGTGCCGCGCTGCCGGACCTGCCCGACGACGCGGTCGCGCAGGCGCGTGTCCGCACGCTGGCGGTCGCCAGCGACTTCGCCATCGATGTCTGCCTGCGCCAGCCCGCGCTGCTGTCGCGGCTGCTCGGCGACGACGGCGCGCTGCGAGCGCCGCTGCCGGCGCTCACCGTCGAGAACCGCACCGACTGGCCGACCCTGCTGCGTCGTTTCCGTCTGGCCGAATCCGTGCGCCTCGTCTGGCGCGATGTGCATGGCCTGGACACCTTGGACGAGACCCTGGCTGCGACTACGCGCCTCGCCGAGGACTGCCTGCAGTGCGCGCTGGCGGCGCTGGAGCGCGAGTTCGAGCAGCGTTCCGGCGTCGTGCGCGGCGCCGATGGTCTGCCGGTGCGGCTGGTGATGTTCGCGCTGGGCAAACTCGGCGGGGGCGAGTTGAACTTCAGCTCCGACATCGATCTGGTCTATGCCTATGAGCAGGACGGCGACAGCGATGGGCCGCGCGCGTTGGCGGCGGAAGATTATTTCGCCCGCCTGGGCCAACAGCTGGCGAAATTGCTCGACGAAGTCACCGCCGAGAGCTTCTGTCATCGCGTCGACCTGCGCCTGCGGCCGTTCGGCACTGCCGGCCGCATCGCGATGTCGTTTCCGGCGATGGAGCATTATTTCCAGCGCGAAGGTCGCGACTGGGAGCGTTACGCCTGGCAGAAGGCACGTGCGGTCGCCGGCGATCTCGATGCGGGCGCGCGGTTCCTCGACACGCTGCGGCCGTTCGTCTATCGCCGCTACCTCGATTACGGCGCGCTCGACGGCCTGCGCGAGATGAAGGCGACCATCGCTGCCGAAGTCGCGCGCAAGGACATGGCCGAGGACATCAAGCGCGGCCCGGGCGGGATCCGCGAGATCGAATTCCTGGCGCAGGCGCTGCAACTGATCCGCGGCGGCCGCGAAGCCGCGCTGCGCGAACGGCGCCTGCAGCCGGCGCTGCGCGCGCTGCGCGACGCGCGGCACCTCACCGACGACACCTGCGACGGACTGATCCAGGCCTACCGCTTCCTGCGCCTGCTCGAAAATCGCCTGCAGATGCTGCGCGACGCGCAGACCCAGCAGTTGCCGGAGGATCCGACGACGCGTGCGCGACTGGCGCAGGGCCTGGGCGAACCGGATTGGGCATCGCTGTACGCGCGGCTGCAGGCGCATCGCGAGCGCGTGAGCCGCGAATTCGACCTGCTGCTGGCGCCGCGCGGGCGCGCGGCGCAGCCGGACGCGCTGGTGGCGTACTGGCGCGCGTTGCGCGAAGAGGGCGGCGACGAGCGCGAGACCGGCGCGTCCGACGCCCTGCGCGACGAAGGATTCGAACAGGTCGAGGCCGTGGACCAGTTGCTGCGCGATTTCGCGCGCGCGCCGGGCGTTCGCGACTTGTCCGACGCCGCGCGGATCCGGCTCGACCGGCTGATGCCGGCGCTGTTGGCCAGCGTTGCGGTGTCGGCCGAGCCGCTGCTGGCGCTGCGCCGGTTGCTGGCGGTGCTGCACGCGATCCTGCGTCGCGCCAGCTATCTCGCCCTGCTCGACGAACAGCCGGCGGCGCTGTCGCGGCTGATCGATACGCTTGCCCGCAGTGCGTTGCTGGGCGAGCGCCTGGCGGCGCATCCGCTGCTGCTCGACGAACTGCTGGATGTGCGCGTCGCCGGACCGCTGCCGCGCCTGGACGAGTTTCACGCCGCGTGCGCGGCCGCGCTGCAGCAGGACGATTCCGAAGCCGCGCTGCTCGCGCTCAACGAAGCGCGTCAGGCGCTGAGTTTCCGCATCGCGCTGGCGACGCTCGACCGGCGCGTCGACGGCGTGGACACCGCGCGGGTGCTCGCCGCGCTGGCCGATGCCATGCTCGACGGCGTGCATCGGCTCGCTGTGCGCGAACTGGAGGCCCAGCACGGCCGCATCGACGGTTTCCGGTTCGCGGTGCTGGGCTACGGCAGCCTCGGCGGTCGCGAACTCGGCTTCGGCTCCGATCTCGATGTCGTGTTCGTCTACGACGCGCCGCCGAACGCGATGTCGGATGGCGCGCGCGCGTTGGATGCTCCCCGCTGGGGCGCGCGGCTGGCGCAGAAGATCGTCGCATTGCTCGGCGCGCCTACCGGCGCCGGCCGTCTTTACGACATCGACGTGCGCCTGCGCCCGGACGGCGCCAAGGGGCTGCTGGTGTCCACAATCGCCAGCTTCGAGGACTACCAGCGTCACCGCGCCTGGACCTGGGAGCACCAAGCGCTGGTCCGCGCGCGCGCCGTTGCCGGCGATGCCGCACTGTGCGCGGACTTCGAGCGCGTGCGTGCGCAGACGCTGGCGCAGCCGCGCGATGCCGACAAGCTGCGCGAGGACGTGGCGTCGATGCGCGCGCGGATGCGCGCCGAGTTGGATCGTTCTGGCGCCGAACGTTTTGATCTGAAGCAGGGCGAGGGCGGTCTGGTCGATCTCGAATTCCTGCTGCAGTACTGCGTACTGCGCGGATCCGCCGCAGACCCGTCGCTGCTCGCTCCGCGCGACACGCCGGGGCTGATCGACGCGCTGCAGGCGGCAGGCGTGTTCGATGCCGCGGCGGCGGCCCGACTGCACGCCGCGCATGCGGTGCTGCTCGGCGCGGGTCTGGCCTGCACGCTGGACCGGCGGACGCGGATCGTCGTGCCCTACGCCGATGTGACGGCTGCGCGGGCCGTCATCGCCTCTGCGTCGGCGGTGTTGGGATCGGTGGGCATCGGCGACAGGTGAGTACGCTTTGCGCTGCGATCCGTGTCACCGATTACGCCCTCCGCGTTCTGCACGACCCGGCCGTCGACTTCATGCGCAATGCCTGTGCAGGTGCTTGTTTTTTCACCGAATCGGCACTGGATCGTCCTGTATGAACCGCGGCGGGCAGTACCCGGAACGGCTAAGGTGGCGTCGGGCGTTTCGCGGGGTATGCTCGGCGCCGGGGAAACATCCCGATGGCGGCACCCTGTCGCAAACGCAAACGCAAACGCAAACGAGCGGCTTGAAACGGGCCGATCAAAGCGCCAGATCGGGCGTCTCCGGATCTTTCCGGAACACGTCTCCCGAACACATCCCCCACACAAAGTCACGGAGTCAACCATGTCGAAGATCAATATCCTGAATACCGATGAGCTGGTCACCGACGCTAAGGTGGTTCTGGACGACGTCGAAGCGCTGCTCGACGAAGCCGCCAACGCCACCGGCGAACGCGCGCAGGCCCTGCGCGCCCGCGCCAGCGAAGCCCTCGGCCGCGCCAAGCAGCGTCTGCACGACGCGCAGAGCGCCGTCGCCACCAACACCCGCGCCGCTGCCCGCGCCACCGACGACTTCGTCCACGATCATCCGTGGGGCGCGATCGGCGTGGCCGCCGGCGTCGGCTTCCTGGTCGGCCTGCTCGTCTCGCGTCGCTGATCGAAGCCACCATGGCTTCGGCTTCGCCCCTCGACGCCGTGCGCCGCCTCTCGGCGGCCACGGCCAATCTGCTGCTGTCGCGCGCCGAGTTCGCATCGCTGGAACTCGCGCAGGCACGCGCCCAATTGCTGCGCTGGTTCACGCTGTCGCTGCTGGTCATGGTGCTGCTGTTGCTGACCCTGATCATCGGGTCGGCGCTGCTCACGGTGGCGCTGTGGCCGCAGTTGGGCTGGGTCACACTAGCGATATTGTTCGTGGTGTACGCGCTGGGTGCGGCGCTGGTGTTGCGCAAGCTGATGGGTGAAGTGGCGGCCGCGCCGCCGGTGCTGTCGCAAACGCTGCAGGAACTGTCGAACGATCGCGATGTGTTCGTTGCCCGCGCTCGTCAATCGATGCAAGACAACGACGCGGAGGCGCGATGAGCGACAAATCCGTCAATCGCGAACTGCGCATGGAGATGTTGCGCATGCGCGCCTCGATCGAGCGTGCGGAAGTGGCCGGTGCGCTGCGCGAACTGCGGGTCAGCACCGGGCGGATGCGCAATCTGGCGTCGGTGGCCGGCGGCATCAGTGCCGCGGTCGCCGGCCGCAGCGGCTGGATGGGCTTGCTCGCCAGTTCGGTGACCGGCCGTCCATGGTTGGCGGCGTTGGCCCTCGGCGCGTTGCGCACCCTGAAGAAACGGCCGCTGCTGGCGGCGTTGGCGATGGGCGCGGTGGCGATCGGCATGCGCGCGGCCAAGAAGAGCGCCGCCTCGCAGTCCGCGGACGGCTGACTTTTTCAGCAAGCCTTCCTGAAATGCAGGCGCTCAGACACGAGCGCCGCCACCCGCTCGGCCTCGCGCAGCGGTTCGACATCGAACGACCCAAACGTCGCATCCATCGCTCGGATTCGTCCGCGCGCCAGCAACGCGTCGAGAAACGCGCGCGGCCGCCCGCGCACGCGTCCCGGATCGAACACGAACACCGGCACGCGCGTGGCGCAGGCTTCTGAAATCATGTTCACAGAGTCCGGCGAACAGACGATCCGATCCGCCCAGGCCAGCAGGCCCGGATAGGGATTGGCGCCATCCTCCGCACCGCGCCAGACCACGCCGGGCGTGTCGTCGTAGCGGTGGGCGAGGGCCCGGATCAGTTCCGGGTCGGTACGCCGCGAGGTGGTGATCAGCACGCTGCCGCCCTCGCGCGCGAGCACCGCTTCGAATTTCGCCGCCATCACTTCGAAGGCCATCCGGCCGAAGCGCGCATGCGCGCTGTTGCCGCCCAGCAGGAAAGCGGTCCGCGGCGAGGGCAGATCGGCATAGGCGGCGTGATCCCGCCGAGCGTTCGCGAGCCAGCCGTCGTCCACCGGATGCAGGCTGCCCAGCATCGGGATGACATTCGGACCGCGCAGCGGATCGTGCTCGGGCACCACCACCAGATCCCAGTGCGCGGGGTCGAGCCGCGGGTCGAGGATCTGCACGGTCCGGGCGCCGTGTTCGCGCAGCAGGCGGGTAGCGAGCCCGGCCTGACGGCCGCAGCCCACGGCCAGCGCGGGCGGCGCCGCAAGCAGCGACGCGAAAGCATAGCCATACCCGCGTTCTGCGCCGGGCCAGCGGCGTGGCGCCGCCCAGCGCCAGGGCGCTGTCGGTTGCAGAACGAGCGTGTCGAAGCCGGCGTCGCCGGCGAGCAGGCCCGCCAGCGCGTCGGCCTGACGGGCATTGCCGGCGCGGCCATCGCTGATCGCGCGGATGCGTCCTGAACAAATTTGCGTTGAATCGATGAAAGTTTCGCTCATTGTTCTGAATTTGACTCGATTCGTTCCTGCCGTGCCGCTGCCGTCCGGCCGCCCGGACTCTACACTGCCGGCTCGCCATCCTCTTCAGATCAAGGATATTCCGACCGATGTCTTCGCCGCTGACCGACTCCGCTCTGGATCAACTGTTCCGCACCGCGCGCACCTACAACGCGTTCTCAGGCGACATCGACGACGCCACCCTGCAGCGCCTGTACGAACTGCTGAAGTGGGGCCCGACCGCCGCCAATGCCTGCCCGGCGCGCTTCGTGTTCGTGCGTTCGGCCGAGGCCAAGGCCAGGCTGGCGCCGGCGCTGGATGAGGGCAATCGCGAGAAAACTCTGACCGCGCCGGTCACCGTGATCGTCGGCCACGACATGGCGTTCTACGACAAACTGCCGGTGCTGTTCCCGCATGTCGACGCCCGCGCCTGGTTCGCCGGCAAGCCCGAAGCGGTGCTGGAAACCGTGGCGATGCGCAATGGCAGCCTGCAGGGCGCCTACCTGATCCTGGCCGCGCGCTCGCTGGGCCTCGATACCGGCCCGATGTCCGGCTTCGACAACGCCAAGCTGGACGAAGCCTTCTTCGCCGGCACCTCGATCCGGTCCAACTTCCTGGTCAACCTGGGCAAGGGCGACCCGGCCTCGCTGTTCCCGCGCTCGCCGCGACTGGGTTTCGACGAAGCCTGTCGCATCGAGTGACCGCTCTGGCGTTGCGTGCGCGCAACGTTTTACCCTTCCAGCGCCTCTGTGGCGTGTCCCCCGACGCAATCCGCGACGCAATCGATCGCGTAACCCATATCGCAACCCATTCAGGAGTCTCCACGATGAAACGAATTCTCGTCGCCGCCGCCCTCGCTCTCGCTTCCACCGTCGCCTTCGCCGCGCCGCTGACCTACAAGATCGACGCCAACCACACCGATGTGGTCGCCAGCTGGAGCCATTTCGGTTTCTCCAACCCGATCGCGCATTTCGGCAAGGTCGACGGCAGCATCACCTACGATCCGGCCAAAGTGAGCGCGTCCAAGGTCGAAGTCACCCTGCCGCTGTCGGGCCTGAATTCCCACGTCGGCGATTTCGACGACCACCTGCGCAGCGACGATTTCTTCGACGCCGCGAAATTCCCGAACATCACCTTCAAGAGCACCTCGGTGAAGGCCGCGGGCGAGGGCAAGCTGACGGTCGTCGGCGACCTCACCATCAAGGGCATCACCAAGCCGGTGACCCTGGACGTGACCATCAACAAGATCGCCGTGCAGCCGATGGCGAAGCGCGAAGCTGCCGGCTTCAACGCCAGCACCACGATCAAGCGCAGCGATTTCGGCGTGGGCAAGTACGCACCGAACGTGAGCGACGAAGTGAAGCTGACGATCACCACCGAAGCCATCGTGCCGAAAGCGGACGCCGAAGCGCCGAAGACGGGTTCGTAAACCGTCTCGCAAAAAAGCATCCGGCTACACCCGCAGACGGGTCGCATATCGCGGCCCGTCTGCATTTTCGGCGCGGCGACTTTGCAGACTGTTCGAAATCTGTTCGCTACCTGCTGCTGTCATCCCTCCGCCCGCTGCGCGGGCGGAGGGATGACAGGTGATGGATGCCCAGCCATGGCCTGGGAAGTTTCGACTGGGTTCGCAGAGCGACGATATCGGATCCACGATGTCAGACCGGCAACGCGGCTTCCGGCGGCGGTGCGTCGAAGCGGTAGGGCGTAGCCTGCGCCGACGGCCGCTTCGCGAAAACGCTGGCGAACGAAGTCAACCGCGGCATCGACGACAGGTCGATCGGGTTGCGGAACGGCAGATGCTCCAGCAGGCAGAACAGCCCGAGGTCGAAGATCGCGATCTTCGTCGGCGGCAGCTCTGCGCGGATGTCGTCCCAATGCATGTCGAGCCAGGCGAGGCACTGCACCAGACTCGTCCGCCGCTTGCGCGAGGCGGCGTCCGGCGGCCGCTTCGACACGATTTCATGGAACACCACTTCGACCTGCGCTGCCATCGCATGCGCCATCACCTCATGCGCATTCATCGCCAGCGCGCTGGCCGCTTGTTCCGGCCAGAACACCCGCGCGACGCCGTCTTCCGTCTGCCGCGCCAGCCAGCGGCAGGCGTTGAGGCTGCCCCAGACCGCGGTGTCGCCCTGCCGCAGCGCCGGTAGTTTCAAGGCTGGATTGCCGGCGAACACCGCCGGGTCTTCGCTCATCAGATCGTGGATCGGCTGCAGCGCGTATCCGATGCCCAGTTCGTGCGCCAGCAGCCGCACCTGGCGGGTGTAGTGCGAACTCTGGCGGCCGATGATCTCGAGATGCGACATGGGCGGCGCTCCGATTGCAGTGAGGCGAGGCAACGGCGCGGATCGCCGCCAGCGGGCATTCTCCGGCATCCTCACACCCGCGCGCTGGGCTAAAATGCCGTTTCCGCGCAGGACGACCTCCATGACCACTTCCCAGCCCAGCCAAGCCAACGCCCAGCAACGTTACGAAGTGCACCATGGCGATCTGCCGCTGAGCTGCCCCAGCCCGTCGATGGCGCTGTGGAACTCGCATCCGCGCGTCTATCTGCCGATCGAGGCCGAAGGCGGCACGTCGACCTGCCCGTACTGCGGCGCGGTGTACGTGCTGATCGACAGCCCGGTCATCGACTGATCTGCGACCACGCGAGGCGCTGAGCCGATGCGGCGCCGCCTGACCGTCGTCCAACTGCTGCCGGCACTGCATTCGGGCGGCGTCGAACGTTCCACGCTGGAGATCGCCGACGCGCTGGTGCGCGCCGGGCATCGCGCCATCGTCGTGTCCGCCGGCGGTCGGCTGGTGCCGCAGCTCGAAGCCGGCGGCGCCGAACACGTCGCACTCGATATCGGACGCAAGTCGCTGTCGACCTTCCGCCACGTCCGCCCGCTGCGCGCCCTGTTCGCGCAGACCGGCGCCGACATCGTGCATGCGCGCTCGCGGCTGCCCGCGTGGATCGGCCGGCTCGCATTGCGCGGCATGCCGGCACAGCGTCGTCCGCACTTCGTCACCACCGTGCATGGCCTGAACTCGCCTTCGCGCTACAGCGCGGTCATGACCCGCGGCGAGCGGGTGATCTGCGTGTCCGACACCGTGCGCGACTACGTGCTGCGACACTATCCCGCGACCGATCCGGCGACGCTGCGCACGATTCCGCGCGGCATCGATCCCGCGGCCTTTCCGCCGGCGCCCCGATCCGACCGCGCGGCGCGCGCACGCATCGCCGCGCTGCATCCCGCGCTGGGCGGCGACGGCCCGCTGCTGCTGCTGCCGGGGCGCGGCACGCGGCTCAAGGGCCATGCCGATGCGCTGACGCTGCTGGGTACGCTGCGTGCGGACGGCCTGGACGCGCGGCTGTGGATGCCCGGGGCGCGCGAGCCGGGGCGCGAGCAGTACATCGCCGATCTGGAAGCCGACGCCGCGCGCGGCGGGTTCGCGCAGGCGCTGGCGATCACCCCGCCCACCGCCGCCATCGCCGAGGCCTACGCCGCCAGCGATCTGGTGCTGCAGGTCTCGCGCAAGCCGGAGGCGTTCGGGCGCACGGTGATCGAAGCGCTGTCGGTCGGGCGTCCGGTGTTGGGCTGGGCGCACGGCGGCGTGGGCGAACTGCTGCGCGAACTGCTGCCGGCCGGCGCGGTGGCGCCGTTCGATGCCGACGCCCTGCATCACGCTGCCCGTGCATTGCTTGCGCCGCCATCAGGCCTTGCGGACGGAATGACGCTTTCGAACGGGATGCCCGCTACGATGCCTGCGTCCCTGCAGCGCTATTCGCTGGCGGCGATGCAGGCGGCGACGCTGGCCTGCTACTACGAACTGACCGCGACGAACTGACGACCACGACCTGAAGCGCGAACCCGTTCCCACATGGCCCACATGACCCACGCGACATGACCCACGCGACGATTCCCGCCACGACCGCCGAAACCGCATCCGCTCCCGCCGCCGGCTGGCGCTGGGCGCCGTTCTGGGTGCTGGCGTTCGTCGCGCTGTGGCCGGCGCCGGGCATCGCCGAAACGGTGATGGCGCTGGGTGCGCTCGCGGCGATCGGCCGTCTGATCTTCGTCCGCTTCCGCGGCGGCGGCGCCCTGCTCAGCGCGCAGGCCTGGGCGCTGACCAGCGTGCTGTTCTTCACCTACTGGCTGCCGGAACTGATCGGCGCGATCGATGCGGTCGACCGCGCTCGCGCGTTCCGCGAAGCCGCCGTGGATCTGCGCTATCTGCCGTTCCTGTGGCTGGCCGCGTCGGCGGTGGCCGATGCGCGCGGGCGGCGGATCACCTTCGTCGGTCTGGCCGCGATCGTCGGCGTATGGACGCTCGACGCGATCGTGCAGGCGGTCGGCGGCACCAGTCCGTGGTTCTTCGCCATGGACGCGGCGAAACTGGCGATCAGCGGCCATCGTCTGTGCGACGCCAACGACTACCTGCTGCTGGACCGCCTCGGCGGCGCGCTGGGGCCGTGCAATCTGAAGCTCGGCCTGGTGCTGGCCAGCCTGTCGCCGTTCGCGATGCATGCCGCCGGCCGCCGCTTCGGGCCGTGGGGCTGGCTGCTGGCCGCGCTGGCGATCGGCTGCGTGATCCTGCTCGCCGGCTCGCGCGCCTCCTGGATCACCTTCGGTCTGGTGTTGCTGCTGTCCGGCTGGCATGTGCTCGGCTGGAAGCGGCTGTTCGGCGTCTTCGCACTGGGCGGCGCGCTGCTGGTCGCGCTGACGTTCGTGTCGCCGCAGGTGCAGCAGCGGGTCGAACGCACCCTGCATGCGCTCAGCGGCGATCATGCAGGCGTCGACAGCGCGCTGTCGGGCCGCGGCCGCATCTGGGGTGCGGCGTGGTGTATGACCACGCAGCATCCGATCAACGGCGTCGGCCCTCGCGGCTTCCGGGAAGCTTTCCCGGCCTGCGACCCGGAGCCCGGCGTGGTCGCCGCCTGGGGCGAAGGCCCGGCCTACCATGCGCATCAGATCGTGTTGGAAATCCTCAGCGAGACCGGCGTCATCGGCCTGCTGCTGTGGCTGGCCGGCGCGGCCATGGCGCGACGCGCCTGGCGTTACGCCGAACCCGCGGCGCGCGAAGCGGCCTATCCGGCGATGCTGGCGCTGGCGGTCACGGTCTTCCCGTTCAACACCCACCTCGCGTTCTATTCCACGTTCTGGGGCGGGCTGACGTTGCTGCTGGCGGCGTTGTTCGCGGGCAGTCTGCTGGCGCGCGACGGCATGGCCCGCGACGGTATGACGCCGCTTCAGTCGTAAATCTGCGCCCCATCGGGCCGCCGCTTGAAGCGCCGATGGATCCACAGGTACTGCTCGGGCGCGGCGCGGGCCATCGTTTCGATCGCCGCGATCACCCGGGCGGTGTCGCTGCCGGCATCGTCCGAGGGGAAGTTGTCCAGCGCCGGCCACAGGCGCAGGGTGTAGCCGCCGTCGTCGCGGCGGACATGCTGGAACATCACCACCGCGGCGCCCGAGAGTCGCGCCAGTTGATGCGTCGAACTCAGGCTCTTCGCCGGCTGGCCGAAGAACGGCACGTAGACGCTGTCGCCCTTGCTGGGATCCTGATCCGGCGCATACCAGAGCAGGCCGCCGCGCTTGAGGTGTTTCACCACGCCGCGCACGTCCTGCTTGGTGAACATGCCCGCGGCGTAGCGCGAGCGACCGCGCAGCACCGCCCATTCCATCGCCGCCTGGGAATACGGCCGATACATGCCGGCCAGCGGAACGAAATCGCACAGCAGCCGGCCGCAGACTTCGAGCGTGGTGAAGTGACCGGAGACGACGATGACGCCGCGCCCGTTCGCGCGCGCCGCTTCGATGTGTTCAAGACCTTCGACGATCAGGCCGCGTCGCTGCGGTTCCAGCGAACCCCACCACGCGCGTCCGAATTCGAGGATGGCGGTGCCCAGCGCCGCGAAATGCCGACCCAGCAGCGCGTCGCGCTCGCGTTCGTCCAGTTCCGGAAAACACAGGGACAGATTGCGTTCGGCGATGCGGCGGCGTTTGCCCAGCGCGGCTCGCAGCACCGCGCCGAATCCGCTGCCCAGCGCGCGCTGCAGACGCCAAGGCAGGCGCGCGAGCAACGCCATCGTGCCGATGCCGAACCAGGTCGGCCAATGTCGGGCCGCGCGCGGCGGCGGAGCGTCGAATTCGAAAGGCATGCGCCATTGTAAGGGCCGGGCCCACATGTTCGCCGGCCGCCCTCACCCGGTATCCTGTCGCGATGCGGGCCGACAGCTACGAACGCGTGATCGAGCACATCCTGCGCGGCCTGTATTCGGCGGCGTTGTATCTGCTGTTGCCCGTCACCGTGTACCACCTGATCTGGCGCGGTTTCCGCCAGCGCGCGTATCTGCTGCGCTGGGACGAGCGCTACGCGCGCTATCGTTCGCCCGAGCCGCCGCCCGGCGACGGACATCTCTGGGTGCATGCGGTGTCGGTGGGCGAGGTCAACGCCGCCGCGCCGCTGATCCATGCGCTGTTGCGCGACCATCCGCAGAAACGCGTGCTGGTCACCACCATCACCCCGACGGGTTCCGATCGGGTGAAGGCGCTGTGGGGCGATCGCGTGGACCACGTGTATCTGCCTTACGATCTCACAGGCGCGGTCGCGCGTTTCCTGCGCCATTTCCGGCCGAGGATCGCGCTGATCGTCGAAACCGAGCTGTGGCCGAACCTGCTGTTCGCCTGCCGCGATCACGGCATTCCCGTGTATCTGGTGAACGCGCGGCTGTCGGAACGTTCGCTGCGCGGTTATCGCGCACTGCGCGCGCTGGTCGGTCGCGCGCTGCGCACGATGCGCGCGGTCGCCGCGCAGTCGGACGCGGATGCGGCGCGGTTCATGCGCCTGGGCGCGCGGGACGCGCAGGTGGTGGTCTGCGGCAATCTCAAATTCGATACCCGGGTCGATCCGGGCATCGAGGCGTTCGCGCAGGCATTCCGCGCGCGTGTGGCCGGCCGCCCGGTCTGGATCGCCGCCAGCACCCATCCCGACGAAGAGGCGCTGATGCTGGCCATCGATCGCCACCTGCGTGCGCGCTGGCCCGATCTGCTGATGCTGTGGGCGCCCCGGCACCCGGAGCGCTTCCGTCCGGCGACCCAGTTGGCGATCGACACCGGGATGCAGGTGGCGACGCGCAAGCTCACCCTGTTGCCCGATGCCGACGATGCGGTGTTCGTGATCGATACCCTCGGCGAACTGATGAGTTTCTACGCCTGCGCCGACGTCGCTTTCGTCGGCGGCAGCCTGCAGCCGGTGGGCGGCCATAATCTGCTGGAGCCGGCCGCAGTCGGGACCGCGATCGTCACCGGCCCGCATCTGCACAACTTCAGCGATATCGCCGAACAACTGCGGCACGCGGACGCGGTGAGGATCGTGCCCGATGCGGCGGCGGCGGCGGCGGAACTGGAGCGCCTGCTCGCGGATCCGTCGGAGCGCGAACGCATGGTCGCCGCCGGACGCATGCTGGTCGAACAAGGACGCGGTGCGTTGCGCCGAACCATCGCGCTGATCGGGGATTCGCTCTGACGGAGCGTCGCGCGTCGCACTGCGTTCTTTCGTGCGTTGCGCGTTCCATGACGTCTATCCATTGCGCGCAATCGATCCAAACGATTTCGTCGCGGACGATGCCCCTGTGATTCGGGTCGCATTCGGCCACCCGCCGGATGGATATACAGGACATGCGCGGAGATTGCTTCGACGCTTCGGCATTGGCCGCCGTGTCCGATCGACGTCCTGACCTTCATGTTCCGCGCACCCTGCCGACGGTCGCGATCGATCAAGGAGTCTCGATATGTCCAGGCATCATCTGCTCAGCGGTCTATGCGCCGCTGTTTTCGCGTTCGGCATGATCTCCAGCGGCAGCGCATCGGCATGGCCGACGCCGGCGGGCGCATGCACCGTCGACAACGAGGGCGAGTACGCCATGACGTCCGAGTATTCGCTGCTGTATGTCGAGTACGCGACGTACGTCTGCAGCAACGACGAATGGGGACTGCTCGACGTTTCGCGCTGCTATTACCTGATCGGGCGTTGCACGCTGCTGTAGGCGCAACACCGTTGCAGTGGCAACGTGCGTCCGGCTTCGGATGTCCGGAACGACGATGGCCCGCATCGCGCGGGCCATCGTGGGATGTCGCCGTGCGCGACGATCAGGGCACGGAGGCGCTGATGGCGTCGGTGGTGAGCTGGCGGTTGACGTCCTGCAGGTCATCGACGTCCAGCGTGCCCGCGGCCTGTTCCAGCAGCAGGCGGTTCTGCAGGAAGTTGTAGCGCGACAGCGCGTATTCGCGCTCGGCGTTGAACAGGGTCTGCTGGTTGTTCAACACGTCCAGCACGGTGCGGGTACCCACTTCCAGGCCGACCTGCGAAGCCTCGTAGGCGCTGCGCGCGGAGAACACCGCGGCCTTGCGCGCTTCCACTTCACTGATGCCCGCGACGAGCGTCTGATAGGCGTTGCGGGTGTTGCGCACCAGCGCGCGGCGCTGCTGGTCCAGCTGGTCGCCGGTCACGTCGCGCTGGGCGAGCGCCTGCCGCACCTGCGACTGCGTCGCGCCGCCAGAGAAGATCGGGATGCTGACGGTCAGGCCGACAGTGGAGGTGTCGGACGAATCGATGCCGGTCGGACCGACGTTGCCGTCGAAGAGGGAACGGTTGTTGCCGTAGGTCGCGCGCAGGCCGATGCTGGGCAGATGGCCGGCGCGCGCGGAATCGACGCCGGCCTCGGCCGAACGCAGCTCGAGTTCCTTGGCCTTCAGCGCGGGATTGTTGTCGGTCGCGGTCTTCACCCAGCCGTCGACGTCGAGCGACGACGGCAGCTCGGGCTGGAAGTCCTGCGGCAACGACTTGAGCGCGCGCACGTCCTTGCCGGTGATTTCCTCCAGCGCGCGATACGCGTCTTCCAGCGCATTGCGGGTGACGATGGTGTTGGCGCGGGCGCGGTCGTACTGCGCGCGGGCTTCGTGCACGTCGGTGATCGGGGCGAGGCCCACTTCGAGGCGCTTGTCGGCGAAGTCGAACTGCTTCTTCAGCGCGGTTTCCTGCGCTTCGGCCGCGGACAGCGTTTCCAGCGCGACCAGCACGTTGAAATAGGCGGCGGAGGTGCGCGTGATCAGCGAATCGCCGGCGGCTTCGAGCTGAAAGTCCGCGGCTTCCGACAGCGACAGCTGCGAACGATGGCGCGCGATGTTGCCGAAGTCGAGGATCGACTGGTCCACCGATAAACCGTAGCTGCGGCCACCGCCGCCATCGGAGACTTCGAAGCCGCTGCCCAGTTCGGAGGTGGTGTCGGAATAACTCGCGCCGACCGAGCCGCCGATCTGCGGCAGGAAGGTCGCGCGGGTCTGCACCGCGCCTTCGCGCGTGGCGAGACGTCCGGCCTCGGCGGCCGCGAACTGCGGATCGCTGTTGCGCGCGAGTTCGTAGGATTGCAGCAGATCTTCGGCCTGTGCGCCGAGCGGCAGTACCAGCAGGGCGAGGGCAAAGGCGAGCGGGCGGCGAGTCATGATCTTCCTTTTAGGTATTGAACGATCCGCGGTCGGCAACGTGCCGTGCAGGCGGCTCACAGCTGGAATTGTGGGACAGGTGCGGCGCCGACGAGGTACGGAAGTTCGGTCTCGAACAGCGATTCGACCTGGAAACCGGCAGCGTTGTCGGCATGGCGGACCAGCGCGGCTTCCATCGCCGGCGCCAGCCCATGGATCACGAACATGCGGCCGCCCGGACGCAGCCACTGCAGGAAACGCGAGGGGACCGTGGCGACCGCGCCGCCGACGCAGATCGCGTCGAACCGGCGTTCGCTGTCCCACTGCAGGGCGTCGATGGTGTCGATGCGGACGTTGCCGATGCTCTGCGCCTGCAGCCGCGCGCGCGCGGTCTGGGCCAGATCGGCATGTCGTTCCAGACTGACCACGTCGCGGGCCAGACTGCCGAGGCAGGCCGACAGGTACCCGCTGCCGGTGCCGATCTCCAGCACATCTTCGCCGGCGGTGATCGACAGCGCCTGCAGTGCGCGACCTTCCAGTACAGGTTTCATCATCGACTCGCTGTGACCGATCGGCAGCGCCAGGTCGGAGTAGGCGAGGGCGCGGTGCGCCTCCACCACGAACCGTTCGCGCGGCAGACGCGCCAGGGTCTCGAGAACCCGGGGCTGGAACACTTCCCACGGCCGAACCTGCTGTTCGACCATGGTTTCGCGTGCTTTGGCGTAATCGATCGTCATCTCAAGGTCTCTTGCGGCGCTGGCTGCGGTGGGAACGGGTGATCGGGCCTGACGTTTACCGGCATGAAGTTTACCGGGATGGCCCGGCCGCGACGACATCGCTGCCACGGGGCGCAGGATCGCCGCAAGCGGGCTTGCCCGCTGAGTGCCGGAAGTCACCGGGACACAGAGCACGGCGGAGGCGCATCGGGCGGATCAATTCGAGATCCCGGCGGCATCGCCGCATGCAGCATGGCCGTAAGCGCTCAGGAACAGGTCCACGGTGGCTTCGATATGGCGTTCGACGTCGCCGTCGGGCGTTCCGCAGCACATGCCGCAGAGCATCTGCATATGCAATTCGCCCTTGATCAGGCACAGGAACTGCGAAGCGGCGCGCGCGATATCCGGGATCCGCAGTTCGTCGCGCGCGACCCGGGAGCGCAGGAAATCGACGAAGACATCCTTGATCTGCTGTGGTCCGGCCTGCCAGAACAGCTCGCGGACGTGGCTGTCGCCGGTGCCGGGCATCATCATCATGCGGTGCATCGCGATGGCTTCCTCGCTGGTGATCAGCAGGAAAAACGCGTGCCCGATCGCAGTGAGCTGTTCGCGCAGGCTGCCTTTCAGGCCGGCCAGGAACAGCGCCGACGGCAGTTGTTCCTCGCATTTGGCGCGGATGGCGGAACTGAACAGCGATTCCTTGTCGCCGAAATGGCTGTAGACGGTAAGTTTGGAAACCCCGGCCTCGGCCGCGATCTGGTCCATGCTCACGCCGTCGAAACCGTGCTGACTGAACAGGCGCTTGGCCACCTCCAGGATCGCGGCGCGCTTGCCGAGATCCTTGGGGCGCCCGGGGCCGGCTGGTTTGGCGGGTTCGGGAGTCGGGGGGGTGGGGTTCGAAACGACCATAGCTTTTAATACTAGACTAATTGGTATGTTATTTATACGATACCGGCTAGTTTACTAATCCAGATCCATTCATCGGAATACTCCACCCGGAGGATCTTTCCCGAGATCTCCCGGATCGCTTGAGGCGGCCATGGCAATGCGTTGTAGAGCAGTAATGAGACTGGTTGGCTTCAGAACTGCAGGTCTGGTCGTGCTCGCCGCCGCGCTGGCCGCCTGCGGCAACGGCGAAAAGGTGTCGCAGCCGCCGCGGCCGGTGCTGGTGGCCCGTGCGGACGCCGCGACCGGGCATGGCGCCGATGGCCTCAGCGCCTATGCCGGCGAGATCCGCGCCCGCGAGGAAGCCACGCTCTCGTTCCGGGTCGGCGGCAAGCTGGTGCGCCGTCTCGTGGACGTGGGCGACCGGGTGCGCAAAGGCGACCTGCTGGCCGAACTCGATCCCGGCGACCTGCGCCTGCAGGTCGAAGCGCTGCAGGCGGAGCTGACCGCGGCCGATGCCCAACTCGCCCGCGCCCGCGCCGACCATGCGCGCACCGCCAGCCTGTCGAAGGATCAACTCGTGAGCCGCGCCGCGCTGGATCAGCAGACCGCTGCGCTGCGTGCGGCCGAAGGCCAGGCCCGTGCCGTCCGCGCCCGGTTCGATCTGTCGCGCAATCAGGCCGGCTACAGCCAACTGCGCGCGCCGCAGGATGGCGTCGTCGCCAGCCGTCAGGTCGAAGCCGGGCAGGTGGTGACGGCCGGGCAAGCAGTGTTCGGGCTGGCGGCCGATGGCAGCCGCGAGGTCGCGTTCGCGCTGCCGGAATCGGGCATCCGCGACTTCAAGGTCGGCCAGGCGGTAATGATCGAACTGTGGAGCGCGCAGGGCGAGCGGATCCCCGGCCGCATCCGCGAAATCGCACCCGCGGCCGACCCGCAGGCGCGAACCTATGCCGCACGCGCCACTTTGGAAGGCGATGCCGCCCGCGTCGATCTTGGCCAGAGCGCGCGCGTGTACATCCCGGTCGCACTGAGCGGCGACGCGCTGCGTCTGCCGCTGTCCGCCCTGCATCGCGGCGACAAGGGCCAGGCGGTGGTCTGGACCGTGGATCTCAAGGTCAACAAGGCCCGCCGCGCGCCGGTGGGCATCGGTCCCTACGCCGCGGATGGCGTGGCGGTGTTGTCCGGGCTGAAGCCGACCGAGTGGGTGGTGATGGCCGGCGGTCATCTGCTGCATGAGGGTCAGCCGGTGCTGCCGGTCGATCGCAGCAATCGCCCTATCCAATCGAACTGACCGAAGCCATCGCCATGAACGCTGCAGCATCCGGTCTTCGAAGCACGTCCCGCACGGCAATCGCTCCCCTTCCCCCGCACGCGGGGGAAGGATGGGATGGGGGTCATCACGCTTCGGCAGAGGCCGTCATCAGTGCGGCAGACGCCACGAAGCGCGGGATCCCCTGACCATGCGCAGATTCAACCTCTCCGAATGGGCGCTGGCGAACCGTTCGCTGGTGCTCTACATGATGCTGGTGTTGGCGATCGTCGGCGCCTGGTCGTATCGCAGTCTCGGGCAATCTGAAGACCCGCCGTTCACCTTCAAAGTGATGGTGGTCAGGACCGCATGGCCGGGCGCCACCGCCGAGGAAGTCTCGCGCGAGATCACCGACCGCATCGAAAAGAAGCTGATGGAAACGGGCAACTACGAGGAACTGCTCTCGTATTCGCGCCCCGGCGAATCGCAGGTGTTCTTCATCGCGCGCGATTCGATGGACAGCAGCGAATTGCCCGATCTCTGGTATCAGGTGCGCAAGAAAGTCGGTGATATCCGCCCGACCCTGCCGCAGGGCGCGGTCGGCCCGTTCTTCAACGACGAATTCGGCGACACCTACGGCAATATCTACGCGATCAGCGGCAAGGGATTCGACTACGCACTGCTGAAGGATTACGCCGAGCGCCTCGAACTGGAACTGCAGCGCGTCCCGGACGTGGCCAAGATCGAATTGCTGGGTCTGCAGGACGAAAAGATCTGGATCGAGCTGTCCAACACCAAACTGGCCACGCTGGGCATTCCGTTGCCGGTCGTGCAGCAGGCGCTGGCCGAACAGAATGCGGTGACCTCTGCAGGATTCTTCGAGACCGCCACCGACCGCGTGCGCCTGCGCGTCAGCGGCGCGTTCGCGTCTGTGGAACAGATCCGCCAGTTTCCGATCCGCGCCGGCGATCGCACGGTCCGCCTGGGCGACATCGCAGAGATCAAGCGCGGCTACGCGGATCCCGCCGCGCCGCGCATCCGCTACATGGGCGAGGACGCGGTCGGGATCGCGGTGTCGATGAAACCCGGCGGCGACATCCTGCAGCTCGGCAAGGCGCTGGATGCCGAAACCGAACGCCTGCAGCGCTCGCTGCCGCTGGGCATGAATCTGCATCGCATCGCCGATCAGCCCGCGGCGGTGCGCGATTCGGTCGGCGAATTCGTGCGCGTGCTGGCCGAGGCGGTGATCATCGTGCTGCTGGTGAGCTTTTTCTCGCTCGGCCTGCGCACCGGGCTGATCGTGGCCGTGACCATTCCGCTGGTGCTGGCGATGACCTTCGCCGCGATGCAGTATTTCGGCATCGGCCTGCACAAGATTTCGCTGGGCGCGCTGGTGCTGGCGCTCGGCCTGCTGGTGGACGACGCGATCATCGCGGTCGAGATGATGGCGATCAAGATGGAGCAGGGCTACTCGCGCCTGCGCGCGGCCGCGTTCGCCTACGAAACCACCGCATTCCCGATGCTCACCGGTACGCTGGTCACCGCGGCCGGCTTCCTGCCCATCGCCACCGCCGCATCGAGCACCGGCGAGTACACGCGCTCATTGTTCCAGGTCGTCACCATCGCGCTGCTGGTGTCGTGGGTGGCGGCGGTGCTGTTCATCCCGTATCTCGGCGACAAGATGCTGCCCGACCCGCATGCGGTGCCGAAACCGCGCTCGCTGGAAGGCCGCATCCGCGCCTTCCGCCAACGTCTGGCCGACCGCTGGCCGCAGTACGCGGCAATGCTGGGCCCGGCGCCGATCATGGTCGAAGGCGCGCATGCGCACGATCCCTACCATTCCGGGTTCTACCGGCGGTTCCGCGCCGTGGTGCGCTGGTGCATCCTCAGGCGCTGGCTGGTGATCGGGGGCACGGTGGCTGCGTTCGTGATATCGCTTGCGCTGTTCCGTTTCATTCCCCAGCAGTTCTTTCCCGATTCGACGCGGCTCGAACTGATGGTCGACATCGAGCTCGCGGAAGGCAGTTCGCTCAAAGCCACCGATCGGGCCGCGCGCAAGCTGGAGAAACTGCTTGCGGCGCGCAAGGAAGTGGAAACCTATACCGCGTACATCGGTACAGGTTCGCCGCGCTTCTATCTGCCGCTGGACCAGCAGCTGCCGCAGACGCATTTCAGCCAGTTCGTGGTGCGCACGAAGGACATCGAGGCCCGCGAAATCCTGCGCGACTGGATGATGGGCGAGGTGCGGCAGCAGTTCCCGGAATTGCAGCTGCGGGTCACGCGGCTGGAGAACGGCCCGCCGGTGGGCTATCCGATCCAGTACCGCGTCTCCGGCGAACACGTCGAGCGCGTGCGCGAGATCGCATACCGGGTCATGGCGGAAATCCGCGCCAATCCGAACGTGATCAACGTCAATCTGGACTGGGACGAGCCGAGCAAGGTGATGCGGCTGGTCATCGATCAGGATCGCGCGCGCGCGCTGGGCGTAAGCACGGAGCAGGTCGCGAATTTCCTGTCCAGCTCGCTGTCCGGGCTGCACGTCAGCACCTATCGCGAAGACAACGAGCTGATCGACATTCTGCTGCGCGGCCCCGAGGACGAGCGCGCGCGCCTGGAACTGCTGGGCAGCCTCGCGGTGCCTACCACCAGCGGCAAGGTCGTGCCGGTGATGCAGATCGCACGCCTGGAATCGGTGTTCGAGGACGGCGTGATCTGGCATCGCAACCGGCTGCCCACGGTCACCGTGCGCGCGGATATCGTCAACGGGCCGACGCCCGCGACGGTGGTCGGGCAGATCGATCCGACCCTGGAGGCGATCCGCGCCTCGCTGCCGCCCGGCTATCTCATGGCCACCGGCGGCAGCGTCGAGGATTCCGCGCGCGGCCAGGATTCGATCAAGGCCGGCATGTCGCTGTTCCTGTTCGTGGTGGTCACGCTGTTGATGCTGCAGTTGCGCAACGTCTCGCGCGTGCTGTTGGTGATGTCGACCGCGCCGCTGGGTCTGATCGGCGTGGTGCTGTTCCTGCTGGTGTTCCGGGTGCCGTTCGGTTTCGTCGCGATGCTGGGCGTGATCGCGCTGTCGGGCATGATCATGCGCAACTCGGTGATCCTGATCGACCAGATCGAACAGGACATCGCCAGCGGCCACGATCGCTGGACCGCCATCGTCGAATCCACCGTGCGCCGTTTCCGGCCGATCGTGCTCACCGCGCTCGCCGCGATCCTGGCGATGGTGCCGTTGTCGCGCAGCGCGTTCTTCGGACCGATGGCGGTGGCGATCATGGGTGGTCTGATCGTCGCCACCGCATTGACGCTGCTGTTACTGCCCGCGCTGTATGCGGCGTGGTTCCGGGTGCGCGCCAGCGAGGCGCGCACCGGCCCCGTGGCCAGCTGAGAGACACAAGGCTTTCGCATCCGGGTCGCTTGCGGTTCCCTCCCCCTCCCGCCGCAGGCGACCCGGATCGCGATTCTCATCGGCTGGGCTGCAGAGCGGCCTTCAGACCGCCGCGCCAGAACACGCAGGGCGGAATCTGCGCAGCGGTTTCCGCCGTTTCTGCGGATGACACCACTGTGGCGGCTTGATCCAAGGGGTCAGGCCTCGTCTGGTCAGGTGTCGGCTTCAGGTTCTCGGCGGCTGCGCAGCTCGCGTACGCCGCGACCGAGCTTGCGCCGCAGCAGCGCTCGCAGGGTGACGCCGTCGGCATACCCGACCTCGCCGGCGATGGTGTCGACGCTCGCCGTGCTCGTCTTGAGCCGATGCACGGCGTGCTCGATGCGCAGGTCTTGGAAGTACGACAGCGGAGTCTTCCCCAGCATGCATTGCAGGCGACGCGCCAATGTGCGTTCGCTGGCGCCAACGGCGCGCGCCGCTTCCGTTAGCGAGAAGCCCTGCGCGAGCTGCGCGCGCGCCCAGCGCTCGAACAGTTCGATCAGCGGGTCGGCGTGCGCCAAATGGTCCGAGATGACGTAAGGCGCCTGCGAGGCGCGTTCGTCCAGCATCAGGAAGTGCGCGACAAGGCTGGCCGAAGATGGGCTGTGCTGGCGGAGGAGCCACAGCGCGAGATCGAGGTGCGCAAGCGCCGCGCCGGCTGTGACTACTGGACCGGCGGATACCAGCATGCGCGACTCATCGAGCTGAACCTGCGGGTGCAATTGCCGGAAGAAGGGCGCCAGCCACCAAGTGGTGGTAGCGCGCCGGCCATCGAGCGCGCCGCTCGCGGCGAGCATGAACGTGCCGGTGCAGGCCGCTGCCATGCGCGTGCCGCGCTCGGACCGATCACGCAGGAGCTGCACCGCATCGAGCACGTCGCGCCGCTGCAGCGCAGCCTCGAGCGCTTGCGGCGTCTTGGTGCCTAGCGCGGGCGCCACGATCACGTCCGGCGGATCGCGATCATCGGCCCGTTGCACGGACAACAGCATTCCAAGGCCGGTGCGCACGCGCCGCCGAACGCCCACGGTGCGCACGCGCAGTGGCTGCTCGCCGCCGGACAGTTCGTTGGCGGTGCTGAATACATCCAGCAGCGCGGTGAGGCCGGTGTCGAAGACGCCGTCGAGGGCGAGCACGTCGATTCGCATGATGGCAATATTAATACCATTATTGGCATTCTTGCCACTAGGCGGCGGGTGTGGAGGCGCCTATCGTTCTCCTCACCCAATGTTGGGTCGATATCGCTCAAGGAGAGATGACATGACGGTTCACAAAGCACTGCTCGCCCGCCTCGAAGCCAAACCGGGCAAGGAAGCTGCGGTGAAAGACCTGCTGATCAACGCAGTGGCGCTCGCCAACCAAGAAGCGGGTACCAAGGTGTGGTTCGCGCTGCAGTTCGGTCCTTCGACTTTCGGTGTCTTCGACGCCTTCGCCGACGAAGAGGGACGGCAAGCCCATCTCAATGGCGCGATCGCTCAGGCGCTGATGGCCAATGCGCCGGAGCTGCTGAGCGAGGCGCCACAGATCGACCCGGTTGATGTGCTGGCTGCGAAGCTCGCGTAGCGGGAAGCGGAACGCCGCCTGCACCGGGCCGCCTGCCCGGCGACGCCCGGTGCAGGCCAAGCGCGCGTTGCCACTGGGAGCGTGCCGAAGGCGATTCCGCCTTAGTGCGCCAACAACCGCTCCTGCAGCGCTGTATCGTCGGCGGCGAGCGCTTCGCCATACGCCGGGCGTGCGAGGCACTCCGCCAACGCCGGCGGAACCTCCACCGGATGCCCCACCAGCGGTTCGACGATGCTGTCGAATTTGGCCGGATGCGCGGTCGCCACCACGGTCCACGGGCGCGTATCGCCCTGCGAACGCAAGGTTTCGAGGACGTGCAAGCCGCAGGCGGTATGCGGGCAGGGCACGATGCCGTGACGCGCTGGCGCAGTTGCGATGGTCGTGCGGATGGTCGCGTCGTCCACCGCATGCGCCGACACCGCCGCGCGCAGGGACGCATCGTCGCTGTGCCAATGACGCAGACGCTCGAAATTGCTCGGCGCGCCGACGTCCATCGCGTTCGCGAGCGTGGCTTTCGTCGCTTCAGGCGCATAGTCGCCGCCGGCGAAATAGCGCGGCAGGACATCGTTGGCGTTGCTGGCCAGCACGATCTCGCCAATGGGCAAACCCATCCGCTTCGCGACGAAAGCCGCCGCGGCATTGCCGAGATTGCCGGTGGGCACGATGACATTCAGCGCTTGGCCGTGCCGTGCATGGAATCCAAGCGCGGTATGCGCGTAGTAGGCGACCTGCGGCAGCAGCCGGCCCAGGCTGATGCTGTTGGCCGAGGTCAACGCCATGCGTTCGCGCAGATCGCGGTCCGACAGCGCAGTTTTCGCCATCCGCTGGCAGTCGTCGAAACTGCCGTCGACGCGGAAGGTGCGGACGTTGTCGCCCCAGCATTCCAGCCCGTGCGCCTGGCGCGGCGACACGCGGCCGTCGGGATACAGAATGACGACCTCGAATCCCGGGCGGCGATGGAACGCACCGGCGACCGCGGCGCCGGTATCGCCCGAGGTCGCGACCAGAATGGTAGTGACGGGCGCGTCGTCGGCGCGCAGGCCGGCCAGCGCTTCGGCGAGAAAACGCGCGGCGTAATCCTTGAACGCCGCGGTCGGGCCGTGGAACAGTTCCAGCAGCGAATTACCGTCGTCGCGCATCGCCACCAGCGGCGCGTCGAAATCGTAGGCGCGCGCGCAGATCGCCGGCAGCGCATCGCGCAATCGCGATCCGGCGAAGTAGGGCGAAAGTACGCGGGTCGCGGTATCGGCCAGCGTCATCGAAGACGACCATTCGCCTTCGAACGCCGGGATCTGCGCCGGCACGTACAGCCCGCCGTCCGGCGCGAGGCCGGCGATCAGGGCATCGTCGATGGCGGTCGATGGCGTGCTGCCGCGAGTGCTCACGAAATTCAATGATGGAACGGTCACGGCAGCACCTCGGCGCGCGGCGCCGCGACCGGCGACACGTACGCGCGGGCGTCGTAGCCGGCCGCCGCGAACGCAGCGCGCATCGCCGGTGCGGCCGCTTCGGCTTTCGCTTTCGACGCGAACCACGCGAACACGCTGGGGCCGGCGCCGGAGATGCTGGCGCCCAGCGCGTCGTGATCCAGCGCGGCCTGTTTCACCGCTGCGAAGCCCGGAATCAGCGCGGCGCGGCGCGGTTCCACCAGCACGTCGTTCAAACCTTCGTGGATCATCCGCGCGTCGCCGCGCTGCAGGCCGGTGAGGAACAGCGCCAGATGCGTGGACTGCACGACGAACTGCGACAGCGGATAAGGGTCGGCCAGCGCGGCGCGCGCGCGCCGGGTTTCCAATACCTGATCCGGATGCGTCACCACGGCGTACAGCCAGCTGGGCACCGACAGCGGGATCATCCGCTCCTGCGTCGCCAGCACCACGCCGCCGAGCAGCATCGGCGCGACGTTGTCGCCGTGCAGACTGCCGCTGGCCACGGCCTCGCCCTGCAGCGCGAATGGATACAGCGCGTCGCGCGACAAAGACTCATCAAGCACCGCGTTCGCGGCGATCAGCGCGGCGACGCAGGACGCCGCCGAGCCGCCGAGGCCGGAGCCCAGCGGAATGCCTTTCTCCAGTTCGATCTCGAACCCGTACGGCAGCGCCAGCGCTTCGCGCAGCGCGATCAAGGCGCGGCCGGCGGTGTTGCGTTCGGCATCGAGCGGCAGTGCGTCCGCGCCGACGACCGTGCCGCGGATCGCAAGGATGCGGACTTCCGGCGTATCGATCCTGCGGACGATGGCGATATCGCGCGGGCCGTCGATGGCGTGACCGAGCAGGTCGAAACCGACGCCGATGTTGCCCACGCTCGCGGGCGCGAATGCGCGGGCTTCATGTTTGCCGTGCATCGATGCGCGTTGTCCCGAAATATCCTGCTTTGGTTCTGCGTCTGCCGGGGAAGCAGTCATGCGCGGGCTCCGAGCGTGCGTGCGATCGCAAGGATATCGCCGAACACGCCGGCCGCGGTCACGTCGGCGCCGGCACCCGGCCCCTGTACCACCAGCGGGTTGTGCGCATAGCGGCGGGTGCGGAACTGGATCAGGTTATCGGTGAGCCGGCTGTAGAGGCTGGCGTGGCCGGGTTCGGGCATCGCCAGGCCGACGCGCGCGCCGCCGTCGGCGTCGAGCTGCGCCAGATAGCGCAGGCTGCGGCCCTGCGCCCGCGCCGCGTCCAGCCGCGCCTGCATCGGCGCGTCGAGTTCTTGCAGACGCGCGAGGAATTCGTCGCGCGACACGTCGCGCAGCGGTGCCGGCACCAAACTTTCGATCTCGACATCCGCCAGCGACAGCGATGCGCCGGCTTCGCGGGCCAGGATCACCAGCTTGCGCGCGACATCGGTGCCGCTGAGGTCGTCGCGCGGGTCGGGCTCGGTGTAGCCCATCGCGCGCGCTTCGGCGACCAGTTCCGAAAACGGCGCGCTGCCGTCGTAACGATTGAACAGCCAAGCCAAAGTGCCCGACAGCACGCCCTCGATGCCGGTCAGCGCGTCGCCGGTATCGAGCAGCGAACGCAGCGTCTGGATCACCGGCAGCCCGGCGCCCACGGTGGCTTCGTAGCGGAACAGCCCGCCGTGTTTCTCGGCGTCGCGGATCGCGCGGTAGCGCGTCCAGTCGCCGCTGCCGGCATGTTTGCTGGGGGTGACCACGTGGATGCCCGCCGCCAGCCATTCCGGATAGCGCGCGGCGACCGCATCGCTGCCGCTGCAGTCGACGATCAGCGCGTGCGGCAGATGCTCGGCGCGGACGTGCGCGGCGAACCGATCGAGATCCAGCGTTTCGGCGTTGTCTGCGGCCAGCGCATCGACCGCGGTGGCGGGATCCAGGCGCGCACCGTTCAGCACCATGCTGCGGCTGCTCGCCACCGCACGCAGGCGCAGGTCGAGACGGTGTTCGATTTTCGATTCGTCGGCGAAACGCGGCAGCGCGTCCGCCAGCTGCGCGAGCAGGGCGCGACCGACGTTGCCGGGACCGATCAGCCCCACCGACAGCGTGGCCGGCGACAGCCAGAACGCGCTGTGCGCGGCGCGCAGCCCGCGCACGGCATCGGCATCGGCGACCGCGACCGAGATATTGCGTTCGCTCGCGCCCTGGGCGATCGCGCGGATGTTCACGCGCGCCCGCGCCAGACCTTCGAACAGGCGTGCCGATACGCCAGGCATGCCGACCATGCCGTCGCCGACCGCGGCGAGTACGGCGATGCCGAACGTGGCGTCGATGCCTTCGACCTGACCGTTGGCGATGGCATCCGCGAACGCGTCGCGAACCGCATCGCGCGCACGCTCGGCCTGTGCGGAGGTCACCACGCAACAGATCGAATGCTCGCTGGAGCCCTGCGAAATCATGGTCACCGACACGCCGGCGGCATGCAGCGCGGCGAACATGCGCTCGGCGGTGCCGGGCACGCCGATCAGGCCGGCGCCGCTGAGTTCCAGCACCGCCATGTCGCGCACCACGCTCAGGCCTTTGACCGGCGAGTCGTTGGTCGATGCCGGGTTGTCCGCGGCGATCCGGGTGCCCGGCGCGGCGGGATTGCGCGAATTGCGGATCAGGATCGGCAGGCCGGCCTGCATCGCCGGCGCCATCGTCTGCGGATGCAGCACTTTCGCGCCGAAATAAGCCAGTTCGCAGGCTTCGGCGTAGGACATCGACGGCAGGCACACCGCGTCGGGCACCAGCCGCGGATCGGCGCTGAGCACGCCGTCGACATCGGTCCAGATGGTCAGGTCTTCGGCGCCGAACAGCACCGCGAAGATCGCGCCGGAATAGTCGCTGCCGTTGCGGCCGAGCGTGGCGATGCGGCCCGCGCCGTCGCGCGCGGCGAAGCCGGTGATCACCACGTCGCGCTGCGGATGGCGCGTACGCCAGTCGGCGAAACGTTCGCGGGACTGCACCCAGTCGACGCCGACGCCGAGTTCGCCCGGATGCACCACCAGCACCTCGCGTGCGTCCAACTGCGCCCAGCCCGCCGCTTCGCCGCCGAGCGCGGCCTGCAGCAGCCGCGACGACCACACTTCGCCCAGGCACTGCACCGCGGCGGAATCGTGAGCGGACAGCGGGGCGGCGGCCAAGGATTTCGAAGTCTGTGCGCCGTCCTCGGCGATGCGGCTGAGCAGCGCCGACAGCGCGGAAAATTCAGCGTCGAGCCACGCCACCAGTGCGTGCTTGTCGCCCGCGTCGAGGCGGTCAGCGGTGGCGAGATGCTTGTCGCGCAATGTCGACCACGCATGCTGCCAGTCGTGGCCGGCAGCCGCGGATTGCGCCAGCGCAGTCAGCGCATCGGTGACGCCCTGCATCGCCGACACCACCACCGCGCGCGGCTGGGGCGCGGTCTGCAGCAGATCGGCGACATGTCGATAGCGGTCGGCATCGGCGACGCTGCTGCCGCCGAACTTGTGCGCGCGATAGGACGGATCCGCGAGCTGTTGCGCGGCGCGGTCGTCGACATTGCGGTGTGGTTCGGGCGAATCCATGGTGAGGCTCCAGTGGGGAGCCCCGCGGCCCTGGGTTCGCGGGCTGACCCCGCGACCCTGTTGGGGTGCGGGGCGAAGGTCGAAGGGGTTATTCCGTTTCGCTGCCGCAGCCCGCACCGCTGGTGGTACCCGTACCGGTGCCGGTGGTGGTCGAGATCATTGCGATCACAGCCGTCGTTCCGCGCGGAACGCGGATGAAGGAAGCGGCGATGGCGGTGCGGCGGTGCATGACATCAGGTGTAAACGATCCGTGGGCGGTGCGTCAAATGATTTTTACGGGATGGATATGACCGGATTCGCAGAATCGAGCGGTGCTACGGTTCGTAGAGCGGGCTGAAGCCCGCTCTACAAAAACCCTGTCAATCCCGCAATTCGACCGCGATGCAGTCCACTTCGAGCCGCGCGATCACCGCGGCGGCCATCGCTTCGGTACCGATGGCTGTGCCGGAGGGCGCCAGATCCGCCGTCAATACGCCGTTGTCGATGGCATCCGCGACCGCGGCCTCGATGCAGCGGGCTTCGGCCTCCAGCCCCAGCGAATGCCGCAACAGCATCGCCGCGCTGAGGATCGCGCCACAGGGATTGGCGATGCCGCGACCGGCGATGTCCGGCGCCGAACCGTGGATCGGTTCGTACAGTCCGAGTCTGCCTTCGCCGAGCGATGCCGACGGCAGCAGGCCCATCGAACCGGCCAGCATCGACGCCTCGTCGGTGAGGATGTCGCCGAACATGTTTTCGGTGACGATGACGTCGTATTCGCGCGGACGCGCGATCAGATGCATCGCCATGCTGTCGACCAGTTGATGTTCCAGACGCACGTCGGGGAACTCGTCGCGCGCGACCCGGGTCGCGACCTGCCGCCACAGCCGTGAGGTTTCCAGCACGTTGGCCTTGTCGACCGAGACCACGTACTTGCTGCGATCGCGCGCCAGCGCGCAGGCCCGCCGCACGACGCGCTCGATCTCTTCGACGGTGTATTCGCACAGATCGGTCGCGCGGGTGTCGGTGCGCGTGCGCTGTCCGAAATACACGCCGCCGGTGAGTTCGCGGACCACGATCATGTCCACGCCGGTGAGCAGATGCGATTTGATCGGCGATGCGGTCAGCGCGACCGGATGGGTCTTGACCGGGCGCAGGTTGGCGTACAGGCCGAGTTCCTTGCGCAGCCTCAGCAAGCCCTGCTCGGGACGCACCGCGCCATCGGACCACTTCGGGCCCCCGACCGCGCCGAGCAGGATCGCGTCGGCCTTGCGGCATGCATCGAGCGTCGCGTCCGACAGCGCGGTGCCCTCGGCGTCGATCGCGGCGCCGCCGATCAGGCGGGTGTGGAAATCGAAGGTATGGCCGTAACGGCGCGCGACGGCCTGCAGCACGGCGACCGCGGCGGCGGTCACTTCCGGGCCGATGCCGTCGCCCGGCAAAACCACGATGTCGGCGTGCCTGATGTCGGCAGGTCTGATGTCAGTTGGCATGATGGGAATCCTCGAAAGCTTGAATGGAAGCGCTGTGTTTCAGCAGATAGCCGAGCTGATCGACGCCTTCGAGCAGGCACGTGCGCGCGAAGCCATCGATGGGGAATGCGAAGCTGCGGCCGTCGGGCAGCGTCACGCTGCCGGCGGCGACATCGATGTCCAGTTCGATGCCCGGATTCGCCAGCAATTCGTCGACCACAGCGGCGTCCAGCACCACCGGCAGCAGCCCGTTCTTCAGCGCGTTGCTGCGGAAGATGTCGGCGATCTCGGCGCTGATCACCGCACGCAGGCCGAAGTCGCGCAGCGCCCACGGCGCGTGCTCGCGCGAGGATCCGCAGCCGAAATTGCGGCCGGTCACCAAGATCTGCGCGCCCTGCGCATCGGGCGCATTCAATGCGAATGCGGGATCGGGGCTGCCGTCTTCGCGATAGCGCCAGTCGTTGAACGCGAACTTGCCCAGGCCTTCGCGCGACGTGGTGGTGAGGAAGCGCGCCGGGATGATGCGGTCGGTATCGATATTGCTGTCGGGCAGGCATGCGGTGCGCGAATGGACGCGCGTCAGCGGCGCAGGGTTGGGCGGGACGGCGCTCATGCCGCGTCCTCCTGCAGATAGCTGCGCGGATCGACGACGTGACCGGCGACGGCGCAGGCGGCGGCGGTATACGGCGAGGCCAGCACGGTGCGCGCTTCGCGACCCTGGCGGCCCTCGAAGTTGCGGTTGCTGGTGGACACCGCGAGCTGTCCGGGCGCGACCAGATCGCCGTTCATCGCGATGCACATCGAACAACCCGGCTCGCGCCATTCGGCGCCGGCGGCGCGGACGATACGGTCGATGCCTTCGGCTTCCGCGGCGCGCTGCACCTGCACCGAGCCCGGCACTACCAGCATGCGCACGCGCGGATGCACGCGGTGGTCGCGCAGGATTTCGGCGACCTGGCGCAGATCGCTCAACCGGCCGTTGGTGCAACTGCCGACGAACACCACATCGACCGGCTGCCCGGCCAGCGACTTGCCGCCGGGGAAACGCATGTAGTCGAGCGCGCGCTGGGTGTCGGCATCCTTCGCGTCCGGCAGTTTGGCGTCGATGCCGGTGACCTGCCCGGGATGCGTGCCCCAGGTGATCGTGGGCCTGATATCCCGCGCATCGATGCGGACCACGCGGTCGAAGCGCGCGCCGTCGTCGCTGCGCAGCGTGCGCCACTGCGCGACCGCGCGGGCGAAGTCGTCGCCTTGCGGGGCACGCGGCGTATTCGCGAGGTATTCGAACGTCGCCTCGTCGGGCGCGATCAGTCCGGCGCGCGCGCCGGCTTCGATCGACATGTTGCAGACGGTCATGCGTTCTTCCATCGACAGCGCGCGGATCGCGCTGCCGCGGTATTCGATGACGTGGCCGGTGCCGCCGTCGACGCCGATCGCGCCGATGATGTGCAGGATCAGATCCTTCGCGGTCACGCCGACACCGAGTTCGCCGTCGACCTCGATCGCCAGCGTTTTCGCCTTGCGTTGCAGCAGGCACTGGGTCGCCAGTACATGACCGACTTCGCTGGTGCCGATGCCGAAAGCCAGCGCGCCGAACGCGCCGTGCGTCGCGGTGTGGCTGTCGCCGCAGACGATGGTCATGCCCGGCTGGGTCAGGCCCAGTTCCGGCCCGATCACGTGCACGATGCCGCGGTGATCGCTGCCGAAATCGAACAGCTCCACGCCGAACCGCGCGCAGTTCTCGCGCAGGGTGCGCACCTGTTTTTCGGCGTCCGGCGTGTAGTAATCCAGCTTTCCGGTGCTGTCCGGCGGCGTGGTCGGCGTGGAATGGTCGAGCGTGCCTTTCGTGCGCCCGGGCTGGCGCACCGGCAGGCCGCGCGCATCCAGTTCGGCGAACGCCTGCGGTGTGGTCACTTCATGGATCAGATGCAGGTCGATGTAGAGCACCGCGGGCGCATCGGCGGTTTCGGGTACGACGACGTGCGCATCCCACAGTTTCTCGAACAGGGTTTTCGGCTGTTGTATTTGCGGATCGGGGGTCATTGAGATTGCTCGATGAAGAACGGATGGATCGTTGGAGTCGGAATGCGCGCGGAATCGCCTTCGCTATAGCCCCCTTTGGAAAAGGGGGCGGGCCTCGCGCAGCGAGGACGGGGGATTTGCGGAGTCGCCGCAGAGCAAATCCCCCCGCCGATCGCGGTGCGATCGACGCCCCCCTTTTTCAAAGGGGGTAAGCGGTGATGAACTCCTTCGGACGATTCGCGGGTAGGCTCTCGGAGCAAGGGCCGGCGCTTGACATGCTGCTCACACGCGGAATCGCCTCTGCTCTCGCCCCCTTTGAAAAAGGGGGCGGGCCTCGCGCAGCGAGGACGGGGGATTTGCGGAGTCGCCGCAGAGCAAATCCCCCCGCCGATCGCTGTGCGATCGACGACCCCCTTTTTCAAAGAGGGTAAGCGGTGTCGATCGGCATCCAGCATTTCCGAAAGTAGCAATCGGAAATGGCGTCTGTTGGAGAGTCGTTTCATTCGGATTACGCCGTGGCGCTCAATGCCTGTATGGATGGCGTTTCTGACACCTGCGCAGCTTCAGTGGCTGCCGGCGAGCTGCGGCGATGCACGCGGTTGACGATGTCCAGCCACGCCTGCGCGCTGGCTTCGAGGATGTCGGTGCTGGTGCCGGAACCTGTGATCTCATCGACGACGTCATGCGCATTGCGAACGCGTGCGGTGAGGCTGGCCTGGCCCTGCGCATCCTCGCCGGTGGTGACGCTGGAGACCTGGTAACTTTCGATATCCAGATGGATGCCGGTGCCGCGCGCCAGCGCCGCGAACAGCGCATGCACGGGACCATCGCCGGTCGCCGCTTCGGTCACGCGCTCGCCGTCGGGCGAACTCAGTTCGACGCTCGCCGTGGGCAATGTGCCATCGCCGACGCCGGTGCTGACGTGCAGGCGGTTCAGGCGCCAGCCGCCGATGACCATGCTGTTGCCGGTACCGCAATCGATGCCCAGCGCCAGCGCTTCCAGATCGGCATCGAACACTTCGCGCTTCTTTTCGGTCAAGGTCTTGAAGCGTCCGAACACCTGGTTCAACTGCGCTTCCTCCAGCGCGAAGCCGAGTTCGCGCAGGCGGTCGGCGAGCGCGGCGCGGCCGCTGTGCCGGCCCATGATCATCTGCGATTTCGCCCAGCCGACCGCCTCCGGGCGCAGGATTTCGTAGGTGCCGCGATGCTTGAGCATGCCGTGCTGGTGGATGCCGGATTCGTGCGCGAACGCATTCGCGCCGACGATGGCCTTGTTGCGCTGCACGTTCATGCCGGTGATGCGGGTGAGCAGGCGCGAGGTGGGTACCAGCCGCTCGGTGTGGATGCCGGTGGTCGCGCCGAAATACGCGCGGCGCGTTTCCAGCGCCATCACCAGTTCTTCCATCGCGCAGTTGCCGGCACGCTCGCCGATGCCGTTGATCGTGCATTCGACCTGGCGCGCGCCGCCCTCGATCGCCGCCAGGCTGTTCGCCACAGCCAGGCCGAGATCGTCGTGGCAGTGCGCGCTGAAAATGGCCTGGTCCGCGTTCTTCACGTTGGCGCGCAGATATTCGAACAACGCGCGTATCTCGCCCGGCGTGGTGTAGCCGACGGTATCCGGAATGTTGAGCGTGCGCGCGCCGGCAGCCAGCGCCGCCGAGCAGATGTCGGCCAGGAATTCCGGCTCGGTGCGCAACGCGTCTTCGGCCGAGAATTCAACGTCGTCGACATGACGCCGCGCGAGGGTCACGCCCATCACCGCGCGTTCCAGCACTTCGGCCTTGCTCAGGCCGAGCTTGTGCTCGCGATGCAGCGGGCTGGTGGAAATGAAGACGTGGATGCGCGGCCGTTCCGCGCCTTCCAGCGCACGCGCGCAGGCTTCGATGTCGCCGACGTGGCAGCGGGCGAGGGTGGCGAGCGTGGCGCCGCGCACGTCGCGCACGATCGCGGCGCAGGCGGCGAGTTCGCTCTCGGAACTGGCCGGGAATCCGGTTTCGATCGTGTCCACGCCGAGTTCGGTCAGCGCATGCGCGAACCGCAGTTTCTGTTTCGCGGTCATGCTGCAGCCGGGCGATTGCTCGCCGTCGCGCAGGGTGGTGTCGAAGATCGAGACCCGTGCCGGCGACTCGCGGGTAACGTCGGTATCCATCAGGCGCAAGCCTCCAGGGCGGAAGGGGGTGAAACGGTTGCGGAAGCGGTGGGCGACGCTGTGGCGAGGGCGGCGCGTGCAGGCCGGGCGACGACGGGAGAGAGCGTCGCCGCCCGGCCGGCGCGTGCAACCTGTTTGATGACGGTCTGTTCGACGACAGTGGATTTGACCGCCGTGGATTTGACGACCGCAGACTTGGCGACCGCAGGTTTGATGCCGGCATCGTCGTGCGCACGACGCCGCGGTTTGCGCGGCGCGCGCGGGCGCACATCGGCCAGTAGTCCGGCCAGCACCGCGGCATCGATGTTGCCGCCCGACACTACGGCGCATTTGCGCTTGCCGGCGACGCGGCGTCCGGCGGCTAAGGCCAGGGCGCCAGCGCCCTCGGCGATCACGTGTTCTTCCAGCGCCAGCCGCACCAGGGTTTCGCGCAGTTCGGCTTCGCGCACGATCACGATATCGTCGAGCAACCGCGACAGGATCTCGCGGGTGAGCAGCCCGGGGGTTTTCACGCGCACGCCGTCGGCGAGCGTGGCCGCCGGCAGCGGGCCTTCGGGTTCGCCGCGCAGGGTGCGATGCATCGCGTCGACGTGTTCGACCTGGGCGCCGATGATGCGTACGCCCTGCGCGTGCAGCGCCAGCGCGACGCCCGCGGCCAGGCCGCCGCCGCCGATCGGCACCAGCACCACGTCGGGCGCGAACGCCGCGATCTCCATGCCGACCGTGCCCTGGCCGGCGATCACGTCGGGATCGTCGAACGCCGACAGGAAACGATAGCCGTTGCGTTCGGCCAACTGCATCGCGAACGCGCGCGCTTCGTCGAAGGTCTCGCCGTGCAGGCGCACGGTGGCGCCCCAGTGCGCGACCCCGGCGATCTTGGTCTGCGGGGCGCCGTGCGGCATCACTGCGATCGCCGGCACATTGAGGCGGTACGCGGCCCAGGCCAGACCCTGCGCATGATTGCCGGCGGAGGCGGCGATGACCGGGCGGTGATCGCCGCGTTCGTGCGCGGCCAACAGTGCGTTCAGCGCGCCGCGCACCTTGTACGAACCGGTGCGCTGCAGATTTTCGAGTTTCAGCCAGCAGCCGAAGCGTTCGGCGTGATGCAGCGGCGTCGGCGGCAGGTAGCGTCGCAGCCGCGCCTGGGCGGCGAGAATATCGCCCGCTCCGACCGTGGCAGGGCTGCGGACATCGCCGGCGACATCGCTCTGCATCGCTCAGACCTCCGTCAGCCAGCCGGATGACCACGCGCTCTCGCCGCGCACGGTGCGCGCATAGACGGCGGCGATCTCGCGGGCGACCGGACTGTCGGGGTCGTATTCGCGTCCATCGATCTCGTGGATCGAGGTGACTTCCGCAGCGGTGCCGCAGGCGAAGACTTCGTCGGCGTCGCGCAGCTCTTCCATGCTCACCGGCCGCGATTCCGCGCCGATCAGCCGGATCAGGGTGTCGCGGGTGATGCCGGGCAGGGCGTCGCGATGCTCGACCGCGGTCACGCGGCCGTTGCGGACGGCGAACAGATTGGCGCCGGTGCATTCGACCACGAAACCGTCGTCGTCGATGAACATGGCTTCGTCGAAGCCGCGCGCTTTCACTTCGCGCTTCGCGAGGATGGAATTGACGTAGGCGCCGCAGAGTTTCAGCGGCGGCAGCGCGCTCGCAGGATTGCGCCGCCAGCTGGACACAGACACGCGTGTGCGATTGCCGCCCAGATGCACGTTGGTGGACGAGGTCGCGACCATCAGGTGCTGCGGATGGCCGGCCACATCCAGGCCGAAACTGCCGTCGCCGTACCATGCGAGCGGACGGATGTAGGCGTCGCCCTGGCGATTGGCGCGCAGCGTCGCCAGCACCGCTTCGGTCGCTTCGGCGACATCGAAGGTCATGCCCAGCAGCTCCGCGCCCTTGCGCATGCGCTCCAGATGCTCGGGCAGGCGGAACACCGCGGCGCCGCGCTTGGTGGCGTAGGCGCGGATGCCCTCGAATACGCCGCTGCCGTAGTGCAGGGCGTGGGTGTGCACGCTCGCCTGCGGACGACCGCTTTCGATCAGTTCGCCGTCGTACCAGATCGTGTTCGGCGCGGCAGCAGTGTCGACGCGCGGTGCGGGCGCCTGCTGCTGCGCGGGGGCTCGCTGCGTCGGTGCGCGTTCTGCCGGAGCCGCCAGCGTGGCGGATGCGCTCAGAGACATGGCTGCACCTGCACGTCGAGGCAGTCGTAGAGTTTGGCCAACTGCTGGTGCAGGCCCTCGGCGGAACGCTCGCCTTCCACCGTCATCTGCAGATGCCAGCGGTCGCCGTCGGCGCGGGTTTCGCCTTCGACGGCGAGCGGGCGGAAGCCGCGGCGCTCGGTGGTGCCCAGTACGCGGGACAGCGCGCCTTCGGCTTGGCGCAGGGTCAGATCGAGTCGATAGCGCATGGCGGTACTCCTACGACGAGGTGGGGAGGGAGAGGGCGGAGGTCTGCGTGGTCGACGCCGGGACCGGCGGCAGCGCGGGCATCGCGATGCGTTCCAGCGTGGTGGCTTCGTCGGCGTCCAGCATTTCGCTGTTGTTGCGGTTCGGCGGCACCAGCGGCCACACGTTCGCGGTCTGGTCGATCGCGACATGCAGCAGCATCGGGCCGGGCGCGGCGATCAGCGCCTGCAGCGCGGCTTCGACATCGTCGGCGCGATCGACCTTCAGCGTCTGCACGCCGAACGCCAGCGCCAGCGCGCAGAAATCCGGGTTGTCGCTCAGATCGATCTCGGAATAGCGGCGTTCGAAGAACAGCTCCTGCCACTGCCGCACCATGCCCAGCGCCTGGTTGTCGAGCAGTACGATCTTCACCGGCAGGCGATAGCGCGCGACCGTCGCCAGTTCCTGCACGTTCATCAGGAACGAGCCGTCGCCGCTGACGCAGATCACCTGCGCGTTGGGCTTGACCATCTGCGCGCCGATCGCGGCCGGCAGGCCGAAGCCCATCGCGCCCAGCGCGCCGCTGGTCAGATGATTGCGCGGATGATCGAAGCGCCAGTGCTGCGCCACCCACATCTGGTGCTGGCCCACGTCGCAGCTCACGATCGCGGCCGGCGCCAGTTCCGACAGGCGCCGCAGCAGCGACGGCGCGTACACGCTGTCGCCGGGCGCGTCGTAGCGCGGCGCGGCGATCTGCTTCGCGTGCAGGCAGGCATCGCGCCAGGCGTGGCGCGCGACCCCGTGGCGACCGTGCAGGTGCGCGGCCGATGCGGCCAGCATCCGCTGCAGGCTGATCGACAGATCGCCCTGCACCGGCGCGTCGGCGATGCGCAGCTTGCCGATCTCGCAGGCGTCGATGTCCAGATGCACCACGCGCGCGTTCGGCGCGAACTCGGCCAGCTTGCCGGTGGCGCGATCGTCGAAGCGCGCGCCGACCACGAACAGCAGATCGCATTCGTGCACCGCCAGATTCGCGGCGCGGTTGCCGTGCATGCCGAGCATGCCCATGTTCAGCGGATGCGCATGCGGCAGCGCGCCGAGTGCCTTGAGCGTCAGCACGGTCGGAATCTGGGTCGCATCGACGAACGCGCGGAACGCGTCCACCGCATCGCCCAGCGCGATCCCGCCGCCGGCGTAGATCACCGGCTTCTGCGCCAGCGCCAGCTGCGCCAGGGCCGCATGCAGCGCGGCGTCGGTGGCGCCCGGTGTGGCGTCGATCCCGGCCGGCACGTGCGCAGGCAGATGCGAGGCGTCCGCGTTCTGCACGTCCTTCGGCAGATCGATCAGCACCGGGCCGGGACGGCCTTCGCGCGCGAGGCGGAAGGCCTCGGCGACGATGTTCGGCAGATCGTCGACGCTGCGCGGCAGGAAGTTGTGCTTCACGATCGGCATGGTCATGCCGAACACGTCCAGCTCCTGGAAGGCGTCGGTGCCCATCAGCGGCGTGCCCACCTGGCCGGTGATGCAGACCATCGGCACCGAATCCAGCATCGCATCGGCGATGCCGGTGACCAGGTTCGAGGCGCCCGGGCCGGAGGTCGCGACGCAGACGCCGACGCGGCCGCTGGCGCGCGCATAACCGTTCGCCGCGAACGCGGCGCCCTGCTCGTGCCGCACCAGCACGTGTTTTAGGGACGATCCGTGCAGTGCGTCGTAGAAGGGCATGATCGCGCCGCCGGGATATCCGAACAGCGTGTCCACGCCTTCCGCGAGCAGCGCTTGCACCAGCCAGCGGGCACCGTTCATCAGGCAGTCTCGGCAATGGGATGTGTGGAAGGTTTCGCGGCCTGCGCAGCATCCTGCGTCGAAGCCGCCGTGGTTTGCGGCGCGCTCTGCTGCAGCCACTGCATCTTCGCGCGCAGTTCCCTGCCGACTTTCTCGATCGGATGGTCGAGATCGGCCTGCTGATATTTCTTGTAGTTCGGCAGGCCTGCGTCGTACTCGGCCACCCAGCGCTGCACGAAGGTGCCGTCCTGGATCTCGCTCAGGATGTCCTTCATCCGCGCCTTGGTGTCGGCGTTGATGACCCGCGGGCCGCTGACGAAATCGCCGTACTGCGCGGTTTCCGACACGAATTCCAGCATGCGGGTGATGCCGCCTTCGTAGAACAGGTCGACGATCAGCTTCAGTTCGTGCAGGACTTCGTAGTAGGCGATCTCCGGCTGGTATCCGGCTTCCACCAGGGTCTCGAAGCCTGCCTGCACCAGCGCGCTGGCGCCGCCGCACAGCACCGCCTGTTCGCCGAACAGATCGGTTTCGGTTTCTTCCTTGAAGGTGGTCTTGATGAGGTTCGCGCGCGCGCCGCCCAGGCCTGCGGCGTAGAGTTTCGCGAATTCCTCGGCGCGGCCGCTGCGGTCCTGGTGCATGGCATAGATGCAGGGCACGCCGCGACCGATTTCGTATTCGCGACGCACAAGCGCGCCCGGGCCTTTCGGCGCGACCAGCACCACGTCCAGATCGGCGCGCGGAGAGATCATGCCGAAATGCACGTTCAGGCCGTGCGCGAACAGCAGGCATGCACCCTGTTTCAGATTCGCGGCCAGCACGTCGTTGTAGAGCTTCTTCTGCACCATGTCCGGCGTCAGCACCGCGACCAGATCGGCGCCGGCTGCGGCTTCCGCGGGCGTTTTCACGGTGAAGCCGTCGGCGAGCGCCTTGACTTCGGTCGGGCCGCCCGGGCGCAGGCCGACGACGACATCGAAGCCGGAGTCGCGGAGATTCAGCGCGTGCGCGCGGCCCTGACTGCCGTAACCGATGACTGCGATGGTGGGGTTGGTGGAGGTGTTCATGGCTGGTTTCCGTGGTGTTGGAGAGGAGGTTTCTTACTTGTCATCCCGAGCGAAGCGAGGGATGACAGCTGTTTTTATTCTTCAGGCGGGCACCGTGTTCTCGATGCCCGCATCGACCGTCAACGCCACATCGATCCGCCGCGTGTCGTCCAGCAATCCCGGCGACGTCACCGCGCCCTGCGATGCCGAGCGCACGTCGCGCGCGTACTTCGCCAGCACGCCGTGGCGCACGCGCGGCGCGATCCTCGCGGCGGTGCGCGAGGACAGATCCGCGGCGACGTCCAGCCGGCGCGAAGCGACATCGATGGTCACCAGATCGCCCTCGCGCAGCTTCGCGATCGGGCCGCCGTGCGCGGCTTCCGGCGACACGTGGCCGACCATGAAACCGTGGGTGGCGCCGCTGAAACGGCCGTCGGTGATCAGGGCGACGTCGTTGCCCAGGCCCTGGCCGACCAGCGCCGCGGTCACCGCCAGCATCTCGCGCATGCCGGGGCCGCCGGCCGGGCCTTCGAAGCGGATCACGATGATGTCGCCGGCGTTGATCTTCCGTGCCTGCACCGCGGCGAACGCCGCTTCTTCGCTGTCGAACACGCGCGCCGGGCCGGTGTGTTTCTCGCGACCATGGCCGGCGAGTTTGACGATGCAGCCTTCCGGCGCGAGGTCGCCGTAGAGGATCGAATAGCCGCCGCGCGGCTTGATCGGGTCGCTGACCGGACGCACCACATCCTGCGTGGGAGATGTGGTCATGGCATTCGACTGCCCCAAAAAACTTTGGCCGGCGACCGTGGGAATATCCTCGATCAGACCGGCCATTTGCAGTGCCTGCACCACCAGTGCGGTGCCGCCTTGTTCGAACATTTCCGCCGCGGTGTAGCGGCCGCCCGGTTTCAGGTCGGCGATCACCGGAGTGTTCGCGCTCGCCGCTTCGAATTCTTCCAGATCGAAACGCACGCCGGCTTCGTGCGCGATCGCCAGCAGATGCAGCGCGGCGTTGGTCGAACCCGCGGTCGCGGACACCGCGCGCGCGGCGTTGCGCAGTGCGGCCAGCGACAGCAGTTGCCGCGGTGTCGGGCCGCCGTCGTTCAACAGCTTCATCACCAGCTCGCCGCAGCGTTCGGCGGCTTTCGGTTTTTCGGGATGCGTGGCCGGAATGTCGTTCTCGCCCAGCGGCGACAGGCCCAGGAAGGTCAGCACCATCGCCATCGTGTTCGCGGTGAACTGGCCGCCGCAGGCGCCCGCGCCGGGGCAGGCCTTGCGCTCGATCTCGTTCAGTTCGGCATCGTCGATCTTCCCCGCGGCGTGCGCGCCCACGGCTTCGAACACGTCCTGCACGGTCAGCGCGCGTTCGCCGCTGGTGCCATCGGAATTTTTGGATGTGCAGCGGCCCGGCATGATCGTGCCGCCGTAGAGGATCACCGTCGGGATATCGAGCCGCGCCGCCGCCATCGCCGCCGCGGGAATGGTCTTGTCGCAGCCCACCAGCAACACCATCGCGTCGAGGCAATGACCCGTCACCGCGAGTTCGATCGAGTCGGCGATGGTTTCGCGCGATGCCAGCGAGGCGCGCATGCCGTCGCTGCCCATCGCGATGCCGTCGGTCACCGCGATGGTGTTGAATTCGATGGGCGTGCCGCCGCCGGCGATCACGCCGCGGCGCGCGTCCTGGGCCAGATCGCGCAGGGTGATATTGCAAGGGGAGACATCGGACCAGGTGTGGATCACCCCGACGAAGGGCTTGGCGATGGCCGCATCGTCGAGGCCGGTGGCGCGGAGCATGGCGCGCGCCGGGGCGCGGGCGGGTCCGTGTTTGATCGCATCGCTGAGCATGTCGCGGAATCCTTGAAGCGTGTGGTGGGGAAACGTTGTGATGGAGAAGCTTCGTGATCGAAAAAAGTCGTGTGGAAAATCCGTGGCCCTGAAACGCGAAAACCCCCGCACCTTCTTCAGGGGCGGGGGTTTTTGTTAACCCGGGTTGTCAGTCGCTCAACCCTATCCCGCACCTGTGGTGTTGGTAATAAGGACGACGACGACAAGAACGAGCGACGCGAGCGCGACGTTGATAACGGCGGTGTCGATGCGCTTGGCGTGCGCGGCGCCTGCATGCGCCCGCGCCGCACGATGTGCGGGGGCGTGTTGCGGATGCGGGATGCTGCGCTGCGTCATGACCGAAGAGAACCACGCCGTTTCCAGGGATGTCAAGCCTGCGACTGCTGACGAATTGGAATAAGCGCGACGATGAGCATGGTTCAGGGCATGAATTCCTGTTCGATCAATACGATAGCGGGCCGCGCTGGCATTCCGCGCAGCCGCGATGCTGCGCCGTTCCGGACCGCGATCGGCGTCGTCATGTGCGGGGCTCGGATACGAATTGCGCGAATCGCGCCCATGCCCGCCGGCGGATGCGACGCGCCGATGCAGCCATCGGCGATCGGAATGGCGAAATGCCGATCGCATATGTCCCCATCGATGGCCCCCCACGTGACGACGGACCGATCCGGGGTCTAGACTCGGACCGCAAGCGACGACCGACGCCATCGGTCCGACAGCCAGCGAGGATCGCGGTGAAGCCTACGGACATCCGGAACCCGGACACCTTCCACAAAGTCGTCGATTGTCAGTGGGCCTGCCCCGCACACACGCCCGTCCCCGAATACATCCGGATGATCGCTGCCGGACGCTACGCCGATGCCTACATGGTCAACTGGCGCAGCAACGTCTTCCCCGGCATTCTCGGCCGCACCTGCGACCGCCCCTGCGAACCCGCCTGCCGGCGCGGCCGGGTGGAGGAGAACAACGGCAGCGGGCCCGAGCCCGCCCCGCCCGAACCTGTAGCGATCTGCAGGCTTAAGCGCGTCGCTGCCGACAACAAAGGCGACGTCAGCGCACGCATGCCGCCGCCCGCGGCCCACAGCAACGGCCGGCGCATCGCCTGCGTCGGCGCCGGACCGTCCGCGCTGACCGTGGCGCGCGATCTTGCCCCGTTGGGCTATCAGGTCACCGTGTTCGAGGCCGATCCCAAACCGGGCGGCTTCATGCGCACCCAGGTGCCGCGCTTCCGCCTGCCGGAGGAAGTGATCGACGAGGAAACCGGCTACATTCTCGATCTCGGCGTCGAATTCATCGGCAACCGCCGCATCGAATCGATGAAGGGCCTGCTGGCCGAGGGCTACGACGCGGTATTCGTCGGCAGCGGCGCACCCCGAGGCCGCGATCTGGATTTGCCGGGTCGTCAGGAAGCCGCGGCGCAGATCCATGTCGGCCTCGACTGGCTCGCCAGCGTCTACTTCGGCCACGTCACGAAAGTCGGCAAGCGCGTGCTCGTCCTGGGCGGCGGCAATACCGCGATGGACTGCTGTCGTTCCGCGCGCCGGCTGGGCGGCGAAGAAGTGAAGGTGATCGTGCGCTCGGGCTTCGACGAAATGAAGGCGAGCGCATGGGAGAAGGAAGACGCGATGCACGAGGGCATTCCGATCCTCGATTTCCGCGTTCCGAAAACCTTCGTCCATGCCAGCGGCCGCCTGACCGGCATGACCTTCGAGAAGGTCCGCGCCGAGTACGACGCCAAAGGCCGGCGCAAGCTGATGCCGACCGGCGAGCCCGACGAATTCTTCCCCTGCGATGAGGTGCTGATCGCGGTCGGTCAGGAAAACGCGTTTCCGTGGATCGAACGCGAGGTCGGCATCGACTTCGACGAATGGGGCATGCCGGTGGTGGATGCGATCACTCACCAGTCGAGCCTGCCGCACGTGCTCTTCGGCGGCGACGCCGCGTTCGGGCCGAAGAACATCATCTGGGCGGTGGCCCATGGCCACGCCGCGGCGATCAGCATCGACAAACTGCTCAACGGCGAGGACACGCACGAGCGCCCCGGCCCGGAAGTGACGCTGATCTCGCAGAAGATGGGCATCCACGAATGGAGCTACGACAACGGCGTGTCGAACGACGAACGCTACAAGGTGCCGTGGTCGGAGGCGGCGAAGAGGCTGGACAGCATCAGCACCGAAGTCGAGCTGGGCTTCGACATCGCCACCGCATGGAAGGAAACCCAGCGTTGCCTGAACTGCGACGTGCAGACGGTGTTCGTCAAGGACAAATGCATCGAGTGCGATGCCTGCGTCGACATCTGTCCCACCGATTGCATCACCTTCACCGCGAACGGCGACGAGGAGGATCTGCGCAAGCGGCTGACCGCGCCGGCGCTGAACGCAACCCAGGATCTGTACGTGTCCGAGCCGCTGAAAACGCTGCGGGTGATGGTCAAGGACGAAGACGTCTGCCTGCATTGCGGCCTCTGCGCCGAACGCTGCCCGACCGGCGCCTGGGACATGCAGAAGTTCCTGTTGAACGAAACCCAGGCCGGTCAAGGCTGTCGCGGTGCTAAGAAAATGGAGGCGGCGTGATGGGCAGCATGCGAAAGGCCGTCGTTTCCGCCGTCTCTCAGAGAACAGCGCTCTCCGCTTTTCCCCCCTTTGAAAAAGGGGGGCAGGGGGGATTTGCTCTTGATCTTCCCGCCCGCAAAGCAAAGCAACCCCCCCTCGATCCCCCTTTTTCAAAGGGGGAGGAAGCGCCATGACCCAGTTTCAACAGGCATCGTTGCAGCATCCGCAGGTGCAACAGCCGCACATACAGGCGATCAACGATTTCGTCGTCAAGTTCGCCAACGTCAACGGCTCCGGCTCGGCGTCGGCCAACGAGCTGTTCGCCAAGGCGATCCTGCGCATGGGCGTCCCGGTCAGCCCGCGCAACATCTTTCCGTCGAACATCCAGGGCCTGCCGACCTGGTACGAAGTCCGCGTCTGCGAACGCGGCTGGCTCGGCCGCCGCGGCGGCGTCGACATGATGGTGGCGATGAATCCGCAGACCTGGGACGGTGACATCGCCGAGATCGAACCCGGCGGTTATCTGTTCTACGACAACAGCAAGCCCCTGCCGAAGTCGAAATTCCGCGACGACATCCACGTACTCGGCGTGCCGCTGACCGAAATCTGCAACGCGACCTACAGCGATCCGCGCCAGCGCCAGCTGTTCAAGAACATCATGTATGTCGGCGCGCTCAGCGCATTGCTCGACGTCGACGTGCCAGCGATCGAGGCGTTGATCGCCGAACAGTACAAGGGCAAGGAAAAACTGCTGAAGCCCAATCTTGAGGCGCTGCACCTGGGCCGCGACTGGGCGCTGAAGCACCTGCCCTGTCCCATCGGCCTGCGCGTACGCAAGGCAGACGCGGTGGGCGATCGGATCTTCGTCGAAGGCAATGCCGCGGCCGCGCTCGGCTGCGTCTACGGCGGCGCCACGGTGTGTGCGTGGTATCCGATCACCCCGTCCTCGTCGCTGGCCGAGGCGTTCCAGAAGTATTGCCAGAAGTTCCGCGTCGACGCCGACACCGGCGAGAATCTTTTTGCGATCATCCAGGCCGAGGACGAGATCGCTTCGATCGGCATGGTCGTCGGCGCCGGCTGGAACGGCGCGCGCGCGTTCACCGCGACATCGGGGCCGGGCATTTCGCTCATGAACGAATTCATCGGCCTGGCCTATTTCGCGGAGATTCCCGCGACGATCATCGATGTGCAGCGCGGCGGCCCGTCCACGGGCATGCCCACGCGCACGCAACAGTCGGACATCCTCGCTGCGGCCTACGCCTCGCATGGCGACACCAAACACATTCTGCTGTTTCCGGAAGACCCGCACGAATGCTTCGCGTTCTGCGCCGATGCGCTGGATCTGGCCGACCGCCTGCAGACGCCGGTGTTCGTGATGACCGATCTGGACATCGGCATGAATCAGCGTCTCTGCGCGCCGTTCGTCTGGGACGACGCCCGCGTCTACGATCGCGGTAAAGTGCTGGATCGCGAAGCGCTGGAGGCGGGGGCGGAGTTCGCGCGCTACAAGGACATCGATGGCGACGGCATCCCGTACCGCACCTATCCCGGAACGCATCCGGAGAAGGGCGCGTATTTCACCCGTGGCACGTCGCGCAACCCGCAGGCGCAGTATTCCGAACGCGGCGCCGACTATATCTACAACATGCAGCGCCTGCTGAAGAAATTCGACACCGCCAAGACCCTGGTGCCGCAGCCGCTGTTGTCGCAGGCCGAAGTGCCGTCGCGTTTCGGCGCGATCTACTTCGGTTCGACCAGCCCGGCGATGCAGGAAGCCATCGAGCGCCTGCGCGAGCGGGATATTCCGCTGGATACCCTGCGCGTGCGCGCGTTTCCGTTTCCCGCGTCGGTGCGCGAGTTCGTCGACGCGCACGAATCGGTGTTCGTGATCGAACAGAACCGCGACGGCCAGTTGCGCAGCCTGCTGATCAACGAATTCGATATCGATCCGGCGCGGCTGGTCGCGGTGCTGCACTACGACGGCACGCCGATCACCGCGCGGTTCATCTCGGATGCCATCATCCAGCGCATCCGGCCGGTCGGGCAGCGCGACAAGGTGGCCTGACCGATGAAGCCAGGCCCGCTTTCCTTTCATAGCCCCCTTTGCAAAAGGGGGCGGGCATCGCGTAGCGATGACGGGGGATTTGCTTTTGATGTTGCTCGAGCAAAGCAAAGTCAAGCGCAAATCCCCCGTAGCCCCCTTTTTCAAAGGGGGCAAAAGCGAAGGCGAAAAGCCGAAATTCAAGCCCTACGATGGAAAGCTCGTATTGCAGATCGACAGCCAAAGCAGGGCCGCGCTTGTTTTTATAGCCCCCTTTGTAAAAGGGGGCGGGCATCGCGCAGCGATGACGGGGGATTTGCTCTTGATTTTGTTCGAGCAAAGCAGGGTCAAGCGCAAATCCCCCGTAGCCCCCTTTTTCAAAGGGGACAAAAGCGAAGGCGAAAAGCCGAAATTCAAGTCCTACGATGGAAAGCTCGTATTGCAGATCGACAGCCAAAGCAGGGGTGCGCTTGTTTTTATAGCCCCCTTTGTAAAAGGGGGCGGGCATCGCGCAGCGATGACGGGGGATTTGCTTTTGATGTTGTTCAAGCAAAGCAAAGTCAAGAGAAAATCGCCCGTAGCCCCCTTTTTCAAAGGGGGCAAAAGCGAAGGCGAAAAGCCGAAATTCAAGCCCTACGATGGAAAGCTCGTATTGCAGATCGACAGCCAAAGCAGTGCCTCGCTTGTTTTTATAGCCCCCTTTGTAAAAGGGGGCGGGCATCGCGTAGCGATGACGGGGGATTTGCTCTTGATGTTGTTCGAGCAAAGCAGGATCAAGAGCAAATCCCCCGTGGCCCCCTTTTTCAAAGGGGGCAAAAGCGACGGCAAAGCGATGTATTTCCGCAGCGACAGCCGAAACCCGCATACCAAGAGCGACAAGCAGGACGAAGCGCATGACCTATCTCACCAAGCCGAAACTGCATCACCCCACGCTCTCCTGCAACGCGATCGGTTTCACCCGTCGCGATTACGAAGGCAAGATCAGTACGCTGTGCGCCGGCTGCGGCCACGATTCGATTTCGGCCGCGATCATCCAGGCCTGCTGGGAGCTGGATATCCAGCCGCATCTGGTCGCCAAGCTCTCCGGCATCGGCTGCAGCAGCAAGACGCCGGATTATTTCCTCGGCCAGTCGCACGGGTTCAACACCGTGCACGGACGCATGCCGTCGGTGCTCACCGGCGCCAATCTCGCGAACCGCGAGCTGATCTATCTCGGCGTCTCCGGCGATGGCGATTCCGCGTCCATCGGCATCGGCCAGTTCGTGCATGCAATCCGCCGCGGCGTGAACATGGTCTACATCGTCGAGAACAACGGCGTCTACGGCCTGACCAAGGGCCAGTTCTCGGCGACCGCCGACCAGGGGTCGGTCTCGAAAAAGGGCGTAGCCAACACCGACAGCCCGCTGGACCTGGTGACGATGGCGCTGCAGCTCGGGGCCAGCTACGTCGGGCGCGGCTTCTCCGGCGACAAACACCAACTGGTACCGTTGATCAAGGGCGCGCTGTCGCATCGCGGCGCCGCGTTCCTCGACGTGATCAGCCCCTGCGTCGCCTTCAATAATCACGCCGGCAGCACCAAGAGCTACGACTACGTGCGCGAGCACAACGACGCCGTGAACCAACTCGACGTGATCCTGCCGCGCGCGGAGATCGCGGTCGATTATCCGGCCGGCGACACCATCGCGGTGGAACAGCACGACGGCACGGTACTGCGGCTGCACAAACTCGACGAGGGCTACGATCCGCGCGACCGGATCGCAGCGATGAATCTCATCCAGCAGCGTCACGCACGCGGCGAAGTGGTGACCGGCCTGCTGTACGTCGATGCCGCAGCGGACGACCTGCACGGCCACCTCAATACCGCCGCGAAGCCGCTGAATGCGATGGGCGCGGATGAGCTGAATCCGGGCGCCGCGGCGCTGGACAGGATCAACGCATCGCTACGGTGAAACGGCGCCGCGACATCCCGGAATCGGCTGTTTTCCGGGCTGCGTGCTGCAGATCTACCCGGAACAGGCCCGGATGCTGGCGGTCGGCGGCGAGGAATGGTTCAATGTCGCCAGAAGCGGGGGTATCGTCGGCCCGGCCGGCGATTGAGACAGTCCCTTCGAACCTGATCCGATTGATATCGGCGTAGGGAAGCTTCGCCAGCCACCACTGCGCTCACGCGCGTGGTCGCAGCGCCGCCGCTTCGTCCCGAACACTTCGCGCATCCGTGCGAGGGCTTCTACAAGACCAGGACGAATGCCGATGAATGCCGTGCCCGCGACGCTGCTGCAGCAGACCGATCAACTGTCCGAATCCGTGACCCGGCCGATTCCCGGTTCGCGCAAGATTTTCGTCGAGGGCTCGCGTCCCGATATCCAGGTGGCGATGCGCGAAGTTTCGCTGTCGCAAACGCCGACGCTGTTCGGCGGCGAAGAGAATTCGCCGATCACCATCTACGATCCGTCCGGGCCGTACACCGATCCCGCTGCGAACATCGACCTCTCGGCCGGCCTGGCGCCGCTGCGCGCGCGCTGGATCGAAGAGCGCGGCGACACCGAACCGCTGCTCGCGCTGAGCTCCGAATTCGGTCGCGGCCGCGAAGGCAACGCCAAGCTCGACGCGGTGCGCTTTCCGAATCGCGCGCTGCCGCGTCGTGCCAAGGCGGGCGCCAACGTGTCGCAGATGTATTACGCCAAGCGCGGCATCGTCACCCCGGAAATGGAGTACGTGGCGATCCGCGAGAATCAGCGGCTGGAGGCGGTGCGCGATGCGCGCCTGCTGTCGCAACATCCGGGCGAAACCTTCGGCGCCAATATCCAGAAGATCATCACCCCCGAGTTCGTGCGCGACGAGATCGCCCGCGGCCGCGCGATCCTGCCGAACAACATCAACCATCCCGAAAGCGAGCCGATGATCATCGGCCGCAACTTCCTGACCAAAATCAACGCGAACATCGGCAACAGCGCGGTGTCGTCTGGCATCGCCGAGGAAGTCGAGAAACTGGTGTGGGCGATCCGCTGGGGCGGCGACACGGTGATGGATCTGAGCACCGGCAAGCACATCCACGAAACCCGCGAATGGATCATCCGCAATTCGCCGGTGCCGATCGGCACCGTGCCGATCTATCAGGCGCTGGAGAAAGTGGACGGCCGCGCCGAAGAACTCACCTGGGAGCTGTTCCGCGACACGCTGGTCGAGCAGGCGGAACAGGGCGTCGACTACTTCACCATCCACGCCGGCGTGCTGTTGCGGCATGTGCCGCTTACCGCGAAGCGGGTGACCGGCATCGTGTCGCGCGGCGGTTCGATCATGGCGAAGTGGTGCCTCGCGCATCACAAGGAAAACTTCCTCTACACGCACTTCGAGGACATCTGCGAAATCATGAAGGCCTACGACGTGGCTTTCTCGCTGGGCGACGGCTTGCGCCCGGGCTGCATCGCAGACGCCAACGACGCGGCGCAGTTCGGCGAGCTCGAAGCGCTGGGCGAGCTGACGAAGATCGCGTGGAAGCACGACGTGCAGACCATGGTCGAAGGCCCCGGCCACGTGCCGATGCAGTTGATCAAGGAGAACATGGACAAGCAGCTGATCGAGTGCGGCGAAGCGCCGTTCTACACGCTGGGGCCGCTGACCACCGACATCGCGCCGGGTTACGACCACATCACGTCGGCCATCGGCGCGGCGATGATCGGCTGGTACGGCTGCGCCATGCTCTGCTATGTCACGCCGAAGGAGCACCTGGGCCTGCCGAATCGCCAGGACGTGCGCGACGGCATCATGGCCTACAAGATCGCCGCGCACGCGGCCGACCTGGCCAAGGGCCATCCCGGCGCGCAGATCCGCGACAACGCGCTGAGCAAGGCGCGCTTCGAATTCCGCTGGGAAGACCAGTTCCATCTCGGCCTCGACCCGGAGAAGGCCAAGGAATTCCACGACGAAACCCTGCCCAAGGACGCGCACAAGCTCGCGCATTTCTGCTCGATGTGCGGCCCGCATTTCTGTTCGATGAAGATCACCCAGGACGTGCGCGACTACGCCGCCGAGCACGGCGTCGCCGACGAGGCCGCCGCGCTGGAAGCGGGTATGGCTGAAAAATCCGCAGAGTTCCGGGCGCAGGGATCGCAGGTCTACCGCAAGGAATGATCCGCGCGGGCGCCGTCCCCCGATCCGTGTCAGACAACGCCCGCCGCGAAACACCGCGCAGCGAAAAGGCCGCCGCGAGGCGCGCCTCTCCGCGTCGACGTGCCCGCATCGGCGAACCCGCCGGAGGTCGGCCGCGGACTTGCGGACGCCACCGGAGCGGATCATGCTGGATGCAACCGTGCAGGCCGTTTCCGTGGGGGAGAACGCCATGCGTGAGCCCGACAGCAGCCAACAGGCATTACGCCAGTTGGCGACGCTCAACCGTGTTGCCCGTATCGCACTGCAGGACATGGCGCTCAGGCCGATGCTGCAGCGCGTCGTGGACACGCTGTCCGACGAGTTCGACTGGGAGTTCGTGGCCTGCGCCACCATCGACCGCGGCCGCAACGAGTTCGTTTGCGAGGCGGTCTGCAGCAAGCTCACGAGCGAGGTGACGGTCGACTACCGGCGCGCGCTCGGCACCGGGGTCGTCGGTACCTGCGCCGCCACGGGACAGACGATCGATATCGACGACACCCGCCACCATCCGCTGGTGATCGACACCCTGCACGGCACGGGGTCGGAGTTGTGCGTGCCCGTGCTGCATAACGGCGAGGTGCTGGCGGTGCTCAACGCCGAAAGCCGACGCGTGGGTGCGTTCCGTGGCCAGCGCGCGCTGCTGGAGACCGTCGCCGACCAGATCGCAGGCATCCTGCGCGCGGCCCATCTGCTGGAGGATCTCGCCGAGGCGAACCAGCGGTTGCAAGCGGCCAACCGGGCGCTTGCGGCCATTTCCGAACAGGACGGGCTGACCGGCATCGCCAACCGCCGTTGCTTCGACCGCTGGCTGCTGGAAGGATTGACCGAGTCCGACGCCAACGGCGAACCGCTGGGCCTTCTGCTCGCCGATGTCGATCATTTCAAAGCCTATAACGACGGTTACGGCCATCTTGCGGGCGACGCCTGCCTGCGCGAAGTGGCCATGCTGCTCGCCGGGGCGTTGCGCGGTTCGTCGGCGCGCATCGCGCGTTTCGGCGGCGAGGAATTCGTCGTCCTGCTGCCGGGGGGCGATGGTTCGCGGATGTTCGCGCTGGCCGAGGGCCTGCGCGCCGCGGTCGAGGCGCAGGCGTTGGCGCATGCGCACTGCGGTTTTGATCGAGTGACGCTGAGCATCGGCGCGGCCAGCCGCGCGTCGGGTGACATGCGTACCGCGGAGCATCTGATCATCGCCGCCGATGTCGCGCTGTATGCGGCGAAGCGCAGCGGCCGCAATCGCGCGGTGCTGTCGCCGGATTGACGCCATTCAGCAGGACGCGCGGTACGCCGCCGGTGCCTCCACGACATTCTCCTCGCGCACGCGATACGGCGCGCGCTCGCGTAGCCGGCGCGACAGGGCGTACACGGCGCTGCGCAGTTCGCCGATAGCGGTCAGTTCCCAGCAATGGCCGCGGGCCAGCGCGCCAACGCAGTAGAGCCCCGGCACGGGGCAGGCGTCGGTATCCAGCACTTCATAGTCCGGCGATGTTCGGATCCCGAGCCCCAGCCGGTCGGGGAGGATCGTGCCGCTCGCGACCATGTGCTGGATCAGCGGATGCGTGGTCCGCGAGATATCGGTCTCCAGGCCGGTCGCACGGATCAATCCGTCGAACGTGTGCGGTTCGGCCTTGAAGCTACCGCGCGGCCGGATCAATGCCGAGACCGCATCGCCCGCGACGCCCGCGCGCAGCAGGCGGCCGGCGACCAGCCGCAACTGGCCGCTGTTCAGGGCCTCGTCCACCTCTTCGGCGGCGCGCGGCGCCATGCGGTGACGGCATGTTTCCCAATAAACGCGGACGTGGCGCAGGAAGCGGGCGCGATCCGCGATCGACAATCCTCCCCAGAAGGCCTGCACATGCGGTCGAAGCGCATCGATCACCGTGCGCCAGTCGTCGACCACGCGGGTGACCGAGCGCACGGCCGCCACCAGCGCGCGCAGATCGTGCGTCCGCAGCGCCTGCAGCAGCACCGGCGGCAGTTCGATCGGATCGCCCGGGATTTCGGTATGCCGCTGCGGTAGCAACCCATGCCGCGACAGCGCGACGATTTCGCCGCGATGGCCGCGGCGGCGCAGCGTCGATACCACATCGACCATGGTCAGGCCGGTACCGACCACCAGCAATCGCGCATCGGCGTCGATCCGCTTCAGATCGCCTTCCTGCCAGGGCGATCCGACGTAACGCCAATGCCGGGCGAGGCGCGGCCCCACGCCGGCCAGGCGCTGCGGCGGCAGCGCGCCGACCGCCAGCACCACGCGATCGCTGAAGAAACTCTCCCCATCGTCGAGATGCACGCGATAGCCGCCGCCCGGCACGCTGTCGATCTCGACGACTTCGTGTTCGAGCGTGGTCAGGTTGGTCGAGGTGCTTTCGGCTTCGTGCAGCCGGTCCAGCAGATATTCGCCGTACGCGACGCGGGGCAGGAACGCATCCCTGGCGTGCGACGACAGGTTCAGCCACTGCGCGAATTCCGCGGGTTTGCTCGCGATCGCGCCGAGCTGGCCGGCGCGCGCATTCAGCAGGTGCTCGCCGCGCGCGTCCCCGTAGGCGACGCCGCAGCCGAAATTGCCGGCCACCCCGACCAGCAGGATCTCGAGGTCGGTGTCGAACGATGTCGCCAGTTCGGTTGCGAGCGTCGCGCCGGTGTAGCCGGCGCCGATGATGGCGATGCGCATCTTGGTTGATCCTTACCCGGTGTAGCGGCCGAGTATGCGAACGACGTCGAAGGCGCGTGTGAAAATTCGGTTTTGGTCGAAATCGAAGGGAAAAACGACGATTTCATCGTTCGCTGCGCAACTGCATGGTTTCCTTGAACATGCAGCGCGATGCATGACGGACGATCATGGCGTCATGTCCGCGCGTCGCGATGACTATGACGGATCGAAATGTACCGATGACGGATCGAAACCAACTGTAGAGCGGTCTTCAGGCCGCTGTTTTTTTCGCGAAGGGCAGGGCAGCGGCCTGAAGGCCGCTCTGCAGGCCGATCTACGGATCACGTTGCAGCCGGACTACGCTTCGACGACTGTGAACGTCAGTCCCGCCCGTTCGCGCAGGCGTTCGATCAGCGGCATGCCCATCGCCGCGCCGGGCGTCCACACGCCACCGGGCGTCGCGTTGCGGTCGATATCGCGCACGAGGCACAGCGCCGCTTCGGCGATCATCTTGCTGGTGGAGCCGTAGCCTGGGTCGCGATCGCCGGTGACGCGGGCGGTGAGCTTGCGGCCATCGGCGGTGGCGCCGAAGAACAGCAGTTCGTAGCGGCCTTTGAGGCGCTGTTCCGGGTTCGGGCCTTCGCCGGGTTTCGGCAGCGCGAAGCGGCGCAGCAGGGCGCGGGTCGGCGCGAACGCCAGCAGGATGTTCTGCACCTTCGTGGCGCGCGCCATCTTCTTCGCGCGCTGCTCGCCCTTGGCGCCGTCGCCGGTGAGCATGGCTTCGCTGTAGACGAAATCGGTGCCCCACGGGTGGCCGAGCAGGAAGTGGCTGCGGTGCACGTTCTTGGTGTTGATCGTCGCCATCACGAACGGCGCGGTCCAGCCCTGCGCGAGTTCGTCGAAGGCGGCGAGGTGGTCGCCCGGCTGGCGCGGACCCTTGAAGCCGGGCGTAAGTGCGAATGGGTCGATCAGCGTGCGCCGCAGCGACGGGTCGGCCTTCATCGCTTCCATCGTCGCGAGCATGCTGGCGACGGTGCCGCCGGAGAAGGTGCCCTTCATCACTTTGACCCGGCCGTGCACGCGCGCGAGCGGCGCGCCGAGGCGCTGCTGCGCTTCGTGCTGCGCGTAGACCACGCCGAGGTCGAAGGGAATGGAGTCGAAGCCGCAGGAGAACACGATGCGCGCGCCGCTGGCCCGGGCGGTGTCCTGCAGTTGCGGGACCATCTTCGCCATCCAGCCCGGTTCGCCGCAGAGATCGACGTAGTCGGTGCCGGCCGCGGCGCAGGCGCGGATCAGCGGTTCGCCGTAGGTCTGGTAGGGGCCGACCGTGGTCAGCACCACATGCGTCCGAGCGACCAGCCCGGCCAGCGCGCCGGCATCGTTGGCGTCGGCGACCAGCAGCGGTAGTGCGGCGTCGATGCCCAGGGCGTCGCGGACTTCGGCGAGCTTGTTCGCGCTGCGCCCGGCCATGGCCCAGCGCACCGCGCCGCCCACGCCGTAGGTCTGATGGAGATACTCGGCGACCAGCCGGCCGGTGAAGCCGGTGGCGCCGAAAACGATGATGTCGAAGGATTTGTCCATGCCCTATCTTGGCATGGACGGCGCGGTCGCGGAATGCGACCGCGCCGTTGTCGCGCTTACTCGACCTGGATCGAGCCGGTACGCGGGTACACGCGATAGATGCGGTTGTTGGTATTGGAGCGGATGCGGATCTCGTCCCCGGCCACGCCGTCGAGATTGGCGTAGCCGACGAGCGTCCACGAACTGCCGAACGTGCCGGCACCGCTGATCGACTGCAGGTAACCGCTGGCCGGACGCAGGACATGCAGCATGCCGTCCGCGCGCGCGATGGCGATGTCGTTGCCCGCGGCCCCGTCGAAGTCGCGCACGCCGTTGTTGAGGGTCGCGTACTGATTGCCGATCCAGTAGCTGCTCAATCCGCTGGACGCCATCGAATAGATCTTCACTTCATTCGGCAGGGCGAGCAGCAGTTCCGCACCGGCTGTGCTGTTCATGTTGCTGGCGCAATTGGCGATTTCGGTGCAGACCTTCCAGTTGCTGTTGGGCGTGATCCAGACCGTGCGCAGGATGGCGTTCCTGCCGTAGATGACCAGATTGCTGCCGCTCTCGAGCGGGATTTCCTTTCCGGCCACACCATCCAGGTCCGCGACCGCGCCGACGGCGATCGTGAAGTTCGGTCCGATGTACTGCGAGACCTTCGTACGCGAATAGTGGCGGATGACGGTGAGATGGGGCGCCTGGCCCAGGACGACTTCGGCGCCGGGGGTGCCGTCGATATCGTCGATGACCGACTGGGGCCAATAGACATTCGAGATCGGGTAGCGGGTCGCGGTGCCGTTGCTGGCGACGACGGCGATTTCGCTCCAGCCGTTGCACACCGCTTCCAGGCTGCCGTTACCGTCGAGGTCGGCGACCTGCATCAGCACGCCGTAATAGGCGGTCGACGTGCTGCACGACTGGGCGAATGCCTGGGTGGGGACGACCGCGGCTGCGGCCATGGACAGCGCGAAACAGATTTTTCCGAACAGACGATGCATGGGAAACTCCTTTTAGAAGTGGATAGATGACGCTCCAGTTCCGGATGCGGCGAAGTGTCCGATCTTCGACATCGCTCGTCGCTACCGGCAATCTCCGCCGTCGCATCCGGGGCGTGAATGATGACGAGCGGCGATGACGTTTTCCTAAACAATTCGACGCATTTGCGTGTCGATGGCGGAAAACGTGAGCAAAGTCCCATCAAGGCGATTGACGCAGCATCGGCGCCGACGAGCGGGGCTTGAGTGATGTCGTCCGCCGCTGCCGTCCTGCGCGAGCGGCGTGGACGTGCGCATTGCATCACCGCCCGCAGCTCGGAACCTCATCGTCCAGACCAGCCGGAGAACCGCGGTGCCTAATCCGCTCTACGACCGATGCTTCAAGATCGCGAGCGTCGTCTCATGTCGCGTAGGCGTACACGAAATACAGGTGCATCAGCGCCAGTGCCGCCAGCAGACAACCGGCGCCAATGTGCAGGGCGGTGGTCCATTGTCCCCATGACCCGAGGCGATGACTCGGCAACAGGTTGAGCAGCGCGCCGGCGACCACCACCAGCATGGTCACGGCGAAGGTCGCGTGCAGAAAGCCCGCGTGGCCGAAGCCGGCGTGCAGTACCAGCATCGCCAGCATCATCAGGCCGAGGACGCGGTGGGCGATCTGCAGGACGCGCAGCGACGTGCCGCTCAGCAATCGCCGCTTGATCAACGCCAGCGACAGATCGAAGCTCAACAGGCCGACGAGGATGTAGCCGGTGAGTTGTTTGTAGGCGTCCAGTCGCTGCAGCGCCAGCAGCGAGGTCCAGCGCGGCGGCCACAGCCAGGCGATGCACGATACGAAGACGCCGGCCAAGGCGCACCACGACGCCACGATCAAGGCGGTCTGATAGGCGGATTTCGGCGCGGCGCGACGCCGCGATCGCGCATTCATGGCCCACTGCCCGCAGTGTCCGACGCGCTGGCGCCGCCGGTGAGTGTCGGTCGTTTGCTTTCGAGTGTTGGTGCGCGTTGCGGCGACGCATGCGCCTGCAGCAGCAGATTCAGCGATGCGGCGGAGTTTTTAGCTTCGATGCGCTTGCGGAAGGTGTCGGCGTCGGGCAGGAACAACCCGTCCTTCGGCCAACGTTCGCCCAATTGCGGGCGCTGCACAGTGTCGAAGGTCGCGGTCTTCTTCAGATACGAGCCGTAGGCATCCATGGCGACGATGCGATACGCGCCGAGGATCTCCACCAGTTCGTCCGTGGAGATCTTCGCCCGCGGGAACGACCAGGTGGTGGCGCCCATCACATCGTCGAGTGTCCAGTCCTTGCGCGGGCTGTCCGGGTGTTCGTTGTGACAGCTCACGCAGGCGGGCGCCGATGCGATGTCGGGAAACATCGCGGTGTATCGGCCGGTGCTCTCGTCGATGAAGAATTGCGGCTGTCGCTGCCGCTCGATCTTCTCGAAATACGCCAGCTGCGTGCCCTTGAAGCGGTTAGAGGCTTCGATCGGATAGGTCGATCCCAGAAAGAGGCTCAACTCCGGCATGCGCTGCTGCAGCCGGTTGGCGGTTTCGCGCAGGAACAACGCCGGCAACGGCCCGGCATGCACGTCCTTGGCTTTCCAGTCCTCGCGGTACTTGAGCCCTTTCTTCAGCCCGGGCGTGACGATCTCGGCGGTGTAGATCGCGCGGATCGAAGCATTCTCGGCGTCGAGCAGGCGGAACAGCGTTTCGACCGGCACATCGCGTCCACCGCTGGCGCTGTCGTCCAGATCGGGCGGCGCGGTCGCGAACAGATAGATGCCGATCACCGACAGCGCTGCGAGGATCAGCACGGACCTGGGGATGTTCGGCAGGCGGATGCTCGGCTGGCGTTTCGGCGTTGTCATGGCGCGGCCCCGGACGGTCTGGCTTTGACGACGGTTTCGCCGTAAGGCGACGCGGCGGTATCGAGATAGGCGGCGACGACATCGGGCGTCAGCGCGTCCTTGAGATCGTGCGGCGGATCGTGGCCGTGGTTGCCGTGGAAATCGTGACAGGTCAGGCACGTTTCCCAGCGTTGCTGCTCGATCAGGATGGCGTGCGTGGGTTGGGTCGGATCGTCCTTCATCGCCATGTCGCTGTGGCAGGCGACGCAGAAGCCGGCGTTGGTCTGGCTGATGCGCGTGCCGGTGTGCTCGCGATGACAGCTGACGCATTGCTCCGGTGCGATCGCATGGCGCGCAGCCTCAAAGCGGGGCTCCAGGAAACGATGTGCGGGATGGCGGTCGTCGGGATTGTCGTGACAGCCGATACAGGCGGCGTTGTCCACGGGACGCATGCCGAAGTCGGCATCGGCCGCGCGCAGCGCCAGCAGGTGCCTGACCTTCGCCTGCACCTGCTGACGAAGACTGCCCGGCGCCTCTCGATGGCAATCGCTGCACGCCAGTTCGGCGTGTCCCGGGTTGTGCGCGTTGTTCGGCACGAATTCCGCCAGCGCCGGCGCCAGCAACAGCAGCGGCAGGAAAGACGCCGCAAGTCCCGCGGCGTAGGCCAGCCGGCGGAGACTACGCCGGCGCGGGGCATTGGTCTTCAGGAAGAAGGCCTCCACCCGCACGTCGGCGTCGTTCACGTCCGCCTTGAACAGACCTTCCAGCAGCCGGCGCGTATAGACCGGCGGACCGCACACGTAATAGCGCGCGCCGGGAAACTGTTTCACCGTCGCGAGGATGTCCTCGCTGTCGATGAAGCCATCGATGTCGTCCGTGCGCAGATGACAGCTGACGCCGCGGCCGCTCATCGCGGACGCCTCGATCCGGTCGGCATAGACCATGTCGCCGCGACGCGATGCGCTGTAGTCCACATGCAAGGACTGATCGGGGCGACGGCCGTGCAGCAGCGACAGCGCCAGGGTCACGCCCACGCCGGCGACGAAGCACACCACCGGCCGTCCATCCGCGGGATCGGCCTCGCCGGCCGGCACCGCGATGCGCAACGGAATGTCCACGAAGGTCGGGTCGTCGGCATCCAGCAGACGCACGCTGAGTTCGCCGCCTTCGATACGACGCATCGCAATGCCGACGGTGTTGCCGTCTTCCGATTGGCTCACGACGGTATACGTGCGGGTGACCCAGGTCTCGTCCAGCCACGCCTGCACCACCACGTGTTGCGCGGGCAGCGCCTGTGGATAGGGCGGGAAGCCCAAAAGCTGCAGATCGATCTGCACGATGCGGCGTTCCGGGGTGTCGGCGTCGGTGAGCACCGTGCGGGTGCTGTTGACCACCTCGTACCACGGCGATTCGCCCAGCAGTTCCTGCACCAGCGGCCGGCAGCAACCGCACTGCACGCCGCAGCCGAGCTGGGTGCCCAGCGATTCGAGCGTCGAAGCCGGTGCGGTGGCGATGGCTGCCTTGATCCGCGCGCGACCGATGCCCGCGCAATGACAGACCAGATCGTTCTGGTCCTGAGCCTGTCGAATGGGTATCGCGTCCATGCCACCTCTGCGGCGAGCGCCGTCGTAGCGACGGCATCCGGCCGTCGGCATCCTTTCCGCGCCTCGCGAGCGTATCGGCGGGGCGTTGCTCGCGAGCCTCCTGTCGATCGTGCCAGCGTTTGTTCGGCGCCTGCACGATCCCTCGCTGGCGCTATGGTTAACAGCCCTGCGCGTGTTTTTCAAGCTGCACCGCACACGGGCGCCTTCGCCGCGGGCATCGGTTCGCCGCGCGCGACTCCGGTTAGCATTGCGATCGTGCGCATCGCAAGCCGCAGGTCTCGATCCGAAATCTCCAGACAGAACTCAAGAGAACCCTTGTGCCCAATCCGCTCTACGACCGACTCTTCGCACCCTTGGCCGCCAGGCCCGGTCCCCTGATCGCGCTGGCCGACGACACCGCGATCTCCGGCATCGCATTCCTGTCGATGATCCATCGCGCCGCCGGCGCGCTGCGTGCGCAGGGCGTGCGCGCCGGCGATCGCGTCGCGATGCAGGTGGCGAAGACGCCGGAAGCGCTGGCCGTCTACGGTGCGACGGTCGCGGCCGGCGCGGTATTCCTGCCGCTCAACACCGCCTACACCGCTGCGGAAGTGGATTATTTCGTCGGCGACGCCGCGCCATCGCTGCTGCTGGTCGACCCCGCGCGTGCGGAGGCGCTCGCGCCGGTCGCGGACGCGCACGGCGCGCGGTTGCTTACGCTGGATGCGGCGGGTCGCGGAACATTCCGCGATCTGTGCGATGCGCAGCCGGACGCATTCGTCGTCGAAGACCGCGGTGATGACGATCTTGCTGCGCTGCTCTACACATCGGGAACCACCGGGCGCTCGAAAGGCGCGATGCTGACCCACGGCAATCTGCTATCGAACGCGGAGGCGCTGGCGCGCGAGTGGCGGTTCACGCGGGAGGACGTTTTATTGCATGCGTTGCCGATCTTCCACACCCACGGCCTGTTCGTGGCCAGCAACGTCACGCTGTTCGCGCGGGCGTCGATGATCTTCCTGCCGAAATTCGATCCGGAGCTGATCATCAAACTGATGGCGCGCGCCACCGTGATGATGGGTGTGCCGACGTTTTACACGCGGCTGTTGCAAAGCCCGGCGCTGACCAGGGAGTCGACACGGCATATGCGGCTGTTCGTGTCGGGCTCGGCGCCATTGCTCGCCGACACCCACCGCGAGTGGGCGGCACGCACCGGCCATGCGGTGCTGGAGCGCTACGGCATGACCGAAACCAACATGAATACCTCCAACCCGTACGACGGCGACCGCCGCGCCGGTACCGTCGGCCCGCCGCTGCCGGGCGTGGAGGTGATCGTCGCCGATCCCGCGACCGGCGCGCAGCTGCCGGCGGGCGAAACGGGCTCGGTCGAAGTGCGCGGCCCCAACGTGTTCAATGGCTACTGGCGCATGCCCGACAAGACCCGCGAAGAATTCCGCGACAGTGGATTCTTCATCACCGGCGACCTCGGCTGCTTCAGCGATGACGGTTATCTCACGCTGATCGGCCGCCAGAAGGATCTCATCATCACCGGCGGCTTCAACGTCTATCCGAAGGAAGTCGAACTGCTGCTCGACGAACAGCCCGGCGTGCTGGAGTCCGCGGTCATCGGCATCCCGCATCCCGACTTCGGCGAAGCGGTGGTCGCGATGCTGGTCGCGCAGCCGGGCGTCGCGCTGGATCTTGTCGCCATCGATACCGTGCTGCGCGAAAACCTGGCGCGCTACAAACAACCCAAGTCGCTGGAGATCATCTCCGAACTGCCGCGCAACACCATGGGGAAAGTGCAGAAGAACCTGCTGCGCGAACGGTTCGGTGCTACGTTCGCGCCTTCAGTTCCGACGAACTCGTAGCCCGGGTAAGGTCGAAGACCGCACCCGGGAAAACGCAAGCGGCCAGGCCTCCGTTACGGTTTAAAGATCAAAAGCCCCGGGTGCGGTCTTCGACCTTACCCGGGCTACGTTGCTTCCTCAGAACCACAGGTATCCTGTCGCCCATGAGCTTCCTCGCGCGTCTGTCCATCCTGCTGATGTTGCTGGCCCTGCCGGCGCTGGCGCACGCCGCGCAGCCCCGGCCCATCACCGTCTTCGCCGCGGCCAGCCTCAAGGAGAGCCTGGACGAAGCCGCGGCCACGTGGACGAAGCGGTCCCGGCAGAAGGTGTCGATCTCCTACGCGGGCAGCGCCGCGCTCGCCAAGCAGATCGAGCAGGGCGCACCTGCGGATGTCTTCATTTCCGCCGATGGCGAATGGATGGACTATCTGCAGCAGCGCAAGCTGATCGATGTCGGCACCCGCACCGATCTTGTCGGCAACCGTCTGGTGGTGATCGCGCCCGCGGATTCGCCGCTGCGCACGCTTTCTCTGAAGCCGGCCGCCGTGCGTCAGGCGCTGGGCGGCGGCCGTCTCGCCATGGCGGAAATCACGTCGGTGCCTGCCGGGCGATACGGCAAGCAGGCGTTGACGACGCTTGGATTGTGGAGCGCAGTTTCCGGCCAATTGGCGCAGGCCGACAATGTGCGCGCCGCGATGGCGTTCGTGTCGCGCGGCGAAGCGCCGCTGGGTATCGTCTACGCCACCGACGCACAGGCCGAGCCCAAGGTGCGCGTCGTCGCCGCGATTCCGGGCCGCGCCCACGATGTCATCGTCTATCCGCTGGCGCGCGTGGCGAAGACGCCGCCCGCCGCGACACGGGGCTTCCTGATGTTTCTCCGCGGCGATGAAGCGAAAGCCATCTTCAAGCGCGGCGGGTTCCTGCCTGCGCGATGACGGTCTGACATGTTCACCGCCGAGGAAATCACCGCCATCGCGCTGAGCCTGCGCGTCGCCGCCATGGCCGTGGTGTGCGCGGCGCCGTTCGCGGTCGCCACCGCCTACATCCTGGCGCGCTGGCATTTCCGCGGAAAGATCTTCTTCGATGCGCTGGTGCACCTGCCGCTGCTGATGCCGCCGGTGCTCACCGGCTACGCGCTGCTGATCGTGCTGGGCCGCCAGGGCGCGGTGGGGCAATGGCTGGAAGCGTGGCTCGGCATCACCTTCGCGTTCCGCTGGACCGGCGCGGTGGTGGCCGCGGCCATCATGGCCTTCCCGCTGTTCGTGCGCTCGGTGCGCCTGTCGATCGAAGCGGTGCCACGCGAGATCGACGAGATGGCCGCCAGCCTCGGCGCGCGCCCATGGGCGACGTTCTGGCAGGTCATCTTGCCGCTGAGTTTCCCAGGCATCGCGGCCGGCGCCACGCTGGCGTTCGCGAAGGCGCTGGGCGAGTTTGGCGCCACCATCACCTTCGTCTCCAATATCCCAGGCGAAACCCAGACGATCTCGCTGGCGATGCACACCCTCATCCAGACCCCCAACGGCGGCGACGGCATCGCGCGTCTCGCGCTGGTGTCGCTGGGATTGGCCTTGGGCGCGTTGATCGCATCGGAGTGGGCGGTGCGCCGTTCCGCCTATCGGCGGCAGAGCGAGTAGTTTTCGTAAGGCGGGTCTTGGACCCGCCATGAACGGAGCGATGGACCGTCAGCCCGAATCCTGGTTGCGCGCTGCGGCGTTTCCTTCCGATGAGCAAGTGGCCGCTTGATTGCATTGGCGGGTGCGAGACCCGCCCTACGAGTTCCTACGAGAAAGCCGCGGTCACTTGCGGATGAGGAATCGCCGCAAGTCATTGGCGCCGCTGCGATGCCTCAGATATTGATGCTGTTCGGAATGCCGTTCGGCAGCAGGAACGGATACGGCGGGCGCGCGGTGTTGCGCGCTTCGATCTTTGTCTGCACTCCGCGCAGCGACTGCTGGAACCGGTCCAGCGGCCCACCATTTCTCACGATGGCGTGGTCTTCGAACCAGGGCAGGTAGGGGAAATGGTTGCTGCGGTAATCGCCCAACGCGCGGAAATGTACCGAGCCCAGCAGGTACAGCACGTTCAATTGCTCCAGCGCGAGGTTGGTCGGCGGGAACATCGCCAACCATCGCTGCTCATCGTGTCCGTCCTGCCGTGCCGGCGCGTCTTGCCAGCCGGCGCCGGTGATCGCCGGCGCATAGGTCATCAGCGGTTTCTGCGGGAAATTCACCGCCGAATGCTGCGCCGTGGCCGTGAACACCACCATGGTCAGTACGTCGACGAGCTGCGCGCGCGTGCCGATGGGCTTGAACCCCTTGATCTTGCCCTCGGCGATCAGCGATGCGGCCCAGTTGGCGAGTTCGCCGTCGCCGGTCACCGCCGCGTCGTCCGCGTAGTACACGCCGACGTAGTCCTGGATCCACTGTTCGATCGCCGCCCACACCAGCAGCGCATCGTCGCGATACGGATACTCCGGCAGCCGCGCGGGGTCGTCGACGCGACGCGCGGCAAGGTCGGCCGGCAGCATGTTCGCGTAGAAGTCGAAACCGAGTCGGTCGCTGCCCGCGGCCTGCTGCGAACGCGCGATCGGTGCCCCGAAGAAATCGTCGATCGGGCTTCCGGGCGAGATCAGCGACTTCGCCGCGGCGTTGTTGATGAACAGCGTGCCGATGCAGTGCGGCACCAGCAGGACATTGATCGGGTGCGCTGCGGCGAGACAGCGATGCGTCGCCACCGCGAACGCTTCCATCACCAGATGGGTGCGCGCCAGATGCACGAACAACTCGTGGTAGTTGCACTCGGCCACCTGCACCACGGTCTTCGCCATCTGCCAGCCCCAGCCCAACGCGCTGCCCTGCGCAGCCGGAAAGAACAGCGGATGCTTCGCCGGATCCTGGCCGCACTGGATCGCCACCGGCGCGATCTGCTTACCGCCCCTGGGGATCGCGAACAGCGCGATCGGCGCGAACACGTGCTTGGCCGCCCCGCCGGTCCGGCCGGGCACCGCGGCGAGGAAATCGAGTTCGCGGTAATCCAGCAGGTAGACGCGGTGTTCGCCCAGCGCCGCGCTCAAGCTATCGCCCGCGCCCATCACCGCGCGAAACTGCGCATCGCTCAGCGGCAGCGTCGCCGGCAGCGCATCGATGCCGCGGATCAGCATCGGATTCGGCCCGGCGATGCGATACCGCGCGAAACTGGCGTCGTCCATGAAGTCCTGGGCGATCGCCGGCAGCGGTAATGTCTTGAACAGCGCCTCGTACTCGGCCAGGGTGTTGCCCTGCGCCGTTTCCTGTTCGAATTGCGCCACCAGCGCCTTGAAATCGGCCAGCAATTCCTCGAAGGAATCGCCGTGCTGAAACGCGACATGCTTCGCGGCGAACGCCAGCTCATGCGCCATGTCGGTCTGCGCCTCGTCCGGATGGTTCGCCTTCAATGCCTGGGTCGTCGCCAGCCGCGCGCGCACCTCGGCCAGCTTCGCCACCGCCGCTGCATCCTCGGCCAGACCTTTGCGTCTGCCGCCCTCCAGCTTCACCACCAGAAAATTCTCGGCCAACTTCAACCCGGTTTCGGCCACCAGCAACAGCCAAGGCAGACTGGGCTCATCCGCCGACGGCACCTCCGCCGCCATCGGCACGCCCACCACGTTCGGCACGTCGTCGGTCCAACGATAGCGCTGCCGACTCTCCTGCAACTGCTTCTTGCGCTGGCGTCGGCCTGCGGGGGAATCGTTCTGCGGCAGCGACGGGTGCAGGCGGGGGAAGAGGCGGGTGGTGACGGACATTGGCTTTCCTTGGCGAGAGAGGCGGTTCGACTCAATTTGAACGAGTGTGTGTCGATGTTTGCAGAAAACATCTAGGTGATTCATCCGGTTTTTCTGACTATTCTTGCTGGGCTCGCGAGTCTGTAAATCGAACTGTGTACCTGCCCTTTGAGAAGATACGGCCACGGCCGCGAGGAACGGAGACATGGTGTTGAGCCAACAGACTTTGGATCAGCTGACGGCGGAGTTCAAGCGCCCGCAGGATCTGCAATTGGTGAATTCGCAGATGCTGCAGTGAGTAGTGTGTAGGCTGGATCATCGGCCCAGCCTACGAGCTCACGCTTCCATGGTGTCATGCGCTGAGCGTAAGAGACGACGTTGACGAACCCTGTTAGGGAACAGGCTACCGGCATGTCGGGACTGTCCGAATTGTGGGTGTCCCGGTCCCATGCGCGACTGTGGACTGATGTTCGACGCTAATAAGGATCGATTTTGAGATAGGTTTTAGTAAACGTTTGAAAATACATTTGCGCCTTCAAGAAGATGGCGCTTCAGAAATGCGACGTCTTTGCTTTTCCATATGACGATAATAGCTTTGTCGTAGAGTCCGCCAATCGCTTTAGCGGCCACATCATTTTCAAGTAGATTGTCGATAAAAGATTTTGCGGCCCGGGAATAGATTGACAAATCAGAGAGCTCTTTTGAGTAATCCAGGATTGCATCGTAGTCCAAAGATCCTGTGGACAATATTCCACTAGTCATTTTGTTCGCAATTGCGATTAGGTATTTATCTGACCTTGATATTATTAATTCGATTTCAGAGAGTGGGGACAACCTCTCAGGGGGTGGTGTGACAATGCTGTATGGAAAAAATGAAGACAGCTGAAAATGTCTCCAGTTTCCTCTCGAATAAAAGCCTGAGGTTTGCGAAGAAATGGCCGAAAAGTCCATTCCGCTAGGCTCGAATCCGTGTACCTCTCGATCACATTTCTGGATTGCGAGACGCACATCGTCGATGGATGAAACTGGACTAAGATGGAGAGCAGCCAGGACCGTGCTGCTGGCGAACCCTAGCCCGAACGGGAGATCGCCGTATATGCGCCTCTGAGTCCGATATCCATATCGCTCTAGAACCCTTGCGGTTCTGTCTAAAGATGGGTCGTAACTGGCATGAATCGGAAGTCCCGCAGTGTCGCCGGTCGCTAAGAAGAGATCGGTTGGAATAATAAAACCGCAAGTGTCTTGCTTCATCAAATATTCGCCGTATACCGTTATGCGGCCGCGCAGGATCATGGGTTACTTGCCGATAATAAACGAATGGCCGTTGCTGAATTCGATGGTAAAAACATCGTGAGCCAACGTGAGAATAACTTCTCCAGGTTTGGCGCCAGGTTTTCGGTACCACGGAAACGTTATCTTGGCTTGATCTATGAATGCTAAAACTTTGCCCTCGTTAAGTTGATAATCGACCTTTTCTGGAAAATCGATAGGCCCACCGTCTTGGCAAAACTTCAGGAACCCAAAGAGTCCTATTGTGACGTCAGGAAGATACGTTCTCGCTGGCACGACTACAAGGGCAGGCGGTATGTCCGCGTGCGCGCCATCGTAGCGGATTCCGGCTGGAGAAAATATGATGTCGACGAAACGCAAATGACTGTGGCCGCTGTAGCTGCCTTGACGGCCGAATCCGATCTCGAAGCCATTTTCATGGTAAGAAGTCAAATACACTTTATCTTGTCTGTCGTTAAACGATGACACTTGGTCAAAAATGCTCAGTGCAGGCATTCGATTCGCTCCCAATCGAGCTCCTCCAAATCCAAGTATTCCCATTGTCCGAGCCTTCCGAAAATTGTAACGCCAGAATTCTCTAGGGTCTTCATGATTCTGTCGCGCTGTGGATAGTCAGACAATGCAAGAGGATAACAATCATTGATAGTTATTTTTTTGACTGCGACATCTTCGATTTCTAAATCTAGCAGCTCTTTTATGCGAGTAGCAATAACTTCGTCTTTAGCGCCCCACTGCTCATATGCGATCTGCGCGATTACAAAACTTCCGCGTGGCGCATATGCGCGATGAACAGGAGATCGAGCATCGCAGTCGTAAATCAAGGAATGGCGATGGTTATTATTGTATGCCTTGAAGACGTAAATTTGCGCGCCAGCAGACGACGCTTGTAGCGTATTTGGTATTTTTGAAAGTGATAAAAAATCCAGGAGAGGTATTGTGGAGATTAGTTGCTTATAGAATATGTGACGAGTGCTCGTTGTAACGCAGCGCCTTGCTATGTCTATTCGGAGCGGTTGCTCGGCAATTACGTGTGGCATCGGCGCCGACTCCATGAGCTGGAGATAAGGCGACACGCCTTCAATAAATCCAATGCGTCGATTTGCTCCGCGATCGGGATTGTGCTGTGCCTGAACCTTGCGGTTTAATCCAGGCAAGTCGTGATCGAATGGCAATCTTCCGAGGTGCTTTCTGGTGATGATCAGCCGCTTTTTAGCATCTTGATAGGTTCTCTCTACAGTTTCAGCAAACGAATTGGGAGCAATATCTTCTTTGCGGACGATGCCGGATATCACAGAATAGTCTGTCGTTACGAAGTCTTCGTCGCTTGGCGAACTAAAGCCAAGTTTATCGTATAGCGAACTATCGTATCCCACAAAAATTGGCACGGGACTGATGCGATTGATCCCAACTTTTATCGGTGCTAGATTGCCCAGGAGTGACTTAGCAATAATGCAGCAGGAAACGCCATTTCTTCTCATTATTTCGTTCGTTATGAGAGCTGCGGCACCTCCCCCAAGTACGCACATGTCCGCTTTTGTAACTTCCATGAATTAAGATTTCCTAAGGTGTTGATTTTTCCATTTCGCTATCGTCGCAATATCGTCAGGTTCTCTGCCCAATGAAACAAGAGTCGAGTCCCGTAACTGTGTGGCTTCTGGAGGTAGATAATCTATAATCAATGTAAGAATCGCGGCCCTGCTATTTGCGTCAACCAGGGGTATTTCTGATAAGATATTTTCGACATTGCTACCCGACAGAAAATTGCCATCGAATGAAGCCTTCGTGATTAGCGTCTTAGCATATCCAACGTGACTGTTGGAATATAGATGATTCAGCGATTCCGCAAGTGCGGAATTGTATATAAATGGCTGCTTCCTCTGAATGCAAACGATTAAATGCATTGCTAAAGCTTTGTCGCGGATTCTCTCGCCGTCATAGAAGACGGTTCTTCGATCATCGATGAACGTCTCAAAATTTAATTTCTTGAAATCGCATAGCTTCTCATAGCAAACTTGCATGTTGAACTGAGCGGCTCTCAATAAATCTTTGTTAGTCTCGGTGTCGAGCACCTTTCTAAGTTGTCTCTGTGCCGTCGCCACATCATCCATTTTCTCATGAGCTATGGCCTGGTAGAGCAGCCTGCTGCTTTCTTTTGATCCTTTGAAACGGTTCTTTCCCAGAGCCTCGAGCATTAACTCGGCATGGCCGAGACTTTCAAGGTAGGCGGCATGCGCCATTACTCGTTCGTATGGGTTTTTCAATTGCTCACAAAATTGCACGTATGCATCTGTCGTTAGTTCGTGCTCACACGGTCTGTGCTGTTTTGACATTAGTCTGCGCATCGTCGATTGAAAAGCACGTGTGCCGCGCGCGATAAATCGTGCGCGTCTTCGCAGGTATCGAGTTGTGGTTAAATAGTTGTTGCAAAGAGATGCGAAATCCAAAATATTAGAATCGTCTTCCGCTGCCGTCTCCAATTTTGCTGAAATTTTTTTCACTTGATGAAGCCTATTATCAGCGGTCCTCTGTCCTGTTATTCCCCATCGAATTTTAAGTGCCGCCGTTGCTGAAATGCCTGGCCTCAAGTCAACCCATGTTCGACTATTAAGGAAAAATGGAATGTCTGGAGTTTTTGGAGCATCCGGTAGAATTACAGGAATAATTGGGTGGCCGCTCTTCTTAGCAAGGATAAGCGCGGCCATAACTTCTTCGTCTTCCCATGGGCCGATGCCGTCTTGACCTACGAGCACAGCTATTGCCGCAGAAGAGCGAATTCCACGCTCTAGCTCTTTTTGCCATATTGCGCCCGGCTGTAGTTCATCTTCATCAAGCCAGACGCGCAGGCCTATAGATTTAAGCTCGTTTGCCAATTCGCGAACTAATGGCTTGCTAGTACTATTATGGCTTAAAAAAACATCAAATTGGTGTCGATCCCTAACAGTATTGCTGTCGTTGGTATCGGAGCGATTCACTGTCCACTCCTGGCCAAAAAATCTATTAGAATGGCGTGGGTGTGGCCGTTGGACGCTAGTAGCTGCGTGGCATCGGCCGCAGGAAATCCTCCCGCCCAGTCAGTGACTGTGCCTCCGGATTCTCGCACAATCAACGCGGCTGCAGCGTTGTCCCATAATCGAGTATCTGCTAGCACTCTCGCGTCTAGAGAGCCGCACGCAACATTGCACATGTCAAGCGCTGTGGACGCTGATATCCTTACGTCAAAGGATCGTGCGAGTCTCAGGAATTTCGTGTGGTATCCAGGGCTTGCCTGCAAGAAACTGCTATAACGTGATAGCGCTATTATAATATCTTCCGTTTCTACCGCTGTAGAAACCCGAATTCTATCGCCATTCAATTCGGCACCTTTCCCCTTTTCGCCAATGAAAAGTCGGTTCGTATAAGGCTCATAAACTGCACCAAGTAGCAGCTCGCCTCGAACTCTAAGACAAATAGAAATCGAGTATGGCCTCAAGCCTCTATAGAAATTCGCCGATCCATCGATAGGATCGACGATCCAGACGACTTCACTTGTCTCGTCGTTTGAATTACCCAGTTCTTCAGTAACAATGCAATGCTCAGGGAATTGGCGAAGAATTATTTCTTCGATATGCCGGTTGATTTCCGCATCGCACCAAGGGCCTAGATCGCAACTTGATTCTGAGATTGATAGCAGAAGATGGCCTGCACTCGTAATGGTGTCCTTTAGAAATGCTCTCGGGTCAGTCATAGATTTCATTTCGATCGCCTTTAACCTTTAAATCGCAGTGGCGTGGCATTCTCTAGTGCGTTGCTATTCAAATATTAGAATCAGACTGACTTCGCGCATTGCTAGCGGCAAAGGGATTCTTGCCAAGCGGAGCTAGTGTTTAAAAACAAAGCGCCAGAATAAACGTCTCAGTTCAAGCAATAGCGACTCGCAAGAATATCCACCAAGCTATTCCCCATGATGCAACGAAAGAGCCGAATGAGGATCACTACGATTGCATGCCATCCCCAAGTCAGCCATTCTTGATGCCTACGCCAAAGCCTCACGCACAACCGTCAATCAGCAATACGCCTATGCGCAACACCAATTGCAATTCATGCCGAAAAAAAGCGCTCACCCCGAGCGATCAATAACCACCGACATATCCCTTATCGTTCTTTCCATATGTAGCGCGTATGACTAAAAAACGCGGCATCGCATCTAACTTGACACTGCATATTCGCAATGTCAACAGCTGCGCATCGCATTCCAGAAAGTCATCTAACCAAGCCCTCGCGGCAACACTTACGCTCACAAAAAAGCGCCGATTCGCGGCGCTTTTTCATAGGCAATATCGATTCAAATTGCCGATATCTTCAGGAATACCCTATTGAATCTGCGCAAGTTCAAACGCGCCTCTTCCACTCGCCGCAGTAATCAACCCCAACACCCGCGTCGCCTCCGCATCCACCATCTCCCACTCGAACCGCCACGTCCAATTGTGATCCCCCACCGTCCCCGGGGTATTCATCCGATGCTCAAGCCCCAACCCAAGCACATCCTGCAACTGATACACCGCCATGTTCGCGACCGAGTTGCAGCAGGCGCGGATCATCGCCCAGTGCACGTCGCTGTCGTTGGCGGGTAGGTAGCTGCCGGCGTAGGCACGTTCGTGCGCGGGGGCGGTGTCCCACCAGCCGCGGACGGTGTGGTTGTCGTGGGTGCCGGTGTAGGCGACGAAGTTGCGCGCCCAGTTGTGCGGTAGGAACAGGTCGGTGGCGTCGCCGCCGAAGCCGAACTGCAGGATCTTCATGCCGGGGAAGCCGCAGCTGTCGCGCAGTTCGACCACATCCTCGGTGATCAGGCCCAGGTCTTCGGCGACGATCGGCAGCGGGCCGAGCACTTGTTCGATCGCGTCGAACAGCGCCTTGCCGGGACCGGGTTTCCATTCGCCTTCCTCGGCGGTGGGGCAGGTCGCGGGAATGTCGTAATAGCCGGCGAAGCCGCGGAAGTGATCGATACGGAACACGTCGGCCTGATCCAGCGCGCGGCGCAGGCGTGCGGTCCACCACGCGAAATCTTCGTTCGCCATGCGGTCCCAGCGATACAGCGGATTGCCCCAGCGCTGGCCGGTGGGCGCCATCGCATCCGGCGGGCAGCCAGCGACGGATGTCGGCTGATAGTCGTCGTCGAGCAGATACAGGTCGGGCCGCGACCAGCAGTCGGCGCTGTGATGCGCGATGAAGATCGGCAGGTCGCCCATGATCGCGACGCCTCGGTCGTTGGCATATTGCTTCAATGCATGCGACTGCGTGTCGAAGCACCACTGCACGAATGCCCAGAAGCCGATTTCGTTCGCATGCGCTTTGCGCGCGGTAGCGAGCGCCGCGGCATCGCGCACGCGCAGCGGTTCGGGCCAGCGCCACCACGTTGCGCCGTGGTGCGCGGTTTCCAGCGCCATGAACAATGCGTAGTCGTCCAACCAATCGCTTTGCTGCGCAGACCACAGTGCGAACGCCTTGTGTTCATCCGTATCCTGTTTCGCGACGAAGCCAGCGTGCGCGCTGCGCAGTTGTGTCTGGCGCCAGCCGATGACGCGACCGAAGTCGATGGTGCGCGCGTCGAAGCCGCCGTCGGGCAGCGTCGGCGCGGGCAGCCAGCCGGCTTCGATCAAGGGCTCCAGCGCGACCATCAGCGGACTGCCGGCGAACGCGGAGACGCTCTGATACGGCGAATTGCCGGGACCGATGGGATTGGTCGGCAGCCACTGCCACACGCGCTGTCCGGCCGACTGCAGCCAGTCGACGAAGCGATAGGCGTCCGGGCCGAAATCGCCGATGCCATGCGGTCCGGGCAGCGAGGTGACGTGCAGCAGTACGCCGGCTGCGCGTTGCTCGAGATCGATCATCGGTGGGTCTCCTGGAGATTCGTGTCGTGGCGCAGCAGCAGCAGGCTGCGGAACGGTATATCGAACATGCGGTCGTCGCCCTGTGCGTAAGGTCCTGCTGCGGCAAGCGTGCCGCTGCTGTCCGCAGCTAATCGCCACGGGCCATGGGGCAACCTGAAGCGCGCGGGCTGCGCGCCGGGATTGAAGACGATGCACCAGCGCGGCGGCGACGCGGCGTCGGCGGCGAGCTGGCAGGCGAAGGCATGCGCGTACGCGTCGTGCCAGTCGTCGACCTGCATCGCTTCGCCGTCGGGCCGCAGCCAATGGATCGCGGGTTCGTGCGCGTCGGGATCGGTCGCGAACCAGCGCGCGTGACGCAGCAGCGGGTCGTCGAGGCGCAGCGCGATGAGCGATGCGACGAAATCGATATCCGCATCGGCGTCGGTATCGTCGGCCATGCACCAGTCCACCCAGGCGGTGGCGTTGTCCTGGCAATAGGCGTTGTTGTTGCCGCGCTGGCTGTTGCCGAACTCGTCGCCGGCGCAGAGCATCGGCGTGCCCTGCGCAAGCAAGGTGGTGGCGAGCAGCGCGCGGCGCACGCGGCGACGGGTGTCGATCACCAGCGGATGATCGCTGTCGCCTTCGGTGCCGAAATTCGCGCAGACCTCGTGCGAATGGCCGTCGCGATTGCCTTCGCCGTTGGCGAGATTGTGTTTGTCGCGATAGCTCACGACATCGGCGAGCGTGCGACCGTCGTGCGCGGCGACGAAGTTGACGCTGGCGGCGGGCAGGCGATGGCCGTGATGGAAGAGATCGCTGGATGCGGTGAAGCGCCGCGCGAATTCGCTGCGGCCGATGGCGGTGCCGTGGTGCGCATCGTGGCCCAGCCAGTAGTTGCGCGCGCCGTCGCGGAAGCGGTCGTTCCATTCGAGGAAGCGGCCCGGCATGCGTCCGAGCTGGTAGCCGTCGTGCCCCAGATCCCAGGGCTCGGCGATCAGATGCACCTGCGAGAGCGTCGGATCCTGGCGCAGCGCGACCCAGAACGGCGCCGAGGGATCGAAGCCCTGGCGCGTGCGGCCCAGCGCGGGCGCCAGATCGAAGCGGAAACCATCGACGCCCATCACCTCGACCCAATAGCGCAGCGAATCCAGCACGAACTGGGTGACGCGCGGATGGATCAACCGCAACGTGTTGCCGCAGCCGCTGGCGTTCTCGTAGCGGCTGCGGTCGTCGGTTTTCAATCGATACCAGCTTGGATTGTCGAGGCCGCGGAAACTGATCGTTGGTCCGTGTTCGTCGGCTTCTGCGGTATGGTTGAAGACCACGTCCAGCACCACTTCGAAACCTGCCGCCTGCAGCGCGGCGACCATCGCGCGGAATTCCGCGATGACCGCGCCGGCATCCTCATTCCCGCCGCTGCGACAGGCCGCGTAGCGCGCGTCCGGGCAGAAGAAGCCGATGGTGTTGTAGCCCCAGTAGTTGCGCAGGCCGCGTTCGTGCACGCCGTGTTCGTTGATCGCGGTGTGGATCGGCAGCAGCGACAGCGTGGTCACGCCGAGGCGTTTGAAATGCGCGACGGCCGCGGGATGCGCCAGCCCGGCGTAGGTGCCGCGCAGCGCGTCGGGGATGCCGGGCAACGTCATCGTGAAGCCCTTGACGTGCAGTTCGTACAGCACGAGTTCCGACAGCGCACGGCGCGGACGCTGCGCTGCGCGCGTCTCGAGCGGCGGCGTCACTCGCGCCTTCAATGCGAACGCGGCGTTGTCGCGGGTATCGAGCACGCGCGAGCCTTCGGGATGGCCCTGCGTGTGGGCGAAGTGTTCGGGGCGCCAGTCGAAGCGGCCGGCGATCTCGCGGGCGTAGGGATCGAGCAGCAGCTTGTGCGGGTTGAAGCGATAGCCGGATTCCGGCTTCCAACTGCCGTGCGCGCGATAGCCGTAGATCAGGCCGGGCTGCGCGTCGGGCAGTACGCCGGCAAACACGCCGTCTTCGGCGTGGGGCAGCGGATAGCGCTTCAGTTCGTGCGTACCGCTGGCATCGAACACGCAGAGTTCGATCCGCTTCGCGCGCTGCGAGAACACCGCGAACTGGATGCCGCCATCGACGACATGCGCGCCGAGCGGCGAGGCGCGGCCGGGCAGCAGGAATTCGGGCAGTGCCTCAGTCATGAGGCGCAACCCGGATATCTGTGGGAGCGACGGAAGTCGCGACAGCCCGCGAGAATATGATCGGTGCCTGATCGCGGCTTGCGCCGCTGCCACGATCGCGACTTCCGTCGCTCCCACACACTGCCTCGGCATCGTTCTTTGCGAGGCCGGACGTCCTTCCATCGAAAGTTTTGCGGAATACAGACAGTCTTCCCGAAACATCGAATAAATGGCCGCTCATGCCGGCACCAGCATCAATGTCGCCAGCGGCGGCAGCGTGAGCGCGAGCGAACGCGCGCAGCCGTGCGCGGGGATGGCGTCGACATGCAGCGTCTGCATGCCGTTGCCCAGGTCGGTGCCGCCGTAGTGGCGCGAGTCGGTGTTGAGCGCTTCGCGCCAGTGCGCGGCACCGTCGTCGGGCACGCCGAGCCTGTAACCGTGTCGCGGCACCGGCGTGAAGTTGCAGATCGCCAGCGCCGTGCCGCCCTGGCCGTCGCGACGGATCCATGCGAAGACCGACTGTTCGCTATCGTCGCCGCTGATCCAGGCGAAGCCGGCGCTGTCGCAGTCCAGCCGATGCAGCGCAGGTGTGGTGCGATAGAGCGCGTTGAGATCGCGCACCAGTTCGCGCATGCCCGCGTGATCGGGTCTTTCCAGAAGATGCCAGGGCAGCGCTTCGTCGTGACGCCATTCGTAGGGCTGCGCGAACTCCTGACCCATGAACAGCAGTTTCTTGCCCGGGTGCGCCCACATGAAGCCGAGATACGCGCGCAGATTCGCGAACCGCTGCCAATCGTCGCCGGGCATTTTCTGGAGCAGCGAGCCCTTGCCGTGCACCACTTCGTCGTGCGACAGCGGCAGCACGAAGTTCTCGCTGAAGGCGTAGACCAGGCCGAAGGTCATCGTGTCGTGATGCCAGCGCCGATGCACGGGATCTTCGTGCATGTAGCGCAGCGTGTCGTTCATCCAGCCCATGTTCCATTTGTAGTGGAAGCCCAGGCCGCCGGTGTCGGTGGGCGCGGACACGCCCGGGAAACTGGTGGATTCTTCAGCGAGCGTGATGGCGCCGGGCACATCGCCGCCGATGCGGGCGTTGATGGTCTGCAGCAGCGAGATGGCTTCGAGATTCTCGCGGCCGCCGAATGCATTCGGCACCCATTCGTCTGCGTTCCGCGAGTAATCGCGATACAGCATCGACGCCACCGCGTCGACGCGCAGCCCGTCGATGCCGAACTGTTCCAGCCAGTGCAGTGCGCTGCCGGCGAGGAACGCGCGCACTTCGGTGCGGCCGAAGTTGTAGATCAGCGTGCCCCAGTCGCGATGTTCGCATTCGCGCGGGTCGGCGTATTCGTACAGCGCGGTGCCGTCGAACTGCGCCAGGCCGTGCGCGTCCTTCGGAAAATGCGCCGGCACCCAGTCGACGATCACGCCGAGGCCGTGCGCGTGGCAGGCCGCGACGAAACGCGCGAAGCCTTCCTGCGAACCGAAGCGTGCGGTCGGCGCGAACAGGCCCAGTGTCTGATAGCCCCAGGAACCGTCGAACGGATATTCCGAGACCGGCATCAGTTCGATGTGGGTGAAGCCGAGATCGGCGGCGTACGCCGGCAGCTGCGCGGCGAGCGCGTCCCAATCCGGAACGCCGCCGTCGTCGTTGCGACGCCACGAACCCGGATGCACTTCGTAGATGCTGATCGGTGCGTGACGTTCGTTGGCGGCGGCGCGATCGGGCGGCAGCGCGCGCATCGGCATCGGCGCGGCGACTTTGCTCGCGGTGTCGGGTCGCAGCTGTGCGGCGCGCGCGAACGGGTCGGCTTTGGTCGGCAGCAGCGCGCCGTCGGCGGCGACCAGTTCGAATTTGTAGAGATCGCCGACCGCGGCGTGCGGGACGAAGATCTCCCATACGCCCGCGGTGTGGCGCAGCCGCATCGGATGGCGGCGCCCGTCCCAGGCGTTGAAATCGCCGACCACGCTGACCCGGCGCGCGTTCGGCGCCCAGACCGCGAAACGCACGCCGTCGGTGCCGTCGATCGTGCAGGGGTGCGCGCCGAGAAAATTCTGCGGCCGTAGCTCGCGACCTTCGCGAAACGCGAGCAACGCGTCTTCGCCGATCTGCGGACCGAAGGCGAAGGTATCCGCATAGATACCCGTGCCGCCATCGTGCCAGCGCACCTTCAGCCGGTAGTCGAAGCGTTTGCGACGCAGCGGCACGCGCGCTTCGAAGAATCCGTCGCGATGGTGCAGCAGATCGGTCAGCGATCGGCCGCTGGCGGCGTCGAGCAGTTCGACCGCGTCGGCGCCTGGCAGCAGCGCGCGGATCCACAGTCTGCCGGCGGCATCGGCGTGCAGGCCGAGTACCGCGAACGGATCGGCGTGTCGCGCCGCCAGCAGTGCATCGATGTCCCCCTGTGCGAGCATGCTCAGCCGCGTCGGCCGCTGTACTTCGGTGCTGCCCACACGCGTGCTGCGTATTCCCCGACGGTGCGATCGGTGGAGAAGAAGCCCATGCCGGCGATGTTGCGCAGCGCGCAGGCGTTCCACGCGTCCTGGTCGCGATACAGCGCATCGACGCGCGCCTGTGCGGCGAGGTAGTCGGCGAAGTCGGCGAGCAGCAGGTAGGGATCGGCGCCGAGCAGGCCGTCGATCAGCGCGCGATAGCGCTTCGGTTCGCCCGGGCTGAAGGCGCCGTTGCCGATCGCGTCCAGCACCTGCTGCAGCTGCGGATTCTGGCTGGCGATCCAGCGCGGGTCGTAGCCCAGCGCGCGCAGCTTCGCGACGTCGCCGGTGCGCAGGCCGAACACGAACAGATCGGATTCGCCGATGGCTTCGGCCATTTCGATGTTGGCGCCGTCCCAGGTGCCGATGGTCAGCGCGCCGTTCATCGCGAACTTCATGTTGCCGGTGCCGGAGGCTTCGGTACCGGCGGTGGAAATCTGTTCCGACAGATCGGCGGCGGGGATGATGGTTTCGGCGAGACTCACGCCGTAGTTCGGCATGAACACGAGTTTGAGCTTGCCGCCGAGCCGCGGGTCGCTGTTGATGTTGCGGCCGATGTCGTGTGCGAGGCGAATGATCTGTTTCGCGGTGTGATACGCCGATGCGGCCTTGCCGGCGAGGATCACCGTGCGCGGCGTCCAGCCTTGTCCATCGGGACCGTTGGGCTGCGCCAGCATCGCCTGGTAGCGCGCCACCACGTGCAGCAGATTCAGCAATTGGCGCTTGTATTCGTGGATGCGTTTGATCTGCACGTCGAACAGCGATGTCGGATCGACTTCGATGCCCAGCTCATGGCGGATCAGCGCGGCGAGCCGCTGTTTGTTCGCTTGTTTCACGTCGGCGAGACGCTGGCCGATGGCGCGATCGTCCGCATGTTCGCGCAGCTGCGCCAATTCAGCGAGATCGCGACGCCAGCCGCTGCCGATGGTGTCGTCCAGCAGCGACGACAGGCCCGGGTTCGCCTGCTGCAGCCAGCGTCGCGGCGTGACGCCGTTGGTAACGTTGATGAAGCGCTCGGGAAAAAGCTTCGCGAAGTCGGCGAAGATGGTGTCGACCATCAGTTCCGAATGCAGTTTTGCCACGCCGTTGACCTTGTGCGACGCCAGCACCGCCAGCGCGGCCATCTTTACCCGGCGGCCGCGGGTTTCGTCGATCAGCGACACGCTCTCCACCAGCGCGTGGTCGCCCGGATGACGCGCGCGCACGTCGGCGAGGAATTCGTGATTGATGCGATAGATGATCTCCAGATGGCGCGGCAGCAGCGCCTCGAACATCCGCACCGGCCAGGTTTCCAGCGCTTCGGGCATCAGGGTGTGATTGGTGTACGACACGGCCTGGCGGGTGATCGCCCAGGCCTCGTCCCAGCCAAGGCCGTGATCGTCGATCAGCAGGCGCATCAGCTCGGCCGGCGCCAGCGCCGGGTGGGTGTCGTTGAGATGGATCGCGTTGCCCTGGCCCAGCGCATCCAGCGGGCGGCCTTCGGCGAGATGCCGGGCGATCAGATCCTGCAGTGAGGCGCTGACCAGCAGCGCTTCCTGCTTCAGGCGCAGCTCGCGGCCGGCGTCGGTGCTGTCGTCGGGGTAGAGCACCCAGTTCAGTGCGTCGGCGGCGACCAGATGGCGCGCGGCGGCGGCGTGGTCGCCGCGGCAGAACGCGGCGAAGTCGATCGCGTCCTCGGCGCTGGCCTGCCATTGGCGCAGGGTCGACACGCGCTCGCCGTGGTGCGCCGGCACGATGAAGTCGTAGGCGCGGGCGAGCACGCGTTCGGCCGGCTGCCAGCGGCGACCGCCGATGCCGTCGGATTCGACCTGTCCGCCGAAGCCGATGATGTACTCGACGTCGGGACGTTCGATGTCCCACAGCGCGCCGTGGCGCAGCCAGTCGTCCGGACGCTCGATCTGGCGTCCGTCCTGGGTGCCCTGCGCGAACATGCCGTAGCGGTAGCGCAGGCCGTAGCCGAACGAGGGCAGGCCGGTTTCGGCGAAGGAATCGAGGAAACAGGCGGCGAGCCGGCCGAGACCGCCGTTGCCCAATGCGGCGTCGGGCTCGGTTTCCAGCACATCGGCCAGCGACACGCCGCGCGCGGACAGTTCGCGCTGCAGTTCGGGTTCCAGGCGCAGCGCCGCCAGCGCGTTGCGCAGGGCGCGGCCCATCAGGAATTCCATCGACAGGTAGTGCACGCGACGGTTCGACGGCGCGCGGCGGGCGTCGTCGGCCTGGGTCGCGGCCCAGCGCTGCGCCAGCGCGTCGCGGCAGACGTCGGCGGCGGCGCGCAGGGCGGCGCGCGCCGCCGGCACGGCCTGGATATCGCTGCGGGTCATCGCCAGCGCGTTGCGGAAGGCCGGAAGCAACGCGGCCGTCGTGGAACCCTCGGGTGCGGGACTCGCGAGTGCGGACCTTGCGGGTGCGGAACTCGCGGATGTGGAGCCGTCCGTCGTGGCGCGGGTAGTGTGGTCGGTGACTGTCATGCGTGACTCGACTCCTCGGAACGGTGCGGATGGCGGGCGCCGCCGGATGGGGCCGGCGCTTAAACCCACGGAGCTTAGGAGCCGCATCGACCCAGAGCGAGCCCGCTGTAATCGTATTCATGCCCGGCATCAGTGCGGACGGGGCCGCTGTCGCCGTGCATTCGTTTTCACGCCCCCGCACGGTGCGTCCCGCGCGCCTCCGATGGCAGGTCGTGCGCGGCGGCACGCCGTCGATGATCCGGGTTATGTTCGATCCCATGAATCGACCGGGACACATGCGCATGCAGAATCGACAGCAGGATGCGGCACCGCAACATGCGGCACCGCAGCATGATGTCCGCGTCGAATGCGGGGTGACGCGTTGACGGCGATGGATCGGCGTCGCTTCTTTGCACTGTCCGCGCTCGGTCTTGCCGGTGCTGCGCTGCCGCATCCATCGCATGCCTTGATCGGCGACGATCCACTGCGGTCGGAAGCGATGCGGTCGGACGATGTGTGGTCTGCGGTCTTCGCGCGCATGCCTGCAGCGCTGGCCGCTGTGGTCGATAATCCGCAGCACGCGGTGCAACTGCGCTGGGTGCGGATCGTGCGCGATGCCGACGGCGCGCGGCGTCATGTCGTCCATGATCGCGGCCTGATGTCGCGTCGCTGGTTTCCCGCCGCCAGCGTGGCGAAGTTGCCGATGGCGCTGCTGATGGCCGAAGCGGTGCAGGCCGCGGGCGGCGATGCCGACAGCGTGCTGCGCCTGCATGCCGCACCGGCGAGCGGCGAATGGGGCGACGAGCCGCTGGACGACACGTTCGCGCGCGGCATCGACCGCACCTTCGCGGTCAGCGACAACCGCCCGTTCAATCGCTGGTACGAGCTGCTGGGCGGCGACACGATCCATCGCCGGCTTGCGCAGATGGGTTATCCGCATGCGCGCCTGATCGCGCGGCTGGGATCGTCCGACCTCGAAGCGGACCGGCGCAACGGCGGCGGTGAGCTGCTCTCCGTCAATGGCGGCGCGTTGCGCCGTTTCCCGACGGGCATCGCGACAGCGCGGCGGTTCCCATTCGGCCGCGTGCTGCAGGGCGAAGGCTGGCGCAACGACGACGGCAGTACCACCCCGGGGCCGCACGATTTTTCGCACGCGAACTTCCTGCCGCTGGCCGACAGCCTGCGCATGCTGCAGGCCTTCGTGGCGCCCGAATCGGTGCCGGCCGCGCAACGCTGGCGGATCGACGGCGCCCTGCGCGCGCGCCTGCTGCGGGCGCTGGCGCTGCGTCCGCGCGACAGCGCATCGCCGGTCTATCCCGAAAGCGCTTATCCGGACGGCCACGCGCGCTGGTTCTTCGTCGGCGACGGCGACGCGCGTTATCCGGATGGCTTGAGCGTGTCCGGCAAATCCGGCATGGCGTACGGATCGCTCAGCGAGGTGGCGTACGTGGTCGATCGCGATTCCGGCGCGGAATGCATGCTGGCCGCCAGCATCCGGGTCAACGCCGACGGCATCTACAACGACGACCGCTACGAGTACGACACCGTCGGTATTCCGTTCATGGCAGCATGGGCGCGTGCGGTCCTCGACGTGGAGCGCGAATGGAGAGCGGCAGCGCGATGAACAGAGCGGTGTTGAAAGCGATGGCGCAACTGCGCCGGCATCCGGCCGGTCTGCTGCTGGCGGCGCAACTGCTGGCGGTGGTGCTGTATCCGGTGCTGGAAGAATCCGGCACCGGGCGTGCGGTGTTCGGCGCGTTCGGCATCCTTGTGCTGGCGCTGGTGCTGTGGGTGGTCAACCGCAGCCCCACGATCAACTGGGTGGCGTGGCTGATGGCGGTGCCGGCGGTGACGATGTCGCTGCTCGCGGACTTCGCCGGCTTGCGCGGCCTGCTGCCGGTGGCGCAGATGCTGGAAGCGGCGCTGTATTTCTACGCCGCGATCGGACTCATCATTTATATGCTGGGCGACCACCGCGTCACCCTGGACGAACTGCTGGCGGTGGGCGCCACGTTCACCCTGCTGGCCTGGTCGTGGACGTTCGCGTTCTCGGTCTGCCAGGCGTGGTACCCGGGCAGTTTCTCTGCGCCGACATCGCCGGAGGCCGCGCGCACCTGGATGGAACTGTTGTTCATGAGTTTCAGCGTGCTGTCGGGCGTCGGCCTGAGCGACATCGTGCCGGTGACGCCGCCGGCGCGGGCGCTGGTGATGCTGGAGATGTTCGCGGGCGTGATGTTCATCGCGATCGTGGTCTCGCGCCTGATCGGATTGTCGGCGGCGCGCGCGCGCGCCCGATGATGCGCATGACGATGCGGGTTCGGGACTGCCTGTGCGTCGCGTGGCGCAGCGAAAGCCCAGGAGCAAATCCCCCGTAGCCCCCTTTTTCAAAGGGGGCGAAGCGCAAGGCGTTTCAGGTGGTCGCGAAGTGTGCGGTGCAAGTGGGCCTGTCGGTGCATGTGTGGTTGACGGCGCAAGTGTGGCTGCTGGTGTTTCCCCCCTTTGAAAAAGGGGGGCAGGGGGGATTTGCTGTTGCTGTTGCTTTCGCCCCGAACCCCGATTGTTTCCGCCCGGCCTGACCCCGATCAAACCCCACGCTGCCCGACCGCCTACAATTCCGCCTACACGCCGCTCACGCAGGTCCGAGCCTTGAAACTCCAGGTCCCCTTCATCCAACTGCCGCTGCTGTTCGATGCGGCCGTGCTCGCGCAGGAAATCGAAGCCCTCGGCGAGTCGGTCTGGAAACCGCATCCCCAGGGCTTCCCCGGCAATTCCATGCTGCCGCTGCTGGCGGTGGACGGCGACCCGGACAACGAAGCCTTCTCCGGCGTCATGCGTCCTACCCCGCACCTCCAGCGTTCTCCGTATCTGCGGCAGACGCTGGCCAGCTTCGGCGCCACCGTCGGCCGCACCCGGCTGATGCGCCTCGCCGGCCAGGCGGAAGTGACCCGTCACGCCGATCAGGGCTATTACTGGACCGAACGCGTGCGCGTGCACGTGCCGATCGTGACCCAGCCCACGGTGCAGTTCGAATGCGACGGCCACACCATCAACATGGCCGCCGGCGAATGCTGGATCTTCGACACCTGGCGCCAGCATCGCGTGCTCAACGATGCGGTGCAGTCGCGCATCCATCTGGTCTGCGACACGGTGGGCGGCGGCGCGTTCTGGGACAAGGTCGCGCACGGCCGCGCACACGACGCCTCGCGCGAAGGCTGGATGCCGAAGCGCATCGCGCCCGATCCGCTCGCTACGGCCGATTTCGCCTGCGAAGCGGTGAATGTGCCCCCGGTGATGAGCCCCTGGGAACTGAACCAGCATCTATCGTTCCTGCTCGATGAAGCCCTGCCGCATGCGCAATTGCCGGCGCTGCGCCAACGCACCGACCGTCTGCTCCAACTGTGGAAAGGACTCTGGGCGCAGCATGGCGACGCCGCCGGGGGCCGCGCGACATTCCGCGCCGCGTTCGACGCCTTCGCCGCATCGGTGCGCCCGCTGGCGCAGGGCGTGACTCTGCGCAACGAGATGCCGTGGTTCCAGGTGATGATGGTGATGATCCACCGCGTGGCGGTGGCGCCTGCGGATGCGAGGGCGGCGGGGAAAGCGGCGGGCGAATACTGATTGGCGACCGATTCGATCCTGCGCCGACGGGTCGAGTGTTGAATACTGCGCCCGGTGTCGGGTGCGATGCGCGATCCACCAGTGGCCGGCACGCCTGCACGGCGACGTTCGCAGGGTCTACAACCAAGACAAAGGAGTTGGCGATGGAAACCCGTATCGATGACGCGCCGCCGCTGACGATCAGCGCAACGTTGACGTGGCTTTCCCTGCTGATGATGACCTGCGTTGCGGTGCTGTTGGCCGACGGCGTTGGCGCGTTCGCGGCGATCATGGCCGCCGCGCTGGCCGCGGGTATGGGCGGCGCGGCGCTGGGGTTCCTGTTCGGCATCCCGCGTTCGGTGGCCGCTGGCGCGCAGCCATCGGGCGATGCCGGCGCGCAGGCCGCGCGCGCCGGCTATGCGCAGAACACCAACCTCGAGCAAATCAGCGACTGGCTGACCAAGATCGTCGTGGGCGTGGGCTTGGTGGAGGCCAAGCCCATCGCCGAAGGTTTCGAGCGGTTGTCTGCCAATGCGGCCGCCGCCTGGAATCTGGCGAATGGCGCCACCACTGCGGGTGCGATCATGCTGGTAGGCGCGGTGGTCGGCTTCCTGAGCTGCTACGTCTGGACCCGCACCGAATTCATCACCAGCCTGCAGCGGGCCGATGACGATCGCACGAGTGACCGCCAGCGCCGCATCAACGCCGAGAACGAAAAGAACAACATGGTGAAGTTTCTCGGCGGCGGCCCTGCGAAATCCGGCGAGACGCCGCCGAAGAACCCGCCTGCCGCGCCTACCGAGCCGCGCCGTTCGTTGTTCAAGCGCGCGTTCGATCGCGACCGTGGAAATCTCACCGAGCACGCGGCCCACGCGAAAATTTTCGAGCGTGTCGCGGCCGCCGCGCCCGACCTGTGGGATACCGACGACAACAAACACCGGTTCGGCGATGCGGATATCGACGGCGGCAAGCGCCTCGAGGCGGTGGTGGAGCCGCTGGGCGACGACGGCCAACTGTGCGGCGTGACCCTGCGCGTGCGCGCGCTGCCGGGCGCAGCGGCAGTAGAAGGCGCGGTAGTGTTCCATTTGCACCCCACCTTCAACCAGCCTGTGGTGCGCGTACAGGCGCAGGACGGCGTGGCCGAAACGCGGATCATCGCCGCAGGCGCGTTCACTGTCGGCGCGGTGGTCGAAAGCGACGGCACCCGACTGGAGTTGGATCTGGCCGAACTGCCGAATATCCCGGAGCGCTTCAGGAACGCCTGAAACGCTTCAAGTCGCCTGCGGCGTTCCTTCGGCGGCCATCGCGCACTCGCGCTCGGCATGCACGAAGAAATCGCGCTGGATCTCGGCGAAGTTGCGGTAGCCCTCGCGCGCCAGTTCCAGGATGCGCTCGCGCGATTCGGGGCGGAAGCGCGCGGCCAGTTCCAACGCCTTCATCGCTTCGGCCAAGTGGTCGGCTTCCACGCCCTGCGATTCGAACGTGGCGTGGATCGTGATCCAGGCGTAGGCGTGCACCAGTTTGCCGCCCAGTTCGACCCGGAAATCGCGGTCGCGCAGATATTGATAAAAGCCTTCGTAGTGGCGCTCGCCGCGGAATACGCGATCGATGATCGCGTACTCGCGGTCGGCCATCGACTCGGAGGCGATGTGCGTGCCGATCGAGCGGATCAGGGCTTCGGCATCGTGCGGCACGCTGCCGTAGCACACGAAAGTACGCGCGACGACGTCCTGCAGCCATGCAGGCGGTTCCGACAGCGCGTTGCGCTCGGCCAGCGGCAGCCCGGCGTAATCGGCGGCGGCCTTGCGCATGGCCTGGGCCAGGGTGCGATGCGGCACCCGGTGGCCCTTGTCGAGGTGCTCGTCGACGGTGGCATCCAGCACGTGCCCGGCGACATCCATGCCGCGCACCGCCTGCGCCCGGTCCAGTTCGTTGGCGTCGAGGAACAGATCCTGCGATTCGCCGATGTTGCCCGACAGCTTGGCGACCAGCGCGCCGGCATAGCCGTTCCAGCGGGTGTAGCGGTCGACGAAGACGAACTGCGCCAGCGGGTCGCGCACGGCGGCATCGCAGGCGCGGCGGATCGTGGCTTCCATCGCCTCCTGTTCTGTGGGGTTGATGAATTCTTCGATACGGAACATCGATGGTTCTCCGGCTGGCGATAGGCGGGCTTGCAACTTCCTATATCCGAAGCGCCCCGCTCCGTGTCAAGCCCCGGGCGGCCCGGCTGAGGCCGGAACCGAAGAACCCGCGCAGTGCGCGGGTTCCCGGTGATGCGGACAGCGAGTCTGGAAACTTCAGAAGTGCGGCTTTTCCGCTTCCGGCGTCTCGTTGTAGCGGACGATGGATTCCAGGATCAACTGCTTGGCTTCGGCGGCGCCGCCCCACCCGTCCAGCTTCACCCATTTGCCCTTCTCCAGATCCTTGTAGTGCTCGAAGAAGTGGCCGATGCGCTCCAGCCAGTGCGGGCTGACCTGGTCGATGTCGGCGATGTGGCTGTAGCCCGAGAACACCTTGTCCACCGGCACCGCCAGCAGTTTCTCGTCGCTGCCGGCCTCGTCCTTCATGCGCAGCACGCCGACCGGGCGCACGCGGATCACCGAACCGGGGATCAGCGGCAGCGGCAGGATCACCAGCACGTCGGCGGGATCGCCGTCGCCGCAGAGCGTGTGCGGGATGTAGCCGTAATTGCAGGGGTACCGCATCGGCGTGGACAGGATGCGGTCGACGAAGATCGCGCCCGAGGCCTTGTCCACTTCGTATTTGACCGGCTCGGCATCCTTGGGGATTTCGATGATGACGTTGATTTCGTCCGGCGGATGATTGCCGGTGGAGACGCGATCCAAGCCCATGTCGGGGTTCCAATCGATACGGAGAGGCGCGCATTCTACGCCGCTGGATGTTGCGTCGCAGCAGGTCCTTGCCCACATCGGCAGGAATCGGCTGTCGCGGGCTGATGCCTCCTGCGCTTCCTTCGAGGAACGGGATAGATCGGTCGATGCGCGTCAGTGCTTTTGCCCGTCATCCCCGCGCAGGCGGGGATCCATGCCCGAAGTGGTGAAGCGACTCGCGACTTGCTCTGAACGCTCGAAGGCATGGGTCCCCGCCTGCGCGGGGATGACGGGTGTAACCAGCGAAGACGTCATCCGCATTCTTCAGCTGTCATGTATCTGATTGTTTCGTAAAGAGAAATGCGGAAAATCTCGATTCCCAGAGCTGCACACGCGAACGGCGGCCCTGAGGCCGCCGTTCGTGGCATCCATAACGCTTGAGGCCGGGCTTTATTGCACCGTCACTTCCACCCGGCGGGCTTCGTCGGTATTGCCGCCGCTGGTGGCCTGGGGCTTCTTCAGCTCGATCCGGTCTTTTGCGATACCGGCGTCCACCAGCGCGTTCTGGACCGCCTGCGCACGCTCCTTGGCCAATGCCTCGTTCCTGGCCGGGTCGCCGCTCAGGTCGTGGTAGCCGGAGATCGTGGCTTTCGACTCCATGCTGCCCTTGAGCGTCATCAGGACGCGATCGAGGGTGGCCGCAGCGTCGGTGGGCAGGTCGGCGCTGCCGGTGGCGAAGTAGATCCGGGCGGTCCGCGCGGGATCGATCCCGGCCTCGGCTGCAGCGGCCTGCACCTCCTCCGCCGTCGACAGGCCCGAGGCCTGCGCCGCGTTGGCGGCCGCAGCCGCGGACGCAGCGGCGGCTTCGGCGGCCGCGGTCGCTTCGGCGACGGCGGCTTCGTGGCCGGCGGGCATGCCGCCTTCGACCTTGTTCACCGGCAACAGCGGCACCATCAGCAGGGCCACGATGTTGATGATCTTGATCAGCGGATTGATCGCCGGGCCGGCGGTGTCCTTGTAAGGGTCGCCGACGGTGTCGCCGGTGACCGCGGCCTTGTGGGCCTCGCTGCCCTTGCCGCCGTGATGGCCGTCTTCGATGTACTTCTTGGCGTTGTCCCAGGCGCCGCCGCCGGTGGTCATCGAGATCGCCACGAACAGGCCGGTCACGATCGTGCCGATCAGCAGGCCGCCGAGGGCTTCGGCGCCCAGCAGCAGGCCGACCACGATCGGCACCGCCACCGGCAACAGCGACGGCACGATCATTTCCTTGATCGCCGACTTGGTCAGCATGTCCACGGCTTTGCTGTAGTCGGGTTTCGCCGTCCCGTCCATGATCCCGGGGATGTCGCGGAACTGGCGGCGCACTTCTTCCACCACGCTGCCGGCGGCGCGGCCCACGGCTTCCATCGCCATCGCACCGAACAGGTAGGGGATCAGGCCGCCGATGAGCAGGCCGATGATGACCTTGTGATCGGACAGGTCGAACGCGAACACAACGCCCGGATTGGCCGCCTGCAGGTTGTGGGTGTAATCGGCGAACAGCACCAGCGCGGCCAGCGCGGCCGAACCGATCGCATAACCTTTGGTGACGGCCTTGGTGGTGTTGCCCACGGCGTCCAGCGGATCGGTCACGGCGCGCACTTCCGGCGGAAGCTCGGCCATTTCGGCGATGCCGCCGGCGTTGTCGGTGATCGGGCCGTAGGCGTCCAGCGCCACGATCATGCCGGCCATCGACAGCATGGCGGTGGCGGCGATCGCGATGCCGTACAGGCCGCCGTGCAGATGCGCGGCCCAGATCGCGCCGCACACCGCGATGACCGGCAGCGCGGTGGATTTCATCGACACGCCGAGGCCGGCGATGATGTTGGTACCGTGGCCGGTGGTCGATGCCGCCGCAACGTGCTGCACCGGCTTGAACTGGGTGCCGGTGTAGTACTCGGTGATCCACACGATCACGCCGGTCAGCACCAGACCGATCAGCGCGCAGATGTACAGGTTCATCGCGCCGTGGCTGTTGTCGGCCATCAGCTGTGTGGTGATCGGATAGAACGCGATGGCCGCCAGCACGCCGGAGACGATCACGCCCTTGTACAGCGCGCCCATGATCGAGCCGCCTTCCTTCACCTTGACGAAGAATGCGCCGATGATCGAGGCGATGATCGACACGCCGCCCAGTACCAGCGGATACAGCACGGCATTCTTGCCGGCTTCGGCCATCATCAGCCCGCCCAGCAGCATCGTCGCGATGACGGTGACCGCGTAGGTCTCGAACAGATCCGCGGCCATGCCGGCGCAGTCGCCGACGTTGTCGCCCACGTTGTCGGCGATCACCGCCGGATTGCGCGGGTCGTCCTCGGGGATGCCGGCTTCGACCTTGCCCACCAGGTCCGCGCCCACGTCGGCGCCCTTGGTGAAGATGCCGCCGCCCAGGCGCGCGAAGATCGAGATCAGCGACGAGCCGAAGGCCAGACCGACCAGCGCGTGCAGCGCCGCTTCGCCGGTGATGCCCATGTAGTCGGTCAGCACCACGTAGTAACCGGCCACGCCCAGCAGGCCCAGTCCGACCACCAGCATGCCGGTGATCGCGCCGCCTCTGAAGGCCACGTCCATCGCCGGACCGATGCCGCTGCGCGCGGCTTCGGCGGTGCGGACGTTGGCGCGGACCGACACGTTCATGCCGATGTAACCGGCCGCGCCGGAGAGCACCGCGCCGATGAGGAAGCCGATCGCGGTCGGCCAATTCAGGAAGATGCCGATCAGTACGAACAGCACCGCGCCGGCGACGCCGATGGTGGCGTACTGGCGGTTGAGATAGGCGCGCGCGCCTTCCTGGATGGCACCGGCGATCTCCTGCATGCGGGCGTTGCCGGCGGGCTGTCGATTGATCCAGCGCGCAGAGATGATGCCGTACAGGATCGCCACGACCGCGCAGGCCAGCGCGATCATCAGTCCATATTGCTCAAGCATGAAACCCTCCCCAGAGTCGAAAGTGTGACAACGGTAGACAGCACGCGGAAAAACTGCAGCCACGCAGCCTGCCGTGATCGGCTCGGCCGCATGCAACCGCCCGACTATGGCATAGCCGCCGCCTCCGTTGGAACCTGATATTTAGTGGGTGATGACGGTCCTGAGGACGCATCGCGACCTGCACCATGGATGTTGCGTCGCAGCATCCGCAGCCGTGCCGTGCGGTCCGGGTTCAGCCGCTGCGGGGCAGGGTGGCCCCCGCTGGTCGACATTCCGATCCGTTCGAGCGTGCGACGGCCATGACCTGTCGATCTCGTCTCGAGATCCGCCTTCACCGTCGATTCGCCTCGATCCAACTGTGTGGAGAAGTCCGAATGCGTCCCTGGTGTCTTGCGATCTTCCTGCCCGTATCACTGCTGTTCGTTGCTGAGACGGCGCTTGCCGCCGGTCCGCAGCCCGAGATCCAGCGCGCGCCCTTCCCCGCGCAGACGCCCGGCCAGGTCCACACCATCCGCATCATTCCGGAAACCTGCGCCTACCTGCGCGGCGGTTTTGTCGCAGACGCCGCCACGCCTTACCGCTACGGCGCCGCATCCACCGGCAAGCGCTGCCAGCCGCGTGCGCGGCTGGTCGATCCGGTCAAGGCGAAACCGTCGGCCGAGAGCGGCTGGATCCTCAACGACCTGATCCGCATTCCCAATGCCGCCTGCCCCGCGCAGCAGGCGGTGATCCGGGTGTGGCGCAAACCCGCCAACAATGTCCCGCCGCCCGCCGATGCGCAGGGCCGCCCGCGGATCTATCTGGAAGACGCCAAGCGTCAGGCCGCCGCCGGGAAGATCGCGCCGCTGGCGCAGTACGCGGCGGTGCTGACGATGGAAGGCCGCAGCTGCGAGGCTGCGGCCAGATAAGTGCTCGGATTGACCATCGCGGCGGCGAAAGATCACTGCCGCCAAGGGTCAAGCTCGCCAAAAATCAGGGCCGCGAAAGGTCAGGGCGTGGCCGGCGCAGGTTCGGCTGCAGGTTCGACAACGGCTTCCGACGCCGGCTCAGGCTCAGGCGTCGCTGCAGGTTCGACAACAGCTTCCGTCGCCGTCGCCGCGGGCGTTGCGGGTGCCGGTGCCGCACCGTTGGGCAGCAAGCGAGCCAGCGGATCGACATGCTCGGCCGGAATCGTCGGAATCTTGTCTTCCGGCAATTTGAACTGCTCGCGGGCCAGTGCCTGCGCGCAGGTCCACGACAGCGAAGTCAGCACCTCTTTCGTCAGCTGCGCGCCGTTGGCATGGAGCTGATCGCGCGTCAGACGGACCGGGTGTGTGAAGGTGGATGCGTAGCAGGTGCCCTTGCTGAGGAGTCGCCCCGTTTTGGTGTCAACCAATTGGACAAGCACCGAATTGTTCACCCAGTATTCTCCCCAGCTGACCGGGTAGTAGCTGTAGCTCCATCCTGTGTGCTGCACTGCCAACACGTAGTCGGCCTCCGGGTGGCGTTTGGCAAGCGCGGCCGGCTTCTTGACCTCGGTCACGTCGGTGTCGGCAGCGAGCACATGGGCACCAAAGCCGTTATGCAGGGCAGCGGCGAGTTGCTCACGGATCACGATTGTGGGGTCGGGAATGGCGTTTTCTTCGACGAAATCGTTGCCGACCTTGACCATCGCGGCCGCGCCGAGCAGCCCGAATTGCAGTTTGCCCGCGGTCATGGCGACGAATGACTGGCGCTTCTGCAGGGTCACCGCAACGGTCTTGCCGCCGAGGGCGGCCGCGTCGGATGCCGATAGCGCCTTCACCTTGTGTTTGAGCTGTTGGGCGGTGGCGGATGTCAACGGAAGCAGGCAGAACGTCGTTGCGACGGCCAACGTCTTGATGCAAAGCCGAATGTTCAAATTGAAACTCCTTGTATGCGGCCTGCGCCGTGGATTCGCCTTGTGCGCTCTTCTAACACGACATCTGGGCAGGATCAATTCGATGGCGGCTATTGCGGCGGGTGTCATGTCCGGCGCGGATTCAGCCGCGCAACGCCACGCCGACGCTGCGCAGGAAGGTTTCGACTTCGCGGGTGTAGTCGTTGTCCTCGCCCAGGTCGCGATTGATCTCCATGTGCGACATCGGTTTTTCCAGCAACTGCGTGCGCGTGCCGTAACCCGCAGCCTTGTCGAGAAATACGCGATTGGCCAGGCACGATTCGCGGCGGCCGATGGCGCAGACCGCCAGCACCGGCGCAGTTCTGGCGCCGATCTGCGCGACCGGCGACGCTGCGCGCCAATAGGCCGGTTCTTTGCCGAACGCGTTGTCCAACAGCGGCAGGTTCCGTCCCTGCATCGCTGCTTCGGTGTCGATCGCGCCGCCGTCCAATAACACACTGGCGCGCCAAGGCTTCACGCCGAACTCGTCCGCCATCTTCGGCGAAGCCGCCAGCAGGCCGACCAGATGCGCGCCGGCGGAATGCCCCATCAGCACGAAGCCTTCGGGATCGCCGCCGAGCGCGGCCACCGTGTCCTGCGCCTTCGCGACCGCACGCGCGATGTCGCGCGCCTGCTCCAGCGGATCGGTGTCGGGCAGCATCCGGTAATTCGTCGAAATCACGATCGCGCCGGCGGCGGTCCAGCGCTTCTGCTTGGCTTCGATCAGTCCGCGCATCGCCTTGTCGCCGCGACGCCAGCCGCCGCCGTGGACGTAGAAGATCGTCGCCGCACCTTTCGATTGCGCAGGCAGATACACATCGAAGCGCTGCGCCGGATGCGTGCCGTAGGCGACTTCGCGCGTCGTCGGCGCCCCGGAAGTTTGAGCGGCGGCCGGCGCAGGCTGGCGGAATACCGCGCCCACCGCCAGCAGCAGGACGAACCCCAGCCCGGGCCAGGGCGAACGGCGCGACGCGGCATTCATGGCGTGCGCTCGCGCGGTTTGCGATGCGCGCGCAGCCATTCGCGACGTTCTTCCGGCGTCATCGCTTTCAGACGTTCGCGCAGTTCCGCACGCTCCGCCGGCGGCAGGCCGCGGCCGCCCTCGAACGCGGCGCGCGCCTCCTTGCGCTGCTGGGGCGACATCCGGTCCCAGCGGCGTTTGCCTTCTTCCGCACTGCGACGCTGTTCGGGCGTCATCCGCTGCCAGCGTTCGGCGTGTTGCAGCATGCGTCCGCGCTCGCGGGGATTGCTGTTCCAGCGCTCGCGCACCACCGCGACGATCGCTTCGCGCTGCGCCGGCGACAGACGCTCCCACTCCGGCGGCTGCGGCGCGTTCTGCGCCTGCCGATGCGGCGGTGGCGGCCTCTGCGCCGAGGCCATGCCGATGGAAGCCATGCCTGCGCAGGCGAGCAGCGCCGTGCACAGCAGGGTGGGTAATGGGTTCATGCGATTCATGACAACTCCGAAGTTCATAACAATTCCGAGCCATGGGCCTGGGCGCTGTCCGAGCCCAGCCAAAGATAGAAATCCGGACTTTCCTGCAGTGCGTCGAAACCCGTGGCCTCGTCGGTGCCGGAGAATTCGGCGGCGAGCAGTTCTGCCGGCAGCGCGTCGTCGATGAGGATGCCGTCGACCGCCGGCTCGGGCATGTCCGCGCCCGTATCCGTACCTGCGACCGCGGGTGCGACTGCGGGCGGCACTGTTGCGGGCTGTGCAGGCGTCCGCACCGGCGCGATGCCGGTGGGCGTCGCCGCGATCTCGCCTGAGGACGGCGCGACGGTATCGCCAGCGTCGCGCAGCGCGAACAGCCCGATCGCCAGCACCAACGCAGCCGCACTGCCCAGCGCGAACATCGGCCAGCGGCGCGGAGCGGACGACGGTCCGTGTTCCGCCAGCGCGGCGCGACGGCGCTGCGCGAGCTGCGCGCGGACGCGCGGCGAGAGGTGGTCGAGCGACGCGGCGTGCGCGCTGCGCGCAGCCAGCGCAAGGCGGTCGTCGTGTGAATGGACCGAAGTCATCGGAAATCCTCCAGCTGTTTCTGCAGAGTGTCGCGGGCCCGCGAGAGATGGGTTTTCACCGATCCCTCGCTGCAGCCCATGATCCGCGCGGTGGTGGCGACATCGCAGTCTTCCAGCACGCGCAGGGTGAAAGCTTCGCGCTGGCGCGCGGGCAGCGCGCGCAGAGCGGTGGCCACGGATCGATACGCTTCGCGGTCGTCGTGCAGCCGGGCCGGGCCGGGCGCGTCGTCGGGTGCCTGCTCGATCCAGTCGATGGTGTCGTCGTCCGCGGTCTTCGCACTGGGCGACACCAGCCAGCGCATCCGGAACAGGCTGCGCCGCTGCGTGTCGACGATCCGGCTGCGCAGGATGCTCCAGAACAGCGGCGTCCATTCCGCCGACGGCCGCTCGCGATACCCCATCATCCGGATCATCGCGTCCTGCACCGCGTCCAGGGCGTCCTCGCGGTGCCGCAACCCCAGTTCTGCGAACCGGAACGCGCGCGCCGAGATGCCTTCGAGAAACGTGTCCATCGAAAGGCCGGCATCGAGAGAAAATCCCTCGGCCGCCACCGGGGAGTGGACGGCCGAGGGAACGCGCGTGGGGGTGTCTTCGGAGCTCACGCGCGCAAGCTTAAAGCCCGGGAGGTCACCATCGCTGGATCGGCCGTCGGCCATGCCGGTCCAAACCTCAACGCCTGCGGTCCCGGAGACGCTCGCAGCGCTCGCCGTGGCGGTCCGGGCGGCTGTCGATCGCGGCTGCACGCGCATCCGGCATGGCGGACGGCAGCGGGGCAGGGAACTGAGGCTTCATGGCGAATCCTTCTAAGCAGATGTCGGAGGGGCGGCGGGCCAGCAGGGAGGGAAACGCCCCGGACGCGGCCCGGTTGACAGCGTTTTGCCTGAAATCCGCATGCAGATGCGCAACTGGCGACCGCAAGGCATCTTTCCTTCCCCGCCGCCCCGCTTGTCTCCTTCCCCCGCCAGCGGGGGAAGGCCGGGATGGGGGCGCCCGCGGCCCGATGGTTTGTCCCGACGCGGCGGTTATGATGCCGGCAGACCCTTGGAGAACGACGATGGCGGATGGTTTCGTAGCGCTTTACATTTTCATGCTGGCGGCGATCGCCGGCCACGTCATCATTTCGCGGGTGCCGGTGATCCTGCACACCCCGCTGATGTCCGGCAGCAACTTCATCCACGGCATCGTCCTGATCGGCGCCATGGTGGTGCTGGGCCACGCCGACACCACGCTGGAGAAAGCCATCGGCTTCGTCGCCGTGCTGCTGGGCGCCGGCAACGCCGCCGGCGGTTACGTGGTGACCGAACGCATGCTCGACATGTTCAAGTCGTCCAAGAAGCCTGACGCCAAGTCCAGCGCCAAGCCGGGAGACAAGGCATGAACTTCACCAGTGAAGAAGTGCTGTCGCTGCTGGTCAAGACCAGCTATCTCGTCGCCGCCACCCTGTTCCTACTCGGCCTGCAGCGCATGGCCTCGCCCAAGACCGCGCGCAGCGGCATCCAGTGGGCCGGCGTGGGCATGCTCATCGCCACCGTCGCCACGTTGTTCCTGCCGGGCCTGCACAACATCGGCCTGATCGTCGCCGGCATCGTCATCGGTACCGCCGCCAACTGGTACTGGGGCAAGAAGGTCGCGTTGACCGACATGCCGCAGATGGTGGCGTTGTTCAACGGCATGGGCGGCGGTTCGGCCGCGGCCATCGGCGCGGTCGAACTGTTCAAGTATTCCGCCGCGGGCACCGGCCCGAACTACGTGACCCTGGGCCTTGCGGTGATCGGCGCGCTGATCGGCGCGGTCTCGCTCACCGGCTCGGTCATCGCCTGGGCCAAGCTCGACGGCCGCATGGACAAGCGCTACACCTTCCCGGGCCAGCAGATCTTCAACGCGCTGGTCGGCATCGCCGCCATCGTGCTGGGCGCGATGGCGCTGTATACCCTGGAAGTGCCGTACATCATCGCGTTCTTCGTCGCCGCGTTGGCGCTGGGCGTGCTGATGACCCTGCCCATCGGCGGCGCCGACATGCCGGTGGTCATCTCGCTGTACAACGCCTTCACCGGCCTGGCGGTCGCGTTCGAAGGCTACGTGCTGGGCAACGAAGCCCTGATCATCGCCGGCATGATGGTCGGCGCCGCCGGCATCCTGCTCACGCGCCTGATGGCCAAGGCGATGAACCGCTCGATCAATTCGGTGCTGTTCTCCAACTTCGGCGCGACGGGTGAGGCTGCGGCCATCGAAGGCAGCCAGAAACCCATCGACGCCAGCGACGTGGCCGCGATGATGGCCTTCGCCGAGCGCGTGGTGATCGTGCCCGGCTACGGCCTCGCGGTCGCGCAGGCGCAGCACAAGATCTGGGAACTGAGTCAGCGCCTGATCGAACGCGGCGTGAAGGTGAAGTTCGCGATCCATCCTGTTGCGGGCCGCATGCCCGGGCATATGAATGTGTTGCTGGCTGAGGCGGGTGTGCCGTATGACTTGATCGTGGATATGGAGGACATTAATCCCGAGTTCGCGAATACCGATGTGAGCCTGGTGATCGGTGCGAATGACGTGGTGAATCCGGTTGCGAAGACGGATCCGGCTTCGCCGATTTATGGGATGCCGATTCTGGATGTGGTGAATTCGAAGAACACGATCGTGATCAAGCGTGGCAAGGGGACGGGGTTCGCGGGGATCGAGAATGCGTTGTTTTATGCCGACAATACCCGGATGTTGTATGGGGATGGGGCTGAGATGGCGAGTGCGTTGGTGAGTGAGTTGAAGGCGCTTGACGGGGGGCATTGATTTGTAGGCTGGGTGAATTGGCCCAGCTGCTTCTTGAATCAAAGCGCTGGGTCATTGACCCAGCCTACGAGTTGCGCGAATGAGGATGCGGTAGAAGAAATATATAAAGGAGAGAGACAATGAGTGAAGTTTCAGAGGCTTTGCTTGAAGGAGGTGTTGGAGGTGTCGCTGAAGGAGCTTTAGGATGGCTGGGTGCCTCGCTAAAGGACTCGTGGAGAAAAAGAGAAAACAAAGAACTCAAGCGTGAGCGATGGGATGCGGTGGCTGATCGTCTTGTGGCATATGCCTTAACCGTTTCAGAGCGCTTTTTGTATGTTTGTCCTGTCGCATTTCCTCAAACTAGAATGGAGTTTGACAAGGTTTACGTCCCTTTGTCTTTAGGGCCGTTGAGGGGGGATAAATTATTTCGAGTTGATAATTTCCCAGTCGAATTATTTAAACATGCGGCTGGAAAGTGTTTGGTTTTAGACGCTGCTGGTATGGGTAAGACGACTATCGGCCGCCGTATATTTCTCGCTGCACTAAGGGAGCGCCGTGTATTACCATTTTTTGTCGACTTGCGTCGCTTGAAGCCGGTAGAGAGTGTTGTTGATTTATTGGCGAGAAATGCCTCTATCTTGGTTGCAGACAACATTGTTCTTGAGGAATTTTTAGTTAGTCAAAATTGTTTATTCATACTGGATGGTTTTGACGAGATATCAGAAATCAATCGTGCGGAGTGTGATCAAAAAATAAGGGCGTTCATAGATAGTTTGACGAAGCCTATGTGCTTTTTGACATCAAGGCCGGACAATGATTTTTCGATTTTTTCTGATTTTGAGCGGTATGGCATTAATTCTCTAAATAGAGATGAGGCGTATGATTTAATAAGAAAATACGGAGCTTACGGAGGAAACCCTGATCTTTTGATTGATGAGGTAGAGAAAATAGATTCTGATGCAGTGGATAGTTTTTTACAAAATCCATTGCTAACATCGCTACTTTTTCGTGCTTTTGAGCACAAATCTGTTGTTCCGATCAAGCGAAATGTTTTTTATCAGCAGGTGTTCGACTCTCTGTTTGAGGCTCATGATTTAAACAAAGAAGCTGGCTTCACAAGAGATAAGAAGACTAAGCTCCATTTGGATGATATGCATCGTATGCTGCGAGCATTGGCATCTGTCTTCCATTCTAAAAAAGTTATTGAATTGACGCGCAGGGACTTCAAGGCTGCGGTTGAAAGTGCGAGGGCAACTTGGGCTTCTGATCTTGCTTTCTCCGCAACTGACTTTATCAGTGACGTAACGTCGGCGGTTCCAATCTTTAGCAAAGATGGTGATTTTATAAAATGGTCTCATAAATCACTTTTAGATTATTTTCTTGCGGAGTTTTTTTCAAGTGATTTCCCCGGCGATAAGGCTGTCGCTTTGAGAAAGCTTGCTTTGTCACCAGGCTCACGAAAAAACTTCAATGCTGTTTCAATTATTCAAGAGCTAAATCCCTCTCTTTTTAATGCGGAGTGCCTCTTGCCTGCTATTGAAGAGTTGATCGAAGAAATGGATAGGATTGACTTGATTTTAAGTGATAAATTATCAGGGTCTATGAGGCAGTCGGTTCAAAGTTTTTTTGCCTGCTACAGGCTCGTGCTTACTAAAGATTTTGATCCAGGTGATGTTTTGGATTTTGAAAAAAATACAACGGCTTTGGCCAAGGCTGTTTCTATCAATGTTGATAGATTTCAGGCATCTATGATGGCATATAGGGGGTCAAAGATCGGAAACATTTGTTTATTTGAGCATCGAGCATTGCTGCCTATAAAGATAGTTGGGTGGATTAAGCTTTCAAAATTTAATCCAGTAATGGCTTCTTCGAACGCAAAAAGGCAAAGACTGCGAGTTGATGGTGATGTAATGGATGCTTTGTTGTTATTTAGGAATGTAACTCCAATTGTTGCGGATCGAATTTTGAAAGAAATATACCCGTTTATTCATTATGATCGCGCGACATCTCTTCTTAGTTATGATGAAATAAAGATGCGTCGAGATGAATTGCTTGCTGAAGTGAGAATTTCAGGTGAAGCTCGCTCTGCTTATGAATTTTGATGTAACCCATAAGGCGGGTAAAGTTCACCACATCGGAGCGCGTAGGGTAAGGTAAGTGCAGGACACCACCACCATGAAGCATCGGTGTCGCTTGATGTTCTCGGGGTCTGATGCGTCGGGATGGTGGGGTGCGCTGCGCTTACCCCACCCTACGCAGCTTGCGGGTTTTTCATCATTGATGGGTTTTTTCGGCGGATGGGGGGTGCGATGCGTTTTGCGATTTTTCTTGTGGCGGTGTTGCTTCCGTTTTCCGCGATCGCCGCGGATCGCGGTGGATTCAGTGTGATCGGCGAGTGGGAGTGGAATCCCCTGGATGGCGTTTGCCCGGAACGCTTCACTTATCGCGCCGACGGCATGGTGATGATGCAGAGCGGCGAAGAGCGTCTGGTGAAGACGTATGTTCTCACTCGGGTGTCGAACGACGTGTATCGGCTGAGCAGTACCGTCAAAGCCACGAACGGAAAACCCGACTGTCGAGGCGACCTGTCTCCGGTCGGCACGAAGTCCAGCGCGTTCGTGATGCCGACCAAGGGCCGCGCTTTTCTCACCTGTACCTCGATGGACAAGGCGACGTGCTTCGGTACCGCGAAGGCCGTGAAGCGCAAAAAGTGAGGACGTAGCAAGTAGGGTGGGCCCCTGGCCCACCATTCGAGCAATGAAATCATCTTCGCCATTCGCAATCGATAGATTGCCTGCCTTCGATCGATTGCCGTTGCGGCGGATGTGTCGTGATGGTGGGCCGGGGCCCACCCTACGAAAATCCGCGGGTTGTGATGGTTGCGGCGGCAGGGACAGATCCGGCGTTGAATGGAGCCGAAGAATGAATCGCTTGGATAAAAACAAGTAGGGTGGCCCCCTGGCCCGCCATTCGCAATCGATAGATTGCCTGCCTTCGATCGATTTCCCTTGCGACGGATGTGTCGTGATGGTGGGCCAGGGCCCACCCTACGAAAATACGGGGGTTGTGATGGTTGCGGCGGCATTGAGGGTCATCGCTCAGGCTGACGACAGTCTGACTCAATCGCCACGCGGCCAATCCGTCAGCGAGTTAGTTCGACCAGCCAAAGCAAGCCCCAGCGATGCTCCAATCGGTGGATTTCTCGATCGGCGTCATGTTCGATGCGTTCAAACCGCAATGATAGATTTCCTTGTGCCACTGGGTGACGAGCACGCACTTGGTTTGCGTCTTCGCGTAGTAGCAGCCCTGAAAGGGACCACCCGGGCCGGTCGCTGCATTGCCGCCCGGCGCTTTCGGCAAAACCGTGTTGGTTGCCCAGCGGGCCTTGTTGTTCTGATAGATGACGACGTTTCCATCATGTTGCGCCACCAGCTTGCCACCGGGATACTTGAAGGTATTGCTGCTCCAGACGGCCTTGTTATCGCTTCGATAGACGACGAGGTTTCCATCAGTCTGCATTACGGCGCGGCAATTGCTTCCTTTCCCGTTGGTCCTGGAGTTCCAGACGGCGGAGGAGCCGCGATAGGCAACGAGATTGCAATCCGACTGCATCACGAATTTTACGGCCCGCGTCGAGATACTGTCAGAGCTCGCGCCCCAAAGCACACCGCCGCCGTCAAGCGTCATGCCCTTGTCGCCCGCTGGTGCTGCCATCGGCATCGCAGCGACCAAGATCGCCGCCAATGCAATTCCTGTTTTCCTCATGCGTCATACCTCCAATGAACATCGTTCTTCACCGACAACGCCCGCAATGTCCGAGCGAGACTGCACTGTAGTAACGCGCTATCGGGAAAGATGCGGACACCTACAATCTGAAGGAAAAGACTGGGGAATGCCGGGAGAGAAAAACAGGGAGGCCCACAATCAGAAAGCCGGAAATGCGCGAAGCGGTTCGTTCCCCCCGAATGGGAAGAAAGACTGGGACACCCATAATCTGAAGGATAAGCGCAGCGAACCCCACCATCCCGGCGAATCAGACCCCGAGAACATCAAGCGACACCGGCGCTTCATGGGTGCATCGCTGTGCTCACCCCACCCTACGAAACGACGATGCGGGCTGGAGTGGCACCGCTCGCGATCCGCGAAGAGCCTGTGGGCGAGACAGGAAACGATCAGCATCGCGGTTCCCGGAAGCGGATCCGACTTTCGGGTGCGGGCTGACGCGCGCGATATCGGAGGGACGGCTTGATTCCGGATGCTCGATCCAAAGGGATCGTCGATCCGTTCGTGCTCCAAAGCCGCGTTTCCAGCGTCATGCCCGACGTCCTCTCACCAAGCACAAAGGAATGCCGATCATGTTGTTGACCAATCCGAAAATCGATGGCACCCGCACCAACGTGCCCGCGATCCTCAACGCGCTGCCGCGCACCAATCCCACGAAATACAACGTGAGCGGGACGATCCCGATTCCGCCGTGGTCCTCGCTCAATCCGGTTAGCAGTACCGAATGGCACTACCAGGGCATCGCGCCTTACAACGGCAGCGGCTCCACCCTGGCCAACGGCTGCATCTCGGCCAGCAGCACGACGGGATACTTCTCGGGTTTCTCGCAGGCGCAGGGCGCCAACCCCGGCGTGCGTTCGGTCGTCGTTCCCAACTCGAATTATTTCCATGCCGCCGGCATCCAGATGCTGGGCGATCTACTGGCCGTTCCGCTGGAAAGCACGCAGGGCGGCAATGGCTTGGTGGCGTTCTACAACGTCGGCAATCTCGCCGCGCCGGTGTATCTGTCCACACTCACGATGCCGGCGAAGAAAGCCTCGGCCGTCGGCATCACCACGTACACGGACACCAGCGGTGTCGAGCAGTGCCTGCTGGTGGTGTACGAATACGACAATTACCAGATGTACGTCTATCAGGCGCCAGCGAGCGGCATCGGCAGCGCCGCGCCGGGATGGGTGTTGAAGACAACTTACACCGGCAGCGCCCTGGACACCGGCGACCAGTTTCAGGGCTTCGCGCTGGTGACGCAGAGCAACAGCAGCGGCGACGTGGTGTATCTCCTCGGCTTCCGCGAGGACGAGGAGCTGTGGCTGTATACCGTCAACACCACGCCGGGAAACACGTTCGGACAGTTGGTATACAGCGCGAAGTACACGGGGTGGAACGGATCGGATTGGCGCAACGGCATGGGGCTGCAGATCGCCAACACCACGCAGATGCGTCTTTTCGGTACCGCGAAGGATCCCTCCGGCAGTTCGAGCTATCCGGGCGGCCCTGCGAACTACACGTTCCAGATCTACATCTACGGGGGTTGAGGCTGCGAGGGATGTGCGGCAACCTGTGTGCTCGATGTTCTCGGGGTCTGATGTGTCGGGATGGTGGGGTTGCGCTACGCTTACCCCACCCTACGAAACCGCGGCGCCGATGCACGGTCGCTCAACACCGGGATCCATACGATGCACGTCGAACACATCACCCCGATTCTCAATGTCTCCGATCTGGCGCAGAGTTTCGCGTGGTTCGAGAGGCTCGGCTGGAAGAAGGGTTGGGAGTGGGGTTCGCCGCCCAGTTTCGGCGGCGTGAACAACGGGCATTTCGAGATTTTCCTGTGCCTCGACGGGCAGGGCGGACGTGGACGTCCCAGCGGCCATGCCGCCACTTTCGGCCCTGATTCAAACGAGGCCGCAGAACAAGGCGTGTGGATGTCGGTCTGGGTCGACGATGCGGATGCGGTGCATCGCGAATGCATCGAGCACGGCATCGAGGTGACGTGGCCGCCGACCGATATGCCGTGGAATGTCCGCGAGATGCATGTCCGTCATCCGGATGGACATGTGTTCCGCATCAGCCAGAGGATCGAATACCCGCCCGAAACACCGTCCGCCGACGGCGCATAGGCCGGGCCCGGGTTCGCGGGGCGTGCAAAAAACAACGTGCCTTCTTCGGGACTATGATGCGTGACCATCCAGCAGCGCCTCGGGCCTGCATCAGGAGATCACGATGATCGACGACACCGCGGCAGCGACGACGCTTCATTCCGGCCGTTTGACGGTCTGCACCTATGGCGGATTCGCGCCGGTCTGTTTCAAGGACGCGGCCGGTGGTCTCGCCGGTCTGGATATTTCTTTTCTCGCCCGCTTCGCCGAGGGCGAAGGGCTTGCGCTGGACATGATCGATCGCACGTTCGATGGCCTCTGGGCGCTGCCCGGCATGGATGTATGCGACATCGCCGCGGCCGGCATCACCAGACTGGATTCGCGTGACGTGGGCGAGCACGGTGCATGGAGCGACGCGTATTTCCGGGTCAACCGTTCGCTGCTGGTCCGCAGCGCGGAACAGCCGATCTTCGACGATCACGCTTCGCTGGTCGGCAAGAAGATCGTGGTGACCCGCGGCTCGACCGCCGACATCGACGCGCAGACGCGCTATCCCGACTGCACGTTGCAGTACGTGGATGAAGTCGCCATCGGCCAGCAGGATCCGCAGGCCTACGTCGTCACGACGCTGCTCGCGAACCGCGATGTCGACGCGTTCGGCGAGGGCGACGTCAGCAATCGTTATCTCCGCGACGCTTACGGCAAGGATGTCGAAGGCGGTCTGGCGCTGGCGGACATTCATCCGATTGACGGACCGGACGAAACCTTCAGTTTCGTCGTCCGCAACGCCAGCGCGGGACTGCTCGGCCGATTGAATGCGTTCATCGCTGCGAACAAGGGTTCGTACGCATCCAACGCACAGGCCTGAGCAGGCGAATCGAAGCACCTCCGCGCATCCGGACGATGCGCGGCAGGGAAACCGCAAACGCGCCGCACGACATGAACGCATCCCGATGCCGCCGCTCCGCATCCTCATCCTGACCACGCTGGCGATGCTCGCCTTCGCCGGCAATTCGCTGCTCTGCCGGGCGGCGCTGGATCACACGCGTATCGACGCCGCGAGTTTTACGACGATCCGGCTGCTGTCCGGCGCGCTGGCGCTGTGGCTGGTCGTGCGCTGGCGCGAGTCGAAGCACGCGGGAGCCGGCAACTGGATGTCCGCATTCGCACTGTTCGCTTACGCCGCCGGATTTTCGTTCGCCTACCTTCATCTGCCCGCGGCCACCGGCGCACTGCTGCTGTTCGGTGCGGTGCAGGCGACGATGATCGGTCATGGTCTGTGGCGGGGCGAACGCCTGGCTTTGCGGCAGTGGATCGGGCTGCTGCTGGCGCTGGCCGGTCTGGTGGCGTTGCTGTTGCCGGGGCTGGCGGCGCCGCCGTTGGCCTCGGCGGGATTGATGCTGTGTGCGGGTATCGCTTGGGGTGCGTATTCGTTGCGCGGCAAGGGCGCCGGCGATCCGACGCGCGTGACCGCGGGCAACTTCCTGCGCGCCGTGCCGTTCGCGCTGGCGTTGAGCTTGTTGATGTCGGGCGGCGCGACATTCGACGCCGCGGGCATCGGTTATGCGGTGGCGTCGGGCGCGCTGACGTCGGGACTGGGTTATGCGATCTGGTATGCCGCGCTGCCGACGCTGAAGTCCACGCATGCGGCCACCGTGCAGTTGAGCGTGCCGCTGATCGCCGCCGTGGGTGCGGTGATGTTTCTGGGCGAGACGGTGACGACGCGGCTGATCGCGGCGTCGGTCGCGATCGTGGGCGGCATCGCGCTGGTGATCCTGGGTCAGGGGATCCGGGCGTCATCCACGCCTGGCCGCGGAGAGGGCAGGCGTGGCGCGCAGCGATAGAATCGTTGCGCGGCCGGCCCCGCTCGCCGCATCGGCCAGCATCGCCTCCTGAGGTCGTCACCATGCATCACGCAGATTGTTTCCGGCCGATCTTCGATTTCATCGCGGGCGTCGGCATCGACATCGTCGAAGCGACGCTGTCCGACAGCACCTTCCTGCCCGGCATCGAACTGCGCAGCGGCGGCATCGCGGTCGATCCCGATAGACTCGTCTGGCCCGGCGATCTGCTGCACGAAGCCGGGCATCTGGCGGTATTGCCCGCGGCGCTGCGCCGCGAGGCCCATGAGGATCAGCCGAACGCCGCCGAGGTCGAACATGCCGGCGAACTGGAGGCGATGGCATGGGCGTGGGCCGCCACGGTGGCGCTGGGGCTGCCGCCGGAGGTGCTGATCCATGAGGGCGGCTACAACGGCAAGTCCGGCGATCTGCTGCAGATGTACGCGTTCGGCGTGTATCCGGGTCTGAAAGGGCTCTGTGAGAGCGGCATGACAGCAGCGCCGGGCTTTACGCACGACTGCGGGCCGGTGCGCTATCCGCGGATGTTGCGATGGCTGCGCGATTGAGAGTTGGGCGTATGGTGCGGCGGGTCGATCCGCCTCGAATCGTTTTGGGCAGGTGCGGCCGATGCCCCGGCGATTGAAAGTGCTTGCATCCGCGCCCATGCGCTGGCGCGCTGATATGCTGGCGCCGCGAAACGGGATGCATTGAACGCAGCCCGGGTCGATCCTCCCGCTCTCGCGGCGAATGCGAATCTCCGGACACTCGTTTCGACGGCTGTTCCCAACATCATGAGGACGCCGATGCGCATCAAACAATTGGTCTATGCCAGCCAGCAGGCCGTCGAATTCGATGGACTGCGTCTGGTGTCTCTGCTGTACACGGCGCGCGACCGCAATGCGGCGCTGGGCATCACCGGGGTGCTGCTGTATTCGAACGGTCTGTTCGTGCAGTGCCTGGAGGGGCCGCCCGAGAACGTCGATGCGATCTACGCGAAGATCTGCCTCGATCACAGGCACAAGGAACTCGTGGTGCTGCAGTCCATCGACACCGATGAACGTCATTTCCAGCGTTGGATGATGGGCTGCGCGAAGGTTTCGGACTATCAGGCGCTCGAGTTGATGCGTTCGGAATGGCAATCCGCATCCGATGCCATGGATCGCCCGGGTTGGCTCAGTCCCGGCTTCGTGCTGATGAAGACGATGTGGGACATCTACAAGGATTTCGGCGAGCTGAGCCTGGAGGAGCCGGACGCCTGAATGCGATCGGCTGCGCGCTACGGCAGCCGCGATTTACAGCAAGCGCTGCGTGATCGCCTTCAGCACCGCGTGGGTGCGGTCGCGGCAGTCCAGTTTTACCAGTACTTCGGACATGTAGTTCTTCACCGTGCCTTCGGACAGGTGCAGGCTGCGGGCGATTTCCTTGTTGGAATAGCCGCCGGCGACCAGGCGCAGGATCGAGCGCTCGCGTTCGGTCAGGCGCAGGCCGGCGTCCGCGGGCGCGCTGTCGGTCCACGCGGCGCGCACCGGCCCCAGGCTGACCGGCTGCAGCAGGGTTTCGCCGGCCGCGACCCGCACGATCGCGGCCTTGAGGTCTTCGGGCGAAGCGTCCTTGAGCAGGAAGCCCTGCGCGCCGGCCTCCACCGCCTGGATCATCAGGTTCGGGTCGTCGAAGGTGGTGAGCAGGATCACCGGCGTGGCATCGCCGCGGGCGCGCAGTTCGCGCAGCAGACCGAGTCCGCCCAGTCCGGGCATGCGGATATCGCTGACGATCAGGTCCACCGGCCGCTGCGGTAGCGCGGCGAGCAGACGCTCGGCGTCGGTGCATTCCAGCGCGATCTCCACGCCCAGATCGGCGAGCAGGCTCGACAGTCCGCGCAGCACCAGCGCTTGGTCGTCGCACAGCGCGATGCGGACGGCGCGCGGCGCGGTCATGCGGCGCGCTCCGGCGCGTGCGGAATGCGTGCGATCACCTGCAGCCCGCGTGGCGGCGTCGCAACGACCTCGAGCGTGCCGCCGACGGCGTCGAGGCGCTCGCGCATGCCGGTAAGGCCGTTGCCGAAATCGATCCGCGCCGGGGCCAGGCCATCGTTCGCGATCGACAGGGTCAGCGCGCCGTCGATGCGTTGCAGGGCGATGCGGATCTCGCCCGCGCGACCGTGGCGCAACGCATTGGTGATGGCTTCCTGCGCGCAGCGCAGCAGGGTTTCGGCCTGTTCGATGTCGTCCACGCGCAGATGGTTTTCGATGTCGATGGCGATGCGCACGCCGGGGATCGGCTGCGCCAGGGCTTCCAGCGCCGCGCGCAGATCGAAACCGTCGTGCGCGCGCAGCGTGCCCACGACCTGGCGGATCTGGCCCAGCAGATCGTCGGCCAGCGCCGAGGAGACCTGCAGCTCCTCGCGCGCAGCCAGCGCGGGATCGCGCGCCAGTCGCGCCAGATTGAGCTTGAGCGCGGTCAGACTGTGGCCGGCGACATCGTGCAGTTCGCGCGAGAGTTTCAGGCGTTCGCCGGCGCGTGCGGATTCTTCCAGCAGACGACGGGTGGCGAGCAGTTCGGCGTTGATCCGCGCGAGATGTTCGCGGGCGCGTTCGCGGCTGCCGGCGTAATGCCCGGTCAATGCCGCGAACGCCTGGAAACCGAAGATCGGCAGCAAGGAGAGCAGCAGGTTGCCGATCGAATCCGTGCGCCCGATCCACAGCGCCGCAATCCCCGCGTTGAACGCGAGCATGGACAGGACGAATGTCCGCGTCGAGAACAGCAGCACGCCTTGCCCGGCGACGATGATCAGCAGCACGGCGGTCTGTCCGCCGCGCAACAGCCACTCGGCCAGCACCACCAGCAGTCCCTGCGCGATGACGTTCCAGGGCGGGGTATCGTCCCCGTCGCGACGCGAAGCGGACACCACGAACAGCACGAGCATCGCCAGCAGCGCGGCGACGCCGGCCCATTCGGGGATCCACAGGCCGGACTCCGCGGCGCGCAGCTTGTCCTGATCGATCACCGCCATGCTCACCGCCAGCCAGGTGACGTAGGCGGCGAGGTTCAGCGGTGCGAACAGGCGCTGGACATAGGTGCCGTCGTGCGGTTGCAGGCCGTAGCCGGTGCGGTGCGGGGTCGTCATGGGCGCAGCATGGCAGCGGCGATGCGCAGGCGGAAGCGGTGGGGCGCAGAAGGTGACTTTTCTCACCCCCGCGGGGTGACTGCGGGCAGGTGCCGCGCCGTGCCCGGGATCCGGAGACTGTCTCCATCGTCAACGGAACCACGCCATGAACACCGCCTATCAATCCCTGCTCCTCGTCCACGGCCTCTGCGGCCTGGTCGCGCTGGTCACGTTCTGGATCGCCGCGTTCGCGAAGAAAGGCGCGCCGCTGCATCTGCGCGCGGGCAAGACCTACATGATCGCGATGCTCGGCATCGTGATCACCGCCATGCCGATGGCGGCGATCATCGCGAACCGCGGCAAGCCCGGCATCGCGACCTTTCTGGCGTATCTGGTGGTGATCACCCTGACCGCGATGTGGCTGGGCTGGCGTGCGGTGAAGCGCAAGCGCGACCAGCATGCGTTTCGCGACAGGTCTTATCTTGCGGTGGCGCTGATCAATCTCGTCGCTTCGGGAATGGTGTTCTACATCGGCATGCAGATGTCGCAGGCGCTGCTGATGGGTTTCAGCGCTGTCGGTACGATCAACGGCGTGCAGATGCTGATACGCCGCGCATGGCCGATGGACACGGTGCGCTGGTGGTTGAAAGAACACTACTCGGCGATGATCGGCTGCGGCGTGGCCACGCATATCGCGTTCCTCGCGATCGGTCTGGACCGTCTGATCCGTGCGGTCGGCATCGATCCGCCCGGCTGGTATCACCTCATCGCCTGGTTTCTGCCGCTGTCGCTGTCGTTCGCGATCGCCGCCTGGCTCAATCGCAAATACATGCCGAAACCGAGTCGGGGCGACGGCGCAGCGGTGGTCAGCCGCGCCTGAATCCGGAATCCGGTCTTCAGACGCCCAATCGCGCCCGCACCAGCGCCACTACCCGCGCCTCGGCCTGTCCGGGGCGCAGCGCCTCGACGAAACGCTGCGGACGCAGGCCATGGTCGCCGTCGAGCAGGCGGCGCAATGCGGGTTCGATGTCGCGCGCATGGCGCAATCGCAGCGCGACGCCGGCCGCCTGCAGCCGCGCGGCATGGTCGAACTGGTCGTAGTCGTTCGGCAGCACCAGCGCGGGCACGCCGGCGCGCAGGCATTCCCACATCACCCCGGCGCCGCCGTGATGCAGCACGGCGCGCATTCGCGGCACCCACGACGGATAGTCGACCCAGGCATGGCGACGCAATGCGCGATGCCCGGCCTGCAGGCCGGCATCCAGACGGCCATCGCTGAAGTGCAGGCTAATCGCGGGCATCGCCTGCGCCACGCTTTCAAGATGTTCGCCCATGCGCTGCTTGGCCCAGCCCAGATGCGTGCCGAGCGTCGCCAATACGTTCGTCGCATCGCTGTCCGGCGGCGGCGCGCCGATGTCCGGCGGGCTCCACAGCATCGGTCCGACGAAATGCAGCGCCGCCGGCCACGCGCGCTCGAATTCGAGTTCGCGCAAACCCAGACCGAGAATGCATTCGGACGAATACGCGGCTTCGCTGCCGTCGTCGCCGCTGTCATGGTCTCGATACAGCGACGGAAACCCCAGCGCGGCGAGCCGACGACGATGCAGGCGATGCACGCTCCATTTGAAGCCGCGCACTGTTGCCGCCGCCAGCGCGTCGCGGCTGCGACCGAGCGCGCCGATGCCGGGCATCCAGCCGCCGAGATAGGCCGGCGGCCCGCCGGGCGCTTCGATCACGCACGGCGACGGATGGCTGGTCCACCAGGGAATGCCGCGACGCTGTGCGGCCGCACCGGCGACGGGCAGGGTGAAGTCGGCGATCACCAGATCCGGTCGCGTGTGCGAATACCGCGAATCGAGCGCCTGGCCGAACGCATCGAGCAATTCCAGACTGCGCTGGAACTGCGCATGCAGCCGCAGCGGATGCGCGCCCACCGCATGCGGCGGATCGACGATGGCCTTCAGCGCGGCGTCCGCGCCCGGCACGACCGCACTGCCCGTGAGGCCGGCTGCGCGGATCCGCGGCTGCGCGGCTTCGGTGCTGATCACTTCGATGTCGGCGATGTCGCGCAATGCGCGGCCGATGGCGAGGATCGGATGCAGATGGCCCGCGAACGGCGGCGCCAGCAGTTCGATGCGCGGCCGGCTCATGCGCCGCGCAGCCAATCGAGTTGCGCGCGCGCGGCGGCGATCACCGCATTGCGCGATGGCTCGCCGTCGAGATAATCCATGTGTCCTGCGGCGATCGGCTGCAGTGCCGGACCGTCGACGGGACCGAGCCACGCAGCGATGCGGTCGCGATCGCCGCGCAGTTGTACGCCGTCGATGCCGCGCGGCCAACGCGGTGCGACTGCGCCGTACGCCACGACGCGCAGGCGCGCGCGGTCGGCGTCGTCCAACGGCGCGATCAGCGTATCGAACAGCACCAGGCCGCAGCTCCCGACCAGCAGCAGCGTCCGCGGTGCGGACAACAGACGTTGGCGCGCCGCGACGCACTGCGCCGAAGATGCGCCGTGCAGCATGCCGCGGCGCGCGCCGAGATACTGGCGGCCGTTGGCGAGACTCGCGCGCAGCAGCGGCACCGGCCGCCATGCGCCTGCCGCGCTGTCCCATGGGAATTGATGCGGATCGAAGTCGATGCCGTCGTTGCCATCGGCCAGCGCATCCAGTGCGGCACGCTGCACCGGCGACAGCGCGCCGCGTCCGGGATCGCTCTGCCCGGTGAGAAAAGCGACGCGCGGTCGCGCGCTCACGGCAGTTCTTCGAAGCGGTCGTTGGCGATCACCCGATAGCGATGCTCGCGCCAGCGGATGCGCGAATCCAGCAGCGCGTGCAGCAGATGCAGCGGCAGCAGCAGCGCGACCAGCAGCGACGACAGCGGTTCGATGCGTGCGGCCTCGCCCGCGCAGGCGCGCTGCAGCGCACGCCGGCCGAACAGATGCGCGAGTACGCCCGTCGCGAACGCGATGACGCCCGGCCACGACGGCGCGATCGCCAGCGCCGTCGCCGCGATCAGCGGCAATATCGTCGGCAGGCCCTGGCCGAGCGCGATCCGGACCTGCGCCTGCCACGGCAGCGTGCGCAGCAGCAGGCGCGCGAACAGCATCCAGCGGTGCATCTGGCGGACGTAGGCGCGCAGGTCGGGCAGTGCGGTGCGCATCCACACGGGTTCGCGACGCTGCTCGATGCGGCCGCCATCCGCAAGCACCGCCTGCGCCATCGCCAGATCGTCGGTGAGATGACGCAGGCGCGGCGCGAAGCCACCGATCGCCATCAGCGCATCGCGACGCATCGCCCACGCCATGCCGTTGATCGTCGGCGTGTCGCCGCGCAGGCGCGGCGGCAGATACGTGAGCGCGGCGCTGTCGTTGACGAAGCGCGCGAGCAGCCGCGCGCCCATGCTGTTGGCGGGAAGACCGTTCGCAGGCAAGTAGATCGGCAGCGCGGTCGAGATCGTCGGCGCGTCGACGCGGCTGCCGTCGAGCGATGCGAGCAGCGCATCCAGCGTCGATGCCGGCATGCGCGCATCGTCGTCAAGCACCAGCACCGCGTGACCCGTGCAGTGCGCGAGCGCGCGGTCGAGTTTGAACAGCTTCGGGTTGATCGCGGGCGGGCAGGGCGGATGTTCGCTGACGTCGACGCGATTACGCAGCGCGGGCTGCGCGTCGATGACGGATCGCACGATATCCGCCGCGGCCGTGTCGTCGCTGTCGATCAGCCAGTGCAGCGTCGCACCGTGCGCGCCGAGCGTTCTCAGCGACGCGCCCAGCGTCTCGGCGAGCGTGGCATCGCCGCTGCGGATCGGTTGCAGTACGTCGACGCCGTGGAAGCGCGTCGATTCGTCGTCGTTTTCGCTGTCGTCGCAGGCAGAAAATATCGGCATCGCCCGCAGCGCGCGCCAGGCCGCGGCCTGGCGCAGCAGTTCCAGCGCCGGCCACAGCGCGACCGGCAGCCACCACAGCCAGGCGCAGTCCGCGTTCATCCGGGCTGCCGCCGCTGCCAGTCCACGAACGCATCGACGCCTTCAGCAAGCGTCTGCGAAGGCACGCCGAGTACCGCGCGTGCCTTCGTGATGTCGAACGTTTTGCTGAACACGAGGACGTCGATCCCGAACCGCGTCACCGGCGGTTCGCCGCGCAGCGGCAGCAGGGTCCATGCGAGTTCCGCGACATGCGCGGCGGCGTACGCGACGCGATACGGCACCTTGCGCGTGGGCGGCGGCAGATCGAGGCGGCGGAATATCTGCGCGATGAAGTCCTGCATCGGCACCGGTTCGCCATGGCTGAGATTGAAGGCGCCCACCGCGTCAGGGCGCTGCGCCGCACGCAACATGTAGTCCGCGAGCGCGTCGACCGAAATCAGATCGCCGATCGCGGGCGGCGCATCGCGCACGATCTGCGGCAGTTTTCCGCGCTTCGCCGCGTCCAGCAGACGCGGGAACAGCACGGTGTCGCCGGGGCCGAACACCGCGCGCGGCCGCAGGATCGTCCACGCGCCTGCGTAATCGCGGACCAGCGTTTCGCCCGCGGCCTTGGTTTCGGCGTAGGTATTGGCGAACGTCGGTCCGATGGGATCGTCTTCGCGCATGCCGAGCTGGTCGCGCGGCTGGTAATGCACCGAGCTGGACGAAATGTAGACGAGCTTCGGCCGACCGTGCGAACGGCACCAGTCGATCACGTGCGCGGTGGCGTCGACGTTGTGGCGCAGATACTCGCGCCGCGGCGCGAACGGCGACGACAGCGCGGCGGCGTGGATCACGACGTCCGGCGCGAATCCGCTCGCGACATCGAGCGCGCCGGGTGTCGAGAGGTCGACCGATCGATAGTCGGCGTCGGGCAGCATGCGTCGGCCGACGCCGAGCAGTTCCACTCCGGGCCTATTGCGGAAGCGCTGCATGAAACGTCCGCCGATGAAGCCGGACGCGCCGGTGAGCAGGATTTTCATGGCGTTGCCGTCATCGTGTGCCATCTCATGGCGTGCCCCGCATCGCATCCGGCAAGCGCGCATAGCTGCCGGCGCAGTGCGACGGCAGGATGCAGCGGCTGTCGTCGCTGTCTTGCAGTACGCGGCGCAGACGCATCAGCGTGTCGTGCTGCGCGTCCCAGTCGTCCGCGAGCAGGCGCGTCGGCCATGCCGAGGCCGCGGCTTCACCGTTCTCGTCGATGCGCCAGGTCGCGTCGCCCGCGAGCAGATATTCGCGGTCGTCCTCATGTCGCAGCAGCAGGCCGTAGTGCCCGCGTGCGTGTCCAGGCAGCGGCACCGCGCGCAGGCTGCCGTCGCCGATCAGATCGAAGCCGTCGCCCAGTGCCTGCCACGCATGTGGCAGCGCAGTGCGCGGCAGCGATTTGATCGCGCGGTGGCGCGCGTCGAAATCGTCGGGCAGCAGATCGAGCAGGGTCGCCTTGCGCAGGCGCATGAGCCGACCCGCGTTGCGCGCAGCGCGCAGCGCGTCGTCGCCGCACCAGATCGCAGCGCGCGGCAGGTCGCGCAACCCGGCGATGTGGTCGGCGTGCAGATGCGAGGCGAAGACGAAACGCACTTCATGTAGCGCGATGCCGTGTCGCGCGAGCTGCGGCTGCAGGCATTCGCGGTCGGGCAGCGCGACGGGCGTGGTCCAGCGGTAGAGACGCTCCGGGAAGCGTGCGGTGGCGCGTTCGAAGTGTTCGGAATAGCCGGTGTCGAACAGGATCGCACCGGCATCGGGATGGCGGATCAGGCCGACCAGCGCCGGGAATACGCCCGTCCGCCACGCGCCGCCGCGCAGCGCGAAGCATTCGGGATGCGTGCAATGCCCGATCCGCAGCATCGTCAGCGACGTGCGCGGGAATGCGTCGGCGCGCGCGGGCGTCACAGGCGCAGCACCGCGCCGCCGAGCGTCACGCCGGCCGCCGTGCCGATCAGTAGCGCGTTGTCGCCGCGCGCGAGCCGTCCGGACGACAGCGCGTGATGCAGCGCGGTCGGCAGCGATGCCGAGACCTGATTGCCGTGCGCGGCGAAAATATCCTCGACGCGTTGGCGCGGCACGCCGATGCGTTTGAAGATGTGCTGCATGCCGAGCTGCGAGGCCTGGTGCGGCACCACGCGATCGATATCGGTCAACGCGAGGCCGGCATCGTCCAGCAATTCGCCCACGAAGCGGTCGAACTGCTCCGCCGCCGCGCGGTACAGACGCTTGCCGTCCATCCGGAACGTGCTGATGTCGCGATAATCGCCGTCGTACCGCATCGGCGCGAATCGCGAACCGCCGCCGGGAATCTCGCAGGCGTGCGCGGATTCCGACCAGGTCTCGAAACGCGCCGCCAGCAGCGCCGGGCCGTCGTCGTCATCGCTCACGCCGAGCACCGCCGCCGCGGCGCCATCGCCGAACAGGCCGAAGGTGTCGAGGTCGGTTGGATCCAGCGCCCGCGAGGCCAGATCGCATGACGTCAGCAGCACGCGGCGGTACCGTCCGCTGTGCAGCAACGAGGCGACAAGATCCAGCCCCATCAGGAAACCGATGCAGCTGGCGTTGACATCGAACGCGGGGACGCGCGCCAGACCGAGTTCGCGATGCAGCAGCGCGGCGTTGCAGGGCATGGCCTGGTCGGCGCTGGCGTTGGCGCAGATCACCGCGTCGATGTCGCTCGCGCCGATGCCTGCAGCATGCAGCGCGGCCAGCGCCGCTTCGGCCGAGACTTCGGCTGCGTTGCGCGCGGGTTCGTGGCCGCGACGCGCCACGCCGGTGCGCGCCTGCACCGTGCCCGGCGCGAGGCCGAGACGGGCATCGAGATCGGCGCTGTCCAACCACTGCGGCGGTGTCGAGATGCCGGTGCCGAGGATGCGCAGCGGTCTGGGGTGCTTCGGGGTCATGAATGTACGCGTCGGGGCCAACGCGCAATGTAGCGTTTCGACGGTGAACCTGCGCAGCCGCGAGCGAAGTCCCGCGGTGCGCTAGCTGCCGTCGATGTCTCGTCTGTCGATCTTTCCGTGGCTCAGCTGTTGCCGTTGAACAGCTCGCGGCCGATCAGCATGCGGCGGATTTCGTTGGTGCCTGCGCCGATGGCGTAGAGCTTGGCGTCGCGCAGCAGGCGGCCGGTGGGATATTCGTTGATGTAGCCGTTGCCGCCCAGGGTCTGGATGGCTTCCAGCGTCACCTGCACCGCGGCGTCGGAGGCGTGCAGCAGGCAGCTGGCGGCGTCGATGCGCGACCTGTGGCCGGCGTCGTAATCGCGCCCGACCTGGTAGGCGAACGCGCGCGACGACTGCAGCGCGGTGTACATGTCGGCGATCTTGGCCTGCATGATGCCGAAGGTGCCGATGGCGGCGTCGAACTGCCTGCGCTCGCGCACGTAGGGCAGGGCGATGTCCATCGCCGCCTGCATCAGCCCGATCGGGCCGCCGCTCAGCACCAGGCGTTCGGTGTTCAGGCCGCTCATCAGCACCTTCACGCCCTGGTGCACGTCGCCGAGCACGTTCTCGGCGGGGATCTCGCAGTCCTGGAACACCAGTTCGCAGGTATTGCTGCCGCGCATGCCCAGTTTGTCGAGTTTCTGCGCGGTACTGAAACCCTTCATGCCCTTTTCGACGATGAAGGCGGTCATGCACTGGCTGCCGGCGTCCTTGCCCGCGGTGCGCATGTAGACCACCAGCACATTGGCCTCGGGGCCGTTGGTGATCCACATCTTGTTGCCGTTCGCGACCCACACATCGCCGCGCAGCTCTGCGGTGCAGCGCATCGAACCGACCACGTCGGAACCCGCGCCGGGTTCGCTCATCGCCAGTGCGCCCTTCCATTCGCCGCTGCACAGTTTCGGCAGATACTTGCGGCGCTGGGCTTCGTTGGCGTTGACGTACAGATTGCTGACGCACAGATTGGAGTGCGCGCCGTAGCTCAGGCCCACCGATCCCGACGCGCGCGAGATTTCCTCCATCGCCACCAGATGGGCGAGATAGCCCATGTCGCTGCCGCCGTATTCGCCAGCGACGGTCAGGCCCAGCAGACCCATCTCGCCGAGCTTCGGCCACAGATCCTGCGGGAAGGCGTTCTCCTCGTCGATCTGCGCCGCGCGCGGCGCGATCTCGACCTCGGCGAAGCGACGGACCGCGTCGCGGAGTGCATCGATGTCTTCACCAAGCGGAAACGGGCGCATCGTAACCTCGTTCGTGTGACGATTTAGCCCCCCTTGAGTCAAGGGGGGCGCCGCGGCAGCGGCGGGGGATATGGAAGAACATAGCGGTGCCCAAGTTTGTGAAACAAACTTGGGTTGATCCAGGCGGAGCCTGGATCAATGCCCGCGCATGCGGCCGAGGAAGCGCGGCGTGCTGCGGCCCATCGGCAGCTTGAGCTTGCCGATCGCCGAGATGCGCTCTTCGGCCAGACGGTCCGCGGCCAGATAGGTCGGGATGCCGTCGCGATCGGAGATCTCATAGATGCGCGCGAGGTTGTGATAGATCGTGCGCATCATCCGCATCGCGCGTTCGCGATTGTAGCCGTCGATCTCCAGCGACACGTTCATCACGCCGCCGGCGTTGACCGCGTAATCCGGCGCATAGAGGATGCCGCGCTTCTGCACTTCATCGCCGATGGCGTTGTTCGCCAGCACGTTGTTGGCGGCGCCGCAGATGATCTTCGCCTTCAGACGCGGCAGGGTCTGTTCGTTGACGGTGCCGCCCAGCGCGCACGGCGAGTACACGTCGGCATTGACGTCGTAGATATCGTCCGGCGACACCGCTTCGGCGCCGTACTCTTCCACGGCGTGCGCGACCAGATCCTTGTTGATGTCGGTGACGAAGATCTTCGCGCCGCGTTCCTTCAGCAGCTTCACGAATTCCATGCCGACGTGGCCGAGGCCCTGCACCGCATAGCTGTGGCGGCCGACTTCCTCGTCGCCGTATTTCTTGTTCAGCGTGGCCATCAGGCCCTGCAGGGTGCCGTAGGCGGTGAACGGCGACGGGTCGCCCGAACCGCCATGCACCTGATGCACGCCGGTGACGTATTCGGTTTCGCGATAGACATATTCCATGTCGTTCACATCGATGCCGACGTCTTCGGCAGTGATGTAGCGGCCGCCCAGCGAATCGACGAACTTGCCGAACGCGCGGAACAGCGCTTCGGACTTGTCCTTCGACGGATCGCCGATGATCACCGCCTTGCCGCCGCCGATGTTCAGACCCGCGACCGCGTTCTTGTAGGTCATGCCGCGCGACAGGCGCAGCACGTCGTTCAGCGCGTCCTGCTCGGTCTTGTACGGCCACATCCGCAGGCCGCCCAGCGCGGGGCCCAGCACGGTGTTGTGGATGGCGATGATGGCTTTCAGCCCGGCATCCTTGTTGTGGCAGAACACGACCTGTTCGTGGCCGTTGTTTTCGATGTGTTCGAAGATCATCGGAAGCTCCAGTGCGCGGGCGTCGGAGGGCTCCGATACGCCAAAGTATGTTGCAAGCCATTGAATCTCATGGCATCAGCGGCTTGGCGGAACGGCCGGTACGGGCCGCAGGCGCGCAAGTGTAGAGGGTGCGAAGCGCTTTTGCATGGGCTGCCGGGATCGTCCGCCCAGCGCCGCCGACGCGTTGCGGAGAGCGTTTGCCGCGCTTCTTGCGCTGTGTCGCACCGCAGCATGCATCCGTGCCGTAGTCTCTTGCGTATCGAGGCCTGTATCTCCGTGGCGATCGTAATGGCATTGTGCATCGGGGTACGCTCATTCAAAGGGGACATAGAGATGTCGAAACACACAGTGGGCGGCTTCGCCGCCCTGCTGATCGTCATGACTGCGGCTGCGATTCCGATCCGGGCGCAGGATCCGCCCGGCGTCGCGGAAGCGGCGCCCGCAGCGGTCGCCGCGCCTCGCGATGTCGGCGCGCCGGCGGAACCGTCGGCGATCGAACCTGACGCCGCCGTACCGAAAGTACCCCCGCCAAAAACACCCGCACCGAAAGCACCCGGATCGACCGTCGCTGCGCCAACCGCCGCGAAACCCGCAGCGCCCAGAACCGTCGTTGCGAAACCTGCCGTTGCCAAGCCTGCGCCGGTCGTTTCGATCCAGGGAAAACTCGAACTCGTCGCCGGCCAGAAACAGCGCGTCGATGCGGGCGAGGTCGCGGAGGGTCTGGTCTATTTCCTGCCGAAAGCGGGCAATCCGAAGCCCAAACCCGGCTTCTTCACGGTCCGGACCCACAGCAAGGGCTTCTCGCCGTCGCTGCTGGTGGTGCCGGCGGGCAGCACCATCGCGTTTCCCAATCGCGACACCGTGCTGCACAACGTGTTCTCGCGCACGCCCGGTGCGACCTTCGATCTGGGCAACTACGGTCCCGGCCAGAGCCGGCAGCAGGTGTTCGCCAAGCCGGGCCTGATCACCGTGAACTGCAACGTGCACTACACGATGCGCGCGATGGTCGTGGTGATGGCGACGCCTTACTACACGCGTCCCGACAAAAACGGTCGTTTCGAACTGGCCGGCCTGCCGTCGGGTCCTGGCACGCTGGTGTACTGGCATCCGCGCACCGCCGCGGCCACGACGCAGATTTCGCTTCCGAACGCGACCGCCCAGAAACAGACGCTCGTCGCCACCAAGCCGCGCAGCGACGCTCATGCAGGAACGCACTGAACCATGACCAATTCCATACGTTACGCGCTGCTCAGCGCATCGATCCTGATCGCTGCCGTGGCGACGGCGCTGGGCCTGTTCGTTCTTCACGACCGCCGCCTGTCCGATGCCGTCGCCGCGGATCATCTCGATGTCATCCGTTCCGCGCAGGCGCTCGTCGAACGCGCGCAGACCGATCAGCTCACGGTGCGCGCGCAGTTGATCGCAAGCAATCAGGCGGTGACCGGCTACATCGTGCAGTCGCTGGAGACGTCGTTGCCCGGCACCGAAGTGGACTACGCCTCGGTGGCCGATCTGCTCGAAGAACGCCGCAGTCAGCTCGGGCTCGCGCTCGCCGCCGTGCTGGACGCCGACGGACGCATCGTCGCGATCACCGAACCGCTGGCCGGCCGCGAGAGCCTCGGCGATCTCCCTGCATTCCTTGCGACGCGCGAAACGCAGACCGCGCGCACCGCGGTGCTGGTCGACAACACCCGGCTGCTCGGCATCGCCATCCAGCCGCTCGCGGTCTACGGCGCCAACGAGGCGTATCTGCTGGTCGGCATGCCCGTCAATCAGGCGTTCGCGGAATCCATCGCCAAGGTCGGCGCTGCGGATGTCGCGGTGTTGATGTCGACCCCGGACGGCCCGTTGATCGCCGCGTCCACCTTGCCGGCCGCGGAATCCACGCGGCTGACCGAGGCGTTGCGTGCCGGAACAGGCAAAACCGACGGCCGCTTCGAGATCGATATCGACGGCGTGGCCCATCGCGCCTCGCTCGCGCCGCTGTTCGGCGATGCCGAAGCGCGGCTGCTGGCGGTGATCCCGAACGACAGCGGCTCGGCGGTCTTCGGCGCATCGTGGCTGCCTTTCTTCATCGGGATCGGTCTCGCGCTGCTGCTGCTGGCGGCCGCGCTGGCGCTGCTGTGGTTGCGCGTGCTCGCGCCCGCCGATGCGCTGGCGCGGATGGTCGAATACACGGCTGAATCCGGCGATTTCCGGGTCAAGGCGCCGCTGAAGGGCGGCAGGGCGATCCGCCGCATCGCCGAAGCCTTCAATCGCGCGTGCGAGCGTGTCGTGTCGGGGCAGAAATCCTGATGCCCGCGTCATCCCATGGCATCGCGCGCCGCGGCGATGCACCGATCGTTCCAACACAGAAGGAAATCCTGATGCTCCAGCGATACAGACGGCATCCGCTGCCGCGCACGCACGCGCTCGCTTTCGCGTGCCTGTTCTCGATCTGCGCCGCGCCGGCATGGGCGCAGGATGTCTCCGATCTGGAGGCGGCGCCCGAAGACGAAGCGCCGGTCGAACCCGCGAATGCGGCCACCGGCGGAAAACTGCTGCTCACCGCCGGCGTGACCCAGCTCGAAGGCGCGGCCGGCGGCGGCCTGACGCCGTGGGCGGTGATCGGCGGCTATGGCGAAAACAATCAGTTCGGCGCCAACGCGTTCTATACCCGAGTCGATGTCGACGATTACAGCCTCGACAGCTACGGTGCCATGATCGGTTTCCGCGATCGCGTCGAGTTCAGCGTGTCGCGGCAGGCGTTCGATACCGAACAGGTCGGCGCCGCGCTGGGGCTGGGCGCGGGCTTCACCATTCGCCAGGACACCTACGGCGTGAAAGTGAAAGTGCTCGGCGATGCCGTGCTGGAACAGGACAGTTGGGTGCCGCAGGTCGCGATCGGCGCGCAGCACAAGCGCAACGATCGCGGCGCGCTGGTGCGCGCCATCGGCGCCGAAGACGACAGCGGTACCGATCTGTACGTCAGCGCCACCAAACTCTATCTGGACAAGAGTCTGCTGCTGAACGCGACCGTGCGTTTCACCGAAGCCAACCAGTTCGGCATCCTCGGTTTCGGCGGCGACCGCGACAGCGGCTACTCGCCGCAGTTCGAAACCTCGATCGCCTATCTGCTCGATCGCCGGCTCGCGATCGGCGCGGAATACCGCACCAAGCCCAACAACCTCAACATCGCCGACGAAGACGATGCCTGGGACGTGTTCGTCGCCTGGACGCCGAACCGCCACGTGTCGCTGACGGTCGCCTACGTCGATCTCGGCAACATCGTCATCCGCGACAGTCAGCGCGGCGTCTACGCCTCGCTGCAGGTCGGTTTCTGATGTCCCTTCCGGAGATGAACATGCGTATCCGCAATTTTCTGCGTCTCGTGCCGCTCGCAGCGGCGTGCGTCGTTTTCCACGCAGTGCCCGCGTCGGCGCAGGACGCCGCGCCCGACGCCGCGCCCGCACAGCAGCGCGCGCCCGGCGTACCCGATCCCGCGCCCGCGCATCCCGAACTCACCGGCGTGTTCGAGCAGTTCGGCGGCATGCCCGGCATGACCGCGCTGATGGACGACTTCATGGTCGTCCTGCTGGAAGACCCGCGCATGCGGCCGTTCTTCGAGAAGGTCGACCACGACCGGGTCAAGCGCCAGCTTGCCGAGCAGTTCTGCGCGATCCTCGGCGGCGGCTGCGCCTACAGCGGCCGCGACATGAAAGAGACGCACGCCGCCTTCGCGATCGACAAGGCCGATTTCAACGCGCTGGTCGAAGACCTGCAGATCGCGATGGATCGTCGCGGCGTGCCGTTCCGCGCGCAGAACAAGCTTCTGGCGATCCTGGCGCCGATGCATCGCGAGGTCATCACCCGCTGAAAGCCGTTCGTAGGAGGGCCTTCAGGCCCGAGCTCCAGGCCGTAAACCCCATCAGGCAGAAGCTCGGGGCTGAAGCCCCTCCTACGAAAGCATTACGAAAGCACAGCGATCGAATTCAAACGTCATTGCACCGGCTCGATCGTTACCACGGACGATAACGTCCCTGGCGGATCCACAGCGTCGCCAGCCATTTCTCGCCGGCCTCCACCGGGGTGCCGGCGTGCAGCGAATCGGGATCGGGGCGGCCGTCGGGATGCAGGTTGTCGAAGATCACCGCGCGTCCCGGTATCGGATCCACGCGCAAGCCGGGCACCGGGAATTCGGTGGCGCCGCCGGCCTCCACCGCATTGAGATATGCGCAGATCGTGCGCAGGCGGTTGCCGGCCAGCGGCCGGTCGCGCTCGATCGAGCCGGGCGGCGCGTAATCGCGGTGCGGACGATATTCCTCGCCGGGCGCGTAGCGCAGCACGGTCAGGCGCTCGGCGTGGGGCAGGTCGATGCCCGCCGCCGCCGCCATCCGCAGTTGCACCACGCGCAGCGCGCTGGTTTCCAGCAGTGGATCCACGCTGGTATCGCTGCTGGTGCGGATCTCGATCTTCAGCGCTTGCCCGGTTGCGGGATCGATGGTTTTCGAGTGTTTCAGATGCGGCCGCGCGCTGGCGATCAACAGCCGGCATTCGTCGGCGGACAGCAGTTGGTCGATCACCGATACGCGCGGTCGCTCGCACAACGTGCGCGCCGTTGGCGGCAGCAGGGCGTCTTCCAGCGCCAGTTGCCGCGGCGCCGCCGCAGCGCCCGGCGGCGGCAGCGTGAACGCGGGCAGCCGCGCGAAGCCGTTCGCCTCGATCTGCGTCCACAGGTCTTCGGCCACATCGGGCTGCGCTTCGCAGCCCTCTCCGTGGGCCAGACGCTCGGCCATCAGCGCCGCGGCGATGGCGTCGCCGCGCGTCGCGGCGCGCTCCAGCAACTGCATGCACAGCGCCTGGTCTTCGGGATGGGGTTTGCGCCCGAAATGGATCGCCGCGGTCAGCAGTGCCGGCGCGAAGTCCGCCTGCACCGCGCGCAGCAAACGATCGTTGATGCGGCCGTCGCGCGGCAGCGCAACGCCGCCCAGCGCGATCTGCACCAGGAAATCGCTGGCCGCCGGATGTCCGGCCTGCTCGGCGCGCTGGAACCAGGCGATGGCGTCGCGCGTTTCGGCTGCGCTGCCGATGCCGTACAGCCGCATCCGCGCGTATTCGAGTTGCGCGCCGACATGCCCGGCTTCGGCCGCGCGTCGATGCCAGCCCTGCGCCTCTTCCATGCGCTGTTCCGCCACCAGCGCATTCGCCAGCGCGAACGCGTGTTTGGAAGAACCGGCTTCAGCTGCGGCCTTCAGCTCATCGAGTGAAGGTTGTGCGCTCACAGCGGCCATTCCTGCGACTCCAGCGGCAGCCACGAAATCGCATGCGCGCTGAAACGCTGCCAGCCGCTGGTGTCGGGTTCCTTCGACTGCAGCGACGGCGGCTGCGGCACGCGATCCAGCCAGCGCGGCTTGCCGCGTTTATCCAGGTGCATCCAGTAGCTCAGATCCGGCGCGGCCAGGCGCAGATATTCGTCGCGCACCGCTTTCGCCAGCGCCGCGTCGTCGAACATCACGCCCATCTCGGTGTTGAGATAGGCCGAACGCGCATCGAGATTGAACGAACCGATGAAACCGCGCGTGTCGTCCACGCTGTAGGCCTTGGTGTGCAGGCTGGCGCCGCTGCTGCCGAACAGACTGCTGCCCGGGTGGCCCTGCGCGCGAAGTTCGTACACGTGCACGCCGCCGCCGATCAGGGTGTCGCGATACGGCCGGTAGGCGCCGTACACCGCGGCGACATCGTTCGCCGCCAACGAGTTGGTGACGATGCCCACGGTGACGCCCTTGCCGACCAGCGCGACCATGTCCGCGGTCACCTCGGGGCCGGGCACGAAATACGGCGAGATCAGCAGCGCCTTGCGCTTCGCGCTGGACAGATCCTTGGCGATGGCATGCACCAGCCATTCGTCGCGGCTGTCGTCCTCCCATTTCAGCGGCGGATCCGCGACCAGATGGATGCGGTCGCTCCAGAACGGTTCCAGCCTCTTGCCGGCGTAATCCTGCACGCGCGGCGACGACTCGACCCGCTGCAGATAGCGCCGCGCCGCCGGGCTGGCGGCTTCGGCTTCGATGGCTTCGCCCAGTTCGTCGAACGCGCCGGCCGGCGCGCGCGCGAGTCCCTTCAGCGGCACCGCCGCCTCGCTGTTCCAGTAGCGGTCGAACATCGCGCTGGTTTCGGCCACCGCCGGCCCGAACAGCACCACGTCCAGATCGCGGAAATTCACGTCGTCGCCGGCGCCGAAATATTCCACGCCGATATTGCGGCCGCCCACCACCGCCACCCGTCCGTCGGCGATCCATGCCTTGTTGTGCATGCGGTGATTGACGCTGAAGATCCGCTGGATCAATTCGATGATCCGCGCCGGGCCGCTGCGATTGCGGAACGGGTTGTACAGCCGCAGCTCGATGTTCGGATGGCTGTCCAGCAACAGCAGCTTCGAGTCCATGCCCTCGGCGTTCATGTCGTCCAGCAGCATGCGCACGCGCACGCCGCGCTCGGCGGCCTGCCAGGCTTCGCGGCCCAGCAGGCGGCCGGTGAGATCGTCGTGCCAGATGTAGTACTGCAGATCCAGGCTGCGCCCGGCCTTCTGCGCCGACAGCGCCCGCGCCGCGAACGCGTCCACGCCGTCGGTCACCAGCAGCGCCCCGGTCTTGCCGGGATATGCGGCCAGCAGCGGCGCGAGTTCGCGGTCCAGCTCGGTCGCGTCGGCCTGCACCGGCAGCGCTGCACTGGGGTCGCCGTTCGCCGGCGGCGTGAAGTGGTTGGCCAGCAACAGGCCGGTGCCGATCAGGGTCGCCAGCGAGAACGCGCCCCAGCGCAGGATCCGCCAGAAACGTGAAGCGCCTGACGTTGCAGGTATGCGCGTCGTATGCATCGGTGTGTTGGTCCCCATGCGGCGGAGTATCCCCGCCCGGGCGCCGCGCAGGCAAGGCAAGCGCGCCCGCCCGGCCAGCGGCCGGACCGTACGGCTGGGGCAGGTGAAGCCCGCAGGCTAGAATGCGCGAATCCCCGTTTCCGCACGGAGCGCGCCATGAGCACGCCAGCCGCACCCGCCCTCGACCAGATCACGTCTTCGGCACAGAACGAGCACTCGCCGCTGCGGTTCGTCACCGCCGCCAGCCTGTTCGACGGCCACGACGCCGCCATCAACATCATGCGCCGGCTGATCCAGGCGCAGGGCGCCGAAGTCATCCACCTCGGCCACAACCGCAGCGTCGAGGACGTGGTCCGCGCCGCGCTGCAGGAAGACGCCGACGCCATCGCGCTGTCGTCGTACCAGGGCGGCCACGTCGAATACTTCAAGTACATGGTCGACATGCTGAAGGAACGCGGCGCTTCGCATATCAAAGTCTTCGGCGGCGGCGGCGGCACCATCACCCCGGAAGAAATCCGCGAACTGCAGGCCTACGGCGTCGAGCGCATCTATCACCCGAACGATGGCATGCACATGGGCCTGGTCGCGATGATCGAGGACGTGGTGCGCCGCGCCGGCGCCGCGCGCCAGCCGGTGGAGAAGCCGCATCGCGTGGATATTTCCAACGAAGGCGGCTCCGACGAGATCACCATCGGCCGCATGCTCAGCGCGATAGAAGAAGGCGCGCTGGACGAATCCGAACTCGTCCATCTGCGCAAGGAATGGCAGTTGGCCGGCGGCCGCACCCCGGTGGTCGGCATCACCGGCACCGGCGGCGCCGGCAAATCCTCGGTCACCGACGAACTGCTGAATCGCTTCCTCGCCAATTTCCCGGAGATGCGCATCGCGGTGGTGTCGGTCGACCCTACCCGTCGCCGCACCGGCGGCGCGCTGCTCGGCGACCGCATCCGCATGAATTCGCTGCGCTCCAAGCGCGTGTTCATGCGTTCGATGGCCACCCGCCGCCAGCATGCGGCCACCAACGTCGTGCTGAAGGACTGCATCGGTTTCCTGCGGTCGCTGGGCTACGACCTGGTGATCGTCGAAACCGCCGGCATCGGCCAGAGCGATTCGGAGATCGTCGACCTCGTCGATTTCCCGATGTACGTGATGACCAGCGACTTCGGCGCGCCCAGCCAGCTCGAAAAGATCGACATGCTCGATTACGCCGAACTGGTGGTGCTGAACAAGTTCGACAAGCGCGGTGCCGAAGACGCGCTGCGCGACATCCGCAAACAGTGGAAGCGCAACCGCGTCGCGTTCCAGACCCCCGACGAAGACGTGCCGGTGTACCCGACCATCGCCTCGCAGTTCAACGACCCCGGCATCAGCTGGATGTTCGCGAATCTGTGCCGGTTGATGCGCGAGAAGCTCGGCGTCGGCGTTGTAGGAGCATTTGTAGGAGGGGCTTCAGCCCCGAGCTCTTCCTCGAATCTCACGGCAGAGCGAAAGCTCGGGGCTGAAGCCCCTCCTACAGGCGCTCCGGCGAAACGCTGCGATTTCCAGCCGGACCTCGACACCTCGCTGAAGGAACCGCGCGCCACCGTGCTGATTCCCGGCAGCCGCGTGCGCTATCTCGCCGAGATCGCCGAACAGGGCCGTGGCATCAATCGCCATATCGAAACCCAGGCCGAGATCGCCGACCGCGCGCAGTCGTATTGGCAGTCGTTGCATGATCTGGGCGATACCGCGCTGCCGAAGTCGCTCGATCTCTACGGCGCGGATGCTTTGCTCCTTCCCCCGCGTGCGGGGGAAGGTCGGGATGGGGGCAATGCGGTTGTGCATGCCTCTGCTGCGGGCCCCCACCCCAACCCTCCCCCGCAGGCGGGGGAGGGAGATTTGCGCGCAGCGCAAATGGGTGGGGGCGTTGGTATTGATCGTACGCTCGTGACCCTCCGCCAACGCTACAACGACGCGGTCCAATCTCTCTCGTCCGAAGCCCTCAAGCTGCTGCGCGAATGGCCGATGCGCCTCAAATCCATCGTCGACGAAGTCACCGAATACCAGGTCCGCGACAAGACCATCAAGGTCGAGAACTACCGCGAATCCCTGTCCTACCAGAAGATCCCCAAGATCGCCGCGCCCACCTACAAGAGCTGGGGCGAGCTGCTGGTGTTCCTGCAGAAGGAAAACCTGCCCGGCTATTACCCCTACACCGGCGGCGTGTATCCGTACCGCCGCACCGGCGAAGATCCCATCCGCATGTTCGCGGGCGAGGGCACGCCGGAGCGCACCAACCGCCGCTTCCATTACCTCAGCGTCGGCCAGCCGGCCGCGCGCCTGTCCACCGCGTTCGACAGCGTGACCCTGTACGGCGAAGACCCGGCGATCCGCCCCGACATCTACGGCAAGATCGGCAACTCCGGCGTCAACATCGCCACGCTGGACGACATGAAGAAGCTGTATTCCGGCTTCGATCTGTGCGCGCCCAGCACCTCGGTGTCGATGACCATCAACGGCCCGGCGCCGATCATCCTCGCGATGTTCATGAACACCGCCATCGACCAGCAGGTCGAGAAATACCTGCGCGCCGACCAGGCGCGTTGGGATAACGCGCATGCCGCTATCGAAAAACTCTTCGAGGGCCGCACGCGTCCGGATTACAGCGGAGAACTGCCCGAGACCAACGACGGCCTCGGCCTGGGATTGCTGGGCGTCACCGGCGACCAGGTGATCGACGCCGAGACCTACGCGAAGATCAAGGCGCAGACCCTCGCCAGCGTGCGCGGCACGGTGCAGGCCGACATCCTCAAGGAAGACCAGGCGCAGAACACCTGCATCTTCAGCACCGAATTCGCGATGCGGATGATGGGCGATATCCAGCAGTATTTCGTCGACAAGAACGTCCGCAACTTCTACTCGGTGTCGATCAGCGGCTACCACATCGCCGAAGCCGGCGCGAACCCGATCTCGCAGCTCGCCTTCACCCTGAGCAACGGCTTCACCATCGTCGAGTACTACCTCGCCCGCGGCATGAAGATCGACGACTTCGCGCCCAACCTGTCGTTCTTCTTCAGCAACGGCATGGACCCGGAATACACCGTCATCGGCCGCGTCGCCCGCCGCATCTGGGCAAGAGCGATGCGCGAACGCTACGGCGCCAGCGCCCGCAGCCAGATGATGAAGTACCACATCCAGACCAGCGGCCGCAGCCTGCACGCGCAGGAAATCCAGTTCAACGACATCCGCACGACCCTGCAGGCGTTGTACGCCCTGTTCGACAACTGCAACAGCCTGCACACCAACGCCTACGACGAAGCCATCACCACGCCCACCGAGGAATCGGTGCGCCGCGCGGTCGCGATCCAGATGATCATCAACAAGGAACTGGGCCTCAACTTCTGCGAGAACCCCTGGCAGGGCAGCTTCATCGTCGACAAGCTCACCGACATCGTCGAGGAAGCCGTCTACAAGGAATTCGAAGCCATCAGCGAGCGCGGCGGCGTGCTCGGCGCCATGGACACCATGTACCAGCGCGGCAAGATCCAGGAAGAGTCGATGACCTACGAGCACAAGAAACACGACGGCAGCCTGCCGCTGATCGGCGTCAACACCTTCCTGCCGAAGGATCATGGCGGCGACATCGTCACCGAGATCGAACTGATCCGCTCGACCGAGGGTGAGAAGGGCCAGCAGATCGAGAATGTGGCCAACTACCAGCGGTTGCGGAACGGGCTGTCTGTGGGAGCGACGCAAGTCGCGACAGATGCATCAGGCCTCGCCTACCTGCAGAAAACCGCTCGCGACCGTCAGAACGTCTTCACCGCCTTGATGGAAGCGGTCAAAACCCATTCCCTCGGCCAGATCAGCCATGCGCTGTATGACGTGGGTGGGGAGTACAGAAGGAATATGTAAGCGATGTCCAGCCTGCTCGGTCAGATCAAGGAGGCGCTGGTTGTCTTCGCCGATTTGAAAACGGCGCCGGCGCTGATCGATGGGCTCGCGTTGGCATCGCATGGCGTCGTGCGCGCAACGCGCGATGTCGATTTCCTGGTCGACGCCGACGACGCCGACCGACTGCACGACATCCTGCTCGGTCTCGGGTATCGCTGTCTCCATTGCAGCGAAGATGCCGCCAACTACCTGCGTGGCGAAGACCGCTTCGATGTGCTGTATGCCCACCGGCCCACGGCCCGAAGGCTGTTGAGCGAGGCGGACGAGCGCCAGACCGGCTTCGGTCGCCTGCGCGTCATCGGTGCGGAAGGGCTCATCGCCTTCAAATTGCAGGCCTATGTCAACGACCCGACACGGGTTCGCGATCTCGACGACCTCCGCGCCCTGTTCAAGGCCAATGCCGGTCAGCTCGACATGGACGAAGTGCGGCGCTACTTTGCACTCTTCGATCGGGAAGATCTGCTGGAGGCGCTGGCGGATGGCCGTTGAACGACACCCCAAGACCGGCGCCCCCATTCTGCTTGTCGCTGACGGTGGCTTGCAGGACACCATGCCGCGAAGTTTCGATCCCATCGCCGATTGGATCGATCTGATGGAGGTTGTAGAAGCGCTGTGTCCGAAATGGCCGGCGCGTGAGCCGCCTAGGGTGGGGTGGGTGTATCGGTTGTAGGGAAGGGTAGGTCAGGCTTTGCCTGGAAATGAACCTGCCCCCATTTCGGTGCAATGCCATCGCCGATTGGAGACATATGATGGAAACCTTCGAGGCTTTATGCCCGAAATGACCGGCGCCAGAGCCGCCGAAGGTGGGGTGGGTGTATCGCTGTTGCAGATAGGCCATGACTTGGCGCCTTCATGGCGGAATCGATGGCGGCGTTGTAGGCCGGGTCATCGGCCCAGCAACTTCAAATCACTGGGACGATGCCCGAGCCTGCCTGCTGACCACGATCTTGTCTCGGCACATACCCTCTCAGGGAAATCATCGAGCGCAAGCTGGAACTGATCGACGGGTCGCTGCTCGCTTCGGTATGCTGGACTATAGGAAGACGTGAAGTGATCGAAGCGCAAGCGCTGTCCATGATCCATCTGGGACAATGCGGCCGTAATCCCCTGATCCAGTTCCTGCTTGTCTTCTTTGTTCGCATGAAGAGCAATTGCATGGAGAGCCGCCATTGATTTCGCCAAGTCGATTTCGACCTCGACGTCGCCCAACCCACTTGTGATGTAGCCACTCGAATAAGCATTGTAGATTTCTCGAATGGCGGCTGGGTCGCCGGCTGCGGCCGCCATGTTGAGCATTTTCTCGGCATTTTCACGATGAGTGCGCAAAAAATCCGGGGTCGAAATGCCCAATCCACTGCCTTCCCGGGCAGAAAATTGCGCAAACATAGTCATCGACCTTGCGTGACCCATGCGTGCCGATTGAAGCAGCCTATGGTCGCTATCCCAAAAATCGGTTTCCACAAGTCCCGCACAGAGCTTCCCGTAACGCTCGTGGTATTCAAAATACCCGGCGATATCGGAAATATTTTTCTCGTCCAGATGCTTGATGTCCGCGTTGAAATATTCGCTGACCGATACCCGGTCCGGGTCACGCGAGCATAGATCGAGCGCCCAAGCCAGCACGCACGTCGCATATGGATCCCGGTTGTCGGAAAGCGCTCTCAATCCACTCAACTGAGATGCCAATGTCGCATTCGCATCATAGACAGCGTTGACGGCATCGTTTCCGCGCCGGCTTTTCTGTCGTGCATCACTTTTATGCGAAGAAGGCGAAGCGATGGCTACAGCATCCTTTGGTCTGACTGCACTCTCGGGCCCGGCGACTTCCCGGTCGGTCGAATCGCCCAGACACGATGAAAAGAAGACAACGATGGAAAGAAGCAGCGCAATAGCGGTCGCCGATCGCCTTTCGATTCTAAACAATGAAAGAGTCATATCCGGAACCAATATTCAACATGCGGAACATCCGCCCATCCAGGCTTGGCTTGAAGGGGCGGCGTTCGTACAGAACCATGACATTGCTCAGTCTCAGACTTCAAGCGAACATTCGAGGGCCGGCATGGATGGCATGGTCGATGACTGGCGCTTTATCTGCAAAGCACCTCGATGCCAAGCAGGTTTCGTCCCGTTTCGGCAGCGCCATCCATGTAGACTTTCGCGCCCACGACATGCCTACTGCCACAGAGGCGATCTGTTCGTGAACCTCCGGTGGTCCCGCCGTATGGGCCACCTGAAGTCGTCGGTGGGTTGGTGTAGGGGGATACCTTCCGGCAGGTGCCGCCGACCGCATCGATAAAGTTCCCCGTCCGGAGCAATACCCCTGACATCGCGTACCCTTTTGCACAAGTAAAGGTGGACGTTTGGGCTCCGCTGTAGCCAAAACTCAATACCGCTCCATCGGTACATGTCATGTTGATTTTCGTAATCAAATAGCGAGGTGCGCTTCCGGGCGCCGCGAAATTTGAATATTGGGGCGCGATCGCTTTGACACGATGGGGGGCTGTACAATTGCGCTGAACTGATACGTCGATACCTGCCTGAATGATGCCGCTACCGGCCCGTGCCAGTCTGATGGTCGGCAGTGTACTGGGTGTACCTACTCCCAAGCCGCATGAAACAACCATTCGAGCGCAAACGCCCCCCGATTCTTCCATCAAGTCGACGCATACAGGCGTCATGGCGCCATCCGTAAGAAAATCCATAATACAGGCGAACACGTCCGCGCTGCTCACTGCAAGGCACTCGACCATATCTAGTTCGCATCGTGTTGTGATGGCTGCCTTGCCGATTCTGGGCGATCGATTCGCCCGCTTCGCGGACTGGAGGAATTGCTGAAATTCGGCCTGTGGTTGGGAGTCTCCATCTTTGCTCGTGCCTTCTACTGCCGCATTGCCTCCCGAAGCGTTCAACGTCGCTCCCATCAATAGGATGGACGCGAAAGACAGTGACGCCGCTTTGCTGAATATGTTCATTGTCTAGTCCTTTATAATGAATTTGAGATCGCTCAAGCTAGCTTCACGGGCGAGCTTGGATTTTGAGTGAGTGGCGTGAACGGCAAGAGCCCGGCAGCACTCACCGGCCCAAAAATAGAGATTCTCGGTTGCGAAGTTCAATCAAATCGATCATGAATCGATCACGATCCGATCATGGAACGATGAAAATGCCATTTGCCGGAAATGGGTCAGCGCGTAGCGCGTAGGTTGGACTCGTAGGGTGGTGGTGAGCGCAGCGAACTCCACCCACCCATGCCGGGTACGCGAAATGTCGCCGAGCCGCTCTCACCGAAGAAGTCTGTGCCGTTGTGTCCGAGCGGATGCCACTCTGATGCGTGCGAATGATGGGGTTCGCTGCGTTCACCGCCACCCTACGTGAGAGGCGCTTCTGAGTCGTCAAGGCATGTCACCAACGCGTAAGGCGGGTCTTGCACCCGCCGATTGAACGAAGCGGTGCACCGTACCAAACGACGAGCGATCTGTTTCGGGATTGCGTGCAGGCATGTTCGGTCCGGGGCGGCGAAAAAAGCGGCGGGTGCAAGACCCGCCCTACGCCGCCGCGGTTGCGATAGGAGAAAGGGGTCAGGTTGAGCCGCCCCCATTGAGATCGGCTATTACGTCTGATGATCTGAGTGGTTGATCGACAGCGCTGATCGCCATGCTTGCGTTCAGCGCCATTCGTCGGGTGTTTCGCGAAATTCCAAATTCGTGCTTTTCGGGATTCCGGCCGGTGACGTCCATCGCAAAAACATGGACGCGCATTGTGACCGGCCAAATTCGAGGAATAGAATCGAACCGCCACATGACGCAGCCCGGTCGACACGAACACTCCAGTGAGCAGGTGTGTTCGATTGGGGTAAGCAGCCGACTTCGCGGCGACAGGTGGCTTCGCCACAGGGCGCGGATTGCACCCTGCTCGGCGAGCATCCATCCGAACGTTCAATTCCGACACTACAGACAAGGAGTCGTAGATCATGAATACGTTACGTTTGCGCCGACCGCCGCATGGCCGTCACTGGCTGGCTACGCTGGCTCTCCCGTTCCTGTTCGCTTCGCTGACTGCAGTCGCACAGACTCAGCCGGACGTGAAAAACATCGAAGTGCCGGCGGACGAGGGGCCCGACCCGTTCGAGAAGCCCGAGCAACGCGAGCTGGTGGCGCCGCTGCGCTGGGTCGAGGATGAGGCCCGCAGCGCCGTGAAGGCGCCCAGCAGCGACACTGTCAGCAGGAAAGCCACGCCCGGCATCGCAGCAGGCGGCGCAGCGGGTGCTCGCGCCAACGCGCGGGCGAAAGCCGCGTTCCCCGGCGCCTGGGCAGAGCTCGAGGCGATGGATCGGATGATCGAGAATGGCGAGGTCAGCCTCGACGCCCTGAACACCGCGGGGCAGAAGAACACTCGGCAGTTCGTACCCCTGGGAACCGCCGGCGTATTCACCCGCTACTCCGGCAACATCAACACCCAGATGTGGCAGTTTTCGCCGTGGAACAAGATCGGCAAGCTGTATTTCACCACGCCGGGCGGAGGCAGCAGCTACTGCAGCGCCAATGTCATCAGCCAGAAAAACATTCTGGTGACTGCGGCCCACTGTCTGTACACCCGCGGTCAGGGTTGGCATGGCAACTTCCGTTTCGTGCCGGCGGATCGCTTCGGTGTGGCGCCCTACGGCGTTTACGGCTGGCAGTCGGCCGCCATCATGACCAACTGGATCACGATCGGTGGACGTGCATGGGACGTCGGCATGATCCGGCTGGGCAACAACCTGAGCACCGGAATCCCGGTCACCAGTTATGTCGGCTGGCTGGGCCGCACATGGAATCAGCCTTATATCATGAGCCTGCACTCGGTCGGATACGCCAGCAATCTCAGCACGCAATACACCCATATCTGCGCGGCGGAAAGCTTCAGCGGCGGGACGGATGTTCTGGCCAAGGGCTGCGACATGACCTACGGCAGCAGTGGCGGCGGCTGGTTGCTTCGTTATCACCCGTATTCGAGCAGCACCGCGCACAATTTCGTGACCGGCGTGGTCAGTGGCCCCTATCCGGGTGGGTTCGGCACGACCTACGTCGGACCGCGTTTCAGTTCGGCCAATTTCGTTCCGCTGTGTAGCTTCTACGGCTGCTGAATGTTGTCGGGTCGCTGCTTGCGGGCAGGTTTCATTACGGCCGCAGGCAGCGCCTGCGACCAATTCGTAAGGCGGGTCTTGCACCCGCCGATTGAACGAAGCGATACGCCGTGCCAAACGACGAGCGATCTGTTCGGGAACGCGTGCAGACATATTCGCTTTGGGGCGGCGAGAAGAGCGGCGGGTGCAAGACCCGCCCTACGACCCTGATGCCAGACTGGCTTTTTTGTATTCGTGCGATTCCGCTTTTCTAGAGCGGCCTTCAGGTCGCCGATCGCTTCCGGCAAACGCTTCAGCGGCCTGAAGGCCGCTCTACGGACGGCAAAGATGGTTTAAATGGCCGGCACCGGCTCCGACCGCGATTTTTCCGGTTTTTCTTTCTGCGTCCTGCGCGAACGCCTAACGATCCATTCGGCCACGAGGCAGTTGATACAGAACCCGGCCCAGGTCACCGTCGCCGCTTCGAACTGGCTGGGGTTGCCGTACATGAGGTACGCTGGAATGAAATACAGACGCGTCGTCGATAACGCCAGGCCGATCGCGTAAGCACGAACCACCCAAGCGCGATGCAGATCGATCCGGCGCCGTACCGCTGCCTGCCAGGCAAGCACCAGGGCAACCAGCATCGCCAGCGCAAACAGCACCATCGCCGCACGTTTGGCATAGCCGCCGCGCAGCGGAAAGGTGAACTCGACTCCCAGCCCGGTGGCTGCGGCGATCAACCCGCAGACGAGGAAGACGCGCCCCGTCACCCGATGCATCTTCGGCCAGTGGCGACGGATCGACGGGATGAACTGCAGCGGCCCCAGCAGCATGAATACCGTGCCCGCCAGGATGTGTATCGCCGGCAGCCAGGGCTGATGCACATAGATCATGAAGACCGGGTCGTCGACCGGCTGACCCGTGGTCAGGGCTTGCCCGGTGATCGCGAGTCGCATGATCCCCGAAAAGACCACGATCCCGCCGTACAGCCATAACAGGATCGGCACCCAGCCGACCGTCAGTTTCCTGCCTGTCGCATCCATTCGTCGACTCCGCAAATTCCCCGCCGGGCATGCTACTACACATGTCCGGCACCATTGCGACCGTGGTGCGAGCGAAAGCGAATCGCCCCGATGGCTTGAGAGATGACATTGTGGGTGTCCCGATCTACCTGAAGGGGTTATCGATGCGGCGCCTCCGGTCGATCGGTGATCCCCACGATATGATGCAGGCAATCAACCTGTCACTGTCCGGAATTCCTCATGTCCCTCTCGATGCACACCGCGTCCGTTCCCGTGTTCCAGCAGATGCTCACAGCGCTTTCCGGCGTCCTGGCCAAGGCTGAAACCCATGCCGCCGAGCGCAAGATCGAACCCGCGGCGCTGCTGCAATCGCGATTGTTTCCCGACATGTTCCCGCTGGCGCGGCAGGTGCAGATCGCCTGCGATTTCGCCGCCAGCGTGTCGGCGAGACTTGCAGGTGAGGATGTCCCGGCCTACGAGATCGGCGACCAGACGTTCGCCGACCTGCAGCAGCGGATCGCCGCGACGTTGGCCTTCATCGGTGGACTGGACCCGGCGCGATTCGAAGGCAGCGACACGCGCGAGATCCTGTTGCGCCCCGGCACGCCGAAGGAGCGCAGCATCGGCGGCCAGGCCTATCTGCTGTCGTACGGGCTGCCGCAGTTCTTCTTCCATGTCACCACGGCATACGACCTGTTGCGCCACAACGGCGTGGAGATCGGCAAGAAGGACTTCATGGGCACGTACTGACGGGCAAGAGAACCCATAAGGCGGGTCTTGTACCCGCCGATTGAACGAAGCGATGTGCCGGATCGACGAGGAGCGATCTGTTTCGGGATCGTGTGCGGACATGCTCGATTCGTGGCGGAGAAAAAAAGCGGCGGGTGCAAGACCCGCCCTACGGCGCTCCTCATGGTCGGAAGCATTTCCAGGGCGTCTGGCCGAATGCGGAGCGCGTTCGGCCGCCGGAAATCTGGAAGCTCAACGAGCCTGTCGCCTTCACGCAGCCGTTGTTTCCGCCGACGCGGATCGGGCCGAACAGGTAGCTGCTTCGCGTGTAAGCCTCCTGCGAGGCCCGGATGATGGCGCCTGCGCAGTTGCCGCTGGAATTGAGGCCCGCCGCGCAAACGTAGTGATTGAGGCGGCCGAGCGTCGGCTTGTTCTCGCGCGGGCCGCGCAACGTCATCGTGGTGCAGTACGTGTCGTTGTCGCGGTTGTAGTTCATCCAGATCCGGCCGTATTCGCGGTTGTCGTCGATTCCCAACACGGGCGGGATGTTGACCTGCGTTCCGCCGCAGGCGGCATGCGCAAGCGGGGAGACACCGAGCGGAAGCAGCAGAACGACGAGGGCGATCTTGTTCATGGGGGACCTCAGTTGCGACGAAGGAGGTGATGGCCACGCGATGTTGCAGTGCGCTACGGATGCAGGCCATCGAAGCCGATCCTGCCACCGTTCTCGGCTGCATAGGCGCGGTCGCAAAATGCACGGATAGGCCGGCTTAAGCCTTGTATTGACGACCTAGAAGTCGATGCGTGTCGACGATCCGCAGGGCGACGACCGCACGACGCCGCAAGCGCGATCGGCGAGGCGCCGCCCCTCATAACGCCGATTGACTATTCCGGCCGATACCGGCATAACGGCTCGTCGTGCGGATCAGCTGATCCTGCCGATGTCGCTACGCGGCTCGAGGGGGCTCCGATCACGGCACCACGCATCGCATCTGCGGTTACGACGATGCGAGCGGTGCGTCGCCATCTTCCGCAACACCTCGATGGATGCGCAGCGGTGCGGCAACGCATCGCGGCGCTCTGCCGATCGATGCGTCATGGACACGACACCACAGGTCCGTATCCGCGGATCTTCAACGCAATGGAGGCGATCGAATGAGTATCCGTTCCAGAACCAGGTTTGGCTGCGCCGTGTTTTTCCTGCTGGCCGCTGCCGCCCAATCGGCGCAGGCCGCGCCCGATTTCCAGATGCCGTTTCCGTGCAACCAGGTGTGGACAGGTTCCACCTGGAGCGGGCACAACCCGCTGTACGCCGTCGACCTCAACCGCGCCGACGACCTTGGCGATATCGTCTCGGCCTCGGCGGGCGGCACGGTCACCACCTCGGCGTATTCCACCACCAGCGGTTACGGCAACTACATCATCATCAGCCATGGCGGCGGCTGGGAAACGCTGTACGCGCACCTGCAGTCGCGCTCGGTGTCGCGCGGAGCCACGGTCAGCCAGGGCCAGCGGATCGGCACCGTGGGCAATACCAGCGCCACTGCCAGCATCGGCGTGCACCTGCACTACGAACAGCGCTACAGCGGTTCGGTGCGCAAGATCGTCTGGAACGGCAATGCCATCCCGTACTACGCCAAACAGAATTACACCAGCCGCAATTGCTCCGGCGGTGGCGGCACGGCCAGCGGCACGGTCCGCACCAGCGGCATCAACCTGAATGTACGTTCCGGCCCCAGCACCAACAATGCGATCGTGGGCTCGCTGGCGAACGGCACTGCAGTGACCATTTATTGCCAGATCCGCGGCGAGTCGATCACCGGCACCTTCGGCACCAGCACGCTCTGGAACCGCATCGGCACCGGCCGCTATATTCCGGATGCCTATACGTACACCGGATCCGACGGCCGGGTCGCGCCGGATTGTTGATCGCGGCGCGATGATGCACGGCACCGGATGGCGGCAAAGGCCATCCGGTGTCGACATCGCACCGAACCCGTCGGCAGGACACTCACCGGATGCCCATGCGCTCATTCCGCTTCCCGATGCTCGCCGCCGTTGCGCTCGTGGCGATCATGGGCGCCTGGGCGCTGTTGGGCCGGGATGACGGCGAAGCGCGTTCCGCCGCGGGCGCTTCGATGCCTTCGGCTGCCAACGATCGCGACACTTCGCGAACGAACGCAGCCGCAGACAGCGGGCAGCATCGACGCACGCGGGCAAGCGATGCCGATCTGCGCGAGCTGATGCGCCGCTATGCCGCGGAGACGGAACTCGACAAGCGCGGCGCGCTGCTGGCGATCCTGCAGGCCAATCCCAACGAAGAAGTGAAGGCATTCGCCCTCGCACTGGCCGCGAGCCGCGACCCGGCCGCCCGGCAGGAAGGGCTGGAACTGCTCAAGGCCTTCCCGTTGGACGATGCGAAGGTGCGCGGCTTCCTGGTGGGCCAGATCGACCAGGAACAGGATCCGGCCATGCTCACAAAGCTGGTGGACATGCTGTCGCCGACCATGGTCGCGACCGAAGACGCCGCGCCCCTCGTCGCCCAACTCGCCCGTCTGCGCGAGCATCCCGACCCCGAAGTGCGCGCCGCCAGCATCCTGCAGTCGTCGCAGTGGGACCGTGGCGGCGATCTGGAGAACACGCTGCACAGCGCCATGCTGGACCCCGACCCGCGCGTGCGCCAGGCCGCGATCGGCGGCATCTCAGCGGAGCGCGTGCGCTCCGATCGCCTGAAGGACATGCTGCTGGCGATCGCCAGCGACCCGAAGACAGGTGCCGAAGAGCGGAATCGCGCGATCTTCGCGTTGGAAGGCTTTGCGTTGAACCGGGCGGAGTATGAGGTTTATCGGCAGGCTGGGCGGATGGGGGAGGGTGAGGATGGACATGGGCATTGAGTGCGTACGCCCGACGGAGGGGAGATGTGTCATCAGATCGAGAACGTCACGAATCATCAGCGGCTGAGCAATGCCCCACCCCAACCCTCCCCCGCATGCGGGGGAGGGTTGGGGTGGGGGGCGGCAAGATGTGCGAACTGAGCGAAGGGCCGCCGATTCTTTTCGCTGATGGCAGCTTTCCCTTGCCGTCATCCCGGCGAAAGCCGGGATCCAGCTTCAGGCGTATTCCGCTTCCACCTATTGGCGTCTTCGTGGCGGAATCGATTGCGGCGTTGTAGGCTTGTTCATCGACCCAGTGATCTGACGATGCTGGGTCGATGAACAAGCCTACGTGCTGCTTCACCTGACAGCTTGACGATATCGAGGGCATGCGCCAGATTGCCTACAAGGTGGAACATTGCGAGGCATGTCACGAATGATGTACTGCGGTATGACTTCGAGGATGTACGCCGCATGCAGCTTCGCGATGCTTTTGTAGAAGCGACGGAAGTGGCGACAGATCGATCAGACGTTGTGAGCATTTTGAAAAGCCGTGTGGGGTGGGAAAGTCGACTCTGCCCCTGTTTTTTTATTATAATTTAATAGTTGCTTTAAATAGGGGGGGGGGATGGCGAACGGTAGGAGCCTGTATCAAAAAACATTCTCGCTTGCTCTTTCGCAGCCTTGGTTGGCTCAACAGGAAAAGTCCATCCATTCTTTATTCTCAGAGTGCGATACGGACGAGCAGCTCGACTTAATCACAGACCTTTTGCATGGATTCACTTTTTTAAACCAATCTCAAGAACAGGCTTTATTAAGCAGGATTGTTCAGGATGTTGTCGCCGCTGGTCCGTCTGAGTCAGAAGTTCAGATCGTTGCACTGTCGGCTGGAGATGATCCAGATAGCAGTCAGGCAATTATTTATGCATTGAAGCCGTTGTTTGCGAAGGTTGGATGGCGCTCGGTTCGCTTGGTAAATCAGTTTGTAAAAGCACAGCAGTATGCTCATGAAAATAAGTTTGTTTTCTTAATCGATGAATTTGTTGGTACGGGTCGAACACTGCTTGGCCGTGTGTCTACAATGAAAAAAGATTTTGCAAATAATAAAGGTGTAAAAGATGCAAAATTTTATGCCTTGGCTTATGCGGGAATGAGCGATGCTCTGACTGTTTTGAAAGACAGTAATCTGTTTGAAAGTGTCAGTTTTTACAGTGTTCTTTCAAAAGGGATAAGTCAGCGATCTTCAAGCCCGTCAGCCGAATTGGTTCTAATGGATGAGCTTGAGTCCAAGTTGCAGCAAATTCTTTCTGGCTACAACTTGCCTAGACTCGGCGATGGTGGTTGTGAGGCTTTATATGGGCGGGAAGGTGGCAATTGTCCAAACTCTGTGTTTCCAATCTTTTGGTGGCCGCAGAGTAGTGGTGAAAAAGAGCGCCATACATTGCTTGTCAGGAGATTTTAATGGCTGCTATTGATCGAGTGGACTGGGTTGTCCTCAGAGAAACATCTCAAAGCAGAGATGGATTGCAGCCATTCACAATATATCGACGACTTTCGATAACTGCAATTCAGTTGGCTGTGACAGTCGGTAGGTTGCAGCGACTTGGTCTCGTGAAACTGGAGGAAGAAACAGATAGGATCAGGGTCACTGATGCCGGGTTTGTGTATTTGCAGAATTTTCGCCGGCCGGCTCCTGCGTATGAGAAGTCCGTTCTAACGGAGTCGCCAGACAATCCTAGTTGGATTGTCCGTGAGCAGTTGCCAATAAACGCACCCTACGTTCCTAGGATTGATCTGTTATGATTCGTCATCCGGGCTCGGCAGCAATGTCTAGAAGAAGGAGTGTAGTCGCTCCGAATGCTCAGGCCATTTTTGGCCTCACTACTGCCGCTTTTAGCAAAGCGGCAGTCTTGAGGCGACCCATCGGGTCGCCTCAGCACGAATCCGGATCGCGGTATGCGCGTGCGCACACCGCGATCCGTCTTCGTGCAGAGCGATAGTACGCTATGCGCACTATCGGAATAGTAAGGTAGCTTGCTGCCGAGTCCGGACTATCATGAGCCTAAATTCTCGTAATGCATGGGATCTATACTTTCGCAGCATCGGCCTGCGAGAAGAGTTGATAGAAAGGCACGGCACATATGCCGACCGCCTTCTTAAAGCTAAATTGCCAATAATTTTTGAGTGGCACCATTTGGCTGCTTTGCTAGGTGTCTCATTGGAGTATGTCGCGTCTGTAACTAACGCTAGTGAATGTCATTACAGAACGTTTTCAATACCTAAGAGAGCTGGAGGTCAGCGCGATATTGAAGCTCCTAGAGCTGCCTTAAAGCGATGCCAACGCTGGATTCTCGATAATATCCTTAGCAAGGTTGTTGTTAGTGCTGCTGCGAAAGGTTTTGTTAGAAGAACTTCCATTAAGGATCATGCTCGCGCGCACATTGGATCGCAAGTTTTGCTGAAAATGGATTTTGAGAATTTCTTTCCCTCTATTACTAAAGGTAGAGTTATTTCTCTTTTTAGATCTCTCGGATATTCAGACTCGGTTAGCTTTTATTTGGCTTCGTTCTGTTGTATGCGTGAGCATATGCCTCAGGGTGCACCAACCTCTCCGGCCATATCTAACATTATGTGCAGGCGATTTGATTTGCGCTTGTCTAAACTATGTGGTTCAAGAGGTTGGAGATATACCCGTTATGCGGACGATTTGGCTATTTCCGGGAAAGATGTTTTTTTTGCAGCTACACGCATAGTGAGTAAGATTGCGGAGGACGAAGGATTCTCTATCAATAACGATAAGACAAAGATGTATTCTGGTTCGGGCCGGAAGATATTGACTGGATTGGTTCTTGGCGAGGAGAAGCTGTCTGTGACGCGCTCCTATAGAAGAAGTGTGTCTCAGCAATCTCATTATGTTGCTAAATACGGACTTATTTCGCATGTGTCCAAGACAAGGAAAAGGGATCCGCTATTGTTGGATTCTTTACTTGGGAAAGTTGGTTTCTGGTTGTTTGTCGATCCAGACGATGATCGCGCAAAACGTATAAAATTATCGTTGGAAAAAATGCGAGGAAAATCTGAGCATAATGGATGATTTGTGAGACGGGCTCGTACCAGTCAGAAACATGTAAAAAGCAACTGTCAACCCGTAAAGGCCGTAAGGCGCACACGCTGTCGTAGTGTGCATAAGCGAAGCGTCATGCACCGTCTTTTGATGAATCCGGCGCGGCTTGAGATTCATGGCGCATGACGCCTTCGGCTTATGCGCCCTACCGCGGCTGCGAACGTCTATTCAGGCCGCCGTTCCTGAACGCGAGGGCCGCGGCAAGCCTTCATACCCCAACGCCATCGCCAGTTCCTGCGTTTCCGCTTCCAGCTTGTCCCACAGGTGCGAATGCTTCTTCCATTCGTCGGCGCGCGAGGACTCGATCCGGCCCGCCATGAAGATCTGGTTCGGGTCGCCGATCTCCCAGGACCAGAACGCGGCAAGGATCGATCCCACCGTATCCGGCGCCTTCTTCTTCTCATAGGCATCGATGGCCTTCCGCGGATTCTGGTCGATCCCCAGAAACGCGTACAGCGCGGCCAATGTGCCTTCCGGATCCCTGACCATCGATTCGAACGAGTAGACGAACTTCTGTTCCTGCGGAATATTCTTCAGGAACTCGACCGTGCGACGGTTCTCGTAACGCCACCACGACTCCAGGATCTTGAACTTGTCGAAGCCGTACTTCTGCCACGCTTCCATCTTGTAGTCCTGGAATTCCTGGAAAGCCTCGCGCTTTGCGAATGCCATGGAGAAGAACCCGATCTCGCCTTTGCGGTGTTTTTCCATCGCCTTCATTCCGAATTTCCTGAACTGCTCGTCGGAAAGCGAGTCGAGCTGCGTCTTCTGCGACTCGATCACGGACAGCGGATGGCGATACACGTAAATGTATTTCGCTTTCGGATATCGCTGCAGGAACAATTCGTCGGAAACATACGACAGATAGAAGGGCGTCTTGTCGATGAAGACGGGCTCCGAGCGGGCCTGCAGATAACGGTACATCTCTGCCGCCGAGACGTCCTGTCTTTCCGCGTCCTTCATCTTCGCGTAAGCGGACGTCAGCGATACGCTATCGGCTCTGGTGAGCGCCTGCGCAAGCCCGACCGCCAACGACTTGTAGATGGTCCGCTCCAGCATGTCCTTGCGCTGAGCCATGCTGTCGAACGTCGCCAGGTACAGTTCCGGCGGGCATGTGATCCCGTCGGTGTAATCGAGGAGAATCGAGGAAAGCGTGGTTCCGCTTCTGGGGGAACCCAACAGGAAACACAGGGTCTTGTCGCCTGCGGAAGCGGCACCCGGCTCGAACCGGCTGGACGACCGCTTGAACAGCGCGCCGATCTCCAGACACGGGCGTTTGACCAGATTGTGGAATACGAGTGCGTTGAGGATCGACGAACTGAATCTGATCAAAGCGCTTTTCATCCTTGCCCCGGTGATCCATTTGATTCGACCAGTTTAACCCGCAACCCGTAAGGCGGGTCTCGCACCCGCCGATTCAACGAAGCGATGCACCGTACCAAACGACGAGCGATCTGTTCTGGGGTCGCATGCAGACATGTTCTGTCCGGGTAGTGAAGAAAAGCGGCGGGTGCAAGACCCGCCCTACGCGCACGATTGCTATCATCCTTGCATGGCCAAGCTTCTGCTCAATCTGCGTAATGTGCCCGACGACGAGGCGGACGATGTGCGTGCGTTGCTCGACGAGCACGACATCGCGTACTACGAGACCTCGCCCGGGTTCTGGAATATCTCGCTTGGCGGCATCTGGGTGCGCGAGGATGCGGCCTTCGCGGAGGCCAAGCGGCTGATGGGCGAGTATCAGGCGCAGCGCGGTGCGCGCGTGCGGGCCGAGAACGAGGCGGCCCGGCGGGACGGCACCGCCGGCACCTTCTGGACGGTGTTGCGCAATGAGCCGCTGCGCGTGCTGGTGGCGGTGTTCGGGATCCTGTTTGCGATCGCGCTGGTGGCGCTGCCGGCGTTGGTGCTGATGCGCTGAGCACGATGGACGGCTGTTGCGGGTGGCTATCGGATGAGGCAACGGCTTTGTGTCGGTGACATGTTGGGCTGGCTTGAAAAAGCGACGGACTTGAGCCCGCCCTACACGTCGACCGTGGTTTTACGCCGATGTTGACCCGCACCGATGCGTTGGTTAGCTTGCGGCATGGTCCAGGGAGACGGTCTGAAGATCAATCGGATGAGGAGCGCGCGCGCATCGGCCGCCGCATGCTCGGTCGCAATGATGTTCGTCGCGGGTGGCTGCGCCTCCGCGCAGGCCGGTGGCGGCCGGGAGGCGATGCCCGCGGAACTGGTGGGCGTCTGGGACATCGCGGCGTCCGGCTGCACCGGGCAGGGCAACCCCGACAGCGACACCCGGTTGGTGATCACGCCGACGGGCATCGACAACTACGAGCAGACGTTCAAGCCGATCAATGCATCCAGCGTGTCGAAGTCGCCACGTGCCTGGAACATTCGTTCGACACTGACCTTCGACGGCGAATCGAGCAGCTACCGGGCGCTGTATGCGCTGGATGGCGGCGGGCGCCTGACCATCGTCGATGAACATCGGACGGAAACGTATTTGCGCTGCAAGTGATTCATCAGGTTAAACCGCCAAGGCGGGTGGGCTTATACTTTGGATTGAACAGCCATCGAAGGTTTTCTCGTGCTTTGGAAGACAAGAACGTTGTGGAGAGCGCTGGCGCTGTTCGTTGTGTCGGCATCGTTTGCCGCCCCTGCGCTTTGCAAGGATCCGAAGGTCAATTTCCCCAGCCAACTGCGGGGAGTTTGGGAGCTGGGGTTCGAGCCTTGCAAGCTGCCGGGAAATCATGACAGCGATGGCCGGATAGAGATCAAGGCCGAGGTGCTGGAGGCTTACGAGGATCATAGCGTCCCGCTGAAGATCGTGAGGGTATCAAGCTCTCCTTTGGCGTGGAGAATCACCTACTTGCTGCATATCGATGAGTCCACGGAAAAAAGCAGTGCGATCTATGCCTTGAACGGATCGCATACTTTGACCATTGTCGATAAGAGCAAGCCTTCCATTTACAGCAGATGCACCTAGCCGCGAGTGTTTTGAAGTCGCTTCATAACAAGGTCGTCGGGTAGGCTGATTCAGCTTGAAGGATGAATCTAGGCGAAGCGGCACAGAAGCCGATGCAGCAGAGTTTTCAACAGATGGCGACATTGGATCGTCAGCAGGCGGTCGCGAACCAGCAAACCATTGACCCGCATCAGCAGCAGGCTGCCAGTGGCCCGAGTATTGGTGCGAGGGTGACATGACCTGTATGGAAAGAGGGGGCATTCGTAGGAAAACGTCCACTTCCACGCCGGGTGTTTGAGCCCGCCTCACGCTGACGGCGCTGGTGCTCCGCAGATGAAATGCGCAACCTCAAGGCCGACTTGAGCGGGATGGTGGGCCAGGGGCCCACCCTACCCTGAGCGGTTGCCGATGCGGGCGCAGGGTGGGCCCTTGGCCCAGCGCTTGATGATTCCCGCCGTCTCCGATGGGTTGCCTCGTATTGGAGGCGCAGACGATGTGCAGGACGCCGAACATCCTGCACATCGTCCTGCACACCGCGTTGCGATGGCCCGATGCGGATTACTCGGTGTAGAGCTCGCTGCTCGACAATTTGATGTTGGTCGATGTGCTGCCGCCCGCGAGGACGGCCTTGCCGTTGCCAGCGAGACCGGCGCCCGCCAGATTACGGCCCTGGGCCAGATTGCCGGCGATGGACCAGGTGTTGGTGGCCGGGTCGTAGCGCTGGGTCGTGGTGGTGGCAGGAAAGCCGCCGGCGATCAGCACCTTGGCGCTGGGCATGACGACCGCCGCATGCTGCTGGCGCGCCGACGTCAGCGTGCCGGCGCTGCTCCAACTGTTGGTCGCGGCCGAGTAGCGCTCGGTGCTTGCGGTCGGGCCGTTATCGCCCAAGCCGCCCACTACCAGCACGTCGCCGTTGGGGAGTGCGGTCGCGGTATGAAACATGCGGACGTCCGCGAGATTGCCTGCCGGGCTCCACGTGTTGGTGGCCGGGTCGTACACCTCGGCGCCGGGCACCTTGATCATGCCCACGCCTTCGCCGCCGCTCACCAGCACCTTGCCGTCGCTGAGCAGCGTCGCCGTGTGGTCGCGACGTGCGGTATTGAGGGGCGCGACCAGCGTCCATGTGTTCGTGGCCGGGTTGTAACGCTCGACGGTGGCCTGCGGCGTGCCGTTGGTGATCACGCCGCCGACCGCCAGCACGTGACCGTTCTGCAGGGTGGTCAGCGTGAGCCCATAGCGCTTCTGGGGCAGCGGTGAGGCGATGGTCCATGTATTGCTGGCGGGCGTATAGATCTCGGCGATGGACTGGATGCCGGAACTGCCCAGCCCGCCGGCGATCAGCACGTTGCCGTTCTGCAACAGCGCGATGCCCGGCAGATAGTGGGGCGCGATGCTGTAGCTGCTCTGGGTCCAGACATTGGTGGTCGGGTTGTAGAGGTCTGCGGTGTAGAAGGCGAAGGCCGAGCGTTTCGCATCGGCGCCGCCGACCAGCATGACCCGGCCGTCGGGCAGCGTCACTGAACCGGCACCGGCGCGGGCATTGGTCATGGCGGGGCCGGCGGTCCAGCCTGCGGCACCGGCCAGCCCGGAGACGGTGAGCGAGGCCATCAGTGCGGCTGCGACGAGCCGCCTTCGGGGAGCGACGGAATGGAAAGCGGAATCGCGGCCATGGTGCGTCGTTGTCATTGTGGTGGTCGTCCTGAACGTTGAAGGAGGGTGATACGCGCTGTGCTGTGGCCCGATGGCGAATCCGGCGTCGTCGCGTTGCATGCAGGGAGTGGGATCGCAGGTCGCCCGGGTTGGCAGCGGCACAGCCTAGGCACGGTGAAGCGCCGACCGCCATCATCGTTCGATGGGGTATCGCGGATTGAGACTGCGGGTGTTGCCGTGCATGCCGCTCGTCATTGCAGGCAGATCGGATTGGTGCGCAGAAGCCTCAGCATGCGTGCGATGACGCTGTGTTCGACGGGTTGGATCGGCGCGAAAAGACGGCGAGTGCAAGACACGCTCGACGGCTTTCCCGTTCGATTTCCGGTGGCGGCCTTCGGCCTTGCGCGGACGATCCGTTGCCCATTCCATTCCCCGATCGAAGCCGCGAAAATGGCGCGGGCTATTCACTCACAGGGGACAATCCGATGGCAATCCGCATGGCGTTCGCGCGCCTTTCCTTTCTGCTCGCGCTGGCGAGCGCTCCGCTGCTGGCGGCGGCCGGCAATCCGAAAGCCACGATGGTGGCGCCATCGTTCGACGGCCCGACGCAGATCGGGTTCTCGACCGACCAGGTTTCGAAATGGACCGATCTGCCGCTGGGCACGTATCGCGTGCCCAACAGCGACGTGATCATCTCCGGTCACCAGAAGGGCGGCGCCGCGCCGATGCTGCTGTTCGGTCTGATCGGCATGGCGGTGCAGAGCGGAATCAATGCGGGCAACGGCAAGGAGGCGATGGCTTCGGCCGAGCGGGCGCTGACCTTCTCCATCGACGAGGAAGCCAAGGCGAAGCTTGTCGCGGCGCTGGCGGATCCGACCTACGCGGGCAAGTTCACCGTCGATACGACGGCCGACCGAAGGTTCGACGTGACGGGCGCGGTGGTGATGAGTTTCGCCAATGAGCTGGAAGCGCTGCCTTACGTCACGCTGCGCGTGAAGTTGATTGGCAAGGGCGGCAAGTCGAAGCTGTGGACCACGCGCTATATCGCCTCCAGCGGCGCGCGCCGCCCGATCCTCGGTGCGGGCAGCTGGACCGAAAACGGCGGCGAAGCGCTGCGGCCGCAGGTGAGCAGGCTGCTCGACCTCGCCATCCAGACGATGTTGAAGGACATCGCCACGCCGTACCCGCGCGAGGAGGCGTCGCTCACGAACGTCCACGGCTTCTTCGTGCACGTCAACAAGCCGCTGCAGGTGGTGGGTTACAAGCTGTCCGAGGAAGACGGACGCATGCTGTTCCTGCCAAAGTTGGGTACGAGCATCGTGTTCGCGGGCGTGAACGTGCTGGACACCGCTTCGGTGTGGCAGCAGCCCGCCGGCAAGAAGGATCGGCCGCTGAAACTGCTCAAGCCCGACGACCCGACGCTGGCGGGCATCGCGCCGAAGGCTGTCGCTGGCGCAGCGCAGAATGCTGTCCTCGAAGCGTTTGCAGTGCCGGCATCAGCGGAGGCCGAGGCGCTGGAGGCGGAAGCGCCGGAAGAGGCAACGGCGGAAGAGGCGACGCCGGAAGAAGCGACGCCGGAAGAAGCGACGCCGCAAGAGGCGACGCCGCCGGAGCGGACGCCGAACGCCGCGTGAGGTTTACCCGGGTGCGGGTTGTGCCTGCGCCCGGGCGCTTGCCCGGCGGTGCTGTCGGGTTCGTCGATGCCGTTCATGCAGTCGCGCGCCGCCTTCGGAGGCTTGCGCACCAGGCTGTTTCTTCGCAGGCGAGGGTTGTCGCTTTTCCATCCGCAGGCGAGGTGCTCCGGGCACCAGCGTTGCTGCTTGCTTCGTCGGGGCGAGCGAAACAACCTGCGCCGCATGCGACGTCGCGACGGCCGTTACTGGTCCAGTGCGTGGTGGATCAACAGCACGCATTGCGACGCGAACAGCATGGTCGGTCCCAGCGTAATCTTCTTCGCGCCCATGCGTTCGAGGCCGGGGATGGTCTTTTTCGGCATCGGGATATGGTCGGTGAGCAGGAAGCAGGGATTGTCTGCGAAGGTCTGCTCGCGGATGGGCGTGCCTTTGCGGTCCATGAGGAACAACTGGTGGTCTTCGGCCAGTCCCTGCACCAGCTTTTCGAAGCTCAGCGTGCGCACGTCGACGCCCGATTCCACCGGGCGGGTTTCTTCCTTGCCCATGCCCCGCGATACGTCCAGCGCCTTCGCCACCTTGGTCAGCAATGCGCGCTCGTCGAAGCCGCCGATCTCATGCATGGCATTGATGTCGAAACGGATCGTGCGGGAGAAATCCCGGGTGCTTTCAAGCACCAGATGGACGACGACGTCGGGGCGATGCGACTGGGCGACGAAGATCGCGTTCATCAGCGTATGCGCCAGGATCTCGGTGTGGGCGTCCTTGCCCACCGATTCCCACAACTTCTGGCTGTCGGTCGGCGCAGCCCGCGCCCGGAGTACGAAAGTTCGCATGTGTGCACCGCTGCCCGATCCCGTGCGGCACCGTTCGTGCCGAGCGGTCATTGTCGCGCGAACGGACCGGCAAGTGATGCGCCGACTGCGGTTTACGCAGGCGTCGCTCAGGAAGACTCGTCGCTGATCCGCTGGACGCGCGCGCGATACGCGGTCACGTTGTCGCCTTCGATGCGCGACCGCTGCGTGCCTTCGATCTCGTCGATCTTCCGGTCCGATTCCATGCCCGTCACCGGCTTCGCGTCGACCTTCGTCTCGCGCTCGAAGGCGTGCGACTTGTCGGTGTTGCGGTAGAACCGGTACAGCGCCCAGTACAACGCGGTGGCGCCGGCCGGGCCGGACAGCAACAGCCAGAGTCCGCCGTCGTCGCTCATGAGGAACCTGCCAGGATCGCGATCGCGATGCTTTCGATGATGGTGCCGGTGGTGAGCGCGGCCAGCAGCAGCTTCCACTGCTGCACCGGCACGCTGCCCATGGTTTCGCCGGTCCGGCCGTTGACCGCGATGTAGTGCAGCATGCCGCCGTTGGATCCGGGCTGGTGATACGAGTACAGCCAGACCGGCAGATACATGGAGACCCAGCGCGTGCCGTGGACGTCGATTTTTTCCTGTTCCCAGCGCACGCCGCGGTCGTAGCGGCGCACCGAGGATTCGACTTGGGCGCGGGCGATCGACAGCAACTGGTCTTCCAGGCGCGGCTGCAACTGCTGGACGTTGCTGTTGCGCTTTTCCGAGGTAAAGCCCGACAGGTACGACGCGTTCCACTTCACCGCGTTCTTGGTGTCGAACGGCAGGATGGTGTTGATGATGTTGTTGGTGTTGACGCGTACGTCCAGGTTGCCGCGTTCGGTGGACGATTCCAGCGGCAGGTCGTCCACGGTGAAATCGACGTGGCGCTGCACCCGGTAGATGTCGGCGTCGTAGTAGGTCTTCTTCTTGTTGTCGGTGCCGCGGGTGTATTCGCGGGTCTTGATCTCGCCCTTGCCCGCCACGTCGGCGCTGGCGTTGCCGTCGACGATCATGTAGGGCAGGTAGACGCCGACGACATTCTCGGGCGTGAACTGTTCCTTGAATTCTTTCAATGCGAACAGCCGGCGCTTGTCGACGAACTGGCGGATGCGCGCGACCGCGTCGTCCTTCTTGATGTGGAAAGGCAGCACCGCATCGGGCACCGCGCCGTTGGCCACCTGCTCGTTCACGCCGAAGACGTGGCGGCACCAGTGGCATCGCGCGGTCATTGCGCTTTCGGTGTTGACCGTGACCTCGGCGCCGCAGCCGGTGCATTTGAAGGTCATCAGCACCGCGGCGTCGGCGGCGATGTCGCGCGCGCCGGAGGCGACGACGGTGCCCTTGAGCTGGTCGATGCCTTCGCCGAACCCGAACGCTTCCTCGACCCGCGCGCCGTCCCATTCGTTGCGGCAGTACAGGCAGACCAGCAGGTCGGTGCCGAGCTTGTGGCGGATGTCGGTCGAGCCGCACTTCGGGCAACGGTTCAGGCCGTCGCTGAGTTCGGCCGCGGCGGTGTCGATGGCGACCGGATCGGGCGCCTCCAATTCCTCGCGGATCGCGTCGGGCAGGGTGGCCGGGTCGATCGGCAAACTGCCGGGCAACGGCGGCACGTCCTGCGGCGAACCCGGGCCGGTGACGGGCCGCGGCGGCAGCGGCGGCGGAAGCTTCGTGTCGGACATGGTCGCTGGGCGCCTGCGGCTTACAGGCCCAGCGCCTTGGCCTTGAGCGCGTCGTAGTCGTCCTGGGTGATCAGGCCGAGGTCGAGCATCTCCTTGGCTTTCTTCAGCTTGGCGACCGGATCGTCCGCTGCGGGCGCGGCCGGCGTCGCCGGCTGCTGCATGTTGCCGATGCCGAGCATGCCCGAGGCCATACCCACGCCCATCAGACCCGCGGCGCCGCCGGTCTCGCCCGCGGACTGGATGCCCTGGGCGACGCTGGCCTGCAGGTTGGAATTGCCGCGCGAGCCCGACAGCGCGTCGGCGCGCTGCACGGTCTTGAGCAATTCGCGGGTGTTGGCGTCGTATTCGATCGAGACGATGGCGGTCTTGACGATGGCCAGGCCGCGATCGGATTTCCACTGGTAACCCTGCTCGACCGCATCGGACAGGCTCTTGGCGAAGCCCAGCGAATCCTGCTGCAGCTTGGTGATGCGGTTGCCCTTGGACGGATCGTTCGTATACAGGCTGAAGGCCGGCGCGAGCGAACCGACGACTTCGTTGAACAACTGGCTGGCGGCGGCATTGTCGAGGTCGGTGAAATCGAAGACCTTGCCCGGCTGCAGATAGCTGGCCGGCACGAAGTTCTTCACGAACAGGATCGGGTCGACGATCTTCAGCGTGTACGAGCCGCGCGTGACCGCGCCGACCTGGGTGTTGAGGAAACCATCGTCCCAGTAGATCTCGGACTGCGTGCCGAAGCGGTTGTCCGGCAGTTCCTTCAGCGAAACGAAGAATGCGGCCTGCTGCGAGCCCGGCTGGCCGCCGAACTTGAAGCGTTCCCAGCTCTGCTTGATCAGCGGGCTGACGATGCCGTCGCCGGCGAAGATGGACTGCGAGTTGAGATCGTCCGAGCGCCACTCGTAGCCGCCCGGCTCGGCGACGAACGCGGTGATCTTGCCGTCCTGGAACAGCAGCAACCCGTAGCCCTCGGGCACGACGATCTTCGAGCCGTTGGTGATGATGTTGGAGGAGCCGCTGGTGTTGGAGCCGCGCCCGGCGTTGGTGCCCTGCGGCACGGCCGCGAACAGCGCCGCCGTCGACGGCAGGCCGGCGGGCACCGTGTAGAAGTCCTTCCACTGGTCCGCGAACGTTCCGCCGATCGCACCCGTCACCGCACTGATAAGACCCATGACCACTCTCCGCGATTCTTGGCCGGGCGTGATGCCCGCCATGCTCGCGAACTATACACGCGCCTCACGGGCACGACCGGCCACCGTCAGGATGGATGGCGGCATGCAGATCCGGCTGGAATACGTCCATCGCACGACCGATGTTCAGCATGCGATGCAAGGCATTCAGCGCGGCCTTTCACGGGCGCCATCGCCGGACGCAGGCTATGATCCGCGGACGTTCTCCTCTGGACAGGAATCAGGCATGGTGCGACACACGGACGATCACGCGACCCGGCGCCGGCGATGCTGCGCACTGGCCATCGCTGCGGCATGGACCGTCGCGCTGTCCGGTTGCCACGCGGCGACGCAGCTGCAGCCCGACGCGGCGCCATCGGCCCCCGCTACCGCGACGCCCGCGCTCGACAGCCCCGCGCTCGACAAGCCCCCCATGGGCAGTCGCCGATTCCGCGATTGCAGCGTCGCCGCGCGCGACGAAGCGGCCCGCCGCCGGTGCATGGATGAAGAACTGAGCTACCAGCAGCGCACGCTCGATCGCCTGGCCGACGAACGCGCCGCCGCGCTCGACGCGGCCGGACGCAGCGATTTACAGGCCGAACAGCGCACGTGGCGGCAGGAGACCGATCGTGTGTGCGGCACAGGGGCGAACGCGACCTTGCTGGATGACGCCGCCGCGCGCTGCCGCATCGATCGCATCAGCGCCCGCTTCGACAGCCTGTCACTCGACGGCACGCCGCCGGATGCCGCCGGTGCTTCCCCGGGCGTGTGGATCAAGGCCACGCCTTCCGCCAGCGGCGCAGTGGATGCGCGCGTGCGCGATGCCGCGTTATCGCTGAAGTCCGATGGCTGCGTCGACGAGCGCGGGCGCGTGGTCTGCCGCAATGCGCGCCTGCGCATCGCCACGTCGACGATGCGCGAACAATCGCTGGCGGTGCCGATGCTGGTGTTCACGCCCGCCGACCAGCCCGGCGGCACGCTGTATCGCGGGCGGCTGGACAAGGGCTTCGCCGATGGCTGGCACAGCGTGGTGCTGACCGACATCGACGCCGACGGACACGAAGATCTGCTGGTGTGGGCCGGCTTCGACGGCAATTACGGCGATCCCTCGTACCGTTATTATCTGTACGACGGCAGCAGCGGGCGGCTTGAGGAAAGCGCCGCGCTGGCCGGACTGGTGCAGGGGCATTCGATCGCGCGCATCGCCGAGGGGCAGGTGTTCGTCTGGTCCCGCAGCGGTCCGTGCCAGCGCGGCGAAAAGACCATCGACCTGCGCGGCCCTGCGCCGACCGTCGTGGCCAGCCGCAACGACGACACCTGTCGACAGGACGCGCCGTGAGCGCGGCGACATCCGACCCAATGCAGGGAGAAACGACACCATGAGCGATGGATACGGACGCAGTGCGGCATCCCCGATCACCAGCGACCAGGCGGTCCGGCTGATCGTGCGGACCTGCCTGGAAGAAGGCATCACCGACGAACGTCAGATCGCCTATGTGCTGGCGACCGCGGAGCACGAAAGCCAGAACTTCACCAAACCCGAAGAAGACTACGGCCGCCAGCAGGCGACGCGACTGGGCTACGAGGGCGGCGAGGAGTTCTTCGGCCGCGGCTACGCGCACCTGACCCATCGCGACAACTACCAGCGGCTGGGCGACGCGCTCGGGCGCGGCGACGACCTTGCGAACAATCCCGCGCTGGCCGCCGACCCGGAAATCGCCTCGCGGGTGCTGGTGGTGGGCATGCGCGACGGGCTGTTCACCACGCGCGGCCTGAGCGACTACATTCCCGAGGGCGCCACCGCAGACACTGCCGATTACGAAAATGCGCGCAGGATCATCAACGGCACCGACCGGCAGGACGATATCGCCGCCCTGGCCCGCAACTGGGAGGGCCGCGTCGCCGATCTGGTGACCGAGGTGCAGCGCGACGGCGTGGACCTGACGCCGGTCGCCTCCACCCGCGATGCCGACGCGCCGCTGCAGCGCGGCGATGCCAATGCGCGCGCGTTCGAGCTGCAGCAGTATCTGGCGGAGCTGGGCATCACCAACGATGCCGGCCGGGCGATCTCGCCGGATGGCGATTACGGGCCGTCGACCGAGCAGGCCGTGCGCACCTACCAGCGCAACGCCGGCATCGATCCGGCCACCGGGACGGTGGACGAGCCGTTGTTCGACCGGATCCGCGGCGACGTGCAGCAGGCCAACCCGGACTTCGCCCTCAAGACCATCACCGAGCTGTACGGGCCCTTGAACGACAACGTGCTGAGCCGGGACGAGCGCGGCGATCCGGTCGCCGATCTGCAGAGGCAACTGGGCGGACTGGGCTACAACGGTGCCGACGGCGAGCCGCTGGACGTCAAGCGCAAATACAACGCCGAGACCGAGGCGGCGGTACGCCAGTTCCAGCGCGACGAGAACATCGAGCCGGCCGACGGGCGCGCCGACGAGCGCACGCGCGACGCGCTCAACGCCCGCGCGGTGGAGCAGGGCCTGCCCGAGGCGGCCGAGGCCGTGCGCCGACGCGAAGCGGCCGAGGCCGCGCCGGCGGTCGTACCTCCAGTGGTGCCTCCCGTTGTACCGTCGGGTGTCGATCAGCCTGTCGAGCTGCCCGCCGGGCGCGCCATCGAACAGCCGATGCCGCCGCCGGTCGATCCGCGCCAGGGCGCGCTGCCGGCGGCCGCCGCGCAGCCCGTGTATGCGGGCCTGTTCCCGCAGGTGTTGGACCAGGTGTACGGCGTCGAGCGCGAACGCGGCATCCCGGCCGGTCAGCACAGCCAGAATCTGGCGGGCGTTCTCACCGTCGCCAGCCTGCGCGAGGACATCCGGCCGGACCGGGTGGAATTGAACATCGACGGTTCGCGCGCGCGGGCGGTGGAAATCAGCCGCATCGGCGACGATCCGGCCATCAACCGCAGCACCGAAGCGGTAGTGACGGCAGCGGCCATCGCCGTGCCGGAGCGCCAGAGCGCCGAAGAAGGCGCGCGCGTGGTGGCCGAGCGCGAGACCACGCAGCGCGACGTGACCCAGACGCAGACCCAGAACGCGGGCATGCGGATGGCGTAGCGCGACCGCGCGGGCCAGCGGTGCCGCACGCACGATGAATCCGCTCAGCCGTGCCGCGCGGCCTCGATGGCGGCGACGTCGATCCTGCGCATCGTCATCATCGCTTCGAAAACGCGTTTGGCCACGGCGGGATCGGGATCGGTATAGCCTTCGGTGAGCGCGCGCGGGGTGATCTGCCACGACAGGCCCCAACGATCCTTGCACCAGCCGCATTCGCTTTCCTTGCCGCCGTTGCCGACGATCGCGTTCCACAGCCGGTCGGTTTCGGCCTGGTCGTCGGTGGCGATCACGAACGAGAACGCTTCGCTGTGCTTGAACGCCGGGCCGCCGTTCAGGCCCAGGCACGGGATACCGCAGACGGTGAAATCGACCGTCAGCACGTCGCCCTGCTGGCCGGACGGGTAATCGCCCGGCGCGCGGTGCACGGCGTTCACTGAGCTGTCGGGAAAGGTGTCGGCGTAGAAATTGGCCGCGTCCAGCGCGGCGCCGTCGAACCACAGGCAGATGGTGTTCTTGGGGATCATGGCGGTTTCCTTTCTCGGGTTGCGTGGTTGGAACGGGTCAAGCGGATGCTTGCGTGCCATGCGCACGTCGCCATCGCTCAGGCGAGAGGTCGTTGCTGCCCCGGGTCGCCGGGTCGAGGCCGTCGCCCCGTTTCATCACGGCAACGATGTGATCGCATGTCTGGTCTCCCGGACGGGCGGAATGCCTGTCCGTCTTCTTTCGACGAACGACAAGCCGCAAAATCGACATCCGCAGGATAAAAGTGCGCGATCAGAGAGCTAAGCTTGCGCAGGATGCGTAAGCGAAGCGTCATCGCGGCGTTATCGCAGCGTTATTCGACCTGTCCAATCCGGCTCAAGAGTCCGGCTCGAGAGAAATCCATGTCGCACATCCGCCCCCGATCCACCGCGTTACGACTGGTCCGCAACCTGTCCCTGCTATGGTTCCTGCTGTCCCTCCTCGCGCTGGTCGTCGCGGGCGTGCTGCTGATCTACGGCATGGTCGTGGGCTGCAGCGATGATGGCGCGGGCGGATGGGGTGCGTGCGTGGCGCTGTTTTCGATGGGGATTCTGGCATCGCTGTCGTCGCTGTTCATGGCGACGATCGCGCTGGTGTTCTCGCAGATGTTCTACATGGCCGGCGCGAAGGTGACCGCCTCGGAAAGACAGCGCTTTTCGGTGCGGGGGTTCTTCTCCGATCTGATGCTGGACCTCTTCACCTGAAACGGAAGCTGGCCGCGCCCGCCCGCTTCGCTGCCGGCTTCGTCATCGATCCGTCGTCCCGCCTCGCCGTTCGGACAGTCGCCCGACGAACCAGATGAAGGCTTCGGTCTGGCCGCCCAGCACGCAGTTGCCCTGGATGACGCTGTCGAGCAATGCCTGCACGTCGTGCGAGCACACGCTGGAGATCGCGCGGTCGTCCGTGAGAAGCAGCGAGCATAACGGCGTGCGCGCCGCTTCCGGGGCGCCCACCGTGATGTTTCGACCATCGATGCGGAGCGCGACCGGAGCGCGATCGTCCGCAAGCGCGATCGACACGACGAGGTCGGGTGTCGGTCCAGGCAGCCGGGTCAGCGTGTCCTTCAGATGATCGGCGAACGCATTGACCCACGCTTCCAACCTGGATCGCTGCGGATGCACGGCAGTGCTCGCCTCGGCGGCTCCCCGGGCCGCCACGCCATGCACGTCGTCGGCGCCTGCCGATGCCGCCGCATCCGATCCGCTGTCGCTCGATGCGATATCCAGCGATGCGCTTCGCATCTGTCGGGCTTCGCGCTCGGCATCGATCAACGCTTCCAATGTTCTGTCGACGTCGTCGCGCGTGTGCGAGGCCGAGCAGATGAACCGCAGGCGGCCGCGGCCGCGCTCCACGATGGGATAGGTGACGGCCGAGGTGTGGATGCCGCGCGCATACAGGCCACGGGCGATCGCATACAGCAGATCGCTGTCGGCGAAATGCGGGGTGACGATCGGCCCGTCGCCCGTGCCGAGACGGTAGCCGGCTTCGGTGAAGCGCCGCCGCATGTAGGTGGCGGTATCCCAGAGCCTTTCCCGCAGCGTGTCGTCCTCGCGCAGTCGCCGCAGGGCGGCGAGCGCCGCGGCGATATCGGCGGGGGTGGTCGTCGCCTGGAACATGTAGGCCCTGGCGGAAGTCTTGAGCAGGGCGATGTGTTCCTCGCGTGCGGCCACCACGCCGCCGAGACTGCCCAGCGCCTTGCTGAGCGTGGTCATGATGAAATCGACCTCGTCGGCGATGCCCTGTTCCGCGCAGATGCCGGCGCCGCGGGCGCCGTAGAAACCGAAGGAATGCGCTTCGTCCACCAGCACCAGCGCACCGTATCGTTTCGCCGTGCGCACGATGTCGCGCACCGGCGCGGTCCCTTCGCCCATGCTGTACACGCCTTCCAACACAACAAGGGTCGTCCGGTACGGCGACGCCTCCGTTTCGAGGATCGATTGCAGGTCGGACGCATCGTTGTGCTTGAACGTCCGGATCGTCGCGCCGCACAGGCGTGCGCCGTCCACGATGGAGGCGTGACAGAGCTGATCCATCACGATCAGATCCCGGTCGCCGAGGATGCCGGCGATCACTCCCAGATTCGCGGTGAATCCCGTGGGAAACAGGCACGCGGCCGGCTTGCCCACCAACCCGGCGAACTCGTTCTCGAAGTCCAGGTGCAGATCGGTCAGGCCGGAGGCGGTCGCGGAGGTGCCCATTCCGGTGCCGAAGCGCTCCAGTGCGGATCGGGCCTGCGCGATGACCTCGCTGTCGCGGTTCAGGCCAAGGTAGAGATTGGTGGTCCAGATGATGGCTTCGCGCGCTTCGCCGCTGTCCGCGTCCACGACCGTGCCGCGTTGCCCGCTGCCGGTACGCAGCAGCTTGCTGTAGGGGTCGCGCCCCGCATGCGCGAGCAGGCGCTTGAACTCGCGGATCAGCGTGCCCTTGTCGGTCGCGGACCAGGCGGGCGCCCTGGCGGCCAGGAACGGCGGATGCCCCGACTGGATCTGCGTCTGGAAACGCGCCAGCGTGTCCCCAGCGCCGCTTTTCGGCGCATGGATCGATGCATCCGCGGCATCGTCGCTTTCCAGCAGATCGAGCAGGCGATCGGCGATGGCGGCGGGCGTCTGGTGTTCGGCGAGCGTGGATGCGGGGAGTTTCCGGCCCAGCAGCGTGGATAGCCGATGGGTCAGTTCGGCGGAGTCCAGCGAATCGATACCCAGCGCTTCCAGCGCCTGATGCGGCGATATCTGCCCGGGGTCGCGGACCCGAAGGAAACGGGCGATTTCGCCGGTGAGGATCGAAAGCACGACCGCATGACGCGCATGCTTCGGCAGGTCCGCGAGACGACGCAGCAACGCGCCGGTTTCGTCGGAGGGCATGGCGCCGGCATGCGGAGCAGGCAGTTCGCCGACTCCTTCATGCGCACCCGGCTCCGGTGCGGGAAGCCGCTTGCGATCGAGCTTGCCGTTAAGCAAACGGGGCATGTCCGCAAGGCGCATCACGATCTGCGGCACCATGTATCCGGGCAGCCGTTCCGCCATGTATGCGCGCGACGCTTCGCTGGTCGGCGCCGCGTCGCGGCCTGCCACATATCCGACCAGCATCTGCTTGTCGCCGCCCATGTCGACGACCGCCGCCGCCGCGCTGTCCACGCCGTGCATCGATGCCAGCGTCGACTCGATTTCTTCCAGCTCGATCCGGAACCCGCGGAGCTTGACCTGCTGGTCGATGCGGCCCAGGAATTCGATCTCGCCGTCCGGCGTCCACCGGCATCGATCTCCGGTGCGGTACAGCCGCGCGTCCGGAATGTTCGCCTGTGCGAAGCCTGCCCGCCCGCCGTGCCCATTTCGACGAACCGCTGTCGCGTGCGCGCTTCGTCATGGAGGTACCCGCGTGCGAGCTTGTCGCCGGCCAAATGCAGTTCACCCGGCACGCCCACCGGCACCGGCCGCATGGCCTCGTCCAGGATATATGCCCGGGCGTTCGGTACCGGCCTGCCGATCGTGATCGTCTCCGCGCCCGCGGGCACTTCGGTCGCGGTCGAATAGACCGTGTCTTCGGTCGGCCCGTACACGTTGACCACGCGCGGGGGGCGCGGCAGCGCGTGCAACTGTTTCGCCAGCGAGGGTTTCAGTACCTCGCCGCCCAATACGACGCAGCGCACGCCTTCCGGCAGTCCGCCGGCCTTGAGCAAAGCCTGCATCGCGGACGGCACCATGATGGCCGTCCTCACCCGATGCGCCGATGGCAGCTCCGGCAGCGTCAATGCGTTCTCCGCCAGCACCACTGTGCCGCCGAGCGACAACGTCCCGAGGATTTCCATCACCGACGGGTCGAAACAGACAGAGGCCGCCGCCAGCACGCCCGATAGTTCGTCGTCGTCCAGCAACTCGCGCATCGCCAGGGTCATCGCGACGACGCTTCGATGCTCCACGGCGACGCCCTTGGGTTCGCCCGTGGATCCGGAGGTATAGATGACATAGGCGAGATCGCTGGCCGAAGGGCCGGCCATCGTGTCCCGCGTGGGCGTCGTTCGCGTGGGCGTCGTTACAGTCGTCGCCGCATCGAGCCGTACGATCTGCGGTGCGCCGGCGCAGAGCGCGGCCGAGCGTTCGTCGTCTACGATAGCCGCCGCCGCGCGGGCGTGCGTCAGCATGTAGCGCACCCGTTCATGCGGATACTTCGGATCCAGCGGCACGTACGCGCATCCTGCCCGCAGGACGCCCAGCAGGGTCGCCACCAGTTCGTACGTGCGGCCCATGCACACCCCGATCAGCGACCCCGGCGTCACGCCGCGCGTCGCGAGTTCGCTCGCGATCGCGTTCGCCCGCGCGGTGAGGCGCTGATAATCGAACGCCGCCGTGCCATCGATGACGGCGGTGCGCCGGGGATGTTTCTGCGCCTGTTTCTCTACCAGACCCCACACGGTTTCCGTCCGGTCGTATGCGCGTTCGGTCCGGTTCCATTCGATGAGGATCCGGTGTGCCTCTTCCTTGTCCAGCGGTGGGGCATCGACCGAAGGCGCGATCGCATCCTGCATCGCGCCCGCCAGCGCGCGCTGCTCCGCAGTCCCTTGCATGGTGAACTCCTTGTCGAAAACGAACCGTTCCGCAGTCTAGGGAAAAACCCGGATCGGAATGGCGCTGCGATCCGCAGTTTCAGGCGAAGACGCGTATCGCCGCAGCGCCGGCCACCGCCAGGGCGATCACCGATGCCACGATCGCCCAACGCGGGATGCGCGGCGCATGCGTGATCATGTCGGGCGTCGGGGCCTGCTCGGCGGCCGCAGAGCCGGGGCCGACGTCCGCGCCCGTGCCCAGCATGTCCAGTACCTTGGCCACGGCGGTTTCGTCGAAACGGTAAGGGTCGAATGTCGGCAGCCCGAGCTCGCGCAGCAGCGCCTTCATCGGCGCGTCCAGCGGCACGTACTTCATCGCCCAGATCGCGAAGCTGGTGCGTTGGATGGGGCGGCGCATCAGTACTTTGAGATCGGTATGCCGCGGATCCCGGAGCAGGGCGGCATACAGCCGCTCCACGTCCGCAGTGCGGCCTTCCAGGCACTGGAAGAAGCACCCGTCGCCGAAGTACAGCGCCCCGACCAGGCCGCGCTTCGCGTTGTTGATGCGCGACTGCGCCAGAATGCGTGCGACGCTGGGTTCGATGCCCAGCTCGGCGGGCATGGAAGTGAAGGTCGAGCGGCTCACGTAGACGATCTGGATCAGGTCCGGAACGATCGGGTCTGTCACGGTGTTCTCCCTGTTGATTGCGCTGGATGAGTGCGCGGCGCGGTGCGCCGCGCACGTCATACGTAACGCCTGCGGTCGCGGATGCAGCGAGGAAGTGGCCTTTGTAGGCCCGTCGATCGGGTTACCCGTGCGAAGGTCCGGCCCGGTCGCTGCGGTGCGCGCATGGCACGGCCTGCGGGGCTGCGCTGCGTTGCGGCGAGCGGAAAAAACCGACATGTAGGAAAATGGCGGGATTCCCCCTGCCGGTGCCGTCCATGGTGTGGTTGCGCGTCGTCCCGATCCTGCTGCTGATCGTGCTCAATACCCTCGTCAACGCCTTGCCGCTGCTGGCGATGGCGGTGGTCAAGGCCGTGCTGCCGTTCGAGCGCGCGCGGCGAGCCTGCAATCCGGCGCTGATCTGGTTCGCGGAGAACTGGATCGTGATCAACAGCGCGATGATCGATGGCTTCACCCGCACCCGCTTCCACGTGAGCGAGGACGTCGCGCCGCGACGCGACGGCCACTATCTGGTGCTGGCCAACCATCAGAGCTGGATGGATATCGTGGTGCTGCAGAAAGTGTTCAACCGGAGGATTCCGTTCCTGCGCTTCTTCCTGAAGCGGCAGTTGTTCTGGGTGCCGGTGCTGGGGCTGTGCTGGTGGGCGCTGGATTTCCCGTTCATGGGGCGCTATACGCGCAAGCAGATCGCGAACAATCCTGCGCTGGGCAAGCGCGACATGGAGGCCACCCGTCGCGCCTGCGAGAAGTTCCGCGCCATTCCCGTGTCTGTGATGAATTTCGTGGAGGGCACCCGGTTCACGCCGGAGAAACACGCGTCGCAGTTGTCGCCGTATCGCCACCTGCTCAAGCCGAAATCCGGCGGCGTGGCGTTCGTGATCGATGCCATGGGCGACAGCCTGCACGCGATCCTGGACGTCACCATCGTCTACCCGGGCGGGCGGCCTTCGCTGGTGGATCTGATCGGCGGCCGTGTCCCGGAGGTGCGCGTGACGATCCGCGAGCGACCGATTCCCGATACGCTGATGGGCGGCGACTATCAGGAAGATCGCGCCTTTCGCGCCCGTTTCCAGCAGTGGATGAACGGGGTGTGGGAAGAAAAGGACAACGAGATCGCGCGACTGTTGGATTGAGCGGCGACTGAGCGACACACCACGGGCGACATGCAGGATCGCGTGCGGCTGGCGACCAGCGTGCAGGGTATGCATTTTTCACGAATCCGCCGCGATTTTCGTGCAGTTCGACGGACGTCGCACATTCGCGCATCGATTCACCCCGGAGTCGGCCGGGCGCGCGCAGGCTGCGGTTCCCGCATCTGTCCAAGGAATGCATCATGACGTCCATCACGTCGATCAAACGCGTCGCCATCCTCGCCACCAACGGTTTCGAACAGTCGGAATTGATGGAGCCGCATCGGCAGCTCAAGGAAGCAGGTTTTTCCGTCCAGGTGATCGCGCCCAAGGGACCGCAGATCCGCGGATGGAAGGACAAGGACTGGGGCGACAGCGTCGATGTGGATGCCGAACTGTCGAGCGTTTCCCCGAACGATTACGACGCGCTGGTGCTGCCGGGCGGCGTGATCAATCCCGATCTGTTGCGCATCGATGCGAAGGCGATCGAATTCATCAAGGCCTTCGATGCCGCAGGCAAGCCGCTCGCGGCGATCTGCCACGGCCCGTGGCTGCTGGCGGAGGCCGGCGCCGCCAAGGGCCGCGACCTCACCTCGTGGCCTTCGGTGAAGACCGACCTGACCAATGCCGGCGCGCGCTGGCAGGATGCCGAAGTGGTGGTGGATGGCCATATCATCACCAGCCGCAAGCCCGACGATCTGCCTGCGTTCTGCAGCGCGATCATTACTGCGGTGAACGCGGTCGAACACACGGCCTGACGTCGTATGCGACGCGCGCTCGCCGCGTCGCTGGTCATCTCACCGCGAGCACGCCATCCAGCGCGCGCTCGGCCTTGAAGCCCGATTTCTGCAGTCTTTTCAAGACTTCGCCCGGTACGTCGCGCCCGCTGGTCAGCGTGTTCGGCGTGCCGGTGTAGTGGAACAGGCGCCCGCCGCGGCGCAATACGCGGGCGAGCTGATCGTAGAACGCCTGCGAATACAGTTCGCCGGCGATGCCGAAGCGCGGCGGGTCGTGGAGCACTGCTTCCACCGACGCGTCGGGAATATCCGCGATGGCCTGCGACACATCGGCGTGCGTGAGCAGCAGGCGGCCGTCGCTGGTGGCCGCCTCCGGATCCGGCGACCACGGGTTGAGCGTACGTAGCCACAGCACGTCTTGATTCTTCTCGAACGAATCGATCCGCGCCGCGCCCGCCTCCAGACAGCAGGCCGCGAAATAACCGAGTCCGCCGCAGGTATCCAGCACCCTCTTGCCTTGCGGCTGCACCAGCGCGACCTTGCGTCGCGCGTCGTCGATGGGCGACGCCTTCGATGTCGGCAGCATCTTGATGCCGTCGATCTCGAACGTCGGCGCGCCCCATTCGGTCGGCACCAGTTTGATCAGCGCGTCGGAGTAGCGCGACACCGATGCGAATTCGTCGCCATCCCAATGATAGATCGTACGGTCCTTGAGCTTGCCCGGCCACGGATAGCGGTTCCCGCGCCATTCCCATGCGTCGGCGTCCAGCCGCGCCTCGCCGCTGGAGCGCCCGAGATCCAGCGAGCCCGTCCACGTGCCTGCCCCGGAGGCGCGCGCCGCGAGCAGCGCCTCGGCGAGGCGACGGGTGAGCAGCGGGCCTGAATAGTGCGGCATGGTGGAGATCGTGCGGATGGCGGGCCAGATTACCCCTTACGCCGCGTGGACGCGTAGACGGCTCGTCCGATGCGTCCCTGTAGCGCGGCGGTCGGGTGGATCTGCATAGACGCAACGAGGGCAGAACATACCGTCGGCTGAGCGATATCGCGATCGTGCATGTCGCCGAAAGTCCGTGCTTTTTCCACGAAATTTCAGCTTGGAACCGTGTCTTCCGCAATCATTCGTGAATTTCGGCGCGATTATCGCGCCGGTTCATCCCGGAGCCAGAAGCGTCGCGCACACTGGATGGGAATGACATTCGGGAAATCATCGCCATGCACGCCATCGACAATGCGCTGAAGATCGACAATGCGCAGGACGCCGCTGCGCTGAAGCCGCAAGGCATGCCGTTATCGCCCGCAAGGGATGCGACCTCACGCTCCGCAGACGCGCTCGCCGTCGCCAAAGCGTATTTCATGGCACGCGGCTGGCGTCCTCTGGCGATCCATCCGCCGGAACTCGAGAAGCGCTGCGAAGACGTCTCCGCACTGCTGCTGATGAACGATGCCGGCGACACCGCATGGTTGAGTGCGCGGGACTGGTCGGCCTTGGCCAATCCGGTCGATGCGTTCCGTCGCGAGATGGCCTGCGTCCGCGCGGCGCACGTGAACGAGACGATCCTGGTCTACGACGGCGATTTTCCCGACAACGTGGTGGAAGTCGCCGCGCATGAGCCCAGCCTCCGGCTCATCGATGCTTCCGCACTGCGTTCGATGCCGCCGATCGCGCCGTCGTCCGTTGCGACGGCAAGCACCGCGCCCACGCGCAGACAGCGGTTGGCGGCGCCCGCGCGCCAGGCCGCGCATTACTTCGCACAAGTTAGAGAGATCAGGCCCGTCGCTGCGGCCGAGCGCTACGTCCACAATCGATTCGCGCGCGGACTGCGCCAGCTCAACGGCGAACGGCGCAGGTTGAAGACGCTGTCGACCGCGCTGTTGGTCCTCCTCGGCGCATCGTTCGGATTTCTCGCGTTCAACATGGCGGTGGCGCTGCAGACGCCCGATGCCGAGCCCACCGATCCGACCACGGCGCAGACGGACCCCATGCCGCTGCCCCAGCCGATGCCGCCACCGCAGGGCTACGTGGCGCAGGCGGCAGGTTCGCCCGGCGTGGCGATGCGCGGCGCTGCGGCGCAGTATCGTGTGGAAACTGCGCCGCAACCAGCACGGCTTGCGGCTGTCGCATCGGGTTCCGGAGCGACGACAGCTTCATGGGTCGGCGCGAGCGCCGACACCGGCGCGATGCGCAGCTACGGGGACGTCGAACAGACGCAACGACGCGCGGATGCTGCGATGCAGGTCATCGCAGGATCGACGCAGGAAGTGCGTGCGCCGACACCGCCGTCGACGCTTTCGCCCAATGTCGCCGCGCCGAATGCGTCGACAACGGTTTCAGCCGCCAGTCTGCCGCTGGCCCGGTCCCTTGATCCTGCAATGACGGACGGCGAAGCGTGGCCTGCGGATCCCGCGATCGTCGACTGAGCGCCCGCATGAACTCCGGAGCGCACAGCAGATATCGCTCCGCATGAGGTTCTGATTGTGCGGAGCGATATTTCTTCGGTATACGCTCGCGTCAGAGATTGAACGCGGGCCCGTTCACGCCGGCATATCCGTTCGCGCAGCCGGTGGTGCAGGTGGTCGCCAGCATGTTGTAGACGATGCGGCCGGTGTTGTTCTTCGAGCGGAAATGGCCGACGCCGCTGCTCGTGTCGCCGCCGCCGAAGTTGTAGGGGCTGCCGTCGGCCCAGTCCCAGTCGAAGGCGTACGCGCTGCTGCCGAATCCGACGTCGATCTGCGCCTTCACGTTGCTGCCCGCATTGAACAGCGCACCGCTGTTGCAGCCGCTGGCGTAGCTGGTAGTGAAGCAGTGGACCTGATCGTACTGGCGGGCGGTGATCGTATAGAAACTCACCGAAGGGAACTGCGTCGGCATCGCGCGCAGGCTGGTGCTGCCGCTGCCGGTCCAGCGGTTGTAGCCCGCGTAGGTCACGCCGGTGCTGGGGTAGAAGCCGAACGTGTAGTAGTCGTACGGCCAGACATAGGCTTCGGCGTTGCAGGTCGGCGCCAGGGCCGATTGATAGCCCGTGCCGTAACAGGTGTTCAGTCCGCGGATGCCACCGGCGATGTTGACGAAGCGCCGCACGCTGCCCTGGTTGCCGTAGTAGCGCAGGCTGGCCAGCGCCATGCTCGATCCCATCGAATGCGCGACGATATCCACCTGGCTGCGTCCGGTGTACGCCTTCACCTTATCGATGAAGGTCTTGATGATCTGGTACTTCGCAGGCTGGTGGTAGTTGTTCTGCGGCTTCGCGCGTTCGTCGGCATTGAGATAGGTGATGCCGAACAGTTCGCAGTCGTTGTAACCGCGCGCCTTGAGTTCGTCGTACGTCGAATTGGTCGGCGTCGTGTACGCGGTCACCGCGCCCGGCGGCATGTCCAGGCTGATCGCGCTGTCGCCGTTGCCGTGGATGAAGACCACCGGCGTGCGCGTGGCGATGCAACTGCCGCCGCCGAACCCGCCGCTGCCCACCCCGGGGCTGAAGCCGCCTGCGTACTGCGTGGCCGTGCCGGTGCAGGTGAAATCGTTGTTGCTGCCGCAGGCCAGCGCCTGCGCCGTGCCCGGCAGCAGCGCAGCCGCGGGCAGCGCGAGGGCGAAGAGGGTGGACGCCACCGTCGACATGACGGCCGGAACGAAGTTCAGCCTGCTGTGACGCATGATGCTGTGGCGCATGGGTGCCTTCCCTGAGAAGTGAGTGCGACCACGACGAGCGGAGATCGCTGCGAACGATACTGGTCCTGTCGCTGAAAGGCGGCCATTGCACGAAAGGGCATGACGCGCCGCAGCATCCGTGCGCCTGTGCCCGGTGCGACGGTTTCGCCCCGCAGCATGCTCCCGTCTACACTGGCGGCCTCGTCCATTCTCCGGACGCTGTCTCCGGCAGCGTCGATATCGCCATGATCAACAACGACGTCCTGCGCAGCATCCGCTACATGCTCGATTTCGGCGACCAGCATATGGTCGAACTCGCGAAACTGGTCGACCCGGCGTTCCCGCTGGAGAAAACCGACGTGCAGGCGTTCCTGCGCCGCGAGGACGATCCCGAGTACGTCGAATGCAGCGACCGCGTGCTGGCGCATGTGCTGGACGGGCTGGTCATCCACTGTCGCGGCCGCAACGACAGCCTGCCGCCGCGGCCGGTGGAGAAGCGCATCACCAACAATCTGGTGCTGAAGAAACTGCGCGTCGCGTTCGAGCTGAAGGATGTCGATATGCACGCGGTCTTCGCGGCCGCGGGCTTTCCGCTGTCGAAGCCCGAGATGACCGCGTTGTTCCGCCAGCCCGATCATCACAACTACCGCGCCTGCGGCGATCAGCTGCTGCGCAATTTCCTCAAGGGGCTCACGCTGCGCGTGCGCGGCGGCTAAGAATCTGTTGAAGATCTTCGCGCGCTTGCGATGCCAACGACAAGACGCATGCCATCCTCGTAGAGCGGCCTTCAGGCCGCTGCTCCAACGACCGTATCGAGTTTCAGCGGCCTGAAGGCCGCTCTACAGGCTTGATCGAGAGATCTTGAACAGGCTTCAAGGCCGGGTCAGAATTTGTCGCCGGTCGGCAGATAGCGCCATTCCCCCGCCGGCATCTTGCCCAGCGACACCTTGCCGATGCGCAGGCGACGCATCGCCGTGACCTGCAGCGCGACCTGCGCGCACATGTCGCGGATCTGGCCGGGCTGCGCGGCGCGGATCGCGAAGCGCAGCCGCTGTTCGCTTTGCCAGCTCACCTTGCACGGCGGCAGTTCGCGTCCGCGATAGCTCAGGCCGTGGTTGAGTTTGCGCAGGCCGTACGGCGCGATTTCGCCGCTCACGTCGACGATGAATTCCTGTTCGATCTGATCGGCATCCTCGGTCAGCCGGCGCCATGCGCGGCCGTCCTGGGTCAGCACCATCAGGCCGCTGGCCTCGGCGTCCAGCGGCACCAGCGGCGTCAGCCGGATGAAATGACGCTGCAGCACGCGGATCCCCGAAGGATCGTCCGCCCAGCGCGTGTCGGGCGCCGCCAGCGTCGCGGCGGCGCTGTTCCGGCCGAAGGCATCGAAACCCGCGGGTTTGTGCAGCAGGAGCGTGGCCTGTTCCGTCGCTTCCAGCACCGCTTTCGGATCGATCTCGATGCATTCGTCCGACACCGGATGCTGCGGCGATTCGACCACTTCACCGTCCACCGTCACCCAGCCGCCTTCGATGTAGCGGTCGGCATCGGTGCGGGAGCAGCGGGCCAGTTCGGCCACGCGCCTGGAGAGTCTGCTGGGTTCGGTCATGAAGCAGGGTTTCCGTGGTTCGAATCGATACTGCCCGGCAATGCTACTGTGTTGCGACTTGTCCCGATATCACCGCAGAGCGAGCGACGCGATGACCGACCCGATTTTTCCGGCCTTTTATCCGATCGGCACACCCGGCCAGCCGTGGGGCCCGGCGGAGATCGCCGAGTGGCGATCGCGCCAGGTCCGCCAGCGCAGTTATGCAACCGATGTGCTGAGCGCGATCGAACGACTGCGCGCGCGCTTCGATGTGGTGCAGTACGGCCAGCTGGACTACGCCCCCGATGCCTATCCGCTGTTCGCGATCAAAAGCCGCGAATGGCGAGACGAGTTACCCCTGGTGTTGATCACCGGCGGCGTGCACGGCTACGAAACCAGCGGCGTGCACGGCGCATTGCGCTTCGTCGAGCTGCACGCGGCGGACTACGCGGGCCGGGTCAATCTGCTGATCGCGCCTTGCGTCAGCCCGTGGGCCTACGAGCGTATTCACCGTTGGAACCACGATGCGATCGATCCCAACCGTTCGTTCCGCGACGACAGCCCGGCGCAGGAATCCGCGGCGCTGATGCGGCTGGTCGCGCCGCTGCGCGACAAGTTCATCGTGCATATCGATCTGCACGAGACCACCGACACCGACGAATCCGAATTCCGCCCGGCGCTGGCCGCGCGCGACGGCAAACCCTTCGAGCCGGGCGAAATTCCCGACGGCTTCTACACGGTCGGCGATACCGAAGATCCGCAGCCCGAATTCCAGCAGGCGATCATCGCGGCCGTGGCGAAGGTCGCCCACATCGCGCCGGCCGATGCCAATGGCGAAATCATCGGCTCGCCCGTGGTCGCGCCCGGCGTCATCAATTATCCGGTCCGCGAACTCGGCTTGTGCGCCGGCATCACCAGCGCGCGCTACCGCACCACCACCGAGGTCTACCCCGACAGCCCGCGCGCCACGCCCGAACAATGCAACGCCGCGCAGGCCGCCGCGGTGTGTGCTGCGATCGATTTCGCGTTGGCAGATCGGTAATGACTATCAAGAACGAACGCCTTCGCAAGCGTACCTGCGAGGCGTCAAGCATTGCTATGGACTTGAACTAAAAAAGACATTGCCGGCCGTCTGGCGGGCATACGGATAAACTCGTTCTGTGGTTGGAAGATTCGTTATGCCCGGTCATTACTGCGACTTTTTGCAATACGATTCGTCCGCCATGGCGAGAATATCCAAAGGGGGCGTCGTATCCAATGTGCGATTGCTTTGTATGTAGATCTTCAGATCCGCGAAATGCAGCATTTGTCTTGTAAGTACATATCTGTAATGCCCGAACACCGAGCTTGATCGAATGGAGTTAAATTTCTTTGAATAGTGCCCAGGTTCGGCGCCTGATGTGCCGATGCGTACCATATTCAGTATTTCGCCTTGTGCGGCCGCCATCCAGATGCGTGGGTCCGGCCGATCACGAACACCATTGCGTGGGCTGGTGTTGAAGGCCCAGGCCTCCTTGACCAGATGCGTCGTGTCCTGGTGAAGCGTGACATGGGTCGCCAAGCCACCGCCCAGCGAAAATCCAGTGACAACCAAGCGATACTCAGGATACGCGTTGGCTACTTCTTGGACATAGGCTCGGGCTTGTGGAAATTGTTCCGATGCGGGCGAGAGGCTGTGAGCCCAATAATCACGCGCATCATTGCTGCCGCGAAAGGCAACGATAACCTCTGGAGGCATGCCATCCGGGGTGTAAAGATAAGTCGACGCAAAAAAACCCTTGGGCTTCATTTCTGCTCCGAGTGCCGGCTTGAGCACTAGATTCGAAGGTGCGGTAAAAGCATGCTTCGTTTTACCAGCGGATTGCAGCACCAAAGCGCCGGCCAGCGCATAGGGGTATCCACGCAGCGCGACCTCATATCGGTCGCCGGTGGCTTTGAAGTCTTGGGAAGAAAATTCTTCAACTTTTGGCAAATATCTTGCGTTGCACCAAACATGACCCTCGATTTTTCCTTGATTTACAGGAATGAGGCTGCATCCGGACAATGCAGCGGCGATGGCTGGCAACAAACACATACGATAAATCATAAATTCCCCTGATGGTCTGTACGGTGGTCAAGCTGTTCAGTTATTTCCGAGTTTTTTTGCTACAAAGCGAGAAGCGTTTTTTTGCTCAATTCACCACCACCCGCACCCCACGCACTTCGTCCGCATCCGGCACACGCGCCGCCGCATCCGACCTGGTGATCATCAGCGTGATGCCGACGCGACCCTTGCAGATCGCGTCGGCAGGCAGCGGCAGCGTATAAACGCCCGCCGCGCGTCCCGCGCGGATACCGTGCGGCGAGATCACGCCGAGCATCCGGCCGTCGGCGGTCTTCACTTCGATCTCATGCCCCGGCCCGATCACGCCGACCTGCACTTCGATGTACGCGCTATCGCCCGCATCGAAGGGCTGCGGCAGCGTCAACGTCATTTCCTGGGCCGCCGCGGCCCCGCACTGCGCGAACAGCAAGGCGAGTGTGAGTGCGATAGCGGCGGCGGTCCTGTTCATGGCGTCGGGCTGCTGGCGTTACGGGCCGGAGATGATGCTGACATCGTGCACCGGGATCGACTGCGGCGCCTGTCCGCTCGAAGGCACCAGCCGGATGTCGAGTTTCGTACTGGTGGCCTGCAGCTTCGAAAACGCCTGCAACGTCTTCGGCAGCGGCACGGCGAAGGTCGCGTGGTGCGACATCTCCATGCCCGACATGACCGGGCCGAAGAAGGCAATGGTGCCGGCGTAATACGGACTGTCGGCCTCCACCTGGGTCACGCCAGCCGGCGCGTTGATGATCACGTCGAACTCGCGCGTATTCGCCAGCCCGCCCGGCCGCTCCATGGTGATTTCGGCGATGAGCGTCTGCGGCGCCTTCTCCGAGAGATGGGCCTGAATGAGCTGGTTCGGAATGACCACGGACGCGGCATCCGCGCTGCGCACGCTCTTGATCGCCGCGATCTTCTTCGATGAGCGCCGGAATTTAGGCGGCTGTTCGGCCTCCTTGCCGTAAAGACTCACGTAGTCGTAATCGAAGACCGACATGTCGACGTAATCGCCCGCTTTGCGCGGACCGACGTACTGGCCATCGCCGTCGACGTAGAACAGGAACGGATCGTTCATGAAGGTGGCCAGATCGCTGCCGGTCGGCAGGGTCGGATATCGCATCGCTTCCTGCTTGCGCGTCCACAGAGCCCACAGGCGATCCATGTTCGCGTGATGCAGGAAGAAGATCGGGTCGACCGGCGACAGGAAGTTGGTCATGTTGCCGTATGGGCCCGGGTCAATCGCGCCCACGCCGCCGATGCAGTTGTGCACCTTGTTGTGCGGGAAACCTTCCAGAACCGAGAATTTGGTCGCGCCGTCGGGCTGGAGCACATGCGAAGCGGTCTTCGAACTGGTGAAGCTGCGGCTGATGTCCTCGTTGTAGAAATCGATGGGCGTCAATCCCGTATCGATGATGTGCGGCGAGACATCGGCGGTGGTCTTCGCGTCCAGCTTCGGATTGGCCTTGGACAGATAGCGCGCGCCGCAGGTGATGGCGTACGCCATGTTGCCCGAGATGCCGGTTTTCTGCGCGGCGTTGTAGCCGGTGACATCGTTCCACAGGTCGTCCAGCGTGTTGTAACCGCGTGCCGCCTGTTGGCTGCGCTGCGCGGCCGACATCGAATTCCAGAATCGATCGAGCGACGGTTTGATGAAATCCGTGAACAACTTCAGATTAACGGTGTATGGCGCATACGCCTTGTCGGTCGGCGTGAGCACGCCTTCGAACATCCCGGCCGGGATTTCTGGCTGCGTGGTCCAGTTCCAGTACGGCATCGCGAATTCCGGATCGCCGCTCAGCTTGCGGATGGTGCGCTCGAAATAGCCCACGTAACCGCGATGCCACACATAGAACCACCAGTTGCCGTGCGGGCAATCCATCATGTGCACGAACGCGTTGCGGAACCAGTTGTGCGGATGCTCCGGCGGCAGCTTGAGCATGGCTTCGACGCCGCGCGCATAGCTTTCCAGCATCCGCTGACCCTGCGGCGTATTGACATTGTAGCGGTGGTAGCGGGCGGTACCGCTCTTGTCCGTAGCGTCGAAGCCGAACGCCTGGCCCGGGGCGAGCGACATCATCGAGGCGCCTGCGGCGGCGGTAGCGAGGAATTCGCGGCGTGTGTAGCGCATGGTGATTCTCCTTGTGATCGAACGGATTCCGTTGTTCGCGATCTGCCGCATGGCTTGTGCGTGAGCCCGGTCGGCGGTTGGCCTTGGGCGGCAGCCCTGCCGCGTCCCGGGCAAGAGCGTCGAATGGCTACGTGCGGCACAGGCAGTATACAAATCGAGGCCATGGCGACGATAAAAATCTCGCACCGCTCTACTGTTCGATCAAACAGGGTGCTTTCGCCGGAATGCCCTTGACTATGCGCTAACCCGGCCTTAGCGTGCCGTGACGGTTGCCCGGTGCAAAAGAAAGGCAGTACGTCATGTCTAGCATTTGCCCTTAGGCTGGCGTTTGCTTGAGACGATGTTCCCGCCGGGTAGTGAAGTAGCGGCGGACAGGGCCGTCCTGGCGGCAAGGGCATCATCTTCGCGTGATAGCAACGACTGAAGGACGAAATCGAGATGGCGCTCATGAAGTTCACGAGATGTATCCTGCTGTTGTCGACTGCATTGACCGTGCTGATCTGTATGGGATCGGCGATGAGTGGAGAAAGGCCGAAGCGCGCGAGCTTCGCCGGCGTGTGGTCGATGATGCACTGCGAACGCGGTCAGCCTGAGTACGAGTGCGCCACCTTCTATCTGTACCTGACCCAGAAGGATGATCGTATCTGCGGCGAACATTTCGTCGCCACGCAAGGCCTTTCGAAACTGGATGAGGGCGATCCCGGAACCGTGCTGGGCGTGGTCAAGGGGAAGTCGACCACATTCATGATCCGAAGCACTAGAAACGACGCCTGGTACGTAGCGGAAGGCGATATGGCCGGCCAGCAATTGATCTGGCGACGCGTCGGCATGATGATTCCTGGTAGCAATGATGAGCCGCCCGTGATTCCCGCAAAAGCGGCCCTGTTGAAGAACTCGACGCCAAAGCTGCTTGCGCGTTTGAAGGAAATCGAATCCATGCCTTGCGTTTGGCCTGATCAGAACTGACTCGGGCGGCTTTTCACGGAGAGAACGACATGCCAATCGATTACCACGATCGTACCGAGGATGAATACAGGCGACGCGCAAGCGTGATGATCCAGAATTTCGAAGGTTTTCGTGCCGCGCCCTACGACGCTGGCGACAATATGGCGACGATCGGTTTCGGCTACACGTTCAATCGCAACAACAATGTAGAGCTTTGGGATCTGGCGGGCGTGCAGCTCTCCCAAGAAGAGCGCCGGCAATTGGCTGCCATCGACAGGGCGCCGGCAGGCATGAAAACCGGACTCGGCCTTGCGTTCACAGGTCAGATATCGAGAGAGGAAGCCCGCAGTCTGCTCGAAAACGTGAGTATTTCAAGATACGAGGCGCATGCCGATCGTTTGGGTATGCCGAACTCAGATGAGCGTGCAACTGTAGTGTCTCTGGCCTATAACCGCGGCGATGGTCGCATGCAGACGCACATGCAGGGCTTCAATGAAGCCATCGCCGACGGGGATCGAGCCGAAGCGTGGTATCAGCTACGCTACAACAGCATGGGCACGGCGGCTGCCGGAACCCCCAATGAATTCGGTATCCGCGGCCGACGGAACATGGAAGCGCATGCTTTTGGCCTTTACGACGATCCGCAAAACGTCACCTCGGAAGAAGCGCGAAGCGTCTATCGGATGCTACAGCTGCATCGAGACGACATCAGACAGAACGAACGCGACTGGGGCGTCGATTTTGACGGGACGCGCGCGGGCAGGGATCATAATGCTGTTGCGCTGGCGAACAGAAACTGGCCCGATCTTTCCCGCGAGTATGGCCAGGTCCCCACGATTTCAGAAGCTCTGGAGCCCGCACGCAACCGCCTGCTGACCGATCTGCGCACCGATCATCCCGATATCGCCGGCCGGCTGGCCAACGACGCGTTCGCCGCGGACGCCATCTTCATGGATCCGGGACGCGATCTGCGTACCGGGAACGGTCTTCGCGCAGACCAGCGTAACAACACGACCCAGGACCTCGACCCCGACCACGCCGCCACCATCGACTCCAGGCGGATGACGCGCGGCGCCAACCCGCGCGAGGTCGACAGCAACGATCTGCTGGTCGGCAACGGCGGCGACGACACGCTGCGCGCGCATCGCGGCAATGACGTGCTGATCGGCGGCGCCGGCCGCGACCGCATGGAGGGCGGGATCGGCCAGGACACCTACGTCGCCAACGGCGGGGACACGGTGATGGACAACGACGGTCGCGGCGAACTGCGCTGGCGCAACGAGCGCGGCCGCGATGAACTGTTGAGCGGCGGCGTGCGCAACGAAGGCGACCCGGCCAACACCTACCGCAGCGCGAACGGGCAGTTCACCTACGTCGTCGACGGCAGCAACCTTACCGTGACCAACACGCAGGGGGAATCCTTGCGGGTCGAGAACTATGCGCGCGGAGACCTGGGCATCCGCCTCGAGGACGCACCCGCGCGTACCGCGCCGCCCAACGGCAACGCCACGCCCGATGCGCCGCCCGCGCAGGACACCGACGCCCGCGCCATCGAACGCCTCAGCCCGCAGGACCGCGCGCTGTTCGACCAGATGCGCAGCGCCGTGCAGCGCCACAACGGCGGCCTGAGCGAAGAACAGACCCAGAACATCGCCGCTGCGGGGTTGGCCGAATACCGCCGCCGGGAAACGCAGGTGCGGGAACCGCAGGATATTGCGGTGTATGGCGATCGGTTGTTCACATCGTACTTTCCGCATGGCCAGGGGCGTGAGCCGATGTTTCATGCGAATGTGAGGCTGGAAGAGGCGGCGAATGTGCCTGCGCGGGAGAGTGTGCAGCAGGTGGAGGGGTTGGCCAGGCAGCAGACTGCTGGGGCGCAGGATCGGGAGAGGGAACAGCAGCAGGGGTTTGAGGTGGGGAGGGGGAGGTAGCTCGTAGGGTGGAGTGAGCGCAGCGATACCCACCCTCGGCAGATCGAGAAAGCGCTCGGTTCCGTCTGCGTTAGGATCGACGATCGGTGGCTGCATGTATGTTCAAAGGAAGGTGGATTCTTTTGATTCGCATCGTGACTGATGCGGCGGGATGGTGGGCATCGCTGCGCTCACCCCACCCTACGCTGCCGCGCGCTGGGGTTGGGAGGTTTTGATGGATCGACACAACGAACAGGGGAGGTTTGGGTGATGCAATACGCGTCGACGCTGCCGCGGGGCTGTCGCCCAATGTTTGAGCGAAGCGGATGTGTAAACGCGCCTGCAATGGGCGCTGGCTTATATCCGCAATCGATTCCGGTGTGAGCCTGTCGGCACGCGTGCGGCCATCCGTGGCTACAGAGGATCGATTCGATGCGAATGCGTTCGAATCGACGGCCGTGTTCGCGTAGGAGGGGCTTCAGCCCCGAGCTCGCTGTTGATCGGGTTTTCGGTTTAAGGCTCGAGCCTGAAGGCCCTCCTACGAATCGATCGGCATCGTCCCGCCTTCGTTTTTCCCTGGAGCAAGTGCAATGGATATTAAGCTCAACCTGATCAACCGCTCGAACTATGCCGACAATTCCCAGATCGTGATGTTCCAGAAGAACGCCGCGGCGGGTGTCGACGAACTGCCGGTCGCGTGGCAGGTGATCCGCAATTTGGGGCGGGGCGATCACTATCCGTTCGTCTATCCGCGGTCCACGACCCTCTCCGCGGCCGACAGCTGGGGCAACTACGCGCCGCAGATCGAGGCGGACAACGGCCTGCTCTACAGCATGATGCGCTCGCCTTCGGACGGCGACATCCTGTCGTTGCAGGGCAAGGGCAGCTCGCCGCACGAAATCCAGTGCCGCAACGATCTCGTGCAGGGTGCGATGTCCGCCAGCCTCTTCAAATCCGGAAAACTGGTGATGATGAAGACGTCGATCGCGCCAGGGCAATTGGCCGCGTTCGTGCTACAGCCCACGCTGTATATCGGAGTGATTGCCGATATGGAAGCGGGCGAAGTCATAGACTCCGCGATCATGTCCAACATCAATACCGAACTTTCGCTGCTCGGCGTGAGCGAAGCGAACATCATCATGACCGGCGGCGGCGCTGGCCAAGGGAGCGCGCCGTTCCGGTTCACGCTCGAAAACGTGGTGACGGCGTAATGCTGCAACCGGGCCGCCGCCTGATGCCGACACATCGGGCGGTAGGGATGGCGGGCCGACTGTGCTGGCCGTCATGAAAACGCCGTCGCGGCGACTGCCGTCGCGCTGGCAGCGCACGTCGGCGCCCGCACGGGCAAGCCGCACCGGCCCGACTGGAGTAATATCCGGACTCGCGCCCATCGGGCGTTGAGGCAAGTGCTCGAGTCGGGGGATTCGAGCTTGGACCGGTCCAAGGATGTCTTGTCGCCCGTTGGCGATCCGGTACTTCTGTGGGCACGACGACTAATACCGGGGGAAGACATGAATCGCAATTCGATGATGGCGCAGTTGATGCGCTTGGCGCGCTTGGCCGCGCAGGCAGATAAAACGGGGCAGAGCGCCCAGGAAGTGATCGAGCGCGACGCCAGCGCGCAGGACGCCCTGCGCGATGCCGGGCGCCGACGCTTCACGCAGGTGGCCATCGCGGGCGCGGCGACGGCTGCGGCCGGCGCGATGACGCCCGCGGCCTGGGCCGGGGCTTCCAGAATCCGGCGGATGATCTCCGGCGGCGGCAACGTCGCGGTGGTGGGCGCCGGCATGGCCGGTCTGAGCTGCGCGAACGAACTGGCCCGCAAGGGCGTGGCCACCCAGGTGTTCGAAGCCGCCGGGCGCGTCGGTGGCCGGGTCCACAGCCTACGCGGCGTCTTTCCGGGCCAGGTGGCCGAGCGCGGCGCCGAATTCATCGGCAGTTCGCATCACACCATGCTCGGCTACGCCCGCGCCCTCGAGCTGCCGCTCGAGGATGTGTCGCTGCAGCCGGGCAACACGTTCTACCATTTCGAGGGACAGACGTATTCCGAAGCGCAGCTGGTCGAGGAATATCGCGCGTTCGCGGCCTCGATGCGCGAGGATCTGGCGACGCTGGGCAATCCCACTGCCGACCGTTTCAACGAGGCCGACGAACTGTTCGACCTGATGAGCCTGGACGACTACCTCAGCCTGCAGGGCTCCGGCGGCCTGCTGCGCAAGATCATCGGTTCGGCCTACGCCGCGGAGTACGGCGCCGGCATCGACGAACTGAGTTCGATCAGCTTCCTGCGCTTCATCCACGGCGACAAACGCGGCAAGTTCGCGCAGGTCGGCGGCGCCGCGGGCGGTCTGCAGGGCGGCGAAGGCTTCCATGTGATCGACGGCAACGACCGGATCGCGTCCGGTCTGGCCGAACGCCTGCCCACGCCGGTGCGGCTGAGCCACAAGCTGGTGGCGGTGCGCAAACTGTCCAACGGCCGCTTGCGGCTGACCTTCGACGTCGCCGGACGCGCCGTGCAGAGCGATCACGACGCCGTGGTGCTGACCCTGCCGTTCAGCGTGCTGCGCGACGTCAAGCTCGATCCCAGCCTCGAGCTGCCGGCGTGGAAGCGCTACGCGATCAACAACGCGGCGATGGGCGACAGCAGCAAGCTGATGGTCGGTTTCAATCATCCGTACTGGTATATCCGCTACGGCACCAACGGCAGCGGCTACAGCGACGGCGCGCGCCTGCAGTCCACGTGGGAAAGCAACGCCGCCAGCGGCGATATCTACCGCGCGGTGCTGACCAGCCAGCTGGGCGGCGCGGCGGCGCGCTCGCTGGATCCGAAGCAGTTGCAGTCCGAAGCCGCGATGTTCCTGGCCGAACTGGATGCGGCCATGCCCGGCGCCGTCGCATCGGCCCGGCGCAACGCGAACGGCGATGTGGTGGCCTTCGCGCAGAACTGGTCTAAGAATCCGCTGAGCAAGGGCGCCTACACCTGCGCGCGCCCAGGTTACTTCACCACCATCGCCCACAACGAAGCGAAAGCGGTGGGCAACGTGATGTTCGCCGGCGAACACACCAGCAGCTTCTACGAGTGGCAGGGCACCATGGAAGGCGCAGCGCTGTCGGGCCTGCGCGCCGCGGCCGAAGCCTGCACGCTGCTGCGGGTGAGTTGATCGGTTGCGGCTGAAGCCCGATTCGATGAAGCGCGAAGGCGGGACCCGTCGAACGGTTCCGCCTGCGCCTCAGTGCGTTATTCGACGGGATCCGTTGCCTGAATTATGCCGCGCCGCGGCGTAGGCTTGAATGAATTGTCAGGCCTCATTGCCGCTAGCTCGATTACTGAGCCATTCTTCCCAGCCGGTCTGCTGGGCATCAAGTTCGTATAATTCGCCTGCCGTAAGTACCGCCAAGGCTTGATCGTACTCTTGCTGAGATAGCTGGCATGGTTCCCATTCAACATCCGTACCCTGTTCGCCGGCGTCAGCACCGAGAGCAAGAAACGAATTTATTGTGTTGAGACTCGGCCAACACCTCTCTAGCCTGCACACACGAAGCGACAAGCACATACCCAGCAACTTGGCAGTGCTTCCGTGTCCCGATTCGATGACTCGGATCCAGTGAAGTGTCATTTGAGGGCCAACAAGTCGATCGATCCGCGTAATGAAGCTTCCCGGACGCGGTATCAGCCCGCTGCGGGCGGCGTGTCGGTGTCGTCGGTGGTCGCGTCGCCCGATCCTGCAGCCTGCTTGGCGGCATCGCGCGCTTCGCGCTTGCGGGCATCTTTCTCGTCTTTTTCCTTCTTCTTCGCGATCTCGCGCTGGCGTTTTTCGAACGAATAATTGGGCTTGGCCAATGGAAGTGCCTCAGTGCAGGGACCGCCAGTGTAATCCCGCAGCCGGAGGCGGACAAACGGGGGCTTGTAAATCGGGCGTTTGGACAGCGGAAGGCTGGAAAATCAGGCGGATGCGCCCGGCGCCGCAACCGCTGCGCGGGAATCCCCGATTGCTTCGCCCGGCGCGGACAGGCTATGTTCCATCACGGCCCGACTTGCCGCGGCGCGGTCTGCCGCCGCGGAGCATCGGTTCCGCACGACACCACCGCAGGGGGCGGGATGAGCGGGCTGAAGAACGTCCATCAGCGTCATGACGACGCATTGAGCCGCATCGGCTGGGCGGAGCTGGAGCGTCTGCTGGCGGCCTACTACCGCGATGTCGGCTGGTGGGTGGAGCATGCCGGTACCGGCGGCAGCGGCGCGCGATTCGACGGCGGCGTCGATCTCAGGATCCGCCGCGATTCCGAATGCGTGCTGGTGCAGTGCAAACACTGGAACGCGAAGCAGGTACCGCACAACGCGGTGCATGAACTGCTGGGGCTGATGGTCAACGAGGCCGCGACCGGCGCGATCCTGGTCAGCAGCGGCGAGTTCACCCGCGCTGCGATCGAGGCCGCCCAGCGCCACGGACACGTGAAACTGATCGACGGCGACCTGCTGCGCACGATGCTCGGGCCGCTGCCGGAGCCGTCCGCGCCGGCAGCGGCGCCCGCGCCCGTGAGGCCTGCGCCCGCGGTCGTACGCACGCATGCGAGCCGCTGGCTATGGCTGGCGGCGCTGATCTGCGCCATCGCGTTCGCGTTCATCGTCCGCGCCATTCTTGAGCGTACCGCCGATACGGCAGTCGAACCGTCGGCGGAGACTGCGCGCCCATCGGTGCAGCCGACCATCGTCGTGTATGCGTCGCAGCCGGTCGATGCTGCATCCGAGGTCAAGCCATCACCGCGACCGCAGACCGAGGCGGAGATCCGCGAATCGCAGCGCAAGGCGGATGACGCGGTGCGGCTGATCGAGGAGAGTACGCCCGAGATGTAGCGGGAGTGCGGCAAAGCGCGACGCAGACGGCGCGCTGTCATGGAAAGAATGCGGAGAACACAGGCATGTCGCAATCCCCCGATTCCACCGGACGAGCGGGGATGAGGGATTCGTCACACGCGCCAGGGCAGGCAACGCTCGTTCGTTATCCGGTGCCGCTGCGGTGCGATCACACCAGGGAGAGGGAAGATGAGCACAGAGGACAAGCCGCTGTCGCGGCGCAGATTTCTGGAGATGGTGGGCGCCGCCGGCGGGGCCGCGGCGGTCTACTAAACGATGGTGGCGATGGGCATGCTGGTCACGCCGGAAGCCTTCGCCGGGCCGCCGGACACCAGTGGCGCTCCGGGCAACGGCAAAAAGGTGGCGGTGCTGGGTGCGGGCGTGGCCGGGCTGACCGCCGCGTATCGGCTGGCGCAGGCCGGCAGCCTCGTGACCGTGTTCGAGGCGTCCGATCGCCTCGGCGGACGCAATTTCACCGTGACCCGCGATGCGTCGAAGAAGCGCAATGTCATCATCGAACAGAGCGCCGCCGGGCGCACGCGGCAGGTCTGCGATTTCGCGGGCGATCCGAAGACACAACTGTTCGAAGCCGGTGCGGGACGTATTCCGTATCACCACATCGCAGCGTTGGCGCTGTGCCGCGAACTGGGCGTGGAGATGGAGCCCTACATCATGGAAACCCGCGCCAATCTGTTCCAGACGCCGGCGGCGTTCGACGGCGAGCCGGTGCTGAACCGGCGGATCGCCAACGATACCCGCGGTTACATCGCGTCGTTGTTGGCCAAGGCGATCCATGCGAAATCGCCGGATGTGCCGCTGGACGACGACGACCGCAAGCGGATGTTGAGCCTGCTCAAGAAGTTCGGCGACATCCGCGATGATTCGAAACCGCAGTACGCGTATCTCGGCTCGACCCGCAGCGGCTACAGCACCGATCCCGGCGTGGACAATCCGGGCCTGCGCCCGCCGCAACTGTCGCTGAAGGATTTGTTGACATCGGAATTCTGGGAGCATCGTTTCTATCAGGCCGAGGACTATCTCTGGCAGACCACGCTGTTCCATCCCAAGGGCGGGATGTCGATGATCGTGGATGCCATCGCCAAGGCCTTCACCGACAGGGCGGGGCTTGACGCGATCCGCGTCAACAGCCCGGTCACGCGATTGGACAATCGCGAAAACGGCGTGGAAATCACCATCGGCGGGCAGGCGGATACGTTCGACTATTGCTTCAGCACGATTCCGCTGCACTTGCTCAAGAAGCTGCTGGGCAGCGGTTTCGATGCGGATTTCGTGCGCGCGATCGGCGTCCCGGAATACGCGAACACCTGCAAAGTGGGCTGGCAGGCGCGCGCGCGGTTCTGGGAAACGCTCACGCCCGGCGGCCTGCGCAACGGGCCGCAGATCTTCGGCGGGATCAGCTGGATCGATCATCCGATCACGCAGATGTGGTATCCGTCCTCGGGTTATTTCTCGCCGGGCCCGGCGATTCTCACCGGCACCTACAACTACGATTCGGCCAAGGATGCGGTCGCGAAGAAGTTCGGCGCCTTGCCGCTGCCGCGACGGCTGACGCTGGCGATGGAAGGCGCCAAACATCTGCATCCGGAATTCGACAAGTACGTGTCGATCGAGACCGGCATGTCGATCGCCTGGCAGAACGTGCCCTACATCGGCGGCGGTTGGGCGGAGTGGAATTCCAGCGATCCGGCGCAGGCGAAGGCGTATCGGCGATTGTTGAAGGGCGACGGGCGTTTCCATGTCGGCGGCGATCAGGTGTCGTATCTGCCGGGTTGGCAGGAAGGCGCGATTCTGTCGGCCTATCACGTGGTCAACCGCATCATCGGCCGCGGCAAGCTGCTCGAAGCCACGGTGCCCGACAGCCTGCCGGCACCCGACAGCGCCCGTACCACCGGCGCGGATTGACGGACGCGGATTGAAGGTATCGGCGCTGTTCGCACGCATTGCGGGCCCGGCGATGACCCGGCCCGCAATGCGAACCGCCGCGGGTTGGGGAGCGAACCGAACGCGGCACCCTTGCGGACGAAGACCCGCCATGAGCGCCGAATCCTCAAGTCGGCGACAATGCACGCATATTCACAGGGCACCACGATGCGATGAAGACCCCCAAGGGCCTGCAGCCTTTGATCGACGAAGGCGTGATCGACGCCGTCCTGCGCCCGTTGAAGAGCGGCAAGGAAGCCTCGGTCTACGTCGTGCGCGCGGGCGAGGAGATCCGCTGCGCCAAGGTCTACAAGGACATGGCGCAGCGCAGTTTCCAGGCGCGGGTGCAGTATCAGGAAGGCCGCAAGGTGCGCGGCAGCCGCCAGGCGCGCGCGATGGGCAAGGCCACGAAGTTCGGCCGACGCGAGCAGGAGGAAGCCTGGAAGCACGCCGAAGTGGACGCGCTGTTCGCGCTGGCCGAGGCCGGCGTGCACGTGCCGCGCGCCTACGGCTATTTCCATGGCGTGCTGGTGATGGATCTGGTGACCGATGCCGAAGGCCACAGCGCGCCGCGGCTGGGCGAGGTGGAACTCACCGCCGACGAGGCCCGCGCCTTCCACGCGCGGCTGATCGGCGATGTCGTGCGCATGCTGTGCGTGGGCCTGATCCACGGCGATCTGTCCGAATACAACGTGCTGGTGGCGCCCGACGGCCCGGTGATCATCGATTTCCCGCAGGTGGTCAGCGCCGCGGGCAACAATGCCGCGCGCGACATGCTGCTGCGCGATGTCCACAACCTGCGCGACACGCTCGGGCGTTTCGCGCCGGAGTTGGCCGAAACCCATTACGGCGAAGAAATGTGGGCGCTGTACGAGAAAGGCGACCTGCGCCCCGATACCGCGCTGACCGGCCGCTTCAAGTTCGACACCCGACGCGTCGACGTGGCGGCGGTGCGGATGTCGATCGAGGACGCGCGCCAGGAAGCGATCATCCGCCAGCAGGGCCGCGAAGAAGCCGCGGAGAACGACTGAGCGTTCAGCCTGCTTTCGCCATGCAGCGCGTGTAGCGCTGATTGACGCGGGTCGCGAACCATTCGGTGGTCAGTTTGCGGGTGATTTTCGGGCTGTGCAGACGGATGCGCGGCAGCGTCGCCCGCGGCAGCGGTTTGCCGTTGCGCTTGTCGGCGATCTCGAACACCCGGACATACAGCGCGCTGTCCTCGAACGCATGGCGATTGGCGCCGGACAATGCGCGGTGGAGCTCGCCTGGCGTCATGCCGAGCTTGCCGGCCAGCGTCAGTACCGCGGTTTCGGTGGCGCTGACCTTGCCGCCGCTGTTGTCTTTGCGATAACGGATCAGATCGCCATCCAAATCCAGCGGAATGCCGGTCGCCACCGCGACCGCGTTCTGGAACGCGGCATTGCGGCTGGCGTAGCGACCGGCGTTGAAATCGGCGAAGCGGAACAGCGGTTTCCGGTACGAGGCCGGGTAACCCAATAGATGGGCGATGCCGAAATACATGCCGCCGCGGCGGGTGAACACTTCGTGGCGGATCGATCCTTCGGCGGTGTACGGGTAGGTGCGCTCATCGGCATGCGCTTCGGCGAACGCGATGCTCACCTGCATCGGGCCGCCGGTGCGCACCGGATTGGCGCCGGCGAGCAGGCGCTTGCCCATCGGCACCCGCGCGATCATGGCCTCGAAGATATCGCTGAGTTCCTTCTCGGTGCGGACCGCGGCGATGCGCGTGTCCCAGGTCTGCCCGTTCGGGGATTCGAGCTGCAGCGCCGCGCGGACCAGGAACAGCGGAATGTGCTTGCGCTCCGCACGGGTTTCGATTTCCTTGCGCGCGATCCTGCCCAGCCCGGGCACCGCCGGATGCGCGGTGAAGGTCGATTCCTGTTCGGTCACCGCCAGCACCGCGCACAGATTCTGCGCGGAGGGTTCGATGTCGAGCGCCGCGAATGCGGACTGGATGTCCTCTGCCCAGCCGGCGCGATCCTGTACTGTCGCCGGCAACAGCCGCCTGATCTGCGCGCGAATCTGCTCCGGGGTGGGCGGCGGCGGGCCGCTGTCGCAGCCGGCGAGGCAGGCGGCGAACAGCATGGCGACGATCGATATGCGCGCGATTCGACGCGGGCGCGGTTCGGTGGTTTCGGTCATTCGCGCGACTGTACCCGGGCGTCCCTCTGCCCGGAAAGGGGACGGATGCCGTCACCGCGGTAACGCGGCGAGGGAAATCCTGCGAAAGCGCGGGATTCGCGCACGACGACTGAACGGTTGTCAGCGCCGGTCGTATCGCGGCTTCGCGAGCCGTTATGATCGCCAGCGCCCGGCCGGACCTTGCGGCCTTCGTTCAGGAATGCTTGCCGATGCGTCTCTTTCGATCCTGCCGAATCGCGCTTGTTGCGGTCGTGTTGTCGTGTCTTTTCGCTGCGCCTGCGTTCGCGTCGAAGTCGAACAAATGGCGCCTGCAGTTCAGCGGTGCGGCGGAATCCGCCGGTGAAATGGTGCTGGAGATCGTGCCGTCGGGCGGCGTGCCGGTGCGGGTCAGCGTCCTGATCGAACGCAACGACGGCGAGAACCGCGTCGCGCGCAAGGTGAAGACCGCCATCGACCGCCAGGCCGGCAAGTGGGTGGACGCGGAACTCGACGACGGCGAGGACGTGTTGGTGAAGCGGCATTTCTTCCGGCGTTTCTCCATCGCGCTGGTGTCCAGCACGGTGAAGGATGTGCGCATCAATTTCGATCACGAGTGATCGCTGCGCATCTTGCGTGAGTAAGCGCAAAAGAGGCCGGCGCACGTCCCTGTGCGCCGGTGCTCCCGAGGAGGTTTACTGCATGGCGTCCGAGATCGACACGTAGCCGAAGCAGTTGCCCATGCCGTAGACGGCGGCCTGGGCGGTGAGATTGTGCGAAAACGCGGGGCCGCTGTAGACGTAGCCGGTCGAGGCGCTTGCGCTGTAGGTGCCGGGCCTGCTTCTCTGGATGGTCTGGCCGGTATACAGATTTTTTGCGATCGCGCTGGCGGAGACCGATGCGAAAGCCGGAACGCCAGCGGGCGGGGAAACAAAGCCGCTGGCATTGGCCGATGCGCGCGCATAGTAATAGTTCAAGCCGCCGCCGCCGTTGTCGAGATAGAACTCGGTGGTGGCGTTCACCTGCGCGTAGCCGCTGTACCAGATGGAATTGTTGCCGGATGAGTAAAAGCAGGGAAACGAGCCCGCAGCGGCTTTTCTCGTGCTGGTGTCCGCAGCCTGATGCGCACGCAGTTCCGCGTAGCGCGCGCGTGCGCCTTCCATCTGCCGTATCAGCGCCTGCGCCTGGGTCTTGACCCGGCTGGGACCGCGGAGCAGTTGGCGCTGGACGCCGATGTCGTAGGCCAGCCCGGCCTCGCCGATGGAAACGGTCTTGCCGGCGAGTTCGCCGTCAACGATCAGATATACGCCCGGGCCGACCTGTTCGATCCGGTCGCCGTAGTCGCGCACGAACTGCGCTTCGCTCTCGATTCTCAAGCCGTCAGCGGCGATCGCACTGCCCGCGAAGACGAGGCTTGCGAGGGTCGCCGCCAATATGTTTTTCATGATCAAGTGTCGCTCCTTGTGAGGATGTCTGAATCTACGGTCGGCCCGAGCTGGGCCGGGGGATGCCTCGACGGTGGCTGCCGCAAACCCTGTTCGGCGCCAAGGTTCTCGTCGGTAAGCGGAATGCGGTCCGAAACAGGATCAAGCCCGAACGGTCGCGGACCCGGAAGGCGGCACGACAGCAGCCAAGGTGGGCCATGACAAACGGTGGGTGGAGGTCGAGAATCGGCGCAGGCCGCCCGTGTTTCCGGGCCGGCCGGCGACCATCTGGAGACACCGCCATGCGCACACGTCCTACCGTTCCGCCGATATCCCGGTACGCCTGGCCGTGTCTGGCCGTCGCGATGGCGTTGTCGGCCTGCGATCGGAGCCCCGCCAGTCGGCAGGACGCAGCGCCCGCGCCGGCCGCATCGGTCGCCCTGACGGCCGGCGACAAACCGCGCATTACCGGCGGCCCCAATCCGGCGGTCGCGGTGACCGCATCGCAATCCATCGCTTCGGGTACGACGCCGTTCGCGAACGGCTGCGATGGCGTCGCCGCCAGCGGCACGCTGTATGTCAGCGCCGAAGTCGAACCCTTCGTCGCGGTCGACCCGCTCGACCCGCAGACCATGGTCGGCGTCTGGCAACAGGACCGCTGGTCGAACGGCAGCGCGCGCGGTCTGGTCGGTGCGACGACGCACGATGGCGGGCGCTCGTGGCGGCGGACGGTGCAGCCGTTCTCGCGCTGCGGCGGCGGCAACGTCATGAACGGCGGCAATTACAGCCGCGCGTCCGATCCGTGGGTCACGTACTCGCCGAATGGCGTCGTGCATGCGATGTCGCTGTCCACCCTCGGCAACACCAACGCCATGCTGGTCAGCCGATCGTTCGACGATGGCCTCAATTGGACCAATCCCATTGCGCTGATCGTCGACGGGCTGGGCGCCTTCAACGACAAGAACGCGATGACCGCCGATCCGCACGATGCGAACTTCGTGTACGCGGTCTGGGATAGGCTGATCGACGCCAGCGACACCGGGCCGACCTATTTCACGCGCAGCACCAACGGCGGCGCGAGCTGGGAAACCGCGCGGCCGATTTTCGACCCCGGCACGCGCAACCAGACCATCGGCAACCAGATCGTGGTACTTCCGAACGGTGTGCTGCTCAATACCTTCAATCGCATCGACAACCCGCTGGGCGGCGCGCAGTCCGCGCGCGTCGCGGTGATGCGTTCACTTGATCGTGGCGCCACCTGGTCGGCCCCGGTGTACGTCTCCAATCTGCTCTCGGTGGGGACCCGCGACCCGGAAAGCGGTACCGCAGTGCGCGACGGCGGGATCATTCCGGCCATCGCCGCGGCGCCGAACGGCGATGCCTACGTGGTCTGGCAGGATTCGCGTTTTAGTGGGGGCGTCGTCGACGGCATCGCGATCTCGCGTTCGACCGACGGCGGCCTGACCTGGTCCGCGCCGACCCGGGTCAATGCGCTCGCCAGCGTGCCCGCGTTCACGGCCAGCGTGCACGTGAACCGCGACGGCGTGGTCGGCGTGACCTATTACGACCTGCGCAGCAATACGCCGACGGCGGCGCTGTCGACGGACTACTGGCTGGCGCGCTCCGGCAACCAGGGCGCGACGTGGACGGAAACGCGCGTCGCGGAGACGTTCGACATGAGCGTCGCGCCGTTCGCGAACGGCCTGTTCGTCGGCGATTACAACGGGCTGGTCAGCGCCGAAGGCCGGTTCGTGCCGTTCTACGGCCGTGCGAACAGCGGCGATACCGCGAATCGCACCGATATCGTGGCCGCGCCGCTCGCGGATCTCGGATTTCCGCAAGCGCCGAAGACGCGCGCCGCGATGCTTTCGGACATGCGTGCGCGGCAGGTGTCGCCGACGTTCAGGGTCACGCCGGCGTTGCGCCTGCGCGTGGCCGCGAATCTCAAGCGTCGCGTGAAACAGCCGCCGGGTTTCCGCAGCGGATGGGTGATGCCGAATGTGACGCGTGCGCTGCAGTTGTAAACACTATGGATTGCGCATTCAGCGGGGTTGGCATACCCGCAGTGCTTCGGACTGGTAGGGCCGCCACCTGGTGTCGCGCACTTGAAGCTTGAACAGCAGTTCGCTGTCCGGAGACGGCCAGCGGCTGGCGCCGACGATGAACTCGGCGCGATTTCCCGGGGCCAGCCTCACTTCGTGACTGGGAGGCATCGAGTGCTCGAGTATGGGCTGCCATGACGGGAAATCCTGAATCTGCGACTGCGCAGCCAGCACATCGAATGCATCTGTAAATAGCACGTACGGAGGTCCAGAGGGACCATAGGTGTTGAAAGCGATCGTTCGACTGGAGCGATTGGTGACTGCTATTCGCGTGTCATCACTAATCAGGGGCGAGAGACAGGCGGCAGGTATCGGCTCAACGAGAACGCCCATCGGTTGTGCGGATTGAATATGTGCGCAACCGGCGAGTGCAAGGAGTGATGTGGAGACGATCGGTCTCATGCACATGGCCTCAAGCAGTCGTTGCCGCACGCGACAGCCGATCATGCACATCGCGCCAGTCCTCATCGATAGGCGGGCGCTCCAGCCAGATCGCGCTCGCGCTCGCCTGGTCCAGCGTATGCAGCGCGTCGTACAGCGCGCGTGCGAAGCCGGATTTATCCGCCGGCAAGCGCAGCGTCCGCAATACACCTGTGGAGATCGGCAACCCATCGCTGGTGTGAGCGAGGGCGATGCCGGCATCGGCCGGCAATTGCGTCAGCCGTGCGCGCAAGGTCTCGGTGTCGAAGACATACAGCGGCGTGTGCGGCTGGTAGTGCACCGCGACATTGCCGGGCACCGCGGCATCGTGGTGTTCCGGGAATTCGACTTCTACGCCCAATACGTCGCTGAGCTGGCGACGGGTGATCGGCCCGGCGCGGAGGATCCGCGGGACGTCGCCGGTCAGATCGACGATGGTCGATTCCAGGCCGACCGAACAGGGGCCGCCGTCCAGCACCGCGTCGATGCGCCCGCCCAGGCCCTCGAACACCTGATCGGCGGTGGTCGGGCTCAAGCGTTTATAAGGATTGGCCGAGGGTGCAGCCAGCCCGCCGTCGAGGGTGTCGAGGATGCGCAGCAGGACCGGGTGATCCGGCACGCGCAGGCCGATGCTGGGGCGCCCGCCGGTGACCTCGGACGGCACGGCGTCCGCTTTATGCAGCAGCAGCGTCAGCGGGCCGGGCCAGAACGCTTCGGCCAGTCGCCATGCGGCGTCGGGAATGTCTTTCGCCCAGCGCGACAGCTGCCCGGCGCCGGCCAGATGCACGATCAGCGGGTGGTTCGCCGGGCGCTGTTTGGCCGCGAAAATGCCGCGCACGGCCTCGGGGTTGGAAGCGTCGGCAGCCAGTCCGTAGACGGTTTCGGTGGGCACGGCCACCAGCCGGCCGGCGCGCAGCAGGCGCACGGCTTCGTCGAGATCGTCGGGGCGGGTGGCGTCGAGACGACGCGTCTGGAGCGGTGCGGACATCGCGAAAGGGTAGCAAAGCGCCGTCGAAGCCGGGCGAAAGGCCTACGGGATGCCTGCGGAAGACCTACAATCGCCGACCTTTCCCGTCAGGCATCTGCGATGGCGCTCAAATCCACCGTGGTCAAGGTCGAACTGCAGGTCAGCGACATGGACCGGCATTACTACGCCCAGCACAACCTGACCCTCGCGCAGCACCCGTCCGAAACCGACGCGCGGCTGATGGTGCGGCTGCTGGTGTTCGCGCTGTATGCCGACGAACGACTGGAATTCGGCCGCGGCCTGAGCGACGACAGCGAGCCTGACCTGTGGCAGCGCGATTACGTCGGCGACATCCAGCGCTGGATCGAACTCGGCCAGCCGGACGAAAGCCGCATCCGCAAGGCCAGCGCGCGCGCGGAGCAGGTGGTGGTGGTGAACTACGGCGGTCAGGCGTCGGAAGTCTGGTGGAAGAAGAACGCCGCCGCGCTGGCGCGCTTCGCCAATCTGACCGTGCTGGATATCGATCCGGCTGCGATCGACGCGCTCGTCGGCCATCTGCAGCGCGGCATGCGCCTCACCGCGATGATCCAGGACACCGAGCTGCAGTTGATGAGCGACAGTCTGAACATCGCGCTGACGCCGCGGGTGCGCAAGGCATCCGCGGCGTAAGCCAGGCATCGCATTCGATCAGGGCCGACCCGGCAATGATCGATCAGCGCAGATCGATCTCAGCCACCTTGTCGCGATAATCCTTTTTCGGATCAACGCCAAGCAGCATTTTCACGCCCGCCAGCAGGCTGGACTCGTTGAGCCAGATTTCGAGATGTTGCGCCTCGAAGCGCAGCAGCGCGAGTTTCGGATCGTCCTTGCCGCCTTCATACCACGCGGCCACGAACGGGTTCCACAGCCGGTCGATCGCGGCGCGGTCGTTCTGCAGCCACAGCGAACCTTCGACGCAGGCGAACAGATCGTGATCCTTCGCCGCGAAGGCGATGGTCGCGCGATGACCTTCTGTCAAGTTCTGAACCAGCATATTTTCGCGTGAACTGAAGAACCAGATCGGGCCGCGCGGCTCCTCGATCATTGCGGTCATCGGCCGGGTATGGCCATTTTCCACGCCCACCAGACCGAGCATGGCAGTGCGGTCCGATTTCAGGGCTTTCCAGAATTTTTCTTCGAGCTGTTCGGGCGTTTTCATGGGGGATCCTTCGACGTGAGTTAGGGGGAGGGCAGGGCATCAAGCGGCGATGTGGGTACCGCCATTGACATGGATGAGTTGGCCGGTGATGTAGCTCGCGTCCTCGCAGGCCAGGAACACGTAAGCGGGCGCAACCTCCGACGGTTGGCCGGGCCGCTGCATCAGCGTGTCCGAACCGAACTTCGCGACATCGTCCGCATCGAAGCTGGCGGGAATCAGCGGCGTCCAGATCGGCCCGGGCGAAACGCCGTTGACGCGGATGCCGCGCTCGGCAAGCGCTTTCGCGAGCGAAAACGTCAGCGCCTGGACTGCGCCCTTGGTGGCGGCATAAGCGAGGAGCGTGTCGTGCCCGCGCGCAGCGACGACCGAGACGGTGTTGATGATGCTGCCGGTGGTGTCGGTGAGGTAGGGCAACGCGCAATCGATGAGATGGAAGTAGGAAAACACGTTGGTTTCGAAGGTCTGCCGGATATTCGTCGCGGTCATGCTTTCCGGGGGATCGATCACGTGCTGTTCGGCGTGATTGTTCACAAGAACATCGAGTTTGCCGAACTCGGAGATGGCGGCGGCGATGGTGGCCTTGCACTGCTGCGGCATGCGCAGATCGCCGGGAATGGCGATGCACCGACGTCCTTCGCGTTCGATCAGATCGAGGGTGTCGCTGGCGTCCTGGTCTTCATTGAGATAAGCGAATGCGATATCGGCGCCTTCGCGTGCGAAATGCACCGCCACCGCGCGACCGATACCGCTGTCGCCACCGGTAATCAATACCACCTTGCCCGCCAGACGCCCCGAGCCTGCATAGCCGTCGCGGATCGTGACGGGCACCGGCACCATTTTTTTCTGGCTGCCGGGCTGAGTGTCCTGTTCCTGCGGCGGGTTGACTGGTTTCTTCTCCACAAGAACACTCCTTTACCCGGCCGTCAGCGGGTTTCGATTTCCGGATGCCCATTTCAATGCTTGCGCGGTTCAGACTGTGTTGAGAACGGGAGCGCGAATGCGCTCCCGTTCGTAGGTGTTGCCGCACTTTGCGATGCCCGCCTATCGCGCCAAAAGCGGGTTGCATGTCGACGCGCGGTCAACGCGGACGATCAGCGGCTGTTGACGGTAGCCGTTGACGATCAGTGGCCGTTCTTGTTGGAGTCGCCGGGCATCGCATCTTCGACGCGATTCCACGCGGCGCGAACGGCATGCTTGGCTTTTTCCCAGCCGATCTTGCTGGAGCCCTTCGCCTCTTCCCATTCGCTGCGGAGACTGGACTCGGCATCCGAGAAGCTCTTGTCGGCGTAGCGGCCACGACCTTCGGTACCCACCTGATAGGCGGATTCGAAGTCCGAGAACTGCTGGCCCGACTCGTAATACGGCTCCTTCGCCAACTGGTCCTTCCAGTAGGTCCGTTCCTGGGCGAATTCCGCAGTCTTGCCTTGGCGATCGCTCTGCTTGGCGCTGGATGCGTTGGCGTTGTTCCCGGTATTGCGGCCTGTGGTGTTCTGGGCGTTGTGCTGAGTCATTGTGGATCTCCTGTTCTGCATATCGATGTCGCTTGCGTATTTGTGTTGCGTGTTTCGTTGTTGCGTCGTACCGAATTTCGCTTCGGCATGGACCACACTACGCCGCTTCCGATAACAAACACTTAGGAAAACAGAAAGACTTCATTACGCGGGCGATCGTCTTTGGAGATGGTTCAGTCGAGCGTTCGCTGCATGCCGTATCGGATCGCATCCTGCACGACGCGCACGCGTTCATGCACGACGCAACGCAAGACAGATGCATTGATGCGCGCGGCGGCGCTATCATCTTTTGCGCGCAAGTTTTCCGCGCAAGCAGGCACATGTCCGAGAGTGCAAGACGGGAGACGATCATGGCGACGGGTTGGGCAGGCGACGGTGCGGTACAGGATCAGATCGATGCCACCGTGAAGGACGGTATCCAGCGCGTGCGCAGTCGGCTGCCGCAGGGTCCGGGTCTCGAGCATTGCGAAGACTGCGACGCGGCCATTCCCGAAGCGCGACGCAAGGCGGTGCCGGGCGTGCGCTTGTGCGTGAACTGCCAGGACGCCCACGACAAGGACGGCGCTGCGAACAGCGGCTACAACCGTCGCGGCAGCAAGGACAGTCAGTTGCGCTGAAGCCGGTGCTTCCGGTGTCGGGCCATTGACCCGGGCGATCCCTCGCCATCCATCCCTGATCGAGGCGCCCCATTCAGCTTGTCGATGACGCCGCCGCCTGTCGGCTTACCCCGTGATGGCGATCACGCGCTGCCGGAAAACGGTGATTTCAGGGTGGCCGTTGCCGGTGCAGCCCAGCGTTGGAAGGGCTGGCAGTCGTCGACTCGCCAGGCGGTTCAACGGAAGGAGCGCCCGATAGGACATCTCTCACTGACATCGACGCCGTGACCGGCACCGGATGGCGTCGTCGCGCCCGTCGCGCAGGGAAGGGTCGCTCCGTGGACCGCCTTCACGGACATTCGATCGAAGGAAGAGACGCATGAACGCATACAGAAAATCGGCATTGACGCTGGCTTGCCTGTCGCTGATCCCCTCCGCCGCGATGGCATCGAACTGGGAAATGACCTCGGGCCTGCCGAGCCACCGGGAAGTGCACCGCGGCACCAGGGAAGTCCGCACCTGCGCGAGCCCCGGCGGCTCGATCAGCGTCGGCACCGCCACGCCCACCAGCATCAACACCAATATGTTGGCCGAACGGCTGAACGTGTCGGCCGGGCTGATGTTCCGGTTCCAGTACGACAGCGCAGGCCAGCCCGAACAGGCGGCGCAGGTGGTCGAGTTCCGCGACGGCACCGGTTTCGCGGTGGTCGGCAGCATCGATCCGACGAGCGTCGCCACGCCCACGCCGCGTTTCACCATCACCAAGATCGGCTGCAACGGCGCGCCGATCTGGCGCTTCGCCTACGGCGATACCACGGACTACAACACCGGCTGGGACATTCTGCAGACGGCTTCCGGCGACACCGCGTTCTCGACCCAGGCCGGCGATCTGGTCGCGCTGGGCAAGTATTACCGGCCTCCGACCGCGGTGGCTGCGGCGGTCTACCGCACGCGGATCGTGCGCACGCGCTCGACCGGCACCATCCTCTGGGCGCGCGATTATCAGGCCTCGATCGTGGGCGATTTCGAGCTGCACGCCATCACCGAGCTGGTGCCGGTGGCGCCCAGTCTCACCGGCGACCTCGTCGCCGTGGGACGCATCGGCGGCCAGACCGCAGTGATGCAGGTCAACGGCAACACCGGGGCGGTGGTCTGCACCTCGCGCACCAACGGCTTGGGCGTGGCGCAGTATCACGATGTGGTGGCGGTGAAAACGTCGACGGGTTCGCCGGAGTTCCTCGCCGTCGGCGAAACCGGCGTCGCCAGCACGGCGCAGCAGCAGGTATATCTGTCCCGCTTCGTGCCGAACTGCCTGCTGCGCGTGCATACCCATTGGGGCGCCACCGGAGACCGCGAGATCGGCTACGGCACCGACCTTACGCTTCCCTCCACCTATGCCGGCGCGCCTGCCGGCGTGATGATGATCGGCGGTGAGGTCAACGGCCCCTACGGCGGCATGGCCCTGAGCCAGGACGCCTTCATGCATCTGGCGCACCCGCAGTCGCTCATGCCGTACGTACTGCCCACCGGCCTGCCTGCGATCGGCAAGCGTTACGGCACCCAGGGCGCACTGGCGGAGAAAGCGTTCTCGATCAGCGCCGCCAACAACGGCGCGTATTTCGGCGGCTCCACGTCGACCAACTGGCTGGCGAACGGCGATCCGCTGCACGCACTCACCGTCCGCCCCGACGTCAGCGGCTTCAAGACGATCTGCACAGTGGACTGGGCGCCGACGGCGACCAGTCTTCCGCTGGCCAGCAGCACCTTCGGCGTCGCGGTGACCGTGAAGACCATGAGTCAACTGCCGCTGCCGACGTTGATCTCCGTTCCCGCGCAGAGCCCTTGTTGCACGATCGTGCCGTGATTCATGGCGAAAGCTGCGTAGCCACGCGTAGCGGCGTGCTCATCCATGCCGGGGCGGTTCGCCGCCCCGGCAGGGCACGATACATGCTGAACCGTTGCCGCTTGGTCATGGCACGCGCAGTGCGTCTGCTGGCCTAGGAGGTGCGGTGGAGGTATCGATGCTTGTGTCGGGAGTTCTCTCAACTCGGTTACGCTGATGGCACCATGGGCCGTAGCAAAACGGCTCATGATCTTCATGTGCAACGCGGCCGCTCGGGGGGAGTCATGCGCATTCTGTTGAACGTCTTTTTCATGCTTGGTTGTTTCCTCCTGGCGGGAGCCACCGAGGCGCGGGTGAAACGGATCGAACCCGGCGAGATGCCGAAGCTGGACGCCGACGAAGGCCTGCTGGTCATCGTCATCGACACCAATTCCTATCTGGCCGATGTGCGCTTGCGCAAGGACGGAAAACTCTTCAACGCCGCCACGATCAAGGGTGTGGCTCCCGGGGCCACACCGGTGCTCTACGTGGTGCCGGCCGGAACCTACGAGTGGAGCCGCGTCAGCGCACACTATCGATTCTGGTACGAATTCAAGGACTCTCCGGACACCAAGTTCAAGGTCGAAGCCGGCGCGCTCAATTATCCGGGCGACATGTTGATGCGCGGCAAATATACCAACGCATCGACTTTTCTGTTCACGAATCGCAGTCTCCAGATCATGGATTGGCTGGAGGACGAGCATCCGCAACTAATGGCCAGATACGGCTTCGCTTATACGGGACACTATCCCGATCCGTTTCCCGCGATGTATCTCAAATCAAAGGCCGAAGCGGCCAAACCATACGTCGAACTGAGCGTTGCGCGGAAACCACCGGTGCCCGAGAAGCTGCCGATCGATATTCGCGAAATGTGGCGCGTTGGACAGGTCGAAGGGGCGGACCTCAATGCGCGCGGCGACATGATGGTCAAAGTCCTGCGAAAATCGGACGGCTACCATTTCGAGCTGATCGATATGCCCAGCGGCAAGGTGATGCCGCTGCTGGTCGGGTGCTGCGGGGTCGAGTCGATGCAATGGGCAGGCAATGATGTGTTCGTGGTGTCGTCGCGTCCCGACGGATCGAACACGCTGCATGTCGACGTGTTCCGTTTCGGCCTTGACGCCAAAGGCGCTCGAACTTTTCAACATGTCGGAAAATCCAGGCCCGGGATCTATGCCCAGGTTTTGCCGGAAGATCCGGACCATATCCTGTTTGCCTCGCACGGCGACATGAATCGCTTGCTGGTGCATCGAGTGAACATCCGCAGCCAGCACACCATCGATCGTTTCCAGGCGATGCACGGCACCCGCCTCAACCAGGGCGTCAAGGACGATCGTTACTGGTTCGCAGACGGGCGTGGGCGATTACGTCTGGCGCTGGCCAACAGCGGCGATGAAGCCGTGCTGATGTATGGCATGGGGGACGCCTTCGAGGAAGTGTTGCGGTTCGGGTTGAAGCAGCCGTTCGATCCGATGCTGCTGTCATACGAAGGCGACCTGATCTATGGGCTCAGCGACGATGGCCGTGCCCAGCGGGATCTGGTGGTGTTCGATCCGCGCCAGAAGAAAATCGTGTCGACATTGTTCAGTAAGCCGGGTGTCGACATCGTTTCGCCGATCGTCAACGGGCTGCGGCGACCGATCGGTGCGGTTTACTTCCAGAACGGTCATCTCGTCAGCGAATATTTCGACGAGCAAGGTCGTGAAGTGAACGCCTTGCTTCAAGACTTGTTCCCGGGCAAGACCGTAGCGGCCTATGACCGGGCCGATAACGGGGACCTCCTTGCCTGGGTGGAGTCCAGCCAGCATGCCGGAGCTCTCTATCACGTCGATTCTGCGCGACGCCGCGCGCAGATCATCGATGCGGCCAAGCCTTGGCTCAAGGGTTACGATTTTGTCGATACGGAAGTCCTTTCGGTCAGCGGTCCCGATGGCATGCCGATCGAGGCTTATCTGACCAGGCCTCATGCCAAGGGCCCCCGGCCATTGATCGTGTTGTCGCATGGCGGTCCCGTCGGTGTGCGCGACAGTCGTGGTTTCGACCCGGAAGTCCAGTTTCTCGCCGCGATGGGTTATGCCGTCCTGCAAGTCAATTTCCGTGGGTCCGACGGTTTTGGTACCCAATTCCGCGATTCAGGACGCCGGGCCCACGGCACTCTGATCGAGGACGATATCGACGCAGTGCTGCAGAAAGTGCTGAAAGACCCGGACATCGACGGCTCGCGCTTGTGCGCGATCGGCGCCAGCTATGGCGGATACTCTGCGCTTGTGTCCACGATCCGTTGGCCGGATCGCTTCAAGTGCGTGGTTTCCATTTCGGGTGTGAGCGACTGGATGTTGTTTTTCACCGCGAGCGACGGCGGCAACTATGCGAAGGGTCGCGAGGTGCTGGAGCATTACATCGGCAATCCACGGACGGATGGCGAGGCGTTGATGAAGGTTTCGCCGATCTATCGCTATCGTGAGTTGAAGACGCCACTGCTGCTGATCCATGGCGCTGAAGATACGCGTGTCGATTACGAGCATACGCGGCGACTGGTCAGGATGCTCAATATCGCCGGGGTCCGCCCCGCATTGATCACGATCGAGAAGGAAGGCCATTCGTTCGGCAAGCTGGATAGCGTCGAGACGGCCTGGAAAGGCATCGCCGGATTCCTTCGCCGGCACCTTGATGCGTCGAAATCGACGGACGCCGGCGCCGCCAAGGCGCCGACGATCCAGACTGCACCAACGATCCGGGATTGAAACCATGCCGGCAGGTTTCCGTGTCGAAAGCGTGTCGCCGAGCCTGTTTTAACATTCGCTCAGGGCTGGTAGGTCACCGTCAGCGTCGCCGTCGCGCCCTTGTCGATCCAGAGATAGTTCGTCGATGTCTGGTCGCCGGCGAAGCGCAGGCGCAACTGCGTGCGGCCGATCCTGTTGATCGCTGCGAGCCCCGGTGCCGCGAACAGATTGCTGGTTCTGGTGCCGCCAGCGAACGACAGCAACTGCGCCACGGCGCTGGTGGTCGTCGTTGCCGCCCAGTCGCCGGTCTCGATCGTGCAGGTGCCGAGGCAGCCGGTGTGCGCGTCGATCACCAGCGTGTTGCCGGCCGGGTTGCTCCACGGATCGCCCGACGCGCTGCGATAGGTCACGGTGAGCGTGGCCGATGTCACCGTGGCGCCGTCGGGCAACGATGAGGTGTCGAACGACAGCATCGCGCGATTGAACTTGCCGTCGGTGCCGCGACCGATGGCCAGCCCCAGACTCGATTCCAGCGTGCCGACCGCGGGCGCGCTGCCGCCGCTGGCGGCCTTGACGTAGCCGTCGTTGGCGTCTTCGTTGGCGAAGTTCGCGGTCGTCGGCGTGGTGCCGCCGCCGGTCCCGCCGCTCACGGTCACGTTCACTGGCGCAGAGCTGCCGGTATTGCCGGCGAGATCGACCGCGCGCGCCTGCAGCGCATGCGCGCCGTTGCTGGCGGTGGCGCTGTTCCAGGCGTAGGCATAGGGCGCGCTGGCGTCGCTGCCGAGCAGGGCGCCATCGAGCAGGAATTCGACCCGGTCCACGCCGATGTTGTCGCTGGCGTTCGCGGCGATGGCGACGCTGCCCGTCACCGCCGCGCCGTTCGCGGGCGAGGTGATGGTGGCGGTCGGCGCGACGCCGTCGAGATTGTCCAGACCGAAGAAGCGCGCGATGTAGTAGCTCGAACACAGGTTCACATCGAGGATGTAGGCGCCGGCCGTACCGCACTGGGTCTCGCCGGTGCCGGGATCCACCGGCGTGCCGTGACCCATGCCGGTGATGGTGTAGGTTTCGACCCGCGCCTGGCCCGATGCGGTCTTGTAGACCCTGTGCGGAAAGCCGCCGACGGTGTCGCTGACGTCCGGGGTCTGATCGATGCCGTGGACGTTGGTCCACTGCTCCATGCTCTCGGTCAGGTTCATCGGACGCACGACGAAGTCGCCGTCGCCGTGCCAGATCGAGACGATCGGCCACGGTCCCGTCCAGGACGAAGACGCGCGCACCTTGTCGCCCCACTGCGCGGGCGTGAGATTGCTGCCCGGACTCATGCAGCCGAAAGCGGCGCTCTGGCTGGTGGCGCAGCGGTGCGGGATGCCCGCGATGATGGCGCCGCCGGCGAAGACATCCGGATACGCGGCGAGCAGGGTCGAGGTCATCGCGCCGCCGGCCGAAAGCCCGGTGACGTAGACGCGGGAAGGCGCGATGCCATGATCGGCGATCATGCGGTCGATCATCTGTTTGATCGACAGCGTTTCGCCTTGGCCGCGGGTGGTGTCGACGGTCTCGAACCAGTTGAAACACGTGCTGGAATTGTTCGCGCTCTGCTGCTGGGGCAACAGCAGCGCGAAACGGAAGCGACCCGCGAACAGCTGCCAGCCGGTTTCCGCGTCGTAGCTTGCCGCGCTTTGCGAGCATCCGTGCAACGCGACCACCAGCGGCGCGTTCGCGGGCAGTGCGCTGGGCACGTACTTGAACATGCGCAGATTGCCGGGGTTGCTACCGAAGCCGGTGACCTCGGTCTGCGCGAACGCGGGCGCCGCGATCGACGCCGCGAACAGCGCGACGGCGATGGACGCGCTGCGCAGCGTAGATGGGCGCATGCGGGAAATGCGTAGGCGAGCAAGGGGACGGATGAGTCTTGCGATGACGGACATCGACGGCACCTCCTGTGGCGAAGGCCTGCAGTGGGCCACACGCCCCGTCGCGACGACATTGGCCGATGGGGCAAGCTGCGCTGCAACATCCCTGGGATCAGTCGGCGCTGTCTTCGGTCGTGTCGTCGGTGGTGTCGCCGGTGGCGTTCGCGTGCCGGTCTTCGGGCGACAGCCACCATTGTTCGCCGCGAATCGGCGGCACGGTCGGCATCGCATGCTGATTGTCCACGGTATCGAGTCGACGCCCGCGGCCGCCGGCTTTCCAGCGTTCGATCAACCGCATCACCGAATGCCTGCTCTGCGCGGCGATGCCGAGATTGCGTTCCGCCCGCCATCGGCTGCGGTCTTCGGCGTCGGCTTGCGCGTTGCCATGGTGCCCCGCGCCGTCGTTGTTGTCGTGACGATGCGACGCGCCATGACTGCAGCGCAGACAGTAGTGCACGATGCTGTCGGTCCAGTCCTCAACGAATGCGATGCCGGGCACGCGCGCTTCGATCAATGCCTCGAGATCCGTGCGCTGCGGACAATGCACGAACACGGCGAAGGTCGGGTACTCGGAGGTTCGCATCCGCTGCAATGCGTTCAATACCGGCACCATGCTCTGGTGGAAGCGGCGTTGCCCGGTGGATGCGCCGTCGTGAAGCACGATGTCGCCGTAACGATAGCCGCTGTCGGGCAGGGGCACATCGATGATTTGCGCGCGCACCGGATCGATGCGTCGCGCGAACACCGTTTCGGCTTGCCCCCAGGCTTCGAGGCGCAGGCTGGCGACCCCGAAATTCGTGTCGATCGGACCATCGTCGCCGGGAATGTCGATGCCGCACCCCGCCCACTGTCGCCGCGCCTCGGCCCAGTCGCCCAATGCGGTTGCGGCGATGGCGGCGTTCCAGCGCGGCGCTTCGCTGTCGTCTTCGTCGGCTTCGGCGTAAAGCGCGAGCGCGCGCATATTGTGGTGCAGCGATGCCGGCCAGTCGCGCAGATATTTGCAGACCAGTCCGAGCATGTAATGGTGGGCCGCATTCGCAGGTGTCGCGGCCAGCAGGGTTTCGAAGCGGATGCGCGCTTCGGCCAGATCGCCGGTGTCGTAAGCGGCATAAGCATGTCCCGCCAGCGCTTGCGTATCGATCGGACTGTGGTCGGCGGTCATCGGGGGCTCGCGGCGGCGGGTACTGCGGCGATCCTGCCACGGAGGCGGTGCCGTTGTCCGCAGTCTGACCGCCTCGGCGATGATTGCGGTTGCCACCGCAGCGCCGCTCTCCGACAATGCCGCCTCGCACTGTTTCGGTGCGCCCTGCCGACCAGGTGTTCCGATGACCGCTTCGCTGTCCTGCCCGCAATGCACGCTCGCCAATACGTATCGGGACGGTGCGAACCATGTCTGCGCCGATTGCGGCTTCGAATGGTCGGCTGCGTCTGAAGCCACCGATGCGGCGCAGGTGGTGCGCGACAGCAACGGCAACCCGCTCGCCGACGGCGACACGGTGGTGGTGATCAAGGATCTGAAAGTGAAGGGGTCGTCGATCCCGCTCAAGCAGGGCGCCGTGATCAGGCACATCCGCCTGGTCGACGGCGATGCCGAACATATCGAAGGCCATTCCGACAAGATCAAGGGTCTGGTGTTGAAGACCTGTTTCCTGCGCAAGGCCTGAGCGCCATCTGGCGTTGCGCCCTGCGTATCCGACATCGCAATGACCGCCAAGCGCGATCTGCCGAACAAGGTATGCCCGGTCTGCGCACGCGAGTTCGCGTGGCGGAAGAAATGGGAACGCGACTGGCCGCAGGTGCGCTATTGCTCGGATGCCTGTCGCAAAGGCACGCCGCGCGGACGTGCGGCAGCGCGCCACAAAGCATGAGTCGCTGGCGCTGCGGCGCGGATCGAGATCCTGCGCGTGTCCCCGCGTCGCGCGAGCGCAATCCCGCACCGATCCGTGGTGCGCGTGCAGGCGATCATCGGCAGAAGGACGTCGCCCGGAATGATCGGTAAGCCTCTGCTGCGGAAAATTTTCTCTGCTCGACAGCGCTGGATTTTCTCTCCGTGATGGATGTCGTCTTTACTCCGAATTGAATACGTATGCAGCCTTTCATGCTGCATTGCGATGCGCCTCTAGCATCCCATTCCAGTCGCGGACGCAATGCCGCGACGACGCGGCCGGCGCATCGCCTGTCGAGCGTTCTAAATCATCGTCTGTCGGTGCGACCCGTGTACATCGACGGATGCAGGAAACGTCCGTTCCGCCGCGAGGCGGAGCTTTTTCGTCCATTTCAGGAGAATTCAATGCAGTCCGCATCGAGGAATATCGCTTCGTTTCGCCGCAAAGCCCTGAGTCTGTGCTCGATCCTCATCCTCGGCGGCGCCGCTGCCGGCACTGCGCAGGCCGATGCGGTCCTGCATGCCTTCAACTGGCGCTATGCCGATGTCGAAGCGCGCGCCGCGACGATCCAGGCCGCAGGTTACAAGGCGGTGCTGGTCGCCCCGGCCTACAAATCCGCGGGCGGCCAATGGTGGGCGCGCTATCAGCCGCAGGATTACCGGGTGATCCATCATCCGCTCGGCGACACGACCGCTTTCAAGAACATGGTCAACGCGCTGAATGCACGCGGCGTCCACGTCTACGCCGACATCCTGATGAACCATATGGCCAACGAATCCGCACAGCGGTCGGATCTCAATTATCCGGGCGCCAGCGTGCTCGGCGCGTATGCGGGAAATACCGGCTATTACAGCGGCATCCGCCTGTTCGGCAACCTGGGTTCGAATTTTCTCGGCGCGGGCGATTTCGGCGAGACGCGCTGCATCACCGACTACAACGATGTCTGGCAGGTGCAGAACTGGCGCCTGTGCGGCGGCGGTGGCGATGTCGGGCTGCCCGATCTCAAGGGCACCAGTTACGTGATCGGGCAACAGCAGGAATACCTGCGTCAGCTCAAGGTTATCGGCGTCAAAGGCTTTCGCATCGATGCCGCGAAGCACATGACGATGTCGCACATCAACAGCGTGCTGACCGCCGACATCAAGAGCGGCGTGTACGTGTTCGGCGAGATCATCACCGGCGGCGGCGCGGGCAGCTCGGAATACGACCGCTTCCTGCAGCCGTATCTGCAGAACACCAATCATGCTGCCTATGATTTCCCGCTGCAGACCACGATCCGCAATGCATTCTCGTTCAGCGGCAGCATGAGCAATTTGGTCGATCCCGGCGCTTACGGCCAGGCGTTGGCGGGTTCGCGCGCGCTGACCTTCACCGTGACCCACGATATTCCGAACAACAGCGGCTTCCGCTATGCGCTGATGGATCCGACCGACGAAACCCTGGGCTATGCCTACCTGTTCGGCCGCAACGGCGGCAAACCGATGGTGTATTCGGACAACAACGAAAGCGGCGACAACCGCTGGGTCAACGCCTACAACCGCAACGACATCAAGGGCATGATCCGCTTCCACAACGCGGTACAGGGCAACGATATGCAGGTGCTGTCGCACGGCAACTGCCACATCCTGTTCCGCCGCGGCAGCCTGGGTATCGTGGGGATCAACAAGTGCGGCAGTACGGTCAATGCTGCGGTCAACATGAACAACAGCGTGCTGTGGTGGTACGCCAATTACACCGATACGCTCGGTTCCGGCAGCGTGGTGAACATCAACAGCGGCAACTACACCTTCAGCCTGCCTGCGCGCAGCGCCCGGATGTGGCTACGCTGATTGCGGCACAAGGCGCGGCGGACTAGCGACGGGTGGCATGCCTGCCGGCAGCGTTTCCACCCGATAGAATGACGCACATTCCAGAGGGTGTGCCATGTTCAATTTTCCGCTGTCGCGCCGGCCTGCTTTATTCGTGTCTGCTTTATTCGTGATGCTGATGGCTGCCATCGTGCTGGAGGCGATGGCAGCCAGCGCGGCAGAACCCGACGGCCCTGTCGTCGAGGAGCGTCGCCGGTTCTACGCGCTGGATGCCCGCGATGTCGCTGAATTGCGACGGCAGCTCGACGAGCGCGGCCCGCGCAGCCGATTCGGCCACCCGGCGTCGGCGCTGACCCGGCACGAACTCGTTGCGGAATACGTGGTCGTTGAGACCGGCGCCGGCTGCGTTCTGAGCGATATCAGGGTGCGCATCGATATCGATATCCAGTTGCCGCAATGGTTGCCGAAGCGCGTGCCGCCGGCTGCGCTGGCGGAACAGTGGCTCCGTCTGGAGGCTGGGTTGACCGAACACGAGTTGGGGCATCGCGACAACGGCGTGTGGGCGGCGGGCGAATTTCTGCGCCGCTTGCGCGAATTGCAGTCGGCGCCGGATTGCGAAACGATGGCGGCCGATGCGAAAAATGTGCGCCTCGCGCTGGTGGCGGAGTTGCAGGCCCGTGAGGACGATTTCGATCTCCGCAGCGACTTCAGCCGTATCCAGCAGAAGCCACATGCGGAGGAACGGGCGAGGGCCGAAGCCGACAAGGCTGAGCGGGCAGATCGCGAACGCAACCGCGCCCGCCAGCAATTGAAGGGTTTCTGAGCCGGGGCGTGAATCCTATTGCGCGCGCGGCGCCGGAATCGCCAGTCCTGCGTCCATCGCGCGATCGATCTCGTCGCGGATCTGCCGGTCGATGCGGGTCATTTCGCGTTCCTGTTCCGCGCCGAGCGTTTCCATCTTCGCGCCCAACGCTTCCAGTGGCGCGGCCGCCGCTTCGATTTCGTTCTCCATTGCAGTCAATGGCGCGAGCCCCGTTTCCAGCGTCGCCGATTCCGCTTCGATGACCCGTCCCAGCGATTCCATTTCGGTACCCAGCGTTTCCATGCGATCGCCGAGCGCTTCCATTCTGCGCTCCGCTTCGGCTACGGCGTTCTCGTTCGTCGGGTCGGCGGACATCTTTTCGGCGATCGAGGCCTGCTGTAGCGCCAATGCATTCTGCTGTTCGGCCAAGGCCTGCAGTTCGACTGTCGCTTCGCGCATCCGCGGCGTTTCACCGTGCTTCGACGTCACGGCCGCCATGCGCAGACTGATCGCCTCGACCTTGCGGGATTCGGCTTCCATCTGTTCGCCCAGCGCCTTCATCTGCACTTCGCGGCTGTCGCTGCGTGCCCAGAGCGCACGCAGGCGTTCGAGGGTCGCGGCATCGCGCAGTAAATAGGCCTTGCCGTCTCGACGGAACCAGAGAAAATCGCCGTCGACCTGCGACCGCGTCTCGGCGATCGCACGGAGATCGGCGGTGCGGTCGGATATCGACATCCGGCCGCCGCTCTCGCTGACGAAGGCATAGGTCTGATACGTGGATTTCTCTGTCTGCGCTGCGGCAGACGTCGCTGCGGGTGCGCCGAGGGAACCCGCCGTCGCTGCGGGTGTCGCTGTGGCCGGCGTGGCCGTCTGCGTCGACTGCGCATAAGCGAAACAGGCGATGCAGGCGGCGGTGAGACCGATGAGGGGGATCGCGGCGGCGCCGGGCGAGACGCGACGTTCGGTGCGGAGCAGGGATTGGATGCGGGACATCAGATGGCCTCCGTGGGCGGCTTGCGCCAGTGTCGGGATGGGGGAGTGCGTTTGTTCGGACGAAATGCGGTCGAGTTCGTACAGCGCCAGCGCGAGCCGGCGCGGCTCGCCCGTCACCATGACCGCGAGTTGGTCGGCGGCCTGTTCGCGTTCGTGACGGATGCGCTGCGATAGCCACCACGCCACCGGGTGATGGAACAGCAGCGCTTCCGCGGCGCGTTGCAGCAGATTGGCCAGAGCGTCGTGACGGCGGATGTGCGCGAGCTCATGCGCGAGCAATGCTTCCAGCATGTCCACGGGCATGCGCGCCAACAGCGACGCCGGCACCAGCACCATCGGTCGCCAGAAGCCGGTGGACAGCGGTCCGCCGGTATCGTCGAACACCGTGAGCCGAACGCCCGACAGGCCGAACCGCTGCGCCAGACGGTCCAGGCGCGTTTGCCACGCCTGGTGTTCGACATCGCCCTCGACATCCAGCGCATCGCGCTGCAAGCGATGCACCCAACGCAGACCGCCGGCCAGGCGCAACAGCATCAGGCAGGCGCCTGCGGCCCAGATCGCGACCAGCCATGGCAGGGCCGCTTCGACCATCGAACGCGCATCCGCCGGTCGATCGGGGGCGACGAAGGCCGCGAGCATCGACGCGATGTCGCGCGGAGACGATACGGTCGTGGCCATGTCGAACGTCGGCGCCGTTGCCATCGACCATTGCCTGAACACTTCCGCGGCCGGCCACAGCACGCAGGCCGCCAGCGCTGCGCAGGCGACGACATAGCGGGCCTGGGGCGATGCGTGACGCAGCGCGCGCAGCGCCAGCCACGCGAGCGCGCCGATCAGCGCGCATTGCCAGAGGGAATGCAGCAGCCCCATGCCAAGCGCGCGGATCAAGGCATCGATCTGCGCCAGCAACGCGTCATCGAACATGTTCATGGCTGATGGTCTCCGTGCCCGTCTTTGTGTTCGTCTTCGCGCAGCGAACGCTGGATCTCGGCATGGATCTGGGCGCGCTCCTCTTCGCTGACGTGGCTGCGCAGTGCGGCCATCACCAGATCCTTGCCGGACCCCGAGAACGCCTTGTGGATCAGGTCGCGCAGCAGGTTGGTCTGCAGCGAATCCTGCGCCTGCGCGGGCGCATAGACATGCGAGCGCTGGCTCTCGTCGCGGATCAGCAGGCCCTTGCCGTGCATGATCTGCAGCAGCCGCAGCACGCTGGCGTAGGCGGCGTCCGGGCGTTCGAGCAGGCGCGCTTCATGCGCCTGTTTGACCGAGCTGGGCCCGAGTTGCCAGAGCAGACGCAGCATGTCCAGCTCGGCGGGGGTGGGTTTGGGGGGCTTGCCGGGACGGGACATGTTGGGAGGAGGCATGACAGGTTCGCTGGATGGTGTTGCCGCGCACGTTAGCGTCGCTAGAACATTTTGTCTAGAACAATTTGTCTAGAAAGTGCCTGCACGGTGACCGTTCATCGGAAACGCAGGGGGGAGGCAGGCTCCGGGCGTTCGCCGGGTGTCGTGCGGCCTCTGCCGCAGCAGCGAGGCGTATGGCCAGCGGGTGACCCGTGCCTGAATTCGCGAAGATACCGCGATGGAGTGCGCATCATCCGCCGGTCAGTCGCATTAGAATCCGCGGCTTCCACGGCGTTGGCGCTGCGACGGACCGCAGGCCATGAGCCGATTTCCGCAGGGGGCGGAAACCATGATCCCAAGGGTTCGAGCCAGTGTTCTGGCGGCGTGCGACTGTGCGCTTCATCCATCGCGACATCCGGCGCGGGCCACGGCACTGCATTCACGGGCTGGCGTTCGCGCGTGATCGCATCGTCGCGAATGCCGGCCACGCGCCTCAACCATCGGCCGTTCCGGGGCCGATGGTGGATCCCGCTCGCCCTCTGTCTGGCCTGGGCTGCGGACGCGCAGCCCGCGAAACCGCCTGTTGTGGGCCGCGCCGATGTGGCCGCGCTGTTGGCCGAAGCCAAGGTACTGGAGGACAAGGATCCGGCGCGGGCGCTCGCGCTGGCGCAACGTGCGACGACCGCTGCGCGCGGTTCGGACGACCCGGCGCTGCTGCGCGCGGCCCGCAATGTCCTGTGCAACGCCACCGCCGCCATCGATGCGGATGCCGCGCTGCCGATCGCCGCGAACGGGCTGCGCGCATCGCGCAAGGCCGGCGACGCGCGCTCCAGCGCCGACTTCCTCGCCTGCAGGGGCTATGCGCTGGAACTGCTGGGCAAGCCCGGCGAAGCCGCGATCGAGTTCGAGAACGCGGTCGCCAGTGCGGAGCGCGCCGGTAAAGGCATCGAGGCCAACGAGGTGCTGGCCGAGGCCTTGGCCCTGCGCGGCGGCAGCCGCCACTATCACGGCCGTTACGACGACGCGATCGCCGATCTCAACCGCGCCTATGCGCTCAATGTCGCGATCGCCAGGAAAAGCGGGCAGCGCTACACGCTCAACGCCATCGCCAACGTCTACAGCGACGAGAACGTCGGCGAGTACGACAAGGCCATCGGCTATTACCGCCAATTGTTGAAGGAAAACGAGGCCGCCGGATTGAACGGCGAGGTGGCGACGTCGCTGTTCAATATCGCTTCGGCGCGTGAAATGAAGGGCGAGTTCGACGCGGCGCTGCAGGACTATCGCCGTGCGCTGGAGATCGATACCGCGTTGGGCGATCGCGCCTCGGTCGCGGAAGGCGAGCGCTCGATCGGCGCGCTGCTGGTCAAGCAGGGCAAGGCCTCGGAGGCGCTGCCGTGGATCGAACGCGCGCTCGAACATTTCATCGTGAGCGGCGATGTCGAAAGTACCGCGCGCACGCGGATCACCCGCGCGAAGGCGCTGCATGCGGCCGGTCGTCTCTACGAAGCGGCGACCGATCTGGAATTCGCCGAGCGGCATTTCCGTGCGCAGAACAACCCCCGCTATCTCGCGAAAGTCCACGAATCCATGGCAGAAGTTCGCGCCGCCGGGGGCGAGTGGCGCAAGGCCTACGCCGCTTCCGTCGCCTATCGCCAGGCGCAGGCCCTGCTGGAAAAGCGCGCGCGCGAAGAGCAGACCTCGCGTCTGCGTGTGCAGTTCGACTCCGCGAAGAAGGAGCAGGAGAACCGCGCGCTGCTGATCGAGAACGCGCATCGCGGCGAAGCCCTGCGCAATGCCGAGCGCGTGCGCTCGCTGCAGCGTCTGTTCATCATCCTCGGCGCGGCATTCTTCACCCTGCTTGCGGCGATGGCGCTGCAACTGGTGAAAAAGGGCCGTCGACTGCGCAGACTGGCGATGACCGACGAACTGACCGGCATGCCGAACCGACGGAAAATCATGGATTTCCTCGGCCGCGAGCTGGCGGCGGCGCAATACGGCGGCGAACGCTTGAGCGTGATCGCCTTCGATGTCGATCACTTCAAACGCATCAACGATCTGTACGGCCATCATGTCGGCGACCGCGTCCTGTGCGCGATCGCCGATGCCGTGGGCCGCGAGCTTCCGGACATCGCGCGCGTCGGTCGGATGGGGGGCGAGGAGTTCCTGGTCGTGTTGCCGGGCACCGTGGCCGCCGATGCCCGCGAGGTGGCGGAAGCGTTGCGGACCGCGATCCTCGGCGCCAAGTACGATGGTTTCGCGGACGACGAACGCGTGACCATCAGTCTGGGCGTCGCCGAAGCAGGCCTGGACGACGATGTCGAAATGCTGCTGCGACGCGCGGACAGCGCGATGTACCGGGCGAAAAGCGAGGGGCGCGATCGCACCGCATCCGCATGACGCGCTGTCGGCACGACGTCGTGTGTTGAATATATGCAACGATTATGCGGCGATCGGCCGTCGGTAATGCGATCAATCAGGTCCATGCGCGCAGGCATGGAACCGCGCGACGATCGTCGAATCGTGGATAATCTGTCCGGCTTTGGGGAAGTGTGACGTTGTTTGGGTAATGAGCCGGGGACGGGAAGTTGCGGACGCTGCGAAAGCGCGCCGCCGATCCGGTCGAGAGGGGCGTCGTCGGCACAGGGGGCAAGTGCAGAACAGCCTGGAACATCCGCATCGCCTTCAGCGGATCGGGTGTCGGGCGATTCTGCGCGCCATTCGCCGCGCGTTCCGTATGCGTGTCATCCAGGGGGATGCGTGAGGACGGTCAGATCCAGTCGAAAGAAATTCGCGATTCGTAGTTTGTGGTTCACCGAGCTGTGCGTATTGATCGTGTCGGTCATGGCGGCTGCGCGACTGCGCTTCCATGCGGACCCCATCGGCCTCGATCATTTCATCGAGGGCATCGCTTTGCGCTCGGCGCTGGTCGCGCTGTGCCTGACCGGCGCCATGCTCACGTTCGGGCTGTATCAGGCCTACGTGCGCCACAGCCGACTGGATCTGCTGCTGCGGATCGGCTTCTCGTTCGCGCTCGGCGGCGTCGCCCTGCTGGTCATCTATTACGTGCTGCCCGGCGCCTACATCGGCCGGGGCGTGCTGGCGCTGTCGCTGGCTATCGGCGCAGGCGGCGTGCTCGGCGTCCGATACGTGGTGTCGCGGCTGTCCACGGCGCAGGCGCTGAAACAGCGCGTGCTGGTCTATGGCGCCGGCAGCAACGCCAATCTCATCAATACCCGGCTGCGGCGTCAGAGCGACCGCCAATCGTTCAAGATCCTCGGCTTCGTGCCGGCAGGCGCTCAGCCGATCGTGGTCGACGAGGCGCAGTTGATCCGCACCGACGAAACCCTGTGCACGATCGCCATCCGTCTGGATGTCGACGAGATCGTGATCGCGCCGGACGAGCGCCGCGGCGCCATGCCGATGGAACAGATGCTCAACTGCGTGCAGCAGGGCGTACTGGTCACGGATCTGTCGACGTTTTTCGAGCGCGAAGCGGGCATGGTCCAGCTCAATATCGTCGATCCGTCGTGGCTGGTCTTTTCCGGCGGCTTCGACTACTCCACGCCGCGCCGCCTGACCAAGCGCTTCTTCGATCTGATCGCCGCCGGCGCGTTGCTGGCGGTGGCCTGGCCGGTGATGCTGCTGGTCGCATTGGCGGTGAGGCTGGAATCGAAAGGCCCGGTGATCTACCGCCAGATCCGCGTCGGCGAGCACGGTCGCCATTTCGAGATGGTGAAATTCCGCAGCATGCGCGTCGACGCCGAAAGCGACGGCGTGGCGCGCTGGGCGACCAAAAACGACGACCGCAGTACGCGGATCGGCAAGTTCATCCGCAAGACCCGGCTGGACGAGCTGCCGCAGTTGTTCCTGGTGCTGGGCGGCGAGATGAGTTTCGTCGGCCCGCGGCCGGAGCGTCCGCAGTTCGTCGAAATGTTGAACAACGAGATCCGCTATTACGACGTGCGTCATTCGGTGAAGCCGGGACTCACCGGCTGGGCGCAGTTGCGCTATCCCTATGGCGCGTCGGTGCGGGATGCGAACGAAAAACTGAAATTCGATCTGTTCTACGTCAAGAACCACGGCCTGATCTTCGACCTGATGATCATGCTGCAGACGGTCGAAGTGGTGTTGTTCGGACGCGGCGCGCGCTGAGCGACTCGCAGATCGGATCTTCGCGTGCGCGTAGGAGGGCCTTCAGGCCCGAGCTTTCAACGTAAGGTAGCCAAGCAGGCAGAGTTCGGGCTGAAGCCCCTCCTACGAAAGCTGTTCTACAGCCTGGATTCGCAGCTTCTCGCCCATCTTCATTTTCAAGCTGCGAGGTGTCGAACCGACGCCAACAGGCTGCTGATCGCCAAGCCAGTGCGTGTACTGCGCAGCGTCTCCCGCCCTCAACTCCGCCCCAGCAAGCCCGCGAGCATCCGTTTCGCCGCCCACGGCAATAGCGAAAACGCTTCTTTGCGCGACGCCGCGCTGGGCGCCTGCTTCAAGGCCGCACGCCACAACCGCCAGGCATCGCGCCAACGCTTGCGGATGACCATGCCGCGCGCGTTGCGCGCGTAGGTGATGGTCAGCGCCTCGCGGCGCACGGAGATGTCGACGACACCTTCGGCATCGGCCACCGCGCGCTCCACGACCTTCACGTAGTCGTCGTATGTCGTGGCGGTCGCGGACAGTCCGTCGTGGCCCCGCATCGCTTCGACCAGCGCCGCTTCCACCACGCCGATCCGCCATTGCCGGGCGACGCGCAAGTGGAAGTCGATGTCCTCCGCGGTGCGCAGCGACGGGTCGAAGCCGCCGCAGGTCTCGAACACCTCGCGCCGGAACATGACCGATGCCGGCACCAGCGACGGATTCAGCAGCAGCCAGCGCAACGCCCAGCCGTCCTCGCGCAGCACGTCGCGCCGGTGGAAGGTGTCGTAAGGGGTGCCGTCGGCATCCACGCGCACCACGTCGCACAGCACCATGCCGAACTCGGGGTTGGCGTCGAGCCACGCGATCTGCCGCGCGGTTTTTTCCGGCCTCCACAGGTCGTCGCTGTCCAGCAGCGCGAAAAAGCGGCCGGTGGCGAGCGCCATGCCGGCGTTGCGCGCGGCCGAGACGCCGGCGTTGGCCTGCCGGTGGTAGCGGATGCGTTCTCCGTAACGGGCGCGCAGCGCTTCGCCGGTGCCGTCGGTAGAGCCGTCATCCACGACCAGAATCTCGTCGACCGGATGCGTCTGCGCCAGCACCGAGTCGATGGCGCGCTGCACCAGCTCGCGCCGGTTGTAGGTCGGTATAATCACGGAAACTTCGGTGGGGGCTTCGATCGCGCGCGCCATGCTCAAGGACTTCGCCAGAAAATGTCTGTATTTCAGCGGCGCGCTCGGTCTGTATCACCGGGTGCGCAATGCCGATAGTTTAACGGTGGTGATGTTCCACCGCACCCTGCGCCCGGACGATCCGCGCTGGGCCTCGTGCGATCCCGACTATACCCTCGGCGAAGACCTGTTCGTCTCGTCGCTGGATTTTTTCAGGCGCCATTATCGCGTGGTCTCGCTGCAGGACGTGCTGCGCGCGCGTCGCGACGGCACCGGCCTGCCGTCGCGCGCGCTGCTGATCAGCTTCGACGACGGTTGGCTGGATAATGTCGACTACGCCCTGCCGGCGCTGCGCAGCGCTGGTCTGCCTGCGGTGATGTTCGTGGCCGCCGATGCGGTGGGTGCGCAGCAGCCGTTCTATCAGGAACGGATCGTGGCCGCCTGGCGGCTCGGCAAGCTGTCGTTGGAGGCATTGACGGCGAGCGTGGTCGAGCAAGGCGCTGATGAACATGGCGAAGCGCGTACCGGCGTCGCCGAGCTGCGGCGGCTCATCGCCAAGCTCGAAACCATGCCGCCGGCATCGCGCGGTGCCGTTCTCGAACGTCATGCCGATGCGCTGAACGACGGTCTTCAGCACATGATCGATATCGACGACCTTGTGCGGCTGCGCGCGGGCGGCGTCGAACTCGGACTGCACGGCAAGAGCCACGTGGCGATGACCCGCGCCGAGGATCTCGCGAACGAACTCGGCGGTGCGCGCGAAGCGATGGCGAGGATGCTGGCTTCGCCGGAGGGTCTGGCGTCCGATGCCTGCGCCACCATGTCGTTCCCGCACGGTGCGTTCGACGAAGGCATCGCCGCGCAGGCGCGCGATGCCGGCTATGAACTGCTGTTCACCAGCGTGCCGGTGTTGAACCCGGTGGCCGGGAAACCGTCGTGGCTGCTCGGTCGCACCGGCTACGAAACCGACACGGTCGCGGATCGAGACGGAACGTTCCGCCCGGAGTCGTTGGCCTGGTATCTGTTCCGTCGCGACGCACGACGTCTCGCCTGACGCCCTCTATTCGTCTTCGTCGGCCGAGGTCAGGTGCAGGTCGACGGCTGCATCGGACGACTGGCCGCGCAATACGCCGAAGACCGGACGTTGGCCGCGCGCTTCGAACCCCAGCCGTCGCCAAGGCTGCAGACGCGCTTCCGATGTCGCCAGTTCGATCGACACCGCCGCGTGGCCTTGCGTCCGCGCTGCACGCAGCAGCGCCGACACGGTTGCGGGCGAGAGCTGTGCGCCGTCGCGCGACCAGAAATCGTGCACGTGCAGCGTGCTGGCGTCGGTGCGGGTCGCGAACCACGCCGCCAGCGCATCGCCATCGGAGAGCAACAGATGTCGGAACGGCGGTTGTCCGTCCGACGTGGGCGCATCGTCGAAACGCCAGCGCAGATGCGCGGTATCGCGCAACGCGGTGAACGCGACGGGCTTGGGCGAGGCGTTCCACAGCGCCTGGATATCGGGTGCGCGATCCTGCCACTGCGCTTGCAGCCGGCGCGCGCCCGGAAAGCGCCAGCCGTCGCGCAACCGCTGAGCCAGATCGATCAGTGCGCCCAGGGGCGCTGCGGCGAATGCTGGCAGTCCCGGTAAGCGCCGACGCAGGTAGGATGCATGCCGCACCACGCGCGCATGGCGCACCATGTCGACGAGCTTGCGGTAGCCGATGCGCTTGAATACCGGCGCCGCTTTCGGATTCGGGAAGCCGTAGAGCAGATCGAGGTCGCGCTGGCCGGCGGCGAAAAGGCCCTGCTGCAGGATCAACGCGGGTCCGAGGGAACGATGCGCGGGCGTCACCGCCAGATCCACCAGCACCCCCGCAGCCCATTCGCGGCCGGCGTGCAGCATCCGTCGCCGGCCGGCGGCGCAGACGCCGACGGGATCGGCGGTGCCCGCATGCATCAGCACATGCAGCAGCGGCGCGCCAGCGGGCGCGCGGCCGTAGAACCAGTCGTATTTCGCGGCCATCCGCGCGTCCTGACCCAGGTTGCCGCGCCACACCGCGAGCACGGCCTCGCGGTCGGCGACGCAGTCGCCATCGCGCGTCGAATACTGCGGCGGCGACGTTGGCGCGGACTCGCCCATGCTTATCGGTGCGTGCTCATCAGTGCATGCTCATCAGTGCGTGCTCATCAACGCATGCTCACGCCTGTGCGTGCGGCTCGGGAACGTCGGCCACCAGCACCGGCGGCAGATGCATGTAGCGCGTGGTGCGACGCTTGTTGCCGATGTCGTCGTAGATCGCTTTCGCCTGCGCTTCGTCGATCTCCAGCGCCGCGGCCAGCGTCGATGCGGGGAATCCGTGATTCAGTGCGTACAGCGCCAGATCCATCTGCCGGTAGGGCAGGGCGAAATAGAATTCGTCCTGGCCCTGGCTGAGGCTGTAGGTGTCGGTGGTGGGGATCGCTGCACAGACGCGCTCGGGCAGGCCGAGATGCCGCGCCATGCCGTAGACCTGCGACTTGTACAGATGCGTAATGGGTTTCACGTCGGCGGAGCCGTCGCCGTTCTTCACGAAGAAACCCTGGTCGTATTCCAGCCGATTGGGCGTGCCGACCACGCCGTAGTTCAGGCGGTCGGCGTGGAAATATTCCAGCGTCTTGCGGATGCGCTGTTTGAAGTTGGTCGCGGCGACGATGGTCAGATAATCGGCCAGCGCGAGGTCGCGTTCGTGCGGCGCGCCATCCGGCGCTTCGGCGATCAGCCGGAAGCGGTTGAAGCGTCCCTGGATGCCGCCGTCGATCACGATCTTGAATTTCCAGCCGTCGCCGTATTCGGGCAACGTGTTGCGCACCGCGGCGTCGCGGGCGCGATAGCAGCCGATGGCCTCCAGCGCCGGTGCGATGTCGACGGTCTCGGTGCGGATGCCCAGGTGCTGGGCGAGGATGGTGGCGCGCGCCGCGCTGTCGTCGGAGGAATCGCGCTCCGGCAGGATCAGTCCGAACACGCGTTCCGGGCCCAGCGCACGTACCGCCAGCGCGACGCTGGCCGAGCTGTCGATGCCGCCGGAGATCGCCACCACCAGGCCGCGCCTGTGCAACTGTCGCGCGGTGATCTCGCGCAGACGCGCGGCGATGCGGTCGGCTTCGTGTTCGTAATCGAGGTCGAGCACGCTCCAGTCGAGCGTATTGGCGTTGGCGGCGTTCATGAGGCGGTTTGGGGTTCCAGAAGTGCGGCGCGGCGGACCTTGCCGGACGCGGTGCGCGGCAGGGCGGAGACGAATTCGATTTCGCGGGGAATCTTGTAGCTGGCGAGGCGCTCCCGGCAGTGCGCCTTGACCATGTTTTCGCTGCGCAGCGGCAGGCCCGGCGCGACGACGAAGGCTTTGATCACCTGTCCCAGAACGTCGTCGTCGATGCCGACGACGGCGGCTTCGCTGACGCCGGCCAGTTCGACGATCACGTCTTCGATATCGTTCGGATGCACGCGATGCGCGCCGGTCTTGATCATGTCGCTGCGGCGCCCGGCCAGAAACAGATAGCCGTCGGCGTCGAGATGGCCCATGTCGCCGGTGCGCAGCCAGCCGTTGTCGAGCACCACGGCGCTGGCGTCCGGGTTGTTCCAGTAGCCGCGCATCACGTTCGCGCCGCGCACCCGGACCTCGCCCGGTTCGCCGGTCGCCGCGTCGCTGCCGTCTTCGCGCGCGATGCGCAGTTCGACGCCATCGACGGGAATGCCGACCGAGCCGATTTTTTCGTCCAGCCGCTCGGGCGGTAGCCAGGTCAGCCGCGAGGTGGCTTCGGTCTGCCCGTACATCACGAACAGGCGCGCATCCGGCAGCGCAGCGCGCATGCGGCGGGCGAGGGTGGGGCTCATCGCGCCGCCGGCCTGGGTGAGATAGCGCAGCGAGGACAGGTCGTAATCGCCGAGTTTCACGCGCTCGAGCAACAGTGCGTAGGTCGACGGCACGCCGGAGAATCCGCTGATGCGTTCGCGCGCGATGGTGTCCATCAGCAGGTGCGGAAACAGCAGGTTCTGCGCCAGCACCACGCAGCCGCCGCAGATCAGATGCGTATGCAGCACCGATGCGCCATAGGCGTAGTAGAAGGCGAGGATCGACAGCACGCTGTCGCGTTCGCTCAGGCCCAGATAGCGGACCACGGCGCTGGCGTTGGCCAGCAGATTGCCATGGGTGAGGGTCACGCCCTTGGGCGCGCCGGTGGTGCCGGAGGTGTAGAGGATCAGCGCGACATCGTCCGCGGCGATCCGCTCGGCCGCGTCGACGTCGATGCCAGTCGCATCGGCCGATGATGGTGGGCACAGCGGATGATCTGCGCCCAGCGGCCAGCGTTCGATCGATGCGGATCCGGCTGCATGCCCGCCGGAAGCGTCCACCGCGGCGATCGCGTCCATCGCATCGCCGTGGCTGTGTTCGTAGACGACATGGCGCGCTTCGCAATGATGCAGCCACGCCTGGAAATCGCGCGCGCGGCCCTGGACGTTCAGCGGTGCGGCGATGCCGCCCGCCAGCCAACAGCCGTAGCAGGCCACGGCTGCTTCGATCCGGTTCGGCAACAGAATCGCCACCCGCTCGCCCGGGCGCAGGCCGCGCGCGCGCAAGGCCTGCGCGAAGCGCTGCGCTTCGTCCCAGAACTCCGCGTAACGGATGCGACGGTCGTCGCCGACGATCGCGACCCGTTCCGGGTGACGCCTGGCGATGTCAGCGACCCGGGCGGGAACCGACGACATGATGCCGCCTTTATTCCGCGAGCTTTCGGGTGACGAACGCGTCCATGACTTCGAGCGTGTCGAAGTTGTCCGGCGTCATCTCCTCCGGCGCGATCGTGAACTTGAATTCTTCCTCGATGAACATGATCAGTTCATAGATTCCGGTCGAATCGAGGATGCCGCCGCGCACCAGCGAGTCTTGGTCGCCGATCGCGCTGTCGTCGTTCGAGAACAGGAAGTTCTTGAGAATGTACTGTTTGATTCGTTGCCGCTGCTGCATGCTGTGTCCCCGTGTCGAAACCTTGAACGCAAGAACGATCCGGCGACGGCCATGTGGCGCCGCGTCGGGGTCGATTGCGTGATGGTGCGGGCCGCGAAGCGCTTCGGCGATGGGCCCGTGGGATAGGATAGCCTCCCGCATCCCGCCTCGATAGCAGTCGCGCATGTCGAACGCCTTCCGATTCCCCAGAAACCCCGCGCAATCCGCTGTATTCCGGCATTTCTGGCTGCCGTCGCTGTTGGCGACGATGCTGGCCGCATGCGGTGCGCCGCCATCGCCGGCGCCGCCGGCCGAACCGCCGCGATCGGTGGCCGATGCGAAACCCGTGCCGGTCGCTTCCGAAAAGGCCGGCTTCGAGGTGGTGGAACTGGTGACGGGGCTGGAGCATCCGTGGGCGCTCGCGATCCTGCCCGACGGCACCATGCTGGTGACCGAGCGTCCCGGCCGATTGCGTCGGATCGGTGTGGATGGCGTCGTTTCCGCGCCGCTTTCGGGCCTGCCGAAGATTTTCGTCGATGGCCAGGCCGGATTGCTCGATGTCGTGCTGTCGCCGGGTTTCGCGAAAGACCGGCTGGTGTATGTATCGTTCGCCGAACCGAGCCTGCGCGGCAACAAGACCGGCACGGCGGTCGCGCGCGGGCGGTTGGAAGGCGATGCGCTGCGCGATGTCGAAGTGATCTATCGACAGGAGCCGAAGCTCTCCAGCGGCACCCACGTCGGCTCGCGGCTGGTCTTCGACGACGCGGGTCATCTGTTCGTCGCCCAGGGCGAAAACCGCGTCGCCGAGGCTGCGCAGCAACTCGACAAACTGCAGGGCAAGCTGGTGCGGATCTGGCCGGATGGACGCATCCCGGAAGATAACCCGTTCGTGAAGCGCGAGGGCGTGCGCCCGGAGATCTGGTCCTATGGACATCGCAACATGCAGGGCGCCGCGCTGCATCCGGTCACGCGCAAGCTGTGGACCAGCGAGCACGGGCCGATGGGCGGCGACGAGCTCAATATTCCCGAAGCCGGCCGCAACTACGGCTGGCCGCTGATCACCCACGGCGTCGACTACAGCGGTTCGCCAGTGAAAGGCGCGGTCGGCAAGTCGGCCGAAGGCATGGAGCCGCCGCATCACGTCTGGGACGTATCGCCGGCGATCAGCGGCATGCTGTTCTACAGCGGCAAGGCGTTTCCGGAATGGAAGGGCCATCTGTTCGTCGGTGCGCTGGCGAAAAGCGCGTTGATCCGTCTGGAACTCGACGGCGACCGCATCGTCCACGAGGAACGCCTGCTGACCGATCGCGCCGACCGCATCCGCGACGTGCGCGAGGGACCGGACGGTGCGATCTATGTGCTGGCGGACGAGGAGAACGGGAAGTTGTTGCGGATACAGCCGCGCCAGGCAGGCAATTGACGTCGGCGATGCTTGGCCGTCGCCAGGGCTGCCGGTTTCGAAGCACTTTTGGCCGTCTCGCGGCTCTCACCAAAAAGCAAATCCCCCGTGGCCCCCTTTTTCAAAGGGGGCGAACTGCCTGATGCGAGCCGCATCTTGTATCCGAGTAGTGCGATGTTCCCGTTGTATTAGAACAGCGCGATGTTCCCGGACGCTGGCCGCGCAAAAAACGCCCGCAACGATCCCCCCTTTGAAAAAGGGGGGCAGGGGGGATTTGCGCTTGCTCTCGTAAACCACGAAACACCAGATCGAAGGCGCTCGCTATGAAAATGGTTTCCGCCCGATGAAATCCACCGTCGTGATGCACAGCTGCTCCGGCGTGAACCTTGCGAACTCCGGCGCGACGGTCATCGCCCGCAATTGCTCCAGCCGCTGCGGCCGCGCATGCGACGTGTCGTGCACGATGTCGAAGCCGGCCCCGCGCGCGGCTTCGACCAGCTCATGTGCGCGCAGCCGGTTCTGATAGAGGAAGCGGTTGTTCCAGAACGCCCACTCTCGGTCGGAAAACTGCAGGTAGTGCAGCTGATGGATCTTCGCGTCGGCGTAAGCGTAATGATCGCCGCAGTTCACCGAGTGGAAGGCCACGCCGCCGGGACGCAGCAGCCGCAGCGTGCCGTGATGGATACGGTCGATGGCATCCGGCGGCACATGCTCCAGCACGCTGTTGGAAAACACGATATCGACCGAACCTTCATCCAGACCAGGATCTGCGGCATCGGCGGGCGCACGGTAATCGATGACGCCCTCGCTCAGTTCCGCCGGATCGCTGGCGTCGGCGGCAGCCAACAGATGACGATAGCGGGATTGCACGTCCGCAGGATCCGCATGGCTGAGGGCGGCGATCCGCGGCAGTTCCTGGCCCAGGATGCCGATGCACAGGCGCATCAGTTCGGGTTTCAGCAGCCGGTTCAGATCGCAGGTGTGCACGCGCGCGGCACCGCCGAGGTAACAGGCCAGCGGCAGCGCCGGATACCAGCCGCTGCCGATTTCGAGCAGACGCGCACCTCCGATGCCGACGCCGTTGGCGTGCAACTGCTGAAGCATGCCGTCCCAGTCCTCGATCTTCAGCAGGATTTCGCGGCGCGGACTGCGCATGCCGCCGAAACGACGCTGCAGGCCGTAGTGCAGCGCTTCGCCGTGCGGCAATCCGCCGAGGGTTTTCTGCAGGATGCCCTTGATTCGCCAATGCATGGTGCGCGGTGTTCCGGTGGATGCCGTTGAGGTCGTTCGCGCGTCAGCGCGCGGGAAGCGCAGCTGCGCCGGTCGCGACATCCGTGTCTTCGCGTAAGGAGCGGTCGATCAGCATCGTCGACAGCACGCCGACGAAGGCCTGGTTGTCGGCGAAGCCGGTGGCGCGGCCGGCGCGGCATTTGTCGAACAGACGGCCGACGGCCTGGGGGTCGAAATAACCGGCGGCGCGGATGCGGTCTTCGCTCATCAGATCGGCCACGTAGTCCAGCGGCTGGCCGTCGAAGAAGAAACTGCCGCTGTCCGGCGCGCGGTAAGGCTGTTTGGTGCGGTTGACGATCTCGTCCGGCAGCAGATCGGCGAGCGCGCGGCGCAGCAGGTATTTCTCGGTCATGCCGCGGATCTTGTAGCTGGGCGGCAGCTTGTTGGCGAATTCGATCACCCGGTGATCGAGAAACGGGAACCGGCCTTCGATCGAGTTCGCCATCGCCACCCGGTCGCCCTGCGACGACAGCAGATAGCCCGCGAGCAACGACTTCGCTTCGACGTATTGATCGCGCGCCAGCGGGCTCCAGTCATGGATATTCGTTGGCAGCGTCGCCTCGAACGCATCGAGCGCGTTGAAGTCGCCGATCTCCGCACGCATTTCCGCCGACAACAGCCCGAGCGCGCGCTGCGAGGTGGTCCAGCGCGGCACGTGGGCGAAGATCGGCCGCTGCAGATGTTCCATGCCCTGGCCGAAGAACGACTGCGCGAACGCGGGATTGCGCACCGGCGAATTCGGCAGGTAGCCGTACAGACGTTCGAGCAGGCGCGGGCGCAGCTTCGACTGCGGCTGGCGGGCCCAGAACCGGCGCACTTTCGCTTCCTTGAACAGATCGTAGCCGCCGAACACTTCATCCGCGCCTTCGCCGGTCAGCACGACCTTGTAACCATGTTCGCGCACGCTGCCCGCGAGTAGCATCAGCGGCACCGGCGCGGTGCGAAGCACCGGCGTCTCGGCATGACGGATCAATCGCGGAAAGGCTTCGCCGATGTGCCGGCGGGTGCAGCGCAGGGTGGTGTGGTCGGTGCCCAGATGCCGCACCATCGCCTGCTGATAGTCGCTCTCATCGAATTCGCCGTCCTCGAACGCCACCGAGAACGTGCGCACCGGCGTCTCGGTGAAACTGCGGATCATCGCGACGATGCCCGACGAATCCAGGCCGCCGCTGAGATACGCGCCCACCGGCACGTCGGCGCGCAGTTGCAGGCGCACGGCGTCGATGAGCAGTTCGCGCAGTTCGGCGGCTGCGGCGTCCACGCTCAGCGGATAGCGCGATGGCGAGGTTTCGGCGGCGTCGGGAAAGGTCCAGTCCCAGTACTGGCGCAGGGTTTCGCGCCCGTCGTGTTCGATCGCCAGCGTATGCCCCGGCGGCAGGCTGTCGATGCCGCGATAGACGGTATGTGGCTCGATCGGCGACCAGGTGGCGAAGGTTTCGGCGATGCCCAGTGGATCCAGCGCGGCGCACTGCGGCAGCACGGCGAGCAACGCCTTGGTTTCGGACGCGAACCACATCCGGCCGCCGCTGCGCGCGAGATAGAGCGGGCGGATGCCGGCGCGGTCGCGTGCCAGTACCAGCCGGCGACGTTCGCTGTCCCACAGCGCGATCGCGAACTGGCCGTTGAGGCTTTCGACGAAGCGGTCGCCGTCGCGGTCGTACAGATGCACGATCACTTCGGTATCGGAATGCGTATAGAACGTGCGGCCTTCGGCTTCGAGTTCGCGCCGCAGTTCGACGTAGTTGAAGATCTCGCCGTTGAAGACGGTCCAGACCGTGCCGCGCGGATTGTGGATCGGCTGGTCGCCGGTGGCCAGATCGATGATCGACAGCCGCGCGTGCGCCAGACCGACGCCGTCCTCGACATGGAAGCCGTAACCATCAGGCCCGCGATGGGCCAGAGTGTGGATCATCCTCTGCAATAAGGCATGGGCGGTTTCCGGGGCGATATTCGTCCCGCCATGGCTCGCACCTCTGAAGCCGGCCCCGCTGAAGCCTGCGATTCCACACACGTGTCGTGATCCCCTGTCCGCAATGCGGTCGAACGATGGCCAATGGCCGGTTGAACGCGAAAACCGGCGCAGGCCAGCCACTCGATGTCGCAGCCCCGACGGGTCAGCCCTTCGCGGCCTCGGCCAGAGCTTCTTCGCAGGCGCGCAGTGTATCGGCTGCGACCGCGTCCCAGCCGCGCGAGAACCGGCGCGACAGTGCGGTCTCGTTCCATGGCCGTTCCAGCGCATCGCCCAATCCCGCGGCCAGTGCGGCGGGATCGCGTGCCGCGACCAGCAGGCCGCAATCGGCATCCACCACTTCGGGAATGCCGCCGACCGGCGTCGCCACCACCGGCCGGCCGCAGGCCAGGGCTTCGACCAGCACGTTCGGATGGCCTTCGGAATAGCTGGGCAGGGTGACCAGATCCGACGCCGCCATCCAGCGCGCGACTTCATGCGGGCCCTGCGCCCCGGCCAGCTGGACGCGCAGCGTGGGATCGGCGGCGACCCTTGTTTCCAGTTCGGCGCGCATCGGCCCTTCGCCGACCAGCGCGAGCCGCAGCTTCGGCCGCTGCGGCGCGAGCGTCGTCATCGCGTCGAGCAGTTCGCGCAGGCCTTTTTCCGGGACCAGCCGGCCGACGTAGACCACCAGTTCGGCATCGCCGTCGATGCCCAGCGCTGCGCGCGCCTCGCCGCGGTCGCGCGGATGGAAGATCGTCGCGTCGCAGCCGTTGGGAATCGCGCGGATGCGCGCCGGATCGGCATCGTAATCGCGTGCCGCGACCCGGCCCAGATCCTCGCTCACCACCAGGATGCGTTGTGCGGCGTGCAGCACAGGCCGGGTGAGGCGACGGCTGACGGCATCGCGCACGCGCAGGTCCGAGCCGCGCGCGCCGACCACCAGCGGTAGACCCGCGCGCCGCGCCGCGTGCATCGCGCCGAACGCATCCGGGTAGAGCCAGTACGACAGCACCACATCCGGCGCGAACTCGCGCAGCGGCGCGTGCAGGGTGCGCGCGCACAGCCAGCCGTTGAACGGCCGGGTCAGCAGCGGCAGCGCGGGGTATTCGACATAGCGCACATCGCAGTCCGGCAGCGTATGCGCGGGATCGGAGGCGCGGAACAGATAACTGCGCGGTCTGGCCCAGTGCGGATAACTGGCGACGGGACTGAGCACGCGCACGTCGGCCAGCTTCGACAGTTCGCGCACTGTCTGGTGGATGGGCCGGCCGCGATTCGGCTCGCCCGCGATCGGGAACTGCGAGGTCACGATCAGCAGGCGCATGCGTCGCGCCTCCGCAGGATCGTTCGCCGCTGGCCGCGGTCGTCGCCGCGAGCGGGCATGCCCTCCGCGGGCATGTCCTCTACGGGAAGGGAAATGCGTTGATAATGCGGTGTTTTCATACTGTCCGAAACGAACGTGCTGCCGGGGAAACGGGTGAGACAGATGGAACAGGGGGGCTCCGCACTCGCGGGGCATGACGAAACATCGATCGCGAATGCGCGCGTGGGCGAACTCGACGCCCTGCGCGGCCTCGCCGCGCTCGGCGTGGTCGCGTTTCATTACACCACGTTCTATCAGCAGGAACAGGGCCATCTGCTGCCGCTGGGCTTCGGTTTCCCGGCCGGCAACTACGGCGTGCATCTGTTCTTCCTGATCAGCGGTTTCGTCATTTTCATGACCCTGGAGCGCACCCGCAGCGCGATGGATTTCGCGGTGTCGCGGTTCTCGCGCCTGTTCCCGGCCTACTGGGCGGCGATGGCGATCACCGCCGCCGTGGTCTACACCATCGGCATGCCGATCCAGCGGATCCCGATGATCGATCTCACGGTGAATCTCACGATGCTGCAGGAGATTCTCGGTTTCACGCAGCTCGACGGCTCGTACTGGACGCTGCAGGTCGAATTGTTCTTCTATCTGCAAATGCTGTTCTGGTGCATGCTCGGCCAGCTCAAGCGCATCCGCTGGATCATCGCGGTGTGGTTGATCATGACGGTGATCTACGCGCTCACCGCGCAGCGACACCTGCATTTCTCGTACACCCTGCGCGAGTTGCTGTTGCTGCGACACATTCCGTTCTTCGCGCTGGGGATCCTGTTCTACTGCCTGTATTCCGGTTCCGGAGACAGGCGCGCGAATATCGCGCTGATCGCACTGTCGCTGGTCGCCATCGGCGTGTCCTATGCACCGGCGTATCTTGTCGCCGGCCTCGCCTGCAGCGCGATCTTCGCCATGTTCGTCGCTGGCAAGCTGCGCTGGTTGCGCGCGGCGCCGTTCGTTTTTCTGGGCGTGATTTCCTATTCGCTGTATCTGTTGCATCAGGCGATCGGCTTCGCATTGATTCACCGCCTCGAAGCCGCCGGCGTGCCGAGTCTCGCGGCGGTGGTGACGACCGCGCTGCTGCTGCTGGCGCTGGCGACCGCGTTGACCTACGGCGTGGAGCGGCCGGCGATGCGGGGCATCCGTCGATGGTGGCGCGCCCGTCCGCGCCGTGCCGATGCGCTGGCGTGATGGCGGAATTGAACTGGTATACCGATAATGGGCGACCGACTTCACTCGCTTCTTGCGCAATACCTGCGGCGCGGCGGTCGGTCCGATGGAACGAAACGACAACACATCAGGGATTGCGATGATCGATGCAGGTAAGGAAACGATGGCGATGCAGGAACCTTATCGTTCCCGGTTCGTCGAATCGGTGCTCAAGGGGGCCGCCTCGCGCGATATCCACGACAGCGCGGGCGCGGGCGGATTCGATGCGTCGCTGTCCGGCGGCGTGTCCGAACGCTTTCTTCAGCGCGAGCTGGGCCGTGTCGAGATGCACGCGCACAGCCTGTGCGTGCCCCTGGTCGGCCGGCTTGGCAAGGCGCCGCGCATTCTCGATGCGGGATGCGGCACCGGCGGCACGACGGTAGCGTTGGCGCTGTCGGCGCTGCATGCCGAAGAAGTCGTGGGCATCGACGCGAGCGCCGAGGCGATCGAAGCCGGCCGTTTGCGCGCGCTGGGCCATGGCCTGTGTTCCGAACGCGCGCGTTTCGAGCATGTGCCCGCGGGTCGGCGTTTGCCTTTCCCGGATGGGTATTTCGATTTGGTCACCTGTGTGTCGGTGCTGGAGTTCATCAGTACCGAACCGGCGCGGCGCGGGTTCATCGCCGAATTGCTGCGGGTCACGCGCAGCGGTGGGCATGTGTATCTGGCCACGCCCAGTCCGCTGCGTCTGCGCGAATATCATTCGCGCCGCCTGCTCGGCGACTGGCGGCGACGTGCGGGTTATCCGTGGTCGAGTTCCGCCGTCGGACTGCGACGGCTGTTCGAAGGTTGTCAGGTGGAATCGTTGGCGGCCGACCGTTTGCGCGGACATCCGCGCTGGCACCGGATCGGCTGGGCCGCGCCGGTCATCGGCGGATTATTGCCCTGGCAGCGGGTGCTCGCGAAAAAGCGTTGAGGTGGCCCAAGCAGAGACTGATTTTGCAGCGTCGTTCGGGCCGTGCCCACGGCTAGTGGAAAAGAAACGACGATTGTTTCTTCAGAGCAGCCCGAAGGCCGCTCTACAAGTCGTTCGCGCGCTTACTCGCCGAAGGTGATGTCCAGCCCCTTGCGCACGCCGACCCGCGGTGTCCAGCCCAGCACATCGCGCGCGGCGGTGATATCGAAATTCGTCAGCGGCCTTAGCGAATGCACGCGATAGCGGGTCAGCGGCACGTCGCGTTTCAGCGCCTTGCCCAGCATTTCCACGCCGAAGCCAAGGCACAGGAACACCCACTCCGGCACCCACAGTAGTTTCAGCTTTTCGCCCAGCCTGCGTTTGCAGCGGCGCAGATACGCATTGCGGTCGACCGAGCCGGTGTCGACCAGATTGAAGGTGCGGCCCAGCGCCTGCGGCGATTCCGCCGCCAGCAGCAATGCGTCGACGATATCGTCGCGATAGACCAGCGGCAGCATCTGCGAGCCGCTGCCGATCGCGATCCAGCGGCCGGCCAGCGCGATCGTGCCGTTGGGAGTCACCTGTTCGGCGCCGGGCCCGAAGATCTGGCCCGGGCGCAGGATCACCGCCGGCAGATGCGCTGTCGAGATCGCGTCGGCGACCATCTGTTCGGCGCTGAGCTTGGTCTGGGTGTAGGCGCCGCGCAGCTGCGGATGCGGCTCGAAACGATAGTCTTCGGTCAGCACTTCGCCGTTGCGGCGGCCGGCGTGATCGAACACGCTCATCGAACTCACGTACACCAGTCGCGTCGTCGCGTGTTTGCGACACGCGTCTAGCACGTTGCGCGTGCCCCAGACGGTGCCGGCCTCGAAATCGCGCGGGCCGCCGCGCATCGCCGCGCCGACGTGATGAACGACGCCGACGCCGGCTACTGCGTGATCCACGATGCGCGGGTCGCCGAGATCGCCGATCACCATCTGGATGCCGTCGTCGTTGCGGAATGCCGCGACCGGACGGCGCACCAGCACGCGCACGGTCTTGCCCTGCGCACGCAGCGCCGCGACCAGCGCGTGGCCGAGGAAGCCGGCGGCGCCGGTGACCAGCGCATCGGCCGGCGGCAGTTCGACGTAGCGCGCCTCGAGCTGCTGCAGGCGGGCGCGATCGGGTTCGGCGCATAGCGGATCGAGCAGGCGCGCCAGGCGCAGGCCGTCCTCGGCGGTGAAGGGTGGGGTTTCGTCGTCGTGCACCGCGCGGGCGAAGGCTTCCGCGCCGCGCTGGATACCGGGCGACGGCTTCAGCCGGCCGTTGGCGAAGCGCAGCACGTTCATCGGAATTCGGAACACATCCTTCGCCGCGCTGAAGAACGCGTTGAGCAGGATGCCGATGAACTTCGGCCCCGGCAGCACGCGATGGATGCGGCAGACCTGGGTGAAGCGATCGACTTCGATGATGCCGCGGGTGCCGCGCACGATCAGACGGTTTTCCATCGGCCGCGCGTTCCACGACAACAACAGCCGGCCGACGCCCGTCGCGCCCTGCGCCAGCGCCTGCCATTCGTCGAAACCGAGATTCGGATCGCCGCCGCGCGACTGGTAATGCACGTCGACCTGCGAGATCGCGCCGATGAATGCTTCGATGGTGTACAGCCCGTGCACGCCGAGGTCGCGGAACGGATACGAGCCCTGGGTCACCATCCCCGGCAGCGGGCCACCGGCGTACGGCGGATATTCGGAATTGCGCACGATATCGACCGACAGCACATCGCCGATGTCGCCGTTCTTCGCGGCGTCGAGCGCGCGCATCAGCACCGGGTCGAACAGGTCGGAGTGATTGACGCCAAGTTTCAGGCCGGTTTCGCGCGATTTCGCGAGCATCCGTTCGCAGTCGGCGGCGGTGTCGGCCATCGGCTTTTCCACCAGCACGTGGCAACCCATGTCCATCGCCGCGATCGCCAGCGTGGCGTGCGAGGCCGGCGGCGTCAGGACGTAGACGACGTTGGGCTGGGCGTCGACCAGATCGGCCAATGTCGCGGCGACCTTGCCGACCTTGAAGCGTTTCGCCAGCGCCTCGGCGGCGGGCAGATTGTTGTCGCACAGGCCCACGACTTCGACGAAATCCAGCCGCGACAGCGCGGCGAGGTGGTGCGTGGCGACATAGCCGGCGCCGACGACGGCGACTCGGAGCTTGCGGGGAGCAGAAGCGGAAGAGGTCATGAAGGGGCTGCTTGAGAAGAAGGTTCGGCGAGACGCGCAGCGACATCGGTCAACACCGATGCGACGCGCGCGTCCCAGGTCTGGTCGGCGACCGCGGCGATGCGCGACTGGATCGCGTCGGGCGCGTTGTCGGTCACGGCGGCATCGAGCGCGGCGAGGAAACCCTCGCGATCGTCGACCAGTCGCACCCACTGCGAGAATTTCTCGATCTCGGGGTTGCGCACGCTGACCACCGCTTTTCCGGCCGCGAGATATTCGCGCAGTTTCAGCGGGTTGGCGTTGGCGACCTGACGGTTGAGCCGGTACGGAATGATCGCGGCGTCGAAGACTTTCGACCATGCCGGCAGCGTCGCATACGGTTGCGAACCGGCGAGCTTCACGTTCGGCAGCGCGCGCAGATCGTCGACCGCGACATGCGCATGCCCGACGAGAAGGAACGTCCATTGCGGCCGCTGCCGCGCCAGCCATTCGATCAGCGGCACGTCGATCCATTCGTGGATCGAACCGATGTAACCGACCACCGGGCGCGGCAGATCGCGCGCGAGGGCGGGCAGTTCCGTGGACGGATCCTGGGCTTTGGCGAAGAGTTCGACATCCACGCCGTGCGGCGAGAATATCGTGCGCGGATTGAGCGCGCGCTTGCCCTCGACCAGCGCCGGCGGCGCGACGAACAGCAGGTCGGCGCGGCGGCTGAGATCCTGATCGCGCTGCGCGATCAGGGCGGCGTCCACGCCAGGATGCGCGGCGTAATCGTCGATGCAGTAGTAGACGCACAGGTCTTCGCCGAGCCTGCCGGCGAGAAATCCCGGATGCGGCACCACGAACCATGAGATGCGCTTGCGGATACCGGCGAGGCGCAGCGCGCGGCGCACCGCCCAGCGGCCGAACAGGCGGTTGAAGGCGTCCACGCCCGGCAGGCGCCGGAACGGGAGCTGCGGCACGGTGCAGTGCCAGAGATTGTCGGCGACCTGCGTTGGACGCTTGAACGTGGCCAGCAATTTGCGCACGGCGCGTTTCAGGTCGCGGCCTGATGCGTTCGGCGCGCGCATGCCCGGCGAATCGACGTAGAGCAGCGGTACGCTGCGCGCGAGACGTGCGGCGACGTGATGGCTGCTGGTGCGGTTCTCTGCGTACCAGTCGTTGCCGAAATAGACGATGCCGTAGCCTTGGAGCGCCTTTGCGGTGTGGGGCTGTCGATCTGCGGTGTTCATGATGAGCGCAACCACCGGAACTGGCGCGCAGAGCCAGAGCAAATCCCCCCGCCGCCTGCTGCGCAGACGTCGACCCCCTTTTTCAAAGGGGGTGACAGTGCGGTGCGTTGCTGACGATCGCATGCCCGCAATATCTGCTGGTCGCGATCCCCCCTTTGAAAAAGGGGGGCAGGGGGGATTTGCTCTTTGCGATGAATTACAAAGCCCACTCTCTCAAGCTTCATCGCGCCACCACTGGATCGGAACGCAGAGCCGAAGCAAATCCCCCCGCCGCCTGCTGCGCAGACGCCGACCCCCTCTTCAAAGGGGGTGACAGGGCGGTGTGTTGCTGACGATCGCATGCCCGCAACATCTGCTGGTCGCGATCCCCCCTTTGAAAAAGGGGGGCAGGGGGGATTTGCTCTTTGCGATGCATTACAAAGCCCACTCTTTCAAGCTTCATCGCCCCACCACTGGATTGGAATGCAGAGCCGAAGCAAATCCCCCCGTCGCCTGCTGCGCAGACGTCGACCCCCTCTTCAAAGGGGGTAACAGGGCGGTGCGTTGCTGACGATCACATGCCCGCAACATCTGCTGGTGGCGATCCCCCCTTTGAAAAAGGGGGACATGGGGGATTTGCTCTTTGCGATGAATTACAAAGCTCACTCTCTCAAGCTTCATCGCGCCACCATCCGATCAACCACGCCGTGCCGCCGTGGTAAATCCACTCCTTGTGCAGGCCGGGCACCGCATCCAGATGCGGTCCGATGCGGCCGCAGGCTGGGGCGAAGAACGTCACCAGCCCGTTGCGGCCGAGATGGCGCATCCGCGCGATCGTCTTCTCCGGTTCGCTGAGGTAATAGAGCACCTCGCAGGCGGTGACCAGATCGAAACGATGACGCTGGTCGCCCCAGGGCTGGCCGAAAATATCGGCCGCTTCGAAATGCGCGTGCGGCAGACGCTTGCGCGCGCGCTCCACCGCCTGCGCGCTCACGTCCACGCCGTATTGGGCATCGCTGAGCCGGGCGAGGTATTCGGTCTGGTGGCCTTCGCCGCAGCCGAGTTCGAGTACCGACCCGACCCGTCCGAATGCGCGTTCGATCACCGCGTTGGTCGCCTCGAAGCGCGCGCGTTCGAGATCCGACGCCATGTTCCAGGGGTCTTCGACGCTGTAGGCCAGATCCAGTCGATCGAAATTGTCGCTGCCGCCGACGCCGCGCAGGGCATATTTCATCCACAGACGGCGGCGCGCCTTGCGCAGCAGCGTGGCTGCACGGGTGAACATCGTCATCGCTCCCGGTCAGTCGCAGCGGTCGTCGGCGGTCGACGCGACATCCGCTTGCACGGCTTGCTTGGCCGATACGGGCAGCGGGCGCAACGGCGAACTGTACCAACCCACGACCTTGTCGCAGCGGAATTCCACCCAGGACGGGCCGTAAGTCCAGCGCAGCGCATGCATGTCGAGCGGTTCCCCCAGAATGTTCCGCACCGTGTCTTTCCCCTGTCCCGGCGCGATCTCCGCAGCGGCCACCCCGGCCTCCGCGGCGATCCGCCCGGTATGTTCGTCCGCGATGTCGGCGGTCGCGCTGTCGATGGTTTCCCCGCGTCCGGTGGCGATCCGCCAGCCCAGCACCGCGACCACAAGCAGTGCGATTGCGACGAAGTAACGAGGTATTCTGCCAAAACCGGCCGCGGGATTCTCGTTCGCGGCGGCATCCGTCCTTCGCCAGACATCCTGGGGCGACGATTCGACGGCTTCGTCGACAGGTCGACCCGAGGTGACGGCGCCGGGTATGCGCCCATAGCGCGCGTGGAAATCGATTGCGGCATCGTAGCGTTGATTCAATTGCTGCAGGCGTCCGGTATCCTCTGCGCTTCCGCCCTGGTCCGGATGCAGTTTCGCCACGCGTCGGCGCCATGCGCCGCGCAACTCGGCGAGCGAACAGGTCGCATCGATCCCGAGCTCGCGATACAGCGCTGCGAAATCGGTGTTTTCGGACATGCCCGCTCCAGTGAGGCGCTCGTTGCAAGGCGCGCAGTGGACCGCGTTCGATCCGCGAATGCAAGCGGATCTGCGGCGATCGATGCGGGATGCGAAGCATCGTCCGGTGGATGCCGGAAAATGCGTTATGCGTGGAGTCACGGGGGATTCGATGAGCGGTAGCGGTATGCAAGCGGGTAACGGTCGCGCCGGAGACGGTCGCGCCGCGGACGGTCGCGAACCGTCGGCGGCCCGGCGGCCGCGCCTGGCGCGTGCGCTCCAGCGCGTGGGCGCGATGCCGCTGATCGGGCGCCTGCGCGCCGCGTTGCGACACGATGTGCGCATCCTGGCCTATCACCGCGTGCTGGAATCGGTCGAGCCGCATGATTTCCGCTTCGATCTGGATCTGATCAGCGCCAGCAGCGACGCTTTCCGCGAACAGATCGCCATCGTCAAACGCCGCTGTTCGCCGATGCGTTTCGACGAACTCATCGGTCGTCTCGATCGCGGACAATCGTTGCCTAGGCGCGCGGTGTTGATCACGTTCGACGACGGCTACGACGACAATTACCGGATCGCCTGGCCGATCCTGCGCGATGCCGGGGTCTCGGCGATGTTCTTCGTGTCCACCGGCCACATCGAATCAGGTCGGCCCTATGCCTACGATTGGCTGACGCACATGGTATGCGTGACCCGCGCCGATCGTCTGCAGGCGCCGGAACTCGCGATCGACAGCGCGCTGCCGGAAACGCTGCAGGCACGCCGTGCGGTCGCCAGCGAACTGCTCGATCGCATCAAGACCCTGGACGCCGGCGCCCAGCAGGCGTTGATCGCGCGACTGCAGCGCGAGTGGTCGCTGCCGGCGGACAGGGGCCATCCGGATTGCCGGCCGATGACGTGGTCGCAGTTGCGCGAAATGCGCGACGGGGGCATGGAGGTCGGTTCGCACGGCGTGGATCATCAGATGCTGGCGAAAATGACCCCGGCGGCGATGCGCGAGGAGCTTGTGGCCTCGAAGCGCGCGATCGAGCGCGAACTGGGCGGCGAAGCGCAGGCGATTTCCTATCCGGTCGGGGGTTCCGACGCCTACGACGCGGCGGTCATCGCGACGGTCCGCGATGCCGGCTATCGTCTGGGATGCAGCTATCGCGCCGGTCCCGAGCGGATGGGCCCGGAATCGCGCTACGAACTGCGGCGGATTCCGGTCGAACGCGACGTTTGCCGCGACTGGTTCGAGGGCATGCTGGCGCTGCCGGAAGTGTTCTGCTACCGCTCCCGAAGCAGGAGCGGCTGAGACCCCATCATGTTCGTCGCGATGATGCTGTATCTGCTGCTGGTGCTGATCCGCCCGCAGGACTACCCGGCGCTGGTCGACAGCTTCGGCCTGCCGTTGCAGCCGATCATGCTGGTCGTGGCCGCCGGCTTCTGGCTGCTCTCGCCGCGCAAGCATTTCGACGCTCCGCAGTATCCGGTGCTGTTGATGTTCTTCGGCGTGCTGATGGTGTCGCATGTCTTCAACGGCTGGATCGGCGGCGCGCTGGAGCAATTCGAGAAATTCGCGCCGGTACTGTTGGCGTTCGTGGTGTTCGCGAACGGCCTGGACCGGCGCAGCCGGATCTTGAAGACCATGGCGATCTTCTCGGTGTGCGCGGCGGTGCTGGCGATCCACGGCATCGAACAGCAGCAGACCGGCATCGGCTGGACTGGCATCGGTCTGTCGCAGGGCACGCGCATCCAGTACGTCGGCATCTTCAATGACCCGAACGATCTGGGCATGCTGTTCGTCGCCTGCGTGCCGATGGCGATGTACCTCAGCGGGCGCGGCGGGCTGATGGGTCTGCGCCGGCTGTTCTGGCTGACCGTCGCCGGCATCCTCGTCTACGGCGTGTATCTCACAGATTCGCGCGGTTCGCTGCTGGCGCTGCTGGCGGTGATGGGCGTGTACATCTGGCAGCGCAGGGGCGTGTTCGTGGCCGGCATGCTCGGCTGCATGGCCGTCGGCGTGCTGCTGGCGTTGCCGTCGCGCTTCAACGAGATCGACGTCGAAGAAGCCTCGGCGCAGGGGCGCGTGGATTCCTGGTACGAAGGCCTGACGATGTTCCAGGGCCATCCGCTGTTCGGGGTAGGTCCGGACATGTACTCCGACTATCACCATCTGACCGCGCACAATTCGTTCGTGCTGGTGTTGGCCGAGACCGGCATCATCGGATACACGCTGTGGCTGGCGCTGGTGGTCTATTGCTTCCGGATGATGTGGACGGGCTCGCGTCCGCCCGGCGAACTGGCATGGGAAAGCATGGTTGCGCCCGAAGCCGACGGCGATGCCGAAACCGCGCTGGCCGAACTCGATGCGCTGGAGGCCGGCATCGCCGAAGGCCGCGCGATCGCGATGACGCTGCTGCTGTCGCTGATCGGCTTCTTCGTCTCGGCGTTCTTCCTCAGCCGCAGCTATATCGTCATCCTGTATCTGCTGGCCGCGCTGGTCGTCGCGCACTACACCGACATGCGTCGCGAGGATCCGGCCCTGCCGCGGTTCCAGCTCGGCAACGATATTCTTCTCATGCCCGCGATCGGCGTCGGCAGCGTCATCGCGCTTTATGTGCTGGTCAAGATACTTCTGGTGATGGGATGACGCTCCGCGCACGCACGCTCCGCAATACGCTGTTCTCGTCGGTGGCGATGTACACCGAGTTCGCGCTCGGCATGCTGACCTCGATCGTCATCGCGCGTCACCTCGGGCCGGAAGGCTTCGGCGCCTACAGCGCGGTGATCCTGCTGGTGGGCATGGGCGTGGCCGCCACCAACTCGGGCACCGCCAGCGCGGCGATCAAGTTCGTCGCCGAACTGCGCGGCGGCGACCGCGAAACCCAGGTGCGGCCGCTGGTCGCATATCTGCGCCGGGCGCAGCGCGGGTTTCTGGCCGTGGCGCTGGCGATCGGTGCGCTTCTGCTGTGGCTGGCGGGCCATCGGGTCGCACCCACCTTCCATCACGGCTTTCTGTTCGCATTCCTGGCGGTCGCGATCGCGCTGCGCGCCGGCTACATGTTCAACATCGGCGTGGCCAAGGGGCTGGAGAATTTCCGCATCAACGCGATGGTCGCGCTGTTCTCCACGCCGCTGAATCTGGGCATGGTGCTGGTGGTGATCTGGATGGACCTGCCGGTGGAATGGCTGTTCGGGGTATTCCTGCTGTCGGGCGTGATGTTCTACGGCATGTCGCGCACGCAGCTGCGCCCGCTGCTGCCGCCGGGCGAAGACCGGCCCGCGCTGCCGGAGGATCTGGTGCCGCGCGTGCGCCGGCAGATGGTCTACAGCACGCTGATCGTCACCGTGGGCTTCATCGTCTCCAGCGAAATAGAAGTCCTGTTTCTCAACGCCTACGCCGATCCGCACGCCGCAGGCCAATTCAAGGTCGGCTATCAGTTGGCGAGCGGCGCGGCGGCGCTGGTGCCCGGCGTGTTCGGTGCGCTGCTGCTGCCGATGATGGCGAATGCCTTGAGCCAGGGGCGCGAAGTCGCCGGGCATCGTTTCGCGGCGTCCACCGCCTATCTGATGCTGCTCGCGGCGCCGCTGGTGGCGTTCGGCGTGGTGCTGTCCGATCCGCTGATCGATCTGCTGTACGGCGCCGAATACGAAGAAGCCTCCACCGTGTTCGCGGTCTGCCTGGCCGGTGTCGCGGTCATCACCTCCGCGCAGGGCGCATCGAGTCTGTTGATCAGCGCCGACCGCCAGCGCGCGGTGCTGGCGCTGATTCTGGTCTGCGGGCTGCTGAAGCTGGGTCTCGATGCCTGGCTGATCCATATCGACGGGCTGCGCGGTGCGCTGATCGCGTTCGCGGTTGTGGCGGCGGTGAATGTGGTGGCCTACACCACGCTGGCGATCCGCGAATGCGGGGTCTCGCCCGACTGGGGGCGATTGGCGCGCACCGTGCTGGCTAGCGCGCTCGCGGCTGCGCCGCTGCTGCTGGTGCACCACCATCTTCCGGCGTGGGCCGAACTGCTTGTCGGCGGTCTTCTCGCGGGAGCGTTGTACCTGCCGCTGACGCTGGCGCTGGGCTGTTGGACCCGCAACGACATCGCCCATATGCAGCAACTGCACCAGCGTCTGCTGCGCGGGCGCCCGCGCTTCGGCGCACGCCTGCTCGGTTGGGCGCATGCGCGCGCGACACCCGTGGGGAGCACGCCATGACCGGTCTGTACGAACCCCTGTTCCGGCGCGTGCTGTATCCGGCCTACGAGTCCGGCCTGCGCCGACGCAAGACACTGGCGTATCTGCGCGAGTACGAACGCGACCAGTGGCGTTCAGCCGACGAACTCGACGCCCTGCAGTGGCGCAAGCTGCAGCGGTTGATCGCCCACTGCTGGGAACAGGTGCCGTTCTACCGGCGCTGGTGGGGCGATGCGGGCGTGACATCCGCCGCAGACATCCGCAACCGCGAGGATTACGCGCGACTGCCGATCCTGACCAAGCCGGTGATCCGCGCGCATGCCGAATCGACGCATGCCGAATCGATGATCGCACCTGCGCATCGCGGCGCCCTGTTCTTCAAGACCACCGGCGGTTCCACCGGGGAACCGCTGCGCTTCGGCTACACGCGCGAAAGCTACGAACGCCGGGTCGCGGTGATGTTCCGCGGCTACGCCTGGTCGGGCGCGCACCTCGGCCAGCGCACCGCGTATCTGTGGGGCGCGCCTGTGGCGGCGCCAGCGGGCTTCCATCTGTTCAAGGACCGGCTGTACCACGCGGCTTTCAACCGGCGGATGCTCAATGCCTTCGACATGAACGAGGCGCGGATGGCGGAATATGCCGATGCGCTGGACCGCTTCAAGCCCGAGACCATCGTGTCCTACGTCGGGCCGCTGGTGGAACTGGCGCATTGGCTCGAGCGCAAGGGCCGCAGCATCCATCGTCCGCAGCGCATCCTCGGCGCCGCCGAAGCCCTGCATCCGCATCAGCGCGAACGGCTGGAACGCGTGTTCGGCGCGCCGGCCTACGATACTTACGGCTGTCGCGAATTCATGTTGATCGCAGCCGAGTGCGAAGCCCGCGATGGTCTGCATCTCAACACCGATCATCTGCACGTCGAATTCGCCGACGGGCCGGATGCGACCGGCCCCAGCGATCTGATCGTCACCGATCTGCACAACGACGGCATGCCGCTGATGCGCTATGTCAACGGCGATCTCGGCACGCCCGGCAAAAAACACTGCGCCTGTGGCCGCTGTCTGCCGAAACTGGCCAAGGTCGACGGACGCAAGCTCGACGCGCTGCGCTTGAGCGACGGTCGTCTGGTGCCGGGCGAATACATCGTCTACGTTTTTCTGGCCATCACGGGCGTGAAGCAATACCAGGTGGTGCAGCGCGAACTGGATGCGCTGCTGGTGAGGTTGGTGGCGGACGCCGGCTACGACCCGGCGGTGCATGTCCTGATCCGCGCCGGCATCCACAAACTCACCGGCGACGGCGTGCGCATCGAATTCGAGACCGTCGATGCGATCGCGCTCACCGCCAGCGGCAAACGTCGCGTAACCGTCTGCGAACTGCCTGCATGAGCGACGGTTCGTACAAGTCGCCTCTCGATATCGTTCACGTGGTCGAGAATCTCGAACGCGGCGGCCTCGAACGCATGGTCATCGATCTGGCCGGCGTGCAGCGCGCGGCCGGACATCGCTGCCGGGTGATCTGCCTGTTCCAGCCCGGCGCGCTCGCTGGTGAGCTGGAAGCGCAGGGCATCGAAGTCCAGGCCTGCCGCAAGCGCGGTGGCTTCGATCTTGCCGCGCTGCGTCGCCTGCGCGGCGGGTTGCGCGCGACGCCCGGCGCGGTCGTCCACACCCACAACGCCAACGCGCATTACCACACGGCTGCGGCCGCGATCGGTCTGCCGATCGCGCGGCTGATCAACACCCGCCACGGCATGGGCGCCGCCCAGCCGCGCAGCCGCGGCGAATGGCTGTACCGACGCGCGATGCGTCGCACCGATACCGTCGCCGCGGTCTGCGAGGCCGCGCGCGCGCGCTTCGCGCAGCAGGGCGTATCGCCGCGCGGGCGGCTTCTGTCGGTGCCGAACGGCATCCGCACCGACCGCTTTTCGCCGGCATCGGAAGAACGCCGGGCGGCACTGCGCAGCGATCTGAGGCTCGCTTCGGGAACGCGCATCATCGGCACCGTCGGCCGCTTGAACCCGGTCAAGGACCAGGCCACGCTGCTGCACGCGTTCGCGCGCGTGCATGGCGAGTTCGCCGATACCGCGCTAGTGCTGGTCGGCGACGGCGCATTGCGCGGATCGCTGCAATCGCAGGCCGCCGCGCTGGGCATCGCCGACGCCGTACGTTTCCTCGGCGACCGCAGCGACGTGCGCGAGCTGCTGCAGGGTTTCGATCTTTTCGCGCTGTCGTCGCTGAGCGAGGGCTATTCGATGGCGCTGCTTGAAGCCTGCGCCAGCGGTCTGCCGATCGTGGCCACCGATGTGGGCGGCAATCGCGAGATCGTGGTCGATGGCAGCAACGGCCGGCTGGTGCCGCCGGCGCGCGACGACGCGCTGGCCGATGCATTCGCCGCGCTGTTGCGCGACCCTGCGGGCGCCATCGTCATGGGCCGCGCCGGACGCGACTGGGCGCTGCGCGAGGCCTCGATCGAGACCATGGCCCGGCGTTACGACGTCCTGTACCGGGGCGGGTGAGGCGAACGCATGCGCATCCGATCCGTCATCATGACCATTCCGCCGTTCCTGCATTCCGCGTTTCGCCATCGATTCCGCCCGTGGGCCGTACCCGCGCACGGATTGCGTTCTCCTGACTATCCGACGACATGAATCCCCGCCCAAGAAAACTGAAGGTGTTGCGATGGCTGCCCAACCGCTGGGTGCTGACCCGTGGTCCGCGCCGCGGCCGAAGGCTGTATCTGACCTTCGACGACGGCCCTCATCCAGATCACACGCCGGCGCTGCTGGCGCTGCTGGCGGCGCATCGCGTCCGCGCGACGTTCTTCCTGATCGGACAGCAGGCCGAGCGTCATCCGGAGCTGGTGCAGCAGATCGTGCGCGGCGGTCATGTGCTGGGCAATCATTCGTGGACGCATCCGCAGTTCGATCGGCTCGATCTGGCCGAACAGCGCGTGGAGATCGAGCGCATGGACCGATTCCTGGAGCGTTTCGACGGCGTCGCGCGCCACGATTTCCGGCCGCCGCGCGGGGTGATGCCGCGACCGATGGTGCTCGACTGCATCCGTCGCGGCCGGCGCATCACCTACTGGTCCTACGACACGCTCGACTACAGCCAGCGTCCGGCGGAGGAACTGATCGCTTCTGCGCAGCGGTACCCGCCGAAAGCCGGCGAGATCCTGCTGATGCACGACGACAGCGCGCTGTCGCTGCACTTGCTGCAGACGATGCTGCCGGTGTGGGCGGCGGACGGTTTCGCGTTCGAATCGCTGCAGCCGGCATGAGCGCCCGCACGCACGAACACATCTTCAATCCAACGCATTCAGGGGAACGATCATGAACGGATATCGGCACCGCCGGGGACAGCGTTGAACGCAGTCATCGTCATCGCATTTTGCGGAGTCTTGCTCGCGGCCGCAGTCGCTGCGCTTGTGGTCCGCGACATGCGCAAGCGCAACATGCATCTGTGGCTGGCGCACTACCTGCGCCGCCGCACGCCAGTGGTGACCGATCGTCCGGTGCACGTCATGTTCTGTTTCGTCGACCACTTCGAGCCGATGTGGAAGGGTGCGGATCTGGAGACCCAGCGCCGCCGCGTCGATCGCTGGTGTACTGAATATCGCGCGCTTGCCGGCCGTCACTGCGACGCCGACGGCCGCCCGCCGCAGCACAGTTTCTTCTATCCGGAAGAGGAATACGCCGAGGAACACCTCGACAAGCTCGCGTCGCTCTGTTCCGACGGCTTCGGCGAGATCGAAGTGCATCTGCACCACGACAACGATACCGAACAGAATTTCCGCGTCTCGATCGGCCGCTTCTGCAAGATCCTGCACGAGAAGCACGGCGCGCTGCCGCGCGACCCGGATACGGGCGAACTGAAGTTCGGCTTCATCCACGGCAACTGGTGCCTGGACAATTCCCGCGCCGACGGCCGCTGGTGCGGCATCGACAACGAATTGATCCTGCTGCGCGAACTCGGCTGCTACGCCGATTTCACCCTGCCATCGGCGCCCAGCGATACCCAGACCGCCACCGTCAACAGCATCTATTACGCCACCGACGATCCGCTGGCGCCGAAATCGCACAACACCGGCGCGCCGGTGAAAGTGGGCGGCGGTACCCGCGGCGACCTGATGATCGTGCAGGGGCCGCTGGCGCTGAACTGGCGCGAGCGGCGCATGGGCGCGATGCCGCGGATCGAGAACGCCGACGTGCGCAAGAACTGCCCGCCTACCGAAGCCCGTGTCGATCTGTGGGTGAAGACCGGCGTGCACGTCGAAGGCCGTCCGGAATGGGTGTTCGTGAAGATCCACACCCATGGCACACAGGAACACGACATCGACACCCTGCTGGGCGAGCCAGTGGACGCGATGCACCGTTATCTGGAAAGCCGCTACAACGACGGCAAACGCCACGTCCTGCACTACGTGACCTCGCGCGAGGCCTACAACATCATCAAGGCCGCCGAAGCCGGCGAGGAAGGCGATCCTGGCCAGTACCGGGATTACCTGCTGCCGCCGCCGCGCTCGTCGTGGGCGGGTGGGCGCAAGGCGCGCGGCGCGTGAGCGAGACCGTGTCTGTGCTTGTCGATCGCTCGAAAGTCACTGCCACCGCCGACACTGCGAAAGTCAGCGTGATCATGCCGGCCTACAACGCTGCCGCGACGCTGCAGGCATCGATGGATTCGGTGTTCGCGCAGACCCACGCCGATGTCGAGCTGCTGGTGATCGACGACTGTTCGAAGGACGCGAGCTGGGACATCGTCCAGGCCATGGCCGCGCGCGAACCGCGGCTGGTGTCGATCCGCATGGCGCGCAACGGCGGCGTCGCCGCCGCGCGCAACGCCGGCATCGAAGCGGCCACCGGCACGCATATCGCGTTCCTCGACAGCGACGACCGCTGGCTGCCGGACAAGCTCGCCCAGCAACTCGCGCATATGCGCGCGACCGATACGCAGATCAGCTACACCGCCTACCGCCGTTTCGACGAGAGCGGCCGCGAACTGTCGATCGTGCGGCCGCCGGCTGAAGTGAGCTATGCCGATATGCTGAAAAGCAATCGCATCGGCAACCTCACCGGCGTTTACGACCGCACGCTCGGCGACGGTCGCTTCCAGCGCATCGGTCATGAGGACTACGTGTTCTGGCTGGCGATGGTGCGTCGCGCGGGTATCGCACGTCGTGTTCCCAGCGCAGAGCCGTTGGCCGAGTATCTCGTGCGCAATGGCTCGCTGTCCGCGGACAAGCGCAAGGCCGCGCAGTGGCAGTGGAATATTTATCGCAACGTCGAGGGAATGGGGCGTGCGCGCGCCGCGTGGTATTTCGCGCATTACGCGGTGATCGCGGCAGGTAAGCGTCGCTAGAACGATCGGCAGCCGGATTCCTTCTTATTTTTTTGGGAGCGACGCAAGTCGCGACGAAGTGCAGACGGACCTTCCGCAATTCCGCCAGCATCACGCACGTCGACTTCCGGAAAGACCTTCTCGCGCAGTCGCGACTTGCGTCGCTCCCACAAAAAGACAGTTTTTGTTGGGGAGTGTTTACACCGCTAGTCGCGGCTCGATGATCGCGTTGTCGTTCATCACCCCCGGATTGCCGGTAATGGCCGCAGCGGCGAGGTAGAGCATCTTGCCGACGATCGTGCCTGGGCCGTTCCAATATTCGGCGCGTTCGATCTCGACGCGGATCAGGATCAGGTTCGGGTCTTCTTTACCCTGCGGGAAGAAGATAGACATCGCTGGGGTCCACAGCGCATCGATGCGAGCCTGATCGTGGATCAGCCGCGCGGGCCCCGAGATGGACACGTAGCTGTTGTCGCTGCGGTCTGCATAGCTCAGGCCGACGTGCGGTTTGGCGCGGATTTCCTGCGCCTTCTCGCTGGTCGCGTCGGTCGCGAACCACAGCACGCCGTCGACGTCGAAATCCAGCGTCTGCAGCGGCCGCGACAGGACGGTGCCGTCGGCGGCGACGGTATTGAACATCGCGACCTGCGTGTCGGCGATGAGTTTGCGAAGCGTGTCGAACTGCGGATCCTGCGTCTGCATGGGGGCTCTCCTGATCGTGGCGGAGATTCTTGCTTGCGCTGGATGAACCGATCCGCTCGCGGCGCAATGTCACCGCAGGTTTAACGTACACGCAACGAATCGATGGTGTCCTGGACGCGAAAAGATGCGAGTTCAGGCATGGTGCAATCCGGATCGTGCAGGCCGCGCGATGCCATTTGATGCCCTGTAGGAGCGGCGGAAGCCGCGATCGGCTGCGGCAAGTCTTTCCGGAGTTCATCGCGACTTCCGTCGCTCCCACAGTAGTCGCGATTTCCGGCCTGTTCTTGTGGGAGCGGCGGAAGCCGCGATGGGCTGCGGTGAATCTTTCAGGAGTTCGTCGCGACTTCCGTCGCTCCTACATAGGTCGAGACTTCCGTCGCTCCTGCAAGTGCGGATGAGCCGGGCGGGTCAGCCTCCTTAAGTCAGCCGCCCTGCGTCAGTCGCGCCAGCTCGTCCGCCTGATGTTCGCGCGCCAGACGTTCGATCAGGCCGTCGATCTGGCCTTCGATGATGTTCGGCAGGTCGTACAGGGTCAGGCCTTCGACGCGGTGATCGGTGATGCGGCCCTGCGGAAAATTGTAGGTGCGGATGCGCTGGCTGCGGTCGCCGCTGCCCACCTGCAGTTTGCGTTCCTGCGCCTGCGCGGCATCGCGCCGGCTGGTTTCGGCTTCCAGCAGCATCGCCTTCAGCCGTTTCA